>NZ_SMDS01000018.1 GCF_013753875.1 Candidatus Pantoea persica
CGACTCAGCTGCCTGCACCTCCTGAACACCGCATTCCGTAAGCCGTTGTGCCGTGTCAGTGGAGGCGCGTTATAGGGAGTTCTTTCCGGCTGATAAGCGTTAATTCAAATCAAACTTTTTATCTGACCGCCTAATTTCCAGGCGCTGCGCAGCAATTTAGCGCAAAAGTGGTGTTTTTTGCACAAAAAAACGGGCCCGCAGGCCCGTTTCGCTTTCGACAATTACTGATGCGCGACGATTGCGCCCTCTTCGACATCCATTTCGATAGTTTTGCCCGGCACCAGCTGGCCGGAAAGTATCTGCTGCGCCAGCAGGTTTTCGATCTGCTGCTGAATAGCACGTTTCAAAGGACGCGCGCCGTAAACCGGATCGTAACCGTTTTCTCCCAACAGCTTCAGCGCGTCGTTGGAGATATGCAGCTGATAGCCGCGTTCATCCAGACGCTGATAAAGCCGCTGCAGCTGTATCTGCGCAATCAACGCGATCTGTTGTTCGCCCAGCGGATGGAACACCACCACTTCGTCGATTCGGTTAATGAACTCAGGGCGGAAATGATGACTCACGATGTTCATCACGATATTTTTCATTTCGCCATAGTTGAGCTCGCCGAAACGCTCCTGGATCAGATCGGACCCCAAGTTGGAGGTCATAATCACCACCGCGTTGCGGAAGTCTACGGTACGTCCCTGGCCATCCGTCAGACGGCCATCATCCAGCACCTGCAGCAGAATGTTGAATACATCCGGATGCGCCTTCTCCACTTCGTCCAGCAGAATCACCGAGTAAGGACGACGACGCACCGCCTCTGTCAGATAGCCGCCCTCTTCATAGCCGACATAGCCCGGAGGCGCGCCGACCAGTCGCGATACGGAGTGTTTCTCCATAAACTCCGACATATCGATACGCACCATCGCGTCATCGCTGTCAAAGAGGAAGCTCGCCAGCGCCTTGCAGAGTTCAGTCTTACCGACACCGGTTGGCCCCAGGAACAGGAACGAACCGATGGGACGATTCGGATCCGACAAGCCGGCGCGGCTGCGGCGAATCGAATTTGATACCGCCTCTACCGCTTCGTTCTGACCAATCACGCGTGCATGCAGCTCCTGCTCCATACGTAACAGCTTATCGCGCTCGCCTTCCATCATGCGCGCCACAGGAATACCGGTCCAGCGCGCCAGCACGTCGGCAATTTCAACGTCGGTCACGCGATTACGCAGCAGCTTCATCATCTTGCCTTCTGACTGCGTGGCGGCCGCCAGCTGTTTTTCCAGCGCAGGGATCTTGCCGTACTGCAGCTCAGACATCTGCGCCAGATCGCCGATTCTTCGCGCCTGCTCCAGCGACAAACGCGCCTGCTCCAGCTCGGCCTTGATACTCTGCGTGCCAGAGAGCGACGCTTTTTCCGCCTTCCACTCCTCCTCCAGCTCCGCATACTCGCGTTCTTTCTGATCGAGCTCACTTTCCAGCATCTCCAGACGTTTGATGCTGGCATCGTCAGAGTCTTTCTTCAGCGCCTGCTGTTCCAGCTTTAGCTGGATGATGCGGCGTTCAAGGCGATCCAGCGCCTCGGGCTTGGAGTCGATTTGCAGACGAATGCTGGAAGCGGCCTCATCAATCAGGTCGATGGCCTTATCCGGCAGCTGGCGATCGGCAATATAGCGATGCGACAGGGTTGCTGCTGCCACAATCGCCGGGTCGGTGATTTGCACATGGTGATGCAGCTCATAGCGCTCTTTCAGGCCGCGCAGAATCGCAATAGTGTCCTCTACGCTCGGCTCCGCGACATAGAGTTTCTGGAAGCGACGCTCCAGCGCCGCATCTTTTTCAATATACTGACGATACTCATCCAGCGTGGTGGCGCCAACGCAGTGCAGCTCGCCGCGCGCCAGCGCAGGCTTCAGCATATTGCCGGCGTCCATCGCGCCATCCGCCTTACCGGCTCCGACCATGGTGTGCAGCTCGTCGATAAACAGAATGACATTGCCTTCCTGCTTGGCCAAATCGTTGAGCACGCCTTTCAGGCGCTCTTCGAATTCACCGCGGTATTTCGCACCCGCCACCAGCGCGCCCATATCCAGCGCCAGCACGCGTCGGCCTTTCAGGCCTTCCGGCACTTCGCCATTGATGATGCGCTGCGCAAGACCTTCGACGATGGCGGTTTTACCCACGCCGGGCTCACCGATCAGCACCGGGTTGTTTTTCGTACGGCGCTGCAATACCTGAATGGTGCGGCGAATCTCTTCGTCGCGTCCGATGACTGGGTCAAGCTTGCCCTGTTCAGCGCGCTCGGTCAGGTCGATTGTGTATTTCTTTAATGCCTGGCGCTGGTCTTCAGCCCCTTGATCGTTCACGTTTTCTCCTCCACGCAGCTGTTCAATAGCCCGGGTCAGCTTATCGCTGGTCGCGCCAGCTGATTTTAGCAGATCGGCTAAAGAGCCGCGTGAGTCGAGGGCCGACAGAACAAAGAGTTCAGATGAAATAAAATTGTCGCCGCGCTTCTGCGCCAGCTTGTCGCAAAGGTTAAGAACGAGTATCAGGTCGGACGAGGGCTGGACGTCTCCTGCGCTGCCTTCTACCTGAGGCAGGCGATTGATGGCCTGTTTAATGCTGGTACGTAGCGCCGCGACGTCAACGCCGGCAGAAGCTAATAAAGGGCGAACGGATCCGCCTTCCTGATTGAGCAGCGCGCTCATCAGATGCTGTGGTTCAATAAACTGGTTGTCGTGTCCCAGAGCAAGGGACTGCGCGTCGGCAAGGGCCAGTTGGAATTTGTTGGTAAGACGATCCAGACGCATGATTCCTCCCATTACAGGTCAAAATGCTACTGGAGATTAAAATGAGGTAATCCCTCAAATTTTCAAGGTTAATGACCTGATTCTGAGCAAAAAATCCGCTGCTGGATCGTCTTGTGGCGTAAGGTTACCTCAGCCAAATCAAAGAAGCCATACGCCCGGTAGTCCCGTCGCGTCGGTAGGAGAAAAAATCATCCCTTTCATGGAAAGTGCAGCGCCGCGCCGCGCTCACCGATTTCACGCCGGCCACCTGTAAACGCTGCTGCGCCAGTAGCCAGATATCGGCGAAATACTTCGCGCCTGCCGGACGGAAGGCCTGCTTCGCGCGCGTATCTTTGGCGATAAAGGCGGCGCGAACCTCACCGCCGATCTCAAACGCTTCTGGTCCTATCGCCGGCCCAAGCCAGGTATGAATGCGGCTGGCAGGCAAGGCGAACTGCATCAGCGTCTGCTCCAGCACGCCGCCGCACAGGCCGCGCCAGCCGGCATGGGCCGCGGCGACCTCTGACCCGTCGTCAGAACAGAACAGCACGGGTAAACAATCTGCAGTCATCACCGCGCAAACCACGCCCATTTCGCGCGTGATGCAGGCATCCGCCTGTAGGCTTTCCTGTTGCGATAAAAGCAGACGCGCCACCTCCGTGCCATGCACCTGCTCCAGCCAGCGCGGCATCGCCGGCAAGTCAGCCTTTGTCACCAGACGCTGCCGGTTGGCCGCTACGTGCGCCGGATCGTCGCCGACGTGCGCGCCGAGATTAAATGTATCCCAAGGCGCCAGGCTCACGCCGCCGCGACGCAGTGTCGAGCAGGCGCGAACGTTGGCCGGCGCGGGCCAGTCCGGCAGCAGCAGGCTCATAGCCAGTCCAGCTGATCGCGGAACTCATCGGTATCGGCTTTCAATACCTCGATCAGATTAACCATGTCCTGCGGCAGCGGCGCATGCCACTCCATTCCAATGCCGGTAATCGGATGATAGAGACGCAGCATCGTCGCATGCAGCGCCTGGCGATCGAAGGCACGCAGCGTCGCGATGAACTGCTCGGAAGCGCCTTTTGGCAGACGCGGACGGCCGCCGTAAAGCGGATCGCCCACCAGCGGGTGATTGATGTGCGACATGTGCACGCGGATCTGGTGCGTACGTCCGGTTTCCAGACGCAGACGCAGACGCGTGTGCGCCCGGAAGTGCTCCATGATGCGATAGTGCGTAATCGCCGGTTTCCCCATCGGATACACCGCCATATGGGTGCGCTTTATCGAGTGACGACTGATCGGCTCGTCTACCGTGCCGCCCGCCGTCATGGTGCCAATCGCCACCGCTTCATATTCACGGGTGATTTCGCGCAGCTGCAGCGTTTCCACCAAGTGCGTCTGCGCCGGTACGGTTTTCGCTACCACCATCAGGCCGGTGGTGTCTTTATCCAGGCGATGCACGATACCGGCGCGCGGAACATCGGCAATAGCAGGATAGTGATAAAGCAGCGCGTTCAGCACCGTGCCGTCAGGGTTGCCCGCGCCGGGATGCACCACTAAATCGCGTGGCTTATTAATGACGAGGATATCGTCATCTTCATAGACGATGTTCAGCGCGATATTCTGCGCTTCCCAACGCTGCTCTTCTTCTATTTCCGCGTCGATAGCGACCTGATCGCCGCCCAGCACTTTCTCTTTGGGCTTATCGACGATCGCGCCGTTAATGCTGACGCGACGGTCCAAGATCCATTCTTTTATGCAAGAACGTGAATAATTAGAGAACAATTCCGCCAAAGTTTGATCTAAGCGTTGTCCCAGCTGCGCTTCGGAGACCGTCGCGGTGAGTTTAACTTGTTGTGCCATATACAGCTTCTTCGTTAACGTTGGGTTTTCACGGCGATGCCGTTTAATATCGTTTAATATAATGTACTATCGTACTTGGTCATTACCGGGAGCTATGCGGACAGCTTCCGCCATAACAAATTTGAGGATAACCATTTTGTCATGACGCGTATGAAATATCTGGTGGCTGCTGCCACACTGAGCCTGGCCCTTGTGGGTTGTTCCAGCTTAAAGGACACAGTACCGGACAACCCGCCTTCCGAAATCTACGCTACCGCGCAGGAAAAGCTGCAGGACGGTAACTTTAAAGCGGCGATTAAGCAACTGGAAGCACTGGACAAACGTTATCCTTTCGGTCCCTATTCTCAGCAGGTACAACTGGATTTAATCTACGCCTACTATAAAAACGTCGATCTGCCGTTGGCGCAGGCCGCGATCGATCGTTTCATGCGCCTCAACCCGACCCATCCGAATATTGACTACGTCATCTATATGCGCGGTCTGACGGATATGGCGCTGGATGGCTCCGCGCTGCAGAGCTTTTTCGGCATTGACCGTTCCGATCGCGATCCCCCCCATGTGCGCAGCGCCTTCCGCGATTTCTCGCAGTTGGTTCGTAATTACCCGAATAGCCAGTATGTAGCCGACGCGCAGAAGCGCCTGGTCTATCTGAAGAATCGTCTGGCGAAATATGAACTCTCGGTGGCACAATTCTATACCAAGCGCGAGGTCTATGTCGCGGTTGTTAACCGCGTTGAAGGCATGATGCGTGATTATCCAGATACGCAGGCCACGCGCGATGCGCTGCCGCTGATGGAAAATGCTTACCGTAAACTGCAGCTCACCGCGGAAGCGGATAAAGTGGCGAAGATTATTGCCGCCAACTGCGCAGCCTGAGTATCTCCCGATAAAGAAAAAGCAGCCGTCTGGCTGCTTTTTTTATGCGCGTAAAACCGACACTTTTTCGGTTCTGCCGCGCGACTAACTTACTACTGATTATGCCCTTCTCTTTTATCGGGTTCAAGGCTTTTGCGCATCATTCCAGGCCCTCCTCACAAAATGTCTTCCTTGACAAAAAGTGACATTTTCGTGCTCCATATCACATGTTTCATTCTTCAAAGGGCTATTCTAAACTTATCCAGACGGAAATGACAGAGGAGGTAGACTTATGATTCTGAACATTACTAGTAAACAAATGGAAATCACTGCGGCTATCCGCAACCATGTCGAAGATCGTCTCGCCAAGCTGGAAAAATGGCAAGCTCATCTGATAAACCCCCATATCGTTCTGTCCAAAGTGCCTAAAGAGTTCGTGGCTGATGCAACCATCACGACGCCAAACGGCACGCTTGTTGCCAGCGCTAAACACGAAGATATGTACACTGCCATTAACGAACTTATCGGCAAGCTGGAGCGCCAGCTGAACAAGGTTCAGCATAAGCCAGAAGCTCGCCGCGCGGCTGCAAACGTGAAAGCCTTTTCGCCGGCCAGCTAGACAACCCGTTTTTTGAATGACGCGCCTGCGGGCGCGTTTTTTATTGACAGCCTTAAATCAGTGCAGGTACTCTCAGGTCACTTCTTGAATGGAAATCAACATGAAACATCTGCCGTTTTTCTTCGCTTTCTTTTTTACCTTCCCCTGACTGGGAGGCGATTCGTCGTGTGAAAACGAAAGCGAAGACGAATAAAAAAGCCTCCCAACCGGGAGGCTTTTTTATTGGACAGCTTACAGGTGAGCCCTATGAATCCCGATAATCCTTTGCTGGCGCTGCGTGACGAAATCAGCTCCGTTGATGAGAAATTGCTGACGCTGCTGGCGGAGCGTCGCGCGCTGGCGGTGAAAGTTGCCGAAGCGAAACTGGCGACGCACCGCCCGATCCGCGATATCGAACGCGAGCGCGCACTGCTGGAGCATTTAATTGTGCTTGGCAAAAAGCATCAGCTGGATGCGCACTACATCACGCGGCTGTTTCATCAAATTATTGAAGATTCCGTGCTGACGCAGCAGGCGCTGCTGCAGAAAAACCTGAATAATGCGCACGCGCTGGCGGCGCGCATCGCCTTCCTCGGGCCGAAGGGCTCTTATTCGCATCTTGCCGCACGCCAGTACGCCGCTCGCCACTTTGACAATATGGTGGAGATCGGCTGCCTGAAGTTTCAGGACATTATTCGTCAGGTGGAAAATGGCCAGGCCGACTATGCGGTATTACCCATTGAAAACACTAGCTCCGGCTCGATTAACGACGTTTACGATCTGCTACAGCAAACCAGCCTCTCAATCGTTGGCGAGCTGACCCAGCCTATCGATCACTGCGTACTGGTCACGGGCAATACCGATCTGCAGCAGATTGAAACCGTCTACAGCCATCCGCAGCCGTTCCAGCAGTGCAGCCAGTTTATTAGCCGTTTCCCGCACTGGAAGATCGAGTACACCGAAAGCACCGCCGCCGCGATGGAGAATGTCGCCGCGTTCAACTCGCCGAAAGCGGCCGCGCTGGGCAGCGAAGCGGGTGGCAAGCTGTATCATCTACAGGTGCTGGAGCGCAACCTGGCCAATCAGCAGCAAAACCATACGCGGTTCATTGTGCTGGCGCGTAAGCCGATTGCGGTCTCCGATCAGATTCCGGCTAAAACCACGCTGCTGATGGCGACGGGCCAGCAGGCGGGCGCGCTGGTAGAGGCGCTGCTGGTGCTGCGCCAGCATAACCTCATCATGAGCAAGCTAGAGTCGCGCCCGATTAACGGCAATCCGTGGGAAGAGATGTTTTATATCGACGTGCAGGGCAACCTGGAATCGGAGAGCATGCAGCAGGCGCTGCAGGAGTTAAAAGGGCTGACCCGTATGCTGAAGGTGCTGGGATGCTATCCCGGCGAAAATATCGTGGCGGTAGAGCCGCGCAGCGCATAAACGAAAGGCATCCTGATGGATGCCTTTTTCATTTATGGCCTGCTGTCGTTAGCGGAGCGCAGCAGGCTGCGGCTTTCGACCATAAAGCGTTTGGCGTGATCGCCGAACCAGTGCTCAACGCGGTTAAAGCTGTCGATAAAAGCCTGCTTATCGCCCTGCTCCAGCAGCCCTATCGCTTCGCCGAAGCGCTGATAGTAGCGCTTAATCAGCGCCAGATTGCTTTCCGACGACATAATAATGTCTGCGTAAAGCTGAGGATCCTGGGCGAACAGGCGCCCTACCATCGCCAGCTCCAGCCGGTAAATTGGCGAGGAGAGCGCCAGCAGCTGATCGAGATTGACGTTCTCTTCCGCCAGATGCAGTCCGTAAGCGAAAGTCGCGAAGTGACGCAGCGCCTGGATAAACGCCATATTCTGGTCATGCTCGACCGCGCTGATGCGATGCAGCCGCGCGCCCCATACCTGAATCTGCTCAAGGAACCACTGATAGGCTTCCGGCTGCCGTCCGTCGCACCAGACCACCACCTGTTTCGCCAGGCTGCCGCTGTCAGGGCCGAACATAGGATGCAGTCCGAGTACCGGACCAGCATGCGCCGCCAGCATCGCCTGCAGCGGACGGTTTTTTACCGACGCTAGATCCACCAAAATGCAGTCATCTGGCAGCGGCGGCAGCTGAGCAATGACCTGCTCCGTCAGGTGAATCGGCACGCTGATGATCACCATACCGGCATCGCTCAGGATAGATGCGGCGTCGTTCCAGTCATCTTTATCCAGCGTCTTCACGCTGTAGCCTGACAGCGTCAGCATGCGGGCGAACAGGCTGCCCATCTGCCCTTTTCCGCCGACAATGACGACCGGGCGCAGCGCCGGATTCAGCGTCTTGAAGCCTTTGTCGTTTTCACTGGTATAGGATTCGCGCATAACCCGGCGCAGCACATCCTCAATCAGATCGGGTGGCACGCCGAGCACCTCCGCCTCTTTGCGACGCGACGCCAGCATCGACGCTTCACGTTCAGGGACATAGATGGGCAAGCCATAGCGGCTTTTCACTTCGCCCACTTCCGCTACCAGTTCCAGCCGTTTCGCCAGCAGATCCAGCAGCGCCTTATCGACAGTGTCTATTTGATCGCGCAGTGCGGTCAGTTCAGCCACCATTGCTCATTACACCTCGTGTGACAGACGCGCCGACAGCACCTCTTGCAGATCCTGATGCATATCACGCAGCAGCGCGGCGGTAGTTTCCCAGTTGATGCAAGCATCGGTGACGGAAACACCGTATTTCATTTCGCTGCGCGGCTGCTCGGAAGATTGATTGCCTTCATTGATGTGGCTCTCCAGCATCAGGCCAATAATCGAGCGGTTGCCATCTTTGATCTGGGCAATCGCCGATTCGGCGACGCCAGGCTGGCGGCGGTAGTCTTTGTTAGAATTGCCATGGCTGCAATCTATCATCAAGGCTGGACGCAGTCCCGCATTGCGCATCTCTTTTTCACACTGCGCGACATCTTCCGGACCATAGTTCGGCGTTTTGCCGCCGCGCAGAATCACATGTCCGTCTGGATTGCCCTGCGTCTGTAGCAGGCAAACCTGACCCGCCTGGTTGATGCCAACAAAACGATGTGGCATCGAGGCGGCGCGCATGGCGTTGATGGCGGTGCCGAGGCTGCCGTCAGTACCGTTTTTGAAGCCAACCGGCATTGAGAGTCCAGAGGCCATCTCGCGGTGAGTTTGCGACTCTGTGGTGCGCGCACCGATCGCCGACCAGCTAAAGAGATCGCCGAGGTACTGCGGACTGTTGGGATCGAGCGCTTCAGTAGCCAGCGGTAGGCCCATCTCTACTAGGTTCACCAGCAGCTGGCGCGCAATGTGCAGACCCGATTCCATATCAAACGAGTTATTCATATAGGGATCGTTGATTAACCCTTTCCAGCCCACGGTGGTACGGGGTTTTTCAAAATAGACGCGCATAACGATATAGAGCCGATCCTTTAGCTGTTCAGATAGATCTTTCAGGCGACGTGCATAATCCAGCGCAGCTTCGGTGTCATGAATAGAGCAAGGACCGCACACGATCAGCAGGCGCGGATCGCGGCCCGCAATGATGTCGGAAATTGTCTGGCGTGACGCAGCAATCTGCGCTTCCTGCTGGGCGTTCAGCGGGAATCGCGCCTTCAGCTCCTCAGGAGTGATTAAAATCTGCTCATCAGCGATATGCACATTGTTCAGCGCGTCTTTTTGCATGGCTACGATCCTTTTTTTCCTCATTATGCGGGTAAATGATCCTCTGAAAGGAGGGAGATACTTTATCATAGAGCGTAAAACAAACAACCCATTCATGTACACTTTTATTAACACAATGGCAATCCCATCCACGGTAAATATAATTTATTATATAAATTCAGTTATTTAATATATGAATTTACGCCTGAATTTATCCTCTAAGTGTAAACTTATAATTACATGCACGTTTTAGCCTTTGTAAAATCCGCCTAAGTAAGCTTGCCTTACGCCTCTTTCAATTGGATAGCCTATGCCTTGTCCCTCCATTCAATTACACCCGTTTACCCCGGCCGATATAGCGGCGTTTACCGCTGCCGTTAATGCCTCGCTGGATACGCTGCTGCCCTGAATGGCATGGGCGTATCCTGATATATCAATCTGAGGAAGCCGCCAGCTGGATTGCCTTTACGCAGCAGCAGCGAGAAAAAGGCGAAGCGGAGGAGTTCGCCATCGTTGACGCTGATGATCGGTTACTGGGCGGCGCCGGGATCCGCTTTACTCGCGCGCCTGGCCAGTTTGCCGGTATTGGGTGCGCAGCGGCAGGGGGATCGCCAGCCGCGCGATGGCAGAACGCTGCGGCGCACGTTTTATAGATATGCGTTACGGGTTGATTATCTTGCAGAGCGGGCCTGTTAATACGGCCATTTATCACTGCCGACGCCCATAATACGGCCATAAAAAAAAGGGGCTAGCACCACGCCAACCCCTTGCTTGCTATTAACTTTTAGATGTCGCGTTAGCGATACCTTAGTTAAGACGCTCTTTGATACGAGCAGACTTACCAGTACGCTCACGCAGGTAGTACAGTTTGGCTTTACGCACAGCGCCACGACGTTTGACAGCGATGCTGTCGATGACCGGAGAGTGAGTCTGGAAGACACGCTCAACGCCTTCGCCGTTAGAAATCTTGCGAACAGTGAATGCAGAGTGCAGACCGCGGTTACGAATAGCGATAACCACGCCCTCGAATGCCTGCAGACGTTTCTTAGAACCTTCAACGACCCATACTTTCACTTCCACGGTATCACCCGGACGGAAGGAAGGTACGTCCTGTTTCATCTGCTCTTGTTCAAGTTGCTTGATAATGTTGCTCATAATTAAATCTCTTATCCTGGGTAAACTGATAGTTGCGGTAGATTACTCTGCCGCCTCATCGTTTTGTTGCTGCTGTTCCAGCTGGAACGCTTTCAGCAACCTTGCTTGCTCTTCAGTCAGAGCCAGGTTTTCCAGAAGTTCAGGTCTTCTTAGCCAGGTCCGGCCCAGCGACTGTTGCAGGCGCCAGCAGCGAATCTCTGCATGGTTGCCGGACAGTAACACTGCCGGTACCTCCATGCCTTCCAGCACTTTAGGTCGGGTATAGTGCGGGCAGTCCAGCAAACCGTCAGAGAACGAATCCTCATCGGCCGACGCCTGTTTGCCCAGTACGCCGGGAATTAACCGGGCGACTGAATCAATCATCGTCATGGCTGGCAGCTCACCGCCGCTGAGTATGTAATCGCCGATTGACCACTCTTCATCAATTTCGGTTTGAATCACGCGCTCATCAATACCTTCGTAGCGACCGCAGACCAGAATCAGCTTCTGCTGCGTCGCCAGTTCGCAAACGCCCTGTTGGTCAAGTTTGCGTCCCTGAGGTGACAGATAGATCACCCTGGCCCCTTCTCCCGCCGCCACTTTCGCTGCGTGGATTGCATCCCGTAAGGGCTGCACCATCATCAGCATTCCCGGTCCGCCGCCGTATGGACGATCGTCCACCGTGCGGTGCCGGTCGTGAGCAAAGTCGCGAGGACTCCAGCTCTCGATGCTGAGCAGGCCATTTTTTACTGCCCGGCCAGTTACCCCGTAATCGGTCATAGCACGAAACATCTCTGGAAAGAGGCTAATAACACCAATCCACATCGTTCTCGCCGTTACATTACCTTGTGATTCGGAGATCAAAAACTAAGATCCCAGTCTACTTCAATGACGCCAGTAGCGAGATCGACTTTCTTGATAACCTGTTCATCAAGAAACGGTATTAACCGCTCCTTCACACCGAACGCATCTTTCAGGTTTGCCTTCACGACGAGGACGTCGTTCGAGCCGGTCTCCATCATATCGATAACTTTGCCCATCTCGTAACCGTCGACGTTGACCACCTGGCAACCCATTAGGTCTTTCCAGTAGTAGTCGCCATCGTTCAGTTCCGGCAGCTGCGTCGAGTCGACCATGATTTCGCAATTGGTCAACTGCGTCGCCGCATCCCGATCGTCAATGCCTTTGACTTTGATGATCAGGTCCTGATTGTGATGCCGCCAACTTTCCAGCTCAACCTGCTGCCATTTACCGGCGCGCTGAATGAACCAGGGTTGGTAGTCGAAGATACTTTCGGCCACTTCGGTGGAGGAAAACACTTTGAGCCAGCCACGAATGCCGTAGGCAGCGCCCATTTTGCCTAGTACAAGGGGCTTAACGGGAGCCTGTGCGGCAATTTCTTTGCTCATGCTCACCACCGTGACAGATTAAGCTACTTTTTTTTTTTGCTTTTTTGATCAGCGCGTTAACGCGATCGGAAAGCGTTGCGCCCTGGCCAACCCAGTGTTCGATGCGGTCCAGATCTAGACGCAGCGTTTCAGCCTGACCAGAAGCGATCGGGTTAAAGAAGCCTACGCGCTCAATGAAACGACCGTTACGTGCATTGCGGCTGTCAGTAATGACGACCTGATAAAACGGACGCTTTTTCGCGCCGTGACGTGCCAAACGAATTGTTACCATAACATCCTCTTCAAGTTAATAAAACAATCGGGCCCCATCGAGGAACGGGGCCCGGGTGCTGTATAAAAAGCCCGGGATTTTTACTCATTTCGGCGCAAAAAGCAACCTGTAAGCGTAACCTTTCGGGCTTTTACTGTCGAACGCTTAGCATCCGGGGAATCCTGGCGGCATCATGCCTTTCATACTGCGCATCATTTTCGCCATGCCGCCCTTCTTCATTTTCTTCATCATGCGCTGCATGTCGTCGAACTGTTTAAGCAGGCGGTTAACGTCCTGCACCTGCATGCCGGAACCCACGGCGATGCGGCGCTTGCGCGAACCTTTGATAATTTCCGGTTTCTCGCGCTCTTTGCGCGTCATGGAGTTGATAATCGCCTCCATACGCACCAGCACTTTGTCGTCCATCTGCGACTTAACGTTGTCCGGCAACTGGCCTATGCCCGGCAGCTTGCCCATCAGGCTCGCCATGCCGCCCATATTGCGCATCTGCTTGAGCTGCTCAAGAAAATCGTTGAGGTCGAAGCCGTCGCCAGTTTTAAGTTTCTTCGCCAGCTTTTCCGCCTGATCGCGGTCAACTTTGCTCTCGATATCTTCGATCAGCGACAGCACGTCGCCCATGCCGAGAATACGCGAGGCTATACGATCGGGATAGAACGGCTCCAGCGCCTCGGTCTTCTCGCCGACGCCCATGAACTTGATCGGCTTGCCGGTAATGTGACGAATCGAGAGCGCCGCACCGCCGCGCGCGTCACCGTCGACCTTGGTCAGGATGACGCCAGTCAGCGGCAGCGCTTCGTTAAAGGCTTTCGCGGTATTCGCCGCATCCTGACCGGTCATGGCATCGACCACAAACAGCGTCTCGACCGGATTAATCGCGGCGTGCACCTGTTTGATTTCGTCCATCATCGCTTCGTCAACGTGCAGACGACCGGCGGTATCCACCAGCAGCACGTCGTAGAACTGCAGCTTTGCCTCTTTCAGCGCGTTTTTAACAATATCGACCGGCTTCTGACTGAGATCGGAGGGGCAGAAATCGACGCCGACCTGCTGCGCCAGCGTCTTGAGCTGTTTGATCGCCGCCGGGCGATAGACGTCCGCGGAGACGACCAGCACTTTATTCTTGTGCTTTTCGCGCAGGAATTTACCCAGTTTACCGACGCTGGTGGTTTTACCCGCGCCCTGCAGACCCGCCATCAGCACCACGGCCGGCGGCTGCGCGGCCAAGTTAAGCGCTTTGTTGTCCGCGCCCATCGCCGTAACCAGCTCGTTGCGGACGATTTTGATAAGTTCCTGACCGGGCGTCAGGCTTTTGTTAACATCCTGACCTATCGCGCTCTCTTTGACGCGGTTGATAAAGTCGCGCACCACCGGCAGTGCGACGTCCGCCTCCAGCAGCGCCATGCGCACTTCGCGCAGCGTGTCTTTGATGTTGTCTTCGGTCAGCCTTCCGCGGCCGCTGATATTGCGCAGGGTTTGCGACAAACGATCGGTTAAATTATCAAACATGGTCTCTCACTTTCAGAAAAATCGCGAGGCGCCTGATCGGCATAATGCAGCAGATTATAACACGAAGCTGCAGCGATCTCTGCAATTGCGCCTCAGATCGGTTGGAGGTGGCAGCTGCTGGCGCTATACTGCTCTTTTCCTTTTTATCTGACTGATACCTATGATCTATGTCCGTTTTCTCGCTCCTGGCGCTGTTCGCCTACTCCCTGAGTCTTGCACTGATTATTCCCAGCCTGCTGAAACGCAACAGCGGATGGCGGCGAATGGCGGTGCTTTCTGCCTGCGTCGCGCTGGTGGCGCATGCCGTGGCGCTGCAGCAGCGGATCTTCTCGGGCTACAGCGGACAAAACCTCAGCCTGTTGAATATCGGCTCGCTGGTAAGTCTGCTGATCTGCGCCATCATGACCATTGTCGCCTCGCGCAATCGGGGATGGCTGCTGCTGCCGATCGTCTACAGCTTTGCGCTGATCAATCTTGCGTTCGCCACCTTTGTGCCGAACACCTTTATCATCCACCTGGAAACCACGCCGGGCATGATGATCCATATCGGCCTGTCGCTATTCGCCTATGCGACACTGATTATCGCCGCACTCTACGCGCTGCAGCTGGCATGGATCGACTATCAGCTAAAAAACAAAAAGCTGGCGTTTACCCAGGATATGCCGCCGCTGCTGAGCATCGAGCGCAAAATGTTTCATATCACTCAGGTCGGCGTGGTGCTGCTGACGCTAGTGCTCTGCACCGGCCTGTTTTATATGCATAATCTGTTCAGCGCCGAGAATGTGGATAAGGCGGTGCTCTCGATCCTCGCCTGGTTCGTCTATATCGTTTTGCTGTGGGGGCACTATCATAAAGGCTGGCGCGGTCGTCGCGTAGTGTGGTTTAACTGCGGCGGCGCGCTGCTGTTGACCATGGCCTATTTCGGCAGCCGTATTTTACAGCATCTGCTTACTCACTCCTCTTAATAAAAGGAACACCTGCGTTGGAACCGGTTTCAACCATCCCCCTCATTATTATTCTGGTCGTTATGGTGCTGGTTTCCGCCTGGTTCGCCGGGTCGGAAACCGGCATGATGACGCTTAACCGCTATAAGCTGCGCAATCAGGCGAAAAACGGCAGCCGCGCTGCCCGCCGAGTGGAAAAGCTGCTGCGTCGCCCCGATCGCCTGCTCAGCCTGGTGCTGATCGGCAATAACCTGGTGAATATTCTGGCTTCCGCGCTTGCTACCATCGTGGGAATGCGTCTGCATGGCGACGAGGGCGTCGCGGTTGCTACAGGCATCCTGACTTTTGTGGTACTGGTGTTTGCAGAGGTGCAGCCGAAAACCGTAGCGGCTCTCTATCCCGAGCATGTCGCTTTCCCAGCAGCCTGCTGCTAGGAGCGTTGCAGATTGTTATGTCGCCGCTGGTCTGGCTGCTGAACACCATAACGCGCCTGCTGATGCGCATGGCTGGCATTAAAACCCAGGGTGCCACCAGTTGGGCGCTGAGCAAAGAGGAGCTGCACACCATCGTCTACGAGTCGCGTAGTCTGATGTCGCGGCGTAATCAGAACATGCTGCTGTCGGTGCTCGATCTGGAGAAGGTCAGCGTTGACGATATTATGATTTCAATAAAGAGATGCTGCTGCGCGCGACAAATGAGATTTATTATGTGCCGGAAGGCACGCCGCTTAACGTTCAGCTGGTGAAATTTCAGCGCAACAAGAAAAAGGTCGGCCTGGTGTTCGATGAGTATGGGGATATTAAAGGCCTGGTGACTATCGAAGATATCCTTGAGAAGATCGTTGGCAACTTCACCGCCTCGATGTCGCCGACGCTGGCGGAAGAAGTGATGCCGCAGAACGATGGCTCCGACCTGGTAGAAGGCAGCGCCAATGTGCGCGAAATCAACAAAGCCTTTAACTGGCATCTGCCGGAGCAAGAGGCGCGAACCATCAACGGCATGCTACTGGAGGCGCTACAGGAGATCCCGGAAATCAACACGCGCATCGAGGTCTCTAACTACGCCATCAATATTCTCGACGTGCAGGAAAATATGGTGAAGCAGGTGCGCATTACCCCTCAGACGCCATTAAAAGCCTCCATCGGCTCCTGAACCGCGCCCATAAAAAAACGCCGCAGTGATGCGGCGTTTTTTTCAGTCGTCAGCCACTAGATATGCAGCGCCTGCAGCTTCTCTTGCGGCAGTTTCAGATCTTCGTTGCGGTTGACGCCGATATTATGTGCCAGCACGTTGCGCGCAATCTGCTGCGCTTCGTACAGCGAGTGCAGCTTGTAGCTGCCGCACTGATATTCGTTCAGCTCCGGGATCTGGTTCTGCTCCTTAACCTTCAGAACATCTTCCATCGCCCCTTTCCAAGCGCTGGCGACACGCTGTTCGTCCGGCGTGCCGATCAGGCTCATATAGAAACCGGTACGGCATCCCATCGGGGAGATATCGACGATTTCTACGCCGTCGCCGTTGAGGTGGTCACGCATAAAACCGGCAAACAGATGCTCCAGCGTATGGATACCGCGCTCGGTAAGGATCTCTTTGTTCGGACGGCAGAAACGCAGGTCAAAAACGGTGATGGAATCGCCATGCGGAGTCTTCATGGTCTTCGCAACACGCACTGCGGGCGCGGCCATAATAGTATGGTCAACGGTAAAACTGTCCAGTAGTGGCATACGTCACCTCCTGTTTTGAGAATTTTTTTATAAACGATGAAACTTTTCTGTTCTCCCAGCGTCTATATATGAAAGACGCGCATTTATCATCATCATCATCTCTGACAACAGGGATGCTGATTTGGCCACATTCGTGTGGCCTTTTTCTTTTCTAGCCTTCGCGACCGGCAAGATACGCCTCAAAATCCAGCGTGTCGCTCTCTTCCAGCGCTTTTTGCGCCGCAACCGACTCAAGCGCCTGTCGCATAAATTCCTCTTCGCTGATCACTTCCAGCGGCTCTCCGCACAGCATATGACGATACTTCTCCGCCAATGCGATGCCCGTACCGGCCATGCCGTTTTCTTTGATGGCCTGCAGAATGCGCGCCGAGTAGGTTAGCTCAGGATCGTCGAAGGATGCGACCAGTTGATCGCACACCTGTTGATATTGCGTGCTGCCCTGATTGCTGTCGAGCACTTCTGCCACGCAGTGCAGATCGGCGAACAGCGCTTTGCCAACGTCGATCAGTGGATGTTCGGTCTCGCTGCAGCCAACGGAGATAGTCTGATTCGGCTTGCACCCTTCCAGCACGACGCGATTCCAGTTTTTACTGCTGCACAACAGTTCATCAGCGCTCATTTCGGGCGCGTCGGCCAGCGTACACCAGATCAGAAACAGGTCGAGGAAACACACCTGGGTCGCATCGACGCCGGTTGCAGAGAACGGGTTGATATCTAGCGAGCGGACTTCGATATATTCGATACCGCCACGCAGCAGCGCATCGGACGGCGCCTCGCCCGACCGCGTCACCCGTTTTGGGCGAATCGGCGCATAGAGCTCATTCTCAATCTGCAAGACGTTGGTATTCAGCTGCAGCCAGTTGCCGTCTGCGTCTTTGGTCCCCATCGCGGCATACTCGTCCGACGGTGTTTTAATCGCGGCCTTAAGAGCCTTGACGTAGCCTTCCAGCGAGTTGAAGGTAATGCCGAGACCGCTCTGCGACTTATTGGTGTAGCCCAGATCGCTGAGGCGCAGCGAGGTGGCGTAGGGCAGCCACAGCGTCTCTTTGCCGTCGGTTTCAAAGGGCAGCTTGCTTTCGCGCCCCTGCAGGAAGCTGGAGCTGATGGCTGGCGAGGCGCCGAACAAATAGGGGATCACCCAGCCAAAACGGTAGTAGTTGCGAATCAGGCGCAGATAGCCGGCGGAGATAGTTTCTTTCCCGCTCTCGGCGTCTTTCACGTCTGCCCACTCTTGCCAGAAGTTGAGCGGCAGCGAAAAGTTGTAGTGAATGCCGGAAATGGTCTGCATCAGCACGCCGTAGCGATTTTTCAGCCCCTGACGATAGAGCGTCTTCATGCGGCCAATGTTGGAGCTGCCATACTGCGCCAGTTCAATGCGATCGGCGTCGTCGATCAAACAGGGCATGCTGAAGGGCCACATCCGCTCGTCGCCAAGCTCGCGCGCGACGTGGCGGTGGATGTCGCGCAGGAACGTCAGCATATGATCGATATTGCGATCGACCGGCGTGATAAATTCCAGCAGCGTTTCGGCAAAATCTGTGGTGATCCAGTCATGCTTGAGTGCCGATCCCAGTGATTCGGGATGGCCGCTGTCAGCCAAGTGACCATTAGGCTTTACGCGCAGCGTCTCGCGTTCAATACCGCGGCCAATGCCTTTCAGGGCATTGGGGTGCGCCTCCAGCCAGGAGAGCGCTTTAGATACGTCCGGGATCACATTAACCTCCCGCTGGGACAATAATTTATTTTTGTTCAGCATAATGTTAACCCCCTAGCCTCGAATCTGTGCGAATCAATACCGCCATTGCAAACCTTTCAAGGTGGCGGTCGCGATAACGATATAACGCAGTGTTTTCCCGACGGCGAGAAACAGCAGGACCGGAAGCCAGGCAAAGCGCAACCAGCCTGCCAGTACGCAAAGCAGGTCGCCAATCACCGGCACAGCCAGCTGAACAGCAGCACAGCAGGTCCTAGTCGGTTCAACCACGTTATTGCTGTGTCATGCCATCGCCCCTGCCGTTTCAGCGGCAGCAGGCGACCAAGAAAAATATTGGTCAAACCGCCCAGCGTATTGCCCACTGATGCGGCGATAATCAAACTATAAACGGACGCCTTTTTTGCCAGCAGCAACGCAATCAGCAGCGCTTCGGAACTGCCAGGCAGCAGCGTCGCGCTCAGAAAGCTGCTGCCCAGCAGAGAAGCGAGCGCCAGCGCGTCGCTCACAGTAAGCGCACGTCTACGACATCCATACCGGCCGATTTCGCCGCCTGCACGCCGAAATCGGCGTCTTCAAATACCACGCAGCGCGCCGGATCCACGCCCATCAGCGCGGCGCAGCGTAAAAAGGTATCGGGTCCAGGCTTATGCCGCTCGACGTCATCCACGCCGACCACGGCGGTGAAAAGCTGCCGCACGCCCAGCTGATTGAGCAGCGCATCCGCCATGCTGTGTTCACTGCCGGTGCCGACCGCCATAGGACGTTTTCCGTGATAGGCCTTGACCACCTCCATGAGCGGAAGCGGCCGGACATTCTCCAGCAGTATCGCTTTAACCGCGGCGGTTTTCTCTGCGGCCAGCACGTGCGGATCCTGTGAAGAGTGGTTTGTTTCGATAATAAACTGCGCGAGGCGCCAGAGCTGGGCGCGCCGTTGAAGCCGACCATGCGCGATTTGTCCAGAGTCAGTCCATAGCGTTCTAGCACCTGATGCCACGCTTCTCGATGTGTCGGCTCGGTATCTAAAATCGTGCCGTCCATATCGAAAATCAGTGCGTCATATTGATCGTACATTACCACTCCGGACCTTCAACAAATGTGCCCTTACTTTAGCGTAATGCGCCCAGGTTGTCGCCAGGTGGCATGAACAGCAAATGCTTTGAAAGCATTAGCAATTTTTCTTTTCAGAAAAAGGTGATCGGGCGATGCCGGGCGTAATTGCCGGAAATGTCAGTAGGTTTGGCTTTTGTCGCAGGGGAAAAAGGTAAGCGCGCAAGAAGTATAAAACGGGTTGGAAAAGGGGTCAGGCATATTCGGTCGGAGGATGGAAACAGAGTGTGGGTATCCGGGAGGATGACTCGGCTGTTGCCTCGCGCTGCGGGTTATTGTTGACGCAATGGTTTCTTCCCTCGAACTGCCTAGCGCTACGCGTTGCCATGTCAGGTCGAAGCAGAGTATTTGTAACGAGAAAGGTGGTGCATCCGGGAGGATTCGAACCTCCGACCGCTCGGTTCGTAGCCGAGTACTCTATCCAGCTGAGCTACGGATGCATGGGAAAATGGCGGTGAGGCGGGGATTCGAACCCCGGATGCAGCTTTTGACCGCATACTCCCTTAGCAGGGGAGCGCCTTCAGCCTCTCGGCCACCTCACCTTACGCGTTCTCCCGACCTGTGCGTCTGAACTTTGTGTCCGCTCATCGGCACTGCGTGGCGCACATATTACTTTCCCGCACTTATAAGTCAAACAATTTTTCCCGGTTTTCGATCGTTTGCACAAATGACGCTCAATTGACGCGATTTCACGGCAAAAAGAGTTATTTATCAACAATGAAAGCGGTTGCAGATGAAAATCAAACGAGAAAAATCGGGAAGGAATAGCGCGAAGGAAAGCTGTCGCGCCTCGCAGAATCATGCGAGGCGCTGAATCCGTTAGTAACTCGTTTGCTGAGTTTTTTCGGCCTGAATGCGCTGATAAATCTCTTCGCGATGCACTGAGACCTCTTTCGGCGCGTTCACACCGATACGAACCTGGTTACCTTTCACACCCAGCACCGTTACAGTTACCTCATCGCCAATCATGAGGGTTTCACCAACTCGACGAGTTAGAATAAGCATTCTTTGCTCCTTGAAAGATTAAAAGAGTCGGGCTCTGTTCGGGCTCCCGGCATCATCCATCATTTAACGCTGAACATTGACTATGACAAATACACCAATGTACGTCGCTACGCCAATACATTCTGCTGATCGTTAGTTTAGCCGAAATACACTACATCAACCTGACGTTGTCGTTACCTTATGCATATCGTGTTAAAAAGCGCCGGAACGTTAGTCCCTGGCGCTTTTCACGATGCATTGTTCATTTCATTAAAGGCGGCTGCTGACCCAGCTTTCCACGCCTGCCAGCGCGCCTTTCAGCGCCTGCGCATCGGTTCCGCCAGCCTGCGCCATATCGGGACGCCCGCCGCCTTTGCCGCCGATCTGCTGCGCCAGCTCGCCCACCAGCTCGCCCGCTTTAACGCGATCAGTCAGATCTTTGGTTACGCCCGCAATTAACGACACTTTTCCTTCCGCCACGGTGGCCAGCACAATGACGGCCGAACCCAGCTGATTCTTCAAATCGTCGGCCATGGTACGCAACATTTTCGGTTCAACATTGCTCAGTTCGCTGACCAGCAGTTTCGCGCCCTTGACATAAATAGCGCGGCTGCTCAGCGAGGCGCTTTCCTGTGCGGCCTGCTGATCACGCAGCTGCTGCAACTCTTTCTCAAGCGCCCGAACGTGATCGACAAGGCCGCGCACTTTGTCATTCAGGTTGCTGCTGTTCGCTTTGACCAGCTGCGCAATATCCTGCAGCTGATTGCTCTGTGCATAGATCTGCGCCAGCGCGCCCTCGCCCGTTACGGCTTCGATACGACGCACACCCGCCGCCGTGCCGGATTCAGACTGAATACGAAACAGACCGATGTCGCCGGTGCGTGCCGCGTGCGTGCCGCCGCACAGTTCGATTGAAAAATCGCCCATGGTCAGCACGCGTACATGCTGATCGTATTTTTCACCGAACAGCGCCATCGCACCCTTTCCTTTGGCCGCGTCGATATCCATCACTTCGGTATCCACAGGCAGGTTGCGACGAATCTGCGCGTTGACGATCTCTTCGACCTGACGAATCTCCTGCGGTTTCATCGCCTCAAAATGGGAGAAGTCGAAACGCAAATATTTATCGTTAACCAGCGAGCCTTTCTGCGCGACATGCTCGCCCAGAACCTGACACAGCGCCGCATGCAGCAGGTGCGTTGCCGAGTGATTGAGACGAATGCGCGCGCGGCACGCTTCATCGACCCGCGCGTCGACGCGATCGTTGATACGTATATGGCCAGAGGTCAGCTTACCGATATGGCCAATAGCCTGGCCATATTTTTGTGTATCCTGGACGGTAAATTCAGCATTCTTCCCTGTCAGCAGGCCCGTATCGCCTACCTGTCCGCCAGATTCACCATAAAATGGCGTTTCATCTAGCACCACAATCGCTTCCTGTCCTGCGGCGACTTCCTGTACCGCGACGCCATCAACGTAAATGGCGGTGACCGCAGCCGTCAGGTCAAGCTGGTCATAGCCTTTAAAGGTAGAGGCGGTATCGATACTGATAACGTTGCTGTAGTAGGCGCCGAAACCGCTGGCTTCGCGCGCGCGCTGGCGCTGCTGCTCCATCGCTTTTTCAAAGCCAGCTTCATCAATTTTCAGGTTACGCTCACGGCAGACGTCCGCAGTGAGATCGACCGGGAAGCCGAAGGTGTCGTAGAGGCGGAAGAGGGTCTCGCCATCCAGCGTATCGCCCTGCAGCTTCGCCAGCTCGTCGTCCAGCAGCGTCAGACCGCGCTCCAGCGTTTTCGCAAACTGCTCTTCTTCGGTCTGAATGATGGTTTCGACCTGGCTTTGCTGACGCTTGAGATCGTCACCGGCGGCGCCCATGGCTTCAACCAGCGGCGCGACCAGCTTGTAGAAGAAGGCCTCTTTCGCGCCCAGCATATTGCCATGACGTACCGCGCGACGAATGATGCGACGCAGGACATAGCCGCGGTTTTCATTCGACGGCACAACGCCGTCGGCGATCAGGAAGGCGCAGGAGCGAATATGGTCGGCGATGACGCGCAGCGATTTGTTGCTCAGATCGCTCGCGCCGGTTACCGCGGCAACCGCCTTGATCAGTTTTTCAAACAGGTCGATTTCGTAGTTGGAGTTGACGTGTTGCAGTACGGCGGAGATACGCTCCAGACCCATGCCGGTATCCACCGACGGCTTCGGCAGCGGCAGCATAGTGCCGTCCGGCTGGCGGTTGAACTGCATAAAGACGATATTCCAGATCTCGATATAGCGATCGCCATCCTCTTCCGCGTTACCCGGCGGGCCGCCCCAGATGTGGTCGCCGTGATCGTAGAAAATTTCGCTGCAGGGGCCGCAAGGGCCGGTATCGCCCATCTGCCAGAAGTTGTCAGAGGCGTATGCGCTGCCTTTGTTATCGCCGATACGGATAATATGCTCGCACGGCACGCCGATATCGTTGGCCCAGATATCATAGGCCTCGTCGTCGGTTTCATAGACGGTAACCCACAGGCGCTCTTTTGGCAGGGCGAACCAGGTTTCTCCGGTCAGCAGTTCCCAAGCGTAGGCAATCGCTTCTTTTTTGAAATAGTCGCCGAAGCTGAAGTTGCCCAGCATTTCAAAAAAGGTGTGATGACGTGCGGTGTAACCGACGTTTTCCAAATCGTTGTGCTTCCCGCCGGCGCGCACGCAGCGCTGCGACGTGGTTGCGCGGGAATAATCACGTTTATCCTGGCCTAGGAAAACGTCTTTAAACTGAACCATTCCAGCGTTGGTAAACAGCAGCGTCGAGTCGTGGTTCGGTACGAGGGAGCTGCTGGCTATAACCTGATGTCCTTTGCTATGGAAAAAGTCGAGAAACGCTTGACGGATCTCAGCAGTGCTCTTGCTCATATATATCCTGGAATCACGCTAACGAAGGTTCCGTCCAGTCAGACGCGCCGCATCCACGCAGCGGCCTGTTAAGAGGAACAAAAAGTGGGAATAAGATAAATTTTCTTCACTGGGAAGTAAAACCCCGCGCGACTTTCAGTCGTCAAATTTTCTGAAAACGGCCTGAATATCCTCCGTGAAGAAGCCTTTTGACTGTAAAATAGCGCTGAACTTTGGCTTTCGCCTTCCATTCCGTCGGCAAAGGAAGCCCGAACTTGCACTCCGCCAGCTGTGCCGCGCTGGCGCTCCAGTCGATTTAACAGGCTTCCATCGCGATATCGATGTCGGCGCGCGCGATGCCTTTTTGCCCCAGCTCCAGCCGGATGCACTGTGGGCTAGCCTTTACGACTACGACTTTGAATAAACCGCTCGGTAAATCGCGCGTCGTTAAGCCAGCCATTTTCATGGCACCAGCCGATCACTTTATCTAACTGCGCGTCGGTGATGATTTCGGGTTCGCTCTGCTGCATAAAGGCCGTGCGCTGTACCGACTGGCGCAGTTTGCGACGCAGTTCTTCTTCGCTGTGATCACGCTGCGCCAGAATGCGCATCGTGCGGTCAAGCAGGCGTGGAAAAGCGATCTCCCTGGGTTGCGATTGCTCAGTCATATGACTCACCTTAATCAAACAGGAGGGAAATTATGGCGGTGAAACGGGGAGAAAGAGAAGTGCGGGCTGCAGAAAAGAAAACGGGAGTGGTTTCCCACTCCCGTTGACAGATTAAAAGTCTTCGTTGGTCTCGCTAGCGGCGTTCTCAGCCTCGCCCCCAGGAGCCTCTGCCGCGCCAGCTTCAGCCGCCGCGCTGTTTAGCAGCATGTCACGCAGCTTCACGTCCAGCTCATTAGCGATAGCCGGGGTTTCCTTGAGGAAGTTGGTCGCGTTCGCTTTACCCTGACCGATTTTGTCGCCGTTATAGCTGTACCAAGCACCGGCTTTTTCTACCAGCTTGTACTTCACGCCCAGGTCAACTAGCTCGCCGAAGGTGTTGATACCTTCACCGTACATGATCTGGAACTCAGCCTGCTTAAACGGCGCAGCGATCTTGTTCTTCACCACTTTAACGCGGGTTTCGCTGCCGACAACTTCGTCGCCCTCTTTAATCGCGCCGATACGACGGATATCGAGGCGCACGGAAGCATAGAACTTCAGCGCGTTACCGCCGGTGGTGGTTTCCGGGTTACCGAACATCACACCGATCTTCATACGAATCTGATTGATAAAGATCAGCAGCGTATTGGACTGCTTCAGGTTACCGGCCAGTTTACGCATCGCCTGGCTCATCATACGTGCCGCAAGGCCCATGTGAGAGTCGCCGATCTCGCCTTCGATTTCCGCTTTCGGCGTCAGCGCCGCAACGGAGTCGACGATGATGACGTCAACCGCACCGGAGCGCGCCAGCGCGTCACAGATTTCCAGCGCCTGCTCACCGGTATCCGGCTGAGAACAGAGCAGGTTATCGATATCAACGCCAAGCTTTTTCGCATAGACCGGATCTAGCGCGTGTTCAGCATCGATAAAGGCGCAGGTCTTGCCCTTGCGCTGCGCTGCGGCGATAACCTGCAGCGTCAGGGTGGTTTTACCGGAAGATTCCGGTCCATAAATTTCGACGATACGGCCCATCGGCAAACCGCCGGCGCCCAGCGCGATATCCAGCGAAAGCGAACCGGTAGAGATCGTTTCTACGTCCATTGAGCGGTCTTCACCCAGACGCATGATGGAGCCTTTACCGAATTGCTTTTCAATCTGGCCCAGCGCAGCAGCTAAAGCCTTCTGTTTGTTTTCATCAATTGCCATTTCTACTCCTGACTCATACGGGGGGTAAGCACACTACAAATGCCTGCTCGCTTTCTGTTGCTGCTAATTATACTGTATGGTCATACAGCATCAAGCTTAATTTACCAAAAAATCGTCATGCAGCATCTGCAGCGCCCAGGCCACGGACTGACGGCGAACAGCCTCACGATCTCCTTGAAAAAATTGGCGTTTTGCAGTGACTGCGCCACCCGGCGCCGCGAAGCCGAACCACACCGTTCCGACCGGTTTTTCCACGCTTCCGCCCTCGGGTCCGGCGATGCCGCTGACCGACACCGCGTAGTCCGCGCGCGCGGCAAGCTGCGCGCCTGACGCCATCTCTCGCACCA
Source organism: Candidatus Pantoea persica (assembly GCF_013753875.1). GTDB lineage: Bacteria > Pseudomonadota > Gammaproteobacteria > Enterobacterales > Enterobacteriaceae > Pantoea > Pantoea persica. The sequence continues at coordinate 25,602 of NZ_SMDS01000018.1, forward strand.
CGGCCTCACTCACCGCGCCGTGCTGCGCCAGCACGTCGGCGGATACCCCAACCAGGGTCTGCTTGGCGTCGTTGCTGTAGGTGACGAAACCGCGCTCAAACCAGGCGGAGCTGCCGCTGATGTCGGTCAGCACCTTGGCTATCCAGCCGCCGGTACAGGATTCGGCGCAGGTTATTGTGGCGCCTTGCGCCTTCAGGCGTTCGCCCACCGCCGCGCTTAATTGCTGCAACTGCTGATCGTTCATGGCATCTAATCCTTTCTGCTCAGTAAGGAGGACATGGTGTAAAGGCGGGATATTTTAACCCGGTAAGCCGACAGGTTGCCGCCGTTGCGCATTCGCTCTCATGACGCTGCGCTTTTTTTCACCGCCACGATAAAAAGACGCGGGAAAGCCAGCAAAACGCGACCGTCGGCGCGCAATGGATAAGCCTGCTGGAGCGCCTGCAGATATTGCTCCAGAAAGCATGTCTGTTCATCAGGCATAAGCGCGGCAAGAAACGGACTCAGCCCGGTCGACGGTAGCCAGCTGACGATCGCCTGAGCGTCCGCCATGACGTAATAGTAGGTCGTGCGCCAGAGATCCACCTAACACACCGCTCGCATCAGCAAATCGTAGTAGCTCTCGGCGGAGAGCAATCTTTTACGCTCCGCGGCGGGGTCGATACGCTGACGCCAGGGATCGCAGGCGGCGATTTCACGCATCAGCCGATGCGAAGGCTCGTCTAGGTTATCCGGCATCTGCAGCGCCAGCGCGCCGCCGGCATCCAGCTGTCCTGTCAGCCGCGGCAATAGCGTATCGTGGCGATCCAGCTACTGCAGCGAGGCGTTGGCGTAGATCACCTGCTGCGGCGTCGACGCCTGCCAGCGAGCGATATCCTCTTGCAGAAAAGTACAGCGTGGCAGCCGCTCTCGCGACTGTGCCAGCATCGCCTCCGAGCCATCGACGCCCTGCACCTGCGCCTCAGGCTAGGCGCGCGCCAGCAGCTCGGTGCTGTTGCCCGGACCGCAGCCTAAATCCGTGGCGAAGCGCACATCCGTTACGGGAATGCGCGCTAACAGCTCCTGCGCAGGTCTGGTTCGTTCCGATTCAAACTGTCTGTAAAGGGCGGGATTCCGGTCTTGCATAGCGTGCCTCTTGCGTTCGCTTATCAGCGCTCTGTCCAGGAAAGTGGGAGGTGTCACTCAATTTTACACGCTGCGCTGGCAAGCGCCTGGGTCGCGAATCAGGTTAAAACGGTGTTTCATTTTTCACTCTCAGGAGCTTTTATGCATTCGCAGCCTGCTTTTTCCGGCGTAATGGTGCCCATCCGTCACACCTTTCACTGCCCAGGGCCAGCCTGATATTGACGCGCTGGGCCGTCATTTCGAGCGGCTGAATCATTCGGGCATTGATGCCCTGCTGCTGATGGGCAGCATTGGCGAATTCGCCTTGCTGACGCAGCAGGAGCGACTGCTGCTGATTCGGGAGGCGCGCCAGCTTACGTCGCTTCCCCTGATTGCCAAAATCTCCAGCTGCTGTGTGCCGGATATGCTGGAACTGGCGGCGGCAGCGTGGCGCAGCGGCTTTGATGCGGTCATGGTGCTGCCGCCCTACTACTACGGCCAGACGCCGCAGCTGCTGCTGAGCTATTTTCGCGCCCTTGATACCCAGATCGGCGGCAACTGGTTCGCCTGTAACTTTCCGGCGCGCACCGGCTGCGATCTGACCCCAGCCCTGATCATCGAGCTGGCGGCTGAGTTGCCGCATTTTATCGGCATCAAAGACACGGTCGACTGCCTGTCGCACAACCGCGCGCTGATTTAAGAGACGAACAAGGTGCGCGACGACTTCGCCGTGCTCTCCGGCTACGACGAATATCTGCTGCCGAACCTGCTGGCGGGCGGTGCGGGGGTGATCTCCGGATTAAACAATATCGTGTCGGAACTCTTTGCGGCGGCGATGCGCGCCTGGCGTGCACAGGATCTGTGCCGAACTGGCGCGCATTCAGAAACGCATCGGCAGGCTGATGGCGATTTACACCATTGGGGAGGATTTCGTCACCACGATCAAAACCGCCGTGTCCCGGCGTTTTGATTCGATGTCCAGCCAGTCGTGCAACTATGGCGGTGCTCTGAGCGCTGCGCAATGCAGCGCGATCGATCGGCTGTTTGAGTAGGTTACTGCGAGGGCGCGTCCGGAGTCCGTTTACGTTACGCGCGCTTCACAAATTCCGATTTAAGCTTCATGGGGCTGAAGCCGTCAATCTTACAGTCGATATTGCGATCGCCTTCGCTCAGGCGAATGCCCTTCACGCGCGTCCCGATTTTAGGCGTCGATGCGCTACCTTTCACCTTTAGATCTTTGATCAGCACCACAGTGTCGCCCTCTTCGAGCATATTGCCGTTGGCGTCGCGCTCCACAATGCGATCCGGCTGGCTGTCGCCTTAGCTCAGCGTCCAGATATGGCCGCAGGCGGGACAGTTAGTTCTTAAGGACAGCAATCAGAGTATGGCGCCGGAACGCGCTTTACTGACCGCCTAGCCCAGCTGCCACACCGCCATCGCATAGCGCGTGCTGTGGTTATAGCGCGTGATGACATAAAAGTTCGGCAAGCCATACCAGTACTGATAGCTGGTGCCCATGTCGAGCCGCAGCAGGCTGACCTGCGTATTGCCGTCCAGCGAGCCTTGTGGAGCGAGGCCGGAGGCCGCCAGCATCTGCGGCGTATAGCTGGTTTTAAAACCGTTCTCCAGCAGCGGCGCCTGGCCGCTGGCGGGCACCGCTACGCCTTCGCCGCTGCGCCAGCCGTGCTCTTTAGAAATAGTGCGCCACGCCGCCGATAGCGTCCACGGGATCCCACAGATTGATATGGCCGTCGCCGTTGAAGTCCACAGCGTATTGCTGATAGGACGAGGGCATAAACTGACCGTAGCCCATCGCGCCGGCAAAGGATCCCTCGAGATCCAGCGGATCGTCTTCTTCATTGTGCGCCATCAGCAGAAAGGTCTCCAGCTCGCTGCTGAAGTAGCTGGCGCGACGCGGATAGCTAAACGACAGCGTGGCAAGCGCGTCCAGAATGCGCGTTTTGCCCATCACGCGGCCCCAGCGCGTCTCCACGCCGATAATGCCGACGATAATCTCTGGCGGCACGCCGTAAACCTGCTGCACGCGCGTCAGGGCGTCCTGGTACTGATCCCAGAAGGCAACGCTGTTTTGCACGTTATCCTGCGTAATAAACTGCTTGCGGTAGTGCAGCCAGGGGCAACGTTGGGGCCTGCCGGCGGCGTATAGCTCGGCGCCTGACGATCCATCAGCCGCAGGACGTAATCCAGTATTTTGGCCTGACCGATAACGGCGTGCAGCTGCTGGCGATCGAAGCCGTGTTTCTTAACCATTTTGATCGATGAACTGTTCAGCTGCCGGGTTTCCGGCGAAATCGCCGAACATTGGCTACGACGGCTCCAGCAGGAAGCCCCCCTTTCGGTGCCGTCAGGGCGGCAGTCTGCGGCGCGGATTCCGGTTTGCTGCTGCAGGCGGCCAGTAAGGCCACGAGCGGAAATAGGGTGAACTTGAATCGCATCAGATATCCATGAGCATGCAGTGAAGGTAACAAATTATGTAAACATTCACTCACAAAATGGACAGGGCGGAACGGAAAAATAGAGCCAGCGTAACCTTGCCTCGTTGCGCCGTGCGCACCAGGCTCTGACGTTGGCAGGCTCTCCGCTGCACGAAAGGCGCCTCCTTGCGTGTGACCTCTCGCAAAGCTGAATGAAAAGCCAGTGAAAACCCTTTCTCAGAATGCAGCGCCGCGGCCTGCGCGCTAGAGTGCCAGCAACCCTGAACGCCGCAGCGAAGCAGGCGGTAAGCGGTGCTGTTTAAGGAGAGAAGATGAAAGAGAACCTGTTTTTTGGCTGCTGCTCGGTGTGCTGGCGCTCAGCGTCGGCAGTTTTCTTAACGTCGTGATTTATTGTCTGCCGCGCATGATTCTGCAGCCGTGGCCCGGCTTCTCGCTGATGCGGCCTCCTTTGCACTGTCCGTACTGCGCAGCGCCGGTGTGGCGGCGCGATCGCAATCCCGCTGCTGAGCTGGCTGATGCTGGGCGGCCGCTGCCGTCACTGTCGGCAGGCCATCTCCTAGTGTTATCCTGCCACGGAAGCGGCGAGCACGGTGCTCGCCTTGCTGCTGGCCCTGCGCTTGCCGTGGGACGGCGCGCTGCTGGCACTGCTGCTGAGCGTGTGGCTGCTGGCGCTGTCGCTGATCGATCTCCGCTGGCAGCTGCTGCCGGACAGCCTCACCCTTTCCCTGCTCTGGCTCGGGCTGCTGTTTCATTCAGGCCAGCGGCACGCTGCCGCACAGCGATCCGGCCAGCGCCATTGTCGGCGCCGCCGGCGGCTATCTGCTGTTCCGGCTGCTGGCGTGGGCATATCGCTCCTTGCGTCAGTAAGAGGGCTGGGCGGCGGCGCCAAGCTGCTCACCGCGCTCGGCGCCTGGCTCGGCTGGGAAAAGCTGCCGCTGCTGCTGCTGCTGATAGCCGCCAGCACGGCGCGGTCGGCTGTTCTGCTGGCGCGCCTGCTGATGTGGTGTCCCTGCTCGCTGCCGCTGCCATTCGGTCGCTGCCTGGCGCTGGCGGGTGCGCTGCTGCTGCATGCGCCGGGCTAATCTTTGCGTAACGTTTCGCATGGCACGCTGTCCGAACGGAAATCCGTTAGGCTTTTGCTACGCAGCCTGATAACGTCACGCGCATATCAGGCTGCTGTGCTGAAGCGATATCATCGCGGCGCGGCGGCGGACAGCCTTGATGTTAAGCGGACAATTTTTCATAATGACCGCCAGACGCTGCATACCACGCAGCCAAAGCCGCCTGCTCCAGCGCACCTTCTCTGTTTCGACGCGCGTTGAGACGGAGATATCCCGATTAACGCAGCAGCACTCCTGACGTACGCCAGAACATGCAGTCGATATAAGGCTTGCCCATTAACCGAATGATTTAAGAGTTGATTACTTATGAACAAGTCAGTCGATAAGGACATCACCGCCCATACGCCCATGATGATGCAGTATTTACGCCTGAAGGCGGAACATCCTGACATCCTGCTGTTTTACCGCATGGGCGATTTTTATGAGCTTTTTTACGACGATGCCCGCCGCGCGTCGCAGCTGCTGGAAATTTCGCTCACCAAACGTGGCGCCTCGGCCGGCGAGCCGATTCCTATGGCGGGCGTGCCCTATCACGCGGTGGAAAGCTATCTGGCGAAACTGGTACAGCTGGGCGAATCTGTGGCGATCTGCGAACAGATCGGCGATCCCGCGCTCAGCAAAGGACCGGTCGAGCGCAAAGTGGTGCGCATCGTCACGCCGGGCACCATCAGCGACGAGGCGCTGCTGCAGGAGCGTCAGGACAACCTGCTAGCTGCGCTGGTGCAGGGGCCGCAAGGCTTTGGCTACGCCACGCTGGATATCAGCTCGGGCCGTTTTCGCCTGAGCGAGCCGTCGGACAAGGAAACCATGGCCGCCGAGCTGCAGCGCACCAATCCCGCCGAGCTGCTCTATCCGGAAGATCTGCAAGCGATGTCTCTGATTGAACAGCGACGCGGTTTGCGTCGTCGCCCGATGTGGGAGTTCGAGATCGATACCGCGCGCCAGCAGCTGAACCTGCAGTTCGGCACCCGCGATCTGAATGGATTTGGCGTAGAGCAGGCGCATCAGGCGCTGTGCGCAGCGGGCTGCCTGCTGCAGTACGTCAAGGATACGCAGCGCACCAACCTGCCGCACATCCGCTCACTCAGCATGGATCGCCAACAGGACAGCATCATTATGGATGCCGCCACGCGCCGCAATCTCGAGATCACGCAGAATCTGGCAGGCGGCACGGAGAATACGCTGGCGGCGGTGCTGGACCGCACCGTCACGCCGATGGGCAGCCGCATGCTCAAGCGCTGGCTGCATATGCCGCTGCGCGACGCAGCGGTCATTGCGCAGCGTCAGGATGCGATTGCCGAGCTGCAGCCGCTGAGCGACGCGCTGCAGCCGGTGCTGTGCCAGGTTGGCGATCTAGAGCGCATTCTGGCGCGCCTGGCGCTGCATACGGCGCGCCCGCGCGATTTAGCGCGTATGCGTCACGCCTTCCAGCAGCTGCCGGAGCTGAATGCGCTGCTAGCCGACGCCCAGAGCGCGCAGCTCATCCGGCTGCGCCAGCAAATGGGCGAATTTACTGCGCTGCGCGAGCTGCTGGAAAACGCCATTATCGACTCGCCGCCAGTGCTGGTGCGCGACGGCGGCGTGATCGCGCCAGGCTACAACGCGGAGCTGGACGAGTGGCGCGCGCTGGCGGACGGTGCGACGGACTATCTCGACAGGCTGGAGATCCGCGAGCGGGAAAAACTGGGGCTGGATACGCTGAAAGTCGGCTTTAATGCGGTGCACGGCTACTATATTCAGGTCAGCCGTGGCCAGAGCGACCATGTCCCCATTAACTATGTGCGTCGCCAGACCCTGAAAAATGCAGAACGCTATATCATCCCCGAGCTCAAAGAGTACGAGGACAAGGTGCTGACCTCGAAAGGCAAAGCGCTGGCGCTGGAGAAAAGCCTCTACGACGCGCTGTTCGATCAGCTGTTGCCACATCTGGAAGCGCTGCAGCTTAGCGCCGCGGCGCTCGCCGAGCTGGATGTGCTGAGCAACCTAGCGGAGCGCGCCTGGACGCTGAACTACTGCCGCCCGACGCTGCAGGATAAGCCGGGCATCAGAATCACCGGCGGACGCCATCCGGTCGTTGAGCAGGTGCTGAAAGAGCCATTTATCGCCAACCCGCTTACGCTCGCGCCACAGCGCCGCATGCTGATTATTACTGGCCCGAACATGGGCGGTAAGAGTACCTATATGCGTCAGGCGGCGCTGATGGCGCTGATGGCGTGGATCGGCAGCTTTGTGCCAGCGGAAGAGACGCTGATCGGTCCGCTGGATCGCATCTTTACCCGCATCGGCGCGGCGGATGACCTAGCGTCGGGACGATCAACCTTTATGGTGGAGATGACGGAAACCGCCAATATCCTGCATAACGCCACCGAGCACAGCTTGGTGCTAATGGATGAAATCGGCCGCGGCACCTCGACCTATGACGGCCTGTCGCTCGCCTGGGCCTGCGCGGAGAATCTGGCCAATCGCATCAAAGCCATGACGCTGTTCGCCACCCACTATTTCGAGCTGACAACCCTGCCGGAAAAAATGGAGGGCGTGGTCAACGTCCATCTGGACGCCGTTGAGCACGGCGACACCATCGCCTTTATGCACAGAGTTCAGGACGGCGCTGCCAGCAAAAGCTACGGCCTGGCGGTAGCGGCGCTGGCTGGCGTGCCGAAAGAGGTGATCAAGCGCGCGCGCTCCAAGCTGAAGGAGCTGGAGTCACTATCGAATAATTCCACCGCGACTACCGTAGATGGTTCGCAGCTGCCGCTGCTGGTGGAAGAGACCTTGCCCGCCGTGGAGGCGCTGGAGGCGCTGGAGGCGCTGGATCCCGACACGCTGACGCCGCGTCAGGCGCTGGAGTGGATCTACCGGCTCAAGTCGCTGATATAACGTCTGCCTGTGGCCTGCGGATGCTCTGCGCAGGCGCAGCGCGCGGCCTGGCTTAAGAAGCGGTGGCTTTCGCCACCGCTTTTTTATGCTTGCAGGCTGCTAATTATTCACGAAACAGTGCTTCGATGTTCAGCCCCTGCGTCTGCAGAATTTCCCGCAGACGACGCAGACCTTCTACCTGAATCTGACGGACGCGCTCACGGGTCAAACCGATTTCGCGACCGACATCTTCCAGCGTTGCCGCTTCATAGCCCAGCAGGCCGAAACGACGTGCCAGCACTTCGCGCTGCTTGGCGTTCAGTTCGAACAGCCATTTGACAATGCTCTGCTTCATATCGTCATCCTGTGTGGTATCTTCCGGACCGTTGTCTTTCTCATCGGCCAGAATATCCAGCAGCGCTTTTTCGGAATCGCCGCCCAGCGGCGTATCAACCGAAGTGATGCGCTCGTTGAGACGCAGCATACGGCTGACGTCATCAACAGGTTTATCCAGCTGCTCCGCAATCTCTTCCGCGCTCGGCTCATGATCGAGCTTGTGGGAGAGTTCGCGCGCGGTGCGCAGATAAACGTTCAGCTCTTTCACAATGTGAATAGGCAGACGGATGGTACGGGTTTGATTCATGATCGCCCGTTCAATCGTCTGACGAATCCACCAGGTGGCGTAGGTTGAGAAGCGGAACCCACGCTCGGGGTCAAACTTCTCAACGGCACGGATTAGACCGAGATTACCCTCTTCAATCAGGTCCAGCAGCGCCAGACCACGATTGCTATAGCGACGAGCAATCTTCACCACCAGTCGTAAGTTACTTTCAATCATGCGGCGACGAGAAGGAATATCGCCCCGTAATGCGCGGCGAGCGAAGAATACCTCTTCCTCTGCCGTTAACAGTGGGGAATAGCCAATCTCCCCGAGATAGAGCTGCGTCGCATCCAAAACGCGTTGCGTCGCACCCTGTGACAATAACTCCTCTTCCACAACGTCGTTATCACCAGGTTCGTTTTCAACAAGAGCCTTCTCATCAAAAAACTCAGCTCCGTTCTCCTCGAATTCCGCATCTTCATGTAACTCGTTTACTTTCAGCGTATTCTGGCTCATAAGCGGCCCCTACCCGTGATCCCAGGGCAGAACAGCAGGGTTCTGCCGGTTTATCGCTGCGGTAAATAACGCAACGGGTTTACGGATTTCCCCTTGTAACGAATTTCAAAATGTAATCTAACTGAACTGGTTCCGGTGCTACCCATGGTAGCGATCTTTTGCCCCGCCTTAACTTCCTGTTGTTCCCGGACCAGCATTGTATCGTTATGGGCGTAGGCACTGAGATAATCATCATTATGCTTAATTATGATCAGATTGCCGTAACCCCGGAGCGCGTTACCTGCGTACACTACCCTTCCTGATGCAGTAGGGACGACAGGCTGTCCACGCGAACCAGCGATATCGATTCCTTTATTTCCCCCTTCGGAAGCGGAGAAGTTATCGATAATCTTCCCATCGGTCGGCCAATGCCAGCTTCCAACCGGCGTCGAACTGTTCGTTGTACTGCTGACCGTAGGCGGTGCGACAACCACGGGGGGCGCTGTTGTCGTTGCAACATTTGTCCCTTTCGACGGCAACATTTTGCTGCCTGTCGAATCACCCGAATCATCAGAATACGTAATAACTGGTTGCTGTGCAACAGGGGCCGGTTTAATTTGCGGCGCGACAGGGATGCCACCCTGAGTTGCGTCCGCTGCAGTGATGGCATTTCCGCCAGTAATTGGCTGGCCGGCGCCGTTGCCAACCTGCAGCGTCTGGCCTACGTTCAGGCCGTACGGGGCCGCGATATTATTGCGCTGCGCCAGATCGCGGAAGTCATTGCCGGTAATCCAGGCGATGTAGAACAGCGTATCACCGCGCTTGACGGTATAGGTCTCGCCCGCATAGCTACCTTTCGGAATGTTCTGATAACTGCGGTTGTACACAATACGGCCGTTTTGCATAACGACATTATCATTGCCGCTAACCATTCCATTCTGAGACGGAGCGGAAGGAACGCCGCCTGACGAGCTTAACATGCCGCCGCCGCCGCCGTTGTTACCTCCAACCTGGCTAATGGGTGCCTGTGTGTTGTCGCCGAAACTACAGCCTGCCAGCCAAAATCCTACCAGAGAAAGCGCCGCAAGGCGGCGTAACTGAAATATTGGGCTTCCCGTGCTCATTAGTTCCCCCCCCTGATGGCAAACCTGAATAACGTTGTTTTGCTCACGCGCCAGCACAAATCTCTGCGAGGCGCATAAAAGCCTGCGTATTACGCATGAAAATGGATAGTAACAAGACCAAAAGGATGGTGCTATGAAACAGTTGTGAAGAAATAAGTAGGGAAAATCTCAGGCCAGGTCGCCCTGCACCAGCGGAACAAACCGCACCGGCTCAATATTTTCTTCCACAATGCCGCCACCCTGACGACGAAGACGCTTCAGCACCTGCTGGTCGTCTCCAACCGGCAGCACCATAATGCCGCCTTCATCCAGCTGCGCAATCAGCGCAGTCGGAATTTCCGGCGGCGCGGCCGTGACGATAATCGCATCGAACGGCCCGCGCGCCGGCCAGCCCTGCCAGCCGTCGCCGTGACGCGTTGAGACGTTGTGCAGATCGAGCTGCTTAAGGCGGCGCTTCGCCTGCCACTGCAGACCTTTGATGCGCTCGACGGAGTAAACGTGATCCACCAGGTGCGCCAGAATAGAGGTCTGGTAGCCGGAACCGGTGCCGATCTCCAGCACGCGCGAGTGAGGATGCAGCTCCAACAGCTCGGTCATGCGCGCCACCATATAGGGCTGTGAAATGGTCTGGCCTGAGCCAATAGGCAGCGCCACATTATCCCAAGCTTTATGCTCGAAGGCTTCGTCGATAAAACGTTCACGCGGCACCGCAGCGATGGCCTTTAACAGGTTCTCATCCTGAATGCCCTGCTGGCGCAGCTGCTCCAGCAACGTTTCAATCCGGCGGTTTACCATGCGAGATGGACCTCCGACTTGTTCAGCCAGTCGATAAGCACCTCTTGCGCGCCGTGCGCGGTTAAATCGACATGCAGGGCGGTCACCGAGACGTAGCCCTGATCCACGGCGGCAAAATCGGTGTACGGGCCGGCGTCGAACTTCTCGCTCGGCGGCCCAATCCAGTAAAGCGTATTGCCGCGCGGATCCTGCTGGGCGATCACCTGATCGGCGGGATGACGGCTGCCGCAGCGCGTCACGCGAATGCATTTGATCGCCTCAAGCGGCAGATCCAGCACGTTGATATTGAGGATACGTCCGGTGCGCAGCGGCTCATGCGTCAGCGCCTGTAAAATGGCGCGAGTGACTGCCGCCGCCGTGTCGTAGTGCTGATAGCCGTAAAGGGAGACCGCCAGCGCCGGCAGCCCCAGATGAAGCCCCTCCATCGCCGCCACCACGGTGCCGGAATAGATCACGTCGTCGCCCAGATTGGGTCCAGCATTGATGCCGGAGACCACGATATCGGGCCGCGGCTGTATCAGGGCGTTGACGCCAAGATAGACGCAGTCGGTTGGCGTACCCATCTGAACGGCGATATCGCCGTTCTCATAGGTAAAGGTGCGCAGTGGCATTTCCAGCATCAGCGAATTAGAGGCGCCGCTGCGATTGCGATCGGGCGCGACAACCTGCACGTCCGCGATAGCGCGCAGCGCGTTTGTCAGCGTCTGAATGCCCCGCACATGAATTCCGTCATCATTACTCAGCAATATCCGCATCGTCACCCTCCTGTCGCAGAAGCTCCCGAATTATGCTGGTCGCAAAGCTGCCGGCCGGCAACCAGAACTGCAGCTCCAGCGTGACGTCGTCCCACCAGCTCCAGCGCAGATCGCGCGGCACCACCAGCATCGCGCGGCGCGCCGCGTCCACGCGCTCTCGCTCAAGCAGTGTAACTAATTATACTGCGCCCGCCAGAGATTGCTGTTCGAAGGCGAGCGCCTCCGCCTGCGGGCCAGGCTCGCCGCGTCCCGGCAGCGGCGCGGTAATGCGCAGCTCATGCTGATCGACGCGCGCCTGCAGCTCAGGCAGCTCTGCGGCCTGCGCGACAAACCAGCGCCGCGGCCGGTAAGCTGCAGCGCATCGCCGTCAATCACCTGCGTCAGCGTTCCCTGCTGCGTCAGGCGCACGCTGGTGACCTGATTGAACAGTGCGCTGCGCGCTGCCGACAGGATCAGGCTGCGCTTGTTGCGATCGCGCAGGCTGATTTCGCCGCTCGCCCACTGCTGCGCCATGGTCAGGTTATTGCCGACGCGCCCAAAGCGCTGCATGCCGAAATAGTTGGGCACGCCGGCGTCGCGGATCAGCTCGAGGCACGACTCGACCGCCTCGCGATCGCTAATCTGGCGCACTACCAGACGAAAGGCGTTGCCCGCCAGCGCGCCCACTACGTCGAGGATCTCGACCCCTTCCAGCTGAAACGCGCTCAAGTCGGGCATCGCGTTACCCGGCATGCGGAAGCAGAGCGTCTTCTCGGTCACCGCATGGCGGTCCTTCATACCGGCATAGCTCATGTCGCGCTGATGCACGCCGAGGAATTTCGCCAGCGCCTCCGCCACGAAGCGGGTATTGGCGCCGGTTTTACGAATGCGCACCAGCAGGTGCTTCCCTTCGCCGTCGGCGGCGTAGCCCAGATCTTCCACCACCACAAAATCTTCCGGGCTGGCTTTGATCGCGCCGTACGCGGTCGGCTGGCCGTGTAGATAAGCCTGCTGCGCCAGCATCATGCCGCGTCCGCCTTCAGCAGCAGCGCGACCGCCTCGCAGGCAATGCCTTCGCCGCGGCCGGTAAAACCCAGCTTTTCAGTGGTGGTCGCCTTCACGTTGACCTGATCCACATGGCAGCCGAGATCTTCGGCAATATTGACGCGCATCTGCGGCACATGCAGCAGCATTTTCGGCGCCTGCGCGATAATCGTCACGTCGACGTTACCGATGCGGTAGCCTTTTTCAGCGATGCGTCGCCAGGCTTCGCGCAGCAGACCGCTGCTGTCCGCGCCTTTAAAGGCGGGATCGGTATCGGGGAACAGTTTGCCGATGTCGCCCATCGCCACCGCGCCAAGCAGCGCGTCGGTGAGCGCATGCAGCGCCACGTCGCCGTCGGAATGGGCGATAAATCCCTGCTCGAAGGGAATTCGCACGCCGCCAATCAACAGCGGACCTTCGCCCCCAAAGGCGTGAACGTCAAAACCGTAACCGATACGCATCATGCGCTCTCCTTTAACTCAATCTGGGTTAGATAAAATGCCGCCAGCGCCAGATCTTCTGGCCGGGTGACTTTGATGTTATCACTGCGTCCGCTGACCAGCAGCGGATGATAGCCGCAATACTCTAGCGCGGAGGCTTCGTCAGTAATGATCGCGCCCTCTGTCAGCGCCCGCGTCAGGCAGGCGGTCAGCAGCGTGTGCGGAAACAGCTGCGGCGTCAGCGCGTGCCAGAGATCGTCGCGCTCGACGGTGTTCGCCACCGCGGCCTTGCCCGGCTCTCCGCGCTTCATGGTGTCGCGCACCGGCGTGGCCAGAATGCCGCCGACGCAGCTGGTTTCGCGCACCTGCAGCAGGCGCGCAAGATCGTCGGGATGCAGACAGGGGCGCGCCGCGTCATGCACCAGCACCCAGCTGGCGCCCTGCGCCGCGTGCAGCCCGGCCAGCACCGATTCCGCGCGCGTCTCGCCGCCCGTTACGCGCAGCACGCGCGGATCGCACGCCAGCGGTAGCAACGCAAACTGCGCGTCGTCCGGACTGACGGCGACGATAACCTGCGTGATAGCGGGATGGGAAAAGAGACGGGCAATGCTGTGCTCAAGAAGCGTGTGCTGACTAATGGTCAGGTACTGTTTGGGGCATGCCGCCTGCATACGGCTGCCGATACCGGCAGCAGGCACGACGGCAATCACCTCCGCAGGGGAAGAGAGCGTGTTCATGAATTATCGTCGTTGGTTTTGCGCAGCCTGCGCGTTGCGTTTGTTCTGGTCCGGCACCAGACGATAGAAGGTTTCCCCGGGCTTAATCATGCCCAGTTCATTGCGCGCGCGTTCCTCGATCGCCTCAGAGCCGCCATTGAGATCGTCAATTTCGGCAAACAGCTGATCGTTACGCGCTTTAAGTTTGGCGTTGTTCACCTGTTGTACCGCGACGTCGTCATTGACGCGCGTGTAGTCATGAATACCGTTTTTGCCCAGCCATAGCGAGTATTGAAGCCAGCCGAGCACCACCAGTAGCAGTAACGTCAGTTTTCCCATCCCGCCCCCTAAAAAACGGCTCAATCATCCCATAACTTTGCACAGGACTCCACTCCAGCCGCGAAAATAGCCCGCTTTCGCAGCCGTCTGCACAAATTTTGATTAGGATGGCGAGAAGGCAGGCGGATAAAATTTTGTAACCTGCCGACGCGTTTGCACATCCGGCAGATTACCAGTCGGAGAGAAAAGAGAAGAGCAGCCAGAAAAGGCAGATCACTACCGCTGCGGTGGCGAGCGTGGTCCAGAGCAGATTGCCGCGCAGCGTGATGCCGAGAATAATGCCGATCAGCACCGACACCGGCAGCAGCAGCACTAGGAAAAAGAGCCAGTTATAAAGGAAGAAAAAAAGCGTATTGGAGCCGTACAGCAGGAACGGGATCGCCAGCGCGCACCAGTAGAAGATAAAGCCGATGATGCCGCCCGGCAGTGAAGAGCGAGGCTCCTCCGGCGTGCGTTCATCTTTACGGGCCAGCATGGGGGTTACGTTCTGCATAGAAATCCTGTTGACGCTAAGGCGGCAAATCAACGTCGATTTGCTGCTTGTCTATTCAGGATCCGATGATATCGTGGCGGCGCAGCAAGTCTAACAATTGGTCGGCGAGTTTTGTAACCAATTGTTCCCCTTCAAGGAGGATTTCAGGCCGCTCTGGCGCCTCATACACGCTGTCGATGCCGGTAAAATTGCGCAGCTCGCCGGCACGGGCTTTTTTGTATAAGCCCTTGGGATCGCGCGCTTCGCACACCGCCAGCGGCGTATCGACATACACCTCGATAAAGCGCCCTTCCGGCAGCAGATCGCGCACCATCTGACGCTCGGCGCGATGCGGCGAGATAAAGGCGGTTAGCACTACCAAACCGGCGTCCACCATCAGCTTCGCCACTTCGCCGACGCGGCGGATGTTCTCTTTGCGATCCGCGTCGCTGAAGCCGAGGTCGCGGCACAGGCCGTAGCGCACATTGTCGCCGTCCAGCAGATAGGTGCTGACGCCGAGCCGGTGCAGCGCCTGCTCCAGCGCGCCGGCGACCGTCGATTTGCCGGAGCCGGAGAGGCCGGTAAACCACAGCACCACACCCTGATGGCCGTGCTGCTGCTCGCGCTCGGCGCGCGTCACCGGATGATCGTGCCACACTACGTTTTCATCGTGCTGCGCCATTACTTACCGACCAGCAGATCGCGCGCGTTCCAGTGCGGGAAGTGACGACGGATCAGCGTGTTCAGCTCCAGCTCGAAGTAGCCGAACTGCCCCGCCTGCGCCGCCGCGCCGCTGAGCGGCTCGCGGATCATGCCGGCGCCCACGGTAACGTTGCTCAGGCGATCGATAAAGATCATCCCGCCGGTCACCGGGTTTTGCTGATAATTGTCCAGCACCATCGGCTCGTCGAATGTCACCTCTACCAGCCCGATGCCGTTCAGCGGCAGCGTGTCGGCGGCGCGCTTCTCCAGCGTATTGATCTCAACCTGGTGAATAATCTTCGCCACCCGAGCGCACGTCTTCTTGCCCGCGATCTTCACGTCGTAGCTCTGGCCCGGCTGCAGCGACTGCTCCGCCATCCACACCACGTCGACCGTTGCGGACTGCACCGCGCTCAGCTGCGCCGCGCTGTCCACCAGTAGATCGCCGCGGCTGATATCGATTTCGTCGTTCAGCACCAGCGTAATGGCTTCGCCCGCGCCCGCTTCCTGCAGATCGCCGTCAAAGGTAACGATACGCGCTACCGTGGACTCGACGCCGGAAGGCAGCACCTTCACGCGCTGGCCGACCTTCACCACGCCGGACGCCAGCGTGCCCGCATAGCCGCGGAAATCCAGGTTCGGGCGGTTTACGTACTGCACCGGGAAGCGCATCGGCTGCGCATCCACCACGCGTTTCACCTTGACGATTTCCAACACGCCGAGCAGCGTCGGGCCGCTGTACCACAGCATAGTCTGGCTCGGCGTGGCGACGTTGTCCCCTTCCAGCGCGGACATCGGCACAAAGCGGATGTCGAGGTCTTCCGGCAGCTGCGCCGCAAAGTCGAGGTAATCCTGTTTGATCTGCTCGAAAGTGTCCTGGCTGTATTCCACCAGGTCCATTTTATTGATCGCCACCACCAGATGCTTGATGCCCAGCAGCGTCGAGATAAAACTGTGGCGGCGCGTCTGGTCCAGCACCCCTTTTCGCGCGTCGATCAGCAAAATTGCCAGGTCGCAGGTCGAGGCGCCGGTCGCCATATTACGGGTGTACTGCTCATGTCCCGGCGTGTCAGCGATAATGAATTTGCGCTTCTCGGTAGAGAAGTAGCGGTAGGCCACATCGATAGTGATGCCCTGCTCGCGTTCTGCCTGCAGGCCGTCCACCAGCAGCGCCAGGTCGAGCTTTTCGCCCTGGGTGCCGTGGCGCTTGCTGTCGTTGTGCAGCGAAGAGAGCTGATCTTCATAGATCTGGCGCGTGTCGTGCAACAGGCGGCCGATCAGCGTACTTTTGCCGTCGTCGACACTGCCGCAGGTCAGGAAACGCAGTAGGCTTTTGTGCTGCTGCGCGGTCAGCCAGGCTTCGACGCCGCCTTGATCGGCGATCTGTTGTGCAATAACGGTATTCATAGGCGTCTCCTTAGAAATAACCCTGACGTTTTTTCAGTTCCATCGAACCGGACTGATCGCGGTCAATCACGCGGCCCTGGCGTTCGCTGGTAATGGAGACCAGCATCTCTTCGATAATTTCCGGCAGCGTCTGCGCGTCAGACTCCACCGCGCCAGTCAGCGGCCAGCAGCCAAGCGTGCGGAAACGCACCATGCGCTGTTTGATCACTTCGCCGGGCTGCAGATCGATACGATCGTCATCCACCATTATCAGCATGCCGTCGCGCTCCAGTACCGGACGCGGCGCGGCAAGATAGAGCGGCACGATCTCAATGTTTTCCAGAAAGATGTACTGCCAGATATCGAGTTCGGTCCAGTTCGACAGCGGGAAGACGCGGATGCTTTCGCCCTTGTTGATCTGCCCGTTGTAGTTGTGCCACAGCTCTGGACGCTGGTTTTTCGGGTCCCAGCGGTGGAAGCGGTCGCGAAAAGAGTAGATGCGCTCTTTGGCACGCGACTTCTCTTCGTCGCGGCGCGCGCCGCCGAAGGCGGCGTCAAAGCCATACTTGTTCAGCGCCTGCTTCAGCCCTTCGGTTTTCATGATATCAGTGTGCTTAGCGCTGCCGTGCACGAAGGGGTTAATGCCCATCGCCACGCCTTCCGGATTGTGATGGACCAGCAGCTCAGCGCCCATCTCCTTCACGGTGCGGTTGCGGAAGGCATACATTTCGCGGAACTTCCAGCCGGTATCCACGTGCAGCAGCGGAAACGGCAGCGTGCCCGGGAAAAAGGCCTTGCGCGCCAGATACAGCATCACCGACGAATCTTTGCCAATGGAGTACATCATTACCGGATTGCTGAACTCCGCCGCGACTTCGCGGATGATATGGATGCTCTCCGCCTCTAACTGACGCAGATGAGTGAGTCTTTTTTGGTCCATGATTTTTCCTCAAGCCAAATTGACAACGGCGGACTCGCGGGTCGCCTGCTGTGCAGAATGTTGGAACCAGGCCAGCTGCCCGTGCAGATTGACTACTTCGCCGATCACCAGCAGCGCGGGCGTCGGCGCGGCGGCTGCCAGCCTCTCCAGATCGTTCAGGGTGCCGGTCAGCACCTGCTGATCCTGCCGCGTGCCGCGGCCGATCACCGCGACCGGCGTATCGGCGGCGCGACCGTGCGCGATCAGCTGCGCGCTGATCTCCGCCGCTTTGACCGTGCCCATATAGATCGCCAGCGTCTGGCGCGCGCGCGCCAGCGAAGACCAGTCAATGCCGTCGCCGTCGGCGCGGCAGTGACCGGTGATAAACAGCACGCTTTGTGCGTGATCGCGGTGCGTCAGCGGAATGCCGGCATAGGCGGTGGCACCCGCCGCCGCCGTAACGCCAGGCACTACTTGGAAGAGAATGCCCGCTTCCTGCGCCGCCTGCAGCTCTTCGCCGCCGCGGCCAAAGATAAAGGGATCGCCCCCTTTCAGGCGCACCACGCGTTTGCCTTTGCGCGCCAGCTCCACCAGCAGGCGATTGGTCTCCTCCTGCGGCACCGAATGGGCGCCGGCGCGCTTGCCGACGCAGATCCGGTCGGCGTCGCGCCGCACCAGATCCAGCACCTCGTCGCTGACCAGATGGTCATAGAGCACCACGTCGGCCAGCTGCATCACCTGTAAACCACGCAGTGTCAGCAACCCGCTGTCGCCCGGTCCGGCGCCGACCAGAATAATTTCGCCCGCGCGGTTCGACTCCTCCTGCAGTTCGCGCTGCAGGATGCGCGTCGCCTCATTGACATTACCGGCCGCCATCTGACTGGCAAACAGGCCGTTAAAGGCGCGCTCCCAGAAGCGGCGGCGGTCGGTCATGCGGCTGAAGCGCTGCTTCACGCTATCGCGGAACGAGCCCGCCACCTCCGCTATCTGCCCCAAGCTAGCGGGCAGCAGCGCCTCCAGCTTTTCGCGCAGCATGCGCGCCAGCACCGGCGCGGTGCCGCTGGATGAGATCGCCACCACCAGCGGCGAGCGGTCTACGGTAGAGGGAAAGATAAAGCTGCACTTCGGCTGATCGTCCACCACGTTAACCAGCCGGTGACGGGCGTTGGCCTCGTCGTATACCTGGCGATTAAGCTGGTTATCGTCGGTGGCGGCAATGACGAGAAAAACCTGGTCCAGCTGGGCCGGCTCGAAGGCGGTCGCCAGCCAGGCTATCTGCTGCTCCTGATGCAGCGCCTGCAGTTCAGGGCAAAGCTCGCGCGAGACGACAAGCACCTGCGCAGATGCGCGGCGCAGCAGTTCGATTTTACGCGCCGCGACGTCTCCGCCGCCTACAACCAGCACCGGACGACCCTTGAGATCAGCGAACAGAGGCAAGTAATCCACGATAACCCTAATGTTGTAACCGTAATTTAATGCGACTATACGTTGCGCCCTTCCGCCAGATGAAATTACGAATTGGAATGAGTAGTTACCGAATGGAATAACGCACCGGGCAAGCTCATAACAATATGTGCTTAACGGATGATCCGACGAGGCTTTCAGAGCGAATCAAATTGTTTAATGGCGATCACAGTTTCATACTAGGCAGCAAAAAAATTTTGGCTTCTGTCACAGGATGACCTACAAGGAACACAGCATGTTTGCCTTTCTCCGCCTGGCCGCGCTGTTAACTTGCGGTTTCGCTTTGCCCGCCCAGGCCACGCAGACGGCACCCGGGCAGTTCGCTGAGCAGCAGCTTCGCCACATCGCCACCTACTTCCCGGGCCGCATGAGCGGCAGCCCGGCCGAACTGATGACCGCCGAACTATCTGCAGCAGTTCGCCACGCTCGGTTTTCAGAGTAATACCCGTCAATTCAATACCGGCTATCGTTGGCGTGATCAACGCGGCGAGACGCGGTGGCATAAGGTGACGGCGACCTCAACCATCGCCGCGCGCGCCGGCAGCGTACCGCAGGAGATCCTGATTGTGGCGCATCTCGACACCTGGACGCCGCTCAGTAGCCGCGACGAGGCGCGCTATCCCGGCAGCCTGCTCCTGCAGGGCGTAGATGACAACGCCTCAGAGCTGGGCGTGATGCTGGAGCTGGCGCAGCAGCTGAGCAAGCGGCCGCTGCACTACAGCGTGCGCTTTGTGGCGCTAAGCGCAGGCGACAGCGCGCTGGACGGCATGCAGGACTAATGTGGCGCGTATGAGCGCGAAAGAGAAAAAGAACACGCTGCTGGTGGTAGATCTCAACAGCCTGATCACCGGCGATCACCTCTGCCAATACGCCGCGCGCGGTACGCAAGCAGACCAGCGAACGCGCCCTGCGCAGCAGCTCGGCATCTCCGCCGCCAGCCACCAGCTGTCGGCGCGCGACTATGCGGGCGTGAACGCCTTCGATAAGGCGGGCTTTCCGCTGCTGGACGTCACGGCGAGCAACTGGGCGCTGGGCGGCAAAGATGGCGCGCAGCAGCGCAGCCGCACGCCCCATTTCCCCGACGGCACCACGCGCCATCAGACCGATTGCGATAATCTCAGCTACCTAGATCGCTGGCTGCCGGGCCACATTTCGCTACGCACCCGCGACAGTGTGCGCGTGCTGCTGCCGCTGCTGGGCGAGCTGACTAACCCCAAAGTGTGAGGATAATCATGTATATCGTCTCGTTAAGCTATGTTCGCCCGATGGAAGAGGTCGAGGCGCTGCTGGCGCCGCATATTCAGTGGCTGGATCGCTATTTCGCGGCTAAGGTGTTTATCGTCGCCGGGCGCAAAGATCCGCGCACGGGTGGTCACGGGTGGTATCGTGCAGGTAAAAGATATCGACCGATCGCGGCTGGATGACATTCTGGCGGAGGATCCCTTTATAGCGGTGGCGAACTATGAGGTGACAAGGCTGAACGTGACGCGCATAGCGGAGGATTTCGCGGCGCTGGCCGCGCTGTAAAGCAGCCGGCGCGCAGAACACGCGACGACAGCGGGTTTAGCCTTCGTGCAGGCCGCACTCGCGCTTCAGACCGAAGAAGCGCGTCTCCTCTTCCGCCATACCGGGTTCCCATTTGCGCGTGGTGTGGGTATCGCCCACCGACAAATAGCCCTCACCCCACAGCGGATGGTACTTAAGGTTGTGCTGCTGCAAATACTGATGAATCTGGCGGTTATCCCAGTCGATAATCGGCAGCACCTTAAAGACGCCGCGCTGCACGCCCAGCACCGGCAGATTGGCGCGGCTGCCGGACTGATCGCGCCGCAGCCCGGCGAACCAGCTCTGCGCGCCCAGAGTCTGCAGCGCGCGGTTCATCGGCTCGACCTTGTTGATCTGGTTGTACTGCTCAATGCCTTCCACGCCCTGCTCCCACAGCTTACCGTAGCGCGCCTCCTGCCAGGCGGCCGAAGTTTCGGCGCGGAATACCTGCAGGTTGAGGTCCAGCTGCTCCGTCAGCTGGTCGATAAAGCGGTAGGTCTCCGGGAACAGATAGCCGGTATCGGTGAGGATCACCGGAATATCCGGCATCTGACGCGTTACCAGATGCAGCGACACCGCCGCCTGAATGCCGAAACTCGACGAGAGCAAAAAGGCGCCCGGCAGGTTCTCCAGCGCCCAGCTGACGCGCGCCTCCGCCGAGCTTTTCTCCAGCTGTGCATTGGTCGCCGCCAGCACTTGGGTGCGCTCGACTTTTTTCATTTCGCTCAGTGCTGCAAGATCTAACTGACTCATACTGCCTCCGAATCCCAGAAGTCTCGTGCAGGATCCACCACCGGCTTGACGATGCCGACGCGGATCGCAAAGTCGCCGAAGCCTTCATCGCCGTGACGCTCTTGCGCCCAGCGCGCCACCAGCTCGTCGATGCTGGCGAGGATTTCGCTCTCGGTGATGTTTTCGCGGTGCATGCGCGGAATGCGCGTACCGGTGCGGTTGCCGCCGATATGCAGGTTGTAGCGGCCCGGCGCTTTGCCCACCAGGCCTATTTCCGCCAGCAGCGCGCGGCCGCAGCCGTTGGGGCAGCCGGTCACGCGCAGTACGATATGCTCGTCACCGACGCCATGGCGGTGCATGATCTCTTCCACGCGCGTCACAAAGGCGGGCAGAAAACGCTCCGCTTCCGCCATCGCCAGCGGGCAGGTTGGGAAGGCGACGCACGCCATGGAGTTCTCGCGCTGCGCGCTGACGTTCTCCATCAGGCCATGCTCGCGGGCGATCGCCTCGATGCGCGCCTTCTCGTTCTCTGGCACGCCGGCGACTATCAGGTTCTGGTTCGCCGTTAGGCGGAAGTCGCCTTTATGCACGCGGGCAATGGCCGCGATACCGCTCTTCAGCGGGCGCTGCGGATAGTCGAGCAGGCGACCGTTTTCCACAAACAGCGTCAGGTGCCATTTGTTGTCGATACCCTTGATCCAGTCGAAGCGGTCGCCGCGGGTGGTGAATTCGTAAGGACGAATCGGCTCAAAGGTGAGGCCGGCGCGCTTCTCGACTTCCGCCTTGAAGGTGTCGACACCGACGCGCTCCAGCGTGTATTTGGTTTTGGCGTTTTTACGATCGGTGCGGTTGCCCCAGTCGCGCTGCGTGGTCACCACGGCAGCCGCTACATCCAGCGTCTTGTGCAGCGGCAGATAGCCGATTTCGCTGGCGGTACGCGCATAGGTCGCCTTGTTGCCGTGCTCGATCGACAGCCCGCCGCCCACCAGCAGGTTAAAGCCGATCAGCTTGCCCTTCTCCGCCACGGCGATGAAGTTCAGATCGTTGGCGTGCAGATCGACGTCGTTGTGCGGCGGGATCACCACGGTGGTTTTGAACTTACGCGGCAGATAGGTTTCGCCGAGGATCGGCTCCTCGTCGGTAGTGGCAACCTTCTCTTTGTCCCACCAGATCTCCGCATAGG
This sequence comes from Candidatus Pantoea persica, assembly GCF_013753875.1. GTDB lineage: Bacteria > Pseudomonadota > Gammaproteobacteria > Enterobacterales > Enterobacteriaceae > Pantoea > Pantoea persica. The sequence continues at coordinate 47,830 of NZ_SMDS01000018.1, forward strand.
CGCGGGTGCGAGGCAGCAGGTGCTCGGAGATCTTCTTCGCCCACTCGTAGGCTTCCTGATGCAGCTCCGACTCAACCGGGTTTGAGGTGCAGAGCACGTTGCGGTTGACGTCGTTGGCGGTCGCCAGCGCGTCGAGCCCCACTTCGTGCAGCATCTGGTGCGACGGCTTCACGTTCTTCTTCAGAATGCCGTGAAACTGAAAGGTCTGGCGGTTGGTCAGACGAATGCTGCCGTACAGCGTCTTCTCGGTGGCGAACTTGTCGATCGCCAGCCACTGCGTCGGCGTGATAATGCCGCCCGGCAGACGGCAGCGCAGCATCATGGCGTGACGCGGCTCGAGCTTCTGCTCGGCGCGCTCGGCGCGAATATCGCGGTCATCCTGCTGATACATGCCGTGGAAGCGGATCAGCAGAAAGTTATCGCCTCGGAAGCCGCCGGTCAGGCCGTCGTCGAGATCTTCCAGAATAGTGCCGCGTAAATAGTTACTCTCTTTTTTAAGGCGCTCGGCGTCAACCAGCTTGCCTTCAACAACCAGCGGTCCAGGGTGCTTTTCGCTCATCAGTAAACGTCTCGTTGATAACGGCGCTCAATGCGCAGCTCACTTAAAAATTCGTCGGCCATGTCACGATCCATTGCGCCGTGTTCGACCACCACATCCAGCAGCGCCTGCTCGACATCTTTCGCCATGCGATTGGCGTCACCGCAGACATAAATATGGGCGCCCTCTGCGATCCAGCGCCACACTTCCGCCCCTTTGGCGCGGATTTTGTCCTGTACGTAAACCTTCTGCTCCTGATCGCGCGACCAGGCGAGGTCGATATGGGTCAGTAGTCCCTCTTTCACATACTGCTGCCACTCCACTTGATAGAGGAAATCTTCGGTAAAGTGCGGGTTACCGAAGAAGAGCCAGTTTTTGCCGCCGGCGCCGTCGCTCTCGCGCTGCTGCATAAAGGCGCGGAACGGTGCGATGCCGGTGCCCGGTCCAATCATGATGACCGGCGCGTAAGGGTTTTCAGGCAGACGGAAGTGGTCGTTATGCTCGATAAAGACGCGCACTTCCGCCTCCTCTTCCAGCCGATCCGCCAGGTAGCCCGAGGCGCCGCCCGTGCGGGGGCATCCGTCAATATCGAAGCGCACCGCGCCGACGGTGATGTGCACTTCCGTTTCATTCTCCGCCTGCGAAGAGGCGATAGAGTAGAGGCGCGGCGTCAGCGGACGCAGCAGCGCGATCAGCTGTTCGGCGTTAAGTTCGGTCAGCGCGTTACGCACCATATCGACAATCGGGAAGCTCTGCGCATAGTGCTGCAGCTTCGCCTTGTCGCCCGTCAGCGCCAGCAGCGCGTCGTTGCGCGACAGCGCGGCATACTGCTCGACGATCTGCGCGGTGTTGACCGTCAGCTCAAAGTGCTTTTGCAGCGCCTCACTGAGCGGCAGGGTTTCATTGTTGACCTGAACCGGCTCGTCGCCCTTCAGCCACAGCAGGCTCAGCAGCTCCGCCACCAGCGCGGGATCGTTTTCATACCAGACGCCGAGCGCGTCGCCCGGCTGGTAGCGCAGGCCAGAGTCGCCCAGATCGATTTCAATATGGCGCACGTCCTTATCGGAGTTGCGGCCGGTAATCTTTTGATTCAGCGCCAGGCTGGCGGTCAGCGGCGCCTCTTTCGTATAGGGGCTGCTGTGCACTTCGTTCACGCTGCCCACGATACTGGCAGCCGCCTGCACGGGGGTTTCGGTCGGCACGCGCTGTTTCAACACCTCGACCAGCGCGCGGCGCCAGTTGGCCGCCGCTTCGGCGAAGTCGACGTCGGCGTCAACGCGATCCAGCAGGCGCTCCGCGCCCAGCTCTGCCAGGCGACTGTCGAAATCTTTGCCCGCCTTGCTGAAGAACTCATAGGAAGTGTCGCCCAGGCCCAGCACCGCAAAGGCGGCACCGTCGAGCTTCGGCGCTTTTTTCGACATCAGGAATTTATGTAGCGCCACAGCCTCTTCCGGCGGATCCCCTTCGCCCTGGGTGGAGGTCACCACCACCAGCAGTCTCTCCTGGCCGATCTGCTTGAACTTATAGTCGCCGGCGTTGACCAGCTTAACGTTCAGCTTTGCCGCCTGCAGGTCGTCGCGCAGCTGTTCCGCCACGCGGCGGGCGTTGCCGGTCTGCGAGGCCGAGAGCAGCTTAATCGCCGGTGCCTCCGCCGCTGCCGGGGCGCTGGCCGCGACGCTGCCGGGGGCCTGATTGATCATTCCCCAGAAGTAGCCGGAGAGCCATGCCAACTGGGTGGGAGAAAAATCCGTCGTTGCCGCCTGTAAGCGTGCAAGCTGCTCCGGGTTAAGCGGGAGCAGAGAACCTGGGGGTGCCTGAGTTGTCATCGCGTTAAAAATTCCAGTATCTAGAGTCCGGACCGAAAAGTGGCGGGAAAAGTGGTAGGTTACCGGCCCGTATATTAACGATTAAATACGGCTTCGATATAAATAATAACCAAAATAGCTAAGTGGTTTTTTGGGTAGAGTTAATCGGTAAAACTGGTAAAAAGGCGCTTTTTATCAGCCTTTTATGGTTTTCCGCCGTGCGTGGTGCGGCCGGCAGTGCGCCAGAACGCTATCCGGATGCGAAAATTCTGAATTTCAGGTAGAATTCCCCGGTTTTTTTAGCCTGAGAGCCATTATGTCTACCACACTGTTTAAAGAGTTCCAGTTCGAAGCCGCTCATCATCTGCCTAATGTTCCGCAAGGACACAAATGCGGTCGCCTGCATGGCCATTCGTTTCTGGTGCGACTGGAAATTACTGGCGAAGTGGACGCGCATACCGGCTGGGTGATGGATTTCGCTGAACTGAAGGCGGCGTTCAAGCCCCTTTACGAGCGCCTCGATCACCATTACCTAAATGAGATCCCCGGGCTTGAGAATCCCACCAGCGAAGTGCTGGCGAAGTGGATTTGGGATGAGACGAAGCCGCTGCTGCCCGAGCTGAGCGCGGTGATGATCAAAGAGACCTGTACCGCGGGCTGCGTCTACAAAGGTTGATTTTCGTCAGTGCTGTCGCGCGTACAGCCCCTGTTTTCCCACCCGACACTTCTTTACGCCTGCGTCATCTCTCTGTCATTCGCCGCCTCTACGTTGTTCTCTCCTTCATTAAAGATCAAGAGAATCAACAATGAACCTGAAAAAGCTTTCAGCCATCGCGCTGCTTGTTACTGTCTCTGCTGCCGCTCAGGCGCAAAACATGCTCGACTTCCCGTAGCCAGAAAATATGCCGGAGGAGTTTTATGCCCTGAAGGAGATCCCGGCGGGCGGCGTGATTAAGTATGAGACCGACGCCAAAACCGGCTTTATCGTCGCGGACCGCTTTCAGTCGATGCCGGTGGCCTGTCCGGCGAACTACGGCTCTCTGACCCAGTCGCTAGGCGGCGATAACGATCCGCTCGACGTGATCTTCTATACCCGCGCCCCGATGCAGCCGGGCACGCTGATCAAACTGCGCCCCATCGGCGTGCTGAAGATGATTGACAGCGGCAAAGTGGACGACAAGATCGTCGCTGTGCCAGCCAGCAAGATCGATCCCACCTATGATGAGATCAAAAGCCTAAACGCTCCTGCCGAAGCTGGAGCAGGAGCGCCTGCAGGCCTTCTTCCGCGTGTACAAGCAGCTGCCGGATGGACGCAAAAAGGTCGAGCTGAACGGCTTTGAAAGCGCCGATGCGGCGAAGGGCGAAATCAAAAAAGCGTTCGACGCGTATAAAAACGAAGCAGCAGGCGGCGCAGTAAGCGCAGCGGGCGGCGCGTGGCCGCCCGCCTCTTCGCCGTCAGGCGATATTAAGATATTTGTGGGTCTGCATTGAGAGGCGCCAGTTGCGCACGATGCAGGTTTCAATACAGAGTCTGGTGGCCGCCTCTTTGCGGCTGATAGGCTGCAGGGCGATGATGCGCGCTTTGCTGTCCGTCAGCGTCGCCAGCAGTTCGTCCAGCGCCTCTACGTCGCGCTCGCGCCCCACCGGATGTTTGATCTCGTCGGCGCGCTGCAGCGCCTGCGCCAGCACGTCGTAGCCGCCGCGCATATTCACTTTCGGCGATACCGTCACCCATGTGCCCTCCGAGCAGCGTACCTCATGGGTGCCGCTGGTTTCGATCTGGCAGTGAAAGCCGTGCGCTTCCAGCGCACTGGTCAGCGGCCGCAGATCGTAAATCGAGGGCTCGCCGCCGGTGATCACCACGTGGCGCGCCGTCCAGCCCTGACGCTGGATGGTGTCGATCAGCGTCGCCGCGCCGGCATTGCCCCAAGCGTCGCTCTCCACCGTTTTCACCAGAATATCGCCGATCGCCGTTTCCCGATCGGCCAGCTTCTCCCAGGTATGTTTGGTATCACACCAGCTACACCCCACCGGACATCCCTGTAAGCGGATAAAGATGGCTGGCACGCCGGTATAAAAGCCTTCGCCCTGCAGCGTCTGGAACATTTCATTAATCGGGTATTGCATCACGGACTCGCGAGAAAAAACAGGGCGCTGATTATGGCAGATTTGCCACGCAGCTCAACCACGTGATGTGCCTTTTCTCTGTACCAATTAAAGAAAAAGCCCCGCACAAGGCGGGGCTTTGTTTCAGGCTCGTGCCGTCAGCCGACGGCACCGGCAGGCGATTACGCCTGGCCTTTCACCTCTTTCAGACCGTTGAACGGCGCTTTTGAACCCAGGGCTTCTTCGATACGAATCAGCTGGTTGTACTTAGCGACGCGGTCAGAACGGCTCATTGAACCGGTTTTGATCTGGCCTACTGCGGTACCGACCGCCAAGTCAGCAATGGTAGCGTCTTCGGTTTCACCTGAACGGTGTGAAATCACCGCGGTGTAGCCTGCGTCTTTAGCCATCTTGATCGCTGCCAGGGTTTCGGTCAGAGAACCGATCTGGTTGAACTTGATCAGGATAGAGTTAGCGATGCCCTTCTCGATGCCTTCTTTCAGGATTTTGGTGTTGGTGACGAACAGGTCGTCGCCCACCAACTGGATTTTGTCGCCCAGCACTTTGGTCTGGTAGGCGAAGCCGGTCCAGTCTGACTCGTCCAAGCCATCTTCGATAGAGACGATCGGGTACTGTTTGGTCAGATCTTCCAAGAAGTGGGTGAACTCTTCAGAGGTGAAGGCTTTGTTGCCTTCGCCCGCCAGCACATATTTGCCGTCTTTGTAGAATTCAGAAGCCGCGCAGTCCATCGCCAAGGTGATGTCTTTGCCCAGCTCGTAGCCTGCTGCTTTTACCGCTTCCGCGATAACGGCCAGCGCTTCGGCGTTAGAACCCAGGTTCGGCGCGTAGCCGCCTTCGTCGCCCACGGCGGTGTTCATGCCTTTCGCCTTCAGCACCTTTGCTAGGTGATGGAAGACTTCTGATCCCATGCGGATCGCTTCTTTCACGGTGGGCGCGCCAACCGGCTGGATCATGAATTCCTGGATGTCGACATTGTTGTCGGCGTGCTCACCGCCGTTGATGATGTTCATCATCGGCAGCGGCATAGAGAATTTGCCCGGGGTGCCGTTCAGCTCGGCGATGTGCTCGTACAGCGGCTGACCTTTAGAGGCCGCAGCCGCTTTCGCCGCAGCCAGCGAGACCGCCAGGATGGCGTTTGCGCCAAAGTTGGATTTGTTTTCAGTACCGTCCAGGTCGATCATGATCTTGTCGATGTTCGCCTGATCTTTCGCGTCTTTGCCTTTTACCGCATCCGCAATCGGACCGTTAACAGCAGCAATAGCTTTAGTTACGCCTTTGCCCAAGAAACGAGATTTGTCGTCGTCACGCAGCTCCAGCGCCTCGTGTGAACCGGTAGAAGCCCCTGACGGCACCGCTGCCAGCCCCACAAAACCACCTTCCAGATGTACTTCCGCTTCTACAGTCGGGTTGCCACGGGAGTCGATGATTTCACGACCGATGACTTTAACGATTTTGGCCATTACGATTTTCCTCAGTACGAGTTAGTCAATGCTAAGACAAACAACGCGCGAAAAATTCGCGCGTTGCTCGTGAAACTTACTTCGCTAAACGCTTTTGGTGATTCTGCGCAGCCTTCACAAAGCCTGCGAACAGCGGATGCCCGTCGCGCGGTGTCGACGTAAACTCCGGATGGAACTGGCACGCGACAAACCAGGGATGGTCAGGGATTTCGATAATCTCAACCAGCTGGTCGTCGCCAGAACGTCCGGCGATGCGTAGCCCTGCGGCTTCAATCGGCTTCAGCAGCAGATTGTTGACTTCGTAGCGGTGGCGATGACGCTCGACAATAGTGTCAGAACCATAGAGCTGGCGCACTTTGCTGTCCAGCGTCAGCTGACACTGCTGGCTGCCGAGGCGCATGGTGCCGCCCAGATTACTGCTTTCGCTGCGCTGCTCAACGTTGCCGTTTTCGTCGCGCCATTCGGTGATCAGCGCCACCACCGGGTATTTACAGTCTGGCACAAATTCAGTGGAGTTGGCGCCTTCCATCCCGGCCACGTTGCGCGCGAACTCCATCAGCGCGACCTGCATGCCGAGACAGATGCCAAGGTAAGGCACGTTGTTTTCACGCGCGTACTGCGCGGTCATCATCTTGCCTTCTACGCCGCGATAGCCGAAGCCGCCGGGGATCAGAATTGCATCGAGATCTTTCAGAATTTCGACGCCGCGCATGTCGACATCCTGTGAGTCGATCAGCTTGATGTTGACCGTGACGCGGTTCTTCAGGCCGCCGTGCTTCAGCGCTTCAATCACTGACTTATAAGCGTCCGGCAGTTCGACATATTTGCCGACCATGCCGATGGTCACTTCGCCGCCCGGGTTCGCCTCTTCATAGATCACCTGCTCCCATTCGGAGAGGTTGGCTTCCGGCGCATTGAGGTTGAAGCGCTTGCAGATATAGTCGTCCAGACCCTGCGATTTCAGCAGGCCCGGGATTTTGTAGATGGAATCGACATCTTTCAGCGAGATAACCGCTTTTTCCGGCACGTTACAGAACAGCGCGATTTTGCCGCGCTCGTTCGCCGGCACGGCGCGGTCGGAACGGCAGATCAGCACGTCCGGCTGGATGCCGATAGAGAGCAATTCTTTAACTGAGTGCTGGGTCGGCTTAGTTTTCACCTCGCCCGCCGCCGCCATATAGGGCACTAGCGTCAGGTGCATATACATGGTGTGCTCGCGGCCAACGTCGACCGCCATCTGGCGAATCGCCTCGAGGAACGGGAGCGATTCGATATCCCCTACGGTGCCGCCGATCTCCACCAGAACGACGTCGTGACCTTCGCCGCCTGCGATAATGCGCTCTTTAATAGCGTTGGTAATGTGCGGGATAACCTGAATTGTGGCGCCGAGATAGTCGCCGCGGCGCTCTTTGCGCAGCACTTCAGAGTAGATACGGCCAGTGGTGAAGTTGTTGCGGCGCGTCATTTTGGTGCGAATGAAGCGCTCATAGTGACCCAAATCCAAATCGGTTTCGGCCCCGTCGTCGGTGACGAACACTTCACCGTGCTGGGTAGGGCTCATGGTGCCCGGATCGACGTTGATGTAGGGATCCAGCTTCATGATGGTCACGTTCAGACCACGAGCTTCGAGAATGGCTGCGAGGGAGGCTGCGGCAATGCCTTTGCCCAGAGAGGAAACGACCCCGCCGGTCACAAAAATATAATTCGTTGTCATGCTGAACCTGAGAGCTTAGGTTTAAAGACGGTAGAATAACCAGGATGGAAAAACAGTATACTCGAAAGCCCTTCGAGCCACAATTGATGACTCACCGCCATTCTCCAACGCATTGCCACGGGCTATATAGCGGATAGCGACAGGGGAAATACTGACGCCGATCACAAATTTTTCTCGCGCTGAATCGAGTAAGCGCAACCGGCTAGAATCTACGCGGCGCTGGAATAATCAGCGTTTTTCCTGCGCCTTGACCTGCTGGCCTCCATCTGCGCCAGCGTCGCCCCGGCATGCTCATGCCCTGCGCGGCAACGATCGCTTCAACCGCGCGGAAGCGGCGCTCGAATTTGTCGTTGGCCTTCTGCAGCGTGCTCTCTGCCTTGCTGCCGAGATGGCACGACAGGTTCACGGTGGCGAACAACAGATCTCCGCTCTCCTCTTCCTGCTTTTGCTCGTCCACCACCGCCTGCTGCGCCTCGTGCATCACCTCGTCGATCTCTATACATGCACCTTGTCGAGCACCGGCCCCAGCTCTGTCCAGTCAAAGCCGACGTTATGGCAGCGCTTCTGAATTTTATGCGCACGCATCAGCGCCGGCAGCGCTTTCGGGATATCGCGAGCGCCGAATGCTGCGCCTTTTCCGCCCGCTCTGCGTCCTTAATCGCTTCCCAGTTCTTCAGCACCTCGGCGCTGTTCTCCGCCGTCGCATCGCCGAAGATGTGGGGATGGCGGTGCTCCAGCTTGTCGCTGATAGCGTTGCAGATATTGTTGAAATCAAAGCGATCCTGCTCGCTGGCCATCTGCGCGTAGAACACCACCTGAAACAGCAGATCGCCCAGCTCGCCGTGCAGATCGTCAAAATCCTCGCGCTGGATGGCGTCCAGCACCTCATAGGTCTCTTCCAGGGTGTAGGGGGCGATGGAGGCGAAGGTCTGCTCGCGGTCCCACGAGCAGCCGCGTTACGGATCGCGCAGAGTTTGCATAATGCCCAACAGGCGCTCGAGTGCGCTCATAGTCGGTCCTTGTTAAATCGGGGGATAAGAAAGCGGGGACGGACGCGCGCCCGTCCCACAACAGCAGTAAAGACGACGGGCGTCGATGATATCAGGCACCTGATTGAGCCGCGACAGCACGCGGCCCAGCACCTGCTGTTGTAGATTTCGATATCCATGTCGATGGCGGCCAGCTGCTTGCGCGTGTCGCTGCGGCTAGAGACGCCCAGCACATTGACCTTTCGTTGGCGAGAATAGTGGTGATATCGCGCAGCAGGCCGCTGCGATCGTTGGCAGTGACGTGCACTACCAGCGAGTAGCCGCTGGAGTAGCTCTCGCCCCATACCGCTTCGACGATGCGCTCTGGCGCGTGGGCGATCAGCTCCGCCAGCTGGTCGCAGTCGGCGCGGTGAATGGAAATGCCGCGCCCCTGCGTAATAAAACCGACGATATCGTCGCCCGGGATCGGCTGGCAGCAGTGCGCAATATGGTGCATCAGGTTGCCGACGCCCTCGACCACCACGCGGCCACTCTCTTTGCGCGCGGAAGGCGTGTAGCTTTTCTGCGTCAGCTGGCGCAGCGCCTCGCGATCCTCCTCCTCTGCGCTCGGCTTGTTGAGCTTCGTCTGCAGGAAGTTGACCATCTGGTTAAGGCGAATATCGCCGCCGCCGATCGCCGCCAACAGCTCGTCCAGCAAGGTGATGTTATAGCGTGGCAGCAGCAGCTTTTCCGCCCCGCGCAGGCTGATATCGAGCTGGTTCAGCTCGTTGTCGAGGATCTGGCAGCCCGCGGCGATATTCTTGTCGCGATCCTGCTTACGGAACCAGTTGTGAATTTTGGCGCGCCCGCGGCTGGTGGTGATATAGCCGAGGTTGGGATTTAGCCAGTCGCGGCTTGGGTTCGGCTGCTTCTAGGTGATGACCTCGACCTGATCAGCCCATCTACAGCTGACAGGTAAAGGGCACAATGCGGCCGCCGATGCAGCAGTGGCCGATATCGCTGTGAATATGGTAGGCGAAGTTGAGCGGCGTGGAGCCAGCCGGCAGATCCACCACATCGCCTTTTGGGGTAAAGATGTAGACGCGATCGTCAAACACCTAGCTGCGTACCTCCTCCAGCATCTCTCCGGAGTCGGACATCTCCTCTTGCCAGGCGATCAGCTTGCGCAGCCAAGCAATGCGCTCTTCACGGCCGGAGGCGCCGCGCGCGCTGCCGCTGGTGCCCTCTTTATATTTCCAGTGCGCGGCGACGCCCAGCTCGGCGTCCTCGTGCATCTGGCGCGTACGGATTTGAATCTCCACCGTTTTGCCCTTCGGCCCGAGCACCACGGTATGAATTGACTGATAGCCGTTGGGCTTGGGATTGGTGACGTAGTCGTCAAACTCCGACGGTAGATGGCGATAGAGCGTATGTACGATGCCGAGCGCGCCGTAGCAGTCCTGTAGCCGCTCGGCGACGATGCGCACCGCGCGCACGTCAAACAGCTCGTCAAACGCCAGCAACTTTTTCTGCATCTTGCGCCAGATGCTGTAGATGTGTTTCGGACGGCCGTACACCTCGGCACGTACCCCCTCTTTCACCATCTCTTTACGCAGCGAATCGACGAAATTTTCAATGTACTGTTCGCGGTCGATACGACGCTCGTGCAGCAGCTTGGCGATGCGCTTGTATTCGTCGGGATGCAGGTAGCGGAAGCAGTAATCCTCCAGCTCCCACTTCAGCTGACCGATGCCGAGCCAGTTGGCGAGGAGTGCATAGATATTGGTGCTCTCTTTCGCCGCCAGCACGCGCTCATCTTCCGGCGCGTCCTTCATTTCGCACAGGTTCATGATGCGCTCCGCCAGCTTCAGCACCACGTAGCGGAAATCCTCCACCATCGCCAGCAGCATGCGGCGCACGTTGTCCACCTGCTCGGAGGCCATCGAGTCGTTATGAATTGCTTTCAGCTGGCGAATGACGTGCACATCGCGCACGCCGTGCACCAGCGTGACGATGCCGTCGCCGAAGGTTTTGCTCAGTTCCTCTTCGCTCACCACTTCCGCATTGGCCAGCGGAAAGATCATCGCGGCGCAGGAGCTTTCGATGTCCATGCTGAGCATGTAGAGGATCGCTACCATCTCGATGCCGCGCCACAGCGGCAGCGACTGATCATGCGTCTGCGCTTCGCAATAGCGCCAGGTTTCAGCAAGACGTTCACATGATTGCGGGTTGGCAATGCCAAGGCTGGCGATCCACTGACCGAGAGCAAACTCTCCTGCCGTATTTAAATGCGCGCTTCTGACCGCAACCATATCCTCTCCTGCCACAGCGGCATCGTTTGCCGCTTATGTTTTGCTGAACAACACCACGGATTCGAGATTATGGGTATGAGGGAACATATCCAGCATCGCGACCCTTTCCAGATGGTAGCCCGCCGACAGCAATGTCTGGCTGTCGCGAGCAAGCGTTGTGGTGTTACATGAAACATAGACCACACGCTCAGGCGCAAGTTTAACCACATGCCCCATCACGCCTGTCGCCCCGGCGCGCCCCGGCGCGCACCGGATCTTGTTAAACCCCTGCCACGGCTGGCGCGATACATCTTCCTCCAGGTTGTGCTAGAAGAAGCGGACATTTTTAAGATTATTCAGTTACGCATTATACGCTGCCTGCCGCACTAATGCTGCAACGCCCTCCACACCAACCACACTTTGTACGAATTTTCCTACAGGGATCGTAAAGTTTCCCATGCCGCAGAAAAGATCGAGAAGGCGATCTTCGGGCCGCAGATCGAGCCAGGCGAACGCCTGCGCCACCACCTGCTGATTGACCGCATCCTTGACCTGAATAAAATCCTGCGGGCTGGCTAAAGGTTAGCTTCACGTCGCCCGAGTGGTAAAGGGTTCGTCGCCGCGCACCTTTTCCAACGCCTCGCCGCCGCCGCCGAGAAACAGCATCAGGCCCTGCTCATGCGAAAAGCGTTCCAGTTTTGCCCGATTCTCGGCGTGCAGCGCATCAAGATGGCGCAGCACCATCAGCGGGCCGCGCCAGCACCAGCTCTACATGATGTCCCAGCCGGCTCGCCGCCTGGCGAAAGCCCATCTGCAGCTGGCGCGTTTTTGGCTGCCACTGCAGGCCGAGCCGCGCGCGACGCCGGTAGCCCCATTCCGGCCCGGCGATCACCTCGTCGACCGCCACGGTGCGCTGCGCCGCCTGGCTCAGCATGCGTGACAACACCGCCGCTTTGCTGCGCTGCTGCAGCGGCTCGGCGGCGTGCTGCTGCTGACAGCCGCCGCAGCGGCCAAAGTGCGGGCAGTGCAGCGTGACGCGATCGGGGCTGAGGGTCAACAGCCACGTCGCCTTGCCGCGCGCAAACTGGCGATTCTCCTCCACCAGCGTGACCTCCGCCTGCTCGCCGGGCAGCGCGCCGCTGATAAACAGGGTTTTGCCCTGATGTCGCGCCACGCCCTAGCCGAAGGGATCCAGCTCTTCTACGGTGACGGTAATGCGTTGCCGGGTCGTCACGCGCTGTTTTGCAGAGTAAAATTGCGCCATAGTGTTCTACATTCTCAATTCTCAATAAAAATTCAGCGTTCGCGCGCCATCGGTCGCGGCACAGGGATGACAGGCTTGCAAAAGCCGACAACTATTATGACGAAATACAGCCTGCGGGCGCGAATGATGATTTTAATACTGGCGCCGACGCTGATGATCGGCCTGCTGCTCAGCTCATTTTTCGTGGTGCACCGCTACAACGAACTGCAGCGCCAAGTGGCGGACGCCGGCGCGAATATCATCGAGTCGCTGGCGGTCTCCAGCGAATACAGCATGGCCTGGCACGACCACGACGCGATCCACGAACTGGTGAGCCTGCTGCATCGCCGCCACTCCGATATTGTCCGTGCGATTTCCATCTTCGACAACCAGAACCACCTCTACGCCACCTCGAATAACAACCAGAACCTGAGCCTGCTGCAGCAAGAGGATATCCGCGCGCTGCCTGACGCCATCTCTATGGAGCGGCACAGCGCGCGGCTAATCCTGCGCACGCCCATCACCTCGGAGCGCTATGCGCTGGACGAGCTGCCTGGCGCAGTGGCCAAGCCGGCAGGCAATCCGCTGGGCTATGTGGCGATAGAGCTGGACCTGCAGTCGGTGCGCCTGCAGCAGTATAAAGAGGTATTCGTCGCCACCCTGATGCTGCTGTTCTGCCTCTGCATCGCCATGCTGTTCGCCTATCGCCTGATGCGCGACGTCACCGGCCCGATCCGCAACATGGTCTCCACGGTGGATCGCATCCGCCGCGGCCAGCTCGACAGCCGCGTCGAGGGCTATATGCTCGGCGAGCTGAGCATGCTGAAAAACGGCATCAACGCCATGGCGATGTCGCTGACCGCCTACCACGAAGAGATGCAGCACAATATCGACCAGGCGACCTGGGATCTGCGCGAGACGCTGGAGCAGCTGGAGATCCAGAACGTCGAGCTGGATCTGGCGAAAAAGCGCGCCCAGGAGGCGGCGCGCATCAAATCGGAATTCCTCGCCAACATGTCGCACGAGCTGCGCACCCCGCTCAACGGCGTAATCGGCTTTACCCGCCAGATGCTGAAAACCCCGCTCAGCACCACGCAGCGCGACTATATGCACACCATTGAGCGCTCGGCCAATAATTTACTCAGCATCATCAATGACGTGCTCGACTTATCCAAGCTGGAGGCGGGCAAGCTGGTGCTGGAGTCGATCCCCTTCCCGCTGCGCGCCACGCTGGATGAGACCATTGTGCTGCTGGCGCCCTCGGCCCACGACAAAGGGCTGGAGCTGACAGCGCTGTGCGACTGCAACGTGCCGGATAACGTCATCGGCGATCCACTGCGCCTGCAGCAAATTTTGATTAACCTGCTGGGAAACGCTATCAAGTTCACCGAGCGCGGCACCATCGATCTGCGTGTCGAACAGCGCGCCGTCAGCGCCACGCGCGTCGAGCTGGCGATCCAGGTACACGACACCGGCATCGGCATCTCCGAGCATCAGCAGTCGCAGCTGTTTCAGGCGTTTCGCCAGGCGGACACCAGCATTTCGCGCCGCCACGGCGGCACCGGCCTCGGCCTATTGATCACCCAAAAGCTGGTGAGCGAAATGGGCGGAGAAATCACCTTCCACAGTCATCTTAACGGAGGCTCGACCTTCTGGGTGCGGATACAGCTCGATCTTAACCCCAACGCGCCGACGCTGCCGCGTGCGCTGGACGCGCTCTCCCACTCGCGCATGGCCTACATCGAGGCGCACGCCGCCTCCGCTGACGCGGTGCTGAAGATGCTGCGCGTCACGCCGCTGCAGGTGGAGTACAGCGAGACGCTGGCGGGGCTGAACGAAGCGCACTACCCGCTGCTGCTGGTGGGCCTGCCCGTCGATATCAACCGTCATGAGTTGCTGGACGACCGCTTTATCAGCGCCCTGCTCGGCCGCGCCAACTGCGTGCTGCTCGCCCTGCCGAGCGGCGTGATGCTGCAGGCCGATCAGCTGAGGGCGCGCGGCATCCACGGCTGCCTCACCAAACCGGTATCGACCACGCGCCTGATGCCGATGCTGGAGGAACTGCATACCCGCCAGCATAGCGACCTGCCCAACGGCGCGCGCCTGCCGCTGCGGGTGATGGCGGTAGATGACAACCCGGCCAATCTCAAGATGATCGGCGCGCTGCTCGAAGAACAGGTCGAACATATTCTGCTGTGCAATAACGCCGAGCAGGCGATCGCCGCCGCGCGCGAGGAGCCGCTAGACATTATCCTGATGGATATTCAGATGCCAGAGATCGACGGCATTCGCGCCAGCGAAATCATTCGCGGCCTGCCGCTGCACGCCAGCACGCCGATCGTGGCGGTGACGGCGCACGCCATCGACGGCGAGCGCGAGCAGCTGATCAAAGCGGGCATGAACGACTATCTGGCAAAGCCGATCGACGAAAGCAAGCTCAGCCAGCTGCTAGCGCGTTACAGCCCGGCGCTGCCGCTGGTCGCGGCGCCAGTGCCGACGGTTTCGCCGTCGCTCGACTGGTCGCTGGCGCTGCGCCAGGCGGCCAAAAAGCCCGATCTGGCGCGCGATATGCTGCGCATGCTGCTCGATTTCCTGCCGGAGGTGCATGACAAGCTGGCGAGCAGTATGGCGGCGAATGACGTGCAGGGATTACGCGAGATTATTCACAAGCTGCACGGCAGCGCCAGCTACAGCGGCGTGCCGCGCATGAAGCAGCTCTGCCGCCAACTGGAGAAAAACCTGCGGCAGAGCAGCGATATCAGAGATCTGGAGCCGGAGCTGCTGGAGCTGCAGGATGAGATGGAGAACGTGGCGCGCGAGGCACTGCGGTTGCTGGACGAAAGCTAAAGCAGCGCGGCGACAGGCTAACGCGGCTCGGCTGGTCGGGCGCAACTGAATAGCGGACGCGCCCGGTTTATGCGCGCATCAACCCCCCCTGCTTTAACGCGCAGCGGCTTTCGGCCGCCATACCCACAGCACCGCGATCGCCAGCACGAACAGCGCGCCGAAGCCGATGCCCACCGCGGGCGCGCCCGCGCCCCAGAACAGGCTGGTGCCGAGAAGGGAGAAGCGCGTTTCCGCGTTATGCCATAGCTGGCTGCAGGCGCTGAAAAAGCGGCGCAGCATGGCACCGACGCGACGCCGCCAGCGTAGGGATAAACAGGTTAGCCGCCACCGCATAGGTCAGCGCGCACGCCACCAGCGCCGCCGTCAGGCTCCAGTCGGCGAGCACGCCGCCCGACACCGAGCCGAGCAGAATCGCGGCAATGGTGGAGCTTTCCACCATGCCGTTGGCCTTCACCAGCTTGTCACCGGCGGTCAGCTCGGTGAGAATGCCGTACTTGGCGGGCGAATAGGCCGCCACGCCGATGCCTACCAGCGTATAGCCGACAAAGGGGTTGAAGCCGAAAACGATCAGCAGCACCCCCAGCAGCTTCAGGCTGTTGGCGAACATTATCACCCGTCCTTTGGCGAAGCGGTCCACTATCTACCCGACAAAGGGCGCCAGCAGAATATAGGCGGCGATGAACAGCATCTGCATCACCGGCAGGCTCCCGTCGGGATAGAGCTCGCTTTTCAGCAGCGCGTTATCGCCGAAGGCGGGAAAAAACTACGTGCACATCACCGCCGGCATGCCGCGCGACGTCAGCGACAGCGTCTGGCTATCAGGGTGTTTTATGCCTGCTCCTCTTCGCCCCGTTTTTTCAGGCTGACGTAGCCCGGTTTGCCGCTGCCCAGCATCGGCAGTTGCTCAAGCACGCGAATATCGCGCGGCACCGCCAGCTCCGGCGCCCCCAGCGCGCGTGCCGCCTTTTGCAGCGCGTCACGCTTCAGCTCGCGGTCGGTGCTGAAGAGCACCAGCGCTTCGCCGCAGTTGCCGTCGGTGCGCAGCGACGCCGCGTGCTTTTTCTCCGGCGACGCCTTCAGGGCGATCTGCTCAACGCTCTCCAGCGACACCATCTCGCCGGCGATCTTGGCGAAGCGTTTGGCGCGTCCCTGAATCTGGCAGAAGCCGCCTTCGTCGAAGCTGGCGATATCGCCGGTGTCATACCAGCCCGCCTCCATCTGCCCTTCGCCGTTGTCGGCGGCAGGTGCTTCTAGCACGCCGGGGTTCTCGACGCGCAGATAGCTGTTCATGATGTTCGGCCCGTGCAGCTGCAGCCGTCCGCCCTGCTCGATGCCCTCGACCGAGATCAGACGCGAATCTATGCCTGGCAGAATACGGCCCACGGTGTGCGATTTCGCCGCCATCGGCACGTTGATCGCCACCACCGGTGCACATTCGGTGACGCCGTAGCCCTCCAGAATGCGCATGCCGTACTTCTCCATATAGAGCTGGCGCGTCGCCTCCTGCAGTTTTTCCGCTCCCGCCACCATGTAGCGCACGCGGGCGAAGTCATAAGGCACGGCGAAGCGCGCGTAGTTGCCGAGGAAGGTCGAGGAGCCGAACAGCACGGTGCAGTTACGGTCGTAGACCAACTCCGGCACGATGCGGTAGTGTAGCGGGCTGGGATAGAGAAACAGCTGCGCGCCGGTAATCATCGGCGTAAACAGCCCCACAGTCAGGCCGAAGGTGTGAAACAGCGGCATCGCCGACATAAATTTGTCGCGCGGGGTGAAGTTCTCCACGGTGCGGATCTGCTCGACGTTGGCCAGCAGGCTTTTATGCGAGTGCACCACCCCTTTCGGGTTGCCCTCTGAACCAGAGGTAAAGAGCACCATCGCCGCCTCGGTCACCGTCGCGTTGGGCAGCAGCAGGCCCACTACTTCGTTTTCGTTCGCGCGGCTGGCTGTGGCGCTCAAGAATGCGCCCGACGCCAAGCGCCTTTTTCATGAAGGCGCCGTAGCGCGGGCGTACCGCCATGCGCGCCGCCATCATAATATGGTGCAGGTGCTCGCCCGCCAGCTGGCGCCGGTCGCGCGTGCGTTTCGCCTCCGGCATCGGAATGCGCGTAGTGGGCAGGATAGTCAGGGTAATACACGGAAACAGGCGGCGCTTAAAGACGCCCGACAGGCGGCCAAAGGGGGTAAACTCCGCGCCTTCGATGCGCATCGGCACCACGTTGGCCTGCGATTTAGCGGCGACGAAGCCGGCACCGCTGTAAATCTTCATCAGCGAGCCGGTGACCGTGATGCGCCCTTACGGAAAGATCACCACCGGCCGCTGTTGATCAGCCGCACCAGCTGCTTGATCGAAATCGGGCGCGCCGGATCGAGCGTCACGAAGTCGATCAGCGGCTTCAGCATGCGCATATACCAACGTGCGCTGATGGCGGAATAGACCGCGAACACCAGCCCGATCGGCAAAAACAGTGCCAGCAGCACGCCGTCGAGGAAAGACATATGGTTCGGCGCGATCAGCACGTTGTCCTTGTGCAGCGCTGCCGCGCCATAGCAGGCGGCAGACCAGACGTAAAAAAGTAAATAACATGCCAGCTCCTTAGCAATACAAGGGGATCGATAACGATGACGGATTGTAAGAGGATCTGCAAGCGCGGGGAAAAGAAAAGTCGACTAAGCGGGACGCCGAAGACGCCCTGCCAGCGTTAGCGCGAAAGCGAGGCCGCGTCCCAGCCGCCGCCCAGCGCGGCGATTAGCGCCACGATGATGACCCACTGCGTGCTTTGCAGCGTCAGCAGGCTCTGCTGCGCGCTCAGGCTGCTGGTTTCGGTGGTGGCGACGTCGAGGTAGTCGATCATACCCGCCTCATACTGGTTGCGCGTCACACGCGCCGACTCGAGCGCGGCATCGGTGGCGCGCTGCTGCGCCGCCAGCTCGTCCGTCAGCGTGTTGAGCTCCACCAGATTCTCCTCAACCTCCTGCATCGTCGTCAGCACCACCAGGCGATAGCTGGCGACGCTGGCGTCATACGCGACGCACGCCTGATCCACCTTCGCCGAGGTGGCGCCGAAGTCGAGCAGCGTGCCGCTCAGATCGGGGCCGAGCGACTAGACTCGATAGGGCAGCGAAAAGAGATTATGCAGCGCCGAGCGCTGGTGCCGCCGCTGGCGCTCAGGGTCAGACGAGATAGTAGCGTTGTGCTCGGCGTAGGCAACGTCTGGGCGGCGCTGCAGTAGCTGCGACGGCAGCGTCGCCGCCGGCAGGCTGAATTCCGCAGGCGTTTTGCCCACCAGCAGCGCGATGGCTTGCTCCAGCTGGGCGCGCTGCCACTGGTAGTCAAGCGCAGAGGCGGGGCTGCTCTCCAGCTGCGCCTGCGCCTGCGCCAGGGTGGCACGTGACTCGCTGCCGGCCTGGTATTTGTTCTCGATCACCTTCAGGTAGCGCGCATAGGCGTCCACGCTCTGCTGATAGAGCGCGATCTTCTGGTCCATGATGCGCAGCTGAAAGTAGTCCTGCGCCAGCTCCGACTGGGCGCTGAGCGTGACGTTCGCCAGCTCGGCCGCGCTCGCCTCGGCGCTGGCGGCTTTCTCCTCTTTCGATGCGGCGCAGCTTGCCCCACAGATCCAGCTTCCAGCTGGCGCTCAGCTGCGCCGAGTTGCTGTCGGTGGTGCTGCGCGCGCCGGTCGTAGCGGAACGGGTGCCGCTGACGTCATAACCGAGCGTGGGAAAGAGCGCGGCGCGCGACTGGGCGGCCAGCGCCTGCGCTTCGCGGTACTGCGCGGCGTAGCTGGCGACGTTCTGGTTGGAGATGCTGACCTGCCGCAGCAGGCTGCTCAGGGTGGCGTCGTGGTGACCGCCTACCATTCGCCCTTGTCTTGCCCATCCTGCGGCACGGCGCGCTGCCAGCCTTTGGCCTCTTTATAGTGCAGCGGAACGCTGGTAGTCGGGACCGACGGCGCAGCCGCCAAGTAGCAGAAGTAACGCGAGAGAAAGCTTTTTCATCGATCAGGATTCCGCTTGGCGCAAACGGCGCCACTGACGTTGGGTGGCGCGATTCAGGCGATCAAGCCAGAGATAGACCACCGGCCTGGTAAATAGGGTCAGCAGCTGGCTCAGCGCCAGGCCGCCAGCGTGGTCATCAAAATGGGACGGAAGCGCATCAGGCACGCCAGGGTAATTTGGTTTTAGGCACAGCGTCCTCCGTGAACGGTGAAGCGCCTTTTGCGACGCTACCCACGCCGCAAAAGCCTGGCGATCCGTCATGGAATGCGGGACAACGGCTCGTTGCGACTACGTTACCGCACTGGCTATTTTTTTGTTCGCGGCAACGCGTAAAGGGCGGGTTAAGAGGTGTGAGCAGATTGCGGAAAGGTAACCAACAGGCAAAAAAAAACCACGCACCCGCATGGGTTGGTGCAATGAACAGGGTGGATATCCTTGCGGATCTCGCTGCCTAGAGCAGCGCGTCCTCGCACCTATCAATACCTCTGGGACGCTTATCCTCGCACCCTGAGAGGGGATGAAACAGCGCAAAAACGCAACGGAATTCGGGGAAATGAAACAGGTATGAATATGTTCCACACCCGGTTACAATATGATTTTATTATGATTTATCCGAAAACTTGCTGTAAATGGCGTCTGGCGCGATATTCATGTGCTTCAGCACCGGCCTCATGATGTTGTCGAAGATCGGCGCCACCACCAGCGCCACCTCTGGATGGCTAGCGGACGCGACGCCCGCGGTATAGTTGATATAACCGCCGTCATACTTGCCGCTGTCGCCCATCTTTTCCGCCGTACCGGTTTTGGTCGCCAGACGGTAGCCTGGCACCGCCGCCTTGATGCCGGTGCCGCCAGGCAGCACGTCGCTCTCCAGCATATGCACCACCTCTTTCAACGTTTCCAGGTTCGCCACCTGCTTGCCCAGCACCGGCGGCGTGACGCGGGTAATCGACAGCGGACTGTAGACGCCAAACGAGCCGAGCGTGGCGTACTCGCGTGCGATCTGTAGCGGCGTGACGCGCAGGCCGTAGCCGAAGGAGAAGGTGGCGCGCTCGATATCCGCCCAGCGCTGGCGATGCGCCGGAAAGTGGCCGACGTCGCGGATCAGGTGGCCGTTCACCCGGTAGGGCGTGGTGTCGATCACCGAGTCGGGCCGCACCAGATGGCGCTCCAGCCCCTCCATCACCACCACAGCGGCTTCACCGTCGAGCCAAGCTCGTAGCTATCGTTGATCGCCGCATTGCGCATCTGCATCGGGGTCGCACCATCGTAGTTGTTGGGGGTGAACGAAGGAGAGGAGGCCATGCCGAGGATTTCGCCGGTGTCGATCTTCACCAGCACCGCAGCGCCCGAGTCCGCTTTGTTCAGCAGCACGCCGTCGCGCAGCTTGCTGTAGAGGGTGTACTGATCGAACTTGTCGATGCTGAGCTGCACCGTTGGCGGCGTATAGCTCAGCATGGAAATAATGTGGCCGGCGGCGTCTTGGCGGTAGACCTCTTTGCCCGGCACGCCCTGCAGCAGCTTGTCATAGCCCTTTTCCAGCCCGTTCAGGCCGTTGTTGTCGGCCCGACGATGCCGATCAGCGGCGCGGCCGCCTCGCTCATCGGATAGAAGCGGCTGTCGTCGTAGACTTCGCTGATGCCCTTCAGGTGCAGCTCGGCGATATCTTTGGCGATGCCTAGCTCAATTTTGCGTCCGAGGTCCGAGATAGAGGAAGCGGCGTTTGGGATTGGCGGTGATCTGCGAGGCCAGATAGGCCCACTTGGCGCTGAGGAAGTCAGGGTTCGCCTCCAGCACGCGCAGCGGATCGGCGATCACGTCGCGTGACGGCACCTAGAGCGCCAGCGCTTCACCGTTGCGATCCAGCAGGGTGCCGCGGTTGGTCAGCAGCGTCACGGTGCGCAGCGAGCGCTGATCCGCCTTGTGCTTCAGCATCGGCTGATTCAGAAACTGCAAGTCGGCGATGCGCGCCAGTACACCACCATACAGGTCAGTACGCCAAGGCAGATCAGGCGAAAACGAAACGGGTTAAAAGGCGCTTTGATCTGGTCTTTTCCCAGTAGTTTTTTGCTCCGGGCATAGCAATCCGCTGCAAAGAAAATGAAAAGAGACATCCACGCGAGCAGTTATAAAGAAAGCGTTACGCCGTTTACAGGAAAACTGTGTATCAGCTCATAATCGGCTCAACAGGCAAAGAAACCTGCGCATCTGCGCAGGTCAATGTAATCAAGAAATGCCTTTTGATGTTCACCCACCAATACTTCTTAGATCCTGACTGTAGAAAGGCCGCGAGACAGGTTGCCATAACTCAAACGCAACAGTGTCCTGCAAAATGTAACCAGCCATGTGTTTATTAGCGTTTTTTGCAAACCGCATGTTTTTTGATGTCCACCAGGCAGCTCATGGCGTTTGGCCCCTACGTCAGCGACGAGGTGCCGATATCCAGCGTCAGCACGTTGGGGTTGCCGGCGCGATCGCAAGGCTGCCACTCCGTGCCGAAGCTGGGAGCGAACCAGGCGCCGGTGGCGACGATCACCACGCCCGGCGTCAGCCCGTCGGTGAGCCGCGCGCCGCCGCGTCCTGCGGATGCATATAGAGGGTTTCATGACCGGCGGTTTTGTTGCCCTGCACCGTCGGCGTGGCGTCCAGCTGGCTGTGCAGCCGATCGGCTGGATAGAGATCATATGCAGCGGGAACTGCTCGCTCAGCATCGCGCCCAGCCACTCCTGCTGCTCGCGCTATTCGGGATGGCCGGCGAAGTCCTCCAGCCCGTAGTCGGCGATGGTCTGGCTGAACAGCTCGATCTTGCCGCTGGCGGTCTGGATGGGATGACGCGCAGGATTGGCGCGAAAATCCTCCATAAAGATGTAGGGCTTGCCGCCCTCAGGGATCTCGACGAAGCCGCGCGACCAGAACTCGGCAAACTC
This sequence comes from Candidatus Pantoea persica, assembly GCF_013753875.1. Lineage (GTDB taxonomy): Bacteria > Pseudomonadota > Gammaproteobacteria > Enterobacterales > Enterobacteriaceae > Pantoea > Pantoea persica. The sequence continues at coordinate 69,746 of NZ_SMDS01000018.1, forward strand.
CGGGAAGTTGATGCCCTGGCGCGCGTGCGCCACCGTGCCCTGCTGGTAAAGGTGCTCGATCCACTGGCGCTTGCTGCGCCCTTCGGTGAACCTCTCGCGATAGCCGAGCCGCTCCGCCAGATCGGCGAAGATATCGAAGTCGTTGCGCGCCTGGTGCTGCGGCTGCACCGCCTGATGCATCGCCAGCACAAAACGGTCGCGCGAGGAGCCGCCGATATCGTTGCGCTCCAGCGTGGTGGTGGCGGGCAGCACGATATCCGCCATCTGCGTCCAGACAATATCCTGCACCACCACGGTGTCGGGCTTCTGCCAGCCCTCGACCAACCGGTTCAGCTGCTGATGGTAGTGGAAAGGATTGCCGCCCGCCCAGTGCACCAGATAAATATCGGGATAGGTCAGCATCTCCCCTGAGAAGGGGTGGGGCTGGCCGGGATTGAGCAGCATATCGCTGATGCGCGCCACCGGAATCGACAGGTTGGCGGGATTGGGGCCGGCGTTCATCAGTGGTGCCGGACCGTCCTGACGCGGGTTGCCGACGCTGTCCATCGAGCCGTGGCCGAACGAGAAGCCCGGGCCCGGCAGCCCCGGCTGGCCGAGCATCGCCGAGAGCGCAATCATCATCCAGTAGGGCTGCTCGCCGCGATGGGCGCGCTGCACCGAGTAGGAGCAGGTAATAAAGCTGCGCTTGCCGATCAGCTGTTCGGCCAGCTGAATGATGTGCTCGGGCGAAATGCCGGTGATACGGCTCGCCCAGCCGGCGGTTTTGGCGACGCCGTCGCTTTCGCCCAGCAGGTAGCAGCTGCGGCCAGCCGGTGCAGTGGCTGGCCAGAAATGCCTCGTCCAACGCGTTGCGCTGAGCAATCTCGTAGCCGAGCGCCAGCATCAGCGCCACGTCGGTGTTGGAGCGGATCGGGATCCAGTCGGCATTGACGAACGCCGGGCAGTCGTCGCGCATCGGGCTGATATTGATCACCGGCGTGCCTTTGGCCGCCAGCTGCTCCTGCGCCGGCTTCAGGCTGTGCTGGCCCGCGCCGCCCGACCCCACCTAGACGTTTTTCAGCACCAGCCCGCCAAAGGCAATGAAGATCTCCGCATGCTCCACCACCTGCGGCCAGTCGGTGACACCGCCGGTCAGCGGCATATAGGTGCTGATCACGTAGGGCAGAAAGAACTGCGCCGCGCTCCAGCTGTCGCTGCCCTGCTGGTCGACGACGCCGCCGCCCTGGAAATAGAAGCGACGCACCAGGGTGCACGCGTGGTGAACACGGCCCGCCGACGACCAGCCGTAAGAACCGTTGAAAATACCCGAGGCGCCGTAGCGTTCGCGAATGCGGCGGTTCTCCTCCGCCACCAGATCCAGCGCCTTCTCCCAGTCGACGGCGACAAAATATTCCCGACCGCGTAGCGTGCGGTCGCTCTTCTCCCGCGACTTCAGCCAGGAGCGGCGCACCATCGGCTGACGAATGCGCTTGTCGGAGTAAACCAGCTCCGGAATAGTATTGAGCATCGGCAACGAATCGGCGTCGGCGAAAAAGGGTTCGCAGCCCACCAGGCGATCGTTTTCAGTCACGGCGGTGAAGGCGCCCCAGTACGCCAGATGTGGCACTCGCTTTTCCATGGTTTTTTACACGGCAGAGAGGAAAACGCGCAGGATAACACGCCGTCCTTTATCAGGTTAAGCCCGTTGTTTTGCCCCTTTTTGCGACGGCGCAGACATTCTGTTGTCTTGATACAGGCCGCCTTTTCCGTAACACTGCTGATATGTGTAAACGTTTTCCCCAGGACAGGTCGACGCATGGCTACGATTAAGGATGTTGCCCGGTTGGCGGGTGTTTCCGTCGCGACGGTTTCCCGCGTAATAAATAACTCTCCCAAGGCCAGCGAAAGCTCGCGTCAGGCGGTCAGCCAAGCGATGGAAGAGCTGCAGTACCATCCCAACGCCAACGCGCGCGCGCTGGCGCAGCAATCGACAGAAACGTTAGGGCTGGTGGTCGGCGACGTTTCCGATCCTTTTTTTGGCGCCATGGTCAAAGCGGTGGATGAAGTTGCCGGACAAACCGGCAACTTTTTGCTGATTGGTAACGGTTACCATAATGAGCAAAAAGAGCGGCAGGCCATCGAGCAGCTGATGCGCCACCGCTGCGCTGCGCTGGTGGTGCATGCGAAGAAAATTCCCGACGCCGAACTGGAGCTGCTGATGAAGCAGGTGCCGGGCATGGTGCTGCTTAACAGGCTGCTGATGGGCTTCGAACAGCGCTGCATCGCGCTCGACGACCGCTACGGCACCTGGCTGGCGACGCGGCATCTGATCCAGCAGGGCCACCAGAAAATCGCCTTTATCTGCTCGACACATCCGATTTCCGACTCCGAGGATCGCCTGCAGGGCTACTACGACGCGCTGAAAGAGCACGGCCTGCCCTGCAACGATCGGCTGGTGGCGCTCGGCGAGCCGGATGAAACCGGCGGCGAACAGGCGATGACGGAGCTGCTGGAGCGCGGTCGCCACTTAAGCGCCGTCGCCTGCTATAATGATTCGATGGCCGCCGGCGTGCTGGCGGTGCTGAGCGACAACGGGGTACGCGTGCCGGAGGAGATGTCGCTGATCGGCTTTGATGACGTGCTGGTGTCGCGCTACGTGCGGCCAAGGCTGACCACGGTGCGCTACCCCATCGTCACCATGGCGCAGCAGGCGGCGGAGCTGGCGCTGGCGCTGGCCCACACGCAGACGCTGCCAGAGGTGACCAATATGTTCAGCCCAACCCTGGTGCGACGCCATTCGGTCAGCGGGCCGGGCTCAAGCTCACGCCGGTAGAGCCTGACCGGCTTCGGGGGTTCGGGGGAGGGGGATAGTCCAGCGCCTCGCCCGCCGGCGTCCAGCCGCGGCGCTCGTAATAGTCGCCGAAGGTGGACCAGAGCCACAGGTGGTGGTGGCCGCGCTGCCGCGCATAGTCGATTACATGCTGCTGCAGCGCCCTGCCCGCGTCGTCGACGGCGACGAAGGTCACAGGAAACTCTGCCCCGCGTAACAAGCTTTCCACCACGCTGGCCATAAAGGCGCGATCGTTGTCGGCGTCAAAGGCGCGCTACAGCCAGTCGGTTACCCTGTCGGCGTGCTGCGGCGCGTCGCGCAAAGAGAGGATGTTCACCGATGGCCCACCTTAGCCCAGCTCCAGCGCCAGCAGTTCCTGAATGGTCTGCGCGCGGCGGATTTCGCGCGGCTTGCCCTGCTCGAACAGCACCTCAGGGATCAGCGGACGGCTGTTGTAGTTAGAGGACATTGAAGAGCCATAGGCGCCGGTGTCGTGAAACACCAGATAGTCGCCCACCTGCGCCGCCGGCAGCGCGCGCGTCTCGACCTTGCCGCCCTCCAGCTGGGTAAAGACGTCGCCCGATTCGCACAGCGGTCCGGCAACCACGGAGTCGAGGGTCGACTCTTCGTCGATCGCGCGACCGTCGCCCGCCAGCAGCGAAATATGGTGGTAGCTGCCGTACATCGAGGGGCGCATCAGGTCGCTGAAGCCCGCGTCCACCAGCACGAAGTGGCGGCTGCCCATCGCCTTCACCGCGCGCACCTGCGACACTAGCACGCCCGATTCGGCCACCAGGAAACGGCCTGGCTCAATCTCCAGCTTGACCGGATGGCCAAGATGGGCGGCGATGCGCTGACGCGCCGCGTCCCACAGGCCGAAATAGTACGCGGTGTCGATCGCCTCTTCGCCGAAGCGGTAGGGAATGGCGAGGCCGCCGCCCGCCGAGATCGCCTTCAGGTCATGGCCGAGGCCGATGACCTGACCCACCATGGCGTCGCATACCTGCTGCAGGTGCCCGTAGTCGACGCCGGAACCGATATGCATATGCAGCCCTACCAGGCGCAGGCCGTGCTGTTCAATCGCCGCCAGCGCCAGCGGCAGATCGCTGTGCCAGATGCCGTGCTTGCTGTTTTCGCCGCCGGTGTTGGTTTTCTGGCTGTGGCCGTGGCCAAAACCGGGGTTGATGCGCAGCCATACCTCATGGCCAGGCGACGCCTCGCCGAGCTGGTGCAGCATATCCACCGAGCCAGCGTTGACCGGCACCTTCAATTCGGCGACGCGCGCCAGCGTCGGGCGGTCAAACACGTCGGCGGTAAAGACAATATCGTCGCCGCCCGGCTGATAGCCCGCCGCCAGCGCGCGCTCAATCTCTCCCAGCGAGACCGAATCGACCTCGACCCCCGCCGCGCGCATTAGGCGCAGAATATGGATATTGGAGCAGGCTTTCTGCGCGAAGCGCACCACGTCGAAGGCGTGCAGCTGGGCAATGCGATGCTCAATAATCGCGGCGTCGTAGGCCCAGAACGGGCCGGTGTAGCACTGCGCCAACGGCAGCAGCTGCGCGGCGTTGAGCGCGGTGGTCGTGTCGGTTAACGGACGTGGCATAGCAATTCTCCTATGGTTTCCCCCATTAGGCCAGAAGCATGTCATGCTGAAAAATATCTGTTTTAATAGCATCTATGCAAAATGGATATGGTTGACAATGGCGAAGATAAACTGGCGGCACATTGAGATTTTCCATGCGGTGATGACCAGCGGCAGCCTGACGCAGGCCGCCGCGCTGCTCAACACCTCGCAACCTACCGTCAGCCGCGAGCTAGCGCGGTTGGAGAAGCAGCTGGCGCTGACGCTGTTTGCGCGCGTGCGCGGTCGGCTGCAGCCCACGGTGCAGGGCCTGCGCCTGTTCGAGGAGGTACAGCGCTCATGGTACGGCCTCGATCGCATCATGGAGGCGGCAGACGGGCTGCGGCAGTTTCGCCAGGACGAGCTGTCGATCGCCTGCCTGCCGGTCTTTTCCCAGTCGCTGCTGCCGCCGCTGGTGCAGCCTTTTATGCAGCGCTACCCCGACGTCAGCCTGAACATCATTCCGCAGGAGCCGCCGCTGCTGGAGGAGTGGCTGTCGGCGCAGCGCTACGATCTCGGCCTCACCGAGACCCAGCACGCCCCGGTCGGCACCGAACGCCTGCCGCTGCTGACCTGCGACGAGGTGTGCGTGCTGCCGCAGCAGCATCCGCTATGTCAGTGCAAGGTGCTGACGCCGCAGGATTTCACCGGAGAAAACTACGTCAGCCTGTCGCGCCACGACAGCTATCGCCAGCTGCTGGATACCCTGTTTCATGAGAATGGCGTAGAGCGCCGGCTAGCGCTGGAGACGCACAGCGCGGCATCGGTGTGCGCGATGGTGCACGCGGGGGTTGGCATTTCGGTGGTGAATCCGCTGACGGCGCTCGATTATGCCGACAGCGGCGTGGTGATGCGCCGGTTCAGCGTCGCGGTGCCCTTTACCGTCAGCCTGGTGCGGCCGCTGCACCGACCGGCGTCGGCGCTGGTATCGGCCTTTATCGACCACCTGCGGGAGCAGGTGGCCGACTTTCCTCAGCGCATCGCCGAGCGGCTGGCCTAGGCGCGCACCGCCGAAGCGTTGCCGCGCGATTTGCGGAAGGTGATTAGGCAGATCGCCAAGCCGATGGAGGCCAGCGCCGTGGCGACGACCGGCACGGCGGTCAAGGCGTATCCCCGGCTGATAACAGCGCCGCCGACCCAGGCGTCCAGCGCGTTGCCGACGTTGAAGGCGGAGATATTCAGGGTCGACACCAGGTTCGACGCCTCTTTGCCGTGGTGCACCACGTTAATCTGCAGGCCCAGCAAGGTGGCGAAGGTTGCCATCGCCCACAGGAACAGCGTCACCTCCGCCAGCAACAGCGCATGGCTGGTCCAGCTGAACAGCAGTGAGAAGATGGCGATCGGCGAGAAGCTGAGGATCAGGCTGAAAGAGACCTTCCAGTCCGCCAGCTTGCCGCCGAGGATGTTGCCGACAGTGAGGCCGGCGCCGATTAGGAACAGCGTCCAGCTGACGCCGCGCGCGCTGATGCCGGTGACCTGCAGCAGCAGCGCGATATAACTGAACAGCGCGAACATCGCCGCGGCGAAAAACACCGTCATCAGCAGCGACAGCTACAGCTTGCCGTTGGCCAGCGCGCTGATTTCGCTCGCCAGATGCACCGGCTTTTCCTCTTTATTGGCCGGCAGGCTGACGATCAGGGCGATAAAGGCCAGGATGTCGATAATGGCGACGTCCCAGAAGGTGGCGCGCCAGCCAAACAGCTGACCGAACCAGGTGCCGAGCGGCACGCCGAGCACGTTGGCCAGCGTCAGGCCGGTAAACATCAGCGCTACCACCGACGCCTGGCGGCTCAGCGCCACCAGGCTGGCCGCCACCACGGCGCCAATGCCGAAGAAGGCGCCGTGACAGAGCGCGGTGACGATGCGCGCCATCATCAGCAGGTTATAGGTATAGGCGAGCGCGCACAGCGCGTTACCGACGATAAAGATGCTCATCAGCAGGATAAGCGTCTTTTTGCGCGGCAGTCGGGCGGTCAACAGCGCCATGATGGGCGCGTCGATGGCGACGCCGAGCGCATAGCTGCTGATCAGCCAGTCTGCCGACGGAATCGAGACCCGCAGGTCGCCCGCCACCTCGGGCAGCAGGCCCATGATGACAAACTCGGTGGTTCCAATCGCAAACGCACTCAGCGCCAGCGCCAGCGCCAGTAAAGCAACAGGGCATAACACACTCTCCCAATCAGTAAGCAGGTGAACGCCGCAGCGGACGCCGGGCGCGGACGGTTATAAAAATTTGAACTTCATCACGGCGAGTATTAAATCATAGCCGTCTGTTTGCATACACCCTGCGTGCGGCAAGGCTCTTTTGCCCGAGGCGCCACAATCGCGCGGCGCACGCCTGATAAAAACTTAACAATCTATCCTTAACACCCTGCCCGCATTACGCGCTACGCTTGATGGCGTGAGAAACGTCGGTTGTCAGCAATCGTGCTTTTCACGCTGAATCAATAAGGTAAAGGAAGGTCGCGCCTTGCCAATACCCCAAAGGGATCGTCAGAAAATGTGAAGTCATTCTTTAGCGGGGAGAGAAAATGCAGCGGCTAATCGCCCTGATGGCGCTCTTGTGTGAGTGGCTGTTCCGTGGGCACTATGAGTACAGCAGCGAAGCGCAAAAGCGCGTTGATATGACCTATACTGGCATCCCGACCGCGCTGGGGTTGGGCACGCTGGGCACCACCATTCAGCTCACGCGGAGTACAGCCTGACTGCCGCGCACATCGCTAAATTTTCGCTCTATCGCGTCAAGGCCTAGCATCCAGAGTGCGATATCGCCGTGGTTTACCATAAAAACAGCGAAACCAATCTGCTGCCGCGCTTTCGCAACAGCCGCATCGGCGATAAGGTAAATCTCTACGGCTACAGCTTTATCAGCGCCATGCCGGTCAGCTCCAGCGGCGAAAATCTCATCAACACCTCGCTGGCGAACAGCTGGAACAAGGCGGAATGCGTGGTGGTGGCGGCCAATGCCAGCGTGGTGAAGGGGATGTCGGGCGGCGCGGTCTACAAGGCCTCGGACGATACCCTGGCAGGGGGGGATCGTCGGCTACAGCAGCCGCATCGACGATAACCTGAGCGGGAAAACCCTCTACCGCGACGTCGCCTCTACGTGCCCTACGCGCGCTTCGAGGTGTGGCTGAACGGCGTATAGTGAAGTCCTGACGGTCAGATAAAAGAAAAGGCCGGAAAATCCGGCCTTAGTGGCTATCAGCCTGATGCATACGCGGGTGGCTTTTTCGTTACTTCGCGGTCGGGCGCAGCGCCGGGAACAGGATCACGTCGCGAATGGTATGGCTGTTGGTGAACAGCATGACCATGCGGTCAATACCGATGCCCAGACCCGCCGTCGGCGGCAGACCGTGCTCCAGCGCCGTCACGTAGTCTTCATCGAAGAACATCGCTTCGTCGTCGCCAGCGTCTTTCGCATTTACCTGCTGCCGGAAACGCTCCGCCTGATCTTCCGCGTCGTTCAGCTCCGAGAAGCCGTTGCCGATTTCGCGGCCGCCGATAAAGAACTCAAAGCGGTCGGTGATCTCCGGGTTCTCGTCGTTGCGGCGCGCCAGCGGCGACACCTCCGCCGGGTATTCGGTGATAAAGGTCGGCTGGATCAGGTGCGCTTCCGCCGTCTCTTCGAAGATCTCCGTCACCACTCGGCCCAGACCCCAGCTCTTCTCGACTTTGATGCCGATCGACTGCGCAATCGCCACCGCCTTGTCGAAATCGTCCAGATCCGCCAGATCGGTTTCCGGGCGGTACTTTTTGATCGCTTCGCGCATGGTCAGCTGCTCAAACGGCTTGCCGAAGTCGAACTCCTGGTCGCCGTAAGGCACTTTAGTGGTGCCCAGTACGTCCTGCGCCAAGGTGCGGAACAAGCTTTCAGTCAGCTCGATCAGATCTTTGTAGTCCGCGTAGGCCATATAGAGTTCCATCATGGTGAACTCAGGATTATGGCGCGGCGAGATGCCTTCGTTACGGAAGTTGCGGTTGATCTCGAACACGCGATCGAAGCCGCCCACGACCAGACGCTTCAGGTAAAGCTCTGGCGCGATACGCAGATACATGTCGATATCGAGCGCGTTGTGATGGGTGATAAAGGGACGCGCGGAGGCGCCGCCCGGGATCACCTGCATCATCGGGGTTTCCACTTCCATAAAGTCGCGGCCAACCATGAACTGGCGGATGCCGGCCATGATTTTTGAGCGCACCACAAAAGTGTGACGCGATTCGTCGTTGGCGATCAAATCGAGGTAGCGCTGGCGATAGCGCGTCTCCTGATCAGCCAGGCCGTGGAATTTGTCCGACAGCGGACGCAGCGCCTTGGTCAGCAGGCGCAGCTCGTGGCAGTGAATCGACAGCTCGCCGGTTTTGGTTTTAAACAGCTTGCCGCGCGCGCCGAGGATATCGCCGAGATCCCACTTCTTGAACTGCTCGTTGTAGACGCCTTCCGCCAGGTCGTCGCGCGCCACGTAGAGCTGAATGCGGCCACCAACGTCTTGCAGGGTGACGAACGACGCCTTGCCCATAATGCGGCGCGTCATCATGCGGCCCGCAACGCTGACCTCGATGCCGAGGTCTTCCAGCTCTTCGTTGCTCTTCTCGTCATACTGCGCGTGCAGCGCGTCGGAGGTCGCGTCACGACGGAAATCGTTAGGAAACGCCACGCCGTTTTCACGCAGCGCACTGAGTTTTTCGCGACGCGTTTTCAGTTCGTTATTTAACTCAAGGGCGGCGTCAGCGCTCAGGGGTTGTTGTTCAGACATGTCGGTTCCTTATAGCCCTGCTTTTAAGCTTGCTTCGATAAAACGGTCAAGATCGCCATCCAGCACCGCCTGGGTGTTGCAGGTTTCCACGCCGGTGCGCAGATCCTTGATGCGGGAGTCGTCCAGCACGTAGGAGCGAATCTGGCTGCCCCATCCTATATTGGACTTGTTATCTTCCAGCGCCTGCTTCTCAGCACTTTTCTTTTGCATCTCAAGCTCGTACAGCTTCGCCTTAATCTGCTTCATCGCCTGATCTTTGTTCTTGTGCTGAGAACGGTTGTTCTGACACTGGGTTACCGTACCAGTGGGGATATGGGTAATACGCACCGCCGATTCGGTACGGTTAACGTGCTGCCCGCCCGCGCCCGACGCGCGGTAGACGTCAATACGCAGATCCGCCGGGTTGATGTCGATGTCGATATCGTCGTCGACTTCCGGATAGATAAAGGCAGAGCTGAATGAGGTGTGACGGCGGCCGCCGGAGTCGAACGGGCTTTTACGCACCAGGCGATGCACGCCGGTTTCGGTACGCAGCCAGCCAAAGGCGTAGTCACCTGAGACGCGAATGGTTGCGGACTTGATGCCGGCGACTTCGCCTTCTGACTCTTCAATGATTTCGGTTTTAAAGCCTTTGGATTCGGCCCAGCGCAGATACATACGCATCAGCATGCTAGCCCAGTCCTGCGCTTCGGTACCGCCGGAACCAGCCTGCAGATCGATATAGCAGTCGGCGCTGTCATATTCGCCGGAGAACATGCGGCGGAATTCCAGTTCGCCCAGCTTGCTCTCCAGCAGATCTAGCTCAGTGACCGCTTCGTCGAAGGTCTCTTCGTCTTCTGCTTCTACCGCCAGTTCAAGCAGACCCTGCACATCTTCTAGGCCCTGCGACATCTTATCCAGCGTTTGTACGAGCGCCTCCAGTGAGGAGCGCTCTTTGCCCAGAGCCTGCGCGCGTTCAGGCTCGTTCCAGACATCAGGCTGTTCCAGCTCAGCGTTTACTTCTTCGAGGAGTTCTTTCTTGGCATCGTAGTCAAAGATACCCCCTAAGAACGTCGCTGCGCTCGGTGAGGTCCTGGATGCGGTTTTTAACCGGATTGATTTCAAACATGGCTTTAGGGTCTTTTCGCTGAAGGTCGATATGTAGACCCCGCAGTCTAACTGAAACAGCGGGGAGATTGTAGGGTTTCGCTCGCGACGCGGCGCGGCATCTTCCCAACGGGCCGCCGCGCGTCGGCGAACTGACGCCGGCGCTGGCCGGCGGCTAATTAAGCGGCCAGAGATGCTCGATAATCAGCTGCACCGAGCGGTTGCCGCGATACTCGTTGATATCGAGCTTGTAGGCCAGCTCGACCTGGCGCACGCTGCTGTCTGGCCACAGCGTGGTATCGACGTTAAAGGCGATGCCGTCGAGCAGCGGCCCGCCGCCGAGCGGCTCCAGCATCACCTTGAGGTGCCGTTCGCCCACCAGACGCTGCTGCTGCAGCTTGAACTTGCCGTCAAAGGCGGGCTCCGGGAACGCCTGCCCCCACGGGCCCGCTTCGCGCAGAAGCTCGGCCGTTTGCAGGCTGAACTCGCCAGGCTGCAGCGCACCGTCCGACCAGACGATGCCCTGTAGCGCCTCTTCGCTCAACCACTCCCCCAGCAGCGCGACGAAGCGCTGGCGAAACGCCTCGAACTGCGTCTCCTCCAGCGACAGGCCCGCCGCCATGGCGTGTCCACCGAACTTCAGCATCATGCCGGGATAGAGCGTATCGAGCCGCTCCAGCGCGTCGCGCAGATGCAGGCCAGGAATGGAGCGACCCGACCCTTTCAGCGTGCCGTCGCCCGCCGGCGCGAACGCGATGACCGGACGGTAGAAGCGCTCTTTCAGCCGCGAAGCGAGAATGCCGACCACGCCCTGGTGCCATTCCGGATGGTAAAAAGCCAGACCCAGCGGCAGATCGGTCTGCTTACGCTCCAGCTCCATGCAGAGCGCCAGCGCCTCGCTCTGCATGCCCTGCTGGATCTCTTTGCGCGTCTGGTTCAGCGCATCCAGCTCGCTGGCCAGCATGCGCGCCTGGGCAATATCGTCGCTCAGCAGCAGCGCTACGCCGACCGACATATCATCGAGCCGTCCCGCCGCGTTCAGGCGCGGGCCGAGGGCGAAGCCGAGATCGCTCGCCAACAGCTGCCGTGCGTCGCGGTTGGCGATCTCCAGCAGTGCGCGGATACCGGGGCGGCATTTTCCGGCGCGAATGCGGCTCAGCCCCTGCCATACCAGAATGCGGTTATTGACATCGAGCGGCACCACGTCGGCGACGGTACCGAGCGCCACCAGATCCAGCAGCTCCGCCAGGTTCGGCTCGGCGCGCGTAGCGCCAAACCAGCCCAGCTGACGCAGGTGGGCGCGCAGCGCCATCATCAGATAAAAGGCGACGCCCACGCCCGCCAGCGCGCGGGAGGGAAAGGCGCTGTCGTTCAGGTTGGGATTAACGATCGCCTCAGCGTCAGGCAGGGTGTCGCCCGGCAAATGGTGATCGGTGACCAGTACGGGGATGCCGTGCTGGTGCGCGCAGGCGATGCCGCTGTGCGAAGAGATGCCGTTGTCTACCGTCAGGATAAGCTGCGCGCCGCGCGCGCGTGCCTGCTCCACCACTTTCGGACTCAGGCCGTAGCCGTCGTCGAAGCGGTTGGGCACCAGATACTGAACGTTGTGGCCGCCCATGCTGCGCAGCGCCAGCACCGTCAACGCGGTGCTGGTGGCGCCGTCGGCGTCGAAGTCGCCCACCACCATAATGCGCCGTCCGTCGAGCAGCGCCTGATACAGCAGCTCAACCGCGTCATCAAGCCCTTTCAGCGTCCCGAAGGGCAGCAGGTTTTTCGCGCCGCGTTCCAGCTCGGTCGCGCTGCGCACGCCGCGCTGCAGGTAGAGTCGTTTAAGCAGCGGCGGCAGATCTGCCGGGAGACGATCCTCGACGCCAATCGCGCGCCGCCGCAGTTCTACTGATTTCATCACTGCCACTTAGCCACCGCGCTTCTGCTGATCCAGCACCTGTTTAAGTTCCTGCGGCCCCTGATAGCCCGGGATCATCATGCCGGAGTCGGTCAGGATCGCCGGCGTGCCCTGAATGCCGTAGAGGATGCCCAGCTTGTAGTGCTGTTCAATGTCGATTTTGCAGCTGTCCGGCGTTCTCATCTGCGGCGCGTTGCCTTTCATCGCCTCGTCAAAGGCTTTGTTGCGACCGGCGGCGCACCAGATCGCCTTCATGGCGTTTTCCACCTGGCCATGCACCCCTTCGCGCGGGAAGGCGAGATAGCGCACCGTAATGTCCAGCGCGTTGTAGTCCGCAATCTGCTCATGCAGCTTGCGGCAGTAGCCGCAGGTGATATCGGTAAAGACGGTGATGACGTGCTGCTCTTTCGGCGCCTTATAGACGATCATCTGCGACGCCAGCGCCTCGACCTTTTTGTCGAGCAGCTGATTGGTGACGTTGACCGGCTGCACGCCGCTGACGTCGTAGAGCGGGCCCTGGATCATATGCTTGCCGTCTTCGGTCACGTAAATCACGTCGCTCTCCGTCATGACGGTTTTAAAACCCGGCAGAGGCGCCGGCACGATTTCTGTCTGCTGCAGGCCCAGTTTTCTCAGGGACTGCAGGATCGCGCTGTCGTCAGCCTGAGCTGCGCGACTGAAGGCGTCAGCCAACAGAGCCAGCAGAAGAAATTTTTTCATCGCTTTTCCTTAGTTTCCGCGTCAGGCGCGCGGATGATGCTGTTGATGCAACTGACGCAGCCGCTCGGTAGCGACATGCGTATAAATTTGCGTGGTCGAGAGGTCGCTGTGTCCCAGTAACATCTGTACGACACGCAGGTCGGCACCGTGGTTCAACAAGTGGGTGGCGAAGGCGTGACGCAGCACGTGCGGCGACAGCTTTTCGCTGTCGATGCCCGCCAGTATCGCGTAGTGCTTGATGCGGTGCCAGAAGGTCTGGCGCGTCATCTGCTGCGCGCGTCTGCTGGGAAACATCACGTCCAGCGTCTGCCCGTTGAGCAACCAGGGACGCCCATGTTCAAGATAGCGCTCCAGCCAGTAAACGGCCTCTTCCCCCAGCGGCACCAGGCGCTCTTTGTTACCTTTGCCGATAACGCGCACCACGCCCTGGCGCAGGCTGACGTCGCTCATAGTCAGCCCCACCAGCTCGGAGACGCGCAGTCCCGTCGCATAGAGCAGCTCCAGCATAGCCTTATCGCGCAGCTCCAGCGGAATTTCCGTGCTGGGCGCCTGCAGCAGGCGATCGACCTGCGCCTCGGTAAGATCTTTCGGCAGCCGCTGCGGCAGCTTCGGCGCGGAGAGCAGCATGCTGGGATCGTCGCTGCGCAGCTTTTCGCGATAGATATACTGAAAGATGCGCCGCATGGCGCTCAGCAGCCGCGCCGAACTGCTGGCTTTGTAGCCGCCCTCCAGCCGTTCGGCCAGAAACTGTTGCAGATCGGCGGTCTGTAGCGTCAGCAGCGACAGTCCGTGATGCGCCAGCCAGTCGGTCAGGGTCTTCAGATCCTGACGATAGGAGGTCAGCGTATTTTGCGCCAGATTGCGTTCAATCCAGAGCGCATCAAGAAACTGTTCTGTCAGGTCGCTGTCTTGCACGGTATCCCCGCCATTGAGGTGAAATCGTGCTCATTATGCCTGATTCTTCCCGCCTTCTGATACAATTGCGCCAAAGTCAGTCTTACTCAGAGCATTATCTGCATGAAAATTGGTCTTTTTTACGGCTCCAGCATCTGCTACACCGAAATGGCCGCCGAGAAAATTCGCGACTTTATCGGCGCGGAGCTAGTGACGCTGCATAACGTAAAAGACAGCGATCCGCTGCTGATGGAGCAGTACGATTTGCTGATTTTGGGCATTCCTACCTGGGACTGGGGCGAGCTGCAGGAAGACTGGGAAGCGATCTGGCCGCAGCTGCCGACGCTTACCCTGCAGGGCAAAATCGTCGCGCTGTTCGGTCTGGGCCGACCAGCTTGGCTATGGCGAATGGTTTCTCGACGCGCTGGGCATGCTGCATGAGCTGCTGCAGCCGATGGGCGTCAGATTTGTCGGTTACTGGCCGCTGGAGGGCTATGAGTTCACCAGCGTGAAGCCGTTAAGCGCAGACGGCCAGCAGTTCGTCGGCCTGGCGCTGGACGATGTCAATCAGTATCAGGACACCGATGCGCGCATCGAGCAGTGGTGCGAGCAGATTCTGACTGAAACCGCCGCACTGCTCTAATCCGCGAGGCTACTCTCCCGCGGCGCGGCAGAGCAGGCGTGCCCGCAGCTGCCGCCACTCGCGGCGAGACATCATATCCCGCAGCAGCCACAGCCTTTCCACCTTGCTCTGGTCGATGCGCCACTTCAGCAGCGCGGCGCCGGGCAGCCAGTTTATCGCACCGAGTGCGCGCCAGCGCGCGCCTGGCGAGACGGCCGCAGCTTACATTGCCACGGGGCCGCGTTCACGGTTGCGCTGCTGGATCAGCCTGACAATGCGCTTGAGTTCTGGATCCGCTGGCTCACCGTGATCCATCATCCAGTTGAACAGGTCGGGATCGTCGCTTTTCAGCAGCGCGACGAAGGCCCGTTTGTCGGTGTCGCTGAGGCTTTCATACTCATACTTGAAAAAGGGCATGATAGCAACATCCAGCTCCAGCGTGCCGCGGCGGCAGGCCCATTGAATGCGTGATTTGTCATGAATATCCATCGGTGTGATTTCCGCAGTTCAGAGAGTGCGGCTAGTGTAACCTGATTTTAAAGCGCCTGCAGGGAGGCGTTGCGAGGCTGCGCGCCGCATCGCGCCGTTGCCTATACTGCCGCGCCGACTCGCGATTTGTGCGCCCGATTCCGTAAACCGGTTGCAAAGCCAGTGCGCTCTTTTAACATTGGATTCAGGATTAACCTATTTGAGCAGGACACCCCATGCCTATTTTTAGCTTACCGCAGCGCCAGCCTGTCGCCGCCTCTCGTCTGCTGCTCACCCTGATGTCGCTGGATGGCTGGGCGCTGGTCTCGGTACAGGGTCCCGACAGCACAGCCTATCTGCAGGGTCAGCTTACGCTCGACGTCGCCGCGCTCGGAGCGGATCAGCACCTTCCGGCGGCGCACTGCGACGCCAAAGGGAAAATGTGGAGCAACCTGCGCCTGTTCCACCGCGGCGAAGGCTACGCCTATCTGGTGCGCCGCGCGCTGCGCGAGACGCAGCTCGCCGAACTGAAAAAATACGCCGTGTTTTCCAAAGTGACGCTGGCGCCGGACGACGACGCGGTGCTGCTTGGCGTGGCGGGCTTTCAGGCGCGCGCGGCGCTGAGCAGCCTGTTCGATATGGTGCCGGACAGCGCGACGCCGGTGGTGCATCAGGCAGAAACCTCGCTGCTGTGGTTCGCCACGCCCGCGGAGCGCTTTCTGATCGTCACCTCGCGCAAGCAGGCGCAAACGCTGCAGCAGAAGCTGGCTGACGACGCCCAGCTCAACGACAGCGTACAGTGGCTGGCGCTCGACATCGAGGCGGGCATACCGGTCATTGAGCCGGAAACCTCGGCGCAGCTGATCCCGCAGGCCGCTAACCTGCAGGCGCTGGACGCCATCAGCTTTAAAAAAGGCTGCTACTCCGGCCAGGAGATGGTGGCGCGCGCGAAATTCCGCGGTGCCAACAAGCGCGCGCTCTACTGGCTGGCGGGTCAGGCGAGCCGCGTGCCTGCGCCGAATGATTCGCTGGAACTGCAGATGGGCGAACGCTGGCGCCGCACCGGCACGGTGCTCACCGCCGTTCAGCTGGAAGATGGCGCGGTCTGGGTTCAGGTGGTGATGAACAACGATCTGGCGCCGGAGAGCGTGCTGCGCGTCGAGGGTGATGAGGGCGGACGCCTGCTGATTCAGTCGCTGCCCTACTCGCTGGAGGAGTAATAGAGCTGCCGCGCCGCCTGTTCGTCGGCGGTGCGGCCACAGGCTATATCACATAGAAGTAGATGGCACAGAAGTGGCAGGCGCCGTCGCCGAGCACGAAGGCATGCCAGATGGCCTGGTTATAGGGAATGCGCCGCGCCACGTAAAACACCACGCCGAGCGAATAGACAATGCCGCCAGACGCCGCCAGCGGAGAGCGTCATCGCCAGCTGATAGATCACCACCAGCGACAGCGCTTTGAAGCGGTGCGCAATGGTCAATTTAAAGATAATGCCCGCCAGTGCCAGTCCCCAGATCACCACCATCAGCCCATGAGCCAGCGGCGACTTCAACCCAACCAGCAGAAGCGGCGTATAGGTGCCGGCAATCAGCAGGTAGATGGCGCAGTGGTCGAGCTTTTTCAGCCAGATCTTGGCCCGGTGGTGCGGTATCACATGATAGAGGGTTGAGGCGCGGAACTGTAGGATCATGCTGCCGCCATACAGGCTGTAGCTCTGGTGATGGCAGTCGCGGTGGCGCGCATTTCATTCGCCTGCACCAGTAGCAATACCAGACCGACGATGCCGAATATACAGCCGAGCCCGTGGTGGCTGATGCTGTTGGCGGTCTCTTCGGCGAGCGAGTAGCCTGACGTCACTAAGCGATTTTTCATAAACAAACAATCCTGAGCAGCGTAGCAAACGAAGAATTTCTGACCACCAGCATAACCGCTTCCATTTTCGGAGTACACATGTACGCTTAAATTAAACTGTGAATGCCTGTTACAGCCAGCTCCACGGATGAATCTGCTACACTGCGCACCGTTTAGTTCCAGTGAGCGCGCCCGCCTATATTCTCTCATCACGATCTTCCCAGCCTGAAAGACCTAGAGATGCGGGTTTATCAATACATCATTAAGCATCCGGAAAGTTTCAGCTATATGACCATCCGCGAGCTGGCAGAGCGGGCGGACGTTTCCACCACCGTGCTGCACTTCTGCCGCAAGATGCACTATGACGGCTGGTCAGAGTTTCGCGTGCGCTTTCGGCTGGCGCAGCAGCCGAAGGCGCCGGTGCAGGCCAACGTCGGCGTTGGCGAGATGCTCAGCTTTTTCACAGCATTAATAACGCAGAATTCAGCGATCTTATCGCCCGCGCGGCGCAGAAAATTAATCAGGCGGAGCAGCTCTTTTTTATTGGCGCCGGCACTTCCGGCAGCCTGGCTAAATATGGCGCGCGCTTTTTTTCCAACGTAGGGAAATTCAGCCACTATATCGACAATCCCTATTATCCGTAAGCGGCAACATCGATGAAAATACGCTCGCGATTCTGCTTTCCGTCTCCGGCGAGACGCCGGAAATATTGCGCCTCGCCAGCACGTTCAGCCTGCGTCGCTGTCAAATCCTCGCCATTACCCACTCTGAGCAGAGCGCGCTGGCGAAAATTAACGACTTTACCCTGGCCTACCATGTGCCGCTTATCCGCTTGAACGATAATTACGATATCACACACCTAGTGCCGGTGATGTATATTCTCGGAGCCATTGGCCGCCTGCTGATAAAATAAAACAGCCTGTTTTACCGGCGTAACATATTACGCCGGCGCGTCGCTGTTATAGCGTGACTTCCCTTTTCGCTTTGCTACACTTGCGGCAACATCGATTTCGCCAGGAGGGATATATGCAGAACGAAACAGGCTTTCCGCACGATTTTTTATGGGGCGGCGCAGTTGCGGCGCATCAGGTTGAGGGCGGCTGGGACCAGGGCGGCAAAGGGGTCAGCATCGCCGATGTGCTGACCGGCGGCGCTCACGGCGTCAGCCGGGTGATAACCGACGGCGTGCAGCCGGGCAATCACTATCCTAATCATCAGGGCGTCGAGTTCTGTTCTCGCTATAATATAAAGAGTATGTAGCGTTATTCGCCGAGATGGGCTTTAAGTGCTTTCGCACCTCCATCGCCTGGACGCGCATCTTCCCCAACGGCGATGAGCAGGAGCCGAACGAGGCGGGCCTGCAGTTTTACGACAGTTCGACGAGCTATTGAAGCATGGCATCGAGCCGGTGATCACCCTCTCCCACTTTGAGATGCCCTATCACCTGGTGAAGCGCTCACAGCCGCAACGTGGTGGATTTCTTTGTGCGCTTTAGCGAAGTGGTGATGCGCCGCTATCAGCACAAGGTGAAGTACTGGATGACCTTTAACGAAATCAACAATCAGCGCAACTGGCAGTACCCGCTGTTTGGCTACTGCTGTTCCGGCGTTGTCTTTACCGAGCATGAGAAGCCGGAAGAGGTGATGTATCAGGTGATGCATCATCAGTTCGTCGCCAGCGCGAAAGTGGTCTGCCTCGGCCACGCCATCAATCCCGACTTTCAGATCGGCTGCATGATCGCCATGGTGCCGATCTACCCCTACTCCTGCCATCCTGACGTGATGCTGGCGCAGGAGACGATGCATCAGCGCTACGTCTTCAGCGACGTGCAGATGCGCGGCGCCTATCCGGCCTACACGCTGAAAGAGTGGGCGCGCAAGGGCTACCACATCCAGATGGCGGCGGACGACGCCGAGACGCTGCGCAACGGCTGCGCTGGCTACATCGACTTAAGCTACTACATGAGCAACGCGGTGAAGCATGACGCCAGCGGCGTCGACGATCCCATTACCGGCTTTGACGGCGTGGTGAAAAATCCGCACGTCGGCGCCTCCGACTAGGGCTGGCAGAGCGATCCGATCGGGCTGCGCTATACGCTGAACGCCCTCTACGAGCGCTATCAGAAGCCGCTGTTTATCGTGGAAAACGGCTTCGGCGCCATCGACCGGCCGAATAGCGACGAAGATAACTACCGCATCGACTATCTGCGCGCGCATATCGAAGAGATGAAGAAATCGGTCACGCACGACGGCGTGGCGCTGATGGGCTATACCCTCTGGGCTGCATCGACTGCGTGTCGTTCACCACCGGCCAGTATGACAAGCGCTACGGCTTTATCCACGTCAATAAAAACGATGACGGCAGCGGGGATTTCGCTCGCTCGCGCAAGAAGAGCTTCGGCTGGTATCAGCAGGTCATCGCCAGCAACGACGAGAGCCTGTGATGTGACGCGGGGCGCTGTCGCCGGCGCGTCCACTTAACGTCCGCCGGCGGCGTCGATAAAGCTGCCGGTCACGTAGGAGGCCGCCTCGCCGCCGCGCCCCATAGGAATAACGCCCGCCATCGCCGCCACGCGATCCACCCGTCCCGGCTCGCCGCCGTCCGCATGCATTGCGGTATAGATAAAGCCCGGCCTGACGCTGTTGACGCGAATGCCCTGCGCCGCCACTTCCAGCGATAAGCCTTTGGTCAGCGCGTCCATCACGCCTTTCGACGCCGCGCAGTCGACATACTCGCCCGGCGCGCCAAGACGCGATGCGGCAGAGGAGACGTTGATAATCGATCCGCCCAGGCCACCGTGCTAGGTGCCCATGCGCTTTACCGCCTCGCGACAGCAGAGAAAGGCGCCGGTGACGTTGGTGGCGAAGACGCGCTGCAGGCGCTCGGCGCTGAGATCCTCAACACGGCACCGGGTAAAGAGAATGCCGGCGTTGTTGACCAGCACGCCCAGCGGCATCGCCTCCTCGTCCAGCCGCTGAAACAGCGCCATCACCTGCGCCTCCTCGGCAATATCCGCCTGTACCGCAAAGGCATCGCCGCCCTGCTGGCGAATCTGCGTCACCACCTGCTAAGCCTCGTTGCCGCGCTGGCGGTAGTTCACCGCCACGCGATAACCCTTCTGCGCCAGCCTGAGCGCCGTCGCGCGGCCAATTCCGCGGCTTGCGCTGGTTACCAGAGCCAGTTTCATGCTGAACCTCCATAAAAAAGGGCCGGATAAGCGGCCCTAGTAATCTGTCTGTGGCGTGCGCGGCCGTTACGATAGTCGCTCATCGGCACGCAGGAGCAGAACAGGTTACGATCGCCGAAGACGTCATCCAGACGCTTCACCGTCGGCCAGTATTTGTTGTCGCTGCCTGCCGGGAAGACCGCCAGCTCGCGGCTGTAGGGATGATGCCACTCGCCCACCATCTCTTTCTGGGTATGCGGCGCGTTCACCAGCGGGTTGTCGTCCGCAGGGCACTCGCCGTCCGCCACGCGATCGGTCTCCATGCGGATCGCCAGCATTGCATCAATAAAGCGATCCAGCTCGATCTTGCTCTCCGACTCAGTCGGCTCCACCATCAGCATGCCGACCACCGAGAACGACATGGTTGGCGCGTGGAAGCCCTAGTCAATCAGGCGCTTGGCGATATCAAGCTCGCTGATGCCGGTCTGCTCTTTCAGCGGACGAATGTCGAGGATACATTCGTGCGCCACGAAGCCGTCGCGGCCGACATAGAGGATCGGATAGGCGGCGCTCAGGCGGCTGGCGATATAGTTGGCGTTGAGAATAGCCACCGAGCTGGTCTGCCTCAGCCCCTCCGCGCCCATCATGCGGATATACATACAGCTGAGCGGCAGGATTGAGGCGCTGCCGAACGGCGCGGCGGAAACCGCGCCCCGCTGCGTCAGAACGCCCTCGATCTGCATGACGCTGTGGCCCGGCACGAACGGTGCCAGGTGCGCTTTCACGCCGATCGGTCCCATGCCCGGGCCGCCGCCGCCGTGCGGAATGCAGAAGGTTTTATGCAGGTTAAGGTGCGACACGTCCGCGCCGATATAGCACGGCGTGGTAATACCGACCTGTGCGTTCATGTTGGCGCCGTCGAGATAGACCTGGCCGCCATGCTGATGGACGATCTGGCATACCTCGCGGATGGTCTCTTCATAGACACCGTGGGTAGAGGGATATCACCATAATGCAGGAGAGCTGCTCTCCCGCCTGCGCCGCTTTTTCGCGCAGATCGCCAAGGTCGATATTGCCCTGCTTGTCGCAGGCCACCACCACCTCCATGCCCGCCATCTGCGCCGAGGAGGGGTTGGTGCCGTGCGCCGAACTCAGGCAGAGGTTGCGCCCGCCCTCGTTGCGGCTTTCGTGATAGCGGCGAATCGCCAGCAGACCGGCATATTCGCCCTGCGCGCTGGAGTTGGGCTGCATGCAGAGTGCGTCGTAGCCGTTCAGCTGCACCAGCCACTGTGACAGCTGGCCGATCATCTGCAGATAGTCTGTCGCCTGCTCAGCGGGACAGAAGGGGTGCATGTCGGCAAATTCCGGCCAGGTGATAGGGATCATCTCCGCCGCCGCGTTGAGCTTCATGGTGCAGGAGCCAAGCGGGATCATTGCCTGGTTCGGAGCCAGATCCTTTTTCTCCAGGCTGTGCATATAGCGCATCATCTCGTCTCGGTTTCGCTGTGATGGCGGTTGAACACCGGATGCGTCAGGATGTCGCCCTGGCGCTGCTGCGCGGCGGGAATCGCCTGGCTGTCGGCCGCCACGGCGACGTCCAGCTTGTCGATATCCTGGCCGTGCGCGTCGCCCAGCAGGATGGCGAACAGCGCCTGTACATCTTCGCGGCGCGTGGTTTCATCAAGGGTTATGCCCACCGCCTGATGAATATCGCTGCGCAGGTTAATGCCGAAGCTCAGCGCGCGGCTCAGCACCGCCGCCTTGTCCGCAACCTCTACCGTTAGGGTATCGAACCAGCTGCGGTGGCGCAGCTTCAGGCCGCCGTTTTGCAGCCCGGCCGCCAGGATAGTGTTCAGGCGATGAATGCGCGAAGCGATTCGCTTCAGCCCGGTCGGCCCGTGATAGACCGCATAGAGGCCGGCGATATTGGCCAGCAGCACCTGCGAGGTGCAGATGTTGGAGTTCGCCTTTTCGCGGCGGATATACTGTTCGCGCGTCTGCATCGCCATACGCAGCGCGGTATTGCCCGCCGCGTCGCGCGAGACGCCGATAATGCGTCCCGGCATGGAGCGCTTGTGCTCATCGCGGCTGGCGAAGAAGGCGGCGTGCGGGCCGCCGTAGCCCATCGGCACGCCGAAGCGCTGCGCTGAGCCAAAGACGATATCCGCGCCCTGCTCGCCCGGCGCCTCCAGCAGCACCAGCGCCATAAAATCAGCGGCGACGCTGACAACGATTTTGCGGCTTTTCAGCTCGCCGATCAGCGCGCTGTAGTCGTGCGCCTCGCCGGTGGTACCCACCTGCTACTGCAGCACGCCGAAAACCCCTTCATGTTCCAGCACTTTGTCCGCCCGATCTATAATCAGTTCAAAACCAAAGGTTTCCGCG
Organism: Candidatus Pantoea persica; assembly: GCF_013753875.1. GTDB lineage: Bacteria > Pseudomonadota > Gammaproteobacteria > Enterobacterales > Enterobacteriaceae > Pantoea > Pantoea persica. The sequence goes on from NZ_SMDS01000018.1 coordinate 92,034, forward strand.
CGGGTGCGTACCACGTCCAGCGTCTGCGGATGGATATCCTCGGCGATAAAAAATTTACAGGCGTTTTTCAGCTTGCTGATGCGCTTCGCCATCGCCATTGCTTCCGCCGCCGCCGTGGCTTCATCCAGCAGCGATGCCGAGGCGACGTCCAGCCCAGTCAGGTCGAGGATGAGTTGCTGGAAGTTGAGCAGCGCTTCGAGACGGCCCTGTGACACTTCCGGCTGATAAGGCGTATAGGCGGTGTACCACCCCGGGTTTTCCAGCATATTGCGCAGGATCACCGGCGGCGTGACCACCGCGCTGTAGCCCATACCGATCCAGGATTTAAAACGCTGGTTCTGACTGGCGATCGCCTTTAGCTCGGCCAGCGCCTGCTGCTCGGTCGTGGCATCGCCGACGGTGGGCGGACCGGGCAGCTGGATGTCGGCAGGCACGATAGCGCCAATCAGCGTCTCCAGCGAGCTGGCGCCGATCGCCTCCAGCATCAAAGTCTGTTGTTCCGGCGAAGGTCCAATATGGCGTTCAATAAAGGCGCCGTTGTGTTCGAGCTGGCTTAAAGTATGGGTCATGAGCACGTAATCCTGAATCGGGCGATAAAACGGAAAAGCAAGCGGTTAAAAAGGCGGCCGGGGTTGCGGACCGCCGTGTGGCTTATTCGTCGATAGACGCTTTGTATGCGTCCGCGTCCAGCAGCGACTCCAGCTCTGGCGCGTCGCTCAGCACGTCATTGACCGCGACAATCTCGCCGCTGATCGGCGCATAGATATCGGAGGCCGCCTTTACCGACTCAGCAACGGCGCACTCATCGCCTGCGGCGTAGCTGTTGCCGACGTCGGGCAGGTCAACAAAAACCATATCGCCCAGCAGCTCTTGCGCATGCTCGGTAATGCCCACCGTACAAGTGCCATTCGCTTCTTTACGTACCCACTCATGGCTGTCACGGTACTTCAACTCAAACTCATTTGGCACATTGCTCATCGCCATCTCTCCAGAATAAAAGGTTACTGAACCGGCTTGCCGCCGCGAACAAAAACAGGTTTGGTGACGTTGACCGGTATCTCGCGATGGCGGATCTCGACGATGCGCTGTCGCCGATGCCGGCGGGCACGCACGCCAGCGCAATGCTGCAGCCGAGCGTCGGGGAGAAGGAGCCGCTGGTGATGATGCCCTGCTGCTGCTGCCCGTACGCGTCGGTAAAGCGAACCGGCTGGCCGCTGCGCAGCACCCCTTTCTCCATCAGGATCAGGCCGACCAGCTTGTCTGTACCCTTCTCACGCTACGCCTCTAACGCGTCACGGCCGATAAAGTCTCGCTCGGCTGGCTCCCAGCTCACCGTCCAGCCCATATTGGCCACCAGCGGCGAGACGCCTTCGTCCATCTCCTGGCCGTAGAGGTTCATGCCCGCTTCCAGCGGCAGCGTGTCGCGCGCGCCCAGCCCGGCGGGCTTAACGCCAGCGGCCAGCAGCCGCTGCCAGAATTCGGCCGCTGCCGCCGCCGGCAGCGCGATCTCGTAGCCCGCTTCGCCGGTATAGCCGGTGGTGGCGATAAAGAGATCGCTGCACTGCACGCCGAAAAAGGGCTTCATGCCTGCAACCGCGGCGCGCTGCTCCTCGCTGAACAGGCTCTGCACCTTCTGCTGCGCCTGCGGCTCCTGCACCGCGATTAGCGCCAGATCGTCGCGCGCCGTCAGCGCCACGCAGTAGCGCTGGGCATGCTCAGCGATCTACGCCAGATCCTTTTCGCGCGTCGCCGAATTAACGACGAGACGGAAAAAGTCATCGATCATAAAGTAAACAATCAAATCGTCGATGACGCCACCGGACGCATTCAGCATGCCGCTGTAGAGCGCCTTGGCGGGCTGGGTTAGCCGGGCGACATCATTCGCCAGCAGGTAGTGCAGAAAGTCGCGCATTTGCCCGACGTGCAGATCGACGATGGTCATATGGGAGACGTCAAACATCCCGGCGTCCTGACGTACGGCGTGATGCTCGTCCATTTGCGAGCCGTAGTGCAGCGGCATCATCCAGCCGTGAAAATCTACCATGCGGGCGCCGCAGGCCTGATGCTGTTCAAACAACGGAGTGTGCTGAGTCATAACCATCCTATCGCGAAGCGGGTAAGTTTTCGTCTGTTCACCGCCGCTAAACGGCCAGCGCAAACGTTCTCTTTTCCCCTGAAGTTACAATTGAAAAAGGGATTTAACCATAAGCTGTACAGGGGCGAATTGAAGCAAGCCTTTGCCGCGCGGCACAAAGCAGTCAGTGGATTTAACTGCCAATTTGTGATTTACCGCGCAATTAAAAGGGTTATAGGGGTTTTAAACAGTTGAAAATTGAGGAATGGTGCGCAGATTATAAATAACTCACTCGCTACGGGAGATTTTCACATAGATAAATCTAATGCGAAGCGGGCGGTAAAATTAGAATAAATCAAACGATGCCCGCCAGGTGTGTAAGCCTGCTCTGCTTTGGCGCATCCAGGGTTGCAGGCATAAAAAAAGCCAGCGCAAGGCTGGCTCAGAGCAAGGAACAGGCGGCTAGCGCAGCCAGTCGGGCATATCGTGCAGGCCCATCGCCTGACGCAGCATGACCGGCTTGATCCCCGGCAGCCGGTCCGCCAGCGTCAGTCCGACATCGCGCAGGAGCTTCTTCGCCGGATGAGCGCCCGCGAAAAGCTCGCGGAAGCCCTGCATACTCGCCAGCATCAGCGCCGCACTGTGTTTGCGGCTACGCTCGTAGCGCCGCAGATAGAGATGCTGGCCAATATCTTTGCCCGCCTGATGCAGACAGCGGATTTCGCCGGTTAACACCGCCGCGTCCATAAAGCCGAGGTTGACGCCCTGCCCCGCCAGCGGATTAATGGTATGAGCGGCATCGCCAACCAGCGCCAGACGGTGCGCGGCGAAATTGCGCGCGTAGCGCGCCATCAGCGGGAAAGATTTGCGCTCGCTCTCCAGGTGGCACAGGCCAAGACGCATATCGAACGCCACCGCCAGCTGCTGGTTGAACAGCGCGGCCGGCATCGTCTCCAAGCGGCTCGCCTCCTGCGGCGACAGCGACCAGACGATAGAACTGAGGTGCGGGTCCTGCATAGGCAAGAACGCCAGAATGCCGTCGCCGTGAAACACCTGGCGCGCCACCGCATCGTGCGGCAGATCGGTGCGGATATTGGCCACCAGCGCATGGTGGCCATAGTCCCAGAAGGTCAGCGGGATATCCACTTTGTTGCGCAGCCAGGAGTTGGCACCGTCGGCGGCGATCAGCAGGCGCACGGTGAACATGCTGCCATCCTGCAGGGTAATAAAGGCTTCGTTCTCGCCGAACGCCACCTGCTGCAGCTGCACAGGCGCCATCAGCGTAACGTCGCCGCAGCGGCTGGCGCGTTGCCAGAGCGAGCTGTGTATCGCCGGGTTTTCAACGATGTGTCCCAGGTGGGTCATGCCCTGATGCTCGTCGTCGAAGCTGATGGCGCCGAAGCTATCGCGATCCCACACTTCCATACCGTGATAGGGGCTGGCGCGGCGCGCCAGAATATCGTTCCAGACATCGAGCTTTTGCAGCAGTCGTTCGCTGGCGGCATTGAGCGCCGATACGCGAATCGACGGCGCCGCGCTGGCGTCGTAGCACGGCTCAGCCGCCTTTTCCAGCACGGCGACGCGCAGCCCGCTGCCCTGCAGCCCGCAGGCGACCGCCAGTCCTACCATGCCGCCGCCGGCGATGACCACATCAAAACTTTGCATCGGTGCCCCTTAGTTAACGCTTAACCCAGCCGAGCGTGCGCTCGGCCAGTTGATTTCGCAGCCCTGGCAGATGATCCATCGCCATCAGCCCCAGATTACGCCCCACGGCCAGCGGCGCGTAGCGGTTGGCGAACAGCCGCACCAGCCCGTCGGTCAACGCAATGGTAGCCTCCCGGTCTGGCTGACGTCGCTGCTGATAGCGGCTCAACACCGCGTAGCTGCCGATATCCTGCTGCTGGCGATGGGCCGCTGCCAGCGTTTCCGCCAGCGACATTACATCGCGCAGGCCGAGGTTAAAGCCCTGCCCGGCGATGGGATGCAGCGTCTGCGCCGCATTGCCGACCAGTGCTAGGCGGTGAGAGACCAGCTGCGTGGCGCTCTGCAGCGCCAGCGGATAGCTTTCGCGCCTGCCGGCATGGGTAAACCGTCCCAGCCGCCAGCCAAAGGCGCGCTGCAGCTGCTTCAGAAACGTCGCATCGCTCCAGCCTTCAACCTCTGCGCGCGCGGAGAGTGGATGGCACCAGACCAACGACAGCCGGTTATCGGACATTGGCAGCAGCGCCAACGGACCGTGCTCGGTGAATCGCTCAAAGGCGCGCCCCTGATGCGGCAGCTGAGCTGAGACGTTGGTGATCACCGCCAGCTGCTGATAATCCTCACGCTGCCACTGCATAACGAACGAGGCGGCGAGCGGCGAGCGGGAGCCGTCGGCCGCCACCAGCAGCGCGCCCTTCAGCTGTTCGCCATCCTCCAGCATGACCTGCACACTCTCCTGCTCGCGGCGGGCGTCGATGACGCGCGCGGGACAGCACAAGGTGACGCCAGGGGCGCACTTCAGCCGCTCGAACAGCCGCTGCCCCACGTCGAAAAGCTCCACCACATGGCCGAGCGCCGGCAGCTGATACGCCTCAGCGCGCAGGCTGACAAAGCCGGCGTGTCCGCGATCGGAAACGTGAATCTGGGTGATGGGCGTGGCGCAGGATTCAAGCGAGCGCCAAAGGTCGCTCGCCATCAGCTGCTGGCGCGTGCCGGCGGCCAGCGCGATAGCGCGGCTGTCGTAGCCCGGATGCGCGCGGCTGTCGAGCGCGCTGTTTTCGAGAAGCGTTACCGGTAGCTTGCCCTGCGTCAGATTGGAGATCGCCAGCGCCAGCGTCACGCCGGTCATGCCGCCGCCCACGATAATGATGCTCATGCCTGACGCGCCGCCGCCATCAGCGCCTCAATCGCCTCAGGATCCTTCACCACGCTGTCGGTCAGGTTCTCATTGCCGGTTTCGGTGATCAGGATGTCATCTTCGATGCGAATGCCAATGCCGCGATATTCTGGCGGCACGTCGGCATCCGGCGCGATATAGAGGCCAGGTTCGATGGTCAATACCATGCCTGGCTCAAGAATGCGGTCGCGCGATGGTGTGCCGTAGTGGCCGATATCGTGTACATCCAGCCCCAGCCAGTGGCTCAGGCCGTGCATAAAGAACGGACGGTGCGCCTCTTCCGCGATCAGCGCGTCGATGTCGCCCTGCAGAATGCCCAGATCGACTAGCCCGCCGATCATGATACGCACCACCTCTTCATTGACGTCGCGAATGCTGACGCCGGGACGGAACAGCGCTAGCGCTTTATACAGCGAGGCGAGCACGATGTCATAAACCGCGCGCTGCGGCGCGCTGAAGCGGCCGTTGACCGGGAAGGTGCGGGTAATGTCGCTGGCGTAGCCCTTCAGTTCGCAGCCGGCGTCGATCAGCACCAGATCGCCGTCGCGCAGTTCGCTCTCATTTTCGGTGTAGTGCAGAATGCAGCCGTTTTCGCCTGAGCCGACAATGGTGTTGTAGGAGGAAAAACGGGCGCCGTGCTGGTTGAAAAAGTAGTGGATTTCGCCTTCAAGATGGTATTCGAACAGGCCGGGACGGCAGGCTTCCATCGCGCGGGTATGCGCCAGCGCGCTGATTTTTCCGGCGCGGCGCAGAATCTCGATCTCTTCCGGGCTTTTGAACAGGCGCATTTCATGCACCCAGGGACGCCAATCGGTCAGCGTCGCGGGCGCGTTGAAATGCTGGCGAAAGCCGCGGCGCAGCTTTTCCAGCGCGGCGAACACCAGCGTATCCGCTTCGGCATATTCGCCCTGCGCGTGGTAAACCACGTCCAGCCCGTCGAGCAGCAAATGCAGCTGCTCGCCGATATCATCCCAGGGCAGTGCGCGATCGACGCCGAGTTTTTCCGGCGCGGCCTCCTGGCCCAGCCGGCGTCCAAACCAGATTTCCGCCGTCAGATCCCGCACTCGGTTAAACAGCACGCTGTGGTTGTGGGTCTTGTCGCTTTTGATCAATACCAGCAGCGCCTGCGGCTCGTTAAAACCGGTGAAATACCAGAAATCACTGTTTTGACGGAACGGATATTCGCTGTCGTTGCTGCGGGTGACTTCCGGCGCGGCAAAAATCAAGGCGGCGCTGCCCGGTACCATTTTCGCCAGCAGCGCCTGACGACGCTGCTGGAAGCTGTCCAGAGAAATCATGTTTGCACTCCCTGTAGAAACGGGCGCACGGCGCCCTGCGATATCTGGCTTAGTGTAGTGTCGGTTTTTTCACTTCGGGGGCGGTTGGCATCGGCTGCGGGCGATTAAAGGTGTCATGGCAGAGCAGCGCCACGACGCGCACATACTCAATCACCTCTTCCAGCGACTGCTCCAGCTCGTTCTGATCTTCATCTTCTTCGTAGCCGAGCTGCGCAATGGTGCGCAAATCGTCGATGGCTTCGCCGGTCACCTTATCCAGTTTCGGTTGGGTGACGCCGAGGCCGAGCAGGAAGTGATTGACCCAGCCCGCCAGCGCGTCGGCGCGGTCGAATACGCTGATGTCGTCATCATCCGGCAGCATCAGCTGAAACAGGAAGCTTTCGTTCTCCAGCGTGGTGGCGGTGCTGTCGTGCAGCGCCTGCAGCGGCAGCGACAGCCCCTGCGAGAAGGCCATGCCTTCGTTGGTGAGATCGTGCACCAGCCTTTTCCAGCTGCTGTCCTGATTGCCGCCGCACAGGATGCCGCTAATCAGGCCGTGCATTTCCGCAGGTGTCATCCCCACGCCTTGTTGCGAGAGCGTCGAAGCCAGCGCATTGTAATCAGGGGTTGCGTTCGGTAAAGACATAAGGATTCGTCGTCGTTGGCAGAAAAAGTTCATGATATGCTACCACTAGCTGCCTCAAGGTTTCCAGAAAAGGGGTTGTATCTTATTTCGAGGGTCTATATAGTTGCCCGCCTCCCAACGCATTGAGCACTCAGGAAGCTGCGGGCGAAGTAATCAGTCAGGAAGGTGGCATGTCTGCACAACCGGTAGATATACAAATTTTTGGTCGTTCATTGAGAGTGAATTGTCCGCCTGAACAGCAAGATGCGCTGAATGCGGCTGCCGATAACCTCAATCAACGGTTGCAAGATTTAAAAGTTCGCACTAGAGTCACAAATACCGAGCAACTGGTGTTTATCGCCGCTTTAAACATCTGCCATGAACTGGCGCAAGAGAAAGTGAAAACGCGCGATTATGCTGCTAATATGGAACAACGTATCCGTATGCTGCAGCAGACGATTGAACAGGCTCTTTTTGAGCAAGGTCGCATAACCGACCGCCAAGGTGCGAAGTTCGAATAATACTTTATAGTCGTTGTGCTACAGTGACTTTGAAGTCCATTTTCTCTGAGGTGTTTGCAAGCGGGCCAGTCCCCTGAGCCGATATTTCATACCAACAGAGTGTGGGGCTCTGTAACCTGTGAGCATGCTCGGTTCGTCCGAGAAGCCTGATGGTTGCGACGGCACATTTACCTTGAACCAAGGATTCAAGGGTTACAGCCTGCGGCTGCATCTCGGAGATCTCTCTACGTTCTGCATTTGTTCTTCCCCGCTTTGAATGATATAGTTGCTCAATCAGCAACTTATCTGCGGGGTTCTTATGTCCCAGCCCTTACCGCTAGATCGACACGCTCTGCGTCAGCATCTGCGCCATCTGCGCCGCGCCCTGACGGACAAGCAGCAAGTGCAGGCCGCCGATCTGCTGGCGGAACATGCCGTTAATTTCGCTCCTGTCGCCCGGGCGGCGCGTATTGCCCTCTTCTTATCGGTAGATGGCGAACTCAATACCCGTCCCTTGATCGCTAAACTCTGGCAAATGAACAAGCAGGTCTATCTGCCGGTGCTGCATCCCTTCGCGGCCGGGCATCTGCTGTTTCTGTGCTATACGCCAGAAACGGTGCTGACGCCGAATAAACTGCGTATTCCCGAACCGCCGCTCGATATCCGACAGCTGACGCCCCTAGACCGGCTGGATGTGATGATGGTGCCGCTGGTGGCCTTCGACCGCGACGGGCAGCGCCTTGGCATGGGCGGCGGCTTTTACGATCGCACCCTGCAAAACTGGCGGCAGCACGGCTTTTTGCCGGTCGGTCTGGCGCATGAGTGTCAGCAGGTTGAACGCCTGCCGGTGGCGGAGTGGGATGTGCCGCTGACTGCGGTGCTGACGCCATCGCGGCTGTGGCAGTGGGAATAGCGGAAATCAGCGGGGCTTTGCATTGACGGGCCGTCAGCGAAACCGCTGACGGCCCGGTGTTTACATCCGAATCAGTAGAGCAGGCGGGCGCGAATGGTGCCTGGAATCGCCTTCATCAGCTGCAGCGCTTTGTCCGCCAGATCCTGCGGCGCGTCGATATCGATCACTACGTAGCCCATCATCGGCGAGGTTTGCAGGAACTGCGCGGCGATGTTGATGCCCTGCTCGGCGAAGATCTGGTTAATCGCTGTCAGCACGCCCGGACGGTTTTCATGGATATGCAGCAGACGGCTGGCGCTGGCACCGTGCATCGGCAGCGAGACTTCCGGGAAGTTAACCGCTGAGAGCGTTGAGCCGTTGTCAGAGTATTTGGCTAGCTTGCCTGCCACTTCGATGCCGATATTCTCCTGCGCTTCCTGAGTGGAGCCGCCGATATGCGGCGTCAGGATCACGTTGTCGAACTCGCACAGCGGCGAGTTGAACGGATCGCTGTTAGTGGCCGGCTCGACCGGGAAGACGTCGATAGCCGCGCCGGAGAGATGCTTGCTGGCCAGCACGTCGCACAGCGCGGCGATATCAACCACGGTGCCGCGCGAGGCGTTGATCAGCAGCGCGCCCGCTTTCATCTGTGCCAGCTCCTGCGCGCCGATCATATTCTGCGTCGACGGCGTTTCCGGCACATGCAGGCTCACCACGTCACTCATGTTCAGCAGATCGGCAAGATGGCGCACCTGGGTAGTGTTGCCCAGCGGCAGCTTGTTCTCAATGTCATAGAAAAAGACGTGCATGCCGAGGCTCTCAGCCAGCACGCCAAGCTGCATGCCGATATGGCCATAGCCGACGATGCCGAGATTTTTGCCGCGCGCCTCATAGGAGCCGACGGCATTTTTGTTCCAGATGCCGAGGTGCGCTTTGGCGTTCGCCTCAGGAATGCCGCGCAGCATCAGCAGCATTTCGCCGATAACCAGCTCGGCAACCGAACGGGTGTTGGAGAATGGCGCGTTGAATACCGGAATACCGCGCGACGCGGCGGCGTTAAGATCGACCTGGTTGGTGCCGATGCAGAAACAGCCCACAGCGACCAGTTTCTCCGCCGCGGCGAAAATCTCTTCCGTCAGCTGGGTGCGGGAGCGGATCCCAATAAAATGCGCATAACGGATAGAGGACTTAAGCGCGTCGGCATCCAGCGCGCCCTTGTGGAATTCGATATTGGTGTAGCCCGCCGCACGCAGGTTTTCCACCGCGCTCTGATGCACGCCTTCCACCAGCAGGAACTTAATCTTATCTTTCTCCAGTGATACCTTTGCCATTTCACCAACCCTACTTGTGATTTCAACAACCGCTGCCCTGCCATAAGCACGCCTTCTGTCAAAATATAAAAAAAATACGGTTGCGACAATACAACCGTTTGCCTGCCTGCCAGCACGACGAGGGCTGAGCTCAGCACATTGCCGCAGAAAATCGGGGTCGGAACCACGAACAAAGAATGAACCTTCTATCGATGACGGTTATGTGACATAAGTCACCGAATTTAGCCGATGTAAGAAAAGATGTTTTACGCGGGTAAATAACCGGCGCGCTTGCGCGCCGGAAAGATCATTTTTCGATGGTTTTGACGCCGTCCGGCGTGCCGATCAGCGCGATATCGGCGCCGCGCGCGGCGAACAGGCCGACAGTGACCACGCCAGGCAGCGCATTGATGCTTTTCTCCAGCGCAATCGGGTCGAGGATACGCAGATTATGCACGTCGAGGATCAGGTTGCCGTTGTCGGTCACCACGTGCTGGCGATACTCCGGCAAACCGCCCAGCTTCACCAGCTCGCGGGCAACATAGGCGCGCGCCATCGGGATCACCTCGACCGGCAGCGGGAAGCGTCCCAGCACGTCGATCTCTTTTGACGCATCGGCGATGCAGATAAACTTTTCGGCGACCGCCGCCACGATCTTCTCGCGCGTCAACGCCGCGCCGCCGCCTTTGATCATCTGCATCTGCGGATTGATCTCATCCGCCCCGTCCACATAGATCGACAGCGTATCGATCTCATTGAGATCGAACACCTGGATGCCGTGCGCTTTTAGCTTCAGCGTCGAGGCTTCCGAACTGGAAACAGCGCCCTCGATCTGATGTTTCATGGTGGCAAGCGCGTCAATAAAGTGCGCAGCGGTGGAGCCGGTGCCGACACCGACGACGCTGCCGGACTGCACATATTTCAGCGCGGCCCAGCCTACGGCTTTTTTCAGTTCATCCTGGGTCATGGTATGTTTAAAACCTGTGCGACAACGAAATGCGCATAATAGTATAAAGCAACGTTTGCCGAATGTGCGTGGTCGTTTTAGTTCGATTTACCGCTTTGGAAGCCACCCTGCAAAAAACGCGCGGCCAAAAGCGCTTCTGCCGCCCGCCAGGCGGAAAGATCGCGGGCAACGCGCGTCAGATGAATTTTTTGTGACATAGTAGCCTCCATCCTGAAGGAGAGAAAACAACAATGAAACGCCCCGACTATCGAACGCTTCAGGCACTAGACGCTGTGATTCGCGAACGCGGCTTTGAGCGCGCTGCGCAAAAGTTGTGCATTACCCAGTCGGCCGTGTCGCAGCGCATTAAGCAACTGGAGAATCTGTTTGGCCAGCCGCTGCTGGTGCGCACCGTGCCGCCGCGCCCTACTGAACAGGGTCAGAAGCTGCTGGCGCTGCTGCATCAGGTCGAACTGCTGGAAGAGGAGTGGCTGAGCAACGAAAACGACGGCACCACGCCGCTGCTGCTGTCGCTGGCAGTCAACGCCGACAGTCTGGCGACCTGGCTGCTGCCAGCACTGAAAGAGGTGCTGGCGGATTCGCCGTTGCGCCTCAACTTACAGGTAGAAGATGAGACCCGTACGCAGGAGCGCTTGCGCCGCGGCGAAGTGGTGGGTGCGGTAAGTATTCAGCCGCAGCCGCTGCCGAGCTGCCTGGTGGATCAGCTTGGCGCCCTCGACTACTTGTTCGTCGCCTCGCCGGCCTTCGCCGCGCGCTACTTCCCCAACGGCGTGACGCGCTCGGCGCTGCTTAAGGCGCCAGCGGTCGCTTTCGATCATCTGGACGATATGCATCAGGCCTTTCTGCAGCAGAACTTTGACCTGTCGCCCGGCAGCGTGCCCTGCCACATCGTCAACTCGTCGGAGGCGTTCGTGCAGCTGGCGCGCCAGAGCTCGACCTGCTGTATGATCCCGCACCTGCAGATTGAGCGCGAACTGGCGAGCGGTGAGCTGCTCGATCTGACGCCGGGTCTCTGCCAGCGACGCATGCTTTACTGGCATCGCTTCGCGCCGGAAAGCCGCCTGATGCGCCGCGTCACCGACGCACTGATTTCTCACGGCCATCGTGTGCTGCGCCAGGACTATCTGGCGGCCTGAGCCGTGCGCGTCAGGCAAAGCGCCTGCACCTTTTGCTTTGGCTGTTGTCTGAAACGCGATCGAAAAAAGGGGCGCTGAGCGCCCCTTTTCCTTTACTTACTGGGTAGTAGTAGTATTCGGCTTGATGTCGAAGACCACATCCATCTGATCGTCAAAGTGAATGCTCTGCTGCTCATAGGTCTGCTGCGCCGAGGTGTCCGCCGACGCGGCCTCGGCCTTATACATGCGCGCCATCGGCATCGGCTGATAGTTAGCGACATGGTAGCGAATGCTGTAGACCGGGCCGAGATTCGCGTTGAAGCCTTCCGCTAGCGCCGCCGCCTGCTGGGTAGCGTTATCGATCGCCGCCTTGCGCGCCTGCGCCTTATAGCTCTCCGGGTTGTTCACGCCCAGCTCCACGGAACGGATCTCGTTCAGGCGCGCTTTTCAGCGCGCCGTCCAGCAGCTTATCCAGCTGGCGCAGCGTGACTGCACCTGACGCACTGCGCGGTACCCTTTCAGCACCGACTTGCCTTCTTTGGTGTAGTCATATTCCGGCTGGGTGCTGAGGTTGGCAGCATCGATATCTTTTTTCTCGACGCCGCTTTTCTGCAGAAAATCGAAATATTGCGCCACGCGGTCGTCAGCCTGTTTTTTGGCGTCCGCCGCGTCTTTCGAGGAGACGTTCACCACAATCGAGAGCGTCGCGATATCCGGACACCCATCAACGGTTGCCTGGCCTGAGGTGACGACGTGCGGCCCGTTAGGCAGTTCATCAGCTAGGGCGCTCAGCGGTAGCGACGCGGCGCCCATCATGGCGACCAGCGCCAGTGCTTTCAGTTTCACAAAAGTCCTCCTTGAAATCTCTGTTTTGCTGCGGCAGTAAACGCGCAAGCCTGAGCGAAATGGTATGCACTGCTTAAGAGCACTTTATAGCGCAAAAGTTCGTGTTTTTATGATTCTGCCGCGCCGCTTTCAGACTATTCAAATCAGAAATTCGCTATGCCTTGTAGCGCCAGCTGGCTGGCGATAAACCACATCACCACGTCGACCAGCAGATTAATAGAGCGCGCTGCGCAAGCGCGGCAACAGCCACGCCGCCATCAGAGCCAAGCCAAAGAACCAGAGCACCGACGCGCTGATGGTGCCCAGCGCAAACCAGTGGCGCGCCGCCTACGTCGGAAGCTGCCCGCCGAGGCTGCCCAGCACCACAAAGGTGTCGATATAAACATGCGGGTTAAGCCAGGTCACCGCCAGCAGCGTGGCGACAATACGCCAGCGGCTCTACTTCAGCTCGCCGTCGCTGGCGAGATCGACATTGCCGCTAAAGGCGATGCGCAGCGCGTTCCAGCCGTACCACAGCAGAAAGGCCACGCCCGCCCAGGTAATCAGCATCAGCAGCGGCGGCGACTGATGTAGCAAGGCGCTGCCGCCAAAGATGCCGCCGCAGATCGGCAGTATATCGCTGAGGGCGCAGAGCGCGGCCGTCATCAGATGATATTGGCGCTTGACGCCCTGATTCATCACGAAAGCGTTTTGCGGCCCCAGCGGCAGATAAGCGAGGCCTCAAGGGCAAGTTCCTGTAAAGAAAGACAACAGGCGATTTTCCTGTCATCGGTGAGATGCGGAGGAGTAATAGAAAGAAATCATTAGCAGAAAGGGACAGATTTAATCGCCCATTAGCCAAGTTAATGCGGGCGGCGTGCACGCCGCCCGTCGAAGATTACTGCGTTTTTGCTTCCGCCTCAGGCTGGCTGGCCTGATGCAGATGCACATTCATCTGCGGATAAGGGATGTCGCGTCCAGCGCACGCTTGAAGTTCTTCAGCAGGTCCCAGTAAACGTCCTGCAGATCGCCGCTGTTGCTCCAGCAGCGCACTACGAAGTTCAGCGACGAGGCGGCCAGTTCGTTCAGGCCAATCTGCACACCCATATCTTTCAGTACGCGCGGATCGTTATTCACCACCTCTTTCAGCAGCGCGATCACCTCGTCCACATCCGCATCGTAGGCGACGCCGATTATAAATTCGTTGCGGCGCACCGGCTCGCGCGAAAAGTTAACGATATTGCCGGCGATGATTTTACCGTTCGGCACCACAACGATTTTACCATCGGCGCTTTTCAGCGTGGTGGAGAAAATCTGGACGTTAAGCACCGTGCCCATAACGCCGCCTAAATCGACAAATTCGCCCGCGCGGAACGGACGGAAGGTGACCAGCAGCACGCCCGCCGCCAGGTTGGAGAGCGAGCCCTGCAGCGCCAGACCAACGGCCAGACCGGCGGCGCCGAGTACGGCGATGACCGACGCGGTCTGCACGCCAACGCGGCCCAACGCGGCGATCAGCGTAAAGGCGATAATGCCGTAGCGCACCAGCGCTGACAGAAAGTCCGCCACCGTTTTATCGATGTGACGCGCCACCAGCACACGGTTGATGCCGCGTGAAATGACGCTCGCCACGATCATCCCGAGGATCAGAATCACGATAGCGGCGACGATATTGACCGCATAGCTGAGGATTAGCGCCTGATTGCGCACCAGCCAGCCACCGGCGTTGTGGATGCCGTTTAAGACATTTAAGTCTTCCATTTGATAGCCCTGTTGTTGAATTCCCTGCCGGGAAGGTCAAATCACAGCCAGAAAATTCCGGCAAACCTGCTAACAAGGGTAAACGTTATTCGGGGATGTGCCAAATTCCCGTTGAATTTGCTGTAAATTTAAGCTAAAAGAACCGCAAAAAAACAAAAAAGGTCAGATCTACGGATCTGGCCTTAAGAGTTAATCCAGCGTGTGGATTACAGACGATCGATAGCGTTCAGCTCTTTGAAAGCCTGCTTGAGGCGCACAACCATTGAGGCCTGCGCGGCGCGCAGCCAGACGCGTGGATCATAGTATTTCTTGTTCGGGCTGTCCGGGCCCTGCGGGTTGCCAAGCTGGCCCTGCAGGTACTCTTCGTTCTTTTTATAGTACTGCAGGATGCCGTCCCAGGTCGCCCACTGGGTGTCGGTATCGATGTTCATCTTGATCACGCCGTAGCTGATCGATTCTTCGATTTCCGCTTCAGAAGAGCCGGAGCCGCCGTGGAAAACGAAGTCCAGCGCGTTGTGCAGCAGGCCATGTTTTTCACACACGTATTTCTGCGAGTCGCGCAGAATTGTCGGAGTCAGTTTCACACTGCCTGGCTTGTAGACGCCGTGCACGTTGCCGAAAGAGGCCGCGATGGTGAAGCGTTTGCTGATTTTGCTCAGCTCGGTGTAGGCGTAGTCGATATCTTCCGGCTGGCTGTAGAGCGCAGAAGCGTTAACATAGCTGTTGTCCACGCCATCTTCTTCACCGCCGGTCACGCCCAGTTCGATCTCCAGCGTCATGCCCAGCTTGTCCATACGCGCCAGGTATTTGCTGCAAATCTCAATGTTCTCTTCCAGTGACTCTTCAGACAGGTCGATCATGTGAGATGAGAACAGCGGCTTGCCGGTTTTCTCGAAGTGCGCTTCGCCCGCGTCGAGCAGACCGTCGATCCACGGCAGCAGTTTCTTCGCGCAGTGGTCGGTGTGCAGGATAACCGGCACGCCATACTGCTCTGCCATCAGGTGAACATGATGCGCGCCTGCGATGGCGCCGAAAATGGCTGCGCCCTGCGGCTTGTCGGTTTTGAAACCTTTACCGGCGATAAACGCCGCGCCGCCGTTGGAGAACTGGACGATAACCGGCGCTTTAACTTTCGCAGCGGCTTCCAGCACGGCGTTGATTGAATCGGTGCCGACGCAGTTTACCGCTGGCAGCGCGAATTTGTTCTCTTTCGCTACCTGGAAGATCTTCTGAACGTCATCACCAGTGACAACGCCGGGTTTAACGAAATCAAAAATTTTAGACATGATTGTGTCCTGTTTCGTGACCGACTATCCCCTATAGGACAGCGCTTTAAACGCCCTGTGGGCAAGTCTTCAGGCGACGCGCCAGTGCGTCGCCTCCAAAGGATTACTGCTTCGCACGCTCTTCCAGCATGGCGACCGCAGGCAGTTTTTTGCCTTCAATGAACTCAAGGAACGCGCCGCCGCCGGTAGAGATGTAAGAAATTTTGTCTTCAATGCCGAACAGGTCGATAGCCGCCAGGGTATCGCCGCCGCCTGCAACAGAGAACGCATCGCTGTCGGCAATCGCATTCGCTACGATCTCGGTGCCCTTACGGAAGTTCGGGAACTCGAACACGCCGACTGGACCGTTCCACAGAATGGTTTTCGCCTCTTTCAGCAGTTTCGCCATGTTCTGCGCGGTTTCGTCACCGAAGTCCATAATCTCTTCGTTATCCGCCACTTCGGAAACCTTTTTCAACGTAGCCGGCGCAGTTTCGGAGAATTCCGTGCCGACGTGTGAGTCGGTCGGTACCGGAATGCCGTACTGGTCGCGCAGGCCTTTTGCCGCCTCGACGAAGTCGGGCTCGTAGAGCGATTTGCCGACGTTGTTGTCGATTGCGACGAAGGTGTTGGCGATGCCGCCGCCGACGATCACGGTATCCGCGATTTTCACCAGTGACTGCAGCACGTCAAATTTGGTCGACACTTTAGAGCCTCCCACTACGGCCACCAGCGGACGCTCCGGGTTGCTCATTACCTTGCCCAGCGCTTCCAGCTCGGCGGAGAGCAGCGGACCGGCACAGGCGATCGGCGCGAACTTGCCGACGCCGTGGGTTGAGGCCTGCGCGCGGTGCGCGCTGCCGAAAGCGTCCATCACGAAGACGTCGCACAGCGCAGCGTACTTCTTCGACAGCGCCTCGTCATCTTTTTTCTCGCCTTTGTTAAAGCGCACGTTCTCCAGCATCACTAACTCGCCCGCGCCGGCTTCGACGCCGTCGAGATACTCTTTCGCCAAGGTCACGTTGGTGCCGTTCAGTTTTTCTTTCAGATAGTTAACAACAGGCAGCAGGGAGAATTCTTCGTTGTATTCACCTTCGGTCGGGCGACCCAGGTGAGAGGTAACCATCACTTTTGCGCCCTGTTTCAACGCCGATTCGATGGTAGGCAGAGAAGCACGGATACGTGCGTCTGACGTCACTTGCCCTTCTTTTACTGGTACGTTGAGATCGGCGCGGATCAGAACGCGCTTACCAGCCAGATCCAAATCGGACATCTTAATTACAGACATGGTTAACCCTCTCGTTGATTCTCATAAGTTTTGCCAGGCGCAAACCGCGCCTTACCTGAAACCGCTTGCGGCCATCGCTAACGTCGTATCGAGAATTCGGTTAGCAAAGCCCCATTCGTTGTCGCACCATACTAGGGTCTTGATCAGGTGCTGACCGCTAACCCGCGTTTGCGTGCCGTCCACAATGGCACTATGCGGATCGTGGTTAAAATCTACTGAGACTAACGGTAATTCCGTATAGTCAACTATACCACGAAATGCCCCCTCTGACGCGTTTTGCAGCAGGGCGTTGACCTCGCAGGCCCTTACCGGCGCGCGCACGGAAACGCTAAGATCGATGGCAGTTACGTTGATAGTCGGCACGCGCACCGCGATCGCCTCAAAGCGATCGTTAAATTTCGGAAAAATACGGGTAATGCCCGCGGCCAGTTTGGTATCGACCGGAATGATCGACTGGCTGGCCGCGCGCGTGCGGCGCAGATCGCTGTGGTAGGCGTCGATCACCTGCTGGTCGTGCATCGCCGAATGGATAGTGGTGACGGTGCCAAACTCGATGCCAAAGGCGTCGTCCAGCAGCTTGATCACCGGAATAATGCAGTTGGTGGTGCAGGAGGCATTGGAGACGATGTGGTCGCTCTGCTGCAGTGCATGCTCGTTCACACCGTACACCACGGTGGCGTCGAGGTCGTTGCCGCCCGGATGAGAAAAGAGTACCTTCTTCGCGCCCGCCTGCAGATGCGCCTCGCCATCGGCCCGGCTGCCGTACAAGCCGGTGCAGTCGAGCACCACATCGACGTTCAGCTCGCGCCACGGCAGCGTCTCGATGCCGGCCTGGTGCAGAATGCGGATGGTGTCGTCGCCCACGCGCAGCACGTCGCGCTCCTGCCGCACCTCCCAGGCAAAGCGACCGTGGCTGGTGTCATACTTAAGCAGGTGGGCCATGCCCACCGCTTCCGCCAGCTCATTAATCGCCACCACATTGATTTCGGCCCGACGTCCGGTCTCATAGAGGGCACGCAGCACATTGCGCCCAATGCGGCCAAAGCCATTTATCGCCACCCGAACGGTCATCTCTTTTCTGCCACTTCCTGCTAAAAAACGTGCCGATAGCCTGACCATTTCACGCACTTTTGTACAGGGAATTTTCATCCGCCTCGCCGCGCAAAAGTCGCGTAAAAACCTGTAAATGAAACGGTTCAGCCAGGATAAAGCAAGCGAGAAATGATGGGAATGACCGCGATCAAACGCACCGCTGAATGTTGGATCTGCGTCACATTTTTACCGGTTAACGCGGCGCTGCAAACGTAACAGCAGGCAATAAAAAGGGGACGCCCGATGGCGTGCCCCTCTGATGACTGCTGGCGCTTATCAGGCGAGAATCGCTTTCGCCTGTGCGACCACATTGTCGACGGTAAAGCCGAAGGTTTCGAACAGCTTCTCCGCCGGCGCCGATTCGCCGAAGGTGGTCATGCCGACTACCGCGCCGTGCAGGCCGGTGTATTTCTGCCAGTAGTCGGCGATGCCCGCTTCAATAGCGACGCGCGCGCCGATCGCTTTCGGCAGCACTGCTTCACGGTAGGCGGCATCCTGCTTGTCGAAGGAGTCGGTAGAGGGCATGGAGACCACGCGCACTTTGATGCCTTCGCTGCTCAGACGATCGTAAGCGGCCACCGCCAGCTCAACTTCCGAACCGGTGGCGATCAGGATCAGCTCCGGTTGGCCGTCGCACGCTTTCAGGATGTAGCCGCCGCGCGCGATGTTCGCCAGCTGCTCGGCGCTGCGATCCTGCTGCGCCAGGTTCTGGCGAGAGAAGATCAGCGCGCTCGGGCCGTCTTTACGCTCGATAGCGTATTTCCACGCCACCGCTGACTCAACCTGGTCACACGGACGCCAGGTGCTCATGTTCGGCATGGTGCGCAGGCTTGCGAGCTGCTCAACCGGCTGGTGCGTCGGGCCATCTTCGCCCAGACCGATGGAGTCGTGGGTGTAGACCATAATCTGACGGATCTTCATCAGCGCCGCCATACGCGCCGCGTTGCGCGCGTACTCCACGAACATCAGGAAGGTCGCGGTGTACGGCAGGAAGCCGCCGTGCAGCGCCAGGCCATTGGCGATAGCGGTCATGCCGAACTCGCGCACGCCGTAGTGAATGTAGTTGCCCGCTGCGTCGACGTTGATCGGCTTCGAGCCGGACCACATGGTCAGGTTGCTCGGTGCCAGGTCGGCAGAGCCGCCCAGGTATTCCGGCAGCAGCTTGCCGAACGCTTCGATGGCGTTCTGCGAGGCTTTACGGCTGGCGATTTTCGCCGGGTTCGCCTGCAGCTGTTCGATGAACTTCTGCGACTCTTCCTGCCAGTTAGCTGGCAGCTCGTTGCTGACGCGACGTTTGAACTCGGCGGCCAGCTCCGGGAACGCCTGGGCGTAGGCGGCGAACTTCTCGTCCCACTGCGCTTCTTTCGCCTTGCCCGCTTCTTTCGCGTCCCACTCGGCATATATCTCTGACGGGATCTCAAACGGCGCGTGGTTCCAGCCCAGCTGCTTGCGAGTCAGCGCCACTTCGTTGTCGCCC
The DNA here is from genome assembly GCF_013753875.1 of Candidatus Pantoea persica. GTDB lineage: Bacteria > Pseudomonadota > Gammaproteobacteria > Enterobacterales > Enterobacteriaceae > Pantoea > Pantoea persica. The sequence goes on from NZ_SMDS01000018.1 coordinate 111,380, forward strand.
AGCGGCGCGCCGTGCGAGTTGTGGGTGCCGGCTTTGTTCGGCGAGCCAAAGCCGATCACAGTTTTGCACATCAGCAGCGACGGCTTGTCGCTTACCGCTTTCGCTTCGTCGATCGCTTTGGCGATGGCGTCTGCGTCGTGGCCATCTACGCCGCGCACCACGTGCCAGTCGTAGGCTTCAAAGCGCTTCGCGGTGTCGTCGGTAAACCAGCCGTCGATGTGGCCGTCGATAGAGATGCCGTTGTCGTCATAGAAGGCGACTAGCTTGCCCAGCTTCAGGGTGCCTGCCAGCGAGCAGACTTCGTGGGAGATGCCTTCCATCATGCAGCCGTCGCCCATAAAGACGTAGGTGTTGTGATCGACGATCTCATGGCCCGGACGGTTGAACTGCGCCGCCAGCGTGCGCTCGGCGATAGCGAAGCCGACCGCGTTGGCGATGCCCTGGCCCAGTGGACCGGTGGTGGTTTCTACGCCTGGGGTGTAGCCATATTCCGGGTGACCTGGAGTTTTTGAGTGCAGCTGGCGGAAGTTCTGCAGCTCGCTCATCGGCAGATCGTAGCCGGTGAGGTGCAGCAGGCTATAGATCAGCATTGAACCATGACCGTTGGAGAGCACGAAGCGGTCGCGATCGGCCCACAGCGGATTGGTCGGGTTATGGTTCAGGTAGCCGCGCCACAACACCTCGGCAATATCTGCCATACCCATCGGGGCCCCCGGATGTCCCGATTTGGCTTTCTGTACTGCGTCCATACTTAACGCGCGAATGGCGTTGGCAAGCTCTTTACGAGAGGGCATTTTCTACTCCAGGTCAGATGAATGATTTATCGCTTTAACTCATTGTTATTCATGGTTAATCGGGCAAAATAAGGTAAAAGTCGCCCATAAATGTACATGAAAATCGGGGCAAAAGTACATGCTGCGCCGTGCTAAATCTCGCCGTGTCGTCTGGCATTTACGGCAATGTCTGCTGGCGAAGTAGCAGGCGACAGGCTATACCCCACTCTTTACCGCACCTTGTCCCTTTTCAGGTGCCTGTTTTTCTTACCTTGTTACTCACGGGATATCATGATGAAAATTCAGACAGGAATCGTTGTGATAGGGCTGACAGCGCTGCTCAGCGGCTGCCAGGGCATGGACAACAACGCGCTGCTGCAGTCGGGCGTGCAGACCTTCCAGGCCTATACCCTCAACGACGCGCAGGTGAAGCGGCCCATCGATCCCAGATCGAGCTGCTTATCGTGCAGGGATTATTCGTCCAGCGGCCCCTGCGGCTACATGCGGTCGATCAGGTGTGGCAGCAGCTCCGCCAGCTTGCCCGAGGCGCCGTTGACGTCGGTGCCCAGCTTCTGTGCCAGCGACTGCAGCGACGCTTCGCCGAAGGCGTAAACCAGATCGCCGCAGTCCACCACATTCAGGCGCTGACGCAGGTCGAAATCCTACGGCCAGCGGCGGCCTTCCCAGGCGAGGTTGGTGGAGATCTGGCGGATGGCGCCCGGACCCAGGCGGCTGCCCGGACGGCCCGACGTGGCGGCGTCGAACGGCACGCTGGTGATCACCCACTCGGCGTCGCTTTCGTAGGGCTGGAAGTTCACCGGAAAACGCATGAAACCGAAGGCGTTGGAGACTAGCGAATTGTCATACTGATTGCCCAAGGTGTTATACATAAATCATCCTCACTGCCGCATGGCGTTAAGTTACAGGTGATAAACGGGTAGATAAAAATAATCCCCTCCGCGTCGTTAAGCCCGACGAAGAAGGGACCGCTGCATTGCCGCATTTCAGGCGATTATCGCGGAGTTCGCCGCGCGCTGCAATGCGCGACGCGCCGGAATAACGCCGGTTGAGGCGAGATTAACGTTCGCGCAGCGCCTCTTTCGCCCGGTTGAAAGGCTTGATTCAGATAGTCCATCACGGCTTTCTCGCCGGTTTTGATATCCACCGTGGAGACCATGCCGGAGCTGATGGAGAAGCGGTGTCCCGCCTTGTTCTGCACATAATCATCAGTCTTGGTGCGGATAAAGACGCGATAGTAGTAGATTTCCGGCTTCACCTCATCCTGAATGGTGTCGGGCGAGATGCTCTCTACCACGCCGTGCAGTCCGCCGTAGATGGCGTAATCATAGGCGGAAATCTTCACCAACGCCTTCTGGCCCGGATGGATAAAGGCGATGTCGCGCGGCGACAGGCGCGCTTCGATCAGCAGGCGATCGTCCAGCGGCACGATATTCATCAGCTCGCCGTTGGGCGGGATCACCCCGCCGACGGTGGTGACCTTGATGTTTTTCACTACGCCGCGCATCGGCGCACGCAGTGTCAGGCGGCTGACGGTATCCTCGCGCGCCTGCACGTAATACTGCGAGCGCAAATCGGTCAGCTTTAGCTCCAGGACGGACTTGTCGCGCTGCAGCCGAAGCACCTCTACGCTGCTGGCGGCGCCGGTTTTCGCCAGCCGCTGGGTGATGGCCAGCTCGCGGTTGGCTAGCCCGAGCGACTGCTGAATCTGCGCGCTGGAATCTTTCAGCTGCGCGCGGCGGGTGTTGTAGAGGCGGGTTTTCTAGGCGATCAGCTCAGGAAACCCCCGCAGCTCGTCGGGAAAACGCAGCGGCTGGTCATTGACCTCGGCGTAGAGGCGCGCGCTGGCGGCCAGCGCCGCCCGGTAGCACGCCGCGCTCTCGCCGACGCTGGAGATGGAGCGCGTTGGATCGAGCTTCGCCAAGATCTCCTCATCCAGCGATCCCAGCACCTGATCGCGCGAGCTGGGGATCACCTTGCCGGTGCCGGTCGAGACCTCGTAGAGCATGCCGAACCAAGCCCACACCAGCTCCGCCAGCAGCAGAAAAGCGCTGATTACCACCAGCCGCACCGCGCTGGTGTAGTAAGTTTCTGAATGTAGTTCGCCGTTGAGATCGTCGGAGGTTTGCGCCTCGGGCGCCACCACGTGCAGTTTGGTTGAAACCTTACTCATGCCTGATCCTCCGGGCGATTCAGCTCTGGCCGCGCCGGCGGCAGCGCACTCTCTTTCGGGCTGTCCATTACCAGCTGTCCCTCTTTCAGCACCAGCACGCGATCCACCAGCGCAAGAATGGCGGCGCGGTGCGTCGCCACAATCAGCGTGCGTCCGTTCAGCCACTGGCCTAGCCGTTCGATAAACTCTTTTTCGGTGTGATCGTCCAGCGAGGCGGTCGGCTCATCCAGCAGCACGATATTAGGATCGCGCAGCAGCATGCGCGCCAATAGCACCGACTGGTGCTAGCCGCCGGAGAGGCCGACGCCGCCCTCCGTCACAGGATGGTCGAGGCCGAGCGGCAGGCGGCGAATAAAGTCCACGCCACCGCTTACCGTCAGCGCGGCGAAAATCGCCTCGTCGCTGGCGTGCGCCGCGCCCATGGTCAGGTTCTCGCGCAGCGTGCCGTGAAACAGGTGCGCGTTTTGTGTCATCATGCCAACGTTGCGCCGCACGTCCGCCAGATCGATATGCGGCAGGCTGAGGTTGTCGAGCCGCAGCTCGCCGCTCACTAGATCCATGCCGCCGATCATCGCCTGCAGCAGCGTCGATTTGCCGGAGCCGTTGCGCCCCAGCACCGCGACGCGTTCGCCGGGCTTGATGGTCAGATTTTTAATGCGCCGCGCGATTGGTGGCGGAGTCGCTGTAGTAGCGGAACGCCGCCTCGCTGAACTGGTAGTAGCCGTACAGCACCGGACAGTGGATGCGGGTCTCATCTTTTTTGCTGTTCTCCACCGGCAGCGCCATCAGCGCGTCGAGGCTGGTTTTCGCCGCCTTCACCTGCTGCCAGCGCGCCAACACGCCGCACTGGGTGCCCATCAGCGCGATTATGCGCGACGAGAGCATCGACGCCGCCACGATGGCGCCGGTGGTGATATCGCCGTTGATCACCATCGGCGCGCCGATAACAATCGCGCTGGTGTAGACCAGCCCCTGCACCGTGATACCCCAGCTGATCAGCGAGTGCACCACCTTGCGCATCTCCACGCCGGACTGGGCAGTAATGCGAATGTAGCTGTTCCACTGCTGCAGAAAGCGATCTTCCGCCTGCATCAGCTTGATATCTTCCAGCCCCTGCACACTCTCCACCAGCAGCACCGCGTTGCGCAGCGTCGACTCCTTCTGCGCCTGGTGCGCCAGCTTTTTCTGCAGCAGCAGGCCCGGCAGGATCATCAGGATCACCACCACCGGCGCGATCCACGCCAGCTGCGACGCGATAATCGCCATTACCAGCAGGAACAGCAGAAAGAACGGTATATCGACGATCGAGGTGACGGTGGTCGAGGTGACCATTTCGCAGATCGCCTCCAGCTCGCGCAGCTGGGAGATAAAGGTACTGGTGGAGCGCAGAATGGCGCTGTTGCGCAGGCGCAGCGCATGGCCGAATACCCGGTCGGAGACGCGTATATCGGCGCGCTTGCCAAGCAGATCGGTAATGTGATCGCACCCGACGCGCAGGATATAGGTAGAGATCACCTAGATAATTACCCCGCCTTAGAGCACGTAGAGCGTGGGATAGGACTGCGCCGGGATCACCCGGTCGTAAACCTGCATCGAAAAGATGATCCCCGCCAGCAACAGCCGGCGCAGCCAGTCGGGTTGGATGGTCTCCAGATAGCGATCGACGCGGCTGTCCTTAGCAGCGGTCAGCGGGCGAAACGCTGCGGCGAAGCGGATATCGGGCAGCAGCGCGCCGCCAGCGACAGCGGCGTTGGCTGCTCGTCGCCGCTGAAGTGCACCCGCACCTAATCCTCGCCGTCGAAGCTGACGATTACGCCGACCTGCCCGTCCGCCAGCTCTACCGCCAGCGTGAGCCGCCAGTGGTTGATCTCCCATTTGTTCTCTTCATAATAAAGCTGCAGCGACATGCCGGCCTGGCGCGCCAGATGGCGCAGTGCCTTGTCGCGCGTCTGTTTGCCCTGCCATTCGCTGGCGGCGAGGAGCATGCCCGGCGAACGGGCAAGCGGTAGTAGCCGGCAATCAGAATAATCGCTGTAGTCCAGCCCTGTAATGGCACCCCGCTTTCGGCGCTATCGGGGCGGCCGGCGGAGGAATCGGGAAGCTGCATTTGCGTTATGGCTGGATCTCCACGGACTGGATCCGCTGATTATTCAGGGCGAACGCCGAGCGCATATGCCCGGTGCTGTAGAGGCAGTCGAGCTGCAGCGAACGCAACTGGCTGATGGTTTGCTGCAGGGTAAAGCAGGTCTGGAACACCTCCTGCTCGGTGTTGAGCACGTCGAGCAGCGGACGGGTGCCGAACTGCAGGTACTGATCCTGATAGAGCTGCTGGCGCGCCTGCAGCCGCGCGGCGTTGAGCGCGCTGGCCGATAGAGCGGCATCTCTACTTTGACAAAGGCGGAGTACTGCGTGCGATCGATCAACTCGCTGTTGGCATAGTGGTTGTTGAGATAGTGGGTGACCTGCGGCTCCAGCGAGATGGTCGGCAGCATCTGGGCGTTGGCGTTATCCAGCTTCGCCTGCGCCTGATTGCCCTGCGCCCAGGCGACCAGCACCGCCAGGATCAGCTGGTCGTCCGCCTTTGAAGCGGCGCAGGAGCGCATCAGGCTGTCGGGAAAGTCATCGCTGACCTGCTTTACGCTCGGCCGGCCGAGACAGGTCGCCTGCGTGGCGCGCCAGCGATCGAGGCTGGCCTGATACTGCGTCAGGACGGTGCGCGCCTCTTCGATACGCGCGTCGGTTTGCGTCGCGTCGGAGAGCGAGGCGGCGCCTTCGTCGTTGCGCTGGCGAGCCAGGTCGCCGATCTTCGTCAGCGCCGCCGCGGTGTCGTGCGCCACGGTGGTTGGCCTGCTCCTGCGCCACGCCCGCCTCGGCGGAGCGCACCGAGCTGCTGACCTTGCCGAAATCATAGAGCATCTGGGAAACCGACAGCACAAAGGAGGGGCTGAAGCCCTACTCGCTGTAGGCGTTGCTATAGCCGTTGTCCATACCGGCGCTAACTTGTGGGTAATATTTGGCTTGCGCCACGTCGACCTGGCTCGCCTGCTCCAGTAGTTTTCCCACTGCCTCGGAGATACTGGGATGCCACTGGATGGCGCGCTGCACCGCCTGATTGACCGTCGGGGTTTCCGGCACCTGCACCAGCGCGGGCGCGGCGCTTTCGCCCGTAAACGACGGCAGCTCCTGCTGTTGCGCCAGGCCAGTTGAGGTAATCTGACTGGCCGTCTGCATCATGTCGCTGGCGGCTGCCAGATGAAAACTGGTAAACAAAGCGATGCCAGCACAGAGAACACTGAGCTGAAAAGAACGGCGATATATTGCGCTTGATTATATCCGATCCATCGTTTTCCACTCGTCAGTTAGAGAAAGGGGTGCCTCCCTGCGCCCGATAATCCTTACCTGCCAGACAGTCACGGCGATCAGGCCGTGGGGTTCTGGTGCGGCTGTTGCAGAAGTTCCTCCAGTGATACGTTGACGCCTTCCAGCGTGACCAACTGCGCGCTGCTGTAGGCCGTGCCGGTGCCGTATCGGTCGATTGAGAGCACGATATCGCCGTCCGCGGTGTGATCCACCTTCACGAAGTAATTGACGTTGCTGCTGCTGTCGCTCCAGCCCACCAGCAGACTGCTGACGTCAATCTTGTCGCTGTCGGCGACGGAGAAATCGGTCCAGCAGTCATGCCCGTTACCGCCCAGCGCATCCGCGCCGTTAAAAGCAGGTGGTAAACCAGCGTATCGGCGCCCGCGCCGGTGGTGAGGGGGGCGTGGGCGCTGCTGGTCAGCGAATCCGCCCCGCTGGTGCCAATCAGGTTCGGATGCAGGTCAATGGTGAAGCTGTTGGTGGTCACGGTGCCGTCGGCGGCCTCTAGGCTGTAGCTGAACACCTCTTTATGCGTGATCTGCTGTGCGTTGAACGCGGTGTTGAGCGCGTAGGTGAACTGACTATCGGAAGAGATGCTCAGGGTGCCGTACTCCACCACCACCAGCGTAATACCTCTGCTGCTGCTGCTGCTGCTGGCGATGGTTTCACCCGCCTCGTTGGTGATGCTTAACGCGCCGCTGTAGGTCACCGTGCTGTCGCCGTAGATGCTGCCGCTTGCCGTGGTGCCGTCGTCTGTGGTGGTCTCCGCAAACAGGCTATTGACCGTGAACAGTCTGGCCGACGTGCCGGTGTTGAGATCCACCGTCAGGGTGGCTATGTTCACCGCGCCGCTAGCGTCGCGCACCGAGTAGGTGAACACGTCAGTGTCCGGCACCCGGTCGGCATCCACGCCCGCTTTCAGCGCATAGTATAGTTACGTCTGGCGTCAACAATCAGGGTGCCGTAAGTGGTGTTGATCACCGTGTTGCCGCTAGCGGCGATAGCGTTGCCCGATACCGTAGTCACCAGCGTGCCTGACGGCACCGTGCCGGCCACCGAGCTGGTGTCGTTCGCCAGCAGGTTGCCGGTCACCGTCACCGCCAGCGTCGTAATATCGGACGTGGTGGCGATGGTAGTCGCTGGCAGAACGCTGGCGCCGGTGCTAGTGCCCAGCAGCACGGCGTAGTTGCCGGTGCCGAGGTCGCTGTTAGTGACGTTCACGCCAGTCTGCATGCCTATTGTCAGGAAGGTGGTGATGTAGTTATCGTTAGCCGACTTCACTGTCCAGCTGCCGTTCGCCTGCTGCTGGTCGCCGAGGCGTTCAGCAACGCCACGCCGCTGGTGCTAGTATTGGCGTTGGTGATGGTGCGGGTCTGGGGCGAATAGTTTAGCTCGCTGAGGCCATTGGCCGCCGCCACGCGAATGGCGCCCAGCACCGTCGAGGCAGGCGAGACGTTGCCCGCGCGGTCGACCTGCGTCACCGACAGCGACGCACCGGTGGTTTGCGCGGTGGTCAGCGCCAGCGAGAAGCTGCCGATGGCGTTGCCACCGTCGGCGCCACGCTGTAGACCGTCACACTCACCGTGGTCGTGCCGCTGACGTTGCCCGCTGCGTCGGTCTGGGGCACGGTCGGGCTGAGCCCCCCCATTGCTCAGCGCCGCTGGCGTAAAGCTCCATGTGCCGTCGGCGCCCGCCGCTACCGAACCCAGCAGCGTCTGGCCGTCATAAACGGTGATGATGCTGCCCAGCTCCGCCGTGGCTTTGTTGGTGGTGGCGCCATCCGCGATCGGCGTCAGCGTCTGGCCCGCATTGCTGTTGACCAGCACGTTATCCGCCAGCGCCGGCGCGGAGGTATCCACGCTGAAGTTGAAGGCATCCGAGGTCAGGCCGACGTTGCCGGCCGCATCGGTCACCACGGTGGTCAGGCTGTAGCTGCGCTCGGCCAGCATCGGCAGCGTAAAGATCCAGTTGCCGTCCGCGCCCACCGTGACGCTGCCCAGCAGCGTGTCGCCGTCGCTAACGGCGACGGTGCTATCAAGCTCAGCGTCAGGGTGTTGTCATTTGTCGCGCCGTCTGTGGACACCGTTGCGCCGTCGTCATTGACCAGCTGCAGATTGACCGGGGTAGTCGGCACGGCGGTGTCGACAGTGATGGTCAGCACCTGCGAAGGGGTGACGCTTCCGTCCACGTTGGTGGTGTTGGCGCAGAAGGCGTAGGTGCCATCCGTCAGCCCGGCGGGTGTAAAGTTCCACTGGCCGCTGGCGTCAGCGGTGACGCTACCCAGCACTTGGTCGCCGTTATAGAGCGTGACCAGCGCGCCGGCGGTGGTCAGGTCCGCTCAGAAGCAGGGTGGCGTCAGAGGTGGAGGCGCCGTCGCTCAGCGGCACCAGAGTGCTGCCGCTGTCATCGGTGATCTGCAGCGAACTGGTTGATCCGCTGACGTTGCCTGCCGCATCAGTAACGGTCGCCGTCAGGCTGTGGCTGCCGTTGCTCAGCACCGGCGTGGTGAAGCTCCAGCTGCCGTCTGCGTTGACCGTCGCGGTGCCTAACAATGTGCCATTGTCATAGACGCTGACGGTGGCGCCTGCTTCGGCCGTGCCGCTCAGAACGGGGGTATTGTCATCGGTGGTGGTGCATGCGGCAATCGCACCCTGAAGGCTGCCAGCGTTATAGCTAGAGCAGATTCGTTGCCGCGACGGGGGCGGTAGTATCGCCGCCTGTGTCGCCATCGCCAAGCACTTGCTCAGCATCTGTAGCGTTACCGCCGCCGCCGTTGGTGCCGGCAAACATAGCGGCGATATCTGCCAGCGCCGCGCCGCCGAAGCTGTAGGCAGCAATCGCGCCGTCGTTGGTAATATTGTCAGCCAGCAGGCCCTCAGTGCTGTCGATCGAGATGAATCGGAAACCTTCCTGAACGGGATCTTCTACCCACAACAATGCGCCCTAGTCATCCTGAAGCACCAGATCGCTATCGCCTGCCGGGCTATAAAAATTATGAATAACAACTGTTTCCCCAGATTTCGTTGTGACAATCAGGTCGTTGCCGCTGCGCGCGAAAGATTTAATGTCTGATTGATTGAGGTTGAGTTTAACTAAACTTGGGGCAGTCAAATTAACGTTGCTGCCACTCAGCTGCGAGGCAATAGTGCCGCCTTTAGGCGTTACTGAGATATTATTCATGTTATGTATATCCCACTGAAGTTAGTGATATTCATAAAAATGCCCGGCATCCTAACGAACCCGGTTTATCCGTGAATAACGCTATGTGCTATTCACTCCTCTATTTGTCGACCTCATATCTGCTAATGAAATTAGCTGAGCCGTACCGAATTTTTATTCAGGTGAGGGAAACACTTTTATTTTTTATAACCACAATGGGTAAATCACCCTGTATCAGGGCAGAGCGCTATTACAAAAGATGACGTTACTGATGTTTTTATTATTCCGTTTTTTCAACATATTTGCGGCCTTACCGCCTTTATTCGACTTATCACAATCAGTTATCTGCTTTATTCTCCACTGACGACCCTGAAAACCAGCCAGCGGTTTTCCCGCCACCCATTCGCGATGTTTCTGCATATCAACACCCTGCACGATGACGCCGTTTGAAAGATCGTTCAAGTGATTAAGCATCAGGTCGAAAGCGTGGCTCTCGCCATATTTCCAGAAGAAGCGTCGGTCGGTTTTGACATATTCAAACACCCTGCTGTCCAGCATGGATAATGTCGAACTTCCGACGCCGAAATCATCCAGCCATAAAGGCGCAGAGAGGCGCGCGACTAAATTTTGCAGCAGCGCGCTGTCGCTGGGGAGATAGCGTTCGGTGAAATAGGTGGAAACTTCGAGGCGCAGCAGAGGCCACTGGATGAGACGCTGCTGTATGGCAGGGTTGTTTAGCACGCCCTCGATAATATCCCGGTTGACGTTAAGCGTGATCATATGCGCAAAGCCCTACGCAAACAGCGTGTCGATCTGCTCAAGCTGTAGCAGGAACAGCTGCCATTTTCCGGCGCCAGCATACACAGCTAAACAGCTCATGCTCCGTGCCGGTATAGCGCGGGCTGGCAACTTCGTTGCTGCGCGGGAAACGCGTCAGTAATTCCCATGCCAGCAGCTGGCCAAAGGGTGCGTGAACAGGCTTGAGCAGAAATATGTAGTGCTGACGTAGATTTAATTGACGCCCTATTCTGCTACAACCCGCCCTGTCTGATAAGTCAGCGACCTGAAATATCAGTAAAACTCAAGTTAACGTTAAGAAAACATCTGTGATGATTAACACCTTTACCAGATGCTAACGTAGAACTTACATTTTGAAAAATAGATTTAAGCCAAACATGGTCAAATATTAAATCGATAAAAAAATCAATGGGCGGTACAAGTGCAGATAAATTCTCCAATAATTCAGATAACCATATTAAAAAATATTAGTTATACTACCTTTACTTATAGCAAGACAATCAAAAATTTAATTTTCATCAATATTAAATTTGAAACTTGTCTAAAAACATCATTTCAGCTGATAGATTAAGCGCGGCGATATCTAGAAACAAGCAGCGAAAAGGGCGTCAATAAAATTGCCGACGAGGCAATATTCGATCCAGCACAAATCATTAATTGTTCTGATATGTAACTACCAAAATATAAAAGCATTATTGCTGTATATCCATTAAGCATAAGTAACATTTCTTCAGCGTCGCTCGCGGCGCGTTTCGCGAGCAGGACCCGCTCTGCACGCAGCGGCGCGCGCGGTGGCGTGGCGTCCACAAGGACATTCTGGTCGGTAATCTGACAGCGGCAACGCATGCGGCAGCGTGCCTTCAACAAAGGCATCCTGAGCGGCAATCTGACGCGACGGCACTTGCGCAGCGATCTGGTGGTAAACGATTGATTAAAAAGAAAAGCGGAAAAGGCTGAGCCCCAACGGGGCTCAGCAGCAGGCAGGTGTTACTCGTCTTCGAGGTAGGTGTAACCGTACAGACCGCTTTCAAACTCTTCGAGGAACTGTGCACGCAGCTCATCATCAATGTCGGTCTCTTTGACCTGATTACGAACAGGATCATCAGCTCCTCGGGGTTCAGCTGCACATACTGCAGCATATCCGCGACGGTATCGCCCTCATCCGACAGCTTCACTTCCACCTGGCCGTTGGCACGCGCGTAAACGTCTACCGCTTCTGTGTCGCCGAACAGGTTGTGCATATTGCCGAGGATCTCCTGATAGGCACCGACCATAAAGAAACCCAGCATAGGCGGGCTCTCAGCGTCGTACTCCGGCATCGGCATGGTGGTGGCGATGCCGTCGATATAGTGATCGATGGTGCCGTCGGAATCGCAGGTGATGTCGAGCAGTACCGCGCGGCGCTCCGGCTTTTTATGCAGCCCTTCAAGCGGCAGCACCGGGAAAAGCTGATCAATGCCCCAGGCGTCCGGCATTGACTGGAACAGCAGGAAGTTCACGTAAACCTTGTCCGCCATGCGCTCCTGCAGCTCGTCGATAATCGGACGGTGTATCCGATTTCTGGGATCGAGATGCTGCTGAATATAGTGGTAGATGCTGAGATAGAGCTGCTCCGCCCAAGCGCGCTGCGACAGATCGTAGGTGCCGGACGCGTAGCCGGTGTGGATGTCATGCAGATCCATCTGACTGTCGTGCAGCCACTCGCGCAGCGAACAGCGCACGTCCGGCTCATGCATCTCCTGCCAGGCTTCCCACATGCTGAGAATCGGACGCGGCGCATCCTCTTCCGGCGCCTGTGGCGTAATAAATTCGTTGCGCTCAACGCCGATGATTTTGGAGACCAGCACCGTATGGTGCGCGGTCACCGCGCGGCCCGACTCGGTGATCACGGTGGATGATCCAGGCCGTGCTCTTCGCAGGCGTAGCTAATCGCCCAGATAACGTTGTTGGCGTACTCGTTCAAGCCATAGTTGACCGAACAGTCGGACTGCAAGCGCGTGCCCTTGTAGTCCACGCCGAGGCCGCCACCGACGTCGAAGCATTTAATATTGACTCCCAGCTTCGCCAGCTCGACGTAGAAGCGCGCCGACTCGCGCACGCCGGTGGCGATATCGCGAATGTTGGCCATCTGCGAGCCCAGATGGAAGTGCAGCAGCTGCAGGCTGTCCAGGCGGCCGGCGTTGCGCATGATCTCGACCAGCTGCAGCACCTGCGAGGCGGCCAGGCCAAGCTTCGACTTTTCGCCGCCGCTCTACTGCCATTTTGCCCGAGCCCTGTGACGCCAGACGCGCGCGGATGCCGAGGCGCGGCACCAAGTTCAGGAGCTCAGCCTCTTCCAGCACCAAGCGCACTTCGGTCATTTTTTCGATGACCAGATAGACCTTATGGCCCAGCTTCTCGCCGATCGGCGCCAGGCAAATATATTCGCAGTCTTTATAGCCGTTGCAGACGATAACCGTGCGGATTTTGCCGGCATGGGCGAGCACCGCCATCAGCTCCGCTTTGGAGCCCGCTTCGAGGCCTAGCGGCCCGCCGGAGTTAACCAGCGATTTGATCACGCGCTTATGCTGGTTGACCTTGATGGGGTAGACCAGGAAGTAGTCGCCGCGGTAGCCGTAGGATTCACGCGCGCGTTTGAACACTACGTTGATGGAACGCAGACGATGCTGCAGGATCTGCGGGAAGCAGAACAGCGCCGGCAGACGCTGGCCCTGCGCTTCGCGCTCTTTAAACAGCTTCGCTAGGTCGACGCGCAGCTCAGGATCGTCCGGATTAGGGCAGACGTTGACGCGGCCAAGCTCGTTGACGTTATATGTAGTTGTTGCCCCACCAGGCAACATTATAGGTACGCAGCATTTTGCTGGCATCCTGGTCGTTCATCCTGCATTGAGCGGAGCACACCCTGTTCGCCAGCAGACGAACCCTTGATAGTCTTCATGTCGTCAGACATCAAGAACCTCGAATTTCTGTTGGAATGTGAAACAGTTACGCGCTTCCGCCGCGTTCTGCCCGTTAATGAATTGCCGCATAAAACGCTTTGCCCCCTGTTCCCGACGGCAAGGTCAGGATGAAAAAAGCCTGAAGCTAAGTGTAAAACACCGGGGCGAGTTAGCTATTAATGGACCCCGAATATAGCACCACATTTACCGGCAACCATCGCCAGCAAGGGTCAAAAGCTGAGTGAGATTAACCGGCGCTAGTGTCGGGATAATGACCGCAACGGGCACAGTGTCGGCAAACCGGAGAAAAGGCAGGAAAGGAAAACGCCAGCGCGCCGCTGTGGCGCTTAGAACCGCTAGAGAGAAGAGCGTGGCTCATGAATTCTGTCACCTCCACACATGTTTTCGCATGTGGAAATAAACTGGGTCAACGTCAGAGAGGGCCTCTTACAGTGGCTACGCACGGCGGCGCCATCCTTATTCGCTGCGCCAGGCAGCAGCGGCGTTTTACACCGTCTGGGCGCCTAAAATGCAAGACGTTTCGCTGGTTTGCTGCCTTGTGGCGTCACGTTTTTTTGCCAGACATCGCCTTTTCGAAAAATGCGGAAACAGAAAAAGGGCTGGCAATTCATTCACCCCTTAACCTAGAATGGCCGTCCAGATGGTCTTCCATCTGAACTGGTTAACATCTAGGCGGTTTCGCCTGACACACTGACACTTCTTAAACTGCTCGCGGCTTTGCCTGAAGGGGCGTCAAGTTAGTTCAACTCGCTTACGCTATGCAGTCAAATTCAAACCATTTGTAAGGTAAAGAATAGAATGGCTAAACACCTTTTTACGTCCGAGTCCGTATCAGAAGGACATCCTGATAAAATCGCAGACCAGATCTCCGACGCCGTACTGGACGCCATCCTGGAACAGGATCCCAAAGCGCGCGTAGCCTGCGAAACCTACGTGAAAACCGGTATGGTGCTGGTTGGCGGTGAAATCACTACCAGCGCCTGGGTCGATATCGAAGAGATCACCCGCAATACCGTACGTGAAATCGGTTATGTCCATTCCGATATGGGCTTTGACGCCAACTCCTGCGCCGTATTGAGCGCCATCGGTAAGCAGTCCCCCGATATCAACCAGGGCGTGGATCGCACCGATCCGCTCGAGCAGGGCGCGGGCGACCAGGGCCTGATGTTCGGCTACGCCACTAACGAAACCGACGTGCTGATGCCAGCGCCGGTGACCTACGCGCACCGTCTGGTGCAGCGCCAGTCCGAAGTGCGTAAAAACGGTGCGCTGCCATGGCTGCGCCCCGACTCTAAAAGCCAGATCACCTTCCAATACGACAGCGGCAAAATTGTCGGCATCGACGCGGTGGTGCTTTCGACGCAGCATGCAGAAGATATCGATCAGGCGACCCTGCGCGAAGCGGTGATGGAAGATATCATCAAGCCGGTGCTGCCGAGCGAGTGGATCAACGCCAGCACCAAATACCACATCAACCCGACCGGCCGCTTTGTGATCGGCGGCCCGATGGGCGACTGCGGTCTGACCGGCCGTAAAATTATCGTCGACACCTACGGCGGCATGGCGCGTCACGGCGGCGGCGCCTTCTCTGGCAAGGACCCGTCGAAAGTTGACCGTTCCGCAGCCTACGCGGCGCGCTATGTGGCGAAAAACATCGTTGCTGCCGGCCTGGCCGACCGCTGCGAAATGCAGGTCTCCTACGCTATCGGCGTCGCGGAGCCAACCTCCATCATGGTGGAGACCTTCGGCACCGAGAAGATTTCAACCGAGCAGCTGACCATGCTGGTGCGCGAGTTCTTCGACCTGCGTCCTTACGGTCTGATTCAGATGCTGGATCTGCTGCAGCCGATCTACAAAGAGACCGCAGCTTATGGCCACTTTGGCCGCAAACATTTCCCGTGGGAAAAAACCGACAAGGCCGCTCAGCTGCGCGAAGCGGCAGGCCTGTAAGGCTGAGTTCTCTGCGCCGTCTCGGTTCGGGACGGCGCTTTTTTTTAACCCTTTTTGACCCGCTTCAGCACTTTTTCCTTTCTGAACTACACTTCTGAAACTCGTCACGCATCAGCGTGTTACCGATTACAAATTGAAACGCTCTATTTATCTGCTATTTAGGAATTAACCGTCGTGGTCATTACACTGAAAATGCGTTATTTTCATAATCCTTTGATAGCCGATAATCGACGCCATGCCAGAAACTCAATAACTGCTATACCTTACTGGTTACAGAACCTTTCATAGCTGAAAATGCTGAAATTCAGGGTTTCAGTGTGTATAAGCGATTACATTGGGGTGATCGTCGTTACTTTATCCCTGAGAAAGTTTTTAACGTTGATAACAACAATGATGGATAACTCGGAGGCACAATGCCTAGCAACACTCACAAAAGCAGAACGTCAAACAAGGCAATGACCTTTTTTGTCTGCTTTCTTGCGGCCCTTGCAGGCCTGTTATTTGGACTAGATATCGGCGTTATTGCAGGCGTGCTGCCGTTCATCGCCAGAGATTTCAACGTGACAGCACACCAGCAGGAGTGGATCGTCAGTTCCATGATGTTTGGCGCGGCGGTCGGCGCAATCGGATCCGGCTGGATGTCGTCGCACCTTGGCCGTAAAAAGAGCCTGATGGCGGGCGCGATCCTGTTCGTTATCGGCTCGCTCTGGTCCGCAATGGCGCCTAACCCGGAAATGCTGATTGTGGCGCGCGTGGTTCTGGGCCTGGCGGTCGGTGTCGCCTCCTACACCGCTCCGCTCTATCTCTCTGAAATTGCGCCGGAGAAGATCCGCGGCAGCATGATCTCACTTTACCAGCTGATGATTACCATCGGTATTCTTGGAGCTTACCTCTCCGACACCGCCTTCAGCGCGTCGGGCGACTGGCGCTGGATGCTCGGCATCATCACCATCCCGGCGGTGCTGCTGCTGGTGGGCGTATTCTTCCTGCCTAACAGTCCGCGCTGGCTGGCGGCGCGAGGCGACTTCCGCAGCGCGCAGCGCGTGCTGGACCGCCTGCGCGACACCAGCGAGCAGGCGAAACGCGAGCTGGAAGAGATCCGCGAAAGCCTGAAGATCAAACAGTCAGGCTGGCAGCTGTTCCAGAGCAACAGCAACTTCCGCCGCGCGGTGTTCCTCGGCGTGCTGCTTCAGGTGATGCAGCAGTTCACCGGCATGAACGTGATCATGTACTACGCGCCAAAAATCTTCGAAATCGCGGGTTTCTCTAACACCACCGAGCAGATGTGGGGCACCGTGATCGTGGGTCTGGTTAACGTGCTGGCGACCTTCATCGCTATCGGTCTGGTGGACCGCTGGGGCCGCAAGCCGACGCTGGTACTGGGCTTCATGGTAATGGCGGCGAGCATGGGCGTGCTGGGCATCATGCTGCATATGGGCACCCACTCGCAGGGCGCGCAGTACTTTGCTATCGCCATACTGCTGATGTTTATCGTCGGCTTCGCCATGAGCGCCGGCCCGCTGATTTGGGTGCTCTGCTCGGAAATTCAGCCGCTCAAGGGACGCGATTTCGGTATTACTGTCTCTACCGCGACCAACTGGATCGCCAACATGATTGTCGGCGCCACCTTCCTGACCATGCTGAACACGCTGGGCAACGCGCCGACCGTCTGGGTCTATGCGCTGCTGAACGTCTTCTTCATCCTGCTGACGGTAATGCTGATCCCAGAGACCAAAAACGTCTCGCTGGAGCATATTGAACGCAACCTGATGTCCGGCAAGAAACTGCGCGACATCGGTTCGCACGACTAAACCGCTACTGTGCTTCTGTGCCGATAAGCACACAAAGGCCTGAAGCGCAACGCGGCACATCACTCCCTCAAGGCGGGCCGTCAGGCCCGCCTTTTTTATTTGGTTGAGTTCTTCGCACGCACCCCCTATCCTTGCCGACATGAAAACGCCTCGTCTCCCCATTGCGCTACAGCAAGCCGTGATGCGCTCGCTGCGCCATCTCTTACAGCTTGCCTGCGAAAAGCTGGCGCTCCTCTTTGCCGAACCGGCGCTGGTTTACCAGCAGCGTGGCACGGCGGCGGGCACCGCCTGGCTGGAAAAGTGGGAGATCCACCTCAACCCGGTGCTGCTGCTGGAAAATCAGCAGGCCTTTATCGACGAGGTGGTGCCGCACGAGCTGGCGCGTCTGCTGGTGTGGAAAGTATTTGGCCATGTGCCGCCGCACGGCAAAGAGTGGAAATGGATGATGCAGGAGGTGCTCGGCGTGCCCGCGCGCCGCATCCACCAGTTCGAAATCGACTCGGTGCGTGCCAGAACCTTCCCCTATCGCTGCGGCTGCCAGCAGCATCACCTGACCCTCAGACGCCATAACTGCGTGCTGCGCGGCGAGAGCGAATACCGCTGCGTGCGCTGCAAAAGCCTGCTGAAACCGGGCGACTATTCGCCATCCTGAGCGCTATTCCCATTCCCCTTGCTGTGCCATTCTGCTAACCTACCGCCCTTTTTACGTACCAGATGACCACTCTATGTCTCGTAAACTGATTGCCGCCGTCGCGCTGCTGCTCTCCCCTTTCGCCAGCCTAGCGGTGTCGCTGGATAACTACCATCAAAACAACTTTCAGCAGGCGAAAACCTACGCCGCCGCCATTCACGCCGACGCCCCCGGCTCCTTTTACTGCGGCTGCAAGATCAGCTGGCAGGGGAAAAAAGGGGTGCCCGATCTACGCAGCTGCGGCTATCAGGTGCGCAAAAACGCCAACCGCGCCGGACGCATCGAGTGGGAGCACGTGATGCCCGCGTGGGAGTTCGGCCATCAGCGCCAGTGCTGGCAGAACGGCGGCCGTAAAAACTGCAGCAAAAACGCCGACTACCTCCGCATCGAGAGCGATCTGCACAACCTGCAGCCCGCGATTGGCGAGGTGAACGGCGATCGCGGTAACTTCCCCTACAGCCAGTGGAACGGCGGCGAGCAGCAGTATGGCCAGTGCGCCATGAAGGTCGACTTCAAATTCAAGCAGGCGGAGCCGCCCGCCCGCGCCCGCGGCGCCATCGCGCGCACCTATTTCTATATGCGCGACCAGTATCACCTGCGCCTGTCGCGACAGCAGACGCAGCTCTTTACCATGTGGGACAAGCAATATCCGGTCTCCAGCTGGGAGCGCGAGCGCGACCGGCGCATCGCGCGCGTGCAGGGTAATCACAACCCGTATGTGTTGCGGGCTTGCCAGCGCTAAAATCGCTGCCTTACACTACCCTCTTTCCCGATTCCGCCGCGCCGTGGGCGCGGCGCTTAGCTTGCAGGGCCTCTATGCACATACCTCGCATTTATCATTCTGAACCTCTTACTCCCGGCGACAAAATCCTGCTGGACGAAGACGCCGCGAATCACGTCGGCCACGTCCTGCGCATGGGCAGCGACCAGCGTCTGGAACTCTTTGATGGCACTAATCTGACTTTTGCGGCAGAGATCACTCTTGCGGATAAAAAGCGTGTAAAAGTAAGAGTCCTTGAAAGCCAGCCTGACGATCGTGAGTCTCCGCTTTTCCTGCATCTCGGCCAGGAGATATCGCACGGTGAAAAGATGGAGTTCACTGTTCAGAAGTCAACCGAGCTGGGCGTGAACGTGATTACGCTGCTCTTTTCCGAGCGCTGCGGCGTCAAGCTTGACGCTGAACGGCTGGCGAAAAAAATCTAGCAGTGGCAAAAAATCGCCATCGCTGCCTGCGAGCAGTGCGACCGCAACCGCGTGCCGGAAATCCGCCCGGCGATGACACTGGAGGCCTGGTGCGCGGAAGCGGACGAGGTGCTGAAACTCAATCTGCATCCGCGCGCGCAGCACAGCATCAACACGCTGCCGCAGCCGGTTAAGCGGGTTCGCCTGCTGATCGGCCCGGAAGGCGGACTGAGCTCCGAGAAGATCGCGATGACCGGCGAGCACGGCTTCACCGATATCCTGCTCGGTCCGCGCGTGTTGAGCACGGAAACCACCGCACTGACCGTGATTACGGCACTTCAGGTGAGGTTTGGCGATCTGGGTTAGGGAATAATCAGGGGTTATATTTAAGACGCGCGCAGCACCTACTTGCGTCCTGACTGGCCAGCCACGCTGGCCGCACGGAACGGGGCGGAACAGACCGCCTCTCTGAAGAGAGAATAATGATTAAACTTGGCATCGTGATGGACCCGATTGCGTCCATCAACATTAAAAAAGACTCCAGCTTCGCCATGCTGCTAGAAGCACAGCGCCGCGGTTATAAAATCCACTACATCGAGATGGCGGACCTCTCGCTGCGCAGCGGAGTAGCTTACGCCCGCACCCGCCTGCTAAGCGTCGAGCAGAACTACGAGCAATGGTACACCTTCGGCAGCGAGCAGGAGATCAAGCTGGCTAACCTTAACGTCGTGCTGATGCGTAAAGATCCGCCGTTCGACACCGAGTTTATCTACGCCACCTATATTCTGGAGCGCGCCGAAGAGCAAGGCACGCTGATCGTCAACAAGCCGCAGAGCCTGCGCGACTGTAACGAGAAACTCTACACCGCCTGGTTCTCTGAATTCACGCCCGATACGCTGGTGACCCGCAGCAAAGAGAAGCTGCGCGCCTTCTGGCAGGAGCACGGCGATATCATCATGAAGCCGCTGGACGGCATGGGCGGCGCGTCGATTTTCCGCGTCAAGCAGGATGACCCCAACTTCGGCGTGATCACTGAGACGCTGATCAACCACGGCCAGTTTTACTGTATGGCGCAGAACTATCTGCCCGCCATCAAGGAAGGCGACAAGCGCGTGCTGGTGGTCGATGGCGAGCCGGTGCCCTACTGCCTAGCGCGCATCCCGCAGGGCGGCGAAACACGCGGCAATCTGGCAGCCGGCGGACGCGGCGAAGCGCGCCCGCTGAGCGAAAGCGACTGGGAAATCGCCCGTCGCGTCGGCCCGACGCTGAAAGCAAAAGGATTGATTTTTGTCGGCCTCGACATCATTGGTGATAAACTCACTGAAGTGAACGTCACCAGCCCGACCTGCGTGCGTGAAATCGAAGCCGCATTCCCGATCTCCATCACCGGTATGTTGATGGACGCCATCGAGAAGCGTCTGGGCTGAGCATGACCCTAGAGCCAGGCTCCGTGATCAACCCAAACCGGCGCACTCCCTGCGCCGGTCCTTTTTGGTACATCGAGTGAGAATGAATTTACAGCATCATTTTTTGATTGCCATGCCCTCGCTGCAGGATCCCTTTTTCAAGCGCTCCGTAGTCTATATATGCGAGCACAATGAAGAAGGTGCGATGGGTTTGATTATCAACAAGCCGATGGAAAACCTGACGGTCGAGGGGATCCTCAAAAAGCTGAAAATCACCACCGGCAAGCGCGATCCCGCGATCCGCTTGGACAAACCGGTATTCAGCGGCGGCCCGCTGGCGGAAGATCGCGGCTTTATTCTTCACTCCGCGCAGCGCACCTTCTCCTCCAGCATCCGCATCTCCGACACCACGGTGATTACCACCTCGCGCGACGTGCTGGAGTCGCTAGGCACCACGTCGCAGCCGGAACACGTGCTGGTGGCACTGGGCTACTGTGCGTGGGAGAAAGATCAGCTGGAGAGCGAGCTGATGGAGAACGCCTGGCTCACCACGCCCGCTAACAGCAATATTCTGTTCCAGACGCCGATTGCCGAGCGCTGGCGCGAAGCGGCGCGCAGCATTGGCGTCGATATCCACAGCATCGCCAGCGATGCGGGACACGCCTGATGACGACGCAAACCCTGCTGGGCTTTGACTTCGGCACCAAAAGCATCGGCGTGGCGGTCGGCCAGCAGCTGACCGGCAGTGCGCGCCCGCTCGCCACGCTGAAGGCGCAGGACGGCACGCCGGACTGGCAGCAGGTTGAGCGCCTGTTGAAAGAGTGGCAGCCCGATTTCGTCGTGGTCGGCCTGCCGCTCAATATGGACGGCACCGAGCAGCCGCTTACCGCGCGCGCGCGCAAGTTCGCTAGCCGCCTGCACGGTCGCTTCGGCGTACGCGTCGAGCTGCAGGACGAGCGCCTCAGCACGGTTGAGGCACGCGCCGGCCTGTTCGAGCACGGCGGCTACCGCGCGCTGAATAAAGGCTCGGTGGATTCACAGTCGGCCGCCATTATTTTGCAGGACTGGTTTGAGACCCACTGAGATGTCACTCTGCCAGCCCTGCACCGCCAGCGGTTCAGCCGCTGGCGTCCGGCGCGGCGACGCGCCCTTCCCGCTGGCGCGCCCGCAGGCTCTGCTCGAAGGTCTGCATACCCGCCTGCGCGCCGGTTTGGCCGCCGATCTGATGCAGTTTGCCGTCGTGGAGCAGATTAGCGATGGCCGCCGTCGCGCGCCGCCACCAGCTTCTGAGCCATCACCCCTTTCAGGCTGCCCGCCAGCTGCGCGCGCACCAGATTTTTCTCCTCGGCGGGAAAGACGTCCACCAGCCGATCTATCGCCTGCGCTGCGCGTGTGCAGTGTCGCCAGCACCAGATGGCCGGTTTCAGCGGCGGTCAGCGCCTGGCGGATAGTGTCGCCGTCGCGCAGCTCGCCGAGCAGAATCACGTCGGGATCCTCGCGCAGCGCGCAGCCCAAAGCTGAACGAGGCGCAGTGCGCGCCGATCTCGCGCTGGCTCTGATGGATAAATTCAATCGGATCCTCCAGCGTGATGATATGCCGCGCCTGCTGGCGGTTAATGGCGTCGAACAGCGCCGCCAGCGTGGTGGATTTGCCGCTGCTGGTAACACCAGCCCATCCTCCAGCGTCAGCCAGCGCGCCGCCGCTGGCGGCAGGTGCAGGCTTTCCAGCGCCGGGCAGCCGCTCGCCGCTGGCAAGGCAGAGCGCAAAGTCGATTTGCCCCTGTACCGCCAGCTCGTCGCGCTGCTGCCGATCCAGATGCGCGGCGGCGAAGCGCGCCAGCCAGTCGGGCGCCAGCGCGGCGAATGTCCGCTGCACAGGTGCAGATCGCCGGCATTATGCTTTACACTAAGCGCCACGATTTCCTCCAACTCCATAGATAATCTCCTGACGATGACCTTAATCCAGCACAACCTACAGCAACTGCACCAGCGGATCCGCGCTGCCGCAGCGCAATACGGGCGCGATCCGGAAGACATTACGCTGCTTGCCGTAAGCAAAACCAAACCTGCGAGCGCGATCGAAGAAGCGATCGCCGCCGGACAGCTCGCCTTTGGCGAAAATTACGTGCAGGAGGGAGTTGAAAAGATCGCTACGCTGGCCGCACATCAGCAGGTGCAGTGGCACTTCATCGGGCAGCTGCAGTCGAACAAAAGTCAGCTGGTGGCGGAGCATTTTGCCTGGTGCCATACTGTGGATCGCCTGAAGATCGCCCAACGCCTGAACGATCAGCGCCCGGCGTCACTGCCGCCGCTGAATGTGTTGATTCAGGTAAATATCAGTGACGAAAACAGCAAATCTGGCATCATGCTGGAGGCTTTGCCTGAGCTGGCACAGCAGATTACCGCCCTGCCGCAGCTGCGCCTGCGCGGCCTGATGGCGATTCCGGCGCCGGAGAGCGACTATCAGCGCCAGCTGGCGGTTTGCCAGCAGATGGCCGACGCTTTCCAGTGGCTGAAGCAGCACTACCCTGACGTCGATACACTTTCTCTAGGAATGAGCGACGACATGGAGGCGGCGATCGCCGCCGGCAGCACCATGGTACGTATTGGCACCGCAATCTTCGGCGCGCGAGATTATGCGCGCAACCCACAACAATAATTGAGGAACCTCATGTTAACACTGACGTTTTTAGTCAAAACGCTGATCGACCTGTACGTGATGGTGCTGCTGCTGCGCATCTGGATGCAGTGGTCGCGCTGCGATTTTTATAACCCGCTGTCGCAGTTTGTGGTGAAAATCACCCAGCCGATCATCAAGCCGCTGCGCCGCGTTATACCAGCTATCGGCCCGATTGATACCGCCTCGCTGCTGCTCGCCTTTATGCTGACCACGCTGAAATACCCGATTTTGCTGCTGATTCAGGTCGGCTTCTTTTCGGTCGATCCGACTAACCTGCTGGTCGGCCTGCTGTCGCTGCTGAAGTCCGCCGGTTATCTGGTGTTCTGGGTGATCATCATTCGCTCGCTGATGAGCTGGATCAGCCAGGGCCGCGGCCCGCTCGACTATGTGCTGATGCAGCTGACCGAGCCGCTTATGGCACCGATTCGCCGCATTCTGCCGGCGATGGGCGGCATCGACTTCTCCGCCATGATTGTGATTCTGGTGCTCTATGCCCTGAATTTCCTTGGCATGGACCTGTTCCCGGGTCTCTGGTATCTGCTTTAACAATGACTGAAATTGCTATGCAAAAAGTTGTGCTCGCCACTGGCAATCCTGGCAAGGTACGTGAACTAGCGGATCTGCTCTCCGCCTTTGGCCTAGATATCGTGGCGCAAATCGATCTGGGCGTAGAGTCGGCGGAAGAGACCGGCCTGACCTTTATCGAAAACGCCATCCTGAAAGCGCGTCACGCCGCGCAGATCACCGGTTTGCCCGCCATCGCCGATGACTCCGGCTTGGCGGTGGATGCGCTGGGCGGCGCGCCCGGCATCTACTCGGCGCGCTACGCCGGCGAAGCGGCCAGCGATCGGCAGAACCTGGAGAAGCTGCTGCAGGCGCTGGAGCAGGTGCCGGACGGCGAGCGTCAGGCGCAGTTCCACTGCGTGCTGGTCTATCTGCGCCACGCGGAAGACCCGACGCCGCTGGTATTCCACGGCAGCTGGGCAGGCGAAATCACCCACGCTGCCGCTGGCGAAGGCGGCTTCGGCTACGATCCGATTTTCTACGTGCCCGCGCTGGGCAAAACCGCCGCCGAGCTGAACAAAACGGAAAAAGGCGCGGTTTCTCATCGGGGTAAAGCATTGACGCTGCTGCTGGAAGCGATGCATAATGCCTGATTTACCGCCGTTAAGCATCTATATCCATATTCCGTGGTGCGTGCAGAAGTGCCCCTACTGCGACTTCAACTCCCATGCGTTAAAAGGCGAGGTGCCGCACGTCGAGTATGTACAGCACCTGCTGCGCGACTTGGAAAACGATCTGCCGCTGACTCACGGGCGCGAGGTGCGCACCATTTTTATCGGCGGCGGCACGCCGAGCCTGCTGAGCGGCGACGCAATTCAGATGCTGATGGACGGCGTGCGTGCGCGCCTGCCGCTGGCAGCTGACGCGGAGATCACCATGGAGGCCAATCCTAGCACCGTGGAGGCGGACCACTTTAGCGCCTACCAGCGTGCCGGTATCAACCGCATCTCGCTCGGCGTGCAGAGCTTCAGCCCGCAAAAGCTGGAGCGGCTGGGTCGCATCCACGGCCCGGATGAGGCGAAGCGCGCCGCGCGGCTGGCGCAGGGGCTTAACCTACGCAGCTTTAACCTCGACCTGATGCACGGCCTGCCGGATCAGTCACTGGAAGAGGCGCTGAGCGACCTGAAGCAGGTGATCGCGCTCAATCCGCCGCATCTCTCCTGGTATCAGCTCACCATCGAGCCGAACACGCTGTTTGGCTTGCGCCCGCCGGTGCTGCCGGACGACGACGCACTATGGGATATCTTCGAGCAGGGGGATCGGCTGCTGACCGCCGCCGGCTATCAGCAATATGAAACCTCCGCCTATGCGAAGCCGGGCTACCGCTGCGAGCACAACCTGAACTACTGGCGCTTCGGCGACTACCTCGGCATCGGCTGCGGCGCACACGGCAAGCTGACCCAGCCTGACGGGCGCATCGTGCGCACCGTGAAGACGCGCCATCCGCGCGGCTTTATGCAGGGGCGCTATCAGGAGAAGCAGTATGAGGTGGCGGACGCGGAGAAGCCGTTCGAATACTTTATGAACCGCTTTCGCCTGCTGGAAGCCGCGCCGCGAGACGAGTTCAGCCGCTATACCGCCCTGAGCGAGCAGAGCATTCGCCCGCAGATGGATGCGGCGATCGCCGCAGGCTATGTGGCGGAGAGCGCCACGCACTGGCAGATCACCGATAAGGGAAAGCTGTTCTTAAACTCGCTGCTGGAGCTGTTTCTGGCGGAGGAGTAAAGAAAAGAACAAGCCGACGGAGACGTCGGCTTTTTTGTGGCCGTCAGCGCGCGGTCGTCGCCCACTCAGAGCCGCAAGCGCACCTCGCTGACCTTATTTCTTTTTACGATCATCGCAGTCAAATCAGCTAAGGGGTTGTAGGTGGCGACGCCCACATCTTTCTGCGCATCCTCCCCCGCCACCACGCGCGTGCCGTACAGGTCAGCTTCGGTATATTTGGCGTGTTCGTGGTCATGACTATAGAGACACAGTAACTCCCAGTTGCTGCCATCTTCCGGGTTATTGGTATGGTCGTGATCGATATGGTGCACGGTGAGTTCGCGCAGGTTCGAGTAAACGAATTCCCGCGAGCAGCGTCCGCACACCCACGGATAAATTTTCAGTGCTTTTTCACGGTAGCCGCTTTCCAGCCGCGCATAATTTTTGGAGATCAGTGCCATTAATGATGTTACCTGCTGAAAGGAGAAATCTTGCCTGAGATTCAGGCAGGCTAGCCTGCCTGTCAGCGGACTTCAATAGGCCCGCCCGCTCTTTTTGCCGCACGGCCGGACCGCGCCGCGGCTGGCACAGCACGAAAATGCTCGGCCTGCTGTGGCGCGGGCGCAGCGCAAGCCTGACCCTTCGCCACGGAAAAGTTGACTCAGCAGCGGAAAGCGTTGTCAGAGACCGGCTAGCCCTTGTCGCATTGCTCGCGTCACCCGTCGCGCGCTGAAATCGTCAGGAGCGAATGCGCTGACCGCGCTCATCAACGACCTTTTCGCCATCTTCTTTGATATAAAGGCGCCCTGCTGCAGCTACGGCAGCTGCGGCAGAATCTCCAGCACCGCCTCGGAGGGACGGCAGAGTCTGGTGCCGAGCGGAGTCACCACTATCGGCCAGTTGATAAGAATGGGGTGCGCTAGCATGGCGTTCAGCAGCGCCTCATCACTGAAGCGGTTTTCCGCCAGCCCCAGCTGTGTATAGGGCTCGGTATTGCTGTGCAGCAGGTCGCGCACGCCGATCCCCATCTCCGCAATCAGTTTTTTCAGCTCGTCGCGCGACGGCGGGCTCTCCAAATAGAGGATGATGTCTGGCTCCACGCCGCTGTTGCGGATCAGCGCCAGGGTATTGCGGGAGGTGCTGCAGGCCTGTGGTAAAGGGTAACGTCAGATATACAGGGATCTCCATAAGGGGCTGCGCGGGCGCAAGGGTTACACAGAGAGACGCAGGGCCAGCGCGGCCAGAGTGACGAACAGCACCGGCAGGAGCATCACCATGCCTACGCGGAAATAGTAGCCCCAGCTGACGGCGATGTTTTTCTGCGCCAGCACGTGCAGCCACAGCAGAGTGGCCAGGCTGCCGACGGGGGTAATTTGGGGACCGAGATCGCAGCCGATAATATTGGCGTAAATCATCGCCTCCTTCACCACGCCCTGAGCGGCGCTGCTGTCGATAGAGCGCGTGCCGACCAGCACGGTGGGCATATTATTCATTACCGCAGAGAGAAAAGCGGTCAGAAAACCGGTTCAGAACCGCGGCGAAGGTAATCCGTCAGCCCGGCGTTGTGCAGGCCATACACCACCAGGTACATGCCCAGCGAAAAGATGACGATCTGCCAGGGCGCGCCCTTCAGCACCTTGCGGGTGTCGATCACCTCTCCTTTGCGCGCGACCAGCCAGAGGATAAGGGCCGCCGCCAACGCGACCAGGCTGACCGGCACGCCAAGCGGCTCCAGCGCGAAAAAGCCGGCCAGCCCGTTCTGAAGGTATGAAGGTCACGAATCGCCGCTTTCGGCACCTCTAGCTTCGTCAGGTCGTAGCTCACCGGAATCTCCCGACGGAAAAAGAGGTGCAGCATGCCCAGCGTGGCGACAATGGCAACGATATTCACCGGCACCATAACGGCGGCGTATTCGCTGAAGCCCAGCGAAAAATAGTCCGCCGTGACGATATTGACCAGGTTCGAGACCACCAGCGGCAGGCTTGAGGTGTCGGCGATAAACCTCGGCACCATCACAAAGGCGAGCGTGGCGCCGGGGCTAAAGCCCATCGCCAGCAGCATGGCGATCACGATCGGCGTCAGAATCAGCGCGGCCCCGTCCAACAGGATCACCGCGGTAAACAACAGCCTGCCGCTACCGCCGGCCCAGCGGGAAACGTGCAGCGCGGCCCATTCGAAAAAGCCGGACTCATCAAGCAGCAGGCTGATGATAATCACCGCAATAAAGGTGGCCGTGGCATTCCAGACGATCTGCCAGACAGCCGGAATATCCTCGACGTGCACCACGCCGCTCAGCAGCGCCAGCGCGGCGCCGATAAGCGCGCTTCAGCCAATGCCGAGCCCCCTGGGTTGCCAGATAACCAGTATCAGCGTCAGGACGAATATTGCGCCTGCCAGAAACATACCCTCTCCTTTTTTACTGCCGCCTCGAGACAGCCAGCTGCACAGTGGTCGATAAAACACATTCAATAAAATATATATGAAAGGCTAAATTTTTTACAGACAAACGGGCCTGGCGCTGTCGCATTCAGCCCGCTGGCTGAGCCGCTGAATCTCTTCGCGCTGGCACAGGTAAGCCTGCTCAATCACCGCTGCGGCCCAGGCGGGCATATGGGGAGAGAGCCGATAGTGGATCCACTTGCCGTCACGCCTGTCGAGCAGCAGACCGCTCTCTCTGAACAGAGCGAGATGTTGGGATATTTTGGGCTGGCTTTGGTTCAGGATCGCCGTCAGTTCACAGACGCACAGCTCTCCTTTTTCGCACAGCAGCAGCACCAGGGTGAGCCGGGTGTCGTCAGATAGACTTTTGAAAAGCTGCAGGGGCAGAAGCGGCGACATAGAGATTCCTGAGTAAGGGAGCAGGCACAGTGTTATCGCTTCCTGACGGAGTGTCAATAACATATGCCTTTATTCGCATATATTGATCGGGGCAGACTCCCTTGTCGCAGAGCAGCAGCACGGAAGCGTAAAGGCGGCGACAGCTGCTTTGGCGCTGGTGATGCCCGCTTTCCGCCCAACAGGCAGAAAACGGCGATGGCGGCGACGCGCAGGACGCTCTGGCTTACCCGCACAGTCCTCTGTCGCCGCGACGCCAGCGCCTCGCGCTTCCCGCCCTGCCTCGCATCCCGCAACTTTATCATCCACACTTAGCCTAAAGCCGTAGTCTGCGCAGCCATTGTGCTTTACACTTCGCGCCGCAAAATTGAGTAGATCAACGATTAAACAGGCGGTAATGGCGATGAACGGTACGATCACAACCTGGTTTCAGAACAAAGGCTTTGGATTTATCAAAGATGAAAACGGCGACAACCGCTACTTTCATGTGATTAAGGTCGCCAACCCTGAGCTGATCAAGAAAAACGCGGCGGTGACCTTCGAACCCACCAACAGCAAGGGCCTGTCGGCCTACGCGGTGAAGGTTGTGCCGGAGAGCAAATACATCTTTATTGCCGGCGAGCACATCAAGCTCACCTCAATCAAATCTTTCGTGGTCTTCAGCGAAGAGGTGCCGGCCGACAGCCGCATTGATAAAGAGAACACTGTGCTCTCTGTCGGCTCGCTGCTGAATAACATCCGGCCAAAAACCGACGTAAAGCCCAGCGACATGCGCTCGGTGAAAAGCTGGCGATCACCACCTTTCAGGGAACGACGCTGATCTTCTCGGAAGATGAGATCGACGTTGATGCTACGACAAAAATGCTCAAGGTCTGAGCTCCCACAGACCGCCCCCACATTCACTGGCCCCGCGCCGCAGGCGTTACCCTGGAGACTTTTTATGAACGATGAAATACCAATCAGATTTTATGACGTGGCGGATGAGTATGCGGCGGAAGCGGCTAAGCCGGTCAGCGAGTCGGAGCGCGACACGCTGGCGCACTATTTTCAGCTGCTGCTTACACGCCTGATGAATAATGAAGAGATTAGCGAAGAGGCGCAGTAGGAGATGGCCCAGCAAGCGGGCATCGACGCGCAGCGTATTGATGAGATCGCGGAGTTTCTTAATCAGTGGGGTAACGAATAGCGCCTTGCCACTGGCTTAATACCTAACAGCATGCCCGGTCGGCATGCTGTTACTGAACAAAGCGCGCCGTGTCGCGGCCTGATGGCCGAGCGGCTGGCGCACCCGCCGCCTCTCCCGGTTTCCCACCGTCTTCCTGGCTTACGACTTGATTCCGCTGACCAGCTGTTTACGCTGATCTTCGAGGCTGATGACGCGATTACAGACTTCCTTGCCGAAGTTTTTGAAGTCCTGCTCCTGATTGCTCCACTCCGCCTGAATCGACTGCTGCAGGCCGCCCAGATTGCCCATAATCGCCTGTAGCGGGTTGCTGCCACTCGCCTTCTTGCTGCCCATCTCGTTCAGGCTGTCCTGCAACACGCCGCCCATGATGCTCTGCACTAGGCGTTCGCCGTCGGTGCGCACCTGGTCAATGACCTGGTAGTGGAAGGTCAGGCCATCATCGCGGTGTTCGATAATGCGATTCATCTGCTGCTTCAGCTGGCCGTTAAGCGTGATCAGACGGTTGCGCACGTTGCTGTCGGCGCCGAGCTTCTCGACAATCACCTTATCCAGCGCCACGCGGCCCTTCTCCAGACGCGACGAGACGCCGGTGTCGATCCACGGCAGGTCACGACGCAGCGCGTTCTGATAGTTGATCGCCTGCTGACGCTGCGCGTTGTTTACCGCCATCTTCTGGCTGTTAAACTCAACGTCGCCCTGCGGGGAGATCTGCAAATTGCCGTTCGCACCGACCACCTGAACGCTTTGTGGCTTGATCACTACGTCATCCTGCGGTTTGACGCTGCACTCCCAGGCAGCCTGCGCCTGCGTCGCTGCCAGCAGCAGCGCGGCGATAAGCATTCTATGAACTATTTTCTCTCCCTAACATGTGGACCAGGCGCGGTAATGACAAGTCGGCCGTCGACGGCCAGCACGCCGCCTACGCAGCGTACTGAAGTACGTGAAAGGGCGAGCGCAGCCCGGCGTGCGTCGCGCAGCTAAGCCAGCTTGCAGCGGACTCTACGCCGGATAAAACTATTAGTCCCACCAGACGTCGAAAAGTTCGGTGACCTGAATATCGTTCAGCTGACGCTCTTCCAGCCACTTTCGCACCAGCTCGCGGTGTTCGTCGGTGCACTTGCCGGTCTCCTGCAGGCAAACCAGCCCTTCCTATACCAGATAGCCACTGCCGTCATAGGCCAGCCCATTCGGTGCAATCACCTCGTTGATGAAGGCGTCGACGGTCTTGTCGATCTGCTCTTCGCTGGTGCCGTCGGCGAAACGCCAGGCAACGGAGAAGCCCAGATCCTAAAACTCGTCGATATGCAGTTTTTTACATAAACGGCGGCTGCGTTGTGTGGCCATTATTTCACCCTATCAAACATTAAATCCCAAACGCCGTGGCCCAGTCGCTGCCCACGCTGCTCAAACTTGGTCAATGGACGTGTATCTGGACGCGGCACGTAATTCTGTGTTTTGGACTGGTTGTGATAGCCGTCGATGCTGCTCATCACTTCCAGCATATGCTCCGCGTAGGCTTCCCAGTCGGTCGCCATATGGAAAACGCCGCCCGGCTTCAGCTTGCGCATCACCAGCTCGGCGAACGGCACCTGCACAATGCGGCGCTTGTTGTGGCGCGCTTTGTGCCAGGGATCGGGGAAGAAGAGCTGCACCATGCGCAGCGAATTATCCGGGATCATCTTCTCCAGCACCTCTACCGCGTCGTGGCACATTACACGCAGGTTCTCAACACCCGCCTCTTTGGCCGACGCCAGGCAGGCACCGACGCCCGGTGCATGCACTTCGATGCCGAGAAAGTTCTGCTGCGGATTGTTTTGCGCCATGGTCACCAGCGAGGCGCCCATGCCGAAGCCGATCTCCAGTACGGTCGGCGCGTCACGGCCAAACAGGCGCGTCATATCCAGCGGCTCTTGTTGGAACTCCACGCCCATCTCCGGCCAGTATTGGTCGAGCGCCAGCTGCTGTCCTTTCGTCAAGCGGCCCTGGCGGCGTACAAAACTGCGAATACGGCGCAACGGCCGCCCGTTCTCATCAAATTCCGGAGTAATGACGTCATTAATCATGTTGTAGCCTGCTGAGTAGCCTGTTTGGAGAAAGGCGCATTATGCAAAGTTACTAAGCAGAAGCAAGCCCTTGCAATCTTCAGGTTTACACTGGGGCTGCGCCTGTGCTGGAATGCCTGCCTGAGTGTAGAGTAATCACGGAAAATTTCCTTCTTATGATGAAAGCGCCGCAGTTCGCGCAACAGGTGCTGGAGTGGTATCAGCGCTTTGGCCGCAAGACCCTGCCATGGCAGCAGGAGAAAACGCCCTATAAGGTGTGGCTCTCTGAAGTGATGCTGCAGCAGACCCAAGTCGCCACCGTTATCCCCTATTTCGAGCGCTTTATGGCGCGCTTCCCCACCGTCGGCGCGCTCGCTGCCGCGCCGCTCGACGAGGTGCTGCACCTATGGACCGGCCTAGGCTACTACGCCCGCGCGCGCAATCTGCATAAGGCGGCGAAGCAGGTGGTCGAGCAGTATCAGGGCGAGTTCCCGCGCAACTTCGACGACGTGGCGGCGCTGCCCGGCGTCGGCCGCTCTACCGCCGGCGCGATCCTGTCGCTGTCGCTCGGCCAGCACTTCCCCATTCTCGACGGCAACGTCAAGCGCGTGCTGGCCCGCTGCTACGCGGTCGGCGGCTGGCCGGGCAAAAAGGATGTCGAGAAGCGGCTGTGGGAGATCAGCGAAACCGTCACCCCGGCGCAGGGCGTCAGCCAGTTCAATCAGGCGATGATGGACCTCGGCGCGCTGGTCTGCTCCCGCTCGAAGCAAAAATGCGAGATCTGCCCGCTGAACAGCGGCTGCGTCGCCTTCGCCAACGGCACTCAGGCGAGCTACCCCGGCAAAAAGCCGAAGCAGGTGCTGCCGGAGCGCAGCAGCTGGTTTCTGCTACTGGAGGACGGCGACGACGTCTGGCTGGAGCAGCGTCCGCCAGTGGGCCTGTGGGGCGGGCTGTTCTGCTTTCCACAGTTCACCAGCGAAGCGGCGATGCACGACTGGCTGAAGGCGCGCGGCATTCACGCCCGCCCGCAGCAGCTGACCGCTTTTCGTCACACCTTCAGCCATTTCCATCTCGATATCGTGCCGATGTGGCTTTCATGGTCATCCTCCAGGGCGGCGATGGATGAACCAGGCGGTCTCTGGTATAACTTAGCCCAGCCGCCGTCAGTGGGGCTGGCGGCGCCGGTTGAGCGGCTTCTGCACGAGCTGCATCACCCCCAACAGCTGGCCCTGCACCGACATAAGATGGAAGAGGAAAAGTAATGAGCCGCACGATTTTTTGCACGTTTCTACAGCGCGACGCTGAAGGTCAGGATTTTCAGCTCTACCCAGGCGAACTGGGCAAGCGCATCTACAATGAGATTTCCAAAGAAGCCTGGCAGAAGTGGATGGCCAAACAGACCATGTTGATTAACGAGAAGAAGCTCAACATGATGAATCCGGAAGACCGCAAAGTGCTGGAGAAGGAGATGGTGAATGTCCTGTTTGAAGGCAAAGAGGTCCACATCGAAGGCTATACGCCGCCAGAAGCATAATTTAGGGCCTCAGCGTTGAGGCCCCTCTGTTTTCCGGTTCAGGCACGTATTTACAATGAATAAGAAATTATTAGCCCTGCTGGTGATCGCTCCGCTTTTAGTCTCCTGCTCAGGAAAGAAGTCTTTGCAGTATCACGAAGAGTGGGTAAAGGACACCAACGGCTTCGATATTTTAGTGGGCCAGTTTGCGCATAATATCGAGAATATTTGGGGTATCAATGAGGTCCTGATCGCCGGACCCAAGGATTACGTCAAATACAGCGACAACTATTACACCCGCAGCCATATCAACTTCGAAAGCGGTAATATCACCATCGAGACCATTTCCGGTACCGATCCGATGGCCAGCCTGCGCCAGGCGATTAT
Organism: Candidatus Pantoea persica; assembly: GCF_013753875.1. Taxonomy (GTDB): domain Bacteria; phylum Pseudomonadota; class Gammaproteobacteria; order Enterobacterales; family Enterobacteriaceae; genus Pantoea; species Pantoea persica. Next base: position 144,572 of record NZ_SMDS01000018.1, read on the forward strand.
TACCACGCTGCTGATCGGCGACGATCCTGGCAACGTCGACCTCTATTCCGACGCCAACGATATCGTGATTAGCAAAGAGCCGCTGCTCTACGGCCAAGTGCTGGACAATACCGGCCAGCCAATCCGCTGGCAGGGGCGCGCGGGCACCTTCGCCGACTATCTTCTGCAGAACAAACTGCAACGCCGCGTCTCCGGCCTGTATGTGATCTACTCAGTCACCATCCCGATGGTGCCGAACCACCTCGACAAGCGTGCGCATAAGTATCTGCCGATGGTGCGCAAGGCGGCAGAAGAGTACGGCGTCGACGCCTCTCTGGTTCTGGCGATTATGCAGACCGAGTCGAGCTTCAACCCCTATGCTATCAGCCACGCCGACGCGCTCGGCCTGATGCAGGTGGTGCAGCACACCGCGGGCGTCGATGTGTTCCGCATGAAAGGCAAATGGGGCAAGCCGAGCCGCAGCTATCTGCTCGATCCGGAGAACAATATTGACGCCGGCACCGCCTATCTGTCGCTGCTGCAGAAGAGCTATCTGGGCGGCATTCAGGATCCGCTGTCGCGCCGCTATGCGGTGATTACCGCCTATAATGGCGGCGCGGGCAGCGTGCTGCGCGTCTTCTCCATCGATAAGGATCGCGCCTTTAGTTTGATTAACAATATGTCGCCGAGTCAGGTGTATAACACCCTGACGACGCAGCATCCGTCGGCGGAGTCGCGGCGCTATCTGTACAAGGTGAGCACGGCGCAGCGCAGCTATCATCGGTATTGATGGGTGGGTTGGCGCGATGCGCTGGCTTTGAGTGGGTTACGCCTGTCAGACGGTTGGCGTTTGCGCGTATGGACTCTGAGCTGGTTCCGGCCCCCAGGCGGCAGGGATTTTTAGCAGCCGCGCTGCCGGCGTGCGTGTTAAGGGGCTCGCCAGCCCCTTAACAATCCCGGCTTCCGGCAGCCTCCACGCCGCGCTTCGCGCGGTCCCTTCGTTGCTTACGCCGGCCTCACGGACCAGTCGGGCCAGGCCGTCCTCTCGCCGACGTCCTGTCGGTTCGCCCTGGCCGCCGTGCACGCCTCAGCGTGTCGGATGCCTCGGCACTCCCCCGCCTGTGATTTCGTCGTTTTTATTGTCGGCTGAGCTGTCTGCGCGCGTGGTTTACATCTGAAATTAGATAGCCATGAAACATACAAGACCCGCAGCGGGGATTGTGGGGGGCCATCGAAGCCGCTGAGAGAAGGAAGGATTTCAGGACGAGCGGAAGGGATGCCGCGAAGGGGCTGTCATGAGCCAGGGATGGCGAATCCAGCCGGTCCGTCAGAAATCCTGACGGAGCGAAGGGACCCGCGCAGCGGGCAGCTGCGCTGGCCCGGGGCGCGGGTACAGCTCGGTCGCCCGCAGCGGTCGAATGCAACTGCCTCAATGTCCGGCGAACGAAACCCGCTCATCAGCCCGCCTGCGCAGCAGGCAAAACCTCCCCCCCCTCCCCCCCGCAGCCCGGCGAACAAAACATACCTATCAGCCCCTGCGCAGCAGCCAAACCGGCCTGGCAGGCCGGAACCCACCACCTGCTCTACCGCCCGGCAGGGCGCCCCTCCACAATCATATTCGCCACCAGCTGCTTGCGGCCGTGCCCGTCATCTTCCGTATAAACCCCCTGCAGCTCCGGCGAAAAGCCGGGCAGCTGGTTAATGCCCTCCTCCAGCGCCAAAAAATAGCGCTGCACCGCGCCGCCCCACACTTCGCCCGGCACCACGCAGAGCACGCCCGGCGGATAGGGCAGCGCCCCTTCGGCGGCAATGCGCCCTTCCGCCTGCGCGATCGGCAGCAGCTCGACGTCGCCGCGAATATAGGCCTGATGCGCATCCTGCGGATTGACCTTCACCGCCGGGAAATGCTGCTGGCGGAACATAGCGCGCTGCAGATCCTTCACGTCGAAGTTGACGTAGAGATCGTGCATCTCCTGACAGAGCCGACGCAGGGTATAGCCCCGATAGCGCGCTTGGTTCTTGCGGTAGATGGTCGGCAGCACCTCGGCCAGCGGCGCATCCTCTTTCACATGCTGCTCGAACTGCGCCAGCATCGCCACCAGATGCGCCGTCTTCTCCGGGCTTTCCGCGGGGGTCAGCAGAAAGAGGATTGAGTTAAGATCGCACTTCTCCGGCACGATGCCGTTCTCGCGCAGGTAGTTCGCCAGAATGGCGGCGGGAATGCCGAAGTTGCTATACTTGCCGCTCGCCGCGTCGATGCCCGGCGTGGTGAGCAGCAGTTTGCAGGGATCGACCAGATACTGATCCTGCGCGTAACCGGAGAAGCCGTGCCACTGCGCCGCCGGCGCAAAGCTGAAGAAGCGGCTGTCGCGGGCGATAACCTCCGTCGGCGCCGCCTGCCAGGCTTTGCCGTCCACCTGCTCCGGCACAAACGGCAGGATCATTTCGCAGCGGTCGAAGATCGCTTTGCGCGCCTCAATGCCGAGCGTGACGCACGACTGCCACAGCCGACGGCCCGCCTCGCCCTCATACATTTTCGCGTTGACGTCCAGCGCGGCGAACAGCGGATAAAACGGGCTGGTGGAGGCGTGCAGCATAAAGGCGTTGTTCAGCCGCTTGTGCGGGCAAAAGCGCTGCTGACCACGAATATGGTTATCTTTTTTATGGATCTGCGAAGTCTGTGAAAAGCCCGCCAGCTGCTTGTGCACTGACTGGGTGACGAAAATGCCGGGATCGTTCTCCGTCAGCTCCAGCGTCAGCGGCGAGGTGCCCGCCATCACCGGAATAAACTGCTCATAGCCGAGCCACGCTGAATCAAACAGGATGTAGTCGCAGAGGTGGCCGATGCGATCCACCACCTGACGCGCGTTGTAGACCGTGCCGTCGTAGGTGCCGAGCTGAATAATCGCCAGTCGGAACGGACGCGCCTCACTGGCGCGCTGCGGCGCGACCTGGGCAATCTGCTCGCGCAGCCAGCTTTCGTCGAAGCAGTGGGCATCGATGCCGCCGATAAAGCCGAAGGGATTGCGCGCCGCCTCAAGATAGACCGGCGTGGCGCCCGCCTGGATCAGCGCGCCGTGATGGTTCGACTTATGGTTGTTGCGGTCGAACAGCACCAGATCGCCGCGCGTCAGCAGCGCGTTGGTCACCACCTTGTTGGCGCTGGAGGTGCCGTTCAGCACAAAGTAAGTTTTGTCGGCGTTGAACACCTTCGCGGCGAACTTCTGCGCATCTTTCGCCGAGCCTTCGTGGATCAGCAGATCCCCCAGCTTTACGTCGGCGTTGCACATGTCGGAGCGAAAAACGTTTTCTCCATAGAAATCATAAAACTGGCGACCCGCCGGGTGCTTTTTAAAGAAGGCGCCGCCCTGATGTCCCGGACAGGCGAAGGTGCTGTTCTGCATATCGACATAGCGCATCAGTGTGTCGAAGAACGGCGGCAGCAGGTTCGACTCATAGTCGGCCGCCGCCGCCTCCAGCGCCGCCCACTCTTCCGCGCTGCCGTTCAGCTCGCCGGTGACGCCCGGCAGATGCATCACATCTTCCTCCCAGGCGTTGGCGACGAAAACCGGCAGATTAAAGCCGGTCTGGCACAGCAGCGTCAGCACGCCGCTGCGCGTATCGGCCAGCGAGACGACCACCGCCGCCACGTCTGTAAAGTCAGTGTTGTCCAGCGTCACAACGTCGCGACCGGTATTAAGAGTAAGGCTGGGCGCAACGGCGGCGCTGGCGGCGATTTTCAGTGGTGTCATAACACAAATCCCCAACAGTGAAGGATGAGTGGGTGCCAGAGGCACGGCAATGGGGAAGCATCCCTGGCGAATAACGTCAGGCGGTGGCGGAGCAAAAGAAAGAGCCGTACCCGATAGACATCAGTAAAGCCAGATCGCTTCTGTCTTTACGCATGCCCAACAGCGAACGTTGGGCTGGCCTCACCGCATGGCGGACAGGCAGCACATGGTCAACGGGCAGGATGAGATCGCCTTGCGTGCGGGGCAAAGCGAGCGGAGGCAAGTGCGGTTGCGCATTGTTCCGGCCATCAGCGGCATCCTCATTGGCGTAGGCAAAGGGGGGGGGGAAAACAGTAATAGCATTTTTTCACAACAGCGACAACCGATCGTGCGTAAATAAATGCGCAGTAATATAAAAACACAAATAGTTGATATAAAACAAAATAAAAATGCGCTTTTAATCAGCCTGTTTATCTTTAATTTTTGCAATATTATTCACTTCGCCGTTTTGCCCGCTGGCGCTTTTCTTTCCGTCGCCTCTTCGACTGACGACAGCGGAGGCGTAGACTCGCCAGCATCTTTTCTACCTGCCGGAGGCTGTATGTTTAACGCATTAGTCATTGAAAATGGTGAGCAAGGCTACCGCACCAACCTGAAAGCGCTCAACGAATCCCAGCAGCCCGACCATGGCGTTACCCTCGACGTCAGCTGGTCCACGCTCAATTACAAAGACGCGCTGGCCATCTGCAATAAAGGCCCGATCGTGCGCCAGTTCCCGATGGTGCCGGGAATCGACTTTGTCGGCCGCGTCACCGCCAGTCGCCATCCCGATTGGAAACTGGATGACGTGGCGCTGCTGACCGGCTGGGGCATCGGCGAGAAACAGTGGGGCGGCTTGGCGCAGAAAGCGAGCGTGCCCGGCGACTGGCTGGTTGAGGTGCCCGCCACGCTCAGCCCGCAGCAAACCATGGCGATCGGCTCGGCGGGCCTGACCGCGATGCTGTGCGTGATGGCGCTGGAAAAACAGGGCGTCACGCCGGAAATGGGACCAGTGCTGGTGACCGGCGCCAGCGGCGGCGTCGGCAGCTTCAGCGTCAGCCTGCTGTCGCGCCTGGGCTTTGAAGTCGATCGCCGCCAGCGGTCGCGCCAGCGACGAGGCGTATCTGATCGGCACGCTCGGCGCGCGCTCGGTTATCGACCGCAGCGAACTGTCGCAGCCCGGCAAGTCGCTGGCGAAAGAGCGCTGGGCGGCGGCGATCGACAGCGTCGGCAGCCATACGCTGAGCAACATGCTGGCCGCCTGCGGTATGGCGCAGGGGCTGGAGCTGCCCGCCAGCGTCGCGCCCTTTATCCTGCGCGGCGTGACGCTAACCGGCGTCGACAGCGTGATGTGTCCGAAACCGCTGCGCCAGCAGGCCTGGCAACGGCTCGGCGAGCTGCTGAACGGCGAAACGCTCACCCGCCTTACCACTGTCGTGCCGCTCAGCGAGGCAAAACAGGGCGCACAGGATCTGCTGGACGGCAAGGTACGGCCACCTGATCGTCGACTGCCGCTAAGCGTGCTGATGCAGGGCAACGTCGCGTAGCAGCACGTCGAGCCGCGCCAGCGCGAACTGCGCGCCCTGCTCCATCACCGATTTCGGATCGCCCTCAAAGTGGCGCATCTCCGCCACGATGCTGCCGTCCGGCAGCGCCCAGCCAAACCAGATGGTGCCGGCGGGCGTGCCGTCTTCGCCGCTGTCCGGCCCGGCGTAGCCAGTAATCGACAGGCTCACCTCACGCGCAGTCTGCTCGCTGACGGCGGTATGCGCTTCAAAGGTCTCCGGCCTGACGCCCAGCAGCTGGCTTTTCGCATTGTCGCTGTAGGTAACGAAGCCACTGGTATAGAAGTTGCCGCTGTTTTCCACCGCCGTCAGCGTCATGCTGATCAGGCCAGCAGTGCAGGATTCGGCTGTCACTAACCGCCACTCAGAGGAGAGAAGCCGCTGGCCAAGCTGCCCAGCGGCGTGGTTCAACGCATCATTCATATTCTGCATCCTTGTCTGTCGATTCAGAATAGAAAGCATGACTGAAATCTGGCGCGCCGCTAAGCACTAACACCATGAATAGTAAACCAAACGGCGTTAGGCGCACAGCTGAATGACCGGCCTGCCGTTCTCATGGTGCGTGGCAACATGCAGCTCCGCCTGATACCAGCGGCGCAGCGTCGCTTCAGTCATCACCTGCTGCGGCGATCCCTGCGCTATCAGCCTGCCCTGATGCAGCAGCAGGATGCGATCTCGCCCAGAGCGCGGCGAGATTCAGATCGTGCAGCACCGCGCAGACGCTGAAGTCGCCCTGCCGCGACAGGCGGTGGTGGTGCAGGCGCAGCGTTTGCTGCTGCCAGTAGAGATCGAGCGCCGGGGTCGGCTCATCGAGAAACAGCCAGCCGCGCGGCGCATCATCTCACCACAGCTGCGTCAGCACGCGCGCCAGCTGCACGCCCTGCTGCTCGCCGCCGGAGAGCAGCCGGTAGTCGCGCCCGGCGAGCGCCGTGCAGCCGGTCAGCGCCATCAACTCTTCGACGATCGCCGCCGCGCCGCTGTTCGGCCAGGGCGCGCGGCCCATGGCCACCACCGCTTCCGCGGGGCACTCGGGAAGGTCACCGAGTTTTGCTGGCGCATCACTAGCAGCGCGCCGCTGCGCCAGCCGCTCGCGCGGCCAGGCCGCCAGCGGCCGATCCCCCAGCCGACATTCGACATTCGCCGCTGTCCGGCGCTCACAAAGCCGGTGAGCAGGCGCAGCAGCGTCGATTTGCCTGCGCCGTTCGGGGCAATCAGCGCCACCATATCTCCCGGCACCAGCGTCAGATCCAGCCCGTCGATCCGATCAGCCCGACTCAGCGCGCGGCCTCCCTGCGCATAGCACAGCGCGCTTCCAGCATTCTACACCTCGCTGCTGGCGCAGAATCAGCCAGAGAAAAACCAGGGGCCGCCGAGCAGGCTGGTGAGCAGCCCTACCGGCATCTCGGCAGGCACCACAACCGTGAACCGTGCGCGCCAGCATATCTGCCAGCAGCAGCAAAATCGCCCCCGCCAGCGCCGAGCCTGGCAACATCTAGTAGCGGTGATCGCTGCCAAGGCAGAAGCGCATCACGTGCGGCACCACCAGGCCGACAAAGCCGATAATGCCGCTTACCGACACCGCCGTGCCGACCAGCATCTCGCGCTGAGTGCGCCTGACGTCGATGCCCATATAATGCGCATCCTCCTCTCTCAGCTACAGCAGATTGAGATGGCGTGCGCGCCGCTGCGTCAGCAGCAGAGCAGGCAGAATAAAGGCGGCGTAGACCGTCAGCATTGGCCACTGCGCCTGACTCAGGCTGCCCATGCCCCACAGCGACATCTGGCGCAGCTGCTGCTCGTTGCTGAGCTAGGAGAGCACGCCTACCGCCGCGCCGCGCGTTGTTGATGGCGATGCCCACTAGTAGCAGCAGGCGCGCAAGGCCGAACTATGCTAGGCGGCTGAAGCTAAAGATCAGCATCAGCGCCATCACCGCCAGGCTGCCGAGAAAGGCCGCTACCGTCGGCAGCCAGAGCGCCAGCAGCGGCGGCAGCGGCAGGTAATGGCGATCGCCACCGCCAGCCCGGCGCCGCTGCTGATGCCGAGCAGCCCCGGATCGGCGAGCAGATTGCGGAACAGCCCCTGCATCAGCGCGCCATGCCGACTCAGCACCGCCAGCAGCACGCGCGGCAGGCGGATGTTCAGCTCGCTGAACGGCGCCCGCCACAGCGCGCGTAGCGACAGGGTCATCGCCCCCAGGTTCACCGCCAACACCATCGCCGCCAGCACGCTTATCAGCATCAGCGCCAGCCAGAGCAGCGCGCGCGGGTCATTCATGCATGCCGCGCCGCTTTCGCCGCCCTGCGCAGCTTCACGATGGCGCCAGGCGTATCGAGGCCGAAGCCGAGCAGCGCCATCTCATCGATCACCCGCAGATTTTATGCTGGCCCGCCGGCGTCAGCGCCAGGCCCGGCAGCTGCCACACCTTCTCCTCGTCGCCGAGGGTTTTCAGCCCGTCGTCACCGATCACCACCAGATCCGGCGCGGCAGCGACGATCCTTTCCTGCGACAGCGGCTGATATTGCGGCACGCCGCCATGGCGTTGATCAGCCCCGCGCTGCGGATAGCGCCGTCGGCGGCGGTATCGCTGCCCGCCGCCAGCGCCAGCAGCAACAGCCACGGGCTCAGGCGTTTCATGCCGTCTCTCCCGCCGCGATCAACGAGGTGACTCTTCTTAAGCGTTACGGGAACCGCCATGACCAAGAAACCGTCCGTCACTATTTTCACTACTGCACCCAGTGTAACCGGATGCTGTGCGCCGCCTGGATGGTGCAGGAGCTGCTGCACACCTTCGCCGACGACCTCGCGGCCGTAACGCTTCGCCCCGGCACTGGCGGAATATTCGTGATTACAATTGGTGACGAGACGATCTGGGAGCACAAACGCGACGGCGGCTTTCCCGACGCCGCCGCGCTGAAGCAGCACGTGCGCCACGTCTGCTTCCCAGAGCGTTCGCTGGTCCATCTGGACAAGAAAAAAGCTGACTGGCGGCAGATGACAGGGCGCGTGCGCGGCTTAGCTGTGAGTGATCTCTTCCGCTGCCGCGTTTAGCGTCTCGATGATGATCTCCAGCGAGCGCGGAGAGATATCTTCCTGCGACAGGCGGCCGTTCAGGGCGGTTCGCATGCGATGAATCGCCTGATCCACATCGGGAATGCTACGGTTATTTACCAGCATCGCTAGCGAGGAGAGCCGCTCAATCAGCTGTGCGATATGCGCCTGCTGTTCTGCCAGCAGCGCGCGTCCCGCCGCGTTGAGCGTATAGGCTTTACGCGACGCCTGCGCGTCTACCACGCGAATATAGCGTCCATCTCCTCCAGCCGCGTCAGGTTGGGATAGTAATGCCGGGGCTGGGGGAGTATTCGCCTTTGGACAGCTCTTCAATCGACTTGATGAGCTCATAGCTGTGCGCGTCGTTCAGGGCTAGTAAAGTACAGCATCAGCAGGCGAATATCGCTGGCATCCAGCATTTTTCACGTCGTTTACGACGGACCGCCGCATCCGCCGCGCGGGGCGGAATACTGATGACACGAGAAAGCCGGATCCTGTTTCATGGCCTGCCTGAGGGGAGTATTAACGGGAGGATGATAGTAGTCCGCCGCCTGGCAAAATTCAACACGGGCGGCGGAGACTGCCTATTTCGCGTGCCAGTAAGCGACGGCGCGCACGAAGGCGGGATCGAGGCCGCGACGCTCGACAAAGTAGTCGCCGAGCGCCTTGGCGAACGTCCCTTCGCCGGTCAGCCAGACGAAAGACACCTCTTGCGGCAGGCTGATCTTATCCAGCGCGGCGATAAGCGCATCAAGCTGGCTGGCGTTCATCGCGCCGCTGCCGAGCCAGTGCGCCTCGACGCCCGCGAGATCCGGCAGGTAGTCGCGGCCGGTCGCCTCATCAACAAAGGCGAACAGGTGCAGCGACTGCACCGTGATATCCGCCTGGCGACGCTTAAAGGCTGGCAGGCCGGTTTCGTCGCAGACATAAAGCTGAAACGCGTAGTCGGTAGGCACCACCAGCGAGCCGCGCGGGCCGCCGACGATCAGCCGATCGCACTCTTTCGCCTGCTGTGCCCAGCCGCTGGCGACGCCGCCCTCATGAATATAGAAATCGAGCGTCAGCGACGATTCGCCGTCAAAGGCGAGCGGCGTATAGTCACGGTCACGCGCCGGCGGACGCGCGCCCTCTGCCCAGACAGATGCCCTCGTCGGTCATCTGCGGCAGCTGCAACTCTGCGCCGTTCTGCGGGAAAAAGACGTTGATATGGTCGTCAAAGCCCGGCGAGTTGAAGCCCTCCAGATCGCTGCCGTGAAAGGTTATGCGCCAGAACTGGTTGGCAATTAGTGTCTTGCTGGCGACGGTAATATGGCGAAAGCGTAGTTCGTTGCGAACGCGCTGCGGCGCGCGATGGCTGGTTGCCTGGTTCGACATAGATTCTCCTTCCGCGAAACCGAACGCCTGCACAGGAGGAAACGTATCAGTGAACGACGACCGAGCGATCAGGCGCGATTGTTGAAGACGTCGGCTTCCAGGCGATCCTGCTACTGCTGCGGCAGTGCATTGTCGCCCAGAATTTCATGCCGGGTGAGCTGGGCGTGCGGGTGCAGGCCAGCGGGCGGCGTAAAGGGTTCAGCCATCTGGGCGCCGGCAAAGAGCGGCAAAGCAGAAAGCGCCGTAACAAGGAACAGCGTGGTTAGTTTCATGTTTTTCGTCGTTTTCGGGTGTGGTTCAAACAGAACCAGGAATGCAGATGAATATCCAGTCAGTCAGGACTGATACACGATATATGCACGGCTTCCGGGTCAGGAGAGGAATTTTACGTCAGGAATGGCGTTTATTTTATAAAATCGTGCGGTTTATCACGGACAACCGCACGAAAAGGATATTCAGCTCAGCGAGACGGGAACAGAGAATAGGCCGGTCAGCCGATCCGGCATTGGGGCTTTCATATCGATACGCAGCAGATCCTTGCCCTAGCGACACGCCACGCCCAGGCAGGCAGATGCACGTAGTAGATATCGGCGATAAAGCGCGTCAGCTGCTCCGGCTCGCCCTGCCAGGGAACCGCGGTGTACAGGCCACGCGCCGAGGTCCAGTTAACGATATGTGGCCCCATCATATCGGCGTGCTGGCTCTCTAACGCCTGAAACAGGCTGATATGCTGAGGCTCCGCCGCCAAACTGCCGGGACCATACTGAAAGCCGAGCCAGCCGCGCTCAACGCGCTGACCGGCGAGACGCACAAAGCTGCGCGCCTACCGCGCGACGGTATCGGCATGGTCGCGCACGTAGTCGCCAAATTTGCACTCCCACTCCACCACTCCACCACTCCACCACTCCACCAATTCGCCGCGCAGCTGCAGCTCATTGCGCTCCACCAGCTGCGCCTGCCGCATTTCGCCATCAACCGAAATCGGTCCGTGAAAGCTTTTCAGCTGCAGATCGGGCACGCGACGGAAGGCGCCCGCGTCAGCGCGAAGTGATTTTTAAACACGCGGGTAAAGTTCTGCTGGTTGCTGGTTATCGAAGCCAAAGCGCACCGCGATGTCGATCAGCGGCATGCACGTCAGGCGCAGCGCCATGGCGGAGAGCATCAGGCGACGCTTGCGCGTACAGGCCGCCAGCGTCTGAACGGTAATCTCTTTGAACATGCGCTGCATATGCCATTTGGAGTAGCCCGATTTCAGGGTAATCAGATCGATATTGAGATCGTCGGTCAGACTCGCCTCAATCCACTCCACCAGATCAGCGCGGCAAGAGCTTCAGCGACAAGTTTCTACGCGTGGCGAAAAACAGCCGCCCGATCTGGCTGGAGGCGAACTACGTGCCGGTGCTGGACCGCAGCGGCCGCGTAATAAAAATTATCAAGCTCGCCACCGATATCACCGTACGCATCGTCGACGCGCAGGAGCAGCGAGCCATGACCACGGCGATTGAGCGCTCCATGGCGGTGATCGCCTTTAACCTGAAGGGGGAAGTGCTGAAGGCGAACGACAACTTCCTGAAAAAAATGGGCTATCGCGCTGATGAGGTGATCGGCCTGCCGCACAGCCGTTTCTACTCTGAGGCGCTGCGCCAGAGCGTAGAGTACAAAACCGTCTGGCAGCAGCTGAACCGCGGCGAGTTTATCTCTCGCCAGTTTCAGCGCGTCAATAAACCAGGGACGCACCGTCTGGCTGCGCGCCACTTATAACCCGGTGTTCGACGAGGAAGGAGCTCTACAAGGTAGTGAAATTCGCCACCGACGTCACCGCGCAGGTCGAGAAGAGCTAGCTGGAGCGAAACGCGGCGCAGCAGGCCTATCAAACCGCACTGCAGACCAGCTAGAGCACCCGCCACGGCGCCAGCGTCATCGAAGAGAGTGCATACCATCAACGCGCTGGCGGGCGAACTGCACGGTATCTCAGAGGATATCGCCGATCTGAGTAACTCCTCCGACCGTATCGGCGCGTGCGGGCCGTGCACGGCCGCAGCTTTGCGGTGGTGGCAAATGAGGTGCGCATGCTGGCAGCCAATATCAATAGGCCACCACGGAGATCGAAAACCGCGTGCAGCAGAATCACCTGCTGGCGTCCAGGGTGCTGCAGAGCATCGGGAACCGCAGCGCGATCATTCAGCGCATCATCCAGATGCTGGCGCGCACCCCGGCGGCGCTGATTATTCTCGATATCGATTTCTTCAAGCGCATCAACGATGAGCACGGCCATCCCGTGGGCGATCGAGTGATTATCGAGATGGTCGCGCGCATCCAGCGCAACCTGCCGCCCACCGCCAGCATCGGCCGCATCGGTGGCGAGGAGTTCACCATTCTGCTGCCCAATACCTGGCTGTCGGACGCGGTGAGCGTCGCTGGCGCTATCCTCGCCTCGCTCAACGCCTCGCCGCTCAACGCGCTGCCGGAGCAGCTGGTGACCGCCAGCCTGGGCGTCAGCTACAGCGCACCCGGCAGCGATTTCGAAACGCTCTACTACAACGCCGACGCCGCGATGTATGACACGAAAAAGCACGGCCGCAACCCGTTTTCTTCCGCTGATCGCCCTTCTGCTCGACCCTTTCTCATCCTCTGGCGTGCGCTCGTTGCCGCGCGCCGCCCTCTGTTACGCCTGAAAAACACACTGTTCCATAAATATCTCTGAAGTCGCTTTTCGCGAAATTTTCCTTAAATAACAGAGAGTTTCGCCCATAGCAGTGCGCTGTTTTATTTTATGTCTATATATCTACATGTCTATATATCCGAACGTCTGTAACTAAATGATTAAATTCGATTTTATTTGCCATATTAATTCCGCTTAGCGCTGCGCATTTTCCTGCTTTAATGCAAATTCCGCCGATTACATCAGTTATTTTTCTAATTCTGGTAGTGCCGTCTTCCCCTTCCGCAATAACCTGCTAATAATTCGGACTTTTCTTAAAAGGAGATTTCAGGATGAAGCTGGCAAAACCATTATTACTGTTAAGTTAAGCGTTCTTTCCCCACTGGTGCTAGCGGGCTGCCAGAGCAATGCCGACAGCTATGCGGCGAACGTGTACGACACCACGCAGCTCAATAACAAACAAGAAACCAAAACCGTCAGCATAATCTCAGTGCTGCCGGCGAAAGTGGCGGTGGACAACACCCGCAACAAACAGGCGGCGCAATCCTGGGCGCGGTCGCGGGCAGTACAACGTTGGCACCGGTTCAGGTCTGGGCACTACCGCTGGCGCGGCGGCAGGCTCGCTGGTGAGCGACAAAACCCTAGTAGAAAGCGTCTCCCTGACCTACAAAGAGGGCACCAAAATCTATACCTCGACCCAAGTTAGCCGCACCTGCAAATTCACCTCAGGCCTGGCCGTGGTGATCTCCACCAAAAATAACGAAACGCGCATTCAGCCGAATACCGCCTGCCCGGCAAAAGCCTGAGGGGGTTAAGTGAAACGTGTGATTTCTGTTCTGTCGCTGGTGGCCTGTAGCTTGACGGCGACGCTCAGCGCTGAAGCCGCCTCGCTGTAGGATCAGCTGGCTGCCGTGGCGGCAGTGGAAAATACCGGCAAGGGGCAGGAGCAGTCGCTGGAAGACGCGCGCCAGGCCCGTTTCGAGCAAGAGGTGCGCGAAGAGCGCGCCGCGCGCGGATCGCTGCCGCCAGCGCCGAACGTCAGCGTCAGCGCGACTCCGCGGCCGCCGCCGACAAGGCGCGCAAGCTGGCGCTGAAGCGCGAGGCGGCGCGCGGATTCAGGCCGCCGCCCCGCTCGCTCTTATGGCCGCTGCGCCGTTTCCACCGGCGGCGCGCTCGGCGGCGGCAGGAAGATATGATCGAGGGTCTCGTGCATCACCGGCGCGGCGGTCACCCCTTCGTTGCCGCCATTCTCCAGAATCAGCGCCACCGCTACCTTCGGGCTGTTGAAGGGCGCAAATGCGGTATAGAAGATATGGTCGCGCAGGCGCACCGGGATCATCTTCGCGTTATAGACCTGATTCTGCTTCAGGCTGAACACCTGCGAAGTGCCGCTCTTCGCCGCGATGCCGTAGGATGCGGTATGAAAATATTTATAGCCGGTGCCGTTCGGCGCGTTGGCCATACCGAATATGGCGCGGCCCACCAGCCCCCAGTAAGGAGAGCGCGCGTCGCCGATTTGCGCCTGCGGCAGCGCTGGCTGATAGGGCTCCACCGTTTTGCCTCGCTCCGCTTTCGCCAGCAGGTGCGGCGCAATCACTTTGCCGTTGTTGATCAGCGCCACCATCGCCTTCACCATCTGAATTGGCGTGGCGATCCAGTAGCCCTGCCGATGCCTACCGACACCGTATCGCCCTGATACCAAGCTTTTTTGTACACCTTGAGCTTCCAGTCACGGCTCGGAAGCAGGCCGTTGTACTCTTCGTTGAGATCGATGCCGGTCGATTTACCGTAGCCGAACTGGCCAAGCATAGTATGGATGCGGTCGATGCCCATCATAAACGCCACCTGATAAAAGAAGGTGTCGGCGGACTCCTCAATCGCTTTAGTGATGTCCAGCGTGCCGTGGCCGCTCTTTTCCAGTCGCGGTAGCGGCGGTCGGTACCCGTCAGCGTCCAGGTCGGCGCGCCGAAGAAGCTGGTCTGCGGCGTAATCACGCCGGTCAGCAGCGCCGACATCGCCATATAGGGCTTCACCGTTGAGGCGGGCGGATAGAGTCCCTAGGTGACGCAGTTGATCAACGGCAGGTTTTTACCCTGATGTGCGTGCGCCAGATCCGCGCCGTAGGGGTATTCGCGATCCTGACAGGTATCGATGGTGACGCCGGTAAAGCGGTACTTATTGACCGAGAAGCGCGCCACCTGTTCGTCAGTCATCTCCTCTTTCAGCACCACCGGCTTGTAGCGGCTGCTCTGCGTCAGCGCCTTCAGCGTCGCCTGCATATCCTCGATCTTGTAAGGTGTCAGCATAATATCGTACCAGGTGACGTTATGCACCAGCGGGACGCCGTCGCGATCGAATATCAGCCCGCGCGTCGGCGCGATGGGGATCATTTTCATGTCGTTCTGGTTGGATCGCGTCTGGTAATAGCCGTGGTCGCGCACCTGAAAGCGATAGAGATTCAGTACCAGAATGGTGAAGCAGATAAGCACCAGCGCGAAGGCGAGCAGCGCCTTGCAGACAAACAGCTTTTCTTCAGCTTCGAAATTGCGGAAATTCATTAGGCGGCATTTAGGCAGGTAAAGAGGCAGTACCAGCGGGAAGATGCACAGGAGTCGAGAAAAGTGTGTCATTTTGTGAGAATGTTACGAATGGCACGGGGATCCCGTCCTGCGCGCTGCGCGGGACGGACAAGGCATCAGCTAACTTAGTCGCCCAGCAGCACCGACTCCAGCGCGATTTTAATCATGTCGTTGAAGGTGGTCTGGCGCTCGGCAAAGGTGGTCTGCTCGTGGGTGCGGATATGGTCGGACACGGTGCAGATGGTCAGCGCCTTCGCGCCAAACTCCGCCGCCACGCCATAGATGCCCGCCGCTTCCATCTCTACGCCGAGGATGCCGTACTTCTCTATCACGTCGAACATCTGCGGATCCGGGGTGTAGAAGAGATCGGCAGAGAAGATGTTGCCGACGCGAGCCTCGACGCCGAGCGCTTTAGCGGCGTCAACCGCGTTGCGCACCGTGTCGAAGTCAGCGATGGCCGCGAAGTCGTGATCCTTGAAGCGCATGCGGTTGACTTTGGAGTCGGTGCAGGCGCCCATGCCGATCACGATATCACGCAGCTTCACGTCGGCGCGCACCGCGCCGCAGGAGCCGATGCGGATGATTTTCTTCACACCGAAGTCGGTGATCAGCTCTTTGGTGTAGATCGAGCAGGACGGAATGCCCATGCCGTGACCCATCACGGAGATTTTGCGGCCCTTATAGGTGCCAGTGTAGCCCAGCATGCCGCGCACGCTGTTCACTTCAACCGGATTTTCCAGAAAGGTTTCCGCGATGTGCTTCGCGCGTAGCGGGTCGCCCGGCATCAGCACGACGTCGGCGAAATCGCCCATTTCTGCATTAATGTGAGGAGTTGCCATGGTTGTTCATCCTTTTTTAAATTCAGCGGCACTGCTTACAGCATGCTCTTGCCGTAGTCCATATCGGACAGGCCAAAATAGTGCGCAATCGTCTGACCGATATCCGCGAAGGTTTCGCGGTAGCCCAGCGAGCCGGGTTTGACCTTCGGTCCGTAGATTAGAATCGGAATATGCTCGCGCGTATGCTCGGTGCCCTGCCAGGTCGGATCGCAACCGTGGTCGGCGGTGAGGATCAGAATGTCATCCTCTTTCACCAGCCCCATCAGCTCCGGCAGACGGCGGTCGAATAGCTCCAGCCCGCTCGCGTAGCCGGCGATGTCGCGACGGTGCCCCCAGGTGGAGTCGAAATCGACGAAGTTGGTAAAGACGATCGACTGGTCGGGCGCCTTTTTCATCTGCTCGATGGTGGCGTCAAACAGTGCGTCCAGGCCGGTGGCTTTCACCTTCTGCGTGATGCCCTGATGGGCGTAGATGTCGGCGATTTTACCCACCGAAATAACTTCGCCGCCCTTCTCGTCCACCAGCTTTTTCAGCATGGTCGGCGACGGTGGCTCAACCGCCAGGTCGTGACGGTTGCCGGTACGCTCGAAGTGACCCGCCTTGTCGCCGACAAACGGACGCGCAATTACGCGGCCGATATTGTAGCCGCCCTCGGTCAGCTCTTCGCGCGCGATTTCGCACAGCTCATAGAGGCGATCGAGGCCGAAGGTCTCTTCGTGACAGGCGATCTGGAACACCGAGTCCGCCGAGGTATAGAAAATCGGCTTGCCGGTTTTCATATGCCCTTCGCCCAGCCGATCGAGGATCACCGTGCCGGAAGAGTGACAGTTGCCGAGGTAGCCCGGCAGATTTGCGCGCGCCACCAGCTTATCGAGCAGTTCCTGCGGAAAGCTGTTCTCTTTGTCGCTGAAGTAGCCCCAGTCGAACAGCACCGGCACGCCGGCGATCTCCCAGTGGCCGGACGGCGTGTCTTTGCCTGACGACAGCTCGCTGGCGTAGGCGTAGGCGCCGATAATCTCCGCGTTGGGATCGAGGCCCATTGGGAAGCAGCCGGTGGAGAGTTCGGCGGCCTTGCCCAGACCGAGCGCGGTCATGTTCGGCAGAAGCAGCGGGCCTTTGCGCCCTTTGTCCGCTTCGCCGTTAAAGCACGCCTTGGCGATATGGCCCAGCGTGTCCGATCCTGCGTCGCCGAATTTGTCGGCGTCTTTGCTTGAGCCGATTCCAAAGGAATCGAGCACCATAATAAAAGCACGTTTCATGCAAGTCTCCTGCGCCTGCGCGCGTGACAAGTCAAAAAAAAAGCGATCAGATAAGCATACCCGAATGCCTCTCCAGCCGCAGCATAAAGCCGCAATTTTGCCGCTTTACCGCACGAAGCGGGCACGAGCGGGCGGACAACACCGCAAAGCGGCACGGTTGTCCGCCTTGCGCCGCAGACCATCCTGGCGCGCACCCGGCGATAGACCACGGGCGTGGCCGCTGGCGCGCTGTCGCTCAGTGTTATCGCGGCCTTCACTGCAGCGGCGGCCTGCTCCCAGCTAGCCTCGCTGCTGGCGTGGATCATCCGCCTAGCGCGATGGTCTCGCTCAGCCCGACGCTGTAGTCGATCGCGTCGCTGGCGCGCTGCCGTCCGCCGCCCATAGCTACTACCGCCATGCCGAGCGCGCGCGTATCCATGCTGCTGACGATGCCTTCGCCATCGGCGTAGACCGCCTTGCTGAGCGTCGGCTGCGGAAGATAAGTGTCTTAGCGTTCGACAAAATCGGCCGGGCCGCCCTGCGCGGCGACCATGCGCCCGAATACCTCTGCCGCCTGGCCGTTATCCAGCACCTGCATCAGCTTGTTGCGCGCCTCCTCTTCGCTGACGGCTAGCCTGCCGGAGATCAGCATCTCGCTGCACAGCACTAGCGTCACCTCCAGCAGGAGCGGATTGCGCGCCGCACCGGTGAGAAAGCGCAACGCTTCGCGCACTTCCAGCGCGTTGCCTGCGCTCGACGCCAGCACCTGATTCATATCGGTGAGCAGCGCGGTGGTGGTGCAGCCCGCGCCGTTCGCCACGCCGACAACCGCCTGCGCCAGATCGATCGACGCCTCGAAGGTCGGCATAAAGGCACCGGAACCGACTTTGACGTCCATAACCAGCGCGCCCAGCCCTTCCGCCAGCTTCTTCGCGAGAATCGAGGCGGTGATCAGCGGAATCGAGTCCACGGTGGCGGTGATATCGCGCGTGGCGTAGAAGCGCTTGTCCGCCGGCGCGAGCGAGCGGGTTTGGCCGATAATCGCCACGCCGACCTATTTAATGATCCGGCGGAAGCGATCATCGTCCGAGAAAATGTCGAAGCCCGGAATCGCCTCCAGCTTGTCGAGCGTGCCGCCGGTGTGGCCGAGGCCGAGACCGGAGATCATCGGCACGTAGCCGCCGCAGGCGGCTACCATCGGCCCCAGCATCAGCGAGGTGACGTCGCCGACGCCGCCGGTGGAGTGCTTGTCGACCACCGGCCCGTTAAGGTTCAGCGACTGCCAGTCGAGCACCGTGCCGGAGTCGCGCATTGCCATGGTGAGCGCCACACGCTCCGGCAGCAACATATCGTGAAAAAAGATGGTCATCGCCAGCGCGGCGATCTGTCCTTCGGTAACCGTATTGTCGCGCACGCAGTTGATGAAGAAGCGGAAGAGATTATGCGTGTTGCGCCACAGCGCGTCGGCTATCGTCTGCGGCGCTTCGGGGCGGAGTTCGCACAGCGTCTGCCACACCAGACGTGCGCGTTCCGGGCGGTTCGGCTCGCCCTGAAAACCGTGCAGCGGCATATCGGGCGCGTCGGTCTCCAGCAGCAGCGCGTCGAGCAGCGCCTCCTGACGCGTAAAATCGGGGGTCTCCATATAGAGATCGAGTCCGATCTCGCCGATCGCCACCAGCTTCGTCGAGCGGCGCTGTAGCCGCTCCTCGAGCTGCGCTAGATGCGCCTCTTCATGGCGATCGATGGCAATGGGATGCAGGCCGAGCGCGGCGTAGAGGGCGCAATGCCGATCCGCCAGCGCCGCGATGTGCGCGAAGCGGCTGGCCTCCACCGCCGGCACGATAATGCGCGCCACGCCCGCCTCGGCGGCGCGCGCGATGCTCTTTTCCTTCTCGCCGACAAAGGGCGGGAAGTCGAAGTGGCAGTGGGTGTCGATAAATCTCATGCCAGCGAATCCTCACCTAGTCTGCGTCGTTGCCCGCCAGCGGCGGTGTCATCACCGGCCGGTTGTAGGGCGCGTTGGCCACCGGCGCCGGCGGCGTGACCGTGGCGCAGCGCAAAAACGGCTCGGCGTCGCTCAGCCACTTGCCCAGCGTGGTGAGGAAATAGCGGCCGCAGCGGCATCCCAGATGGTAATCCTGATTCAGGGAGGCGACGCGGCTGCCCAGCGCCATGCTCGCCGGCACGTGCGGCGGATAAATTTCAATGATACGCAGGTCGCCGGGCGGCGGCTCGATAAACTGCTGAATGTCGCGGTAGCTAGCTTCATGATGATGCAGGATATTGATCATCGGCTGCAGTGCGCCGTCGATCAGCCAGCGCTCCATACGCCTGATCCATTTCGGCGTGTAGAACATTTGCGACGGCACGGTGCGGAGCACCACGATGGTGTCGGCGCCGCGGCCGCTTCGCGCACCAGAATGGCGTCGCTGATGCCGCCGTCGAGATCTGATCCCCTCCAGGTTGACGCCGAGCCGGTAGAAGCAGGAATGGCGCTGGAGGCTTTAATCAGATCTTGCCAGTTGGCGCTGTAGCCCGGCGTGTAGTCGTCGCTGCGGCAAGTGCACAGGTAGAACTCGCGTCCGCCATCGAACAACAGCTTGCCGCTCTCCAGCGCCAGCGGCAGCTCGCGGCGCGTCACCTCAATCAGCCAGTCGAGATCGATCAGATTGCCGCGGCGCATAGAGATGAAAGGGATTGAATTTCGCCCGCCGGAACTCATCCAGCACGCCGGCGGTAAAAATGCCGCGCTGGCCTTGGCCCTCGCAGATCAGGGCGATTTTTGCGCTTTAAACGGGGAAAGAACTAAGGGCTCAATGGCGCCCAGCGTAACAGGAATGCGAATACCCACATTTGCTCCTCGCGGAAGTTCTGAGGAGTGCCGCTGCGTTTATCCGTTTGAATTCGTCAGCATCCCGGAGAACCAGCCATGTCTTCTCCTAACCTGCCGCCAGCACAAGGGCTGGCTGGTCTCCGCTTTATGCATGCTCGTTGCAAAAATCAGAATGACTCAACCGGTCAGGGTCGTTTGCGGCCGGTAAACAGGCTCACGAAGAACAGAATAATACCGACAACGAAGACAATTTTAGCCGCCCATGCTGCCGTACCGGCGAGGCCGCCAAATCCTAACGCCGCCGCGATCAGTGCAATTACCAGAAAAATAATACCCCAACGAAACATAAGCCTCTCCTTACCATAGTGAAATCGAACTGCTCGTTTCTTTCCCATTTTGGGTGTTGTTGTGTCAGCGCGATGTTAAGACTTCACGGTCAGGTCATTCTTAACGCTTTTGACGCCTTCAATGGCTTTAGCGATGCTTTCTGCGCGATCGGACTGCGCCCGATTAGCAACCGTTCCTGAAAGCTGAACAACGCCGTCGGTGGTTTCCACCTTGATATTGCGCGACGGAACGATGTCATCGGCTAACAGTTTAGCCTTAATTTCACTGGTCGTTGCCGCATCGTCAGCATAACCTTTCAAACTAGATGATTTGCTGTCTCTGACGTGTAGCTTGTTGCTAACGGATTTAACGCCTTCCACTTTTTGTACGACGGCGACGGCTTTTTCAGCCTGATCCTGCGAGGTAACGAAACCGCTCAGGGTCACCACGCCTTCGTAAGTTTTCACGGAAATATCCTTACTTTTTATTGCTTCGTCATCCACCAAAGCCGCTTTGGCTTTTGCGGTGATGGAGCTATCATCCATAAATCCATCGACTTTTTTCATAGAACTATTGATTTTCGCACCGGCATTATCTGCGCTTTGCTGGGCTTTCTGCGTTAGCGAATCGTCAGCCAGGGCGGAGCCGAACATTACCGCCATTAGCGTCTGGGCAATCTTAGTCTTATTCATCGATATCGTCCTTCTGTCAGTTAGCTCACCCACAACAGCGGGCGCAACAGCAGCAAACGGCGCTGCTGCGTAGTTGGACGTAAGGGAGAAGCAGCTTCTCTTTTGCCGTCCGACAGAATGATCATAGTTGATATTTCGCGTTTTGCTGGATTAACTGGTTGATTGCATGCCAGTTAGAATGAAAATCAGAGTTTTTAGGAGGAGTCTGGAGCGAGGCGACAGGGCCAGCCAATGCTGGATGGCCTTGTTGGCGAGAAAATTAATGCTCACGAGTTTTGCGGAACACCACGTCAGGATAGCGTTCCTGCGTAATGTTCAGGTTCACCATGGTTGGCGCGATGTAGGTCAGGTTGTCACCGCCGTCCAGCGCAAGGTTAACTTCATTCTTGCGCTGGAATTCGTCGAACTTTTTGGCATCGCTGCATTCCACCCAGCGCGCCGACGAGACGTTGATCGCTTCGTAGATCGCTTCGACGTTGTATTCGCTTTTCAGACGCGCAACTACCACGTCGAACTGCAGCACGCCGACCGCGCCGACAATCAGATCGTTATTTTGTACCGGACGAAACACCTGCACCGCACCCTCTTCCGACAGCTGCACCAGCCCTTTCAGTAGCTGCTTCTGCTTGAGCGGATCGCGCAGGCGAATGCGGCGGAACAGCTCCGGCGCGAAGTTCGGAATGCCGGTGAACTTCATGTTTTCACCCTGGGTAAAGGTGTCGCCGATCTGGATGGTACCGTGGTTGTGCAGGCCGATGATGTCGCCCGGCCAGGCCTCTTCCACGTGCGAACGGTCGCCCGCTATAAAGGTCAGAGCGTCGGAGATCACTACATCTTTGCCGGTTCGCACCTGGCGCAGTTTCATGCCCTTCTCATATTTCCCGGAGACCACGCGCATAAAGGCGACGCGGTCGCGGTGTTTCGGGTCCATATTGGCCTGAATCTTGAACACGAAGCCGGAGAATTTCTCGTCCTCCGCGCTCACGGTGCGCACATCGGTGGCGCGCGGCATCGGCGCCGGCGCCCAGGAGACCAGACCGTCGAGCATATGGTCGACGCCGAAGTTGCCCAGCGCGGTGCCGAAGAAGACCGGCGTGATTTCGCCGCTCAGGAACAGCTCGCGATCGAATTCGTGCGACGCGCCCTTTACCAGCTCCAGCTCTTCACGCAGCTGCACCGCCAGCTCTTCGCCGACCGCACTGTCCAGCTCTGGATTATCCAGCCCTTTAACGATGCGCACATCCTGAATGGTATGCCCTTTCCCCGACTGATAGAGGTAGGTTTCGTCGTTATAGAGGTGATATACCCCCTTGAACAGCTTGCCGCAGCCGATAGGCCATGTGATGGGCGCGCAGGCGATCTTCAGCTCGCTCTCGACCTCATCCAGTAGCTCCATCGGATCGCGGATGTCGCGGTCGAGTTTGTTCATAAAGGTCAGGATCGGCGTATCGCGCAGACGGGTGACTTCCATCAGCTTGCGGGTACGATCCTCGACGCCTTTCGCCGCGTCGATAACCATCAGGCAGCAGTCCACCGCCGTCAGGGTGCGGTAGGTATCTTCCGAGAAGTCTTCGTGCCCCGGGGTGTCGAGCAGGTTAACCAGGCTCTCGCGATAGGGGAACTGCATCACGGAGGTGGTGATAGAGATGCCGCGCTGTTTCTCCATCTCCATCCAGTCGGACTTGGCGTGCTGGCTGGAGCCGCGGCCTTTTACCGTACCGGCGGTCTGGATCGCCTGTCCGAACAGCAGCACCTTTTCGGTGATGGTGGTTTTACCCGCATCGGGGTGCGAAATGATCGCAAAGGTGCGGCGGCGCGACACCTCTTGCATGAAATCAGACATGAGCGCGTTCTTCTCATCGAGGCAACATCGCTGGAGAGGACGCTGCGGAGTAATCATGATGGCTGGAAATCCGGCAGGTAAACGGAGCCAAGCGTGACCAAAGCGTCAGGCGGCGGAGAGATGCGCGTTCTACATGAGCGGCGTTTCCGGCCACCTAGTCTCTGCTCTGTTAAGGTGGCTATAGCATACAATATTTCGCGCGCGGCGGCAAACAGGGGCAGCGGAAAATTGTTGGCGGCGTCAGCGGTTCCGCCGCCAGAGAAAGCCCGCCAGCAGGCGGGCAAGCGGTGGCGTTAGCCCAACGTCCTTTTTACGCAGGCCTTAAAGGTATCGACCCCAATCTCCAGCGCGTTCAGGTCGAAGCGCATATAGGGATGATGCAGCCCCGCAGGTTAGTGCCCAGCTCCCAGAAGCCCGCCTTGACGCCGGGGCGCTTTACCGGATTATAGAAGAAGTCCTCGCTACCCGGCGTGGTTTTCGCGTCCAGCAGCCCCTCTTCCCCCTGCACGTCGCGGATCGCCGCGCGGATCAGCGCGGCGACGCTGTGCTGAATCGCCTGGGTCACCTTCTCTTTCAGCTCCGTCATCGGCGCGTTCTCCTGCGAGCGCAGATCCCATACCACGCGCGCCAGGTCAGTCATCGAGTTGGTGACGCCAGCGTCGCACAGAAAACGGGTCGCCTTGACACCAAAAGTCAGGCCCGGCGCGAGATGAATGGCGTTGACCGCCTGCAACACCGTGTCCAGCGTTTTGACGCCGAGATGCGGACGCGCGGCGTGCGCGGGGTGCCTTTAATGGTAGCCTCCATCCAGTGTCGAGCAGGCGGAGTAGAGCACTGCCGGCGTCGCCTGCCCTACCACGCATTCCTCCAGCGGGCGCAGATGAAAGCCGAGGATCATCTCAACGTCATCCAGCACGCCGGCGTCCAGCTCTTTCGCGGGCTGAAAAAAATTTTTTAGGCGCCCTTTTTAACCGCGCCCTCCGCCAGCAGCTCCTGCGCGGCGGTCAGCACCACCGATGAGTGACCGTCGTGGCCGCAGGTTGTGGCGCGCGCAGGCGGCCCATATATGGCAGCTGCGATCCCATCAGGAAAATCGCGGGCGCGAGGATGGTGATATCCTCGCCGGTCAACAGCCCTTTGCTCAGCAGGCTCACCGCCACGCCAGTGCCCACAGAGGAGGAGAGCCAGGTGGTCAGCAGCACGGTGATCGCCTCGCCCGGCAGGCCGAACAGCCCCATCACCGGGGCGAAAAGCTGGCCGAGAAAAGGCATAATGCCGAGCAGATTCAGTACTTCCGCCAGCACATAGGCCATAACCATGTTGGGCATCAGGTTATGAATGGTAATATGAAACCCTTTACGCGCGCCGGTCACGAATATATCAAAAGGGTTCTGGCTGACTTTTACCGCGCCGTTATTTTCCATGATTGAAATCATTTTTATAAACACTGTTTAACACACAACGCGTCAGCGCCGCACCGACAAATTTAAGAACGAACATTAGGGTGAGCGGAATAATAATCGGCAGCGTCATAGAGGCGAACAGCGCCGAGCCGATGGCGAAATAGTTATTGATTAAGCCGGCGCCGGAATATTGCCAGGCGCTCATTACCACAATCTCTTTTTTCGTCACCTGGCCGCGGTCATAAATCTCTTTGGTCAGCGCCGCGCCCGCGTCGGTGCTTTGCGGATCGGTGATCAGCGCCAGCCCGCAGCGCCCCGGCAGCCCCATCAGCGACTGAAGCAGCGGCGTCAGCAGCTTGTGTGCCGCGCGCATTGCGCCGTAGTGGGTGAAAATATCCAGAATGCCCAGCGCCAGCATCACCGTCGGCGTCAGCGACAGCGCAAACAGAAAGCCCGCTTTGGCGCTCAGGCCGCCTGCGCCGAGTAAAGGTGTTGCTGGCGGGATCTTTCATGGTGCCGAAGCTGCCGCCCAGCGTAGTGAAGTCAAACGCGCCCAGCCAGTGAAAGCCATCTACCTGATAAAGTAATCCTGAAAAAAACAGAATAGCGATAATCAGCGCCAGATAGCTGCCTTATACTGGCAGAGATGTGCTCGCCGGTCAGCACTATTTTTTCGTCAGTCATGCTTTTACCTGCTAAATAGAGTGAATAGTTGCAGTATATGGAACTCAACAGGTCGCAAGATTTATGCCAGCCCCTGAAAAGCGTCGATTTTGTAAATAAAATTTTCTGCCTGCCGCCGTTTCCGCTAAATAATGTTCAAATATGCGCCAGTTAATATTGCGCGGCGTCTTACCGGATAGTGCCGCCGCTGCACGCTAATTGTACAGGCGATTTGCCCCGTTATGGTGCAGCTTGCACAAACGAACATTGCGTCAGAAATGATAATCGATCGCATTCAAATAGCTGAATAATTCTAGTTAAATCATATTGATAACAGGAAAGTTTTTCATAAAAACGCTTTCAATCGTCGCGCCTCCTAATGCATAATTCGCCGCTTCTCACCTGTCTGAATAATGCTCTTAAAAAGGAATCGCCGCATGCTGACTGCTGAAATGACCGCTCGTCTCAACGATCAACTTAACCTCGAATTTTTCTCCGCGAATCTCTATCTGCAGATGAGCGCATGGTGCAGCGACAAAGGCCTGGAAGGCGCGGCGGCGTTTCTGAAAGAGCACTCTCGCAAAGAGATGGAGCATATGCAGCGCCTGTTCGATTACCTGAGCGATACCGGCGCGATGCCGGTGCTAGGCACCATCGCCGCGCCGCCGGTCGCCTATAACTCGCTGCCGGAACTACTGGAGCAGGCGCTGGAGCACGAGAAGCTGATCACCAGCAAAATCAACGAAATGGCGCATGCAGCGATCACCTCGCTCGACTACTCAACCTTTAACTTCCTGCAGTGGTACGTGGCCGGACAGCACGAAGAAGAGAAGCTGTTTAAAACTGTGCTGGATAAGCTGGCGCTGGTAGGCAACAAAGGCAAAGGCCTGTTCCTGATCGATAAAGATCTGGCGCGTATGAATGCGGAAAGCCACGGCGGTAACGGCTGAGGCAGCTTGCGCAGGCGGGATGGCCGAGGCGCAAAGGCGCTTAACGCATTCCTGCTCGCTCAGCCCGCACGGGTACGCATCTTATCCCTGAGGTTCGTCCGTGCTGGGCCAAAGCGCGGTGTTGGTCAAAACTGCTCCCGAGGTGATATCCCTGCCGCAGGACGCCTTGCTCTCTGAGCTATCCTGCCCGTACGGCCCGCACGGTGTGTTCAGAGCGGTCTACCAGGACCGCCCGGCGCGGCCCTAAAGGCTAAACCGCGCGCCCTGCTCGCCGTTGATCGCGCTTCAGCAGCACGCGCATCAGGCCCGCCTGCAGCACAAAGATGCGCAGCAGATGGCGGTTATCCACCTTCAGCTCGACAAAATGATCCGTATGCTGATTCAGCGTCCAGTTCTTCAGGGTTTTCATAGCGGTATCATTATTGTTCAGCGCTGCGCTGACGACGTTCGGCGATAAACATCACCAGGAAAATCGCGCCCACCAGGTCGAAAAAGCCCATGGCGACGAACAGCGGATTGAAACCAATGGTGTCGGTGGCGACGCCGATAATCAGGGAGAAGATAAAGCTGGCGATCCCGGTGTAGGAGCCGAGCATGCCGTTCACCATCGCCATCTGGAGGCGATCGAAACGCTCCACCACCAGCGCGCTCAGCATGCAGGAGATCCCCTTATGGCCGAAGCCGCCGATGGAGATCAGGGCGATCGCCAGATAGGGATCTTTGACCAGCGTCATCAGCGCCGCGCCGGTGATCGAACTGGCGACGATAAGAGTTAACGCGCGTCAGGCCGAACCACTTCACGTAGATTTTGGTGATATAGCCGCTGGCGACGCTGCCGAGATCGGCGGCGAGAAACGGCAGCCAGGCGAACATTACGATCTGCTTGAGATCCATGCCGCGCTCGTTGGCCAGGTAGAGCGGCACCCAGAAGCTCAGTACCGCCCAGGCGGGTTCGGTGGGGAAGGCCGGAATCTTCTCTTTGCCGATGGTTTTCAGCGCCTGGAAGAAGGGTAGCTTTTCCCCCACCGCCTCGTTGTCCTGGGTAATCCAGGTGCGCTCTTCGTCAGAAAGGCGCGTATGTTTTTCCGGCGACTGGTAGCTCCACAACCAGAGTCCGACCCACAGCAGCCCCAGCCCGCCGGTAAGCAGAAACGCCCCCTGCCAGCCAAAAGAGATATGCGCCACGTAGATAATCGGCGGCGCCAGCATCGCGCCGATCGAGAAGCCGATGCCCGCCCAGCCCACCGCCACCGGACGCTCTTTTTTCGGGAACCAGTCGCCGATCGCCTTGGCGTTGGCGGGGGTAGCGGCCGCTTCCGACGCGCCCATGACGAAGCGCAGCAGCGCCAGGTGCAGCCAGCTGCCCGCGCCAGCGTGCAGCTGGCAGGTGACCGACCAGATCAGCGCGCATATTCAGAAAGCCCATCTTCAGGCCAATGACGTCAATCAGCCAGCCGCACAGCGGCTGAAACAGGGTGTATAGGCGACATCCTTACTACGCAAAACACGCCGCCCGCAGGAAACTATACGGACAGCGTGGTGGTGGATTTGGCGTTTTAGACAGAGGCGTTGACGGGCGTCGCGGCGCGGTGGTGCGCGCGATACTGTTTCACCATGCGGCCAATCAGCAGCGTGCCGATCAAGCCGCAGACGGCGGCGAAGGTCAGCCAGACGCCAGGCATCGCTTTATCGCCGGTGGAGTGGATCAGGTAACTGGAGACGGCGGGGGTAAAGCCGCCAAACAGTGCAGTCGCCAAGCTGTAGGCGAGGGAGAAGCCGGAGGCGCGCACCTCAGCGGGCATGATCTCCGCCAGATAGACCACCATCGCGCCGTTATAGCTGGCGTAGAGGAAAGAGAGCCACAGCTCCGCCTCCAGCAGATGCGCAAAAGTCGGCGATCCCACTAGCCAGTGCAGCACTGGCCAGGTGGTGAGGATCATCAGTACGGTAAAGGTAATCAACAGTGGACGGCGGCCGATGCGGTCCGACAGCGCGCCCATCAGCGGCAGCCAGATCAGGTTGGAGACGCCGACGCACAGCGTCACTAGGAAGCTCTGCTTGTCGCTCATCATCAGCACGGTTTTGCCAAAGGTCGGGGTAAAGGCGGTGATCATATAGAACATCACCGTGGTGGTGACCACCATCAGCATACCCGCCAGCACCAGCGCCCAGTTGCTCACCAGCGAACCCATAATCTGCCGCATGGTCGGATGCTGTTTGCGCTGACTGAAAGCTTCGGTCTCTTCCAGCATGCGTCTGATCCAGAACAGGAACGGCACGATCATGCAGCCGATAACCAACGGAATACGCCAGCCCCACTCGGTGACCGCCTCTTTCGCCAGCAGATGGTTCAGCAGCAGGCCGAGCAGCGCGGCGAAGATCACCGCAATCTGCTGGCTGCCCGACTGCCAGCTGACAAAGAAGCCCTTGCGCCCTTTTGGCGCGACTTCCGCCAGATAGACCGAGACACCGCCCAGCTCCACCCCGGCGGAGAAACCCTGCAGCAGACGGCCCAGCAGGCTCAGGATCGGCGCGGCGGCGCCCAGCGTGGCGTAGCCCGGCACCAGCGCGATAGTCAGCGTGCCGATCGCCATCAGGCCCAGCGTTAGTAGCAGCCCTTTGCGGCGGCCATGGTAGTCGATATAGGCGCCCAGCACGATGGCGCCCAGCGGCCGCATCAGGAAACCGGCGCCGAAGGTCATCAGGGTTAACATCAGCGAGGCGAATGGATCGTCGCCGGGAAAGAAGGTTTTGGCAATGGCGGTGGCGTAGTAGCCAAACACCATAAAGTCATACATTTCAAGAAAGTTACCGCTGGTAACGTTAAAGATGGTTCGGGCGCTGCCCTGAGTCTTTGTCTGGCTCATATTCATAGTTGCTTCCCGCATTTTTTTACTATTTACCCTGACCGAGCCGGAAATAACGTAATGGCACTCACCATTTCACTCCATAACATTGAAACAAAAAGTAACAAAAAATTAACCTCGTAATTATGCAGCATGATTCACCATTGCAGGGCGCTACGCCCCTTTCTTACGACTAAAGGCAGCGCTTTAACCTTGTCTATGATGTCGCTCGAAAGGCTACCTTCAGAAACCGCTCCAGCGCCCTAAAGTGGATGAACGAGCACGAGGAGTAAAGCCTCCCGCACTGCGCCATAACAAAGGGCCTTACCGACAGCACCCAAAGCCTGAAAGCGGATGAGCGGGACCGAGGAGCAAAGCGTCCCGCGACAGGGGTGTCGAGGGCCGAGCCGGCAGGAATGCCGCCTTTTGCGTCTTTGCGATCGGGCCCGCTTACCCGCGCCGGCACCGATCCCCTAAACAACTCCCGGCAACTTCTCGCCCACAAAAAAGGGCAGCCCTCAGGATGCTCTCTCTCTCTCTCTCTCTCTCTCTCCACTCGCAAAACTTACCCTGCTCGCAGAACCTACTTCGCGGCGCTCTCCATCCCCATCAGACCGATCTTGAGATAACCCGCGCCACGCAGCTTATCCATCGCGCTCATCAGGGTCTCATAATCGACCGACTTATCGGCCTGGAAGAAAATCGTCGTCTCTTTATTGCCCTGAGTCTGGCTGTTGAGCACCTCAACCAGCGTCTCTGGCGTCACCTAATCGTTGCCAATATAAAACTGCTTATCAGCCTTAATCGACAGGTAAACCGATTTTTCCGGACGCGGCTGTAGCGCGCTGGTCGAGACGGGCAGATTAACGCGAACATCCACGGTCGCCAGCAGCGCTTCGGCGATGCCGGGCGCGACCACCGCCAGGTTGGTGGTCTGGGTCTGGGCGATGCCGATAAAGGGTGCGACGGAGCCGATGGTGGTGAGGAAGCCGTTGCCGCGGCCAGCGTGACGGCTGAAGGCGGCGACGCGGCGCTCAAGGCGGAAGCTGGTGCGTTCTTTAATGCCGTCGGTATATTCAACGCCTGCGGAGAGCGCCAGTTCGTTTTGCGTGTGGTTAAGCAGCGCCGCGCTGTGGCTGTGGCTGTGGGGTTTGAATTGCGCAGCGGCACGCGAGGCATCGCCTAACTTCCGGGCTTTGCCCTGCGCCAGCTGCTCACTTTTCAAACGGCGCTTTGCCGCGCTGATTTCGGCAAACTTTCCAAAAAATCGCTCAGGTCACGACCAAAGCCAGCAACAGGCCGATCATTACCACTTTTACCACGATATCAGCATGTTGATACATGCCCCAAACGGAGAGGTCCGTTTGCATCAAGTCACTGGCTACCACGCTGCGTCTCCAACTTCATATGCAGGAATAATAGATAAGCGTGAATAATAGCAAAAAACGGCGAATTGATAGTAGTTCTCATTACTATTTACAATCAGCGAGACTGCATGTTAAGGGCTTTTTATAAATTTTACGCCGATTTTCAGTTCCATTTCAAAAATGTGATTTCTAATACAAATTTATTAAAATGTAGTTTTAAATGTAAACTTATTCATTCAATCAGCATTACTGCATTTTCACTGTGCCCGTTTTGCCTATTCTGGCAGCACGCGACCGCTTCATGCCCTCCTCTAACCTGCCCGGAGAAAAATAATGAGAGTCAATAAATGGATCCTTGCCGCTTCCGTTGCTGCCGCGCTTGGCCTTAGCGCCCGCGCCGCGTCGGCGATAAGTGTTGATAAGTGGCGGAAGTGCAACCTGCGGGCTATTCCACCGTCGTCGCATTACAGCATATGGGCGACAAGCTGAAACAGGCCATCAACGGGCGGCTGGAGATGCGCGTCTACGCAGGCGGCGTGCTGGGCGACGAAGATCAGACCCCGCAGCAGGTTCATTTGTCGCTCATAACTATCTGCCCGTGGCGAAGTACTACACTCTGACCGGCCACTTTATCCAGCCGGAGATGATCCTCTTCTCCAAAGCCTCCTAGGCGCGCCTGTCACCGGAAGATCAGGCGCTGCTGAAAAAGCTGGGCAAGGTGGCGCAGGATGAGGAACGCTAGCTGTGGGCCACCTACACCCAGCAGTCAATTGAAAAAAGGAAAGCGGGCGGCGTCACCTTCCAGGAAACCGACCGGGACTATTTCATGAAGGCGACGCAGCCGGTGCGCGATCAGTTCGGCGGCAAATATCAGGATCTGATGATGCGATCGCTGACGTCAAATAACCTTTCCCGCCTCGCGTTCTGCGCGGCGTTTCTCTGGTAACGCATATGACACGCTATTAACGTCTGATGGATGGGCTCTACCTGCTGTGCATGGGCATCGCTGCTGTGGCGCTACTAATTAATGGTGACGGTGATCCCCATAGGCATCTTCGCCCGCTACGTACTTAACGGTGCGCTGGCCTGGCCGGAGCCGGTCGCCATTATCTGCATGATCATTTTTACCTTTATCGATCGGCGCGCCGGTCGGCTATCGCGCCAGCACCCATATCTGCGTATCCATGGTGACCGACCGCGTGCCGCCCGGCGCGCAGCGCATGATGCTGCGCCTGTGCGATCTGCTGATGGTGGCGACCTGCCTGATCATCTTCCAGGCCAGCTATAGCCTATGAGGCAATGTGGATCCAGCCGCTCACCTCGCTGCCCTGAGTGACCTACGGCGAGATGTACCTGCCGATCCCGATTGGGGCGCTGTTTACCCTGCTGTTTGTTGTTGAGCAGCTGCTGAACGGCGATCAAAGCCAGCGGCCGGTGGTGGTTTTGGGCGGAACACACTGAGGAACAACCATGGACGCACTGATATTGATCGGCACTCTGATTGTGCTGCTGCTGTTGGGTTTTCCCGTCGGCCTGAGCGCCTTTATCGGCGCCTGGTGGATTGAGCTGCGGCTAGAGGCGGTGATCATTCAGATCACCAACGGGGTGAACAAGTTTTCGCTGCTGACCATTCCCTTCTTTATCCTCGCGGGTGCGATTATGGCGGAGGGCGGCATTGCGCGACGGCTGGTGAACTTTGCCTATATTTTTGTCGGCTTTATTCGCGGCGGGCTATCGCTGGTGAATATCGTCGCCTCGACCTTTTTCGGTGCCATCTCCGGCTCGTCGGTGGCGGACACCGCCTCGATCGGCTCGGTGATGGTCCCGCAAATGGAGCAGAAGGGCCACCCGCGCGACTTCGCGGCGGCGGTGACCGCCAGCGGATCGGTGCAGGCGGTGCTGACGCCGCCCAGCCACAACTCGGTGATCTACTCGCTGGCGACCGGCGGCGTGGTAACCATCTTCTCACTGTTCGTCGCCGGCATTTTTCCCGGCCTGCTGCTAGGGCTCTGTCTAATGGTGATGTGCCTCGCCTTTGCGCGCAAGCGCAGCTATCCCAAAGGCGAGCGCATCCCGTTCCGCCAGGCGGTGAAGATCTTTTTAGACGCCTTCTGGGGCCTGCTCACCATCGTGATTATCCTCGGCGGCATCTTTACCTACTCGGAGTCGGCGGCCATCGCCTGCATCTAGGCGTTTTTCGTCACCATGTTTATCTACCGCGACTTTAAGTGGAAGCAGCTGCACATTCTGCTGTTCCGTACCATCAAGACGGTGACCATCGTGATGGTACTGATCGCCTTCGCGGCGGGCTTCGGCGCGATGATGACCTTTATGCAGCTGCCGACCATCATCACCGATGCCTTTACCAGACTCTCGGGCAACAAGTATATCATTCTGATGTGCATCAACGTGCTGCTGCTGGTGATCGGCACACTGATGGATATGGCGCCGATTATCCTTATCCTGACGCCGGTGCTGCTTCCGGTGGCAACGGCGCTGGGTATCGATCCGGTGCACTTCGGCATGATCATGATGACCAACCTCGGCATCGGGCTGATCACACCGCCGGTGGGCACGGTGCTGTTTGTCGCCAGCGCGGTGAGCAAGCAGAAGATCGAACAGGTAGTGAGTGCGATGCTGCCCTTCTACGGCGTGCTGTTTGTAGTGCTGATGCTGATTACCGATGTCCCCGCCATCTCGCTCTGGCTACCGCATCTGATGGGGGTCATGTAGCGCGGTCGCTGCCTCTGGCCGCAGCTGCGACGCACCCTGTAAACCAGCCTGCCCGGCAACGGGCAGGTTCTGAATATCGGGATTTAGGATCAACCCTGACCGGCGATTCGTGGTAACGTGAAGGCTTTGCGGTAAGCGGCAGGCAGAGAACGATGACAACAAAAAAAATCGACACCACCTTAGTCAGTGCAGGACGCAGCAAGCGTTACACCCAGGGCGCGGTCAACAGCGTAATCCAGCGCGCCTCGTCGCTGGTTTTCGACAGCGTCGCCGATAAACAGCGTGCCACCGAGGGACGCGCCAAAGGCGAGCTTTTCTATGGCCGTCGCGGCACCCTCACCCACTTCGCCCTGCAGGACGCCATGACCGAACTGGAAGGCGGCGCCGGCTGCGTGCTCTATCCCTGCGGCGCGGCGGCGGTAGCCAACGCCATCCTCTCTTTCGTAGCGACAGGCGACCACGTGCTGATGTGCGGCGCGGTCTATGAGCCAACCCAGGACTTCTGCACGCAAATCCTCAGCAAGCTCGGCGTCACCACCACCTTCTACGATCACAGCATCGGCAGCGACATCGGCTCACTGGTGCGCCCCGAGACGCGCGTGGTGTTTCTCGAATCCCCGGCCTCCATCACCATGGAGGTGCAGGATACCGCGAGGATTGTCGCAGCGGTGCGCGCCAAAGCGCCTGGCGCGGTGATCATGATGGACAACACCTGGGCGGCGGGCGTTTTCTTCAATGCGCTGGCGCACGGCATCGATATTTCGATTCAGGCGGGCACCAAATACCTGATCGGCCACAGCGACACAATGATCGGCACCGCGGTGGCGAATGCGCGCTGCTGGGATCGGCTGCGCAAGAACTCCTATCTGATGGGCCAAACGGTGGACGCTGACAGCGCCTATATGGCGAGCCGCGGCCTGCGCACGCTGGCGACGCGCCTGCGTCAGCATGAGGCGAGCGCGCTGCAGGTGGCGGAGTGGCTGGCGGCGCGGCCGGAAGTGGCGCGCGTTAACCATCCGGCGCTGCCGCAGAGCAAAGGGCACGACTTCTGGAAGCGCGACTTCAGCGGCAGCAGCGGCCTCTTCTCGTTTGTGCTGTATGAAAAACTGAGCAGCGAAAAACTGGCGCATTATCTCGATCGCTTCCACCATTTCAGCATGGCCTATTCGTGGGGCGGCTATGAATCGCTGATCCTCGCGAATCAGCCGGAAGAGCTGGCGGCGATTCGTCCTGCGGGCGGCGTGGACTTTACCGGCACGCTGGTGCGCCTGCATATTGGTCTGGAGCACGTTGACGACCTGATTGCCGATCTGGCAGTAGGCTTTGAACGCCTGACGCAGGCGTAACCTAAACAGAACCTCAATTACAACACGGCGTCCGGCGGCGGATCAAAACGCCAGGTTGGATTGCCGCTAAAATAGATTCCTTGTGACTCGATGGGATAGCAGATGGGTATTTTACACGAGATTGTTCATGCGCTCTGGCATCAGGATTTTGCCGCGCTGGCCGATCCAAATGTGGTTTGGGTAGTTTACGGCGTGATGTTCCTGACGCTGTTTCTGGAAAACGGGCTGCTGCCCGCCTCGTTTTTGCCGGGCGACAGCCTGCTGCTGCTGGCAGGGGCGATGGTCGCCAAAGGGGTAATGGATTTCGTGCCAACCATGGTGATCCTCACCACGGCCGCCAGCCTCGGCTGCTGGCTGAGCTATTTGCAGGGACGCTGGCTCGGCAATACGCGGCTGGTAAAAAGCTGGCTGATGCACCTGCCGGCGCAGTATCACCAGCGCGCGTGGCAGCTGTTCAACCGCCACGGCCTGATAGCGCTGCTGGTGGGCCGCTTCCTGGCCTTCGTCCGCACCATTCTGCCTACAATTGCGGGCATCTCCGGGCTGCAGAATGTCCGCTTTCAGCTGTTCAACTGGCTGAGCGGACTGCT
This sequence comes from Candidatus Pantoea persica, assembly GCF_013753875.1. Classification (GTDB taxonomy): domain Bacteria; phylum Pseudomonadota; class Gammaproteobacteria; order Enterobacterales; family Enterobacteriaceae; genus Pantoea; species Pantoea persica. Next base: position 179,220 of record NZ_SMDS01000018.1, read on the forward strand.
GTGGGTGGCGATTGTGGTGGCGTTCGGCTACGGCATCAGTCAGGTGCCCTTTATCAAACGCCATGAAGATCAGGTGATGGTGATCCTAATAGTACTGCCGATGGTGCTGCTGTTCGCTGGCCTAGCGGGCAGCATCGCGGTGATCTGGAAAAAACGACGGCAAAAAAGGGCCTGACAAGGGGCGTCAGGCCTGCGGCTCCGCTATCGTCTGACGCACGCGACTGATCTCTTCGCCCGGTGTGACGCCAAAGTAGCGCTTAAACTCCTGCGAGAAGATGGGCTTTCATAGCCCACTCGCACCGCCGCGCCCGCCTTCAGCCCGTCATGCAGCATCAGCAGCCGCGCCTGATGCAGCCGGTAGCGCTTCAGATACTGCAGCGGAGAAGTTTGCGTCATCACCTTGAAGTTATGGTAAAACGCCGACACGCTCATATTCACCTCTGCCGCCAGCGCATCGACGCTGAGGTTATCCGTATAGTGATTCTCAATACGGCGCAGCGCACTGGCGATCTGGCTGAACTGCGTATGGCGGCTCACCAGCGACAGCAGTGCCCCGCCCGTCGGTCCGGTCAGCACGTAGTAGATGATTTCCTGCACAATCTGCGGCCCCAGCCCGCGCGCGTCGCGCGGATTGGCTATCACATCCAGCAGGCGCTCCGCCACGCACAGCATCGGCTCGGTGAGCCACACCAAATGAATGCCGGAAGTTTGTAGCTGCGGTTGGAACTCCTCGTCGTCGCCAATCTCAATCAGCAGATCCTGTAGCCTGGCGGTATCGACCGTCAGGAACATGCCGGCGAGGGGTTCTTCCGCCGACGCCCAGGTTTCGCACTCCACCGGCAGCGGCAGCGGCAGCGGCAGCGGCAGCGGCAGCGGCAGCGGCACGGTAAGCATCAGGTATTTTGTTGCGTCGTAGGTAAAAACGGTGCTACCGAGATAGCCGGTTATTGCTGCCCTGAAACAGAATAACGATACCGAGCCAGTACATAATCGGCGTGCGCGGCTGATACTGGTTGACTTAAATCAGGCTGACGTTTTCCACTGGACAAAGGCGGTTGCGTCCGTGGGTCATCAGGGTCACGACCTAGTTTACCAGGTACTGACACAGAGCTTCGTGCGCCATGCATCTCTCTCATGGAGTAAAGAAGCCAGACTGCTGCGAAATTCGCCACCAAAAAAGAGAAACATGCAAGACTTCCGCAGGCTCAGGCAGGGCGAGAAGTGGAATTGCCGCCCACAATAAGGTTTATTGACTAGACACTTAAGCCTCTCAGATTCACTGCAACAGAAAGGAGCACCTATGGCAGATCAACCGATTATCAAACTGCATGACGGAAATATGATACCGCAGCTGGGGCTTGACGTGTGGAAGGCGAGCAATGAAGACGCCCACCGCGCGGTGCTGAAAGCGCTGGAGGTCGGCTACCGCTCGATCGATACCGCCGCGGCCTATAAAAACGAAGAGGCGATCGGAAAAGCGTTGCAGAACACCGACGTTGCGCGCGACGATATTTTCGTCACCACCAAGCTGTGGAATGACGACCAGCAAAACGTGCAGCAGGCGATGGAAACCAGCCTGCAAAAGCTGCAGCTGGAGCAGGTCGATCTCTATCTTATGCACTGGCCGTGCCTGGAGAAAGATCACTACGTCGACGCCTGGAAAGAGATGATTAAGCTGCAGCAGCAGGGCCTGGCGAAAAGCATCGCGTCTGTAACTTCCACGAAGCGCACCTGAAGCGCCTGCTGGATGAGACCGGCGTCTCGCCGGTGGTTAACCAGATCGAGCTGCATCCGATGCTGCAGCAGCGCACGCTGCATGTGTGGAACGCCATGCATCAGATCCGGACCGAGTCCTGGAGCTCGCTAGCGCAGGGCGGCAAAGGGGTATTCGATCAGAAAATTATCCGCTAGCTGGCGAACAAGTACGGCAAGACGCCGGCGCAGATCGTGATCCGCTGGCATCTCGACAGCGGCCTGGTGGTGATCCCGAAATCGGTCACCCCTGCGCGCATCGAGGAGAACTTTGCAGTGTTTGACTTCCGTCTGGAGAAAACGGAGCTGAGCGAGATTGCGAAGCTGGACAGCGGCAACCGTCTGGGGCCGGATCCGGAAACCTTTAACGGCTAACCGTTACGCGCGCTGTCGCCCTGACAGCGCGCCCTTGCCGTCGACGGCCTTACGCGGTCGGCTGCACCAGTAGCTGCCCCGCCGTGCCGAGATCGGTCAGCTCCAGCGTCTGGCTGTAGTAGACGTAGGGGAAATGATCTGATGAGCTTTGCGGAAAACTCACCAGCAGCTCCACCTCGCCGTCCCCCCCTACCGTATCTTTCCAGCCGCGATCTTCGCCCATCGGCTGCGCACCGTTGACGCTCTTAATCAGAAATATCGCGCCCTGAATATGCATCGACTGCGGACGATCGGCGCGCAGGATCCAGCGTTCAAAGGTGCCCTGCTGCACTGTGGTGTCGATACGGTTCATATCCCAGTGCGCGCCATTGATGCCTGGCGCGCCGTCGTCAAGGCGGAACTCGCGCGTGCGCGTCGCCGCGCCGTCGAGGATCTAGTCCGCCAGCAGGCGCATCGGCAGGTTATCGGTGACCAGTGGCAGCAGGCCGGTGGGACGCAGCGTCAGCACCAGCGTGTTGGTGAGAATGGACTAAGGTTCAAACAGGCCGCACAGCCGGTCCATAATGCCCGCCGCCGTGCCCGCAGTAATCGATACCTCGTCGCCCTGCGACATATCGAGCAGCACTTCGCGACGCTCGCCCGGCGCCAGCGAAAGCTGCTGCACCGCCACCGGCGCGGGCAGGAAGCCCTGATCGTTGGCGATGACGGTAAAGGGACGGTTATCACTTAGCGACATCTGATAGCGACGCGCGTTCGACGCATTGAGCAGGCGCAGACGCACCCAGCCGCGCGACACCTCGACAAAGGGGTTCTGCACCCCGTTAACCAGCAGCACGTCGCCGAGGAAGCCGCTATCCTGCGGCGGATCGTAGGCTGGCGTGCCGAAGTTATCGAGGCGTTTGTCCTGAATGATCAGCTGAAAGTCATCCACGCCGTAGTGGTGCGGCAGCGGCAGCTGCTTGCTCACCTCATCCTCAATCAGCCACATGCCCGCCAGCCCGTTATAGACGTGCGGCGCCATGCGGTTCGGCGTATTGGCGAGGTACCAGCAGGTGGCGGCGTTCTGGCGAATCGTCAACACCGGCGCCCAGTCGACCCCGGCGGACATAATGCGCGCCGCGCCGCCTGCCAGCGCGCCCGGCACCTGCAGACCTCTGACGGTCATCGCCACCGGCTCGTTAAGGCGATTGCTGTAGATCAGCTTGACGTCGTCGCCGTTGTAGACGCGCACCGTGGGTCCAAGATAGAGGCCATTGACTCCCCATACCGGCACCTTGTTATTGTCGCCGAGAAACGACCAGTGGCTGCGCATCAGCGTCAGAAACAGCGGCTGGCCGCGACGCGATTCGATAAGCGGCGGCACCGGCAGCGGCGTATCGCCGCCAGGAGCGGAGGCGGCGCGGCAGGCAAAAGACCTGCGCCGAACGCCGCGCCAGAAGAAAGCTGGATAAACTGTCGTCTGCTGAAAGACATAGAACGTCAAACCCTTTACGCGTGTACGCGTGGCGCCTGCGCGCCAGCCAGTTGTTATTCTTGATTTATTGCTGTATTGCGTCGCTGCGCGGATTGCGCGCCGCGTGCATCCGTGCGGGTGCCGGCGAAGCGCTAGCCGGTCAGAGCTTACCGCTTTTTTCGCGCGCCTCAACTTCGGCGTTGAGCGCTTCCAGTTTATCCATCATCAGTTCGCGGCAGTGGGTCGCCAGCTTGCGCACCGATTGGTTGGTGTAGCCGCTGGTATCCACCGGCGGCAGCATCTCGACGACAACCAGGCCATTGTTCAGGCGGTTCAGGTTGATCTTACCGTGAGTGTTGGAGACCACGATAGGTATAATCGGCACTCCTGCCGCCACGGCCGCATGGAAGGCGCCGGTTTTAAAAGGTAGCAGACCGCGGCCGCGGCTGCGCGTGCCTTCCGGGAACATCCAGAACGAAATGCGCTTCTTTTTGAACTGATCGACCAGCTGGCCGATGGTGCCGTGCGCCTTGGTGCGGTTATCGCGGTCGATCAGCAGGTTGCCGGTCAGCCAGTAAAGCAGGCCGAAAAACGGCACCCACAGCAGGCTCTTTTTGCCCACCGTCACCGTGGTCGGCTGCAAGATCTTCGCCGCGGTGATCATATCGTAGTTGTTCTGGTGGTTGGCGATATAGATGGCGTTGCCGTAGCTTTCCGCGTCGGTCGGCTTGCGCAGCTCTACTTTGACGCCGAACACGCCCGATAGGCGGCCGAACAGATGGCCGAAAGTCGCGACGTGGCGCGGATTGCGCGGCGAGAACAGACACCAGATACAGCCGAAAACACAGACCAGTATCGAGTAGATAACAATAAAGATGGTGCGCAGTATCAGTAACATATATCCCTCTTTATAGCGCGGCGGAACCGGTCCGCCGCGTGGCTCAGGCTTCGCTCTCGCCGCTGCCGGCACGCGCTGGGGCATCCAGCTCCACCTTGTCGATACGCTGCAGGCCGCGCGGCAGCAGCGTGCCGCGGCGTCCGCGGTCGGCGCGGAATTTCTGTAGCTCTTCGCTGCACAGCACCAGCTTGCGCTTGCTAACGTAGAGCGTGACCACGCTGCCCGGCTGCAGGATCAGCAGCGACGCCAGCTTATCGTTGCCCGCCGCCGCGTCCGCCGCAGGAATGGAGATAATCTTGTTGCCCTTGCCCTTCGACATCCGCGGCAGTTCGCCCACCGGGAACATCAGCATGCGTCCCGCCTGGGTGATCGCCAGCAGCATGTCATCTTCGTGATGCACCGCCAGCGGCGTCATCACGCGCGCGTTGTCCGGCAGCGTCAGCAGCGCCTTGCCGGCGCGGTTACGCGACACCAGGTCGGCGAAGGTGCAGATAAAGCCATAGCCAGCGTCGGAGGCCATCAGCAGCTTCTGGTCGTCCGCCTCCATCAGCACCTGCTCCACCACCGCGCCCGGCGGCGGCGTCAGCTTGCCGGTGAGCGGCTCGCCCTGCCCGCGCGCCGACGGCAGCGAGGTGGGATCGAGCGTGTAGCTGCGTCCGGTGGAGTCGATAAAGACGACCGGCTGATTGCTCTTGCCGCGCGCCGATGCCAGATAGCTGTCGCCCGCTTTATAGCTCAGCCCGGACGGATCGATGTCAGGCCCTTTGGCACTGCGCACCCAGCCCATCTGCGACAGCACGATAGTGACCGGCTCGGACGGCATCAGCTCGTTATCGCTCAGCGCTTTCGCCTCTTCGCGCTCGTTGAGCGGCGAACGGCGATCGTCGCCATAGGCGGCGGCGTCTGCCTGCAGCTCTTTCTTCAGCAGGGTGTTCATCTTGCGCTCGGAGGCGAGGATCGCCTGAATCTGATCGCGCTCTTTCTCCAGATCGCTCTGCTCGCCGCGGATCTTCATCTCCTCCAGCTTCGCCAGGTGGCGCAGCTTGAGCTCCATGATCGCTTCCGCCTGGGTTTCGCTGATGCCAAAGCGCAACATCAGCACCGACTTCGGCTTATCTTTGCTGCGGATTATGTGGATCACTTCGTCGATATTGAGGAAGGCGACCAGCAGGCCCTCAAGAATATACAGGCGGCGCAGCACGCGCTCAAGGTGATAGTTAAGGCGACGCTTGACGGTGTCGCGGCGGAACACCAGCCACTCCGACAGGATCTCGTGCAGGTTCTTAACCGCCGGACGGTTGTCCAACCCGATCATATTGAGGTTAACACGGTAGCTCTTCTCCAGATCGGTGGTGGCGAACAGGTGGTTCATCACCTGATCGAGATCCACGCGGTTGGAGCGCGGCACGATCACCAGACGTGTCGGGTTTTCGTGATCCGCCTCGTCACGCAGATCCTCTACCATCGGCAGCTTTTTGTTGCGCATCTGGGTGGCGATCTGCTCCAGCACGCGCGCGCCGGAAACCTGATGCGGCAGCGCGGTGATAATCACCTCGCCATCCTCTTTTTTCCACACGGCGCGCTGGCGGATAGAGCCGCGCCCGTTCTGATAGATTTTGCGGATCTCCTCGCGCGGCGTGATGATCTCCGCCTCGGTGGGGAAATCGGGGCAGTGCACGATATCCAGCAGCGCGTCGAGGCTGGTATTGGGCTTATCGATCAGCGCCATCGCCGCCTGCGCCACTTCGCGCAGGTTGTGCGGCGGAATATCGGTGGCCATGCCGACCGCGATGCCAGTAGTGCCGTTCAGCAGGATATTCGGCAGCCGCGCCGGCAGCATTTTCGGCTCCTGCAGCGTGCCGTCGAAGTTCGGCACGAACTCGACGGTGCCCTGGCCCAATTCGCCGAGCAGCACTTCCGCATATTTAGAGAGGCGCGATTCGGTATAGCGCATCGCTGCAAAGGATTTGGGATCGTCCGGCGCGCCCCAGTTGCCCTGGCCGTCTACCAGCGGGTAGCGGTAGGAGAAGGGCTGCGCCATCAGCACCATCGCTTCGTAGCAGGCGCTGTCGCCGTGCGGATGGTATTTGCCCAGCACGTCGCCCACGGTACGCGCCGATTTCTTGAATTTCGCGCTGGCGCTAAGGCCCAGCTCTGACATGGCGTAAACGATACGGCGCTGCACCGGCTTCAGTCCGTCGCCGATATAGGGCAAGGCGCGATCCATGATGACGTACATGGAGTAGTTCAGGTACGCGTTTTCGGTAAATTTGTGCAGGGCAAGACGCTCTGCACCATCCTGCGTCAATTCACTCATTAAGCTTTTATCCTCACTTCGTGGCCCGCAATGGCGGAACACCCGGCGGTTATTTGGCGAGGATAGTACCTTAATCGCCGGGATTAGTCACAGGGGAAGCGCGGCGTGGCGCACGATAACCGGGCAAGGCGCATCAGCGCGCCACGATGCGGGCATATTCGCCGGTGGCGGTGCTGAGGTGCAGCCACTGATCGATATAGGCTTTCCAGCTCATATCGTCGCGCGGGATCATGTAGGTTTTCTCGCCGTACTGCAGCAGCGCCTGCGGATTGACGGCGCAGAGCTGCGGGTAGCGCTGCTGCTGGTAGAGCGCCTCGGAGGCGTCAGTGATCATCACGTCCGCCTTGTTGTCCACCAGTTGCTGGAAGATGGTGACGTTATCGTGCAGCGCCAGCGTCGCTCGCGGCAGATAGCTGTGCACGAACGCCTCATTGGTGCCGCCCGCCGGCTCGATCAGGCGCACGCCGGGCGCTTTGAGCTGCTCAAGGGTAGCGTATTTCGCCTTGTCGGCGCAGCGCACCAGCGGGATTTTGCTGTCGACGCCGAGCGGCTCGGCGAACCAAGCCGTGCGCTGGCGCTTCAGGGTGACCGAGACGCCGCCCAGCGCGATATTGCACTGCTTCTCGCTGAAATCCTGCGACAGCGTTTTCCAGTTGGTCGGCACCCAGCGGATCTGCGCGTCGAGGCTGGCCGCCAGCGACTGCGCCATGCTGATGTCCAGCCCCTCGTACTGCCCGTTCGGCCGTAGACAGGTGTAAGGCTTGTAGTCGCCGGTGGTGCAGACCTTCAGCATTTTGCTGGCGAGGAGCTGATCCAGGCGAGAGTCCGCCTGCGCGACGCCGCTGGCCAGCGGCAGCAGAGTAAACAGCGTTTTAGTCATTTTTTATTGAGTCGTGGTCGATGTGTGTGGCCGGAGTGTGGCATATTCGGCTGGATTATTGCTTGCAGAGCAAAATTGTTGTGACCAGCCTCCCATTTTTCTGCCGCCGCTTCGCGCGTAAAGTAAAGTAGCGGCCTGAACGCAACACAAGAGAGATTATCGCATGAGCAAAATCCTTATCATCGACGGCGGCAAAACCTTCGCCCACTCCAAAGGCGAGCTGAACCATACCCTGACCAAGGTGGCGGCCAGCCAGCTGCAAGACTTAGGCCATGAGCTCAGTGTCACCGTCGCCGACAGCGACTATGTAGTGGCGGACGAAGTGCAGAAGTATCTCGACAGCGACATGGTGATCTACCAGATGCCGGGCTGGTGGATGGGCGAACCCTGGACGGTGAAACGCTACATCGACGAGATCTTTACCGAAGGCCACGGCAAGCTTTACGCCAGCGACGGCCGCACCCGCTCAGACGCCAGCAAGAAGTACGGTTCCGGCGGCCTGATTCAGGGCAAAAAATATATGCTGTCGCTCACCTGGAACGCGCCGCTGGAGGCCTTTACCGATCCGGATCAGTTCTTCGAAGGCGTCGGCGTCGACGGGCTTTACCTGCACTTCCACAAGGCGAATCAGTTCCTCGGCATGGAGCCGCTGCCGACCTTTATCTGCAACGACGTCATCAAGCAGCCGGACGTGCCGCGCGATATCGCGCGTTATCGGACTCATCTCAGCGAGATCTTTGCTTAACTTAAACCGGAACCGCAAATGAGGATGCGTAGATGCTAACGGTAGTTGCTGAGATTTGTCTTAAACCCGGACGTCGCGATGCCGTGCTCGCGGCGGTCCGCGCGCTGATCCCGCCAGTGCTCGAGGAAGAGGGCTGCTACCAGTATGACGCACTGGTGGATCATCAGGCGCAGGTGCCGTGGAAGCATAACTCGCCCGACTCCATCTTTATGCTGGAGCAATGGGAGTCACTGCGCCATCTGGAGCAGCATCAGCAGATGCCGCATATGGAAACGCACCGCGCGATCATCAAAGATGATGTGGTGGACTTGAAAATCCTAGTGCTGGAGCCGACGGCATAAGCTAACGCGCCATCTCGAGCCGCACACCTGACCGCGCGCGGCTTTTTTTTGTCAAAACAGCGCCTGCGCGACGATCGCCTTGTGAAGAAAGTTGAGAAAGCAAGTGATGCACGACGCCAGCTCGGCGTTACGGTAATAAACGGCGTGCACCGGCAGGCGAACGTCGTGGGTCTGCTGCGCCAGCACTTGCTGCAGCCGACCCGCGGCGAGATCCTGATGGCTGACGAAATCGGATATACGCGTAATGCCCTGCCCCGCCAGCGCCAGCTGGCGAATGATTTCGCCGCTGGAGGCGGCAAGGGTGGGCTGAATGCGCAGCAGTTCGCCTTCGCGCTGCCAGACCGGCCAGACGTTGTGCATCTCCAGCTGGCTGAAGCCGATCAGCTGATGCTGAAGCAGCGCCTCGACGCTCTACGGCTCGCCATGCTTTTGCAGATAGGCCGGGCTGGCCAGCAATCGCACCCGGCTGCTGCCGAGCATGCGGGCGCGCATGCTCGAGTCGCGCAGTTCGCCGATGCGGATGGCGATATCGGTTTGCTGCTCCAGCAGGTCGATGACGATATTGTCGGTGTTTAACTCCAGCTGGATCAGGGGATAGCGCTGACGGAACTCGCCGATCAGCGGCATGATAACATGCTGCATAGAGGGCACGGCGGCGTTGATGCGCAGGCGGCCGGCTGGCGTCTCCCGACGGCAGGCGATCTGCTCTTCCGCCTGTTCCACAGAGAGCAGGATTTGGCGCGCGTGAGAGAGAAAAAGCTGCCCCTCTTCAGTGAGGGCCAGCCGCCGCGTGGTACGGGTGCAGCAGGGTGCTGAGTTTGCTTTCCAGACGGCTCAGGGCGCGGCTGACGCCCGAGCTGGTTTGCTCCAGCAGCTCCGCCGCCGAGGTGATTGAGCCGCAGTCTGCCACCCCCACCAGCACGCGCAGCTCTTCCAGCATGACTTTTATCGTCAACTCCCTTGCGCAGCGAGCGCGCCGCCGCAGCGCGATGATTACACTTCGATTTCGGCGGTGTCGCCTTTTTCCTGCAGCCAGTTGCGGCGATCTTCCGAACGCTTCTTCGCCAGTAGCATATCCATCACGCGCAGCGTCTGCTCGACGTCGCTCTCTTCCACCGTGAGCTGTACCAGGCGACGCGTATTGGGATCGAGCGTGGTTTCGCGCAGCTGCAGCGGGTTCATCTCACCCAGCCCTTTAAAGCGCTGCACGTTCGGCTTGCCCTTCTTGCGCTTGAGCTGCTCCAGCACGCCCTCTTTTTCATCTTCATCCAGCGCGTAATAGACCTCTTTGCCGAGATCGATACGGTAGAGCGGCGGCATGGCGACATAGACGTGACCGCCTTTCACCAGCGAGCGGAAGTGCTTCACAAACAGCGCGCAGAGCAGCGTGGCGATATGCAGGCCGTCGGAGTCCGCATCGGCGAGGATGCAGATCTTGCCGTAGCGCAGCTGGCTGAGATCCTCGCTGTCGGGATCTATGCCGATGGCGACCGAGATGTCGTGCACCTCCTGAGACGCCAGCACTTCGTCTGACGAGATTTCCCAGGTGTTAAGGATCTTGCCCTTCAGCGGCATGATCGCCTGATATTCGCGATCGCGCGCCTGCTTGGCGGATCCGCCTGCGGAATCCCCCTCCACCAGGAACAGCTCGGTTTTATTCAGATCCTGCGCGGTGCAGTCCGCCAGCTTGCCCGGTAGCGCCGGCCCGCTGGTGAGCTTTTTACGCACCACTTTCTTCGCCGCGCGCATCCGGCGCTGCGCGCTGGCGATCGCCAGCTCCGCCAGCTGCTCCGCCGCCTGCACGTTCTGGTTAAGCCACAGGCTGAAGGCGTCCTTGACCACCGCGGAGACGAAGGCGGCGCACTGGCGCGACGAGAGACGCTCTTTGGTCTGGCCGGCGAACTGCGGATCCTGCATCTTCACTGAGAGCACGTAGGCGCAGCGATCCCAGATATCCTCCGCCGACAGCTTGACGCCGCGCGGCAGGATATTGCGGTATTCGCAGAACTCGCGCATGGCGTCGAGCAAGCCCTGGCGCAGGCCGTTGACGTGCGTGCCGCCCTGCATGGTGGGGATCAGGTTGACGTATCTTTCAGTCAGCAGCTCGCCGCCTTCTGGCAGCCACAGCAGCGCCCAGTCTACCGCTTCGGTATCACCGGAGAAGCTGCCGACAAACGGTTTTTCCGGCAGCGTCGGCAGGCCGTTGACCGCCTCGCACAGGTAATCCGTTAGGCCATCTTCGTAGCACCAGCGCTGTTCGGTGTTGTTGACCTTGTCTTTAAACAGGATCTCGACGCCCGGACAGAGCACCGCTTTTGCCTTCAGCAGATAGCTCAGGCGAGACACCGAGAAGCGCGGGCTGTCGAAGAAGCTTTCGTCAGGCCAGAAGTGGACGCGCGTGCCGGTGTTGCGTTTCGCCACCGTGCCGGTTTTGGTCAGCTCCTGCACCTTCTCGCCGTTTTCAAAGGCGATGTCGTAGACCTCGCCGTTGCGACGCACCGTGACTTCCACACGCTTCGACAGCGCGTTGACCACGGAGATACCGACGCCGTGCAGACCGCCGGAGAACTGGTAGTTTTTGCTGGAGAACTTGCAGCCCGCGTGCAGGCGACAGAGGAGCAGCTCGACGGCGGGCACGCCCTCTTCCGGATGGATATCCACCGGCATGCCGCGTCCGTCATCGATCACTTCCAGCGACTGATCGGCATGCAGGATCACTTCAACCCGTTGCGCATGGCCCGCCAGTGCCTCGTCGACGCTGTTATCAATAACTTCCTGACCTAAATGGTTAGGACGCGTCGTATCGGTGTACATGCCGGGACGACGGCGCACTGGCTCAAGGCCGGTCAGAACCTCAATAGCATCCGCGTTATAGCTTGATTGACTCATGGTAAATTTCTAATCAGCAGCGTGAAATTTTTTTCAATTTCAAAAGGTTAATCGTGATTCAGGCCAAGAAAGTCCAGAATCTGCGGGAAATGGCGTTCGAATCCGATAAACGCATGATTTCCGCCCTCTTCTACCGTCTGGCGGCACGCGCTGTAGTAGTCGATCGCCTGACGGTAATCGAGCACTTCGTCGCCCGTTTGCTGGAGAAGCCAGAGTAAATCGGGCGCTTCCAGCGGCTCAATCTGCATGACTTTCAGGTTGCAAATGTGGCGAGACTCTAACACATATTGCTGGCCCGTGTAGGGATTCCGGTTCTCCCCGAGATAATCTGCCAGCAGCTCAAAGGGCCGCACCGCTGGATTCACCACCACCGCGGGCAGCATAAAGCATTGCGAGAGCCAGGTGGCGAAATATCCGCCCAGCGAGGAGCCGACCAGGCCAAGCGGCTGTCCGCTCAGCGCCATCACCTTCTCCTCCAGCAGCGCGGCGGCGTCGGCAGGGAAGGCCGGCAGCTGCGGCACGATCATCTCGATATGCGGGTGCGTCGCCGTCAGCCACTGCTGCAGCTTCGTTGCCTTGGCGGAGAGCGGCGAGCTGTTGAAACCGTGCAGATAGAGCAGCGCCGCCATACGTCAGTATCCGTTCGACTCGAGATCGGGACGAAAGGCGTCGCTTTGCAGCCGGTTGACTTCCGTATCGAAGGCGCCGTCCGCATGGAGCGTAAACCAGCGCCAGCCGGGCGCGACGGTATCGATGGTAAAGCTGGTGCAGTGCGGTTTGAACTGCACGCAGGTAGAGGGCGTCGCCAGCACGCGCCGCCCATGCCAGCTGACATCCATCTCCTGATGAATGTGGCCGCACACCAGGGTCTGCGCCAGCGGATAGTGTTGCAGTACCGTGTCCAGCTGGTGGGAGTTGCACAGGCTGTGCTGGTCGAGCCAGGTACAGCCGCTGGCCAGCGGATGGTGATGCAGCACCACCAGCGTATGGCGCTGCGGAGAGATCGCCAGCGTCTTCTCCAGCCACTCCAGCTGGTAGTCGCTCAGCATGCCGTGCGGCACGCCGAATACCTGGCTATCGAGCATCACCAGCTGCCAGTGTTCGCCCAGCAGCGCATGCTTTTGCGCGGTGATGCCCGCCTCGGCCAGAACGTTGTACATCGCTGGCTGGAAATCGTGATTGCCCGGCAGCCAGACGCACGGCTTCGGCAGGCGCGCGATGCCCTCTGCAAAATGCTGATAGGCTTCGACGGAGTGATCCTGAGCGAGATCGCCGGTAGCGATAATCAGGTCGAATTCGCGCTTCTGCGCCGCAATCGCGTCCAGCACCGCGTCATAACTCGCCCAGGTATTTACGCCCAGCAGCGATTCATTTTTACCAGCGAAAAGGTGGGTGTCTGTGATTTGCAGAATCCTGATCCCGGCCCCATTCGCCGCAGGAAATGTTAGCAGGCTATCCAAAGCGTTTCTCTTCTCCACGCAGAGTAAAGCATTATCTGCGCGCTCAGCAGACCGGTGCAGCCATCACGCCCTGCGCCAGGCAGTAGCGCAACCAGTCAGCGAGAAACTGGTTTATCTGATGTTTCTCGTCGCGCTGATGCAGTTTTTTATTAGGGTAATCATAGCGCGCTCTAAAGCGATAGATCTGCTGTGTCGAACACACTTCGGCGACCATCGCGTCATGATAGAGCCGCACCGACATTGCGGACAGGCTCCAGTAGCTTACGGCGGGTGCCACCTGGCAGATCTCCACCAGCGTGGTGTAGCGCGTGGACTCTTCTATCGTTAACTGATAGCGGGCGCCATTGACCTGATAAACCACCGACGCGCCGGCCTCGTCGCTGCGCGGCAGCAGGCGGCGCAACTGCGCAAAATTGTTTTCGCAGAGTCGCATCATTTTGGGGAAATCAGAGGTATAGCGCTGTTTCATTTTAGCTTCCACTCGTCTCGTAGTTTTTCATGTTGCAACGTCAGCCATTGCAGGGCGATGACAGACGGCGCGTTGTCGATTATCCCCTCTTCCACCCAGCGGTAAGCCTGTTCGCGGCTCACCACATGCACAAGAATATCCTCATTCTCTTCCTCCAGACCGTGGCATCCTTTCGCCAGGCTGGCATCCACTTCTCCCACCAGAATCGATAACCGCTCGCTGGTCCCACCAGGGCTGACGAGATAGTTTAACACGGGTTTAACGCGTCCGACGGTTAAGCCTGCCTCTTCTACTGCTTCGCGCCGCACCACCTCTTCAGCACTTTCGTTGGGCTCGATAATGCCCGCCACCATTTCCAGCAGCCAGGGGGTTTCGCTGACGTCATAGGCGGGAATGCGGATCTGCTCGATCAGCACCACCTCGTCACGTAAGGGATCGTAGGGTAGCAGCACGGCGGCATGTCCGCGCTCGAAAACTTCGCGCACCACCGCCTGGCTCATTTCACCGTCAAAACGGCGGTGGCGGAAGCGGTAACGCACAATGGAAAAAAAACCGTTCCAGGCTGTTTCGCGTGCAATAATTTCTACATCGTTTTTTGTAAAAGTCACTGGGGAATTTTTTTCTCCGCTCATCGTCAGGCTCCTTATGCAGGTTGGAATGGAGCAGAGAAAAGCCAACCCCTGTGCTCCGTCCGAGTGGTTCTTTCTGAATTATTTACGTAAATTAGGGAGAGAAGGCACGTTCAGCCAACTTATTCTTACAGTCGCACTCTGCTAGAATCTGCGATTATTTTTTGGCTCATCCGGCAGCGCTACCACTGTAATTTGCTGCAACAAAAGGAATGCAAATGAAAAAACAGCTCCCATTTTTAATTGGGCTGAGCCTGGGCGGTTTCAGCCTCGTCAGCCAGGCAGATGACCTGCTGCAGGTCTATCAACAAGCGCGTCTGAGCAATCCGGATTTACGCAGCTCCGCAGCTAACCGCGACGCCGCGTTCGAAAAGATCAATGAAGCGGGCAGTCCTTTGTTGCCACAGTTAGGTTTAGGCGCGGATTACACTTACAGCAACGGCTATCGCGACAGCAGCGGTATCCATTCCAACACGACCAGCGGATCGCTGCAATTAACCCAGACCATTTTCGACATGTCGAGATGGCGCAACCTGACGCTACAGGAAAAAACCGCTGGTATTCAGGTCGTTACCTATCAGGTAGCGCAGCAGGATTTGGTCCTCAAAACGGCGACCGCCTATTTTAACGTGTTGAAGGCGATTGATACCCTTTCTTATATCGAAGCGCAGAAGCAGTCGATCTACCGTGAGCTGGATCAGACCACGCAGCGCTTCAAAGCTGGTCTGGTTGCGATTACCGACGTGCAGAACGCTCGCGCGCAATATGACAGCGTGCTGGCGGACGAAGTGACCGCGCGCAACAACCTCGACAATATGCTGGAGTCGCTGCGTCAGATCACCGGCAACGACTACCTTGCGCTGGCGTCGCTCAATATCGATCGCTTTAAAACCACCAGGCCGGACGCGGTCAGCACGCTGCTGAAGCAGGCGGAAAGCCGCAACCTCAACCTGCTGTCGGCGCGTCTGAACCAAGATCTGGCGCGCGAGCAGATTCGCTATGCTGAAACCGGCCATATGCCGACGGTGGATCTGACCGCCTCAACCGGCATTTCTAACAGCAAGTACAGCGGCAGCCGTGCCAACCAGAGCACTGGCAGCACCGACTCTATCTCCGGCACTAACCAGGTTGGCCTGAGCTTCTCGCTGCCACTGTACAGCGGCGGTGCCGTGACCTCGCAGGTGAAGCAGGCGCAATATAACTACGTCAGCGCCAGCGAGCAGCTGGAGAGCGCGCACCGTTCCGTCGTGCAGACCGTTCGTTCCTCCTTTAACAATATGAACGCCTCGATCAGCAGCATCAACGCCTACAAACAGGCGGTCGTTTCGGCGCAAAGTTCGCTGGATGCGATGGAAGCGGGCTATCAGGTCGGCACGCGTACCATCGTTGACGTGCTGGATGCCACCACCACGCTCTACAACGCCAAGCAGCAGCTCTCCGACGCGCGCTACAACTATCTGATCAACCAGCTCAACATCAAGTATGCGCTGGGTACGCTGAACGAGCAGGATCTGCAGCTGTTGAACAGCCAGCTCGGCAAAGAGATCCCGACCTCGCCGGAAAGTGTCGCGCCGGAAAATCCAGAGCAGGCCGCTCGCGTCGACAACGGCCCGGCGGCGAAGCCCGCCGCCGCGACGGCGCGTCCTGCCGCCCTGCGCAGCAGTGGCAATCCATTCAGCCACTGATCTTCTTCGGGCCGCTTTGCGGCCCGTCTCGCCGATAAACGTATAACAACGTAAAGATCCTTTCCCCGTCAGGCCCTCAGCTTCATTTTCCACCAGCGATCCCCTATCCTGAGCATCACCTTTGGGCACAGGATGACAACGATGAAACGGACAAAAAATATCCGCCATGCCGCTTTTCGCAAAAGCTGGCAGGCACGCCATTTAACGCCGGTCGCGCTGGCCATTGCTGCGGTATTTACCCTGGCAGGCTGCGAACAGAGCGATGAAACGGTTTCCATGTATCAAAATGCCGACGACTGCAGCAAGGCCAACCCAGGCCAGAGTGCGCAGTGCACCACTGCCTACAACAACGCGCTGAAGGAAGCGGAGCACACCGCGCCGAAATACGCGACGCGCGAAGACTGTGTCGCGGAGTTCGGCGAGAATCAGTGTCAGCAGACGCCTGCGCAGACGGGCACCGGCACTACGCAGAATGCCGAAGCGCAGCAGAGCGGCAGCTTCTGGATGCCGCTGATGGCGGGCTATATGATGGGTCGCCTAATGGGCAGCGGCGCGGGCTTCACTCAGCAGCCGCTCTTCTCGCCGCGTACGCCGAACAGCCCTGCAAACGGTCAGTTTGTTGACGCCTCGGGCAAAAACTATGGCGCCGCCACTTCCGGCCGTACCATGAACGTGCCGAAAACCGCGCTGGCGCCGAAACCGGCCACTACCTCGACCATTACGCGCGGCGGCTTCGGTGAAACGGTCGCGAAGCAGAACAGCATTGCGCGCAGCAGCGCGACCGGCACCACCAGCCGTTCGCTTGGGGGCTAACGCCGTTATGCAGCGTATTGCAATAAACGAGCGCCCGGGCTGGCGCGAGAAAGCCACGGAGTATGGCTTCCGTTTCCACACCATGCACGGCGAGCCGTACTGGTGCGAAGACGCCTACTATCAGTTTACGCTAGCGCAGATCGAGAAGCTGGAAGCGACCACGGCGGAGCTGCACCAGATGTGCCTGCAGGTGGTGGAGAAAGTGGTCGGCAGCGAACTGCTGCTGGAAAAATTCCGCATTCCGAAGCACACCTGGGATTTCGTGCGCGACTCTTGGGCGCTGCGTCAGCCGTCGCTCTACTCGCGTCTCGATCTCGCCTGGGACGGCAAAGGCGACGCGAAGCTGCTGGAGAACAATGCGGACACGCCGACCTCGCTGTATGAAGCGGCCTTCTTTCAGTGGATCTGGCTGGAGGATCAGCTTAACGCCGGCCAGCTGCCGTCGGGCAGCGATCAGTTCAACAGCCTGCAGGAGAAGCTGATCGAGCGCTTCGCCGCGCTGCATCAGCAGCACGGCTTTCAGTGGCTGCACTTCTCCTGCTGCCGCGACACCGAAGAGGATCGCGGCACGGTACAGTATCTGCGGGACTGCGCCACCGAGGCGGGCTTGCCGAGCGAATTCATCTATATCGACGAGATCGGCCTAGGCGACAAGGGCCAGTTCACCGACGTGCAGGATCAGGTGATCAGCAACCTGTTCAAACTCTACCCGTGGGGGTTTATGTTGCGCGAGATCTTCTCCACCAAGCTGGCGGATGCGGGCGTTCGCTGGCTGGAGCCGGCTTGGAAAAGCATCGTCTCAAATAAGGCGCTGCTGCCGATACTGTGGCAGATGTTCCCCAACCACCCTAATCTGCTGCCTGCCTATTTCGCCGAAGACGCTGTGCCGCACATGGATAAGTATGTGGTGAAGCCGCTTTTCTCGCGCGAAGGCGCCAATATTCGCATCGTGGAAAACGGTCAGGAGATTGCGCGCGTCGACGGGCCTTACGGCGAAGAGGGCATGATCGTGCAGCAGTTCCATCCGCTGCCGAAGTTTGGCGACAGCTATACGCTGATCGGCAGCTGGCTGATCGACGATCAGCCGGCCGGCATCGGCCTGCGCGAGGATCGCGACCTGATCACACAGGATCTTTCGCGCTTCTATCCCCACGCCTTTATCGAGTAAGCAAAGCGGGCCCGAGGCCCGCTTCTGTTCAGCCTATCTGCACCGACAGCATACTGATGGCGCCCATTTCAATCCTGTCTACCGGCATGCTCACCGCCTCGCCGGGCTGACGTGCGCCCAGCACGTAGAGCAGCGGCAGATAGTGCTCCGGCGTTGGGTTGGACAGCGAGGCTGTCTGGGTACTGCATAACCTCTGTCAGCGGATGCGCGTCAGGTTCTCCCTGATAATTCAGGTTATCCCGCACGAACTGATTGAAGCGCTGTGCCCAGGGCCAGGGTTCCACGGTTTCATCCCATCGCACTTTGCGCAGATTATGCACCACGTTGCCGCTGGCGACGATCATTACGCCGCTGTTGCGCAGTGCCGCCAGCTTTTTGCCCTGCTCGACGTGCCAGGCGGGCGGCTGCGTCGCGTCGATGCTAATCTGCACCACCGGAACATCGGCGTCGGGATACATTTTGATCAGCACGCCCCACGAGCTGTGATCGAACCCCCATTCATTATCGAAGCGCACCGGCACCGGCTCCAGCGCCTCGGCGATCTGCTGCGCCAGCGCAGGCGATCCCGGCACGGGATAGCGCGTATCGAACAGCGCCTGCGGAAAGCCGTCGAAATCGTGAATGGTACGCGGATTCGTCATCGCCGTGACCGCTGTTCCCTGCGTATACCAGTGGGCGGATATGGCGACAATGGCGCGCGGGCGCGATGCGCTCAGCTGATGCCAGGCCTGGGTATAACGATTCTCTTCCAGCACGTTCATTGGACTGCCGTAGCCCAGAAAAGCGCTGGCGCGACTGTCTGCATGGCTCATCCTCAAAAAAACTCACTATCTGAGCACCATACTCCCTTTCTGCCGGGTAAAAACGCGCATAACACTGATTGATATTATCAGTAAATTTGAACAATACTGACCTGACACTTCTTTACCAAATATAACTCGACGTTTCGTAAGGTTATCGCTGGCTTTATGTGAATTATTATCACTAAGGAGTTTGCGATGTCGGTACCTTTGCTGCTTACCGTGCTGGCGAGTGGCGCCACCTTTATCGGCGCGATTGCAGGCGTGCTGGGTTCAGAAGCCGTCCAACCGGATGTGGCGTTTGCGCTGGGCTTTGCGGCAGGCATTATGCTGCTGATTTCGCTGATGGAGATGCTGCCCACCGCGCTGCATACCCCCGGCACGCCGCCCATTCTCGGCTACGGCATGTTTATGCTGGGGCTGCTCGGCTACTTCACGCTGGATCGTTTGCTGCCGCACCATCACCCGCAGGATTTGATGATGACGCAGCGCAACCCGGCCAAGCTGCGCCGGACGGCGATTTTACTGACGCTGGGCATCAGCCTGCATAACTTTCCCGAAGGTATCGCCACCTTTGTCACGGCCAGCAGCTATATGGGGCTGGGCATCACGCTGGCGGTGGCGATTCACAATATTCCCGAAGGCCTGCCGGTAGCGGGTCCGATGTATGCCACCACCGGCTCGAGGAGCAAGGTGCTGTTCTGGACCTGCGTTTCCAGCATGGCGGAGATTCTTCGTGGTCTGCTGGCGTTTATGCTGCTTGACCCGATGATGTCACCGGTGGTTATCGCCGCGGTGATGGCGGCTGTCGCAGGCATTATGGTGGCGCTGTCAGTGGATGAGCTGATGCCGCTGGCGCGCGAGATCGATCCACATAACAACCCAAGCTATAGCGTGCTGTGTGGCATGACGGTAATGGGCGCGAGCCTGGCGCTGTTGCAGGTCAGCGACATCGGCTAACCCGCCTGCCGCTGAAAACAAAACGGGCCGCTAAGCGGCCCGTTTCTCATTGGTCTGCGGTGCAGCTTAGCTCGCCTGACGTGTTTCATGCTCGCGGCGATACGCGACCAGATCTTCGATGGTAACAACCGGCATATTGTTGGCTTTGGCGAAGGTGATGGCTTCCGGCGCGTGCGCCATGGTGCCATCATCGTTGGTTAGTTCGCACAGTACGCCTGTTGGCTTAAAGCCCGCTAGTGTCACCAGGTCGATGGTCGCTTCAGTATGGCCGCCGCGCGTCAGTACGCCGCCGTCGCGCGCGCGCAGCGGGAAGACGTGGCCCGGGCGGTTTAGATCGCTCGGCTTCGCGTCGTCGGCAATCGCCGCGCGGATAGTGGTAATGCGATCTTGCGCGGACACGCCTGTAGTCACCCCTTCGGCAGCTTCGATGGTCACTGTAAAGCCGGTGCCGTAGGAGCTGGTGTTGTTCTCCACCATCATCGGCAGCTCAAGCTGCTGACGGCGCTCTTCGGTGAGGCAGAGGCAGACAATGCCGCTACCGTGGCGAATGGTCAGCGCCATCTGCTCAACAGTCATGGTTTCCGCAGCGAAGATCATATCGCTTTCGTTTTCGCGGTTTTCATCGTCAAGCACCATCACGCCGCGTCCCTCACGGAGCGCAGCGACTGCACGTTCTACACGCTGTTCCGGCGTGCCAAATTCAGAAAGAAGCGTCTGATTCATGGTAATAAAGCCTTATTAAAATATATGAGTTACCAGAATCAGGGCGAGCTTAGGAGTTATGTCTTCAAGACATGTCAATAACGCGAAGCGGGCGCAGCCCGGCAGATGTCGTTACCCTCTCCCATCCGGACTTTAACCGTCGGCCCCGGAATTACACCGGATCTGCTGACCTTCCCGTTGCCGGGAAGCGCTCGCGGGCTTTCAGCTGCTGCTGATTTACCGCCGGTGGGGAATTTCGCCCCGCCCTGAGAATAAGCAAAATCACTATAACGCCATTCCTCAGGCCGGGCAATCATCAAAACCGCAAATGCTTTTGCATTTCAGGCGGTAAAAAAATAGCCGTAAACAACGACACTGGCGCGAAAAGCGACGCGCGTCAGGCCAGCCGGCAGGCGACGACAGCAGAGAGGATCGCCTTTACTACTGGTCCGGTTCCGGTTCAATGGCGCATTCCTGCGCGCCGCACAGGTTTTGCGTTTCCTGCCGTGTCGATTCGGATTTAACCTTTTCGTTTCAGGCATTACACTTAACACATCTCAGGCATCCACCCCGCTGTCACCAGCAACCCGAAACCAGGAATCATCATGATCGACACGAAAAAAATTGAACAACTTGCGCGTCAGGTGCACGAAGCTATGCCGAAAGGGATTCGTGAATTTAGCGACGATGTCGAAAAGAAAATTCGCCAGGTTCTGCAGGCGCAGCTGACGCGTATGGATTTGGTGAGTCGCGAAGAGTTTGACGTGCAGACGCAGGTGCTGCTGCGCACCCGTGAAAAGCTGGCCGCGCTGGAACAGCGTCTTGCGCAGCTGGAAAGCCAGCAGCCTGCCGCACTGGCCCCGGCCGTCGTAACTTCCGATCCCGCGGGCAAAATCGATACCCCGCAGTAAGGCGCTGATGGCGGGCGCGCCAGGCGACCGCTGCAGGATTACTCGCCGCGAATAGTTTTGATGATATTGGTGGTCGAGATACCGTCCTCGAAGTTAAGCACCCGGACATCCCCGCCGTTCGCCCACACCTCTTTGCTGCCTGCGATATCTTCCGGCTTGTAGTCGCCGCCCTTCACCAGCAGATCGGGCAGTACGCCGGCAATCAGACGCTGCGGCGTATCCTCTTCAAACGCCACCACCCAGTCCACCGCCTCCAGCGCGCCCAGCACGATCATGCGGTTAACCAGCGGATTGACCGGACGGCTACTGCCTTTCAGGCGCTTCGTCGAGGCGTCGCTGTTGACCGCCACAATCAGGCGATCGCCCAGCTTGCGCGCGTTGGCGAGATAAGAGACGTGGCCCACATGCAGAATGTCGAACACGCCGTTGGTCATCACCACTTTCTCGCCGCGCTTGCGCGCTTGCTCGACCGCGATTTTCAGCTGCGCTTCGTTCATTATGCCGAAGCCCTCATCCGGACGCGCATGAATCGCATTCTCCAGCTCAACCGGGCTGACGGTCGAGGTGCCCAGTTTGCCGACCACCACGCCTGCCGCCGCGTTCGCCATAAAGCAGGCCTCTTCGAGCGAGTCGCCCGCCGCCAGCGTCGCCGCCAGCACGCCAATCACGGTATCGCCCGCGCCGGTGACGTCGAACACCTCCTGCGCCTGTGTCGGCAGATGCAGCGGCGCCTTGCCGGGCTGCAGCAGCGTCATGCCGTTTTCGGAACGGGTCACCAGCAGCGCGGAGAGTTCGTAATCCGCCACCAGCTGCATGCCGCGGCTGACGATCTCCTCTTCGTTTTTGCACTCGCCGACCACCGCTTCAAACTCCGACAGGTTGGGCGTCAGCAGCGTCGCGCCGCGGTAGCGCTCAAAGTCAGTGCCTTTGGGATCGATCAGCACCGGCACGCCAACGTCGCGCGCCAGACGGATCATGCTCTGTACGCTGGAGAGCGCGCCTTTGGCGTAGTCGGACAGCACCAGCGCGCCGGCGGCGGCCAGCGACTGACGCATGCGCTGATGGATCGGCTCCGGGTCCACCTGCTCAAACCCCTCTTCAAAATCGATGCGGATCAGCTGCTGATTGCGCGACAGCACGCGCAGTTTCGTAATGGTGGGATGAGTGTCGACCGCCACGAAGTCACACTGGACGTTCACATTCTTCAGCGTTTCGCCCAGCACGCGCACCGCATCATCTTCCCCGGTCAGGCCGATAAGCCGCGAAGAGGCGCCCAGCGCTGCAATATTCATCGCCACGTTTGCCGCGCCGCCCGGACGCTCTTCGATGGCGTCTACTTTGACCACCGGCACCGGCGCTTCGGGAGAGATACGGCTGGTTGGGCCATACCAGTAGCGATCTAACATCACGTCGCCTACGACCAGCACCGAAGCACGGTCGAACGCGGGCAAAGTAACTTTCATTCCAGGGACTCCAGACTGCAGTAAAAATAGTGCGTGGATGATAGCACAGATGCGATCCGCACCATCAACCGGCGCTTAAGGTGTCAGCGGCGACGCCAGCCAGCGCTGCCAGCTTGCGGTGACGATTTGCCGCTCCGCGGCAAAGGCGTCTGGCT
Source organism: Candidatus Pantoea persica (assembly GCF_013753875.1). Classification (GTDB taxonomy): domain Bacteria; phylum Pseudomonadota; class Gammaproteobacteria; order Enterobacterales; family Enterobacteriaceae; genus Pantoea; species Pantoea persica. The sequence goes on from NZ_SMDS01000018.1 coordinate 202,085, forward strand.
CCACATGGCCGGGCAGCGCCTGCAGCGACAGGTGGTGCAGCGCGTCGCGCAGCGTCACATAGGCGCGCGTCAGCGCCTCCGGCTCCGCCATTTTGTCATAACGCGCCGCCAGCTCGAAAATGCGCACATTGTCCGACCAGCGCGTCAGATCCGGCTGCTCGGCGGCGTAGCGTAAGACAAGATATTGCGCGATGAATTCAATATCGGTAATGCCGCCCTCGTCGCTTTTCAGGTCCCAGCGCCCTTTATGCTTGTTGCTGAGATGGGCGCGCATCTTCTCGCGCATCTCGCGCACCTCTTTTTGCAGCACTTCAGGAGGGCGCGGCAGGCAGAGGATGGCGCGGCGAATCGCATTAAAGCGTCCGGCCAGCGCCTCATCGCCAAACACCACGCGGGCGCGCACCAGCGCCTGATGTTCCCAGGTCCAGGCTTCATGGCGCTGATAGTCGTCAAAGGCGTCGAAGGTGCTCACCAGCATGCCCGCCGCGCCGAAAGGCCGCAGCCGCGCATCCACCTTATAGAGGATGCCCGAGGCGGTGCGCGTGCTGAAAAGATGCATGATGCGCTGCGCCAGACGCAGATAGAACTGGCGGCCGTCAATGCTGCGCTCGCCGTCCGTCATCGCGTCCGCCGGGCAGTCGTGCAGAAACACCAGATCGAGATCGGAGCTGTAGCCCAGCTCCCAGCCGCCCAGCTTGCCGTAGCCCAGCACGGCAAAGCCGCGCTCGCTGCTCTCCCGCAGATGGCCGGGGCGGCCGTAGCGCTGCACCATCATCAGCCACGCCTGCTGCACCACCGACTCGATAATCGCTTCCGCCAGCCAGGTTAAGTGATCGCTCACTTTCATTACCGGCAGCGTGCCTGCAATATCGGCGGCGGCAATACGCAGCTGCTGCGCCTGCTTAAACTGGCGTACCGCCTCCAGCTGCTGCTCTTCATCGTCGGCAGGAATGCGTATCAGGTACTGGCGCAGCTCGTCGCGGTAGGCGTCGGTGGCAGTGGGCTGATAGAGCGTGGCGGGATCGAGCAGCTCATCCAGCAGAAGCGGATAGCGCGCCAGCTGGCTGGCGATCATTGGCGAGGCCGCGCACAGGCGGATCAGATGCCGCAGCGCGCCGGGGTATTCGGTGAGCAGCTCCAGGTAGGTGCTGCGCGTCAGCACCCCCAGCAGCAGGGGAACAAGGCGGCTGAAGGTCACGGCGGCGTCGTCGCGCTGGTATACCTCGCTCAGCAGCCGCGGCATCAGCTGATCGATCGCCAGCCTGCCGCGCGGACCGATGGTTCGGCGGCTAATATCCTGACGGAAATCCTCCAGCGCGCGGTGCAGCGTCTGGCGCGCCTCATCGCCCAGCTGCGGCACCAGCGCCGCCAGCTCGCCATCCTCCAGTGGGTCCCGCCACATGCTGTTGAACCCCGCCAGATCAGGCCGATCGCTGATTTCCGGGATCTCTTCGCCGATCAGCTCGTCAAACACGGCGCGCACCGCGGTCATATGCATCTCCAGCCGCGCCGTTAAGGCGGGAAAGCTTTCCATCTCCATCGCCCAGGATAGACGTGCCCGATCGAGCGGATCGGCTGGCAGCGTCTGGGTCTGCTCGTCGGCGATGCTTTGCAGCAGGTTTTCCAGACGACGCAGAAAAAGGTAGGCCGCGCGTAGCGTTTCAACCTGTTCCGACGTTAGCAGCCCCAGCTCGCCGATGGCCACCAGGGTCGGCAGCAGCGCGCGTTGCTGTAGCGAGCGCTCACGTCCGCCGCGGATCAGCTGAAACACCTGCACGATAAATTCGGTTTCGCGGATGCCGCCCGCGCCCAGCTTGATGTTGTTGGTCAGGCCCTGTCGGCGCACTTCGCGCGCAATCATGTTTTTCATATTGCGCAGCGACTGGATCACGCTGAAGTCAATATAGCGGCGATAGATAAACGGACGCAGCATCTGCTGCAGCTCTTGACTCCAGCGCCCCTGAGCGTCGCCCACTAGGCGCGCCTTCACCATCGCGTAGCGCTCCCAGTCGCGCCCCTGCTCCTGATAGTAGTCCTCCAGCGCGGCGAAGCTGAGCACCAGCGGGCCGCTGTCGCCGAAAGGACGCAGGCGCATATCGACGCGGTAGACGAAGCCGTCCATGGTGGGCTGGTCCAGCACTTTAATCAGCAGCTGTCCCATGCGCGTAAAGAACTGCACGTTATCCAGCTCGCGACGGCCGCCGCGCGTGACGCCGTTTTCCGGCCACGCGAAAATCAGATCGATATCAGAAGAGAAGTTCAGCTCGCCGCCGCCCAGTTTGCCCATGCCGAGGATCAGCATCGGCTGCGGCTCGCCCGCGCTGTTGCAGGGCGTGCCGAAATCGCAGCAGCAATCCTGATAGACCCAGTCGCGGGCACGGCCGATCAGCACTTCCGCCAGCAGGCTGAGCTGTTGCAGGCTCTGCTCCGTGCTGGCCTGATGCAGGCACTGCATCCATGCCACCCGCACCAGCATGCGCCGACGGAAAAGGCGCAGCACGCGCATCAGCGCCGTCTCGCTGTCGACGCCCGCGATATCGGCGTCGAGCCAGCGCGCGTAGTGCTCTGATTCGTCCGGCTGCGGCGGCTGCTCCTGCATTGCCTGCCACCATTCCGGGTGGCGCTGCAGGTTGTCGGCAATAAACTCACTGAACGCCAGCGCGGCGCGCTGTGCGTCGGTCAGGGCGTCTGCGGCGACGCCAAGGCGTTCGGCCACCCTGGCCGCCTGCGCCTGTAATTCAGCGGGTAACGGAGACAGCATCTTCTCTCCCTGATGGGTTTGCCTAGCGCGGCGTGCTGCTGTTGAGCCAGAAGGCGGGCTGGCGGATCGCCTGGCCCGCGAGCGATTTCAGCCAGTGATCCTGATTCTGCGCAATCGCCTGCTGCAGCTGCTGCCAGGGCGCCAGCCAGATAGTGACCGCCTTCGGCGCATAGGCGCCCGCCAGCAGATGCACCGCCAGTAGCTGACGCGACAGACGCGTAGCTTTGTCGTGATACTCATTGGCCTGTTGTACATCGCCGAAGGTCTCTTTGAGATCGGCGGCGATGCGGCTCAGCATAATGTCGCTGAAGCGCTTGAACGAGCCGTCGAGCTTCGCCTGACCTCTGGCGTCGATCCAGCGGCGCCACTGCGCTTCCACCAACCAGAGAGTAAGCGCTAACTGGGTTTTGACAGCGAGCGGCGAGAAACTCAGCGCCTGTGCATCTTTTACCGGCTCCGCCAGCAGCTCTTCCAGCGCCGTCAGCTTTTGGCGCAGATCGCTGCTGGCCTTGCGGGGCACCAGCGCGCCAAACAGCGAAAACGCCTGGCGCAGCGCTTCCAGCGCCTCGACGACGCTGTGCTGCGCGCTGGCGTCGCCGCGCAGCCACACCTCTTCATGGTACTGCCAGTAGCTAAGCGTGCTCGACATCGCCGCGATCATGCCCTCCTCCACCGTGGCCTTCGGCGCTGCCTTCAGCAGCGGGAAGGGACGCAGCGGACGCGCCGGGTTGCCCTGCGCCAGCTGATAGCCGCGCGCCGCCTTGCTCAGGCTGCCCAGACGCAGGCCGCCCATGGCGATCAGCTGCGCGGCGAAGGTCATCATGTCGCTGCGCTGGCCGCTCTTCAGCTCCAGCTCAACTTCGAACAGATCCTCGCTCAGCGTTTCGGTGGCGACCGCGCCGCGGTCAAACACGACTTCGACTTTGCTCTCTCCCACCTGCACCAGCCAGGTTTCGCGCTGGAAGTGGGTGCTAAACAGCGGCTGCAGGCGCTGCTGCAGCGCCGCGACATCGGTGCCCTGCGGCCATACCTCGTCGGGCAGGCGCGCAATATCCAGCTTCGCTTCCGTCAGATCGATGTTATATTCCGCCCGCTGATGCAGACCGCCGAGGGTTTTCCTGGCGGTTTTCAGCGTCATCTCATAATGACCATCCACGCCGCGAATGCGCAGGCCCATGTCCCAGCGGCGCAGCTGGTTGTCGTCGGTTTCAAAATAGGTGTTGCTCAGCGCGCGCGCAGCCTGATGCTGATGCGGAAACGCGGTAAGAGTCTGCGCCAGCTTGCTGGCGGCGTCAGGCGTGGCAATGAACTTTAGTTCGGTTTCGATGGTCATAGTATTTTTATTCAATACGACGCTGTTGGCACTTACGAGGATTCACTGGCGAAGAGTAATGCACAGAAGGCACGCTGTCTCTGCTTTCTTTGCGCTTTCGCGGCCAAATTTATGCGAGGCGGTTCCAGACTGTGCCGGTAAATTTACAGACCCCAAGCTAAAACGACATCGAATGAAAAAATCGTAATCGCAGGCCTTACTTTGCTGGCTCTCAGCACGTTCGCCCCCACTCATGCAGACGAAAAGCGCTATATCTCCGACGAATTATCCACTTGGATTCGCAGCGGACCGGGCGATCAGTATCGCCTGCTCGGCAAGCTGAACGCGGGCGAAAGAAGTGCAGCTGCTTCAGACCAATGCCGACACCAACTATGGCCAGATCCGCGATGCGGAAGGCCGCACCGTCTGGCTCCCGCTGTCGCAGCTGAGCGCCGAACCCAGTCTGCGCACTCGCGTGCCGCAGCTGGAGCAGCAGGTTAACGATCTTACCTGCCAAGCTCGGCAATATCGACAACAGCTGGAACCAGCGCACCGCGGAAATGCAGAACAAAGTCGCTAACAGCGACAGCTGTGATCAACGGGCTGAAAGAAGAGAACCAGAAGCTGAAGAACGAGTTGATTGTGGCGCAGAAAAAGGTCAGTGTGATGCGGCGTGCGATATTTGAAGCCAAAACGTGCGATAAATGACGGGCTACTTTTGTTTCCATCAGTGCAAAGAAATTACACTGTTATTTTTCATCAAAGCCATTTTGGCCTGTTCGAGCATTCCGGTTAACTGGACAATATTTGTAGATGCTGGCCAGCGAAACGCCATACAGTAATGCCAGCTGTTTTCTGTTATGGCCGGACTCAAGTAATTTTTTAGCCTGCTGTTGCTGTGCAGAAGATAATGCGCAAGGGTCTACCGCCAATACGTCCCCTGCTTCTCGCTGCGGCCAGACCTGCCTGGGTTGATTCACCGCGCCCGTCGGGGCGGTGCCTATCAGTCCTATCACCGATGATTTAGAGCCTCGTACCGGACGGGGGCCGCGCTCGACCTCAATGGTCTCCGGGCCGTGTACATAGGGATCGCTCATGCTTTTTCTCCTTCCGTGCTCGGGCTGTCTGTTTTCTGCTTGCCCGCCTTCTCTGTCGACGAGGGGGTGGCGGCAGGCCGGGATGTCACCGGACGCGCCGCCGGTTCAAGGTAGACCGGTTGCGCATCCAGGCGCGTCAGATAACCAAGACACACCAGTGTCTGGGTGTACTCATGATCTTCCGGCATTTTCACTTCCCGCCCCGGCCAGAGCAGGACTTCCTGCAGCACCTCGCCGGTACGCAGGGTGACGCCACTGGGTGGGCCGTCATAACGAAACAGGGCCATCTTTATTGCTCCTCACGGGTTATATGGGTTAATGGGGGATTGTCTTCGGGGCGGTCGCCCTGGATAAAGACCGTCACGGTCTCAACGGTGAGCGCGTATTGCCACAGCCCCTCGGTCTGCCCCAAAAAGACCTCCTCGACCAGCCAGATATCACGCTGGCAGTCGGGTGGCCGCCAGCCGCCCAGACACTGGCGCACCTGATCAAGTACCGCCACCGCGCCACCTTTGCCGTTAAGCTGCCTCACCACCACCGTGGTGGTCAGTCTGACGGTCTGCGGCTGAATAACCCCCCCGATATCCTGCGTCTGGCCAAAGCGGGATTTGCCGTAGCTGACCAGCACCGCCCCGTGCGGATGATTCAGGCGAAACTGCTCAGGCCGTTCGGGGAAAAAATCCACATGCAGCCCCGGCAGCTGAAGGCGCAGTCGTTCAACCACCGCGCTCAGCAGGGTAAGGGTATCCATCAGTAGCGCTCCAGCAGGCCATCAGGGCCACCGAATTGCCGCTCCCGGCTGCGGACACGGTATTCCCCCGGCTCGGGCATATCCTTCTGTGTCGCCTGAATACCCAGCGTCAGCTTGCCGTCGCGCAACGCCACCAGGGTTTTCTCAGTGGCGCGGTAGCTTTCCTTCACCGCGTCCGGCAGGTCACCTTCAGGGCGGCGGCGATAGAGGGCATGACACACCAGATTCAGCGCCAAATCCCTGAGGACAGTGGGTACCTGCGTCAGCGGCAGGGTAGCCCGCGCAGATGCGTATCAATCAGCTCAACCGCATACCGGATGGCGTCATTCACCACAGTTTCATTAACGACGTCCGGCAGCGCCTGGTCAATCGCCATGGTCATCCCGTCCTGCGTCAGCTCAATCAGCGTCTGGCGGGGAATAACCGTCGCCACATCATCAGGTGTGCAGTAATCCATCAGATACCTCGCACCATGCGGATAAGCTGGCCTTCGGCAGTGGCGCTATCGAGCGCGACACCGACCGTGGAGGCCGGTAATGCGCCTTTTTCCAAAGCAGACTCCGGCATAACCCGACCCTGGTCATCGGATTTCAGTAATTCGCCGACACTGATGGCACTACCGGCCTCGACCGCCATAATGCCCAGGACATTGACCGGCACGACATCGCCTTTTTTGCCCGCGATGTCAGCCACACCAAGTTCGGTACCGCTGCCTTTAAAAACCTTGCCGGAGATGCCGACCAGTCGGTGCTGGATTAACGCCTCGGCAGCCATTATTGTGGTGGTCAGTACCACCTGTTGGGTCACCATGACTCAGGCTCCTTTTACGTTGGTGATAAGATAACCGGCATCACTGCCTACCACTGCCACCTTGTAGATATCGGTGTAACGCACGTTCACCACCTTGCCCCCGGCACTATCAAACTTATCGACCATCGAATACCCTGACGGCGGAAGGTGTAACCAAATGACGGCTCGTGCTCATCGGCGCTATCGCTACCAGCCTGCGGCCCGGACACGTAATGCAGCATCACGTTGTCCGCCCACAAATCAGAGACCGTCTTGCCATCCTGGGAGAGGGCACGCGGCTGGCCAATCAGCACGCTGTCGACCTGGAACAGATCTTTAAGCATCTCTTCTGTGATGCGTTTACGTTCATTAGCCCCGATAGCGACCTGCAGCGCGGGATGAAAGCGCAGCAGCGCCATCACCGACGCGCCGAGCGTGATCACATTCGGTCGCAGACCAATGTTGTTGCGCACCACCTCCATACCGGCTTCAATATCCTTGAGGGGATTACTGTCCTTGGCACCCCAGCCTGTGGCGGCGGTAAGTTTTTTGACGGCTTCTTTCGGATAAATTTTGCTGTCCTGCGCCAGCTCGGCCACATAACGCTCACGGCGCAGGGCAATCCCCTGGGTGGCACGTTTCGCCGCCTTGGCTTCTTCATTGAACATCGACTCGGCCTGTTCGCGGTGATCCACCGGCGCGGCCAAATCATGTTCATCCAGCACGATGTCCATCGCGTCCTGTTTTTCGCGGATCATGATATTGCTGTCGGCACCGACGGCGCGTTGCGTTTCATACACCGCAAACAGACCCTTGCCGAAGGTGGGCACTTTCGCCCCTTCCTTTTCCATCATCACCATCGGGAACAGCTGCTCACCAATAAACGCGGCATTTTTATAGCCAGGGCGACGGTGGTCAGTACCGGTTCAGCGATGCGCTTCCCCTTGAGATAATCAGACATACTCTCTCCTTACAGGCAGCGCTTGACCGCCGCTTCATAGCTGATGTTTTCAGACTTCGCCAGGGCCAGCGCGACCGGGTCAGCATCGGCAAACTCCACCGACTGCCCCAACGGGTTGCCGCGTGCCTTGGTCGCCACCTCGCTGAAACTGACCAGCGGCGGGGAGGTTTTCAGCACGTTTCGAAACGCCTCGCCCAGCGGCTGGGTAAGACTGCCCTCGCTGAAGGCGACTGGCTGGTCGCCGCCTTCAACCGCATCCAGCAGCGCCGCCACCACGTTTTTGGCGGCAGACGTCCTGGGGTTCAGCCAGCACATCAGTACCCTGTGCCACCAGGCTTTTTACCCAGTCGTAGGCAGGGGCGTCGAGCGCAGGATGCCCGACCACGATAGGCGCATCGTACAGCGCCGGATCGTAAGCCTGCACCATCGCCGCGACCGCTGCTTCACTAAACTGGATCCTGCTGCCGTGCATATCGGTATGCGTACCGGCTTTGAAAATATGGAGTGTGCTCATGTCCCCTCCGGTCAATAGACAGGGGGACAGTGTGGCGTGTGAAAACAGGGCAGGCTTTTAAAGGGGTTAAGAATGTACGGATAACGGCGGGTCACCCACATCATGCCGTTAAAAGGCGACGACCGTCAACGCAGGTGATAAAAATGGCGCAGGAAAGCCTTTATAAAGGTTTATAAAGGCCGTCAGGGCGTTCAGGGGTAAACTGACCCGCCTGAACGCCGTAAAACGCACCACGGGCGTTAGCGGCGGGTGGCCCTTTCCAGATAAACGTAGCACCGACTCCAGCAGTTTTTGTTCGATACCAGGCTGAAGCGCGCCCTGCTCATCAACAGGCAGATACGGTCGCGCGGGCAGGGTGACGCGGCGTTGGCGTCCGGCCTTGCCGCCCAGTTGATGAATACGCGCATAATCGAGGTTGCTGCCCGCCGTGGCATGATGGCTGCTGTAGTCGGTGGTGACACTGCCGCGTAGCTGGCCGCTGGCCGACAAGGTCATGCCCTCTCTGGCCAGGGCGGCCACGGAAGGCTGCCAGGCCGGGTGCCCCTCATCCTCGAAGTTGAGGTCGGTTTCGGTCTTGAGGGTTTCTGCCAGGGCGCGCATCAGCGGCGTCATGTCCTGCCCGGCGAGGCTCAGGTCGCGTAGTCCCTTTGCCAGTTCGCGGGCATCAATCTGAATGTGCATCAGGTCTTTCATGATGCCCCTCGCCACTGTTGACGCGCCAGTGCAGCCAGCGGGCCGCCGTAGCGCGCGAGGTCAGGGGCGTAAGCACGACCGGGTGTATAGGAAAAGCCGACATCCGGGCTGAGGGTTTTACCGGACGGTAAATGAAACGTGGTCAACGCCTTCATTTCCCCGGTTTTTTCAAAGACCTGTCTGAGCGCCGTCTCCAGTCGATCGGCTGCCGTCCCCACCGCCAGCCCGCGCTGACGCACGTCGTCGGCGGAGAGCGCCATCACGCTGCAGCGACAGCGCCAGCCGTTAGGGGGATAGAAAGTCTGCCAGAACGGAGCATCCGCCGGGAAAACCAATCCGTGCAGCGCCAGATGACTTTTGCGCGTGCGATTATCACGGATAGCCACGTACATCCAGTAAGGCCGATCATCGATATTGGCTTGCTGCTCGGCCCAGCGTCCGGCGCTGTAGAGCATAGAGAGATTGGTGCGGTAAATCGTCTCCAGCCGCCATGCACTGCCCTGCTGGACGGTGACCGACTCGCCCGTGACGGGGTCGGTGGTATCGGTTTTTCCCCACCATCCCTTGGCCTGCAGTATGGGGGTCAACTCCTTTTTAAACCACTGCAGGGTCTTGCCTTCCGCCAGGGCCCAGTGCCTGGCGGATATCCTCCAGAATATCGAGGCGCATCACTTTCGCCACGGTAAAGGCTTGTGAATGCACTTCCTGCCACATCTCCTCCCAGTCCCAGGTGATGCGTTAGCCTTTGGCTCTGAGGTAGGCAATGGCGCGTGCAGGCGGCAGGCCAAAACAGACGGCAATGTCATCACGAGTGAGCACTGAGCCTCCCGGCGATTTTCGCCACAAATAAAATCCGCGCCAGGTGCGCCTGCAGACGGTCAGCCGCCATACGCGGATACATTTCTGCCAGCATGCCCATTAATGCCTCGGGAGACTGGCCCTGCTCGACGGCGGCAAACAGCGACGCCAGTATCGGCTGCATGGCGTTACCCAGTTGCCCGCGCGTTATCAGACTCTCCAGCGCGTGCTCCAGTTCATCCTCTGCCAGCCCGGCTTCTTCGGATTGCGTCTCGGCAAAGGCCGCGTTCGTCAGGGGCGTCATGACCGCAGACTCGCGCAGGTCTCCCGGTTGCAGGTTGTACTCACGCATAAAGTATTGCGGGGTAAACAGCGTCGCGGCCTGCGACAGGCTCAAATCGCGTTTGGCCTGGGTCTCGTCAATGGTCTCTTGCGCCCACAGCTCCCATGAAGGCATTGGCACCTCACCGAAGTTAAGCTCCACCATAAACTGCAGTACCTGATTGATGGCACTCATCACTATGGACGCATCGCCATCGCGGATATCGGCGGCGACTTCCAGTCCGGCCTGCGCCGAGGCGTGCGTGGTCTCTGCTTCGGTGGTCTGGTTTTGTCCCAGCAGGGCAATGACGATTTCAGAGCGCGCCAGCGCAATCAGATGGCGATAGATGTCGCTGGAGGCGCCCTTGCCCACGGATTCAATGATTTCTACCGTGGAATCATTGGGAATAACCGCCACCGCGTCTTCCACCATCTTGTCGAGCGAATCGAGCAGCAGATCGATTTCCGCATCGGCGATGCCGCGTGGGTGTTTGCCAACCAGCCAGGGGCTGCCGTACTTCTCGGTAAAGCGCATCCAGAAACGCCAGCCGCCTTTTTTAAACGCCACCGGCCAGAAGCACATCGACAGGTCGGGAAAGCCGTAAGGGTTATCAAAGGTGGCGTCCTGTGTTGCCACCAAAAACTTGCGCGGGGGCAATAATTCACCGGCCAGCCCGGCCTGTCTGGCACGGAAGCGCAGCTGGTTGCCGTCATCAAAGCTGAACCACTCCGGCGGTTTACCAACAATATCACTGACCCGCAGGCGGTCGTGACGTTTGACCCAGGTCAGTTCAGCGGGCTGGTAGCCAAAGAAGGCCGCATCCAGCAGCTCGCCGATGATGCGGTCGATATCCCAGCCTTCCATCACCTCACGCAGAAAATCCACCACAGCCGGGTCAGCATTACGGGGCGTGAGACCCCGCTCTAGCGCCTTGACGGCTGATTTACGGCGTCGAATGCTGCTGCCAACTAATGGTTCAGCCCGCAGTTCACGGTAGACGCTGATATCACGCCCGGGTTAGGCAGCCACTGGGTAAACCCCAGAATGCCTGCAGGGCTGCGCTCGCGCGAGGCAATGGTGCGCATCAGTGGCCGACGCGGGTCGGCGAAGGCGACAAATTCGGTTGGTGAGATATAGAGTCCGTGTGCCATTAATAGCCCTCCAGTAATCGGTTAGCCTGTCGGGGGCGGCGGGAGTAAACACGTCCCGGCCCGGTCGGGCTGTCGGCGGCATTGAGCGCCAGAAAGCAGGCCCAGGCGCGGTCAGCGTGGCTACTGGCATCGCTGTCGGCCACAAAGCGCGGGGCACCGGTCGGGCCGGTCACGCGCGTTAACTTGTGCAGGTCAGCCCGTAACGCCTTGTCACCTTGCGGAATACGCAACCGGCGGTCTTCAAAGATTTCCTTGCCGCGCGTGGCCAGCGTGAGTTTATTACTGGCCGTAAACAACACCCCCTCGACACGATGGGTACCATGACGGCGTTTGGCATCTTCCACCGGCTTTTCGCCCATGCCGGTCTGGTCAATGCAGCAACGCAGTACCCGGTAGCGAAAAAAGACATCATCGAGTAGCGCGTCCTGCTCGGCAAAGGTGGCCCGTTTGCGGGTAATGATGTCGCGCGTCCAGTACACATCCCCCACCTGCTCAATCACCCAAATGACAAACAGGTCATGACGGGTGGCGATATCAACGCCGACAAAACAGGGGCCATCGGCATAGTGTTCGGGGATACCCGCCAGGTCATGCTCTACGCCGTCAATCAGTTCATAGGAGAGCCAGCTTGATGCTTCATCGAGCCATTTGAGTTCAAACTCCTGCGCCCACGCATCCTCGTCGTTCAGGGCGGCACGCATGTCGGCAATATCGCGCGGCAACCCTTCACGCACCGCCTGGTAGATATCCACCACACGGCGCGACCAGACGGTATCTAATGACGCATCGGTCATCAGTTCATAGAATTTGTTGCCTTTGCCGTTCGGGGTGGAGGTGACGCGCAGCCTGTAGCCGTTCGATATCACCGGAAACAGCGCCGTCCAGATTTTGCGGCTGTCGGCATGAAAGGCAAACTCATCGAGAAATACATTGGCGGCAAAGCCGCGCGCCGTATCCGGGTTCGCCGGGAGTGCGGTAATACGCCGCCGGGCAGCACCGCCTCCAGCATCGTGTAACGTTCACTGCCCGGCCCTTTCACGCTGCCTTCGATTTCACGGATGGCCAGACCGTACGCCTGGCAATGCTTTTTGACCCCTTCTTCCATCGCCTCTTTGGCCTGTCGTTCACCGCGCGAGAGAATGACCCAGCGGGTGCGACCGCCACGGGCCTCGGTCTCAAGGCAGTCGTCAACCAGCTCCAGTGTGGTGGTAAAAGTTTTGCCGGTCTGGCGGGCAAACTGGCCGATTTTAAAGCGTGACCGGTCAAGCAGCCAGCGCTGCTGGTAAGGGTAGAGTTCAACATTTTTGCTCATGAGATAATCCCGTAAATTTCTTCACGCACCCGCTTCAGGGTATCCAGACTGACATGTGCTTTACCTTGCTGGGCTTCCTGCTCCAGCTTGGCCATTTCCGCGCTGATTTTTTTAAGCTGGCCTTGCATTTTTTTCAGGCTGACGCTGGCATGAATAATCGGGGCCAGATTTTTCGCCATGCGGGCAAAGCGTTCGGCCCGTTCAACCGGCGACCCCGCTTCTTCCTTGATGGTTTGTGCCTCCAGCAGGCTATTGAGTAATTCAGTCTGCACCAAAGCTATAATAGACTCTGAGCGGGTATCCTGGTCATCGGGCGCACCCTTGGTCAGTTGCCGCGCCGCTTCAGTCGCGTCACGAATGGCGGCAAAGCGGCGCTGCACCTTTTGACCATAACGGGAAATTTGTGCGCGACCGATGCTGTACCCTTTTTCACGCAGCAAGGCTTCCAGCTCCCATACGATTGAAGGTGTGCGTGCAATGGCAGACCCACTCCTTGTACATAAACACCTGCTAGCTCATAAAGAACTGGAGCTTTCAAAGGTTCGCGCAGAGTTGGCTGTAGCGCAAGCGCGAGTGCAAGCAATGATCCACCCACTTCCCCCTGCTGTATTCGATATTGAGTAATTACTATGATATAGCCAAATACTTAATATTTATGATGTAGTGTTATTTATATGAAAAAAATCATTTGGCTACATACTGCTAAGTATGAAGACTAATTTTTATTTTCTTAGGTAGATATCTCGAATCGTGGCAGATGATTTTAAGTAATGATTTCTGTTTCACTATGTGTAACTTAATCACCCTGACTAGTCCCAGATAGATCCAGTTTGTCCCAGGTAGATCCACATTTATCGCACGTTTCCCTTTTAAATATCTCACGTCCTATCATCAGTGCCGCCAACGTTCTGCTGGATGACAAACAGCGCACCATATTATGCAGTAGTTTATGTATGGCGGCGGCGTGCTCGGCGTCGGTTTGCTGTTGGGGCTGCTGCTGCCGCACATGGTGCCGCGCCGTAAGAAAAAGATCGCTGGATGAGCTGGATGAACTGAGCCCCTCTCCAGGGCCAGCCATACAGGGCAAAGGGCTAGGCAACGCTTCGCTTAGCGGCCCTTAGCGCCCGCGCGATCGCTCCCGTCATCTAAGGGCATCGATTGATGCCCTTTCTCTCATGGCTGCAATCTGGCAATTGTGTGCAACAATAGAGCAATGAGCGAGCTGGATGTTAAGCGCCGGGTTCCGCCCGGTGCGCCATTTTTATTATCTCTGGAGTTGTTGAGTGAAGACGTATTTGGTAGGCGGCGCCGTTCGCGATGCTCTGCTGAAGCTGCCGGTCAAAGACCGGGACTGGGTAGTGGTCGGCGCGACGCCGGAAGCGATGCAGGCGCAGGGTTACCAGCAGGTCGGCCGCGACTTCCCGGTCTTTCTCCATCCCAAAAGCCGCGAAGAGTATGCGCTGGCGCGCACCGAGCGCAAAAACGGTACGGGCTACACTGGCTTTGTCACCTGGTCCGCCCCGGACGTGACGCTGGAGCAGGATCTGCAGCGGCGCGATCTGACGATTAACACCATTGCCCAGACGGAAAACGGCGATCTGATCGATCCCTTCCACGGCCAGCGCGATCTGCGCGCACGGCTGCTGCGCCACGTTTCGCCCGCCTTTAACGAAGATCCGCTGCGCGTGCTGCGCGTCGCGCGCTTCGCCGCGCGCTTCGCCCACCTGAATTTCCGCATCGCCGACGAAACCCAGGCGCTGATGCGCCAGATGGCGGCGAGCGGCGAGCTGAGTCAGCTGACCGCCGAGCGCGTCTGGAAAGAGACGGAGAAGGCGCTCACCTCGCGCAACCCGCAGGTTTATTTTCAGGCGCTGCGCGACTACGGCGCGCTTGAGGTGCTGTTCCCGGAAATTGACAGGCTATTTGGCATTCCCGCGCCGGCGAAGTGGCATCCGGAGATCGACACCGGCGTGCATACACTGATGACGCTGACGCTGGCGGCGTCGCTGTCGGACGCGGTGGACGTACGATTCGCCACCCTGTTCCACGACGTCGGCAAGGCGCTGACGCCGCCAGAGAAGTGGCCAAGCCATCACGGCCACGGCGCCGCGGGCGTGCCGCTGGTGGGGGCGCTGTGTCAGCGGCTGCGCGTGCCGAACGCCATCCGTGATCTGGCGCTGATCGTGACGGAGTTTCACGACGTGGTGCATACCATCGAGCGGCAGTCCGCTGACGCGCTGGTGGCGCTGTTCGACCGCATCGATGCCTGGCGCAAGCCGCAGCGGGTGGAGCAGATCGCCCTGACCAGCGAAGCGGATGCGCGCGGCCGCGCCAGGCTGGAGAGCATGGCCTATCCGCAGGGCGACTATCTGCGTCGGGCGTTCGCGCTGGCGCAGGCGGTGCCGACCAAAGCGGTCATCGACGCTGGATTTAAAGGCGCGGCGGTACGGGAAGAGCTGACGCGACGTCGGATTGCCGCCGTGGCGCAGGGAATCGAGGAGATGCGGCCAGCTTGACAGCCGGCCGCGCTGGCATTACATAAGGACGGCGTAGACGGCAGCCGCGACGATAAAGCGATAGATGGCGAAAGAAACAAACGAAATACGTTTGATCAGCTCTGGGAGCGCCTTGATGGCAATCATCGCGACGATAAACGCCGTGACGAAGCCGACGGCGAACATCGGAAAATCTTCCATCGTCAGGAAACCGATGCTTTTGTAGAGGTCAACGCCGGTGGCGCCCATCATCATCGGCACGGCGAGGATAAACGAGAACTCCGATGCCGCGTAGCGGCTGACGCCCATCAGCATGCCGCCGCAGATGGTGGCGCCGGAGCGTGAGAAGCCCGGCCAGAGCGCCAGACACTGGAAGCAGCCGATCATAAAGGCCTGGCGATAGGTAATATCGTCAATGCCCACCGCTTTCGGCTGTTTTAGCTCGAGGTATTCCGCCGCCAGTAGCAGCACGCCGCCGACCACCAGCGCATACATCACATTGATCGGATTAAACAGCGTTTTGATCTGGTCGTGCAGCACCAGTCCAATCACTACCGCCGGGATCATCCCGAGCAGGATGTGGATCAGTAACAGGTGGCCGCGCCCCATGCCCTTATGCTTTACTTCGCCGAAGTGAATGCCGATTAATCCAAAGAGACGACGCCAGAACATCACCACCACGGCCAGAATAGAGCCGAGCTGAATCACCACTTCGAAGGTCTCTGCTTTTTCGCTCTCAAAGCCCAGCAGGTGACCGACAATAATCATGTGCCCTGTAGAGGAGACCGGCAGGAATTCAGTAAGCCCCTCCACAATGCCCAGTATTGCAGCTACCCAAAGCTAATGAATATCGGCCATCAACTTTTCCTTATATCCGTTTCAAACCCATTAAAAAGGCTGTCGCAAGCTGCTTTCGCCTGAAATTTTGCCATCGCCTGCCTGAGGGAAACCTTAAGGCTTGCGGCATCCTCTACGTGCAACAACGCAGCGGCGCCAGTTATGACAAAAAAATAATTTGGTTTGGTTTCATTGTGATGGCAATGACAATGAAATCATTTTGGAATAGGCCCGCGCTCGATGCGCACGCCCACCGCCGCCGCCTGCGCCACAGCGCACGGCTTGGCGACGTTGATCCGCACGCCCGGCGTGTTGAAACGCGCCATCAGCAGATCCGCGATTTCTTCTGCTACGCGCTCCACCAGCGCGAAACGCTGGCCGCTGAGATGCGCGAGGATCGCCTCGGCGACGTCGGCATAGCTCAAGCAGTCGCTGACGTCGTCGCTGCGCGCCGCCTGCCGGTTATCCCAGGCCATTTCCACATCGAGCACCAGCTTCTGCTGTATGCCCTGCTCCCAGTCGTAAACGCCAATAGTGGTGTACACCGTAAGTTGTTCGATAAAAACGATATCCATGATAGCAGTCTCTGTTTTTGGCTAAGCCGGATAACACTTCCGGCATATAATGCGTATTATCCACGGTTCATAAAGACAAAACGACCCTGAGGAAAACGGTACGGTATGATGAGCGCTATCGCGTCCGGTATGATTATTTTCGCGTATCTCTGCGGTTCGATTTCAAGCGCCATCCTAGTCTGCAAAATCGCCGAGCTGCCCGATCCGCGCACCCAGGGCTCCGGCAATCCCGGCGCGACCAACGTGCTGCGCATCGGCGGCAAGGCCGTGGCGGCCTGCGTACTAGTGTTCGATATTCTCAAAGGCATGGTGCCGGTCTGGCTCGCCTATCTGCTGCACGTGACGCCGCTGTTCCTCGGCCTGACCGCCATCGCCTCCTGCCTCGGCCACATCTACCCACTCTTTTTTCACTTTCGCGGCGGCAAAGGCGTCGCGACCGCGCTCGGCACCATCGCGCCCATTGGCTGGGATTTGACCAGCCTGATGACAGGCACCTGGCTGCTGACGGTGCTGCTGAGCGGCTATTCGTCGCTAGGCGCCATCGTCAGCGCCTTGATCGCGCCGTTCTACGTCTGGTGGGTTAAGCCGCAGTTCACCTTTCCGGTGTCGATGCTTTCCGGTCTGATCCTGCTGCGTCATCACGACAATATTCAGCGGCTGTGGCGCGGTCAGGAGAGCAAAATCTGGAAGCGCAAAAAAGCGCGCGAAGAAGAGAAAAAATAAAGCCGGCAATACCGGCTTTTTACAGCAAAAAAAGAGCCGGCGCTGCCGGCTTTTTCACATCAGATAGCCGGCAGTTCCGCCAGCGGCCAGCGCGGCCGGATGCTGACGCCCAACTCGCCGCGGGTGCCTCCTTTCAGCCTCACCATGCCCGCATAGGCGATCATCGCGCCGTTGTCGGTGCAGAATTCCGGACGTGCATAGAAGACCTCGCCGCCGCGCGCCTGCATCATCTGCACCATGCGCTCGCGCAGGGTGCGGTTGGCGCTGACGCCGCCGGCGATCACCAGCCGCTTGAAGCCGCTCTGCTCCAGCGCGCGCTTGCACTTGATCATCAGGGTGTCCACCACCGCATCCTCAAAGGCGCGAGCGATATCAGCGCGGGTCTGTGCATCGTCCGCGTTTTCGCGAATGGTGTTAGCGGCGAAGGTTTTCAGGCCCGAGAAGCTGAAATCGAGTCCCGGACGGTCGGTCATGGGACGCGGGAAGGTAAAGCGCCCCGCCACACCCTGCTGCGCCATTTTCGACAGCATCGGTCCACCGGGATAGTCGAGCCCCAGCAGCTTGGCGGTTTTATCGAAGGCTTCTCCTGCCGTGTCGTCGACAGACTCGCCGAGCAGCACATATTCGCCAATGCCGGTGACGCTAATCAGCTGGGTATGGCCGCCCGACACCAGCAGCGCCACAAACGGAAACGCCGGCGGATTCTCCTCGAGCATCGGCGCGAACAGATGGCCTTCCATATGGTGCACTGGTACCGCCGGCACCTTCCACGCGAAGGCGAGCGCGCGGCCAATGGTCGCGCCGACCAGCAGCGCACCGACCAGGCCCGGCCCGGCGGTATAGGCGACGGCGTCGATTTGCTGCGGCTGCAGGTTCGCCTGTTTCAGTGCCGCCTGAATCAGCGGCACGGTTTTGCGCACGTGATCGCGCGACGCCAGTTCCGGCACCACGCCGCCGTAGTCGGCGTGCAGTTTTACCTGGCTGTAAAGCTGACTGGCCAGCAGGCCCGCTTCGTCATCATAGATTGCGATGCCGGTTTCATCGCAGGATGTTTCAATACCCAGAATTCGCATAGCACTTACCTCTTACTTGCGGCGCGCAGTGTAGCACAGCAACCTCCGCGCCAAGCGACGCTTTCGTAGCAAAAAGTCGTGCCGGCGGATAAATAAGGAGTGCGCTATGCTCCTCCATTACCCTTGAAAAACCGGCAGCCACATAGGCAAACGCTTCTGTTGGTTCTTAATTGTCTATGGTGCTTTACAAACCAACCTGCCTTAGAATAAGATACTGTATTATATTTGAAGTGTGCTGGCGCCGCAGTCAGCAGCAAAAAACGAATTTTATCGAGGTGAGAGTTACATGCCGGTAATTAAGGTACGTGAAAACGAGCCGTTCGACGTAGCACTGCGTCGCTTCAAGCGGTCCTGCGAGAAAGCAGGCGTTCTGGCTGAAGTTCGTCGTCGTGAGTTCTATGAAAAACCGACCACAGAACGTAAGCGCGCTAAAGCGTCTGCAGTTAAGCGTCACGCCAAGAAACTGGCTCGCGAAAACGCACGCCGCACTCGTCTGTACTAAGTCCTTCCGGAGGTTCGCCTCCACCGCGTGTTAAACGCAGACAGAGTCACGGAAGAGGCCGTGCTTTCCGAAAGGAAGTGCGGTTTGTTGCCGTTTATGAGCTGAAAATTTGGGGCTTATGGTTGGAAGAATCCCACGCGCTTTTATCAACGATCTGCTTGCCCGCACGGACATCGTGGATCTTATCAATGCCCGTGTTAAGCTGAAAAAGCAGGGTAAGAACTTCCATGCGTGCTGTCCTTTCCATAATGAAAAAACTCCCTCTTTCACCGTAAACGGCGACAAACAGTTTTATCACTGCTTTGGCTGCGGCGCACACGGCAACGCCATCGACTTTTTGATGAACTTTGATCGCCTGGAATTTGTCGAGAGCATCGAAGAGCTGGCGACGCAGCACGGTCTGGAAGTGCCCTATGAAGCGGGCAGCGGGCCGAACCAGATGGAGCGCCATCAGCGCCAGAGCCTGTATCAGCTGATGGAGAGCCTTAACGGGTTCTATCAGCAGAGCCTGACGCAGTCCCATGCGCGCGGCGCGCGCGACTACCTCAGCAGCCGCGGCCTCAGCGCCGAGGTCATCGAGCATTTCTCGATTGGCTTTGCCCCGGCGGGCTGGGATAACGTGCTGAAACGCTTTGGCGGCAATAAAGAGGATCGCGAGTCATTGATGGAGGCCGGCATGCTGGTTTCCAACGACAAAGGCCGCACCTATGACCGCTTTCGCGAGCGCGTCATGTTCCCCATCCGCGACAAGCGCGGACGCGTTATCGGCTTTGGCGGCCGCGTGCTGGGCAACGATACGCCAAAGTATCTGAACTCGCCGGAAACGCTGGTTTTCCATAAGGGCCGCCAGCTTTACGGCCTGTATGAAGCGCAAAAAAACCATCCGCAGCCCGCTCGGTTACTGGTGGTGGAAGGCTATATGGACGTGGTGGCGCTGGCGCAATTCGGCATCGATTATGCCGTGGCGTCGCTGGGCACCTCGACCACAGCCGAGCATATCCAGCTACTGTTCCGCAGCACTGATACGGTGATCTGCTGTTACGACGGCGATCGTGCGGGTCGCGAAGCGGCCTGGCGCGCGCTGGAAACCGCCCTGCCTTATATGAACGACGGTCGTCAGCTACGCTTTATGTTTTTGCCTGACGGCGAGGACCCCGACACGCTGGTGCGTAAAGAGGGCAAAGAGGCGTTTGAAGTGCGCATGGAGCAGGCGATGCAGCTCTCCTTGTTTCTGTTCGACACGCTGCTGTCGCAGGTCGATCTGAGCACGCGCGACGGCAAGGCCCGCCTGAGCACGCTGGCGCTGCCGCTGATCAGCCAGATCCCGGGCGAAACCCTGCGCATTTATATGCGTCAGGAATTAGGTAATAAACTGGGCATTCTTGACGATAACCAGTTAGAGAAGCTAATGCCGAAGCAGGCGGCCAGCGACGCAGCGCCGACGGCGCCGCCGCTGAAGCGCACCACGATGCGCGTGCTGGTAGCGTTGCTGGTGCAGAGTCCGCCGCTGGCGGCACTGGTGCCGACGCTGGACGGGCTTGCTCAGGTTAAAATGGCGGGCTTACCGCTGTTTATCGAACTGGTGAGCCGCTGCATCGAGAATCCTGGATTGACGACCGGACAGCTACTAGAGTTATATCGCGGCACAAATTTTAGTCAGACACTTGAAACCCTCGCTACATGGAACCACATGATAGTAGATGAGGAAGTTGAAGCGGTGTTTCACGACTTGCTGGCGAGTATTTATGACGCCGCACTGGAACAGCACCTTGAAGAGCTGATTGCTCGCGATCGCTCGCAGGGATTGAGCGCCGAAGGGCGCCGCGAATTCTGGACGTTAAGTCAGGCGCTGGCAAAAAAGTAGAATTTTAACTGGGTTAGAAGCGTGCGCATCGCCAAAGGTGCATTTCTGGCCCATTCGTTTCTGGGGCGCACCGCCGCAAACTAAGGCTTCGCGAGCGGATAAGCGAAGCCGGAGAAGCGATCGTTCAGAGATAAATAGCGCCGGTCAGTCCAGCGCGCGCAGTTAGCTGGACCACGGCGGCGAAGCCAGCCGCTCCAGCGCACAGCACCCGGCGCGTACTGAAGTACGCGAGGATTAATCGCTACGCTCACCTCTTCAGGGCCGCCCTGAAGGAATTTCAGGTTGCTCAAAGCAGCTTGTGCGAGCACTACTGGATGTGAAAATGGCCAGTCAGCCAGACCCGGAACAGAATTCAAAGCGGCTTAAGTGCCGATATATTATGGGCAAAAGCCCTAGCCGCGACGAAGGCAGCGGCAAAAACACAACGCCTTCACTGTTATAGTTGGCTCGCTGCCGACCGACACCAATCTAATTAACAGAAGTATGGATACCGTCTTATGGAGCAAAACCCGCAGTCACAGCTCAAGCTGCTTGTCACCCGTGGTAAGGAGCAAGGCTACCTGACCTATGCTGAGGTCAATGACCATCTGCCGGAAGATATCGTCGACTCCGATCAGATCGAAGACATCATCCAGATGATTAACGATATGGGTATTCAGGTGGTGGAAGAAGCCCCTGATGCCGACGATCTGATGCTGAACGAAAACAGCGCCGATACTGACGAAGATGCCGCGGAAGCCGCCGCTCAGGTGTTATCCAGCGTAGAATCTGAAATTGGCCGCACCACCGACCCGGTGCGCATGTACATGCGCGAAATGGGTACCGTTGAACTGCTGACGCGCGAAGGCGAAATCGACATCGCCAAGCGCATCGAAGACGGTATCACCCAGGTACAATGTTCGGTGGCGGAATACCCGGAAGCCATTACCTATCTGCTGGAACAGTACGACAAAGTTGAAGCGTGCGAGTCGCGCCTCTCCGACCTGATCACCGGCTTCGTGGATCCCAACGCTGAAGAAGATCTGGCGCCCACCGCCACGCACGTCGGCTCCGAGCTGTCTGAAGAAGACCGCGACGACGACGAAGATGAAGACGAAGAGAGCGAAGACGACAACTCCGACGACGATAACTCTATCGACCCAGAGCTGGCACGCGAGAAGTTCGTCGAGCTGCGCACGCAGTATGAAACGACCCGTAACGTCATCAAGAGCAAAGGTCGCAGCCACGCTGACGCCGTAGCAGAGATTCAGAACCTCTCTGACGTATTCAAACAGTTCCGCCTGGTGCCGAAGCAGTTCGACTACCTGGTCAACAACATGCGCGAGATGATGGAGCGCGTGCGTACGCAAGAGCGCATCATCATGAAGCTGTGCGTTGAACTGTGCAAAATTCCGAAGAAGAACTTCATCACCCTGTTCACCGGCAACGAGACCAGCGAGAGCTGGTTCAAAGCCGCGCTGACGATGAACAAGCCGTGGTCCGAGAAGCTGCAGGAAGTGGAAGAAGATGTGATGCGCTGCCTGCAAAAGCTGCATCAGATCGAAGAAGAAACCGGCCTGACTATCGAGCAGGTTAAAGACATCAACCGCCGCATGTCTATCGGCGAAGCCAAAGCGCGTCGCGCGAAGAAAGAGATGGTCGAGGCGAACCTGCGTCTGGTTATCTCCATCGCGAAGAAATATACCAACCGCGGTTTGCAGTTCCTCGATCTGATTCAGGAAGGCAACATCGGCCTGATGAAGGCGGTTGATAAGTTTGAATACCGCCGCGGCTATAAGTTCTCGACCTATGCGACATGGTGGATCCGTCAGGCGATCACCCGCTCTATTGCTGACCAAGCGCGTACCATCCGTATTCCGGTGCATATGATTGAGACCATTAACAAGCTCAACCGTATTTCGCGCCAGATGCTGCAGGAGATGGGCCGCGAGCCGACGCCGGAAGAGCTGGCTGAGCGCATGCTGATGCCGGAAGACAAGATCCGCAAGGTGCTGAAGATCGCCAAAGAGCCGATCTCAATGGAGACGCCGATTGGGGATGATGAAGATTCGCATCTGGGCGACTTTATCGAAGACACCACGCTGGAGCTGCCGCTTGACTCTGCCACCTCCGAGAGTCTGCGTTCCGCCACCCACGACGTGCTGGCGGGCCTGACCGCGCGCGAAGCCAAAGTGCTGCGCATGCGTTTCGGTATCGACATGAACACCGACCATACGCTGGAAGAGGTCGGCAAGCAGTTTGACGTAACGCGTGAGCGTATTCGTCAGATTGAGGCGAAAGCGCTGCGTAAACTGCGCCACCCGAGCCGTTCGGAAGTGCTGCGCAGCTTCCTAGACGACTGATTCGCTGTCGCGTTAAAAACCCTGGCTTGCCGGGGTTTTTTATGGGCGCAATGTTAACGCTGAGCGTCTTACTCAATCGCTAAACCCCGGTAAGCCGTTTTTTTCATGGGTGCAAAGTTAACGCCGAACATCTGGCTCAATCGAAAAAACCCCGGCCTGCCGAGGTTTTTTATTACGCTTATAGCGGCGTCAGCCCTTTGTCACGTATCGTCGTTTTCGCCTGCTCGCTTTGCAGGTAGCGCACAAAGCTCTCTGCCGCCTGCAGCTGTTTGCTTGAGGTCACCACCGCGCCATACAGCGTATCCTGCTGCACCGCCGGCGGGATCAGGCCGACAATGGTGATGCCCTCTACCGCCTTCAGCTCGCTGTTCTGCTGAAAACCAATCGGCGCTTTGCCCTATGCGACCGCTTCGCCTACCGGCGTGGCGGGAATAACGACGACCTTTTTCGCCGTCTGCTCACCAAGGTGCAGCTCCTTCAGCATCTCGCTGCGAATGTAGCGGCCGCTGGCGCTGTCGGAGACGGCGATGGTCGAGGCTTCCGTCAGCACCTGTTTGAACTTCGCCACGCTGCTGATATCGGGCACCGGCCTGCCCTGCTTCACCACCATCGCAATATAGGAGTGCGCCAGCACCTGATGCTTGTCGGCTTTTATCTGCGGCCCTAGCGGCGCGATGGTGTAGTTGAACCATCACCAGTACGTCCGCATCGTCATGCCGCTTCAGGCGATTCGGGATCGCCTGCGGCGTATCGCCCATGGACGGCGCCGCTTCCAGCGTCAGCTGATTGCCGCTCTGCTTTTCATAATCAGCCTTCAGGCTTTTCACCACAGGATACATGCCGCCGGAACAGAAGACGCGCAGCGTCTCGCTCCAGCCCGGCGCGGCGCGGCCACCAGCAGCGCCGCCACGATAATCAGGTACTTTTTCATGCCACTCTCCTTTTATTGTCCAGCACCTGGTTTAGCCAGAATCCGGACGGGGAACAATCGCCGCTTGACAGTAAGCCGAGCCTGTTCACGTTTTATTAGCCACTTTTATGTAACGCACCATGAAGTTGCCGATAGGCCTTGACGATCTCATCCAGCGAGGCGCGGTTCAGCCCGCTGGGATTGGACAGCACCCAAACCTGGGTTTTGCCCATAAAACTGCCCTGCATGCCCCAATCCACCTTGCGCAGATTAAAGGCGCGCCTGAAAGCGTCTTTGCCGAGAATCGCCAGCACGCGCGGCTGGTAGTTCAGCACCTTGTCGGTCAGGCGCGCGCCGCCGTGGCGCAGCTCTTCAGCGGCCAGCTGATTCGCCTGCACCGTGGGACGCTCTACCAGCATGGTGATGCCGCAGCCGGTCTCCAGCAGCCGCAGCTCCTCTTCCGGCTTCAGCTGCTCGTGGGTGAAGCCGGCGAGATGAATCACCTTCCAGAAGCGATTGCCGGGATGCGCAAAATGATAGCCGGTATGCGCCGTCGAGTGGCCGGGATTGATGCCGCAGAACAGCACGTCGAGGCCGGGCGCAATGATGTCGGTAATATTATGCTCGCTCATGCCGCCTCCTTCAGCCCGACGCGATGGCGGATAGCTGCGCGACTGCGCGCCAGCATCGCTGCCGAGAGCGTCTTATCCGGGCAGGCGCGCGCCAGCGCCAGCGCGCCGACCATTTCGGCCAGCAGACTGCTGGCCAGCGTCTCCGCATCGCGCTGCCACAGTTCCGCGAGCAGCGCGCTCAGCCGCTGCAGCATCGCCGCTACGCCCTGGGTAAATATCGCCTGCGCCTCTTCGGGCAGATGGCCGACCTCGCTGACCAGCGCCGGCACCGGGCAACCTTCGGCGCGGCAGTCGCGATGCGTTTCCGACAGGTAGTAGTCAATAAGCGTGCTGAGCCGTTCAGCCGGATCGGGCTGCTGCCAGAGCGACCTCATACGCTGCGCGGAGTCGGCGAACATCTCAGCAATCACCACCTGCACCAGCGCCTCGCGCGAGTCGAAGTGCGCATAGAAGCCGCCGTGCGTCAGCCCGACACGCTTCATCAGCGCCGCCACGCCAATACTTTCCGTGCCGCATTCGCGCATCACCCGCGCTGCCTCTTCCAGAATGCGCTGCCGCGTGCGCGCTTTGTGCGTTTGTTTATCCATTTGTCTCTGCTCACTAAAACCGTTTGGCCGATTATAGCAATCATTACGACCGTCATATTACCTGCTTAACGCCTAATATGATTGTCGTCATATCAGCTGCATGTATGACAACCATCATACGCAAGGGGTTCACTATGTCAGCATCATCACAGGGCTTTGCTTTAATCACCGGCGCATCCAGCGGTATCGGCGCCACCTATGCGCAGCGTCTGGCGGCGCGCGGCTACGATCTGATTCTGGTAGCGCGCGACCAGACCAGACTAGACGCGATGGCGCAGTCGCTGCGGCAGAAACATGCCATTGAGGTACGCATTCTGCGCGCCGATCTTACCGACGCCGCCGATCTGCACCGCGTTGAGCATGAGCTGAAAAACAACGCGGCGATTACCCTGCTGGCGAACAATTCCGGCATGAGCGTGGACGGTGATTTTCTCGATGCCGACATCGAACGCATGCAGGCCATGCTGGCGCTGAATATTCTCGCCCCCACGTGCCTGGCGCACGCGGCGGGCAATGCGTTTCGCACACGCGGACGCGGCGTGATTATCAATGTCGCCTCGGTGCTGGCGCTGGTACATGAGAAGTTCAACGGCGCCTATAACGGCAGTAAATCCTTTATACTGACGCTGACGCGCACTATGCAGCGCGAGCTGGCAGAGAGCGGCGTACAGGTGCAGGCCGTGCTGCCCGGCGCGACGCGCACCGAGATATTTGACCGGTCCGGCAACTCGCTCAATGCGCTTCCGCCGCAGATAGTGATGGAGGTGGATGAGATGGTGGATGCCGCGCTAGTCGGGCTAGATGCGGGCGAAGCGATACCCCTTCCGGCGCTGGAGGATCTTGCGCAGTGGCAGGAGCTTGATCGCCTGCGCGGCACGATAGTGCCCTTTCTGTCGCAAAGCCAGTCGGCGTCGCGCTACCGCGTGCGCAGCGTGAACGATCAGGGCGCGGTGGCAGACTAAGGATGTAGAGTGCGCTGACTGCTCCCCCTATGTGTGTAAATGCGCGACACGTGATGCTTATCGCCTGCGCTTGTCTGGTAAAAGGCGCCGCATATTCGGGAAATGTCTAGTTGAATCAAGCACTCATGCGCTGGAGAAATTTTCAGCATCCGGCGGATGAGTGCTGGATCGCTCTAAACAGATACATTATAATCCCCGCTCTGCTGGCCCCTTAGCTCAGTGGTTAGAGCAGGCGACTCATAATCGCTTGGTCGCTGGTTCAAACCCAGCAGGGGCCACTAAATTTAAGCTGTCTAATTAGTAAGATAAAGCCACTTTTAAAAGTGGTTCATTTATTGGCTGAATTAAAACGGTGGTAAAATAGTGACGCAATTTTATAATACGTGAAAAAATGATTTTAAAGATTCTATTAGCCCCTCATTCGCATTCTAAAATCCAGTCCCGCCTATATCATCTCGCTTTAAGATATTATCGGTATTGTAGAACATGTTCCTTTATCATCCGGCAAGGCCAATCTATTTTTCGAGTGCCCTTTTCGTAGCTGTCATCAAAATCACCTAAAAAATCCAATAACAACTAAACTACCACTTACATTTACACAAAATAACATGTAGACTTCTATTCAATTTCAATTAAGCATCACGTTCACTCCATTATTAAACAGCAATTTAATTAATTAAATTAAATAACCAGCTCAAGAATACCTCAATTGATTAAAATCATTCTATTCTATTCTGAATAGCGTAATCTCTCTTTTTCTTACAAGGAAAGGTGGCGCAAATGGCGATTCCAGCTTACCTATGGTTAAAGGATGATGGTAGTTCTATTATTCGAGGTTCAGTAGATGTTCAGAATCGTAAAGGCAGTATTGAAGTCACTGCTTTTTCCCATAATCTAAACCTTCCTACCGATGCCATGACTGGTAAAATCACAGGGACAAGAAAACACTCACCGGTCTTAATACAAAAAGAATTTGATTCTTCCTCTCCCTATCTTTATAAAGCTGTTGCCACGAGGCAAAAGCTCAAGTTTTCCATTATGGAGCAGTCGGACATGCTGCAGGCATTATAGCAGAGATCTTGCTAAGAGCGGCTGGATGGGCACAAAGCCGAGCAGGCACAAGTTCGCCTGCTTTTGGCGACTGGTATAGATCTGCACCTTATGGCGACGATCCAGATAATCAGTCATGGATAAGAATGGGAATAGAATATGCGAAACGCTCAGTTTTTAAAAAAACGACATCTGCTTATTTTACTTTTTCCTGTGTTATTTTGAGCAGCGTTTAAAATTGACCACTTATCCCCACTTGAACAAACCCTACCGCAAACCATTCCCGTGACCTCTCACGTAAGCCTCTACATCACCGAAGCCAGTGCTGGGACCACGACAGACTTTTCATATCGCTTCTATTTATACAATGCCAGCAAAAATACTCGCACTTTTATGGCGAGCCCGAAAGATGGCAACGAACCCTTTATGATTACAACGGACCACAACACGTTGCAGAAGGTGGATAATGATGCGATCTATTTATCCGTAAAAGGCTCTCTCTACCGCTTCACCAATGCCCCCGCCTGCCGCGTTGACAAAACCATCTATTACGTGCCCGTGTACCTCACTGCAACGCCTTACTGAATAACAATCCTCAAATCACTCTTCAGACGCATCGTTCTATTAAAGGTATCTGGTTACAAGTGGCTTTTATTCGTATAGACAGCGGATAACAGTTATTGCCTGCGTAGGGGACTGCGAAGCGCAGCCGGAGAGCATTAGCGTCATCAGGCCGCTGCCCAGCAGCGTTGCGGTCATTTTCATTGTGTCATCCTTAAATGCTAGAGTGAGGGGAGAGTACGCTGTCAAAATGTAGCAGTTAACCTAAGCTCGATGCAGCCTAACGATCACAGGAGAGGATGATGGGAGTTCGTGTACGTTCCACGTTGCTTGACGTGCTGGAGTGGGTTGAATACGCCTTTCAGCCCGCTAGCGAAGCGACACCGCCTACGGCATGCAGCGCCACAGCGCCACGGTGGTGGAGGATGCGGCCAACGTGCCGCCGAAAAGCTGCAAGTCGGACGGCGTGATCGGCCTGGGCGCCCGCCCGGTGGCGGTCTACACCGCCGACTGCCTGCCGGTGCTGATCGCCGAATGCCGCCATCAGCGCGTGGCGGCGGTGCATGCCGGCCTGAAGGGCACGCTGGCGGGCGTGCTGGAGAGCGCCGTGACGCGGCTCTGTCGCGATAGCGCGACGCCCGCGCACCTTTCCGTCGCCATCTGCCCGGCGATTGCGCCCTGCTGTTAAGAGCTGGGCGTGGAGATGCTGGCGCAGATCGCGGCGCGCCAGCCTGGCCCGCTGGAGCAGTGCTGGCATCGCGCGCAGCCACGCAATCCGCTCGCCGTTAGGCCGCAGGCTATCGCCACCCAGGCGAGCGTCTGGTTCGATCTGCCGCAGCTGGCCACCGCCATTCTGATGCGCGCGAGCGTGCCGGGCTAGCAGATCAAGAACGTTGGCTTCTGCACCTACTGCATGGCGGAGGCGGGATCGAGCTACCGGCGCGACACCCATTTCAACAACGGCTACCAGTCGCGCTACTCCTAGATCCGTCGCCGCAGCGGCGCGCTTTTTTAACGCGTCTCACAGCGCTGCAAAATTTCACTTTTTAATAACATCACGGCGACTACAGTAAACTCATCTGATCACTTTGCATGAGTGACACAGCCGTGAACAGCCACGCCTACCCCGCCCTTTTCGCCCCGCTCGATCTAGGGTTTACCCAGCTGCGCAACCGCTTTCTGATGGTCTCGATGCATACCGGCCTGGAAGAGCATCCGGCGGGCGCGCAGCGCCTGGCGGCCTTCTATAGCGAACACGCACTTTCGCCACAAATTCGCCGCCGCCGGGGTTGAGGTGCGTACCTGCTACCGCGTCACGGCGCAGATGCTGGACGAGGCGGACGAGATCGTGCAGACGACCGGCATTCAGCCGCGCACGCCCGCGATTCCGGGCATCGATCACCCCAGCGTGCTCAGCTATCTCGCGGTGCTGCGCGATAAAAAACCGGTGGGACGCCGCGTCGCCATTATCGGCGCGGGCGGCATCGGCTTCGATACCGCGATGTTTCTTTCGTAGCCTGCGGAGGCGAACGACATCGATCATTTCTGCCGCGAATGGGGCATTGACCAGACGCTTGCCGGGCGCGGCGGCCTGCAGCCGGCAGCGTCACCGCGCGAGATCTGGCTGCTGCAGCGCAAACCGGGCAAACCGGGCGCCGGGCTGGGCAAAACCACCGGCTGGATCCATCACGCCACGCTGCAGGCGCGCGGCGTGCGCATGTAGGGCGGCGTAGAATATCTGGCGATTGACGACGAGGGGCTGCATCTGCGGCGCGACGGCGTCGAGGAGACGCTGCCTCTGGATAATCTGATTATCTGCGCCGATCAGGAGCCGCAGCGCGAGCTGGAGGCGGCGCTGCGCGCGCGGCAAGCGGCTACACCTTATCGATCGGCGGCGCCGACGTGGCGCTGGAGCTAGATGCGTGCCGGGCGATCGCCTAGGCGACAACGCTGGCGCTGTAATCAGCGTATCTTCACCGCGCGCAGCACCACGAACTTCTGGTTCGACGCCACCAGCGTGCAGTTGCCGAAAAGCTTTTTCAGCTTGTGGTGATAGTCAAGGTGGCGGTTGCCGACGATGCGCAGCTCGCCGCCGTATTGCAGGCAACGCTTCGCATCGTGGAACATCTGCCACGCCAGATGATCGGTGACCGCGTGATGCTGGTGGAACGGCGGGTTGCAGAGCACCGTGTGCAGGCGGTCTGACGGGTAGCCGCTCAGAACGTTGTTGACGCGGAACTGGCAGCGCGCCAGGTCCTGCGGGCGATTCACCTCGACGTTCAGCTGGCTCGACGCCACCGCCATATAGGACTCATCGAGAAAATGCACCTCTGCCTGCGGATTGCTCTCCAGCACCATCAGACCGATTACACCGTTGCCGCAGCCGAGATCGACAATCTCGCCTTCGATATTTTCCGGCAGATGCTGCATAAAGAAGCGCGCGCCGATATCCAGCGAGGCGAGGGAGAAGACGTTGGCGTGGTTATGGATCTGATATGGCGTCTCATCCAGCGGCCAGACGGTGGTCGCCGCCTGCGGCACGGGCGCGGGCGCGGCGGGCAGCGCGTCGAGGCTGCTGAGAAAGTGCACTTCGCCGTCGTCTAGCGCGTTGAGGCGCAGGTTCTGGCGCGTCGCCTGCCGGCTCAGCCAGGAGTCGCTGACGTGCCAGACCGGACGCGGCGCGAGCGCGCAGGTCAGCGCGCCGAAGCTGTCGTTGAATACCAGGATCGGCCCTTGCGGCAACGTCTGCTGCAGCAGATATTCATCTGCGGCGTCCCACGCCTAAAGCGGGCTTTGTTCGCGCATCTGCAGGAAACGGTGCAGGATCAGGTTGCGATCGACTAGTTCAAGTTGGCTCATGAATTCTCCGGCTGGTACAATCTGGCGGTTTTTCGCCCCACAAGGGGGGCGCAGTATACTTTCTTTTCGCCGGGAATCCCTAATGTCCTCTCTTATCTATCTGCAGGGGTATCCTGAGAACATTCTTCAGCAGGTTCAGACGCTGATTGACCATCAAAAGCTGGAGGCGTTTATCCAGCAGCGCTATCCCGACACCCACGATATCGTCAGCGACAAGGCGCTCTACGACTATACCCAGGCGCTGAAAAACCGCTACATGCGCAACGCGCCGCCTGTCAGCAAGGTGATCTAGGACAACAAGATCAAGGTGATGAAGCACGCGCTAGGGCTGCATACCGCAGTGTTGCGCGTGCAGGGCGGCAACCTCAAGGACAAGGTGGAGATCCGCGTCTCGACCTTTTTCCGCCTCGAGCCGGAGCCGTTTCTGCGCATGATCGTGGTGCACAAGCTGGCGCACCTGAAGGAGAAGGATTACAACAAAGCCTTCTACCAGCTCTGCTGCCATATGGAGCCCGACTACCATCAGCTGGAGTTCGACGCCCGGCTGTGGATGACGGACCAGGCGATGCGCGGCAACGCCGCCTAGAGAAACTCCTGCGCCTTCTGGATCAGGCTGGTCTTGGTCAGCGCGCCGAGAAAGCGCTTCTCCTGTGGATTATTCAGCACCAGCAGGCGTTCCAGCGTGACGCGTGCGAACGCCTCCCAGCCCTCGCGCATGCTCTGATTCTGATAAACAAAGGGAAAGTTGTCGTCCGTCACCATCGCGACCGGCGAATCCAGCGTGATCTCCTGCGCCAGCATCTTGCGCGCGATGTCGTGGATCAAGACTACGCCGAGAAAGGCACCCGCCGCGTTGATTACGTAGGCGTAGCGTTCTCGCTTCAGCGAGCTGACCGCCAGCGCCTGTCCCACCGACTCCTGCGGCTGCAGCGCCGCACCGGGAATGATCAGCTCCGCCACGCGCATATTGTCGAAGTCGTACTTGGCTTCCGAGCAGTTGAAGTGGCTGCCGACCACCGGATAGGTGCTGGCAGACTGCAGCCGATAGACCACCATCTACGCCAGCACAGCGGCGAGCATCACCGGAAAGAGCAACATGCTGTTGAGCGTCATCTCTAGCACCATCAGGATCGCCATCAGCGGCGCCTGGCTTACCGCCGCCAGCACCGCGGCCATGCCGATGGCCGCATAGAACAGCGGGTCGCCGATCGGCAGATGCAGCGCCGCGCCGAGCAGCGCGCCAATCAGCAGCGACGGTGTAAACAGGCCGCCCACCGCGTTGGAGCCGACCGACAGCATGGTGGCCAGCGTCTTCAGCACCAGCAGCAGGCCCTGCAGCAGATAGTCGCCCGCTATGATCTTCACGATCACCTCATAGCCGTTGCCCAGAATATCAGTGGAGATCAGCGCCAGCAGCCTACCGCCAGCCCGCCAGACCGGACGCGAGGCCAGTCGCCACCGTTACCAGCAGACTGCTGAGGTCCATCTGGAAGCTGGCGTCCGCCAGCGGATAGAGGGCGTTGCGGAAGCCCAGCGACCACATGGTCGTGACGGCGACTGACGAGGCGATCACCAGCGGGATCAGGCGCTACAGCGCCGAGATACAGAAGGCGATTTCGGCGAAGAAGATCGCCGACGCCAGCCCGGCCGCCGCGGCCATCGCCACCACGTCGCTGTTCTTCAGCTGCAGCGCGACGAGCTGCACCATCGGCCCCTCTTTCCCGATTGAGGCGCCCGAGCCGATGCTGGCGATGGAAGAGAGTGCGCGAAACAGCGAGGTGCGGGTCGGCACCTCGTCGAGCCGCGCGTTGATCACCTCAAGGTAGTCGGTTTTGACCGTCTGCTGCTGTTCGATGCTCACCCCATAGCGCAGGAAAAAGCCCGCCAGCAGGCCGCCCGCGACCACTAGCAGCGGCCAGAAGATCCATAGCCAGACATGTATCACCACGATGATCTTGCCATTGCTGCCAAACAGCAGCCGGTTGATCAGGTCGATCACGCTGCGAAACGCCAGCGTGACCAGCGACGCCGCAAGGCCAACGGGGATCGCCACCAGCAGCGTGGTCCAGTTCAGAGCGTGTTTACTTCCTTTCAAGCTCGGTCTCCTTGTTTCAGCCAGCCACCGTGGCACCACCACTATATTGGAAGGCGGATCGCTGGATCAAATTCCCCTGCTTACTCGCGCGATCCGCCGTGCTACTCTGCCGCTTATTTGCCGCAGGAGAGATGACGTGATCCGTTTTGCCATTGTGGGAACCAACTGGATAACTCGCCAGTTTATCGAGGCCGCGCATGAAACCGGCCATCTGCACCTGAGCGCGATCTATTCGCGCGCGCAGCAGCAGGCAGAGGCGTTCGCCGAGCACTTCCCCTGCCCGCATCTGTTTACCTCACTGGCGGCGCTGGCGGCCAGCGACGAGGTCGAGGCGGTCTATCTGGCGAGCCCGAACGCGATGCACTGCGAGCAGGCGCAGCTGTTTATGTCCCACGGCAAGCACGTTATCTGCGAGAAACTGCTCGCCTCCAACCTGCGCGAGGCCGAGCAGATGATCGCCTGCGCGCGGCGCCATCAGGTGATCCTGTTCGAGGCGTTTAAAACTGCCAGCCTGCCTAACTTCGCCCGGCGCTGCCCTGTCTTGGCCCGCTGCGCAAGGCGTTGTTCAGCTACTGCCAATATTCGTCGCGCTATCCGCGCTACCTGAACGGCGAATCTCTCAACACCTTCGATCCGCGCTGGTCGAACGGATCGATTATGGATATCGGCTACTACTGCCTGGCGGCGGCGGTGACGCTGTGGGGCGCGCCGCAGCGCGTGCAGGCGAACACGACGCTGCTGGCCAGCGGCGTCGACGGCTACGGCAGCGTGCTACTCGACTACGGCGATTTCGACGTGACACTGCTGCACTCCAAGGTCAGCGACTCGCGCATTCCAAGCGAGATTCAGGGCGAGGAAGGATCGCTGCTGATTGAAAAACTGTCGGAGGTGCAGTCGCTGACGCTGCTGCCGCGGGGCGGCGACGCGCAGGATCTCAGCCAGCCGCAGCATAGCAACACCATGCTGTATGAAGCGCAGACCTTTGTGCAGCTGGTGCGCGCCCAGGGTATCGACCATGCCTCGCTGGAGGTTTCGCGCACCACCGTCGCGCTGCTGACGGAAATTCGCCGCCAGACCGGTGTGGTGTTTCCGGCCGACGCAGACTCTGTGTAAATATGTCTAAATATGAATGGCCTGCTCTTGCCACTTTTCCCGTCAGCACCTATCTTAACTGCCAGCAAAGGGGAGTGACTTGTAAGCTGCTCGATCGTCATTACGATGCGCAAGCATCCGGTCGACAGACAACTCGGAATCTGATTCTGCGTTGTAAGTGAGACCTTGCCGGAAGGCAAGGTTCGCTTACATCCTGTAAAGCAGCTGACGTCTTCTGAATTCAGCCGTTTTTTTTATTTCAGGGCAGGAAAACGATGCAAACTGTTGGAACACCGCTTCTCTGGGGCAGCTTTGCGGTCGTGGTGCTGATCATGCTGGCGATCGATCTCTTATTGCATGGTCGGCGCGGCGCGCAGACCATGAGCTTTAAGCAGGCGACAGTCTGGTCGCTGGTCTGGGTCTCGGTGTCGCTACTGTTCAGCGCCGCCTTTTGGTTGTATATCGAGGGCAGCGCCGGGCGGGAAGTCGCCACCACGCAGACCCTTGCGTTTCTCACCGGCTACGTGCTGGAGAAGGCGCTGGCGGTCGATAACGTCTTTGTCTGGCTAATGCTGTTCAGCTACTTCTCAATCCCTGCCGCGCTGCAGCGCCGCGTGCTGATTTACGGCGTGCTGGGCGCAATTGTGCTGCGCACCATTATGATTTTCGCCGGCAGCTGGCTGGTGACGCAGTTTAGCTGGATCCTCTACCTGTTCGGCGCGTTCCTGCTGCTGACCGGCCTGAAGATGGCCTTCTCGAAAGAGGATGATAAGAACGCAGTGGGCGACAAGCCGGTGGTGCGCTGGCTGCGCAAGCACCTGCGCATGACCGACGAGCTGGAACTGGAAGGCGAGAAGTTTTTTACCCGCAGAAACGGCGTGCTGTTTGCGACGCCGCTGCTGCTGGTGCTGATTATGGTGGAGCTGAGCGACGTGATTTTCGCAGTCGACAGCATTCCGGCGATCTTCGCCGTGACCACCGATCCCTTTATTGTGCTGACCTCTAACCTGTTCGCTATCCTTGGTCTGCGCGCCATGTACTTCCTGCTGGCCAACGTCGCGGAACGTTTATCCATGCTCAAGTACGGGCTGGCGATTGTGCTGATATTTATCGGCATCAAGATGCTGATCGTCGACTTCTACCATATTCCGGTCGCGATCTCGCTGAGCGTGATCGGCGTTATCCTCGGCTCGACGCTGTTGATCAACGCCTGGATGAATCGCCAAAACGACCAGAAAAAAATTTCACAATAATCCGCTATAGGGGCAGCCAATGCCCCTGTTTTATTTTTCCAGTCACGAATGCGACATTTTATTGCTCTGTCACACTTCACGCAAACAGCATAACTGAAATCCGATCTCCCCCGCATTGGCAGAATTATCTCTTTCTTCGTCAGATCTTTTCCTTATACTCCGCCGGGCAAACCGCTCCAGGCGCGTTAATCAACGCCCTCTGGTCCACATCCCGCTACAATGTAAAGAACAACTATGCAGACATTTCTCTCCGGTCGACTGGGCGCGCTACTCGCAGGAAGCCTAGTGAAACAAATTATGGTAGGGCTGGTGGCCGGCGTGGCGGTGGCCTGGGTTTCGAAAGATGCGGCGATGGCGGTCGGCCTGCTGGGCGAGCTGTTCGTCAGCGCGCTGAAGACCGTCGCCCCGCTGCTGATGCTAGTGATCGCCTCGATTGCCAATCACCAGCAGGGCCAGAAAAGCAATATCAACCCCATTATCGCGCTCTATCTGCTGAGCACCTTTTTGCGGCGGTGGTCGCGGCGGTATTCCGTCATCTGGTGCCACAGACGCTGACGCTGGCGGTCGGTAAAACCGAAATCACGCCGCCGTCGGGCATTACCGAGGTGTTGCGCGGCCTGCTGATGAGCATGGTTACCAACCCAATCACCGCACTGATGGAGGCCAACTATATCGGCATTCTGGTGTAGGCGGTCGGCCTTGGTCTGGCGTTTCGCCACAGCGCACAGAGCACGCGTGACCTGCTTAATGACGCCTCGACTGCCGTGACCTGGCTAGTGCGCTGCGTGATCTGCTGCGCGCCGATCGGCATTTTCGGCCTGGTGGCGTCGACCGGCTTTGGTGCGCTGTGGCAGTACGCGCACCTGCTGGCGCTGCTGCTGGGCTGCATGGCGCTAATGGCGCTGGTTGTGAACCCGATGCTGGTCTACAGCAAGATCCGCCGCACCCCTATCCGCTGGTGTTTACCTGCCTGCACAAGAGCGGCGTGACCGCTTTCTTTACCCGCAGTTCGGCGGCCAATATTCCGGTGAATATGGCGCTGGCGAAACGCCTGAACCGGGATGAGAATCGGCTGCTAGTGATCGATAAAGTAGCGCTTGAAGTCGTTGAGCATCGCCACGGTCTTCTCGAAGGTGGCCTCGTCGCGGCAGTGGCTCATCAGGATGCGTTCCGTGCCGAACATCTCCGGCACTTCCGTCAGCACCGTGGTGCCACCATTGGCATCATCTTGATCGGAGAAGCGCCCCAGCAGCGGGTTGGCGTTAATGCAGGAGAAGCCGTCCGAGCCGCTACACTCCAGACCGAACTTCAGCTCGCTCAGCCTGCCCGGCTGGCGCCTGTCGTGACGCATCACCTCATACAGGGCGCGCAGATGCGCCAGCCCCGCTTCCATATTCCTACATCGTGGCGACTTACTCAGCCTGCTATACCGTGATGCAACCCGTGGCAGGCTACGTGCTCGACATACTCGGCACCAAAGTCGGCTATGCGGTGTTCGCCGTGCTCTGGGCGATTTTCTGCGCCGCCACCGCGATAGCAGGCAGCTGGGGCGGCTTTGCGCTGGCGCGCGGCGCGGTCGGCACGGCGGAAGCGGCGATGATCCCGGCGGGCCTGAAGGCGAGCAGCGAATGGTTCCCGGGCAAAGAGCGCTCCGTGGCGGTCGGCTACTTCAACGTCGGCTCCTCTATCGGCGCCATGCTGGCGCCGCTGGTGGTGTGGGCGGATCGTGGCGCATCGCTGGCAGATGGCCTTTATCATCACTGGCGTGCTGAGTCTAATCTGGGCGCTCTGCTGGCTGGTGTTTTATAAGCACCCGAAGCAGCAAACCAAACTCAGCGACGACAAGGAGCATCACTACATCATTTCCGGCCAGGAGGCGCATCATCAGACCGGCAACACCACAAAAATGTCGGCGCGCCAGATTCTGCGCAACCGCCAGTTCTGGGGCATAGCGCTGCCGCGTTTTCTGGCACAGCCGGCGTGGGGCACCTTTAACGCCTGGATCCCGCTGTTTATGTTCAAGGTCTATGGCTTCAACCTGAAATAGATCGCGCTGTTCGCCTGGATGCCGATGCTGTTCGCCGACCTCGGATGCATCCTTGGCTCTACCTGCGGCCGCTGTTCCAGTGCTGGTTCGGCGTGAACCTGATCGTGTCGCGCAAGCTGGTGGTGACCATGGGCGCGCTGCTGATGATTGGTCCCGGCACGATCGGCCTGTTTACCAGCCCCTATGTCGACATCGCGCTGCTCTGCGTCGGCGGCTTCGCCCATCAGGCGCTTTCCGGCGCGCTGATCACCCTCTCCTCGGACGTTTTCGGCCGCAATGAGGTGGAGACGGCGAACGGCCTGACCGGGGGCATGGCAGCCTGGACCGCCAGCACCATGTTCGCGCTGGTGGTCGGCGCGCTGGCGGTGTTTGACCTGCTGGACGCGGTGGTGATCTGGACGGTGCTGCGCAACAAGCCGGTGGCCGAGCGGGAACAAGAGGTGGTGGTGCCGCAGAATGCGGCGCTGCGCGGCTGACGCCGCTGCCTGAGACGCAAAGCGGCTGCTTCAGCGTTGCGACAGCGCCCACGATCCCGCGTCATAAAGAGGCGGGATCTTTTATTTCATCGCCGCAAAGTGGTATAATAACTTTATTTGCGTCACGGAAACTGGGGAATGTGCTATGGAACTGACCGAACCTCGCCGTCTTTATCAACAGCTCGCCAGCGATCTAAAAAGCCGTATCGAAATAGGCATTTATCCTGTCGGCGACAAAAGCTGCCCGCCGAACGTCTGATCGCGGAAGAGATGAACGTCAGTCGCACCGTGGTGCGCGAAGCGATCATATGCTAGAGGTGGAAGGCTACATTGAGGTGCGTATAAGGGTCCGGCATTCACGTTATTACCAGCCAGCAGCAGAATCGCGTCACCACCGCCATCCAGCTGGAGTTCGCCAGCTTCGGCCCTTTCGAGCTGTTGCAGGCGCGACAGCTGATTGAGAGTAATGTGGCGGAGTTTGCCTCTACACAGGTGACGCGTCAGGACATCATTGAGCTGATGGCGATTCAGGAAAAGGCGCGTTAAGAAGATCACCTCCGCGACTCGCAGTGGGACATGCAGTTCCACGTGCGCATCGCTCAGTCCACGCAGAACAGCGCGCTGGCGGCCATCGTTGAAAAAAATGTGGCTCACTGCCTGCATAACCCCTACTGGCTCAAACTCCACGAGCACATCGACCAGCTCAGCATCCTCAGCTGGTGCGACGACCATGACCAACCCCTCAAAGCGCTGATGCGCAAAGATCCCGCTGCCTGCAAACTTGCGATGTGGCAACATCTGGAAAATACTAAGCAGATGCTGTTCAACGCGACCGCCGATGACTTTGAATTTAATGTGGATCGTTACATGTTTGCTGAAAATCCCGTCATCCTTTCCGATGGTGCCAGCAATATGCCTTGATTCCGCTGGGTTTTCGCCCAACAAAGTCATTTCTTTTGACGGGCCGTGTCTAAAGGTAAAACTCCT
This sequence comes from Candidatus Pantoea persica, assembly GCF_013753875.1. GTDB lineage: Bacteria > Pseudomonadota > Gammaproteobacteria > Enterobacterales > Enterobacteriaceae > Pantoea > Pantoea persica. The sequence goes on from NZ_SMDS01000018.1 coordinate 240,468, forward strand.
GTGCGGCAGGCACATTCCCCTGCCTCACCCTTGGTGATTTTTGTTACAGTTATCGCCCCTTTTTTACCCTTTGCGACAGGGTTTAAAAAGCGGCTGATTTAACAATCAATTCTGGAAGAATCCGGAAAATCCTGCACAGGCTGCGCTCCTAAAACAGATAACCAAACGCCGGTCTGCGCTTATGTCTTTCGAGACGCGTTAAACAATGATGTTCAGGAATGATTATGGATATTTTGCATGCGTTGCTACAGGCGCTGTGGCAACAGGACTACGAGAGGCTTTCCGATCCGACGCTGGTATGGGCCATTTATGGCGTACTGTTTATTATCCTGTTTCTCGAAAATGACCTGCTGCCCGCCGCGTTTTTGCCTGGCGACAGCCTGCTGATTCTGGTCGGCGTGCTGATCGCCAAAGGCACTATGAGTTTTCCGCTGACGATTCTGGTATTGAACACCGGCGCCAGCCTCTCGGCTGCTGGGGCAGCTATATTCAGGGACGCGGGCTCGGCAATACGCCGACGGTGCAAAAATGGCTGTCGCACCGGCCCGCGCAGTATCACGCCCGCGCACACAGCCTGTTTCACCGGCATGGACTTTCGGCGCTACTGATCGGCCGCTTTATCGCCTTTGTCCGCACCTGCTACCGACCATCGCCGGCCTCTCTGTTCTGAGCAACGCGCGCTTCCAGTTCTTCAACTGGGTCAGCGCGCTGCTTTGGGTGCTGATCCTCACCGTGCTCGGCTTTGCGCTTGGCAAAACGCCGATCTTCCGCCGCTATGAAGATGAGCTGATGTTCTGTCTGATGCTGCTGCCGCTGGTGCTACTGTTGATTGGCCTGGCGGGAGCGCTGCTGGTGCTGTGGCGCAAACGTCAGGCGAATCAGAGCGGCAAGGGGGGAGCATGAAAATTCATGCTCCTGTTCCCCGGCGTATGATGCTGCCCTGGCTGGCCGTCGCCGCTCTGCTACTGCTGGTGATTTGCCTGGCGCCGATGCTGCTGCGCCACGACACCATGGTGCAGATCCGCGTCTCGCACGCCGGCGGGCCGCTGCCGGACGGCTTCCATCTCTATCAGCAGCTGACGGCGAAAAGCATCCGCATCAAAAGCATCAAGCCCGCCGGCGACGCGCTGATTATCAACTTTGAAAACGAGGTGCAGAGCCCCGCCGCGTAGAAAGTGCTGCTCCGCCTGCTGCCGGACGGCTTTGTGGTCGCCAGACATCTCGACTCCGCTTCCGCTGCCTCGCTGAACGTCTCCTGAATCAATCTCGTCGTCCCGCGCTGGCGGGACGACGCCGGATTAGTCTGTATCCCCCGTCTTTTTTGAACTTTTTACGGGCGCTGTCTATGCTTAACTGGTGGCTCAGTCATCTGACACGCTATGATATGGCACTGTCTGGTCACGGCAGGGCAGGGCAGCAATAATGGAAGGTAACAAGCCTGATGAAACATCAACTACTTCTTGGTCTCGCGCTGCTTTCTCTCTCTGGATCGCTGATGGCAGCGGAGTCGCTCTGTCAGCAAGAAGAACAGGATATTCAGCATGAATATCGCGATGGCGAAGCAGCACGACAACCAACGCCGCATCAACGGATTGGAGCTGGCGCTGACCGAAGTGCGTGCTAACTGCAGCGACAGCAAACTGACAGCGGCCCATCAGGAGCGCATCAAGGCGCAGCAGGACAAGGTCGCCGAGCGCGAGCTTGAAGAGGAGCGCCAGGAAGGCGACGACAGGGAAAAAATCGCCAAACGCGAACGTAAACTGGAAGACGCACGCCAGGAGCTGAAAAAGTTACAGGCGGAGCCTTACTAATCCGGACTCAACTACTGAAGCTAAAGGAACATTACATGTCTAAAGAGACGTCATCAGAACATTTGCGTGCCGAGTTAAAAAATCTGGCGGACACCCTGGAAGAGGTGCTGAGCACCACCACAGATAAGTCGAAAGGCGAACTGGACAAGCTGCGTCATAAGGCTCGCGTCGCGCTCGACAGCTCGCGTGAAAAGCTGGGCGATTCCGGCGAATATCTGGCGCAGACCACGCGCGAAGCCGCACAGAAAGCGGACGGTTACGTGCGTGAAAACCCTTGGCATGGTGTTGGCATCGGTGCGGCAATTGGCGTAGCGATCGGCATCCTGATTTCACGGCGTTAATTATGGCGGTCTCACAGCGGAGCCACGGCCCCGGCAAAGGGGTCATCAACATCGGTCAGCGTATCGTCACTATGCTGGTCAGCATGGTCGAGACACGCGTCCGTCTGGCGGTGGTCGAGCTGGAAGCGGAAAAGGCCAGCCTGATTCAGCTGCTGCTGATGGTGGGCCTGACCATGCTGTTTACCACATTCGGGCTGATGAGCCTGACGGTGTTGATTCTCTGGGCGGTTGACGCTCAGTATCGCCTGATGGCGATCGGCATCACCACCGGCGTACTCTTTTTACTGGCGATCATCTTCGGCCTGTGGAGCCTGCGTAAGTCGCGGCAGTCCACCTTGCTGCACCATACGCGCAAAGAGCTGGAGACCGACCGTCAGCTGCTGGAGGACCATCGAGCATGAGCAGCAGCAAACAGGAACGCGAGGCGCGCATTCATGAACTGCTGAGCCAGGTTCAGCAGCAGCGGCTAGATCTCGGCATGGGGCGCCGCGATTTTCTGCAAAGCACGGCGCGGTACGATCGCGGCTGGCTGACGTTTCTCTGTATGCGTCGCTATCTGGCCATCGGCAGCAGCGCGCTGGCGATCTGGTCGGTACGCCGTCCGAATAAATTTATGCGCCTGTTCAAGCGCGGCTTCGGCGTCTGGAGTACCTGGCACATGCTGAAGGCGGCCCTGCCGCAGCGCTAATCTTCTCCACCCTCAGCCGGTGTGAAAAACACCGGCTTTGCTTCATCAGATTTCCTGAACATCATCTACAGAATATCTCGCTTACAACCTTTCCGCGCCGCGACTATCATATCTCCAGCTATTAGCTCAGCGAAACGTAACCAACCCGTTTGCTGGGAATTATCAGACGCGGGTAGCTTGCTCCTGCAAAAACTTAGCCTGGAGTGAATGATGAAAAAATTCTAAGATACTGGCCTGCTACTGGCGCGCATTTTAATGCCCATCCTGTTTGTCACGGCCGGCTGGGGCAAAATTTCCGGCTATGCCGGCACGCAGCAGTATATGGAAGCGATAGGCGTGCCCGGCTTCTTCCTGCCGCTGGTGATCCTTCCTGCTTGAGTTCGGCGACGGCCTGGCGATTCTGTTCGGCTTCCTAACGCGCTTTACCGCGCTGTTTACCGCTGCCTTTACGCTGCTGACCGCGTTCATGTTCCACAGCAACTTTGCGTAAGGCGTCAACCAGCTGATGTTTATGAAGAACCTTTCTATCGCGGGCGGCTTCTTGGTGCTGGGCCTGGTGGGCCCGGGCACATACAGCTTTGACCGTCTGCTGCGTAAAAAAGCGCAGCCGGCCGCTGCACTTCGCTAAACACACATCCGGCATAATGCCACATATACTTAGCAGGGCGAGGATACTCTTCGCCCTGTTTGCACTGGAGGCGATATGGGTCAACTGATCGAGGGTGTCTGACATGACACCTGGTACAACACTAAATCCACCGGCGGACGCTTCAAGCGCTCTGAGGCCGTCTAGCGCAACTGGGTGACGGCGGACGGCAGCGCCGGCCCGACGGGCAGCGCGGGCTTCAAAGCCGAGCGCGACCGCTATCATCTCTGTGTTTCCCTTACCTGTCCCTGGGCGCACCGCACCCTGCTGATGCGTCAGCTGAAAGGGCTGGAGTCGATGATTGACGTCTCCGTGGTGCATCCACTAATGCTGGAGACCTTCGGCGACGGCCTTCCCGACGCCACCGGCGACAAGCTGTAACAGAACGAGTTTTTGTATCAGCTCTATCTGCATGCCGATCCGCACTATACCGGGCGCGTCACCGTGCCGATGCTGTGGGACAAGCAGCAGGGCGCCATCGTCAGCAACGAGTCGGCGGATATCATCCGCATGTTCAACAGCGCCTTTGACGCTGTCGGCTCGCGGGCGGGCGACTACTATCCGCCTGCGCTGCGCGAAAAGATCGACGAGCTGAACGGCTGGATCTACGACACGGTGAATAACGGCGTCTATAAGTCGGGCTCCGCCACGTCGCAGGCGGCCTATGACGAAGCGGTCACCGCGCTGTTCCATTCGCTGTCGCGGCTGGAGCAGATTCTGGGCCAGCACCGCTACCTCACCGGCGACCAGCTGACGGAAGCGGATCTGCGCCTCTAGACCAAGCTGGTGCGCTTCGATCCGGTCTACGTCACCCATCTCAAGTGCGATTGCCATCGCATCGGCGACTACCTCAACCTGAACGGCTTCCTGCGGGATATCTATCAAATGCCGGGCATCGCCGAGACCGTGAACCTGCCGCATATCCGCCATCACTACTATGGCAGCCACAAAACCATCAACCCGAACGGCGTGATTTCGTTGGGTCCGGCGTTTGACTGGGACGAACCGCACGGCCGCGGCTAAGCCCGCGCCGTCCCGGCAGCGGGACGGCGCATTTCTGGCAAACTGTTATAAAAATTATCTCTGTTTATGTCTCCTCCTCGCGCCAACTATTATCTATTTTACCACGCAGAAACGGTGACTGCGAGGTGAACGATGGACGCCATTAAACAAATTTTGCTTGATGAAATTGCTACCCTGAATCGCGAAGAGCGCCGCGACAAACGACCGCGCTTCAGCTTCTCGTTTCTGAAAACCCATCCAGGCCTCTGGGCGATCATGTACCTCTGCTACACCCTGTGCGTGGCGCTGATCTTCACGACGGAGATGCTGGGCTGGCCCGCCTTCTAGATTGCCACCCTTTTCGTGCTAGTGATAAGCTTTCTGATGCTGCTGGATATCAATCCGAAATATCGCTTCGAGGATATCGACGCGCTCGATCTGCACGTCTGATACAACGGCGAGTGGTATTACGTGCAGCCGGTTTCGGCAGGCGGCGTGAAAAAAATTCTCAACCTGCCGGACGCGCCGGAGCAGGTGAAAAGCGGCATTACCCGTCTGCTGCAGCAAAAGGGCGAGGTCGATTTTTATGACGTCTATTATCTGACCTAGGGCCACCGTCAGGCGGCGCAGGTGTAGTCAGCCCGGTTGCTGAGCGGCGATCAGCGCACCCAGCGCTTCGATCGCCGCCCCGGCGCAATGCTGATCCCCTGCTGCAACGCCTGCTGATAGAGCCGGGTGGTGTCATAGCCCTGCGGCAGCGTCACCTGCCCAAAATAGCCACCCGGCGCATCGCTGACGGCGGCGCCTATCGGCAGCGCGCGGCTCAGCGCCTGGCGCACCCACTCTTTGCAGCGCGCCAGCGTCTGGCGCAGCTTTTTCAGGTGCGTATCTTAGCGACGCGTGGCGAGAAAGTCCGCCAGCGCCAGCTGCATCGGCGCGCTGGTAGAAGAGCGTGCTCATCAGCTGCAGCCGCTGAATGCGCTGCGCGTGCTGACCCGCCGCGACCCAGCCGACGCGGAATCCCGCCACCAGACATTTCGAAAACGAGCCGCAGTGCAGCACGCCGCCGTCGCGATCCCAGTACTCCGCCGGATGCGGCGGCTCGCTGCCGGCCCAGAGCTCAGCGTAGACGTCATCTTCGATCAGCGGCACCCGATAGCGCGCCAGCAGCGCCACCAGCTGCGCTTTGCGCACGGGCGAGAGCTTGACGCCGAGAGGATTTTGCAGCGTGGTCATCAGCCAGCAGGTCTTCACCGGCCAGCGCTGCAATGTCTCTTCCAGCTGCTGCATATCGATTCCCTGCTGCGGGTCGCTCGGCACCGCCAGCGCCTTCAGTTTCAGCCGCTCAATCGCCTGCAGCGCGCGCGGCGCAACGTAGTAGCCGGACTGCGGCCACGAGACGATCCAGCCCTAGCTCTACAGCACCTGATAGGCGTGCATAACCGTCATCAGGCTCATGCCCTGCTGCGCCACCTGCTGGCGCAGCGACGACAGCTTCGTGCCCGGCGGCCAGATGCCCGCTTCCATCTGCTGCTGAATTTCGTCCGTCAGTTGCTGATATTTCGCCACGCGCCGCTCCTTTCGTTGCCGGGGCGCAGTTTAGCATGGCGGGAACGGAACTGGCGTTATCAGGGGAGTGAAGACGCGCAGAATAGAGCGGGCCAGTGCTGCCGCCAGGCTGCCCAAAAAGCAAAAACCCCACTTGCGCGGGGTTTTCACCTGAAAAGTCGAAACTGACCGATAAGCCGGGTTCTGTCGTGGACAGTCATTCATCTAGGCCAGCAATCGCTCACTGGCTCAAGCAGCCTACCCGGGTTCAGTACGGGCCGTACCATGCGAACCCCTATTTGGCCTTGCTCCGGGTGGAGTTTACCGTGCCGCGAACTGTTACCAGACGCGCGGTGCGCTCTTACCGCACCCTTTCAACCTTACCTGATCCCATAAATGGGCCATCGGCGGTTTGCTCTCTGTTGCACTGGTCGTAGGCTTGCGCCCCCCAGGCGTTACCTGGCACCCTGCCCTATGGAGCCCGGACTTTCCTCCCCTCTGCCCGTATCCCTACAAGAGGGACGACGACAAAGCGGCGACTGTCTGGTCAGCTTCAGCGCCGGATAATAGGCTATTCGCCCCCGTTTGTCACGCCTCTTGCTGATCGAGGGCAAAGCGATAGAACGCATTTTTCTTCACGCCGTGAATTTCCGCCGTCAGCGCCGCCGCCTTTTTCAGGGGCAGCTCTTTATGCAGCAGCGCCAGCGTGCGCAGCGCCTCTGCGGGCAGCGCCTCGTCATCCGCCTTGTGCCCTTCGACGATCAGCGCCATCTCCCCTTTGCGGCGGTTCTCATCCTCTTTGGCCCAGGCGAGCAGCTCACCCACCGGCGCGCCGTGAATCGACTCCCAGGTTTTGGTCAGCTCGCGTGCCAGCACCACGTAGCGGTCGGCGCCCAGCTCCTTCGCCATATCTTCCAGGCTGTCGAGCAGACGGTGGGTCGACTCATAGAAAATCAGAGTGCGCGGCTCCTGCGCCAGCGCGCGCAGCGCGTTGCAGCGAGCCTTAGTTTTGGCAGGCAGAAATCCTTCGTAACAGAAACGATCGGACGGCAATCCGGCGGCGCTTAATGCTGTGACGGCGGCGCAGGCGCCCGGCAGCGGCACCACACGGATGCCCGCCTCGCGGCAGCGGCGTACCAGATGGTAGCCCGGATCGTTGATCAGCGGCGTGCCGGCGTCAGAGACCAGCGCGATGCTCTGCCCTTTCTGCAGCTTCGCCAGCAGCAGTTCGGCCTTTTGCTGTTCATTGTGGTCGTGAAGTGCGAAGAGCCGCGCAGCGATGGCGAAATGTTGTAGCAACAGCCCGGTATGACGTGTATCTTCCGCTGCGACCAGATCGACGCCCGAAAGCACCGTCAGCGCCCGCTGGGTGATATCACCCAAATTACCAATCGGGGTTGGAACGATGTAGAGCGTGCTGGCAGAAATCTCTGCCCGATCGAGTTGTTTCATTGTTTCATCCGAATTGCCGATTTAATATTGAGCATCTTGAAAAAAACATCACTGGATACAGTATGCTTCCTTCAAAAGTCGTTCGCCATAAAGTAGGACGCTTTGTGCCTGTCCTTCTTGCTGGGCTGATTTTAGCCGCCTGTAGCGGTCAGGGGCCGCAAACCTCTAACGTCAATATTCAGGGACCTGTTACCGGCGGGTCTGATTACTATCTGCAACAAGTACAGCAAAGCAGCGATGATAGCAGGACAGACTGGCAATTACTTGCCATCCGCGCCCTGATGAAAGAAGGAAAGTATCCAAAGGCGGGCCAGCAGCTGAATCAGCTGCCGAGCCAGCTCAGCGACACGCAGCAGCAGGAGCTGCTGCTGCTGAAGTCGCAGTTCCTCTTTAGCCAGCAGAACGTGCCGGGCGCGACCCAGCTGCTGAACCAGGTGAAAGTGGACGACCTGTCGAAAGAGCAGCAGGCGCGCTACTACGGCCTGCAGATCGCCGCCGCACAGGGCAAACTCTCGCTGGTGCTGCTGCGCGCCTATATCGCCCAGGAGCCGCTGCTGAGCGGCGACGATCGTCAGAAAAACATCGACGCCACCTGGCAGGCGCTGACGCAGATGACGCTGCAGGAGGCCAGCAATCTGGTGATCAACGCCAGCGAGAACACCCTGCAGGGCTGGCTGGATCTGCTTAACGTCTGGCGCGCCAACGCGCAGGACGGCGAGATGCTGAAATCGGCGCTGGCAGACTGGCAGACGCGCTATCCGCAAAACCCGGCGGCCAAAACACTGCCGACGCCGCTGAGCCAGACGCAAAACTTTACCAAAGCCTCAACCAGCACCATCGCGCTGCTGCTGCCGCTCAACGGTCAGGCGCAGGTTTTCGCCGGTGCTATCGAAAAGGGCTTCAACGACGCTAAAAACGGCGCGCTGAACGCCGCGCCGCAGCATGCGGCTTCGCCAGCCGCACAGCCTGCGACGGCAGAAGGCGCGCAGCCGCAGCCCGCCGCCAGCGCGCCGCCCAGCAGCAGCGCGCAAATTAAGGTCTATGACACCAGCAGCCAACCAATCCAGCAGGTGATGCAGCAGGCGCAGCAGGACGGCGCCACCATCGTGGTCGGGCCGCTGCTGAAAAACGAGGTGGAGTCGGTGGCCAACAGCCAGACGCCGCTCAACGTGCTGGCGCTTAACGCCCCGGAACAGATCCAGAACCATCCGAATATTTGCTATTTTGCGCTTTCTCCTGAAGAAGAAGCGCGCGATGCCGCACACCATATGTGGGATCAGGGCAAACGCCAGCCGCTGCTGCTGGTGCCGCGTAGCAGCTTTGGCGATCGCGTCGTCAACGCCTTTACCGAGGCCTGGCAGAAGCTGGGCGGCAGCGCGCCGCTGCAGCAGCGCTTCGGCTCTACCGCCGAGCTGAAACAGGGCATCAACAGCGGCGCGGGCATTACGCTGAGCGGCACGCCGGTCAACATGCAGCCGGCCGAGCCGCAGAGCATTACCATCGCCGGGCTGACCATTCCTTCGCCGCAGCCGAGCGCGCCAGCGACGGCGAGCGAGGGTGGCAGCGTCGATTCGGTCTATATCGTCTCGACGCAGGATGAGCTGCAGCTGATCAAGCCGATGATCGCGATGCATACCGGCAGCCGCAGCGGGATTGCGCTCTACGCCAGCTCGCGCAGCTACCAGGCGGGCGCCGGTCCAGACTTCCGTCTGGAGATGGAAGGATTGCAGTTCAGCGATATTCCGCTGCTCTCCGGCCGCAATCCGGCGCTGATGCAGCAGACGGCGCGGTCGTTTAACAACGACTTCTCGCTGGTTCGCCTCTATGCGATGGGCATTGACGCCTGGACGCTGGCGAACAGTTTCAATCAGGTGCGCCAGACACCGGGCTTCACCATTGACGGCAATACCGGCAAGCTGAGCGCGAATCAGGATTGCATGATCAACAGGACGTTGCCATGGAATCAGTATCACCAGGGCGAGATCGTTCCCACCTACTGAACCGTCGGCGCCTCGGCGCCGAACAGGAGCAGCGCGCCCGGCGCTATTTAGAGCGCACCGGGCTGCGCTGGGTAGCCAGCAACGTTCACTGTCGCGCTGGCGAACTGGATCTGGTTATGCGCGACGGCGCATGCTGGGTGTTTGTGGCGGTGCGTTACCGGCGCGATGCACGCTACGGCGGCGCGCTCGCCAGCATCACCCACGCTGTGGCTCGCCCAGCGCGGCGGCAGTTTTGAAACGGTGGATTGCTGTTTCGACATTATCGCCATTACCGGTACGGCGCTCGAATGGCTGCCCAATGCCTTTAATGCAGACGTATAGAACCAGGTGGTCATGTGCAGGACAGAATTAAAGCGTGTTTTACTGAAAGTATTCAAACCCAGATTGCAGCCGCTGAAGCGCTGCCGGACGCCATTTCCCGCGCCGCCATGACGCTAGTGCAGTCCCTGCTGAACGGCAACAAGATCCTCAGCTGCGGCAACGGCGCCTCCGCCGCTAACGCACAGCACTTCGCAGCCAGCATGATCAACCGTTTCGAAACCGAGCGGCCCAGCCTGCCGGCGCTAGCGCTCAGCGCGGACAACGTGATGCTGACGGCAATCGGCAACGATCGCCAGCATGACGAAATTTACGCCAAACAGTTACGCGCGCTGGGTCAGGCCGGCGACGTGCTGCTGGCTATCTCCACCCGCGGCAATACGCGCGATATCGTCAAGGCGGTAGAAGCCGCGGTTACTCGCGATATGACTATTGTCGCGCTCACCGGCTATGACGGCGGAGAGCTGGCGGGTCTGCTTGGCCCGCACGACGTGGAAATTCGCATTCCTTCGCACCGCAGTGTCCGCATCCATGAAATGCATATGCTGACGCTCAACTGTCTGTGCGACCTGATTGATAACAATCTGTTCCCCCACCAGGAATAGCTGAAGGAGCAACCATGAAAGCATTGAACGCTGTCGCCATCCTGTTAACCGCCATGCTGCTGCAGGGCTGCGTCGCGGTCGTTGCCGGCGGCGCGGCTGTTGCCACCAAAACAGCCACCGATCCGCGCACCGTCGGTACGCAGGTAGACGACGGCACGCTGGAGCTGCGCGTCAGCAACGCGCTGGCGAAAGATCAGCAGATCAAAACCGACGCGCGCATTATCGCCACTGCCTATCAGGGCAAGGTGCTGCTGACCGGCCAAGCGCCGTCGCAGGATATCGCCAGTCGCGCCAAACAGATCGCCACGGGCGTGGACGGCGCGACTGAAGTCTATAATGAAATCCGCATCGGTCAGAAAGTGAGCCTCGGCACCTCCTCTTCGGACACCTGGATCACCACAAAAATCCTCTCGCAGCTGCTGGGCAGCGACCAGGTGAAATCGTCCAATGTTAAGGTAAGCACCGAGAATGGCGAAGTGTTTCTGCTGGGTCTGGTGACACAGCAAGAGGCGACAGCGGCGGCCGATATCGCCAGCCGGGTCAGCGGCGTGAAGCACGTCACGACCGCCTTTACTCTGCTGAAGTAAGCGGCAAAAAGCAAAAAGGGCGGCCCAGGCCGCCCTTTCGTTATAAGGCCCCGTCAATAGCCTGACTCCGTCGGTTTCTACAAAGGCCCCGTCGCCGCGCTATATTGGGCAAAAAAAAAGCAGCCAGAGCGGCTGCTTTCAGGAAGCGAGTGTGTTTATTGGCCGGCGATTTTCATTTCTGGCAGCAGCACCGAACCGCATTGTATGTTGCTGCGGGTTTCAATGTCGTTACCAATCGTAACGATATTGCGCCACATATCCTTGAGATTTCCTGCAATAGTGATCTCACTCACAGGATACTGGATCTCGCCGTTTTCTACCCAGTAACCTGCCGCGCCGCGCGAATAGTCGCCGGTGATGGCGCTGACGCCCTGACCCATTAGCTCGGTGACCACCAGGCCGCTTCCCATCTGCTTCAGCAGATCGTCAAAGCTGCTGCCCTGGCCTGCGATGCGCCAGTTGTGAATGCCGCCCGCATGGCCGGTGCTTTTCAGGCCCAGCTTGCGCGCCGAGTAGCTGGTCAGCAGCCAGGTTTGCAGCACACCATCTTTAATAATGTCGCGCGCCTGGGTGCGTACCCCTTCGCTGTCGAACGGCGTGGAGGCCAGACCCTTGCGCAGGTGCGGCTGCTCCTGAATGGTGAGCCACTCCGGCAGGATCTGCTGACCGAGCGCGTCCAGCAGGAAAGTGGATTTGCGGTAGACGCTGCTGCCGCTGATGGCGCCGACCAGGTGGCCGAACAGGCCGGTGGCCACTTCCGGCGCGAAGATCACCGGCGCTTTCATGGTAGAGAGCTTGCGCGGCGCCAGGCGCGACAGCACGCGGCGTGCGCACTCTTCGCCGACCCAGTCGGGGCTTTGCAGATCGTCAAAGGCGCGTCCGATTGTATAGGCGTAGTCGCGCTCCATATTGCCGTCCTGCTCGGCGATCACGCAGCTGGAGAGCGAATGGCGGCTGGAACAGTAGCTCTGCAGCATGCCGTGGCTGTTGCCGAACACCTTGATGCCGACGTGGCTGTTAAAGCTGCCGCCTTCGGTATTGGTGATGCGCGAATCCGCCTTCAGCGACGCCTGCTCCGCCTGCGCGGCCAGCTCGATGGCGCGATCGGCGTCGATTTCCCACGGATGGTAGAGATCGAGATCAGGCGCGTCGAACGCCAGCAGATCCACCTCTGCCGGCGCAGCATAAGGATCGGCAGAGGTGTAGCGCGCGATGTCGATCGCTGCCTGCACGGTGCATTTAATCGCTTCAGGGCTGAGATCGGTCGATGAGGCGCTGCCTTTGCGGTTCTGGTGATAAACGGTAATGCCGAGCGCGCCGTCGCTATTGAACTCGACGTTCTCCACTTCGCCGTAGCGGGTGCTGACGCCGATTCCGGTGGTTTTGGTCACTGCCACTTCCGCGCCGTCGGTGCTGGCTTTTGCCAGATCCAGCGCCTGCTCGACTACCTGTTCCAACACTTTTCGCTGTTCTGCAACCTGAGTAGATACGTTCATCGGCCTGCCGTCTAATCTTATGTATGAAAGTTTTGAGTCTATCAGAGTCAGAGAACAATTTCGCAGTCACTCGATAAACTGATAGGATTAGCCTCTTTTTTTTTTTAGGAGAGCCTAGAAAATGACCAAACAGCCCGATGAGTGGCTCGACGATGTACCGGATAATCAGGAAGAAGTAGACGAAGAGATTATCTGGGTCAGTAAAAGCGAAATTAAACGCGACGCTGAGACGCTGAAGAGCTGAAACGCCTGGGTGCCGAACTTTTCGATCTGGGCAAGAACGCCCTGGAGAAGATCCCGCTGAACGAAGAGCTGCTGGCCGCCATTGAGCTGGCGCAGCGCATCAAGAAAGAGGGGGCCGCCGCCAGCTGCAGCTGATTAGCAAAATGCTGCGCGCCCGCGACGTCGAACCGATTCGCCAGGCGCTGGATAAGCTGAAAAACCGCCAATAGCAATAATCGATGCCGCCGGTATCGCATTTTTCTTCATGCGCGTAGTCGGTCAGCTCCAGACGACAAAGTCCGCCAAGATACCAGCTATCGTTAATTTTATACCAAGGCGCGAAGCCGAATATCCATTCGGTTCGCGCGGAGTTAAATTCCGGCTGAATAAAGGGCGACAGCGCCCAGTTTCCCCTGTGGTAGAATTTCAGGAAGGTGACTTCAACCACGTTTAATACGGTGTCATTATAAAATTTGTCTTTGGGATCGGTGCCGCCGGTTTTAAATTTCGTCCCGACGCCAATAAACATATCCTGCGGCAGGGTGGTGCTTAACCCGAGCTTGTCATAGTACGTACGGTCGCGCAGGCGGTAGTCCACAGATGCGGTCGCCCGCGCGGCGGTTGAACCCAGAAGCAGCGTGAGGCCGAGAGAGGGTTGAAATAATTTACTCTTTTCCATAACAACATCCTTATTGATGATAACAAGGCAGCAGAAAAATAATAATCAGACTTATTACTCTTCCTTTACCGTGTTATTAAATTCTATTTAAATGCCAAACCAAAATAAGAAATACTGCCTGATAAACACGTGTTACTTATTTAATTAACGGGAAAGCTTTTTATTTCTTATATATGGCAACAGCACCTATGATAAAAATTATACTGACACCAATCCTTTTTGTTTTTGACAGGATCAGAAGAATTTTGGCAGTGTCAGGATCGATTTCAAAAATATATCGCGCTTTTTAGCGGGCGGTAAGCGGGTCTGAAGGCAAAACTGAAGAAGGAAAGCGTGCGCCCGACAGCCGGCGCACAGGCCATTACACCAGACGATCCAGCAGCTTCTAATGAATTCCGCCGAAGCCGCCGTTGCTCATCATTAGGATCGAGTCCCCCGGCTGGGCGGCTTTCGCCACAATCTCCACCAGCGCGTCGATATCGGCGCTCCAGTGCGCCGGCGGAATGCAGGCATCGGCGACGTCGGAAACCTGCCACGGAATATAGTGCGGCTGGAACAGGGACACCTCATCCGCGCGCGCCAGCGATGGCGCCAGGTCGTTTTTTCTGACGCCCATCTTCATGGTGTTGGAGCGCGGCATCCAGCACCGTAAGGATGCGGGTGCAGCCGCCGACCTTGTTGCGCAGCGCGGTGAGGGTCGCCAGAATTGCCGTCGGGTGGTGGGCGAAGTCGTCATAGACCTTGATGCCATTTACCTCGCCGCGCAGCTCCAGACGGCGGCTCGCGTTGATAAAGCTGTCCAGAGCCTGCGCCACGTCCTCCGGCCTGACGCTGACGTGGCGCGCGGCGGCGATCGCCATCAGGCCGTTGTGCATGTTGTGCTCGCCCATCAGCGACCAGTTCACTTCACCGACGCGCTCGCCGTCGAGCAGCACTTCCCAGCGCGACGCGTCCGGCAGCAGCTTCTTCGCCTGCCAGCGACCGTCGTTGCCGACGCTCTCCTGCTCGCTCCAGCAGACCATGGTCATCGCCTGCCGGATGCTGTGATCGTGCTCCGGCAGCAGGATCTTGCCCTGGCCCGGCACTGATGTGCACCAGATGGTGAAACTGCTTCTGGATGGCGCGCAGATCGTCGAATATGTCTGCATGATCGAACTCAAGGTTATTGAGGATCAGCGTGCGCGGGCAGTAGTGACCGAATTTGGAGCGCTTGTCGAAGAAGGCGCAGTCATACTCATCCGCCTCAATCACAAAGAATGAACTTTTTCCTAATTTTGCCGAGACGTCGAAATTGCCCGGCACCCCACCTATGATAAAGTTAGGCTCCAGGCCGCACGACTCCAGAATCCAAGCAACCATACCCGAAGTGGTTGTTTTGCCATGCGTTCCTGCTACCGCCACCACCAAGCGATTGCGCAACACGAAGTCATGCAGCCACTGCGGGCCGGAAAGATAGGGAATGTTGCGCTCCAGCACCGCCTCTACGCAGGGGTTGCCGCGCGTCATCGCATTACCGATGATAACGAGATCCGGAGCGGGATCGAGCTGTGAGGCGTCGTAGCCCTCAGTTAACTCGATGCCCTGCTGTTCGAGCAGCGTACTCATCGACGGGTTGACGTTGGCGTCCGAGCCAGTAACCTGGTAGCCGAGCGAACGGGCCAGCATCGCCAGGCCGCCCATAAAGGTGCCGCAAATCCCAGGGATATCAATGCGCATAACGAGATCAATTACTCAAAAGTTCGGCGCACAGTGTAACCCTGCTCGCAGACTTAAGAAACGGATTAGGATTATGGTTTTTGAAGTTCAATCGGCTAAACTGCGTACGCAAACGTTGGCGGTTTGCCAGGCAGGCTGCCACTCCATCGAAGATTCAGGGAATGTGTTATGAAAACGTTAGGCGAATTTATCGTCAAGAAACAGCACGACTTTCCTCACGCAACAGGTGAACTGACGGCGCTGATTTCCGCTATCAAGCTGGGCGCGAAAATTATCCATCGCGACATCAACAAAGCCGGACTAGTGGATATTCTCGGCGCCAGCGGCGTTGAAAACGTTCAGGGCGAACAGCAGATGAAGCTGGATCTGTTCGCGAGCGAGAAACTGAAAGCGGCGCTGAAAGCGCGCGGCATCGTGGCAGGGATCGCATCGGAAGAAGAAGACGAATTCGTTATCTTCGAAGGAGTGGAGCACGGTAAATATGTGGTATTGATGGACCCGCTCGACGGCTCCTCCAATATCGACGTTAACGTCTCTGTTGGCACCATATTCTCTATCTATCATCGCGTCAGCGCGCCGAGCACCCCGTTGACTGAAGCGGACTTTATACAGCCGGGCCATAAGCAGGTCGCGGCGGGCTACGTGGTCTATGGCTCCTCGACCATGATGGTCTACACCACAGGCTGCGGCGTACATGCCTTTACCTACGATCCTTCACTGGGCGTTTTCTGCCTGAGCCACGAGCGAATGACCTTCCCGGAAAAGGGCTACACCTACTCCATTAACGAAGGCAACTATATCCGTTTCCCGCAGGGCGTGAAGAAATACCTGAAGTTCTGCCAGGAAGAGGATCATGCGACGCACCGTCCTTATACCTCGCGCTATATCGGCTCACTGGTAGCGGACTTCCACCGCAACCTGCTGAAGGGCGGCATCTACCTCTACCCGAGCACCGCCAGCCACCCGAACGGCAAGCTGCGTTTGCTCTATGAGTGCAACCCGATGGCGTTTCTCGCCGAGCAGGCGGGCGGCAAGGCGAGCGACGGCGCCAACCGTATTCTCGATATCCAGCCGGAAACACTGCACCAGCGCTGCCCGTTCTTCTGCGGCAACGACGCGATGGTGGACGACGTGGAGCGCTTCCTGCGCGAATACCCGGACACCGCGAAATAACGCAGCGAACAGTGCTGACAGACAAGCAAAAGGCCGTTTTTCGCCCGCTGGCGATCGGGCCAGTTTACTCGCCGGCACTCTGCCACAGCTGAAAAGGGCGCGACGATCGAGCCCTTTTCTTTTATGCCGTTTCCAGCCGGAACAGCGACATCGTGGACTGCAGATGCTGCGCCTCCAGCGACTGGGTGGCCGCCGTCGCCTGCTCTACCAGCGCCACGTTCTGCTGCGCCACCTCATCCATCTGCGTGACCGCCAGATTGACCTGCTCGATGCCGCGGCTCTGCTCGTCCGACACCAGCGAAATCTCCTTCATCAGCGTGGTAACGCGCATCACTTCGCCGGCGATCTCATCCATGGTTTCACCCGCGCGCGTCGCCATCTCGCTGCCCTCTTTAACCCGCGTCTGCGACGCCGCGATCAGGCCGCGAATCTCTTTCGCCGGGTTGGTGCTGCTCCAGTGTGCGCACTTCGTTTGCCACCATGGCGAAGCCGCGCCCCTGCTCGCCCGCGC
This sequence comes from Candidatus Pantoea persica, assembly GCF_013753875.1. Lineage (GTDB taxonomy): Bacteria > Pseudomonadota > Gammaproteobacteria > Enterobacterales > Enterobacteriaceae > Pantoea > Pantoea persica. The sequence goes on from NZ_SMDS01000018.1 coordinate 257,263, forward strand.
GCGCCGCCTCTACCGAGGCACTGAGCGCCAAGATATTGGTCTGGAAGGCGATGCCGTCGATGACACCGAGAATTTCGCCGATGCGGTTGGCGCTGTCGGTAATTTCGCGTATCTTCTCCATCACGTAGTTCACCACCTCCGCGCGCCGCGATCGGCGGTTTCGGAGACGCTGTTCGCCAGCGTATGCGCCTGCTGCGCGTTGGCGGCGTTGAGACGCACCGTGGCGGTAAGCTGCTCCATGCTGGACGCCGTCTGCTCCAGCGAGGCGCCCGACTCTTCGGTGCGCTGCGAGAGATGAACGTTGGCAGCCGCCAGCTCGCGGCTGCCAACGTCGATCTGCAGGCTCGCTTCGCGCACCTGGCTGACCTGCGCGCGCAGCGCCTGCTGCATCTCGCCTAAGGCGCAGTTGAGACGGCCCAGCTCGTTGTCGCCGGCGGGCGGCAGCGTCTGCGACAGATCGCCCGCCGAGACCTGCTCCATGATGCGCGACGGCGCGGTTGAGCGGCAGCAGCCACGCCAGCGCGATCAGCGCCTTCATCAGCGTCTCGTTCTAGGCCGCCTGCGCCAGCTGCTTCTCCGTCACCTGGTCGGCATAGCTGCCGAAGGCATCCACCGCGCCGCTGTAGGTGGTGGCCAGCGCAGCCAGTTTACCCTCCAGCACGCTGTAGTATTCGTCGGTGTACTGCTTTGCCAGCGCGTCCATCATCGGATTGATGCCCTGCGCCAGATAGGCGTTATAGCTGGCGACGATGACGTCGGCCATCTGTTTGCCGTACGCGGTGACCGTGCCGGCGTCGACGAACACCTTCATGCTGCGATGTGACGCCTGCACGTCTGCCAGAGCCTGCTTTGTCGAGGCGGCCCCCTCATCCAGCAGGCCGATCTCGATTTTGCGCACCGCCAGCGCGGCAGTGGCGCGCGCGCATCAGATCTCCGTTGCTCTGGTAGAGCGCGTTAAGCTCGATGCCCTGGATGCGGTTGATCACATCCAGCGAACAATTTCCCTTGTTAATGGCCACAATGCCCATCACGCTGACCGCCAGCAGCAGCAACGTCATAAAAGCGAGTAAGCTAATAACCTAGTGCGTAGTGAGAGCTTATTCATCATGATGTTGTTTTTCCGTTTGCATATAAAGGCAGAGAATCCAGCAGCCCTAAAACGTACAAGTTACCGGCAGTTACGAGGGGAAACTTTATCGCGTCTGATGGTCATTTCCCTGACCATCACCCATGCTTAATCTTTTTTCAGACAGGAGGGCAATGATGAAAATGTGTATTGCAACGGCGGACCTGCTGCTGAGTCTCCCAACGCTGGCGCAGGAGGATCCCATCGACGGCGCGGTGTCCACGCTGGCGATGACCGATTACTACCTGCACCGCCAGCAGCACCTGGGATAAGGCGATAAATGCGCAGTATCAGCAGCTGATGAAACCCCTCAGCGGCGCGCCGCAGCGCGCAGCGTCAGTGGCTCGCCTACCGCGACAGCTGGCAGGCGGCGAGCGCCGCCTACTTCGCCCATACCCAGGGCACGCTGGCGCAGGTCTCCGTCGCCGCGCAGCGCGTCGCGCTGGTGCGCAATCAGACGCTGATGCTGCAGTCGCTGCGTGAAGGGAGTTGCGCCAGCGGCGCGGATTGTTGATAAATGGGGGCGGCAATATTGCTTACGCGCCGGCGACTGCCGGCGCCTTCATCCATTTTCAGGGAGAATTTATGGCTGCCTATGCCTCCACCTTTATCCTTGTCTGCTTTGTGCTCCTCAGCCATTTCGTCCACAACAGCGCCGTCACCATCTCTATTCTGATCCTGCTGGCGATCAAGCTTACCCCGATGTCGCACTTCTTTCCTTACGTGGAGAAGCAGGGTATCCAGCTCGGCATTATTATCCTGACGGTGGCGGTGATGGCGCCGCTCGCCAGCGGTTCGCTACCCGCCGCGTCGCTACTGAAATCTTTCGCCAACTGGCAGTCGATCGTGGCGATTGTGGTCGGGATTTTCGTCGCCTGGCTGGGCGGGCGCGGCGTCAACTTTATGAGCGTTCAGCCGTCAGTGATTGGCGGCCTGTTAATCGGTACGGTTATCGGCGTCGCTTTCTTCCGCGGTGTGCCGGTCGGACCGCTGATTGCTGCGGGGATCGTCTCTCTGTTTGTCGCAGCGAAGTAAGGCGTGGAGCAATCCGAAAGGTCAAAAAGGGGGCATACTTTCAGTGTCAGTTGGCTATAATAGCCGACACTCACCATATGACTATTGAAGGAATGCCCGATGAGTTTGAACCAGGTGCCTGCAGGTAAAGAACTGCCAGAAGATATCTACGTTGTCATTGAGATTCCGGCCAATGCCGATCCGATCAAATACGAAGTCGACAAAGAGTCTGGCGCCCTGTTCGTAGACCGTTTCATATCTACGGCGATGTTCTATCCGTGTAACTACGGCTATATCAACCACACGCTGTCGCTGGATGGCGATCCGGTTGACGTGCTGGTTCCGACCCCGTACCCGCTGCAGCCAGGCGTCGTTATCTGCTGCCGTCCGGTTGGCGTGCTGAAAATGACCGACGAGTCTGGTCACGACGCGAAAGTCGTCGCTGTGCCGCACACCAAGCTGACCAAAGAGTACGATCACATCAAAGATGTGAACGACCTACCGGAACTGCTGCGCGCGCAGATCACTCACTTTTTCGAGCACTACAAAGATCTGGAAAAAGGCAAATGGGTGAAGGTTGACGGCTGGGACAACGCCAAAGCCGCTAAAGCGGAAATCGTTGCCTCTTTCGACCGCGCGCAGAAGAAATAAGCCCGCAGTTGTTCAAAAAACACCGTCCAGAGGACGGTGTTTTTGTTTCTGCGCAGCAGGCGTGTTGGGGTGATGTTGTCCGATCGCAAAAGCGGCCTCTGTGCCGGCCCCACCCCTGAGTAACAGACAAAAAAACACTGTCCAGCTGGATGGTGGTGTTGTTTATGCGTCTGACGGAGGATCGTCGCGCCGCAGCCAGTCACCGCTAGCGATGCGCTCGCGCCCTTTTACCGGACGCTGGTACATATAGAGCCAGGCGCTGCCCCAGGGCGTCTGCATCAGCTGGCGCTTGTATTCGCCACCTTTAGTGTGCAGCACATCCAGCTCGGCCAGCGTGGTGGCGTCGATGCGGTAAACCTCACAATAGACGGTTCCTTCGCCTGGGATAACGCCCGGATAATAGCCGAGACTGTAGAGCGCAAAGCCCTCAATCTGCATATCCCCCAGCCATTGCGCATTCGTCATCCAGTGACTGTTTCCCTGTTTGCGCCGTAAACTGCCGTAGACAATTATTCGCATTGCTAAAACTCGAACTGATAGAGCAAATCAAGAGCCTGATCCACACCGGATACGGCTTCCAAATAGAGCTTGGGCATCAGGCGATAACGCAAGGTTAAGGTCGCCAGTGAATCGAAAATGCCGACACCATATTTTACTTGTAGACCCGGCAACACATAGCCGCTGACCTGCACCTGTTGGCTGTCGCCAACGCCGGTGGTGTCAAGAGCAAGATTGCTGACGCCGAATGTCCCACCGATTTTACCCACAACCTGCCCACTTTGTGCAACCCCCAGCCCGATTAACGCGGAGGTTAATGCGTTGCTGTCGCCGTCGCTGTCCAGTCCCTGACCGCGCAGCAGATAGGAGAGCGTCTCCTGCTGCGACATCGCCGGATCGGAGAAGACCTCGACCTTCGACTCGTCCGCCAGCCCGGTGACGCGCAGGCCCGCTGTCACGTCATCCTCTGTCGCCTCGGGATTACGGATCGCCTCCAGATTGATATAGGGCTGATCCGGCGGCCCGGCGAACTGCAGCTCGCCTTTGCGCACGATCAGATTCTGCCCGTAGGTGTGGAAGCGGCCGGAGGGGATATTAATCTGGCCATTGAGGCCCAGTCCGGTTTTATCCTGCACCACCTTCAGGTCGCCGTTCAACTTCGCCTTCAGGCCGAAGGCGGAGAGACGCACGTCGTTGCCGACGTGGATCACTAGATTGCTGTTGATCGGGCTGGCGGCGCTTTTCGGCTGAATCGGCTGCAGATTGTTATCCAGCAGCACCTCGTCCGACGAGACGCCGGTGGCGCTCTCCGGCACCTCCTGCACCGTAATGCGCGCCCAGGGCACATCGACGCCGCCGTCGAGGCTGAACACCGCCGGCGTCGCCTCAAACACCAGATCCGGCGAGACATCCATGCGCACCATCGGCGGCACGGTGACGCGCACACGGCTGCCCTGCGCCGCGATGCGCGCGCGCCAGTTGTCGAGCTGGCTCCAGTCGGCGTTGCCGTTGAGGTTAATGTTGCCCTGCGCGGTCTGCACCTGGCCGTTAAGCGTCGAGCTCATGCCGTTGAACACCATATTAAGGTTCGCGGCGGTGAGATCGACCGGCATAAAGTTGCCGTCAACGTCGACGCCCTGCAGCCCCAGCTGGCCGAAGACCTGCGGCTGCTTCACGCTGCCGCCGAGCCGCAGGCTACTGTTGAGGTTGCCCTTGATCTGCTCGCCCTGCATCAGCGCCGGATTGATCATCGCCAGCGAGATGTTGCGGATATTGACGTTGCCGCCCAGCGTGCGGCGATTCTGCAGATCGCTGATCTGCACGTTGCCGTCGAGCTGGCCGTTGTTGGCGATGCGGATCAGCCAGTCGAGATCGGCCCTTCCGTTGTGCAGCGCCGCGTTGAGGTTCAGGGTGCTGAAGTCGATGGGCAACGTGTTGCCCTGCACATCCTGCCGCACCTTGACGCTGTTGCCCTTCAGCGAGAGGGTGCCGGTCGGCAGCGCCCCATCCGCCGTCCAGTTGACGCGCGCGTCGCCGCTGAAGACGCCCGCCAGCTGGGTTTCATCCGGCAGGAACGGCTTGATCATCGTCAGGTCGAAGCGGTTCAGGGTGACGTGCGCGTGACCGCTTGACCCCGCCTCTACCGGCTCCGACACGCAGAGCTGCGCGTTGGGGTTCTGCCAGCAGTGCGGGCCAATGGTGGCGGTCTGCTCCGCGTTGAGGTAGTCGATCGCCATCGCGCGCGTCAGACGCAATTCGCCCACCGGCGTGTCAAAGCGCGTATTGTTAAGCGTACCCTGCCAGCGCTGCTGCTGGCGATCGAAGCTGCCGTTGAGCGCCAGCTGGCCGGAGACCGGCTCGCCCTGAACGTTAAGTTTCAGCTGATGCGCTTTTTCATTACCGTCGGCATTGAGCGTCAGCAGGCTGATCTTGAGCGCGTCCTGCTGCAGCTGCTCGACGCGCAGCTGCAGCTTCCCGTCCACCTGATCGTTGGAGCGCACGTCGCCCTCCAGCGTGACGCGGCGGATTTGCAGCTGCTGCCAGCGCAGACCGGTGGCGTTGAGATCGGCCAGCAGCTGCGGCGCCTGCATCGTGCCGCGCGCCTTGAGGGTGCCTTTGACGAAGCCGCCCAGCCCCGGCAGAGTGTTGTCGAGATGCGGCGCGTCGATGGTGGCGTCGAGGTTAAGCGTATCGCCCAGCACGCCTTTCACGTCCAGATTATTGCGGCCCAGCACGATGTGCACGCCGGGAATATCCCACTGGTTGTAGCTGTTGCCCCTGAGCGAGCCGTCGGCACTGACCGCGTTCTGTTTGACGTTGCCCTTGAGCTGCAGCTGCGGCACGCTCACCTGCCAGCTGCCGCCATAGAGGCTGCCGCGCGTGGCGATTTTGCCGTCCAGCTTCGCCGGCCAGTCGGGATACTGGCGCGCGGTGTTGATGCCGGAGAGCGTCAGCTCGCTGCGCCAGCTGATCGCCTTACTCCAGTCCAGCAGCGCCGTGAGATCGATATTGCCCTGCAGCACGCCGATGCGCAGCTTGTCGAGGGAGAACTGCTCGACGTTGCCTTTGCCGTCCAGCGCTATCGTGGCAGGCGGCACGCTGTCGCTCTTCACCGCGGTGCGCAGCGACATGGCGTAGTCAGTGACTTTGCCTGTGAACCGGTAGTCGAGATCGTCCGCCTGGTACTGCACCGCGCCGGTGAGCGGCCAGGGCAGCTGCAGGCTGGTGAGACGCAGCGACAGCGGCAGTCCGGCCACCGCCAGCTGGGTGGCAGCGTCGAGCTGGGCGCGTACCGGACCGGAAAAGTTGAGGCCCAGCTTCAGCTCGTCGCGCATCGCGCCGCCCAGGTCCAGCTTGATCTTCTCCCCTTTCAGCGGATCGACATTTGCCGTGCCGTTAAGCGTGAAGTTCACCGCCCAGTTGCCCGCCAGCGTAGCGTCGCCGCTGCCGCTAAGCTGGCCGAGGTTAGAGTCGACGTCCAACGTCTGCAGCTGCAGCCGACGGTCGGCGCTTTTCGCTTTCAGCAGCAGGCGGTTGATGGCGATGTCGGTGCCGCCAGTCAGGCGCAGCTGTTCGCCGAGGATCTCCTGCACCTCGATATCGAGCGGCAGGCGAAAATTGGGCAGATCCGGTAGCAGCGGTTTGGCGAACATCGCCTGCAGGGTTTCGCCCAGCGGCTTCTCATCCGGCTGCGGCTGCGGCTGCTGCACTTTTGGCTGCACCACCTCTTCATTGGCGACCTGCGCCGCTTTCGGCAGCGCCACCAGCAGGCTCTGAATATGGATCGGATTGAGCGTCAGCGCGCGCTCGCGCCACTGCAGGCCGGTGGTGAAGTCGAGCAGCGAAACGGCAGTGTCGTCGATTTTGACGTTGATGTTATGCAGGCCAAGATGGTGCAGCGTAATCGGATAAGGCGTGCTGAAATCACCGCTGCCGCCCTCCTCTTCCGGCGGAGCCTCTTGAGCGGGCGCCATCTTTTTGCTGTCCACCACCACGCTGACGTCTTTCAGCGCGATATCATTGACGCACACCGAAGAGTGCAGCAGGCAGTTGAGATCCACCGCCAGATGGAAGGTGCCAGCGTCGACGCTGACGCCGGGCATCTCATAGCGCAGCCCGCTGACGGTCAGGTTGCGCCAGCCGCCCTCGACCTGTTTGATCGACAGGCCCGGCACCCAGCGCGCCGCGCCGTTTAGCACCAGATGTAGCCCCGGCGTGGTGCCGATCAGGAACGCCACGCAGCCCAGCAGCATAAAGATCACGATGCCGATCAGGACCTTTTTCCATAGCTTCATAGTTCAGGCCCCAGTCCGATATAGAATTGCAAACCATGCTCCTCGCTGTCGCCGATCGGCCGGGCGATATCCAGTTTGATCGGCCCCACCGGCGACGCCCAGCGCACGCCGAAGCCCGCGCCGGTTTTAAAATTGCTCTGCTTGATGTCGTTGACCGCTTCGCCCGAATCGATAAACGCCGCGCCCCACCACTTGCCGGTCACGTTGTACTGATACTCCAGCGAGCCGGTGGCGAGCTTCGAGGCGCCGGTCAGCTTGCCGTCCTCGTCGCGTGGAGAAATGTCTTTGTCTTTGTAGCCACGAATGCTGCGATCGCCACCAGCGAAGAAGCGCAGATCCGGCGGCACCTTCTCGAAGTTGTTGGTTTCGATCCAGCCGAGATTGCCGCGCGCCACAAAGCGGTGCTTGTCCGCCAGCGTGCGGATCCAGACATTCTGCGCCTTCAGGAGCAGGAAGCCGACGTCGGAGCCCCAGGTGGTGTCGGAGACGTCTACCGAATAGCGCTGCGTATCGCCCCAGGTCGGCATCAGGCCGCCGCGCGAGCGGGTACGGTTCAGGCTGACGCCCGGATAGAGCAGCATGGTGGTGTTGGTGACGCTGCCCTGGGTAAAGTGGTCGAGGCTCCATTTCAGGTTGATCGCCTTCTGCCAGCCGGTGCTGTTCTCCCAGTAACGGGAGACGCCGAGCGTGCTGGTGTCCGCTTTGGTGTCGTTGAGATCGGTGCGCTTCAGGCCGCCGGTGAAGATGTAGTACTGCTCAAGCGGGCTTTTCAACAGCGGCACTTTATAACTGAGATCGAGCTGCTGCTCCGGCGCGGAGATATAGGCGCTGGCCGCCAGGCTATGGCCGCTGTCGTTGATCCAGGGCTTTTTCCACGTCGCCTTCAGGCGCGGGCCGACGTCGGTGGAGTAGCCGACGCCGGTTTCGATGGTATTTTCGGTGCGCGGCGACAGCGCGGCATTCAGCGGCAGCACTTTTGTTTTACGCCCCTGATTGAACTCCGGCGCCACCACCACCGAATTAAACCAGCCGGTGGTGGAAAGCCGCCGGTTCAGCTCGGCGAGCTCGCGCGAGCTGTAGTAGTCCCCTTTTTTAAACGGCACGAGGTTCTTCAGGTATTCTTCTGGGATCTGCGAGCCGGAGAAGCTGACGTCGCCGAAACGGTAGCGCTGGCCGCTGTCGTAGTCGATATCCCAGAAAGCTTCGCGCCGCTCGACCGAGACGCCGAGCTGGCTTTTTTTGAAGTCGCCGTCGAAATAGCCGTTACGCAGCGCCAGGTTAGAGAAGCCGCTCTTGAATTTGCCATACTCGCCGTGGTTGAGCTGCCTGCCCACCGCCGGCGTGCCCTGTTTCACCCATGCCCGGTAGTCGGGATCGCGCAGAGCATCGCCTTCCAGTACAATGGTGCTGCCCACGATTTTAACCGGCTCGCCGGGTTTAACGTGGGCGATCAGCACCGGCCTGCCGCCTTCTGCCGGCGCAGGACGCGATTCGAAATCGATATCCGGTTCATAGTAGCCGATCGCTTTCAGCCCCTGCTGAATCGCTTCTGAGACGCGCGCGCGGAAGCGGCCATCGTTGGAGACCTCATCGGCGTCGATGGTCGAGAGGTGCGCGCGCACGTTTTTATTGAGATCCCCGGTTAAGCCTTCAACCTGAAGGCGCACTTTCGCTGCCTCGACGGCCGACGCGGAGGCCAGCAGGCAGGCAATAAAACAAACGTGAATTCGTGGCACGCGTACTCCTGTTAATCATACCGACCCCTATTCCGCGGGGTGTTTATATATCCCTAGATATATGAACATCGCAGCGGCGCTTTCATCATCATAGCCGTTGAAAGCGGCCTGCGGCTGCGAAAAAAGCGTTTAAAATGCCAGCCAGCGCCCATTGTCAGCAAATGCCCGAGGCGATACAACCGCTGCGCGGCCAACAGGCACGCCACTCGGATTAATCTGATCACCTGTGCAAAAAGGCTGTTCTGGCGGCCTTCAGGGCGCTGCTGCTATAATCAGCGGCGCAGGCGCAGCCTGCTCTTTTCCTGCCCCGATTCGGCCACGCCGCGTCGATAAGGCGCAGACATTTTTGGCACGGATAGCCCAGACGGTGAGGTGAGTACAAGCGGTACGCGCTCTTCACGCGCTGCCTAGGCCAAAAATTACAAGTGGATAACCCTTTGAAAACCTATGTTAGATAGCTTACTTGTCATCCTGCTGCTGATTATTATCAGCGCCTTTTTCTCTCTGTCGGAAATCTCGCTGGCGGCCGCCCGCAAGATTAAACTTAAACTGCTGGCCGATGAGGGTAACGTCAACGCCCAGCACGTGCTGAAGATGCAGGAAACGCCCGGTACCTTCTTTACCGTGGTGCAAATCTGCCTTAACGCGGTCGCCATTCTCGGAGGTATCGTCGGCGACGCGGCTTTTTCTCCCGCCTTCAACAGCCTGTTTATCCGCTTTATGGAGCCGGCGCTCGCTGAACAGCTCAGCTTTATCTGCTCCTTCGTTATCGTCACCAGCCTGTTTATCCTGTGCGCCGATCTGACGCCGAAGCGCGTCGGCATGATCGCGCCGGAAGTGGTGGCGCTGCGCATCATCAACCCGATGCGCTTCTGTCTGCTGGTGTTCAGCCCGCTGGTCTGGCTGTTCAACGGCCTAGCGAACGTCTTCTTCCGCGTGTTTAAGCTGCCAATTGTGCGTAAAGACGATATCACCTCCGACGATATCTATGCGGTGGTAGAGGCGGGCGCGCTGGCGGGCGTGCTGCGCAAGCAGGAGCACGAGCTGATTGAGAACGTTTTCGAGCTGGAATCGCGCACCGTGCCCTCTTCCATGACCTCACGCGAAAACGTCATCTGGTTCGATCTGCGCGAGGACGAGAACACCCTGAAGACGAAAATCGCCGAGCATCCGCACTCTAAATTCCTAGTGTGCGACGGCGATATCGACCATATCGTCGGCTACGTCGACTCAAAAGAGCTGCTGCTGCGCGTGCTGGGCAACCAGAGCATGGCGCTCAACAGCGGCGTGCAGATCCGCTCAGTGCTGATTGTGCCCGATACGCTGACGCTCTCCGAAGCGCTGGAGAGCTTTAAAACCGCCGGCGAAAATTTCGCAGTGATCATGAACGAATATGCGCTGGTGGTCGGCATCATCACACTGAACGACGTGATGACCACGCTGATGGGCGATCTGGTGAGCCAGGGTTTGGAAGAGCAGATTGTGGCGCGCGACGAAAACTCCTGGCTGGTCGAGGGCGGCACGCCGATCGACGACGTGATGCGCGTGCTGGATATCGACGATTTCCCGAAGTCGGGAAACTACGAAACCATCGGCGGCTTTATGATGTATACGCTGCGTAAAATTCCCAAGCGCACCGACTTTGTGAAATTTGCCGGCTACAAGTTCGAGGTGGTGGATATCGACAGCTACCGAATCGACCAGCTGCTGGTGACGCGCATTGACGAGCGTCCGCCGGTGCTGAATGTGGCGAAAGCCACGGAAGAGTAGAAAATTAGAGGGCGCCAGCGGCGCCCTTTTTGTCAGTTGAACTCCGCCTGAAGGCGCAGAACCTGACGGTTGATTTCGGACATCACACTCAGGTGCTGTTTGTCCTTAACGCGCGGGATCAACACTTTTCCCTTGTCGAACTCAAACGCGCCCACATCCTTTATATACATCCTTCCCTTGAACAGCGTTTTTACATATTTCGCTATTTGCATTGGATTATAGCGTTGGAAGATCTTCATACTGCTTAACTCCTGTACATTTATAAATACGCTTCGCCGTTTCCAAGTTCGGTACGAGCCTATGAAGCGCAAAGTGCCGGTAAACTATAGAACACTGAGCGGGGTTAAAGTTCCGAAAACTAAACTTTTTTACTGAGTTGAAACAGCATTACAGAATAGTCTGTTCTCTCTCTCGTCGAACACAGTATAAATCAGAACTTGTTAAGAAATTATGGCATAAATAACAAACCCGATACCTTAACAAGACAGGCGCATTATCACCGCTTACTATTGCAGGAAAATGACTAACTAGTCGGATCACTGAGGAGAATCGTAATGCGTTTCGTCGGTGCCCTATTCGCGCTAGCGCTGCTGTCTGGACTTGCCTGCGCCCACAGCCTGAAACAGGGCGAGCGTGTACCCGCCGTCGGCGTTAACGACAAGGGCGATCTGCGTTATCAGCAGGAGGAATTCAGCTATCAGCCCTGGAACAGCGCGCAGCTGACAGGCAAGGTGCGCGTCATTCAGCACATCGTGGGACGCTCATCCGCCAAAGAGGAAAATGCGGCCGTAGTAGAGGCGATCAAGGCCGGTCGCTTCCCGCACGACCGCTATCAGACCACCACCATCGTCAATACCGACGATGCCATTCCCGGCACCGGCATGTTTGTGCGCAGCAGCATCGAGGGCAATAAAAAGCAGTATCCCTAGTCACAGTTTATCTGTCGACAACAAAGGCAACGTGAAAAAAGCCTGGCAGCTGGAGGATGCCGGATCGGCGATTGTGGTGCTGGATAAAGGCGGGCGCGTGCGCTTCGTGAAGGATGGCGCGCTGACGCAGCAGGAAAACACGCAGCTGATCGCGCTGGCGAGAACACTATTGAAGGAATAAGGCTCTGCGCTGCGTCTGACGCAGCGCAGAGCGAGAGGCTGCCGCCTCCCGGATGCGTCAGAACAGCGACACGCGGAAGCCCGGATTCAGGAAGGATTCACGCGGCGCATAATCCAGCGGTTTCCCCGTCCAGTCATTCACATGGGCGCCGGCCGCGATGGCGACCGCGTGTCCCGCGCCGGTGTCCCAGATATTGGTCGGCCCGAAGCGCGGATAGAGCTGCGCTTTGCCCTCCGCCACCAGACAGAATTTCAGCGACGAGCCCGTCGCGACGGTCTGATGCTCGCCGATCTGCTGAAGATACTCTTTGAGTTCGTCATCGGCGTGCGAGCGGCTCACCACCACCAGCGGCGGCCGCGCATCCTGCGCATGGATCTGGATTTTATGGCCGCCCTCTTCTTTCCAGGCTTTGCCGTCGGCAGCGCAATAGAGTACGTCGAGCGCAGGCGCGTAGACCACGCCAAGCACCGGTATCCCCTTGTCGATCAGAGCGATATTGACGGTGAACTCGCCGTTGCGCTTGATGAACTCTTTGGTGCCGTCGAGCGGGTCGACCAGCCAGTAGCGCTGCCACTGCTGCCGCTCGCTCCAGTCGGGCGAATCCTCTTCCGACAACACCGGCACTTCCGGCGTCAGCTGCTTTAACCCCTGCAGGATAATATCGTGCGCGGCGATATCCGCGGCGGTCACCGGTGAGTCGTCCGATTTACGCGACATGTCAATCGGCGCTTCCTTCTCATAAATCAGCATGATGGTGTTGCCCGCTTCACGCACCAGCTGGCAAATTTGCTCTAACATATTTCACCTCCTGATAGGTGGCAGCCGCAAGATTCAGCCGTGCGCCACCCAATCAAATTTTAGCAGCTGCGGCGCTGACCGCCCAGCTCTGCGCTACATCAACCTACAATAAAAATATCAATACCATAGATTGCTCTTTGTCGCTATGCCGTCTTGTTCTCCACCATGCTGAGCGGCAAAATGTTAAACCCATCACGCATTCCTCTGACCATTCATCTCACTTTTACATTACTTTGAGAGACTTATTGTTTTGCAGCAGGAGCACGCATGTTTAAGTCAGCCGTCACCCTTCTGGCACTCAGTCTTTCCGCCGCCTTGCACGCCGCCACCGTCGATCTGCGGCTGCTGGAAACCACTGAGCTGAACAGCAGCATGATGGATTTTGACTACTACAAATGACGCGCCGACGGAAAAATTTGGCCTGGTGCGCACCGCGTCGCTGACCTATGCCGCACGCCAAGAGGCAAAAAAACAGTGTGCTGGTGGATAACAGCGACATCATTCAGGGCAGTCCGCTTGGCGACTATGTCGCGGCGAAAGGGCTGCAGCAGGGCGAGATCCATCCCGTCTATAAGGCGCTCGATACCCTCAACTACAGCGTTGGCAACCTCGGCAACCATGAGTTCAACTACGGCCTGCCCTATTTGCGCAAGGCGCTGGCGGAGGCGCGCTTTCCCTACGTGAACGCCAATATCATCGACGTCAGCACCGGCCAGCCGATGTTCATCCTCTTTCTGATTAAGCCCATCGAGGTGGTGGATTGCGACGGCAAGCCGCAGATGCTGAAGATCGGCTTTATCGGCTTTGCGCCGCCGCAAATTATGGTGTGGGACAAGGCGAACCTGCAGGGCAAGGTGCGCGTCGAGGATATCACCGCCACCGCGCGCCGCTATGTGCCGCAGATACGCGCGCAGGGCGCCGACCTGATCGTCGCCATTCCCCATTCCGGTCTGAGCAGCGCGCCTTACCAGGCGATGGCGGAGAATTCGGTTTACTATCTGAGTCAGGTGCCGGGCATCGACGCCATTCTTTTCGGCCATGCGCACGCGGTGTTTCCCGGCAAGGATTTCGCCGGTATCAAAGGCGCGGATATCGAGAAAGGCACGCTGAACGGCGTGGCAGCAATGATGCCCGGCATGTGGGGCGATCATCTCGGCGTGGTGGATCTGGTGCTGACTCATGAAGGGGGCCGCTGGCAGGTGAGCGACCGCCAGGCGGAAGCGCGGCCCATTTACGATGCGGCGCAGAAAAAATCGCTGGCGGTGGAGGATGCGGCGCTGGTGAAGGTGCTGGCGGAGGATCACCGCGCCACGCGCGAATTTGTGGCGCAGCCGATCGGCAAATCAGCGGACGTGATGTACAGCTACCTCTCGCTGGTGCAGATCGTCAATAACGTGCAGCGCGACTACGTTGAGCGCTTTATTCAGGGCGATACCGATCTAGGCGGCCTGCCGGTGCTCTCCGCCGCGTCCCTCAAGGCGGGCAGGCGCAAGAACGATCCCGTCAGCTATACCGAGGTGGAAAAATGGCAGCTGACCTTCCGCAACGCCTCTGACCTCTATATCTACCCGAATACGCTGGTGGAGATGAAAGTCAGCGGCGCGCAGGTGAAAGAGTGGCTGGAGTGTTCCACCGGACAGTTTAACCAGATCGACCCCCATAGCCGCGCGCCGCAGTCGCTGATCAACTGGGATTTTTGCACCTATAACTTCGACGTGATTGACGGCGTGAACTACCAGATCGATATCACCCAGCCCGCGCGCTACGATGGCGAGTGTCAGCTTATCCACCCCAACGCCTTGCGCATCAGGAACCTGACCTAGCAGGGCAAGCCGGTCGACGCTACCTTCCTCCACCAATAACTACCGCGCCTACGGCGGCAAATTCGCCGGCACCGGCGATAAGTTTATCGCCTTCGCCTCGCCGGATGAAAACCGCGCCATCGTCGCCGCCTATATCGGTGCGGAAACGAAAAAGCACGGCGAGGTGCGGCCGCAGGCGGACAATAACTGGCGGCTGGCGCCGATCGCTGCCGACGCGCCGCTGGATATCCGCTTCGAGACCGCGCCAGGCGAGAAGGCGGACGCCTTTATCCGCAGCCATACGCAGTACCCAATGCAGCCTGCGGGCAGCGATACCATTGGCTTCGCCATCTGGAAAATGGATTTACGGCAGAAATAGCGGCGTAAAAAAGCCAGCCCGCGGGCTGGCTCGATCGCAAGCGGCTGGGATTACAGGATCTCCAGCAGCTCCACTTCGAAAATCAGGGTGCTGAACGGCGGAATGGATGCGCCCGCGCCACGCTCGCCGTAGGCGAGATTGTGCGGAATGGTCAGCTCCCACTTCGAGCCTACCGGCATCAGGGTCAGCGCTTCAATCCAGCCGGCAATCACGCCGGTCACCGGGAATTCCGCTGGTTCGCCGCGCGCGACCGAGCTATCGAAAACGGTGCCGTCAATCAGCTTGCCGGTGTAGTGGACGCGCACGCGATCCTGACGCGACGGGATCGGGCCGTCGCCCTGTTTGATCACGCTGAACTGCAGACCGGATTCGGTGCTGCTCACGCCTTCTCGCTGCGCTTTCTCCGCCAAGTAGGTCTGCCCTTCGGTAGCCATCGCCTGCACGCGCTCGCGGCGCACGCCTTCGGTGCGCTCATGCACTTCACACAGCGCACGATGCACAACGTCAACCGGCACTGCTGACGAGTTCCCTTCCAGCACATCGCGCAGGCCCGCGAGCAGCGCTTCTTGCTGAAGTCCCTGCAGACCGGACTCCTGCAGCTGCTGGCCAACCTGTAAACCGATTCCGTAACTTGCTTGTAATTCGACGCTGTCGAATGAAGGGGTCGTCATCTTGATACCTGTATCTTTCGCTAATTGAATCGGCAGCATAACAGCACGCGCCGCTGGCGTAAAATCCCGCGCGGCAGAGATGACTTTTCCCTGTGAAACAGAAACAATACGCAGGTCATATTTCGTCAGGCTGGCGGGCGCTTCGCGTCTGCATTGCCCATACTATAATAATGGAGAAGGTTAGCTTTTGCCGTGGCACTGAAAAAGAGAAGATACATGGGTCAAATCGCCCCACGACGCCGCAAAACGGGCGCACCGCACACGCTGCTCCAACGACTCGGCTGGGTGGCCCGCCAAAGGGCCGCACGCCGCTGGCAATGAGGAGAATTCATCAATGGCTTCAGACGCACCCTCCCGCCTCCCGGCCTGGCTGTTCAGACTCTGGCACGCGACCGATACTGTCCGCTGGATGGGCCCGCTGCCGCCGGCTCACCGCCGCGGCATCGTTATCGCTCTGCTGGTGATGCTGCTGGCGTTCCTCTGGCCGTCAGGCTCGTCGCACTACCCCGTTGAGCGTCAGCAGACGCCGGGCGGCGAAAAAGAGGTGCCGATGCAGGCGGAAATTTATGATAACGGCACGCCGCCGAAGGCGGATTCACAGGGCGAGTGGCGCAGCTATACCATCGCCTCTGGCCAGACGCTGGCGCAGCTGTTTCGCGATAATAATCTGCCGGTGGGCGATGTATTCGCTATGGCGCGCGTAGAGGGCAGCGATCAGCCGCTCAGCACACTGCAGAGCGGTCAGCAGGTCAAGATTCGCCTGAATGTGCAGGGCGTGGTCAATGGGCTGACCGTGGACAGCGCCAACGGCCCGGTGCTTTTCACCCGGCAGCCGGACGGCTCTTTTATTCGCGCGCAGTAGCGCAAGTCGTCGGGCGCGCCGGTAAGCGGCAGCTTCCGCAGCGACAAAAACGAAAAAGCCGGCCTTTTGCCGGCTTTTTCGCATTACCGAGTAAAATTACTCAGCAACTACATTCACAACCAGTTTAGCGAAAACTTCGCTGTGAACCTGGAAGTCAACTTCGTGCTCACCGGTGTTGCGCAGAACGCCGTTCGGCAGGCGAACTTCACTCTTGGCCACGTCAACGCCAGCGGCAGTAACAGCGTTAGCGATGTCGCGAGTACCGATAGAACCGAACAGTTTACCTTCGTCGCCTGATTTAGAGGCGATGGTCACTGAACCCAGTGCATTGATTTTCTCAGCGCGTGCGTTAGCAGCAGCCAGAACGTCAGCCAGTTTGGCTTCCAGTTCAGCGCGGCGTGCTTCGAAATATTCAACGTTTTTCTTGGTAGCCGGGACAGCTTTTCCCTGCGGTACCAGGAAGTTGCGCGCGTAACCCGCTTTAACGTTGACCTGATCACCCAAGCTGCCCAGGTTTGCTACTTTATCAAGCAGAATAACTTGCATTACCTTACCCTCTTAAAGTCGTTAATGGACCGTTGCCGATTACTGATGACGATCAGTGTACGGCAGCAGAGACAGGTAACGCGCGAACTTGATAGCACGAGCCAGCTGACGCTGGTATTTTGCGCGAGTACCGGTGATACGGCTCGGTACGATCTTACCGCTTTCAGTGATGTAGTTTTTCAGCGTAGCGATATCTTTGTAGTCGATCTCTTGAACGCCTTCCGCGGTGAAACGGCAGAACTTGCGACGGCGGAAATAACGTGCCATTTGGCTAGTCTCCAGAATCTATCAATTCAATCTGCTCGGCATGCAGCACCACTTTACTCTGTCCATTTCGCGCCTGATGACAGCTGATGAAGCCTTCAAGGGTGAGTTGCGTGCCGACCGTTATATGTTGAGTAATCTCCTGATGAAGCGCGCCGCTGATAATCACGGGCATTCTGCACCAGGCTTGCCGGTGAAAGCCAGCTTCTTCCTGCACTGAGCGGTGCTCAAGCACGAACTGACAGTGAGGAATTCCTGACGGGCTCACTTTTCGAACCGGCGTCTTGCACACGGTGCCAGACAGGCGCAGTCGATTGGCCGTCACGAATGATTACTCTTCAGAATCCCCAGCATCTGACTCGTCAGAGGTTTCGTTAGCGAAGTCTTCGCGGCGCTCACGACGCTCGTCTTTCGCTTTAACCATCGGAGATGCTTCGGTTACCGCGTGCTTAACGCGCATAACCATGCTGCGGATAACTGCGTCATTGAAGCGGAAGTTCGTTTCCAGCTCGTCGATCACTTCCTGCGGCGCTTCCACGTTCATCAGAACATAGTGTGCTTTGTGCAGTTTGTTGATCGGGTAAGCTAGCTGACGGCGGCCCCAGTCTTCCAGACGGTGGATCGTGCCTTTTGCACCAGTAATAGCACCGGTGTAACGCTCGATCATGCCCGGAACCTGTTCGCTCTGGTCAGGATGGACCATAAATACGATTTCGTAATGACGCATCGAAATTGCTCCTTACGGATTATTCAGCCTCCTGTCAGGGTCAGCTGCGGCCCACGGAAGCAAGGAACATTATAGGTCGTGAAACATTAGCTGAATGTAACGCGCCTCTGAATGCAGCTGAAAAATCGATGCGTAATCATACTGGCGCCGTGCCCTAAACTCAAGCGCACGTTTCATTAAATCACCTTTCAGGCGCCTTTCTGTGCTAAACAGGAAATTCAACGGGTTGCACATCATTTCATCAGTTTTTCAGGGGGCGCTGAAAAAAGGCCACCAGCGCGCGCAGCGCGAAAGGGGTGATTTTGTGGCCGATGCCGCGCTCTGAGAAGAAGGTAATCTTCTCCGCCTGTCCCCCAGTCCGCAACACGGCGACCAGCCGCGCTGTTTCGTCGAAGGGCACCACCTCATCCGCTTCGCCGTGCCACAGCAGCAGCGGCCGGTTCGCCAGCTTATCGCCGGGATCGTAATCCGCCAGCAGCGCCGTCAGGCGATCGAACTGCGCACGATCTTCTGGCGAGCTGACGCGCAGCGGTGGAAACAGCGTCTGGCTGAGCGACCTGAAGTAGCCCGATCCCATCAGACAGGCGACGCTGGCAATCTATGGGTAGCGCGCCATCGCCCCGAGCGCCGTCATGCCGCCCAGCAAGGCGCCCGCCACGGCGAAGCGTCCCGCCTCAATCAGATTCTCCGCGCGCAGCGCCGCTTCCAGCTACGGCAGTTCGTCAATATTACGCTGCAAAATCTGCCAGAAGCGGGTAGGGCGCAGCGCGTCATCGCCGCTGTCGCGCGCACCGTGCTATCCGCATCCGGCATCACGGCGCGAAATCCCGCCTGCGCCAGCGCGACGGCCAAGTACGCGTAGACCTCCTTCGACGAGGCGAAGCCGTGATAAAGCAGCACAGTGGGCAGCGGCGCTGCACGCCGTCCCGCAGGCGCGGCGTACAGCACCTCCACCCGCTGTGGATGTTGATGGCGCTGAGTCTATGTGCCGCAGAGAAGATCTGCGAACCACTTCACAAACCTACTCCCTATTTTAAGGGTTAAACCTTTGGTTGTCGATGCCCTTAATCGTATATCCCCTAAACCGACCTAAAGGTATCTCATGAAACGTCCCTCTCTCAGCTAACTGAGCCTTGGCGTCAAGCTGTCTGTACTGACGTCTCTCAGCGTCGCGCTGCTGCTGTTTGTCCTGACGCTGACGCAAGGCCATGCTGCCACCCGTCAGCTGGAAAGCTTGGCCATGGATGATATGCACAACCAGGTGGAGGGCATCAGCGAAATGGCGACAATGTTCAACGCCACCCTGACCGAAGAGGTCAGCAACTATACCCGGCTGTTCGCCAGCTTTCTGCCGCAGCGCTTCAGCAGCGACGACAGCGCGCGTATCCAGGTAGGGGAATTCTCTACCCCGACGCTGCGCGCCGGTCTGAAAACCCTGAACCTCGATCAGGTGGCGGTCGATGACTTTTTACAGCGCACCGCCGCCGTCTCAACCATTTTCGTACGCGACGGTGAGGGCTACTACCGTATCTCCACCTCGCTGAAAAAAGAAGGATGGCAGCCGCGCCATCGGCACCCGTCTCGACCGCAACAGCGCGGCGTGGAAAAGCGTCAACCGCGGCAAAGCCTATCGCAGGCTGGCGACGCTGTTCGGCCATCGCTATATCACCCAATATCAGCCGGTCAAAGATGACGGCGGCACGGTGATCGGCATCCTGTTCGTCGGCGTGCAGATCGACAAACAGTATGCGCTGATACGCGAAAAAATGCTGGCGTGCAAACTCGGCGACAGCGGCCGCTTCTTTGTGCTGAACGGCGCGCCGGTCGCGGCGCAGGGCAAGTACCTGTGCGATAAAGCGCGTGAAGGTCAGCTACCGTGCTGGGAGGCGAGCGTGCAGCAGGCGCTGCTGAACCAGCCACAGGGCATTCTGCAGACGGAGATTAACGGCGAGAGCAAACTGATCGCCTAGCAGCAACTGCCCGGCTGGGAGTAGGTTGTGGCGGGCGAAGTGAGCCGCGACAGCTTGCTGGCGTCGATTAACCACAGCCGCAACCTTTTCATGCTGACGGGCCTGGCGCTGATGCTGCTTTTCGCGGCCGGCTTTGTGATCTACAGCCGCCGCGTGATTACCCGCCCGCTGCAGCAGGTGATCCACCTTGCCGAGCAGTATGCGGCGGGCAACCTGCGTGTGCAGCTTGAGACCCGACGCCGCGATGAAGTCGCCTAGCTTATCGGCGCGATCAACGGCCATCGGCGACGGGCTGGAGAAAATTGTCAGCCAGGTGCGCGCTGCCGCTCAGGAGATCAGCGACGGCACCAATACCATCGCCGCCAGCAGCCTGAATATCAGCGAGCAGATCGGCCGTCAGGCGAGCAGCGTGGAAGAGACCTCGGCAAGCATGGAGCAGTTCGGCGCCACGGTAGAGCACACCGCCGACAACCTGCGCCAGGCGATGACGCTGGTGGCAGAAGCGAGCAAACTGGTGGGCCACGGCAACTAGACGGTGAGCCGTTCGGTCAATACCATATCGGCGATTCAGGTCTCTTCGCAGAGCATCGCCGGTATCACCCACGTCATCGAATCCATCGCCTTCCAGACCAATATCCTGGCGCTGAACGCGGCGGTGGAAGCGGCGCTCGTGGGCGAACACGGGCGCGGCTTCGCCGTGGCGGCGGCGGAAGTGCGCGCGCTAGCGCAGCGCACAGGCAACGAAAGAGATCGACGGCCTCATTGCCACCTCGATTCAGAATATCTCGGAGGGCCACCAGCTATCGCAGCAGACGCATGACGCCATGAGCCATATCGTGTCGCATATCGAGCAGGTGCAGCGCTTATGGGCGAAATCAACGTGGCGGCGCAGCAGCAGGCAGCGGGCATCGGTCAGGTCAACCTGGCGATGAACCAGATCAGCCAGGCGACCCATGAAAACAGCGAGCTGATGGAGCAGGCTGACGCCTCGGCGCAAAACCTGAGTCATAAAGGCCATCATCTGACGCAGTTAGTCAGCGTCTTTCACCTGAAATCCTGACCCGGTTTCAGGATGGTGGCTTACACTTAATCCACCGTCCTTCCGGAGAAAGTGTGATGCGTTACGCTTACTTACTGACGGCAGCGCTACTGTTGAACGGCTGCGCCGCGCTAAAAACCACCCCACAACCGCAACTGCCGCCGGCGCCGACCGAGCAGGCTCAGGAGATCACCCGCGCGCAGAGCGCCGGACTGCCGCGCCTCGGCAGCATCAGTACCCAGGTGCGCGGCTCGCCGGACGACGCGGAGCTCGCGCTGGCGGCGGAGGCCAATCAGCGCGGTGCCGTTTACTATCAGTTAATTATGGTGGATGAGACGATGACGCCAGGCTACTGGTACGCCACGGCAATCCTCTACGGCGCGTCACCCGCCAGCGGCCGGATGCCGCGCCCGTCGAGCCACTGCTGACACCAGGCGTCAGCCAACGGCGGCTCGGCATATTTCAGCAGCTGTGCGCCTGTGGCCAGCCGCGTCAGCTGCTGCGCAATTTCCCGCGCCTGGCTCTCCTGCGCCCGGTGCAACTGCAGCCGAAGCTGCCGCCAGCCGGCGTCGAAGCGGCGATTGATCCCTTTTACCACCTCGCACTCCAGATCCAGCATCTCGAGCGCCTCCGGCTGCTTTTTCAGCACGCACAGCACGTCCAGGCACATCACATTGCCCGATCCTTCCCAGATGCTGTTGACCGGCATATCGCGGTAGAGGTGCGGCAGTTCACTCTCTTCGCAGTAGCCGATGCCGCCCACCTCCATCGATTCGGCGGCGAAAGGCATGCCGGCCTTGCAGATGGCGTACTTCGCCGCCGGGGTAAAGAGCCGGGCGAAGGCGGCTTCCAGCGGCTGTGCCGGCTGCGACCAGGCTCGCGCCAGCCGCATCAGCAGCGCCGTTTGCCCCTCCAGCTGCAGCGCCAGCCGTGCCAGCACCTCGCGTATTAGCGGCTACTCCACCAGCGACTTGCCCATAACCTGACGCTGGTGCGCATGGTAGAGCGCCACGGAGAAGGCGCGCCGCATCTGGCCGTGGCTGCCGAGGGCACAGTCGAAACGGGTCATGCCGCTCATCTTCAGGATCAGCCGCACGCCATCGCCCTCTTCCCCCAGCAGCTAGCCGGTGGCGTCCTGAAACTCCGCTTCGCTGCTGGCGTTGGCGCGGTTGCCCAGCTTCTCTTTCAGGCGCTCCAGGCGGATGGCGTTGCGCGTGCCGTCCGGCAGCAGGCGCGGCAGCAAAAAGCAGCTCAGCCCTTTTCCGCTCTGGGCGAGGATCAGATGCGCGTCGCTCTGCGGCACGGAGAAAAACCATTTATGGCCGGTGATGCGCCAGAGGGATCCGGGTGCACGCGCAGCCAGCGGCTCGGCGCGCGTGGTATTGGCGGTGACGTCGCTGCCGCCCTGCTTTTCCGTCATGCCCATGCCGATCAGCAGCCCGCGCTTCTGCTCGCCTGGCAGCGCATGGTTGTCATAGCGGTCGCTGAGCAGCGGCTCGCGCCAGCCGGCAAAGTCGTCGGGCAGCCAGCGCTGCAGCAACGGAACGGCGGCGTGCGTCATGGTGACCGGACAGAGAGTGCCAGCCTCGACCTGTGCATGCAGAATAAAGCGCGCGGCGCGCGCCACCATCGCGCGATCGAGCACGTCGGGCTGCCAGCTGAGATTTTGCAGGCGGCTGGCGCAAACGCCCTGCATCAGCAGATGCCAGGCGGGATGAAAGCGCACCTCGTCGAGGCGCACGCCTCGCGCGTCGTAGCGCAGCAGCATTGGCGGCGAGGCGTTGGCGAGTCGTCCTAATTCCAGCGACTCGGCGCCGCCTAACTAGGCGCCGACGGACGCCAGCCAGTCGCGATCCTACTCGACGCCTTCGCGCGCCAGCGCTTCGCATAGCGACGTGTCGAACAGAAAGAGGTTGCTGTTGCTGAGGGGCTGCGGCTGACTAAAAACGGTATGGGGTTTCCAGGTCATAACCACTCCTCGCGTTGCCTGTCCCGATCAGTATGGGAGAGCGACGCACAATTATGCCCGGCACTAAGAGGATTTGCGGCGGCGATCACGCCCCACGCTGGCGTACCGCTTCGAACAAACAGACACCGGTGGCGACCGAGACGTTAAGCGAGGAGACGCTGCCCGCCATCGGGATGCTGATCAGCTCGTCGCAGTGTTCGCGCGTCAGACGACGCATGCCTTCGCCTTCCGCGCCCATCACCAGCGCCATCGGCCCGGTCATCTTGCTCTGGTAGAGCGTATGATCCGCTTCTCCCGCGGTGCCGACGACCCAGATGTTGTAATCCTGCAGCAGACGCAGGGTACGCGCCAGGTTGGTGACGCGGATCAGCGGCACGTTCTCCGCCGCGCCGCTGGCGACCTTTTTCGCCGTCGCGTTCAGCGAGGCGGAGCGATCTTTCGGCACGATCACCGCATGCACGCCCGCGGCGTCGGCGGTGCGCAGACAGGCGCCGAGGTTATGCGGATCGGTAACGCCGTCCAGCACCAGCAGCAGCGGCTTTTCCAGACTTTGCAACAGATCCGGCAGATCGCCTTCCTGATACTGACGGCCCGGCTTGATGCCCGCCACGATACCCTGATGCACGCCGCCTTCAACCTGACCATCCAGCCACTGGCGGTTCGCCAGCTGAATCACCACGCCCTGGGCTTCCAGCGCCGCCACCAATGGCTGCAGGCGACGATCGTCGCGGCCCCTGAGGATAAAGACTTCCTGGAAGCGCTGGGGACTGCGCTCCAGCAGCGCCTGCACGGCGTGGATACCAAAAATAATTTCGCTCATCGATCTGCTCAGTTAAAGATTGTATGGACCTGCAGCGGACGCTTTCTGCGCTGCAGAAAGCGTCCGTCAACGCATCAGGCGGAGTTAGCCTGCTTTTTTGCGTTGGTGGCGACGGCGATTTTACGGTTTTTTTCCGACGGGGTTTTGCTTTTTTCTCTTTCTTCGCTTTGGCCGGCTTCGGTCGGCTCGAAATTGCCTTTCTTGCCGATCTTACGGCGACGCTTCGGCGGCGCTTTGCCTTCGCGCTTCGCCCTGTAGCGCGCGGTTTTACCTTCGCCGCGCGGCTGACGCTGGCTGGAGATCAGCGCGAAGTCGATCTTGCGCTCGTCGAGATGCACCGCATCGACGCACACTTCAACCGCGTCGCCCAGACGATAGGTGCGGCCGCCAGACTCGCCGATCAGGCGCTGGCCTACCGGATCGAAACGGTAGTAGTCGTTGTCCAGCGTGGAAACGTGCACCAGCCCGTCGATAAAGAGGTCGTTCAGGCGTACGAAGAAGCCGAAGCCGGTAACGCTGGAGATGACGCCACTGAAGGTGTTGCCCACCTGATCCTGCATAAAGTCGCACTTCAGCCAGTCGGCAACGTCGCGCGTCGCCTCGTCGGCGCGGCGCTCCATCATCGAGCAGTACTGGCCCAGCTGCAGCATCTGCGCCATCTCATAGTGATAGCCGCCGGTCGGCGTGGTGATGCCTTTCACTTCGCCTGTGGCCTGCGCCAGCAGATACTTGATCGCCCGGTGCAGCAGCAGATCGGGGTAGCGGCGGATCGGCGAGGTGAAGTGGGTGTAAGACTGCAGCGCCAGACCGAAGTGGCCGCGGTTTTCCGGATCGTAAACCGCCTGCTTCATCGAGCGCAGCAGCATGGTTTGCAGCATTTCGGCGTCTGGGCGATCGGCGATCTGCGTCAGCAGCTCGGCGTAGTCGATCGGCTCCGGCTTCGCGCCGCCGGGCAGCGAGAGGCCCAGCTCGTTGAGCACGGTGCGGAAGCTGGTGATGCTGTCGTCGCTCGGGCGATCGTGGTCGCGGAACAGCGCCGGCTCCTGGTGCTTCTCGACAAAGCGTGCCGAGGCGATGTTGGCGAGGATCATGCACTCTTCGATCAGCTTGTGTGCGTCATTGCGCACCGTGCGCTCGACGCGCTCGATGCGGCGCTCGGCGTTGAAGATAAACTTCGCTTCTTCGGTTTCGAACGAGATGCCGCCACGCGCTTCGCGCGCCTGCTCTAGCACCTTATACATGCTGTGCAGCTCTTCCATCGGCTTCAGCAGCGGCGCGTACTGCTCGCGCAGCTCAGGGTTGCCCTGCAGAATGTTCCACACCTTGGTATAGGTCAGACGCGCATGGGAGTTCATCACCGCTTCGTAATGCTTGTAGCTGGTCAGCTTGCCGCTCGCCGAGATGGTCATTTCGCACACCATGCAGAGACGATCGACCTGCGGGTTCAGCGAACAGAGCCCGTTGGAGAGCACCTCCGGCAGCATGGGAACGACCTGAGAAGGGAAGTAGACCGAGGTGCCGCGCTGCACCGCTTCGTCGTCGAGCGGCGTGCCAGGACGCACATAATAGCTGACGTCGGCGATGGCGACCCACAGGCGCCAGCCGCCGCCGCGTTTTTTCTCGCAGTAGACCGCGTCATCAAAGTCGCGCGCGTCTTCGCCGTCGATGGTCACCAGCGGCAGCTGGCGCAGATCGACGCGCCCCTGCTTCGCCGCTTCAGGCACCTCTTCGCTCAGCTTGCTGACCTGTTTTTCCACTTCCAGCGGCCAGCTGTGGGGGATCTCATAGGTGCGCAGGGCCATATCGACCGCGAGGCCGGTGCCCATATTGTTACCTAGGATCTCCGCCACTTTGCCAATCGCTTTGGTGCGGCGAGTCGGACGCTGCACCAGCTCCACCACCACCACCGAACCCATGCGGGCGTCCAGCGTCTCTTCCGGCGGGATCAGAATGTCAAAGCTCAGGCGGCTGTCGTCCGGCACCACGAAGCCGGCGCCCGCATCGGTGAAGTAGCGTCCGACGATCTGGTTATTGCGTGGCTCGAGCACGCGCACTACGCGCGCTTCGCGGCGCCCTCGGCGATCGGCGCCCAGCGGCTGTGCCAGGATGACGTCGCCGTGCATGCACATTTTGATCTGCTCGGCGGAGAGGTAGAGATCGTCTTTCTGGCCTTCCACGCGCAGGAAGCCGTAGCCGTCGCGGTGGCCGATCACCTTGCCGCGCAGCAGATCGAGGCGTTCCGGCAGCACATAGCACTGGCGGCGGGTGAAGACCAGCTGCCCGTCGCGCTCCATGGCGCGCAGGCGACGACGCAGCGCCTCAAGGTGTTCTTTGTCCGTGAGGTTCAGTTCCTGTGCCAGCTCGTCGCGGCTGGCGGGTTTTTCGCGTTTTTCCAGGTGAGCCAGAATAAATTCACGGCTCGGAATGGGGTTTTCGTATTTTTCGGCTTCTCTTTCCTGAAAAGGATCTTTTGACATAGCGGTTCCTCCGATGTCATTTCAGATTCATTGCCACCGGCGGTTCGGACAATAAAATGTGGTACAGGGGCTCATTCCCCTCGACTAAGTCTGCCAGCGTGTAGCTGTCCAGTTCCCGCAAGAACAGCTGCACCGTATCATTTAACGCCTTTCGCAGGCGGCAGGCTGGCGTAATGGCGCAGGTAGCGCAATCGACGAGCTGCAGCGGCTCCATTTTACGCACCACATCGCCGATAACGATTTCATGCAGATCTCGTCCCGGACGAATGCCGCCGTTTTTGCCGCGCGTGGCCGCAATAAAACCCGCCCGGCTCAGTTGATTGACGATTTTTACCATATGGTTGCGCGACACGCCGTAGATATTAGTTACTTACGTTATATTCGTCTTTTTGCCTTCCGGCAAACAGGCCATATAAATTAAAGCCCGCAGACCATAATCAGTAAAACTTGTCAGCTGCACAATTACCTCGGTGAATCACCCATGGCGTTTTTTTCTTTGCGCTCGCGTTGCGTTTAATTTTTCAATCAGTGGACCTGTTCGCGGTTACTTAGATGATAAACTAGAGTCGAAACCACAGTGCGTTTTTTTTCAGTCGGCGATGTTGTGAGGCAGCGAAGAGAGGAAAAGCGGCGTCTGACGCGGAAAGAAACTGGCCGGAGACGCTCCGGCCTAGGCATTGACAGCATTATGCGTCGAACGGGTCGCGCAGAATCATTGTTTCGCTACGGTTCGGACCGGTAGATATGATATCGATCGGTACGCCGGCCACCTCTTCAACGCGCTTGATGTAGTCGCGCGCCGCCTGCGGCAGATCTTCCAGCGTTTTCACGCCAAAGGTGTTCTCGCTCCAGCCCGGCAGGCTTTCATAGATCGGCTCGATGCCTTCCCAGTTTTCCGCCGCCAGCGGCGTGGTGGTGACTTCGCGGCCGTCTGGCAGGCGGTAGCCCACGCAGATTTTGACCTCTTTCAGGCCGTCCAGCACGTCCAGCTTGGTCATGCAGAAGCCCGACAGCGAGTTGATCTGCACCGCGCGGCGCACCGCGACTGTATCCAGCCAGCCGGTGCGACGACGACGGCCGGTGGTGGCGCCGAATTCGTTGCCCTTGGCGCACAGGAACTCACCAATGTCGTCGAACAGTTCGGTCGGGAATGGACCGGCACCGACGCGCGTGGAGTAGGCTTTCACTATGCCCAGCACGTAGTCGACGCAGCGCGGACCGATGCCGGAACCCGTCGCCACGCCACCCGCGGTGGTGTTAGAGGAGGTAACGTAGGGATAGGTGCCGTGATCGATATCCAGCAGCGTGCCCTGCGCGCCTTCGAACATAATCAGACCGTCGCGCTTCTGAGCGCTGTCCAGCAGATCGGAAACGTCGACCACCATGCTAGTGAGGATGTCGGCAACCGCCAGCACATCGTTCAGCACTTTTTCGTAGTCGACCGCGTCTTCTTTGTAGTAGTTGACCAGCTGAAAGTTATAGTAATCGACAATTTCTTTCAGCTTGATGGCGAAGGTCTCTTTATTGAAGAGATCGCCCACGCGCAGACCGCGACGCGCCACTTTGTCTTCGTAGGCCGGACCGATGCCGCGGCCGGTGGTGCCGATGGCTTTCGCGCCGCGCGCTTTTTCGCGCGCCAGGTCCATCGCCACGTGATATTGCAGAATCAGCGGACAGGCTTCAGAGATAAGCAGACGTTCGCGTACCGGTACGCCACGCTCTTCCAGACCTTTCATCTCTTTCATCAGAGCTTCAGGCGACAGCACCACGCCATTACCGATAATGTTGGTAACGTTTTCGCGCAGGATGCCAGATGGAATTAAATGGAGGACGGTTTTTTCACCGTTGATGACAAGCGTATGGCCTGCATTGTGGCCACCTTGATAACGCACAACGAATTTCGCGCGTTCAGTCAGAAGGTCTACAATTTTACCTTTGCCTTCGTCACCCCATTGGGTGCCCAGTACGACGACGTTCTTACCCATTTTCAAAATCACCGATTGCTTAAAAATGGATTCTACCATCTGATCTTGCAGCTTTCAGCACTTTTAGCATACGTTTGCGCGCATTTTTCGTCTGATTTTTGCGCACTACAACATCCTGGGGAATCCGGCCGCCTCAGGCACAATTTAGCTGCGGCACAAGCCTGTTCAGCTGCCGCTGTGGGCGGCAATCATGCAGTAGATCACCACACCCGCCGCCACCACCAGGCCGCCGACGAAACGGTGCAGCAGGCGATCTGGCAGCTGCGCCATGCTGAGGATAATGCGTCGCTACATGCACGGCAGCAGCATTGGCCCTAACCCTTCCAGCACCAACGCCAGCGCCATAATATGGTTGTGTTCATCTGCGAGTCCAAAAAAAAGGCCGACATCATTGTCGGCCTGTAGGTTATAGCAGTTCTTATCGCGCCGCGTTAGAGGGCGCTTTCATATAGCGAAAGAAATAGCTGTCCGGGCTGAGCACCATCACGTCCTGGTTTTCGCCGAGGCTGTTTTCATAGGCACGCAGGCTGCGAATAAAGGCGTAGAAGTCGGGATCCTGACTGAACGCGTCAGCAAACAGCTTCGCCGCCTCGGCATCGCCGTCGCCGCGCGTAATCAGCGCGGTGCGCTGCGCTTCCGCCAGCGTACGGGTCACCTGATAGTCCGCCTGGGCGCGCAGTTTTTCCGCCTCTTCCTGACCCTGCGAACGCTGGCTACGCGCTACCGCTTCACGCTCAGCGCGCATACGGTTGTAGATCGCGTCGGAGACTTCGGTCGGCAGATTGATCTGCTTGATACGCACGTCTACCACCTGGATGCCGAGCGCCGACATGCTGTTAGGGTTGATCGCCGGCTCGTTGCTGTTGGTTTCGCGCTCGACGCGCGCCGCCGCGCTGGCGATGGCGTCATCCGCCGCCGGCGTCTGCACTTCATCATCGTCGCTGCCGGCGCTGCCGGTGTTCAGCGCGTCGCGCACGTCGGTAGTCAGACGGCCGCGCGAGTCGGTAACGATATCCTTCACGTCGAGGCGGCCCATCTCGGAACGCAGACGGTCGCTGAACTTACGCTTCAGCAGCACTTCCGCCTGTGAAACGTCGCCGCCGCCTGTCGCCAGGTAGTAGCGGCTGAAGTCGCTGATGCACCACTTGATATAGGAATCGACGATCAGGTCTTTCTTCTCTTTGGTGACGAAGCGATCCGCCGGGTTGTCCATGGTCTGGATGCGGGCATCAAGCGTTTTCACCGTCTCGATGAAAGGCACCTTCATATGCAGGCCCGGCTCGAACACCTGAGGCTTGTTCTCATCATCGCGCAGAACTTTGCCAAAGCGCAGCACGATGCCGCGCTCGCCTTCCTGAACCACAAACAGTGAAGCGTAAAGCGCCACCAGTACCACAATAATGACTACGATTACGGGCTTACGCATCGATTACTCTCTCCCTTCGCGCTGGGTATCGTTGCGTAGAGCATTGGCCCGACGCTGATCCATGATGCTTTCTGTACTGTAGGCTGACGTGTCGCTGCGGCTGGCGCTGCTGCCGGGCGAAGCGGGCAGCATGGTCAGGCTGCTGTTTTTCTGGCCGCTCTGCGCCGTGCCATTTGCGCCGCGCATCAGCTGATCGAGCGGCAGTACCATCAGGTTGTTGCCGCGATCGTTTACCAGCACCTTGCGCGTATGGCTCAGCACGCGCTCCATGGTTTCGATATAGAAACGCTCTTTGGTAATGTCCGGCGCCGCCTTATATTCAGGCAGCAGCTTGGCGAAGCGCGCAACTTCACCCTGCGCTTCCAGTAAGGTGCGCTCTTTGTAGGCGCGCGCCTCTTCCAGAATACGCTGCGCCTGACCGTTGGCGCGCGGCTGCACTTCGTTGGCGTAGGCTTCCGCCTCACGCA
Organism: Candidatus Pantoea persica; assembly: GCF_013753875.1. Classification (GTDB taxonomy): domain Bacteria; phylum Pseudomonadota; class Gammaproteobacteria; order Enterobacterales; family Enterobacteriaceae; genus Pantoea; species Pantoea persica. The sequence continues at coordinate 287,164 of NZ_SMDS01000018.1, forward strand.
CATACTGCTCGCGATTTTCACGCGCGGCGATGGCCTCGTCGAAGGCGGCTTTCACCTCTTCCGGCGGACGCGCCGCCTGGAAGTTGACGTCCAGCAGCGTAATGCCCATGTTATACGGGCGAATAGTTTCGTCGAGTTCGCGCTGCGTATCACTACGCACCACGGTACGGCCTTCGGTCAGGATACGATCCATGGTGGAACGGCCAATCACGCCGCGCAGCGCGCTGTCGGTCGCCTGACGCAGACTGTCGTCGGCGCTGGTGACGGCAAACAGATAGCGCTCGGGATCGGTCACGCGATACTGCACGTTCATCTCTACGCGCACCACGTTCTCATCCGACGTCAGCATCACGCCCGACGCCGCCAGTTCGCGCACTGCTTCCACGTTGACGGCGCGTACCTGATCGATAAAGGTAGGTTTCCAGTTCAGGCCCGGTTCGACCAGATGGCTGAACTTGCCGAAGCGCGTGACCACGCCGCGCTCCGCCTCTTTGATTGTGTAGAACCCGTTGGCGGCCCAGATAACCACCGCCGCGACGGCGACGATGCCAACCAGTTTGCTGCCGCTGCCGCTGCCGCTGCCGCTGCCGCTGCGCTGACCACTGTCACCCAGTTTACCACCACCCAGTCCGCCGAGCTTTTTGCTCAGCTTACGGAAGATATCATCCAGATCCGGCGGCCCCTGCTCGCGTCCGCCTTTGTTTCCCCCAGAGTTGCCGCCTTGATTATTGCTGCTTCCCCACGGGTCGCGGTCCTGTCCGTTATTACCGGGCTGATTCCACGCCATGTTCTACTCCATTTATTTATTGTAAGTGTGCTGTTTACCCTGCAGCTTGCAGGCTGTAGCGGTGTGGGCTGCCTTCGCTCGTGTCGGCTGCTTGCCGGCAGGCGCGCCGACGCCGCTTCACTACGCCAGAAATTTTCAGGTAAATCCTGCCGTTCGGGGCGATAGCTTTGCCGGCCGCCTTCGTTCATTCTGGCCATCAGCCTGAGAAACATCCCAGAAAACGGCAGCCGCCTGCTAAGACCATACACGTTATTGCGTAAGGACGTTTAGGCAACGTGTCAAACTATGTAATCAGGCAGAGCGGGTTCCTGTTTGCACAGGCGTCGCCAGTCAACCATTGGCATGTGCACCCGCAGCCCAACGCTGCCATCTTCTTCATTCCATTCATCTTCCGCAGCCTGCAGCTGATAGAAGCGGCTGCGCAAGCACCCCACCTCCGGCGGCAGACGCAGCGTAAACTGGGCGATTTCGCCCGACAGACGTTCAGAGAGCGCCTGCCACAGCAACGGAATGCCTTCGCCGCTCTGCGCCGAAAGCCAGACGCGGATCGGCATATTCTCTTCGTTGCGATCGATGCGCGGCACGAACCCGTCCAGCATATCGATTTTATTCATCACCAGCATCGACGGAATTTCGTCAGCCTCAATCTCTTCCAACATGGCGTCGACCGCTTCGATGTTTTCATTGAGGCGCAGATCGGCGGCATCGATAACGTGCAGCAGCAGCGCCGCCTGATGCGTTTCCTGCAGCGTCGCCTTAAAGGCGGCCACCAGATCGTGGGGCAGATGACGAATAAAGCCTACGGTATCCGCCAGCACCACTTCGCCGACGTCGGCGACGTTCAAGCGACTTAGCTCGAGGGTGGCGAACAGCTGATCCGCCGCATAGACGTTGGCAGAGGTTATTGCGTTGAACAGCGTTGACTTGCCGGCGTTGGTATAGCCGACCAGTGAGACGGTAGGCACATCCGCCTTGGCACGCGCCTGGCGCCCCTGCTCGCGCTGCTTCTCTACGCGCTCAAGCCGCGACAAAATTTGACTGATTCGGTTGCGCAGCAGACGACGGTCGGTTTCCAGCTGGGTTTCACCCGGGCCGCGCAGACCGATACCGCCTTTCTGGCGCTCAAGGTGCGTCCAGCCGCGCACCAGGCGGGTCGCCAGATGGCGCAGCTGTGCCAACTCGACCTGCAGTTTCCCTTCGTGGGTGCGGGCGCACAGGGCAAAAATATCAAGGATCAGACCGGTGCGGTCAATGACTCGGCATTCGCACAGGCGCTCCAGATTGCGTTCCTGCGCAGGGGTTAAGGCATGAGTGAATAAAACGACCGATGCTCTACTACTCGATTTCACCGCATCGGCAATTTCAACTGCCTTTCCTTCACCGACAAAATATTTGGGATGTGGCGCTTTACAACTGCCGGTAATAACCTGCAGCACCTCGACGCCTGCAGAAGAGACCAGGGTTTCAAATTCCTGGAGATCTTCCATCTTTTTGTCTTGGGAGAACCAGATGTGTGCCAGTACGCCCTGCTCACCGGTATCATAACGGTCAAACAAGCTATAACCTCGCTAAAAAATAGGAGACCAGGACGAAAAACGGTTTGCGTTCCCGACCCTGGCTTATACGGGTAGCGCGTTATTTCGCGTTATCGCTGTCTTGTTGCAGCTGCGACTGTGCAGAAGCGTGATGGTAGTTATTACTGCCGCTACCAGCATTGTTGCTGTGATGAGAAACCGGACGTGATGGAACTACAGTGGAAATGGCGTGTTTGTAAACCATCTGGCTTACCGTGTTCTTCAACAAAATCACGAATTGATCGAAAGACTCAATTTGTCCTTGCAGCTTAATACCGTTGACCAAATAAATTGAAACCGGAACACGTTCACGACGCAGTGCGTTCAGAAACGGGTCTTGTAATGATTGCCCCTTAGCCATTCTATCTTTTCCTTTATATGCTTGTTGTTTATTACTTATAGAACCGAAGTCCTGAAAAAAAACTGCGTAAAAATTTGCGCACGATAACCTGTCAATTGTACACAATCACCCATGCTTCGCACTAAGAACCTGAAGCACCTCATCACACGCCAGTTCTGGGTTGTCGCTGTCTAGCCAGCGGACATTTTCCCAGCCGCGTAACCAGGTCATCTGGCGTTTAGCAAGCTGCCGGGTTGCGCAAATTCCCCGATAAACCATTTCGTCATAGTCAATTTCGCCAGCTAAATATGACCACATCTGGCGATAGCCGACACAGCGAATGGAAGACATATCCGTATGCAAATCACCTCGTGCAAACAGGGCCCGAGCCTCCGCTTCAAATCCTGACGCCAGTATCTGCTGAAAGCGTAAAGCGATGCGCTGATGCAACAGTTCTCGTTTCGCGGGGGCGATTGCGAACTGATATACATCGTAGGGTAACGCTTCACCGGATGTTTTTTTCAGTTCCGTTAAAGTTTTACCCGAAATAAAAAAAACTTCCAGTGCTCGCGAAAGTCTCTGCGGATCATTCGGATGAATACGACTCCCGGCGACCGGATCGATTTCGCACAGCTGTCGATGCAGGGCATCCCAGCCTTTTTCCCGCGCCGTTTGCTCTATCTGCTGGCGCACCGCGGAATCGGCCGAGGGCAGCGGCGATAAGCCCTCCAGTAACGCTTTGAAATAGAGCATGGTTCCGCCCACCAGCAGCGGAATTCGCCCGTTCGCCACGATCTCCGCCATCGCGGCCAGCGCATCGCGGCGAAAATCGGCGGCGGAGTAGGTTTCCGCGGGATCGCGAATATCCAGCAGGCGATGGGGCGCCTGCGCCCGCTCTTCAGCCGTGGGCTTCGCCGTGCCGATATCCATGCCACGATAAACTAAGGCAGAGTCAACGCTGATTAGTTCCACCGGCAACTGCTCTCTTAGCGCAATCGCCAGTGCGGTTTTGCCCGAGGCGGTCGGACCCATTAAAAAAATAGCCTTCGGTCGGCCAGCCTGGTTCTGTTCACTCATGCTTCAATGCGGCAAGCGCGCTCTCAATCTCAATGGCCTGAATCAGGCCAGACGGTGGCGATTTCAACAGCTGCGGACAGAGCCGTTCAAGCTCCGCCAGCAGGGCAATCGCCTGGGAGTGATTCCAGTGAAGCGCCTCGGTTTCGCACCGCTGCGCCAGCCACTGCGCCAGCTTCGGCGCGTCACTCTCTGGCTGTTGGGCGAGATAGCCTAGCAGTTCTGGAATCAATATTTGTAAATTTTGCGTGCGTAAGGGTAAAGGCAACGCGCGCAGCGTCACATGGTAGCCTTCTGGCTGCAGATCGATGCCCATCATGGCAAGCAGGCTCTGTTTATCGGCGGAAACCTGACGCGCCGGGCGGGCGATTTTCATGCGCACCGGGATTAGCAGCGGCTGCGGCTTCAGTCCCTCTTCGCCCGGCTGCAGCTGCGCGTAACGCACCCAGCGCGCAGCCACCGGCAGCGAGAGCAGCTGCAGCATTGACGGCTGCTCCAGCAGCGCATAGCGCTCTCTCACCACCGTCAGCACGCGGCCGAAGCTTTGCGCATGCGACGCCAGCGGCGGCGCGGCGGGCGCGTCGGCCTCGGCACGCGCGATAGGCGCAGCGGACGTCGGCGTTTTTAACAGCTGCTGATAGACAGCCCCTTCCCGCTTGCTGTAGTCATTCTCTTTCTTCTGCCATGCGCCGCCGCTGTGGCTGCCGCCGCGGCTATCTTGGCCACCGCGGCTGCGGCTGACATCGCCGCCATGGCCGCCGCCTTCGTTGCGGCGCGGCGCGGCAGGCTGGGAAAAATGGTTCCCGCCCGCCGCCTGGCGGTTTTCCGGCTGCCAGCGCGGCGCGGGCTCCTCCTCCGCGGCGAGCGGCAGGGTCGGCGCGCTGCTGGCCTGCAGCACGCTCATTACGCCCTGAAAGATAAAGTCGTGCACCAGCCGCGACTGATGGAATCGCACCTCGTGCTTGGCGGGATGCACGTTGACGTCCACCTGATGCGGATCTATCTCCAGATAGAGCACATAGGCGGGCTGCTGATCGTCCTGCAGCTGGGTCTGAAACGCCTGGCGTATCGCATGGTTGATCAGCTTGTCGCGCATCATGCGGCCGTTCACATAGCAATACTGGATATCGCTGAGCTGCCGCGAGCCAGCCGGATCCGCCACCCAGCCGCGCAGTAGCAGCTCGCCATGCTGCCAGTCGATGCGCAGCGCATGCTGCATAAAGGTAGCGCTGCAAATCGCGCCCAGCCGCCGCTCCCGCTGCGCCTCGTCGCTGACCGCGCGGTACTGGCGCATCAGCTTGCCGTTGTGGCTAAGGGAGATGGCCACGTCGAAGCGCGCCAGAGCGATACGGCGGATCACTTCGTCGATATGGCCGAACTCGGTTTTTTCGGTGCGCATGAATTTACGGCGCGCGGGCGTGTTGTAAAACAGATCCAGCACTTCCAGCGTGGTGCCGCAGGGATGGGCGGCAGGTTTGACCGTCACCTCCATATCGCGGCCCTCCGCATAGGCCTGCCAGGCTTCGCTCTGCGCCTGAGTACGCGAGGTCAGCGTCAGGCGCGAGACCGAGCTGATGCTGGCCAGCGCCTCGCCGCGGAAGCCGAGGCTCATGATGGCTTCCAGATCGTCGAGCGAGGCGATTTTGCTGGTGGCGTGGCGCGCCAGCGCCATCGCCAATTCCTCTTTGCTGATGCCGCAGCCGTTGTCGCGAATGCGAATCAGCTTCGCGCCTCCCTTCTCGATATCGATATCGATGCGCGTCGCGCCAGCGTCGAGACTGTTTTCCACCAGCTCTTTTACCACCGATGCGGGACGCTCGACGACTTCGCCCGCCGCGATCTGATTGGCCAGCTGCGGCGGTAAAATTTGTATTGGCATGGTGCGTATCCTTGTAGAGCCTGGCCGGGCTGGCCGTCAGGAGGCGGGAATTTTCAGGGGTTGCCCCAACATCACGTTCGAGGACTTCATATTGTTTGCCTAGATGATGGCCTGCGGGCTGACGCCGTAATGGGCGGCGATGGCCGTCAGCGAGTCGCAGCGCACCACTTTGTGCCGCACCGGCGCGTGCACCGCCACGCTATTGCTGGCCGGCACCTTCAGGCGCTGCCCCTCCCAGACCACATCGCGCTTGAGCCGGTTCATCTCGCGCAGCGTCGCCATGCTAACGCCATATTTCGCGGCGACGCCGGAAAGCGTTTCGCCGCGCGTCACGGTATGCCGCTGCACTGCACCAATGTACTGCGTGGTGCCGGTCGCTGGATTACTGGCGACGCTCACCGTCGGCGATGAGCCGAGCGGACGATTTTCCTCCTTTGGGACCGATTGTAGCGGGTGCGCCAGGAAATAATTGCGCAGGCCCTTATAGATGGCCGAGGCAATTTTATCCTGATAAGCGCTACTGCCGAGCAGTCGCTCCTCCGAGGTATTACTGATGAAGCCGGTTTCCACCAACAGCGAGGGGATATCCGGCGAACGCAGCGCGCCAAGGCTGGCGTGCTCCGGCAGTCGCTTGTGCAGCGGCGATACGCCGCGCAACTGTTGCAAGACTTTTACCGCCACGTCGTAGCCGACGCGCTGCGAATGGCCAAACTGCAAATCCAGCACCGCCTGGCTCAGGTAGGGATCGGCTTGGCTGTTCGCCAGCAGATCCCCTGCGCCGCCCAGCAGTTCGGACTGCTTCTCGCGCTGCTCCAGCCAGTTCGCCATTTCGCTGTTGGCGCGCCGGTTCGACAGCACCCACACCGAGGCGCCGGTGGCGCTGTGGCTCGGCGCCGAGTCGGCGTGGATAGAGACCAGCAGGTTGGCGTTCTCTTTGCGCGCCACCTCGGAACGGCCCATTACCGAAATAAAATAGTCACCGTCGCGCGTCAGCACCCCTTTGAACATCGGATCGTTGTTCAGCAGTACCTTGAGCTTGCGCGCGATAGCGATAGTGACGTTCTTTTCACGCAGGCCGCGCTGACCGATAGCGCCGGGATCCTGGCCGCCGTGACCGGCATCAATCGCCACAATCACCGTGTCGTTGCTGGTAGGCACTGCATTGCCCGGGCGCGTCGTGGTATTGGTATTGCTGACCGCCGTTACCTGCCTGGCGTTGAAGGGGTTAGCGGCTGGGCGGCTCGGCGCCGTTGTCGCTGTTGTCGCTGTTGAAACCGGCGCGGCGCGCGTAGCGGGCTGTCGGCCCTGAATGGTAAACACCACGTTATAGCTACTGCCGTTGCGCTGTGTCGTCGCGCGGGTTTTGCCCGGCTGCGTCAGCTCGAACACCAGCCGGATGCTCTGTTTGTCTTTTGGAGTGCTGGTGCGGATGCGCTTGACGATGTTGTCACCGCTGAAGTTCAGTGGCAGGCCCTGAATCACGCCGCTCTGGCGAAGAATATCCAGCACCACGCGATCAGAATTGCGCAGCGGAAAATAGCCGTAGACCGGCTGTCCGGCGAAGCTCAGCGTCACCGTCGCCCGGCTGTCGCCGTTTTCTATCTTGATGTCCGACAGGCTGGCCGCCAGCGCGGGCGCGGTAGCCAGGTACAACAACAGCAGCAGTGCGCTTTTCATCCGTGCGATCATGCCTGCGCCACCTGCTCGGTCAGCTGTTCGCCCAGCGCAGAGCGCGCTTCCAGCCTCGCTTCGCGCGCGGCGCCGACATAGCTCAGCGTCAGGGCCAGATCGGGCGGCGGCAGCACGCCGGCGCCCTGCTGCGGCCACTCCACCAGGCAGATTGCCTCACCAGTGAAATAGTCGCGGATGCCCATGAATTCCAGCTCTTCCGAATCGGCCAGACGATAGAGATCGAAGTGGTAAAGCGCGCGTTCGCCAAGGGTATAAGGCTCGACCAGCGTATAGGTCGGGCTTTTGACGTTGCCCTGGTGGCCAAGCGCCTGCAGAAAGCCGCGGCTAAAGGTGGTTTTACCCGCGCCTAAGTCGCCATAGAGATAGATTACCGCCGTGCCGGTACAGGCGCGGGCCAGCTGAGCACCCAGATTGAGGATTGCCGCCTCATCGGGCAAGGAAATAACACAGGTCTTCATGCTTTATTATTGGGTCATCTCTGGATTAACAAACTGCCACAGCAGCTCGAATAAATCTGTTGCCAACATGCCGCGCGCGCCGCGCCGTGCGCTACGCAGCCTGCACAGGCCGCGTCGAACAGCGCCAGCTGCTGCCCCATCATCGAGGCGATAATACCACTCAATACGTCGCCCATTCCGCCGGACGCCATGCCCACATTGCCGACGTCGGCAAAGGCCATCTCGCCCTGCTCGCTGGCGATAATGGTGCCGGCGCCCTTCAATACCATGACGCCGCCGTAGCGCGCCGCCAGCGACTGCGCGGCATGCAAGCGATCGCGCTCGACGTCGCCGGTTTTCACGCCCAGCAGCCGCGCTGCTTCGCCGGGATGCGGCGTAATGATGCGATTCTGACGTTTCTGCGCATTGATTGCCAGCAGGTTAAGCGCATCCGCGTCCCAAAGCATCGGCTTTTCGCTGACCGCAACCGCTTTTAACGAATTTTGCCCCACTCTCGCTGACCCAGCCCAGGACCGATGGCGATCACATCCGCCCACTCCAGCCCCTTTGTCAGGCTGTCGTCGGTCAGCTCATCCACCATGATTTCCGGGCGCGCCGTCAGGATGGGCGCAATATTATCGCGATGCGTCAGCACGCGCACCAGACCCCGCGCGCAGCGCCGCCTCCGCCGTCATGCGGATGGCGCCGGCGGTGCCGGTGTCGCCGCCGACCACCAGCAGACGTCCGTGGTTGCCCTTGTGCGAGGTCGGCTTGCGCGGCTTCAGCCAGCGCGTTAGCGATGAGGCGTCAAAGCGCGCCATCGGGGCCTCTTCGCCCGTCAGGAAAGGGGCCAGGCCAAGATCGGCGTAGCGCAGCCTGCCGATCAGGTCGCGCGCTTTGCCGGTGATCTGTCCCGGCTTGAGCGCGACAAAACTCAGCGTCTGCGCGGCATCAATCGCCTCGCCCGGCACGCTGCCATTTGCCGCCGACAGGCCTGAGGGCATATCGAGCGCCAGCACCGGCGCAGCGTGCGTGTTCGCCTGTTTGATCAGCGCGGCGTAAGCGCCGGTCGGCGCGCGGTTGATGCCGGTGCCGAGCAACGCGTCTACGATCACGTCGACCTGCTCCGGCCAGGGGGCGTCAGGCGCATAGATTTCGCCGCCTGCTTCCAGCCAGGCGTCGCGCGCGCGCTGCGCCTCTTCCGGCAGCGGCTTCTCTCCTTCGCACGCCAGCAGCGTCGTCTCGATGCCTGCCGCCTGCGCCAGCCGCGCCACCACATAGCCGTCACCGCCGTTGTTGCCATGGCCGCAGAGGATCAGCCAGTGCTGCGCCTGTGGCCACTGCTGCTGTGCAGCGCGAAGGCCGCCTGCCCGGCGCGCTGCATCAGCTCGTAGAGCGTAATGCCGAGCGCGTCGGCGCCTTCGCGCTCCAGCTGCCGCAGAGCCTGCGCAGGCCAGACGGAATATGGTAAACGGCGGCCGTCCGCATTTGATTCCTGGTTACTCATGTCATACCCTCTCGATCTTCATCAGCTTGCCCAACAGATTAAACAGTGGGGCAAGGATCTCGGTTTTCAGCAGGTCGGTATTACCGACACAGATCTCAGCGCGGAAGAGCCGCGCCTGCAGGCGTGGCTGGACAAGCAGTATCACGGCGAAATGGAGTGGATAGCGCGACACGGCATGATGCGCGCCCGTCCGCATGAACTGCTGCACGGCACGCTGCGCGTGATCAGCGTGCGCATGAACTACCTTCCGGCAAAAGCCGCCTTCGCCAGTACGCTGAAAAATCCGCAGCTCGACTATGTCAGCCGCTACGCTCTGGGCCGTGATTACCACAAAGTATTGCGCAATCGCCTGAAAAAGCTCGGAGAAATGATTCAGGAACGCTGCGGAGAGCTGAATTTTCGCCCCTTCGTCGACTCTGCGCCGGTGCTGGAGCGTCCGCTGGCGGCGAAGGCCGGGCTGGGCTGGACCGGTAAACATTCGCTGATCCTGAATCGCGAAGCGGGCTCGTGGTTTTTTCTCGGCGAGCTGCTGCTCGACCTGCCGCTGCCGATCGATACGCCGCAGGGAAGAGCAGTGCGGCCGCTGTGTCGCCTGTATGACCATCTGCCCGACCAATGCCATCGTCGAGCCCTACGTGGTCGACGCCCGCCACTGCATCTCCTATCTCACCATCGAACAGGAAGGCGCCATCCCTGAAGCGCTGCGGCCGCTGATAGGCAATCGCATCTACGGCTGCGACGACTGCCAGCTGATCTGTCCGTGGAACCGCTATGGACAACTTAGCGACGAAAGCGATTTTGCGCCGCGCGCCGCGCTGCACATGCTTGAGCTTATAGCCCTGTTTCAGTGGAATGAGAAAACCTTTTTACGGGTGACGGAAGGCTCGGCGATACGCCGCATCGGCCATCTGCGCTGGCTGCGATGTAGCCGTCGCGCTGGGCAACGCGCCCTAGCGCGCGGAAATCGTCGATGTGCTGGAGAAGCGGCTGGGGGAAAACGCGCTGCTTGATGAGCATATCGCGTGGGCGCTGAGTCAGCAGCGGGGAAAATGCTAGGCGCTGGCGATTGACGTGCAGCCTACGTAGCAAAAGCGGCTGGTGCGCGCCGTCGAGAAGGGATTGCCGCGTGATGCATAATTGATCAATGCGGCGCGCTGATAACTTTTCCACACGTTGTGCATAAAATTAAAAAGCCGTTGTCATTCAACTGACACAGGGAGGCAAAGACGAAATTCTAACAAAATGAAATGTTATTATCTTATTAAAATTTAATGCTTTACATAAAAATATGTACAAATGATAACATGGACAGACGCAGAACGGCGCAGTAATCTTGTGGATAACTCTGTTAAAAATAGTTTTACAGATCGCCGGAAACGGCGTCAAAGTGCGGCTGGCATGCTGTGGATACCCCAATAAGCGTAGAGTAGCCCGATGACCGGAAAGAGTCATACGCTAAGCGTATGATTTTCTATGATGTGAAAATTTGGAGCGGGAAACGAGACTCGAACTCGCGACCCCGACCTTGGCAAGGTCGTGCTCTACCAACTGAGCTATTCCCGCGCCCTGTACCACTACATAAATTCCTCATTGGTACGATGGTATTTATTATACGAGAATTTTTTGCCGCTGCAAGAGCCTGAAAGCAAAATTTTGCGATTTCGATTCGTTTGCCGATTAAAGCAGCAACACGCTGTTTTCCTGCGCACCTTTCACCGCTAATCACCGCTAAAGCTGCAAAAAGTGCTCGCGGTAGTATGCCAGCTCGGCGACGGATTCGCGAATATCATCCAGCGCCTGATGCGTGCCCGCTTTTTTAAAGCCTGGCAGAATATCCGGCTTCCAGCGACGCGCCAGCTCTTTCAACGTGCTGACGTCAAGATAGCGATAGTGGAAATAGGTTTCCAGCTCCGGCATGTATTTGAACAGGAAGCGGCGATCCTGACCGATGCTGTTGCCGCAAATCGGTGAGCTGCTAGCAGGCACCCACTGCTTTAAAAACGCCAGCGTCGCCAGCTCGGCGGCGCGATCGTCAAATTCGCTGGCCTTGACGCGTTCCACCAAGCCGCTGGCGGTATGAGTGCGCACGTTCCAGTCGTCCATCAGCGCCAGCTGCGCGTCGGACTGGCGTACCGCCATCACCGGCCCTTCCGCCAGAATATTCAGGTTCGCGTCGGTCACCAGCGTGGCGATCTCAATAATGCGGTCGCGCTCTGGATCCAGCCCGGTCATCTCCAGATCGATCCAAATCAGATTGTTTTCATTTCCTGTTGCCATGCTGTTTCCCGCCGTAGCCGTAGTCGTCATCGATAGTGAATAAAGTGTATCATAGACGTTTTGCCCGGCAGGGCGAAGTGTGGCCAACTCCTGAGAGGATGTGTGAGCAAAAATAAACTGTCGAAAGGTCAACAACGTCGCGTCAGCGCCAACCATCAGCGTCGTCTGAAACAGCGTGAAGTGCCGGAAGCTGACGACAACCTGTTTGGTGAAGCGGCGGAAGGCGTGGTGATCAGCCGCTTCGGCATGCATGCAGACGTCGAGGCGAGCGCAGGCGACGTGCACCGCTGCAATATCCGCCGCACCATCCGTTCGCTGGTCACCGGCGACCGCGTGGTCTGTCGGCCGACGCTAAGCGGTGGCAAGGGCATCGTCGAAGCGGTGCACGAGCGCAGCAGCGTATTGACGCGCCCCGACTACTACGACGGCCTGAAGCCAATCGCCGCCAATATCGATCAGATCATTATCGTGTCGGCGATTTTGCCCGAGCTGTCGCTGAATATCATCGATCGCTATCTGGTGGCGAGCGAGACCTTAGGTATCGAGCCGCTGCTGGTGCTGAACAAAACCGATCTACTGGATGAGCCGGCGCACACCTTCGTTGAGGAGCAGATGGATATCTACCGCCGTATCGGCTATCGCGTGCTGATGGTCTCCAGCCACACCAAAGCGGGCCTGGCGGAGCTAAAAGCGGCCCTGACCGATCGCATCAGCGTCTTTGCCGGTCAGTCCGGCATCGGCAAATCGAGCCTGCTTAATGCCCTGCTCGGCCTCGACGCGGCGGCGGAAACCGCCATCCTGACCAACGGCGTGTCCGGGCTGGGCCAGCACACCACCACCGCGTCGCGCCTCTATCACTTTCCTCACGGCGGCGACGTGATCGATTCGCCGGGCGTGCGCGAGTTTGGTTTATGGCACCTGGAACCGGAACAAATCACGCGCGGATTTGTCGAATTTCGTGAATTTCTGGGCGGTTGTAAGTTCCGCGACTGTAAGCATGGCAACAATCCCGGCTGCGCCATTCGCGCCGCCGTCGAAGCGGGCCAGATAGATGTTTCGCGCTTTGACAACTATCACCGTATTTTAGAAAGCATGGCGCAGGTGAAAACGCGCAAGAATTTCTCTGACGGTGACGCCTGATCCCTGCTGCGAGCCAGCCGATTTCGCTGTACGCCGCAGCGCAACGGGGAAATTCGCCATCTGACCGGGGCGCAGCTATCATGCGCCCCCCCCCTTTTGATTGACGCGAAATTAAGCCAGGAGGCTAAGGTGTTTGATCGTATAAAACTCGGCCTGAATCATGTACTGCCGAAAAAATGGCTGACCGAACTCGCCGGCTGGGGAGCCAGCCGCCGCCGCGGCTGGTTGACCAAACTGGTGATCGATCTCTTTGTCTGGTTCTACAAAGTCGATATGGCGGAGGCGCGCAAGCCCGACACCGCCAGCTACCGCACCTTTAACGACTTCTTCGTTCGCCCGCTGAAAGATGATGCGCGTCCGATCGATCCCGACGCCAACCTGATTGTGCAGCCTGCCGATGGCGCCATCAGCCAGCTTGGTCGCATCGACGGCAATCAGATCTTTCAGGCGAAGGGTCACCACTACACGCTGGAGGCGCTGCTGGCAGGCCAGCAAGAGATGGCGGCGCGCTTCCGCGATGGCGACTTTGTCACCACCTATCTGGCGCCGCGCGACTACCACCGCGTGCATATGCCGTACAACGGCATTCTGCGCGAGATGATCTACGTGCCGGGCGATCTCTATTCCGTCAATCCGCTGACGGCGCGCAATATCCCGAACCTGTTTGCGCGCAACGAGCGCGTGATCTGCTATTTCGATACCGATATCGGTCCGATGGTACAGATTCTGGTCGGCGCCACCATCGTCGGCAGTATCGAAACCAGCTGGGCTGGCACCATTACGCCGCCGCGCGAAGGTGTGATTAAGCGCTGGCACTATCCGGCCGCGGAAGATGAAGGCGCGGTTGTGCTGCTGAAGGGCCAGGAGATGGGCCGCTTCAAGCTCGGCTCCACGGTTATCAACCTCTTCGCACCGGGACGCGTCAAGCTGGCGGAGAGCCTGGAAGCGGAAAGCAAGACCCGTCTGGGTCAGCCGCTGGCCATCGTGCTGCCGCCGTCCGCTCCCGTCGATATCATCGCCGACTAATCCCTAAGAGTGTGCTGTGCGATCCTTTCTCTTCCTGATGCTGAGCCTCTGGCTCAGCACCTCAGCACTGGCGGCCACGGTGCCAGAGACCAGCCAACTTAAACAGGCGTTGGAGGAAGCGAAAGCAGCAAAAACCTCACCTGCCCAGGCTGAACAGGTGCAATCCCTCGAAGCCGCCCTAAACACCCTTTCCGAACGCGATGCGTCGCTGACGCGCGCAGAGGCAGAGCAGTATCAGCAGGTTATCGACAATTTTCCCCGCCTGGTGCGCGAGCTGCGCCAGCAGATCGCTTCGCTGGACGACGGCGGCAAAAGCGTGCGCGGCGCCATGAGCAGCGCTCAGCTCAATCAGGAGATTCTGCAGGTCAGCAGCCAGCTGCTGGAAGAGGGCCGTCAGGCGCATCAGGAACAGGATTGCGCCCGCGAGATCAGCGATTTGCTCTCGCAGCTGCCGCAGCAGCAGACCGACACGCGTCGCGCCATGAATGAAAGCGACCGCCGTCTGCAAAACGGCGCTGCCGCCTCGCCGTGGGCGCAGCAGGCGGAGAACGCGCTGAACAAAGCGCGCGTCGATGCACTCGAGCTGGAGCAGCTCTCCGCCAATAACCGTCAGGAGCTGGCGCACACCGAGCAGCTGGCGGAAAACAGCGGCGATCTGCCGCCCGCCATCAGCGATCAGTTTCGCGTCAACCGCGACCTCTCCAGCGCACTGAATCAGCAGGCGCAGCGCATGGATCTGGTGGCCTCTCAGCAGTGGCTGGCGACCAACCAAATTATTCAGGTGCGTCAGGCGTTATGCACACTGCACGAACAAGTCGCAGTGGCTGGGCGCCTCCAATCTGCTCAGTGAAGCGCTGCGCCCCAGGTGGCGCGCCTGCCTGAGATGCCCAAATCGCAGCAAATCGACAATGAGATGGCGCAGCTGCGCGTGCAGCGCCTGCGCTATGAAGATCTGCAGCAGCAGCAGTAGGTGCTGCGCAAAGCGCACCAGCCCGACGGCCAGCCCTTTACCGCGGAACAGCGGCGCATTCTTGATGCGCAGTTGAAAACCCAGCGCGAGCTGCTCAACTCGCTGATCTCCGGCTGCGACACGCTGATCCTCGAAATTACCAAGCTCAAGGTGGCCAATACCCAGCTGCAGGATGCGCTGACCGATGTCAAAGACGCCACCCACCGCTATCTCTTCTGGATGGCGGATATCAGCCCGATCGGCCTGAGCTATCCGGTCGAAGTGGCGCGCGATCTCTCGCGCCTGCTGTCGTTCTATACCCTCAGCCAGCTGGGCAAAGCGCTGGCGATGATGGTCACTAGCCGCGAAACGGTGCTGCTGATGGTCGGCGCGCTGCTGCTGGTTGGCTTCAGCATCCGCACGCGCCGCCACTTCAACACGTTCCGCGTTCGGCGAGCAAAGTGGGCAAGGTGACCTAGGATCGCTTCCGCCTGACGCTGCGCACCGTTTTCTGGTCAATCCTGGTGGCGCTGCCGGTGCTGTGGGCCGCGATCGGCTTCGGCCTGCAGCACGCCTGGCCCTACCCGATCGCCGTGGCGTTCGGCAACGGCATTACCGCGACGCTGTCGCTGCTGTGGGCCTTTATGATCAGCGCCGCCTTCGCCCGGCCTAACGGGCTTTTTGTGGTGCACTCCCGCTGGCCGCAGCGGCGTGTCGCGCGCGCCATGCGCTACTACTTGCTGACTATCGGCCTGATTGTGCCGCTGATCATGCTGCTGATCGCCTTCGCTAATAAGGAGGATCGGTCGACTCTGCTTTATTCTAATCTGCGGCGCGCGCTCTATCGTGATCGTTAGCCTGAAGCGCGCCGGCATCCCACTCTATCTCGATAAAGAGGGTAACGGCGACAATCTGGTGAGTCGCGTGCTGTGGAACCTGATGATCGCCATTCCGCTGGCGGCCGCCCTCGCCTCGACCATCGGCTATCTGGCAACCGCGCAGGCGCGGCTGGAAACCTCCATCGCCATCTGGTTCCTGCTGCTGGTGATTTACCACATTATCCGCTGCTGGATGCTGATCCAGCGGCGCCGCATCGCCTTCGACCGCGCCCGTCAGCGGCACGCCGATATGCTGGCGAACCGCGCGCGCAACGAGGAGGAGGAAGAGGCAGGCGCCGCCAACGCCGAGCCGGATGTGGAGGAGCCGATTATCGATCTGGACGCCATCAGCGCCCAGTCGCTGCGGCTGGTGTGCTCGATTTTGACCCTGCTGGCGCTGGTGTCGGTGATTGTGCTCTGGTCGGAGATTCACTCCGCGTTCGGCTTCCTAGAAAATATCCGCCTGTGGGACGTCAGCACCACGGTACAGGGCGTCGAGAGCATGCAGCCGATTACGCTGGGCTCGGTATTTATCGCCATTCTAGTGCTGATTATTACCACGCAGCTGGTGCTGCTGCAGCACCTAAGCCTGACGCCGGCACCGGCTACGCCATTACCACGCTGACCAAATATGTGCTGATGCTGGTGGGCGGCCTGATCGGCTTCTTGATGACTGGCATTGAGTGGTCGAAGCTGAAGTGGCTGGTCGCCGCGCTCAGCGTCGGGCTTGGTTTCGGCCTGCAGGAGATTTTCGCCAACTTTATTTCCGGCCTGATTATCCTGTTCGAAAAACCGATTCGCATCGGCGACACCGTGACCATCCGCGATCTCACCGGCAGCATTACGCGCATCAACACGCGCGCCACCACCATCGTCGACTGGGCCTGCAAAGAGATCATCGTGCCGAACAAGGCCTTTATCACCGAGCAGTTCGTTAACTGGTCGCTCTCTGACTCGGTGACGCGCGTCGTGCTGACCATTCCTGCGCCCGCGCACGTCAACAGCGAAGAGATCACCACGGTGCTGCGGCAGGCGTGCGAACGCTGTAGCTATGTGCTGGATATGCCTGCGCCGGAGGTGTTCCTGGTGGATCTGCAGCAGGGTATTCAGCTGTTCGAACTGCGCATCCACGCGGCCGAAATGGGCCACAGCATACCGCTGCGTCATGAGCTGCACCAGCTGATCCTGAAAGGCTTCGCCGAGCACGGCATGGAGATGCCCTTCCCGCCTTTCCAAGTGCGCATGAAGACGCTGGGCAAGAAAGCGCCCGCCAGCAACGGCACGCCCGCGTCGCGCACCTTTAAGTCCGGCGGCATATAGAAAAAAGCACCCCCGGCGAGTCGGGCGTGCTTATCCTGCGGTGACGGCCTTAGCCCTTCACAAACGCTTCGCCCTGGACAATATCTTTACGCAGCGTCTCCAGCATGCCGTCCAGCGCCTGCTGTTCAAACGCGCTGAGCGTGCCTACAGGGCGCCGCTCGGCTACGCCGTTTTTGCCCAGCAGTAGCGGCTGCGAGAAGAAGCGGGCATGCTCGCCGTCGCCCTCGACGTAGGCGCACTCGACCACATTGGCTTCGCCCTGCATGGCGTGCACCAGCGACAGGCCGAAGCGCGCCGCAGCCTGCCCCATCGACAGCGTGGCGGAGCCGCCGCCCGCTTTCGCCTCCACCACCTCGGTGCCGGCGTTCTGAATGCGTTTAGTAAGGCTGGCCACCTCATCGTCGCTGAAGCTGACGCCCGCGACCTGCGACAGCAGCGGCAGAATGGTGACGCCGGAATGGCCGCCGATAACCGGCACCTCAATCTCTTCGGGCTGCTTGCCTTTCAGTTCGGCGACAAAGGTGTTGGCGCGGATGATGTCGAGTGTGGTCACGCCGAACAGCCGGTTTTTGTCATAAACGCCATGCTTTTTCAGCACGTTGGCGGCGATAGCGACCGTGGTATTGACCGGATTGGTGATAATGCCGATCAGCGTGTCAGGCGCAGTTTGCGCCACCTGATCAATCAGGTTGCGCACGATGCCCGCATTAACGTTAAACAGATCGGCGCGGTCCATGCCCGGCTTGCGGGCGACCCCGGCCGAGATCAGGACAATATTCGCGCCTTTGAGCGCGGGCGTCGCATCTTCGCCGCTGAAGCCTTCGACCTTTACCGCCGTTGAAATATGACTTAGATCGACCGCCACGCCAGGGGTGACCGGCGAGATGTCGTAGAGTGAGAGCGCTGAACCCGCAGGAAGCTGGGTTTTTAACAGAAGGGCAAGCGCTTGGCCGATACCGCCAGCGGCGCCAAGAACGGCAACTTTCATTCTGTACTCCTTATTAAGGTGCGGCAGAGTAGAGCCGAATTTCCATCTGTGTCCAGATCTGAATCAACTGCTCAGACGATGACAAACCCGCTGTTCATTATGCGTGCAGAAGCACTATAATCCTCCGGGTTGCTTTTTTGTCAGCACAACGGGCCTGAATGACCGGCATCGATGCCGATGGCAGATAGAGCACGACTAACTATAGTAGTAATGAGCAATAACACTTCAATAGTATAACAATTTTGCAACCTACGCTTACCCGCCCACGCAGTTTTTGGTCTGCGTGAAAATAGTTGCTATCATTGCCGCCCGCACACCGCGACGCCTGCCTGTTTTATCGACTGATTGCATAAAAATTCATTCATATGCATAGTAATTTATCTGCTGCTGGCAGGCGGCCGGCATTTTATTCTCGTATTGGTAGCTTATGCGAAACCCATCGAAACAAGACGATTTGATCAAAGCGTTTAAGGCGTTATTAAAAGAAGAGAAATTCAGTTCTCAGGGCGAGATTGTGCTGGCGCTACAGGAAGAAGGCTTCGAGAACATCAACCAGTCAAAGGTTTCCCGTATGCTGACCAAGTTCGGCGCCGTGCGCACGCGCAATGCCAAGATGGAAATGGTCTATTGCCTGCCGGCGGAACTGGGCGTACCGACCACCACCAGCCCGCTGAAAAATCTGGTGCTGGATATCGACTACAACGACGCGCTGGTGGTGATCCATACCAGCCCAGGCGCGGCGCAGCTGATTGCCCGCCTGCTCGACTCGCTGGGCAAGGCGGAAGGCATTCTGGGCACCATCGCCGGCGACGATACAATCTTTATTACGCCCGCGCGTGTTTTTACCGTGCGCCAGCTCCACGACGCAATTCTGATGCTGTTCGAGCAGGAGCTGTAAGCAGTGTTGCCTGACCGGCAGCTTGGCTGTCGGTCGCCTTTCCCCCCTGCTCTTTTTACGCCCTTATCCCGCTTGTTTTCTCTTCTTTCAGGCTGTTGGCTTATGCTTTCCGGTTCGCCCGAGCCGCGCCGATTTGGTCATGCTTTTTATTCTGCTTACCCTTTTGCGCTATTTTAAGCTGCTTTACACAACAGCATTAGCGATATTACCCAGGTCCAAATCAACATCCAGCAATTTTTATTGGTCACGTTCTCACAAAAAGTTAACTGGGCTTAACCCCATGAATTCACAGTTAATTAAAGATAACTGACGCATTTCCAATGCGTTTTTCATAACCATAAACAATAAAAATGAAGCATAAGGATAAATAATAACAACAAAATTAATTGCGGAATATTAATTTCACTCACAATTAGTTCTATACTTCTTTCTGTGATGCAAATCACACCAAACAAAATGAATGTTAAAACTACTATCGCCATTCTGAGTACTCTATCTGCCCTGTCATTTGGCGCATTTGCAGCAGAATCGGTTAACCAGCAGCAGGCGCAAAATCTTTAGCCTGTTGGCACCGTCAGCGTCAGCGGCGTTGCCGGTTCACCGACGCAGATCAATGACAAGCTTAATGCAAAAGCGGAACAGCAAGGTGCCAGCGCCGCCAGCCTGGTTTCCAATGAGCAGGCGGAAACGCTGTAGCCCCTTAACCAGACCATCAGCATCAGTGGTCACGACGGCGGTCAGACCAATATTCGTCAGGAACTGTCTCAGAAAGCCGATGCGCAGGGTGCGCCACTACCGCATTATTGAGAACAACCAAGACGACACCTATCACGTCACGGCCGAGCTGTATAAATAATTAACCGACTGGGCGCCCGTATGACGCCTGGCCCTGTCGACGACCCGCATCCCTTAACGTTACCCGCAGATTGTTGATCGTAACGAGGAGACGAACAATGAAAATCAAAGCAACCATCGCAACCGTTAGCCTGCTTTCCGCACTCGCATTTGGCGCCCAGGCGGCGCAGCTAGTGACTGGCAATCAGGCACAGAATATGCAGCCTGCGGGCACCGTCACCATCAGCAGCACCGCCGGCACGCCGATGGACTATCGCGCACAGCTGTCGCAGAAAGCTGATGAGCAAGGCGCCAGCGCCTATAAAGTGATTGAGGCGCGCACTGGCGACAACTATCACTTCACCGCTGAGCTCTATAAGTAATTCCTTGTCACCTGATGACAAACCCCTTGGCCCCGCTTGTCGGGGCCCTTTTTGCTTATTTGACGTTAAAACGGAGCTGGCCTTCCAGCTCCTCTTCTGCTTCTCTGCTTCGTCAAAAACAGGATGAGCGCGCCGTAGCGCCGTTTCTGTCCCTTACCCAGATTCACGAATTCAATTTCCAGCGGCATCGGCAGCTCTTCGCCAGTGACAGCATCCCATAGCCCGTCCAGATCGCCAATGCGGCACTCGTTCAACCCGAACCGCTCGCTGAACTGACGGAAAAAATGGGACTGGTCGACAATCTCATCAAAGTCGAAACGTTCGCTTTTCATAGTGAAGGCTCCTGTCCTTCTTGACGGACAACGCCAGCGCGCCCGCGCACTGGTGCTAATCCAGGCCGCCGAGATGCAGCGTTTTGACCTCCAAGTATTCCTCTAGGCCGAGCACCGACCCTTCCCGCCCCAGGCCAGACTCTTTAACTCCGCCGAAAGGCGCCAGCTCTGTCGATACCGCACACTCGTTGACACCGATCATGCCGCTTTCCAGCGCCGCCGAGACCCGGAAAACGCGCTGCAGGTTCTGGGTATAAAAGTAGGCCGCCAGGCCGAATTCGGTGTCGTTGGCGCACCGGATCGCCTCCGCCTCGTCAGTAAAGTGGAAACAGGCCGCCACCGGACCAAAGGTCTCTTCCTGCGCCAGCTTCATCTTTTCATTGGCGTCGGCGATCACCGTGGGCTGCCAGAAGTTGCCGCCCAGCGCGTGCCGCTCGCCGCCTGTGACGATGCGGCCCCCTTTGGCGATGGCGTCTTGGACGTGCTCTTCCACCTTATCCACGGCGGCCGCCTCAATCAGCGGCCCCACCACCACGCCCTCTTCCATGCCGTTGCCGACCTTGAGCTTTTTCACCTCATCTGCCAGCTGGTTAACAAAGCGATCGTAAACGGCGTCATGGATATAGAAGCGGTTCACGCTGACGCACACCTGGCCCGCATTGCGAAACTTATTGGCGATGGCGCCTTTCACCGCCGCATCGATATCCGCATCCTCAAAAACGATATAGGGTGCGTTGCCGCCCAGCTCCATCGACACTTTTTTCATGGTGTCCGCCGCCTTGCGTACCAGGGTTTTGCCGACCAGCGTCGAGCCGGTGAAGGAAATTTTCCGCACCGCCTTGCTGGACATAATGGCATCGCTGATGGCGTGGGTATCGCCCGCGACCGCATTCAGCACGCCGTCCGGCACGCCCGCTTTTTTCGCCAGCGCCAGCAGCGCGAAGGCACACAGCGGCGTATTGTTGGCGGGCTTGATAATGCCGGTGCAGCCAGCAGCCAGCGCCGGGCCGAGCTTGCGCGTCAGCATCGCCATCGGGAAATTCCACGGCGTAATGGCCGCCACCACGCCAATCGGCTCGCGGGTCGCCAGGATGCGCGATCCCGCTTTGGCCGGCGGAATAATCTCGCCGTTGGCGCGCTTCGCCTGCTCGGCGAACCACTGGATAAAGCTGGCGGCATACTCCACCTCGCCTTCCGCCTCTTTCAGCGGCTTGCCCTGCTCGGCGGTCATCAGCTGCGCCAGCCAAGCCTTGTTCTCAATCATCAGCTGGTACCAGTGATAGAGTATTTCGGCGCGCGCTTTCGCCGTCTGCGCGCGCCAGGCGGGAAAGGCGTGCTCCGCCGCGGCAATGGCCTGTTCGGTTTCAGCCCGGCCCGCCCGAGCGACAGCGGCCAGTACCTCGCCGGTTGCCGGATTCAACACGTCGAAGGTGGCGGCGGTGCGTCGCCATTCGCCGTCAGCCAGATAGCCGGTCTGGAAAAATTCGCTGTCGTGTAGAGAAGTTGTCATCGGTTCGCTCCTGTCAGTTTCTTTTCCTGTCAGAAAAGTATAGATGGCAAAAGCGACCGTTTTGTGGAGGGCGTGCCGCTGCGCGGTGCAGCGGCCTGATTCAGATTTGGATGAGGGTGTTTCGGTACTTACTTAGCATATCGGCCAGCCGCTTCACCGGTTCGGTCACGCTGATGGGCGCGTCATACTGCGCCAGTTTCTGCTGGTAAACCTCAAACTCCGCCAGCAGCTGCTCGAAGCCGTGCCGCCTTTTCTCATCGCTGCGCGCGGAGATCACATGGTTGGCCGTGTAGCGCAGCTGGCGATGAAACGCCGAGAGGTCGGCGTTGATCGGTACCTCCGCATGGCGCAGCCGCTGATGGCCAATGATCAGCGTCAGCGCGATGCGGTACTTGTCGATATCGCCGGGAAACAAGTTCAGCAACATAAACAGCTGCTGGTAGAGCGCCGGCAAGAGATTTTCCCGCCGGCGCGCCCGATTGGTGGTCAGCGTCGACACGGCGGCGTACATAAAGCGGTTCAGCAGCTTGCGTCCGGTGCGCGCCTTCGACTTGTCGCGGATCAGCAGGATCACCGTCAGCGCCACGAAGCAGCCGATAACCTGGCCCAGCACGTTGTCGAGAAAGACGTTGAACTCGAACTGCATCGGATTATCCAGCACCAGTACGTTAAGGGTACCGATGAGCGCGCCAAGGGTGCCCAGCTGGCGACGCTGGACGAAGATGCCGCTGACGAAGCCGAGCAGGCCGATGGCGATACAGAGCAGCAGCGCGCTCTGCTGCGTATTGGGCAGCACATACATAAAGTAAAGCGTGCCGAGCGGCACCGCGACGATCATGCCGTAGAGGAAATCTTTCGCCATCATCAGCGGGTTCGGCACGCGCATCGCCAGCGCGGTGATCACCGCCAGCATCACCATACAGCCGCTGCCGGAGGTCCAGCCGGTGTAGAGCCAGAACAGCGAGCCGAGCGCGGTGGCGGTAAAGGTGCGGATACCGTTGATCATGGCGTGATGGGTTTCGGCGGAGCGAGCCTGGATGACGATTTCGCGCTGCAGGATGTTCTCCTCCAGCGTGGTAATGCGACTGTTGCTTTTGATCCCTTTTAGCAGCAGCAGATATTCCGTCGCCGCGCCCACCCAGCTGGCCAGGGTCACCGGCGCCTTGCCTTCGCTGCTGACGGCGATCGCCCGACGCATCACCTTCATGCGCTTATGCACGTCGGCGACGTTTTCCACCTCTTTTTCCACCAGCAGGCGATACTGCGGCGGGATATATTCCGGGTGTGAATTCTGGATCAGGAAGGTTTCTGCCGCCTGGGTAATCATGGTCAGCGACAGGGTATTGAGCATTTTCAGGCGGCGGTTGGCGTTTTGCCAGCGTGACGACTCTATCATCAGCTGGCCGCGCATGGTGCCGAGCGCCGTGGTGCGGCGCACCAGCGCGCTCCACGCTTTATCGACTTCCTCTTTATCTTCATGCGCGACGCAGAGCTGCAGCAGCCGGTAGTGCGCCACCAGCAGCGCGTCGACCTCGGTGTCGATCACCTTTTTAATCGAGCGCGGCGAGAAGATCATATCGGCGAGGATGGCGCACAGGATGCCCAGCACAATATCGCTGCAGCGCTCCACGGCGAACTGCGGCGCCAGCGTCAGGCCACCGCTGGCGTCAGCGGTCACCACGATAATCAGCGCGGTATAGCCCGCCAGTCCGATTGCATAGGAGTTTTCGACTTTAATCAGCGAGGAGAGCCAGACGCAGACGCCCGCCCAGATGCAGCAGAGCAGCAGCATCACCACCGGCGCGCGCACCGTGGCGATCATAATCGTCAGCGCGGCGATACAGCCGATAAAGGTGCCGATAATGCGCAGCACGCCGCGGTAGCGCAGCGCGCCTGAATAGGGATCGCCGCCGGCGACGAAGGCGGTGCCGCCGGCCACGATGCCGGTGGTCATCACCGCCCAGCGAGGCGTTTCAAGGTTGAGGTGAAAGCCGATCATCAGCGTCGCTACCAGCGCAAAGGTCAGCTTTACCGGGAAACGCATGAACTCGATCATATCGTCCCCGCTTAACCAAACTCACGCAGGCGATTGAAGAGACGCGACATCGGTGACACCTGAGTATCGGCGCGATCGTTCGGGCCGGTGATAACCACTGTCGCGGTGGTGCCCGCCGGGAAGCGTTTGCCCGGCTGCTGATCGAGATGAATACGCACCGGCACGCGCTGCGCCAGGCGCACCCATTCGAGACTGGAGTCAACGGTCGCCATACCTTTGCTGTCCACCGAGCTGCTGCTGTTGGTGACGCCCGCCGCCATGCTGTCAACGGTGCCGCGCAGCACCACGTTGCTGCCGAGCGGCGTCACTTCCGCACGATAGCCTGGCTGCACGCCATGCAGCTTGGTCTCTTCCAGATAGGCCAGCACGTAGAACGAGTGCTGCTGCACCAGCGCCACCGCCACCGAGCCGCGGGTGATGAATTCGCCCTGATAGACGTTTAGGTTGGTGACCCAGCCGTCAGACGGCGAGGTGATGGTGGTGCGATCGAGATCGATCTTCGCCAGATCGCGCGTGGCGATCGACTTCGCCAACTGATGCTCGGTGGTTTGCAGATCGTTATTCGCCTGGTCGATCGCTTCGCGCGATATCGCCGAGGTACCCAGCTTATTGCGGCGCGCCGCCTCACGGCGTTTTTCGCTGACCAGCGCCTGACAATATTCGACATCGGCCTGCGCCTCATCCAGCGCTTTTTGATAGCGTGGGCGATCCACCACGAACAGGGTGTCGCCCTTTTTCACCAGCTGGTTGTCATGTACCGGCACGTCGGTAATGAGACCCGTCACGTCTGGCGAAATCGCCACGACATCTGCCACGAATTTCGCGTCGCGCGTCCACGGCGACTCGGTGTAAAACACCCAGGCGCGGAAGATGATAACCACAGCGATAATAACCAGCAGGAGAGTAATCGCGTAGCGCGCGATTTTTCTTATTAGCGATTTCACTTAAACCTCAGACGAATAGACGGGATACCAGGTAGAACACACAGCAGTAAAGCGCCGTGTTAAAAAGCGCCGGATGCCAGACAAGATCGTAGATCCCGCTCGGCGTCAGCAGGCGTTTCACTAACCAGAACAGCATTAGCGAGACGATTAATTCAATGAAGATGGGCGGGAACGAGAGCCCAAACACGACAAAAACCGGAAGCACACTCATCAGGAATCCTTAGTTCGACCTCGCCGAGATGATCCTCTGCCTGTCCGGCCGCAAGCCGCGACGCAATGACGCTCGCGGACAGCCTCCCTGAGAAGGCAACATCCGAACCACTGCTGAGTAAATAATAGCGTATGATCGGGCAGCGACAGACATTTGACGCAGGGCGTCCGGACAAAAGCGAATCACCGGAAAATACCCCGGCGCGCATATAGTAACGCGCATGACTATACGTTTTCTACAGATTGTGAACTGAATCACTTTTTAGCCAGAGTAAACAATGGAATGACTGAAAGGCGTGTCCATTTTCGCCAAAGTGGTTGAATTAGGCTCTTTTACCTCCGCCGCGCGCCAGCTTCACCTCAGCGTTTCGTCTATGAGTCAGATTGTAGCGAAACTGGAAGATGAGCTGCAGGTCAAGCTGCTGAACCGCAGTACCCGCAGCCTCGGCCTGACCGAAGCGGGCAAAATTTACTATCAGGGCTGTCGCCGCATGCTGGCGGAGGAGGCGACCCAGGTGCATGAACAGCTCTACGCCTTTAAAAATACGCCCATCGGCACGCTGTACATCGGCAGCTCCTCTACCATGGCGCAGAACGTGCTGGCAGAGATGACCAGCAATATGCTGCGTGAATATCCCGGGCTGAGCGTCAATCTGGTGGCGGGGATCCCGGCGCCCGATCTGATCGCCGACGGGCTGGACGTGGTGATCCGCGTCGGCGCGCTGAAGGACTCTAACCTCTTCTCTCGCTGCCTCGGCGCGATGCCGATGGTGGTATGCGCGGCGAAAAGCTATCTGCAACAGCACGGCGCGCCGGAAAAGCCGGCCGACATCGATAACTTCGCCTGGCTGGAATACAGCGTACGTCCCGACAATAAATTCGAGCTAATTGCGCCTGAGGGGCTGATAACGCGCCTGTCGCCGCAGGGCCGCTTCGTCACCAACGACTTGCTAACGCTGATCCGCTGGCTGAAAGCGGGCAACGGCATCGCCTATGTGCCGATTATGTGGGTAATTGAGGAGATTAACGCGGGGGAGATCGACATTCTTTTTCCGCAGTATCAATCGGAGCTGCGCCCGGTATATGCGCTCTATACCGAGAAAGATAAGCTGCCGCTGAAGGTGCAGGTCTGCATCGACTATCTCTCTGACTATTTCCGCCAGGTGGCGGAGCCGTACCAGCAGCACCGCATCAGCTGACGCGCACGGCGGGCGTTAGCACCCACCCGCGCAATCCCCGCTATCCGTGTCGGCGCGCTGTGATTCGCGCGTAAAAAGGCTCGCCTGTCAGGCGGTGCCGCCGATGGTGAGTTTATCTAGCTTCAGCGTGGGCTGGCCGACGCCGACCGGCACGCTCTGACCCTCTTTGCCGCATACGCCGACCCCTTTATCCAGCGCCAGGTCGTCGCCCACCATCGAGATCTGCTGCATCGCCTCAATGCCGCAGCCAATCAGCGTGGCGCCCTTAACCGGCTTAGTCACTTTGCCCTTTTCAATCAGGTAGGCTTCCGAGGTAGAGAAGACGAACTTGCCGGAGGTAATATCGACCTGGCCGCCGCCGAAGTTCGGCGCGTAAAGGCCATATTCCACGCTCTCGATAATCTCCTGCGGCGTGGATTTGCCCGCCAGCATATAGGTATTGGTCATACGCGGCATCGGCAGATGCGCGTAGGATTCGCGGCGGCCGTTGCCGGTCGGCTCGACACCCATTAGGCGCGCGTTGAGCTTGTCCTGCATGTAGCTTTTCAGCACGCCGTTCTCGATCAAGACGTTGTACTGGCCCGGCACGCCCTCGTCATCCACTGCCAGTGAACCGCGCAGCCCCTCGATGGTGCCGTCATCCACAACGGTACAAAGTTCAGACGCCACCAGCTGGCCAATTTTGCCGCTGAATACCGAGGTTCCTCGCCGGTTGAAGTCGCCTTCCAGCCCGTGTCCGACCGCCTCATGCAGCAGCACGCCAGGCCAGCCCGCGCCCAGCACCACAGGCAGCGTGCCCGCCGGCGCCGCCACGGCGGAAAGGTTGACCAGCGCCATGCGCACCGCCTCTTTCGCCCAGGCGTCGGCGCGCACCTCGCCGTTCTCGTCGGCAAGGAAAAATTCGTAGCCGACGCGCGCGCCGCCGCCGCTTGAACCGCGCTCGCGCCTGCCCTGATCTTCCACCAGCACGCTAATAGAAAGGCGTACCAGCGGACGCACGTCCGTCGCCAGCGTCCCGTCCGTGGCGACCACCAGCACCTGTTCGTAGACGCCGCTCAGGCTGGCGTTGACCTCCTGCACGCGCGCGTCCGCCGCGCGCGCCACTTTGTCTACTCGCTGCAGCAGGGCGATTTTGCCTTCGCACGTCAGGCTGTCAAGCGGTTTGACCGGTTGATAGAGCGCGCGGTGCATGACCGCCGACATGGTATGCGCCTTGCCGTTGCCCTGCTCGCGCACGATGCTGCGCGCCGCTTCCGCCGACTGACGCAGCGCGTTCAGCGTGATCTGATCGGCGTAGGCGAAGCCGGTTTTCTCGCCGCTGACCGCGCGCACGCCGACGCCCTGATCAATATGCCAGGAGCCGTCTTTGATTATTTTGTCTTCCAGCACCCAGGATTCATGGACGCTGGACTGAAAATAGAGATCGGCATAATCCAGACGACGTTCTGAAAGCTGCCCTAACAGGGAAAACAGGTCCTGCTGATTAATATTGTTAGCAGTTAGCAACTGCTCACTTACCAGGTTCAGAGTCATCATTTCTCGCTCGTTTTATGCTCGGATAATGAGAGTGTCGCACTTATCCTGCGGCAGCGCCCTGGGGCGCTGCGCTGATAAAGCCAGATTTTATTAGCCTGCGGTAATTCCCCGGCGGCGTCAAATTCACTTCTTCTCTTCTTCTTCTTCGCGCGGCTTGCGTAGCACTTCGTTGATTTGCGGTTTGTCCAGCGGGCCGCTGATGTGATAGCGCAGCAGCGAAATTTTATTCCAGAGCGGACCTAGCACCTTGCTGGCGGCGAACACCGCCGCGCCCACCACTGGATTAATGACAAAGGCGGTCGCCACACCGACAGAGGCGGAAATCTCTGGCGCCACCACCGCCTCCATATCAATAGTACGCTTCGCCAAATCAACCTTACCCTGCATGGCGATATCCGCTTCCAGCCCGTCGACCAACAGGTTATCGGTGCGCATCACGCCGTTTTCAATCCAGGCGGTGCCGTTGATGGAGTCGAAATAGAAGCCGTCGTTGTTAAAGGCGTCGCTAAAGTCGAAGCGCAGCTTGCGCAGCAGCGCGTCGAAGCTGATCAGACGCAGCAGCTGTCCGGCCGCGCCGGTATTGACGTCGGCGATCTGTCCCTTGCCGAAGTGAGTCTTCAGCGTGCCGCTCAGCGTCTCTTCTGATAGCTGCCACGGCGCTGCACGCCAGTGCAGATCGTAATCGATGCGGAACGGCGCGTCGCGCAGCGGCGTATTGACGCCGAACCAGTTAACCGCATTGTTGATATTGCCGCCGCTCAGCGTGCCTTTCAGCGAGGTGCGCGGTGCGTCGTCGCTATTGACCCACTCACCGGCGAGCTTCAGACGCGTGCTGCCAATATCTACCGAGCCATTAGTGAGCGCTAACTTATCTCCTTTGGGCGTCAGTTCCGCCTGCATGCGGCCGAACTTCTGTCCGCGTAGCCAGCAGTCGGCGCAGCTCAGCTGCAGCGCTGGCCAGCCGCTAAAGTTGATATTGCCCGCCTGCTGCGTCGCGCCCGCGCCGTCGCCGCTCGGCCATTCAGGGTTGTAGTAGAGATAGTCGAGCGCCACGCGCCACGGCGCCTTTTCCTCCATTGTCAGCGTGCCACGAATTTCGTATCCCTTAACGCTGAGGCTGCGGCTACCGTTCAGCCCCTGGCTGAGCGTGGCGTCAACGTCGTGCCACTGCTGCCCCGCCAGCGTCACGGCCGGGCTACGCAGGATGAAATCGCCCGGCAGCGCCGCGCCGCCTATCTGTGGCGCACCGCCCGCCGCCGCCAGCAGGCCCGCCCAGGCGTCGCCGTCCATCGCCGGCAGATTCAGCACCATGCCCGCCCTCTCCGGCAGGTCGGGCTTACTCTGCGCGTCGTTAAGCCAGATGCCGCGCTCGACGCGTAGCTGCGGCGTCAGAATCCAGCGGCTGTTAAAGCGATGATGCGCCGACACGCTGCCGCTCAGCTCAAACTGCTGTAGATTGCCGCTGGCGTTGACCGCAATGGGCATAGCCTCGCCGCTGGCCTTATCCAGCGGCGCGGGTAAGCGACTGCTTACTTCTTTCGCATCGCCTTTCAGGCTGACGTCGTAGCGCGCGCCGCCCTGATGCGGTAGCGTAATGTTGACGTCGCCCTGCCACGGCAGATGGCCGCCTAGCTGCTGGGCAAACTGCACAGGCAGCTGCGTCAGCTTCGCGGGCTGCCAGTCGCCGTCGAGCTTCACGCTGACTCCGAAATCCTGCGCATTCTCCTGGGTGGTGAAGCTGACGTTCACCGGCTGACCGAACCAGTTGCCCTGCAGCCTGTCGCTCTCCAAGTTGCCGTTGTTAAAGCGGAAGCACCCGGTGAGGTTGTTTATGGTGGTGCCGAGCGGTTTGATATGAAGCGCGTTGTTGTTCAGCTCCACGTTGCCGCTGGCGCACACCTGCTCGCCGTCAAGCGGAATGTCGAGCTTGAGATGACCCTGGGTTTTGCCCTTGATCTCCAGCGGCTCCAGCGCCGCGCCGAGCGAGCTTTTCAGCGGCGTATCCTGAAAATAACGCGCGATCTGATCGCCGTTGCCGCGGATGTCGCCGTCAATCAGCAGCTTCTCTTTCAGGTAGTCGGGGATGGTCGCACTGAAGTCGCTGACCTCGACCTCATCCAGCTTAAAGCGCGACGCCGTCATCCACAGCCCGTCGTTGATGAAGTTAAGATCGATAGCCAGATCCGTTACGTCGGGCCAGTTGGGCTGGAAGGCGTAGGTCGCCTGGCGCAGCGGCACCCAGACCTGAAACATGCCGTCGTTGTGGCGGAACGGGAAAAGCTTCGGGTTTCCGGCAAACAGCAGCGTGGCGTTCTCGACCTCGCCACCTTTAATGGCGCCGCTCAGGTAGCGGGTCAGCGCCTTGCCCATCAGCGGCTGCGGGAAGTAGCGCCAGGCGTCGCCGGCGTCGGTGACGCGAATACCGGCAAGAATATCGAGGCGCGGCTCGCGGCCGAGGTTCTGCTGATAGCGGAAATCGCCGCGCGCCCAGAGCGAACGCGCCTGCATGTCGAGGCCGCTGCCGTCCAGCGTCAGTCCGTTCTGATCGCGCAGCCAGCTTAGCGAGCCGTGCAGCTGGTGGATCTCCAGCGGCGCGTTGAACATCGCGCCGTAGGCGACGTCCGTGCGGCTCATCGCTACCTTGACCTGCCCGTTGCTTAGGCTGCCGCGCGCCTCGCCGTTAAGATGGCTGACGCCGGGCAACAGCTGCCAGGGCTGCCAGCTGAAGTCGCGCCACTTCACCTGCATGCGCGTCTGATCCGGCTGCGCCAGCGGGACATCTAGCGCCAGCCCCTCAACGGTGCCCTGCGGCTGAAGCGCGCGCCAGTTGTCAAACAGCGACGGTGACAGCTGCGCGAACAGCGGCACCAGCGGCGCGATGCGGTTAAGCGCCAGCTGCGTCGCCCTGACCCGCACTTCGCCCTGGCTGTCAGGGCCGAGCAGCTGCTTGTTTTCCGGCCGCCACAGCAGCGCAAAATGGCCCGCCGGCCAGGCTTCGCCGTCAGTGCTGAAGCGCGTCTGCGGCACGTTGACCATCCAGCCGTTCTGATAGCGCGACAGATACGCGGTCAGGCCGTCGACCTGAAGATGATGGACGCCATCTTCTTCCTGCCAGCTGGCGCCGCTCTGGCGCAGCAGCAGATTGCCCGCGTAGAGATCGCCGTCGCGCAGGTTGACCCAGGCGGCCAGGCTAAAGCGCGCGCTGTCGAGTCGTGTGTTGTCGCGCATCCAGCGGCCGAGCCACGGGCGTACGTCGACATCGTCCGCCTGCATCCAGATGCGTCCGTCGTTGAGCAGCCCTTCGCTGTCATTGAGATCGAGCCGCACCTGGACGATGCCGTGCTGGCCGGTAAAGCTGGGCAGGCTCACCTCGCTTTCCGCGCGGTGACGACTTTTTTCGTTCAGCCAAGTCAGTTTTGGGATTGCCAGCTCAGCGCGCTGGCCGGAAGGGGTGCGAAAGCCGATAGTGCTGTCGCGCAGATCGAAATGGTCGAACTGGCGCAGAAAAAGCTCGTTGATGCGGTCGGGCTTGAAGCTGTTTTTCTCGGCCTCGCTGGAAAAAAGCGCCCGATCGCTGTCGAGGTGCAGCTGCCAGAAGGTGAGATCGCGAAACTGCCAGCGCCAGTGCAGCAGCGACCGCCAGACGTCCAGCGCCAGATTGACGCGCGCGATAGTCAGCCTGCCGTTCTCTTGCATATCGACGCGCAGGTCGGCGATTTGCAGCTTCGGGCCGAAGTTTTCCCAGCGCCCCTGCAGCGAGTCGGCCGTCAAGCTGGCGCCGCTGGCGCGCGATACCGCCGTCAGGATCTCGCTGCGGTAGCTGTCGAGGTGCGGCATCACGAGACGCAGCGCACTCACCAGCAGCGCCACAATGACAATTGCTGTCGCAACCAGCAGTAACAAAATCCTCGGCAACCGCCTCACACACCTCTCCTTGTCTTCCGCGTTTTACGGATGGTTATCTCTCATACTCAACCCATTGCCAGACAATAATCGGTATGAACGCGCAGTTTACCCTAAGCAAGGTCGCTTTTTTAGCCCGGCGGGCAGCGATTCTGCTGACGCGCGACGGGAATTACATCATGACGACGTCAAACTGCTCCTGGGTGTAGAGCGGTTCGACGTGCACTTTCACCTGCTTACCGACGAAAATCTCAACTTCCGCCAGCGCGTGCAACTCGTTGTTTTTCAGCGCTTCGCCCACCGCCGGCGAGACGTACACCAGGAAGCGGTCCGCGTCGTAGGCGTGGTGCACGCGCACGATTTCGCGCATGATTTCGTAGCACACCGTCTCCACAGTTTTCAGCGCGCCGCGGCCTTTACACACCGGGCAATCTTCGCAAAGCACATGTTCGATGCTTTCGCGCGTGCGCTTGCGCGTCATCTCCACCAGCCCCAGCGCCGAGAAGCCGTTGATGCCGGTCTTGACACGATCTTTGCTGAGCGCCGCCTCCAGCGAGTGCAGCACGCGGCGCCGGTGCTCGTCATTGCTCATATCAATAAAGTCGATGATGATAATGCCGCCGAGGTTGCGTAAGCGAAGCTGGCGCGCAATCGCCTGCGTCGCTTCGACATTGGTGTTGAAGACAGTTTCGTCGAGATTGCGATGGCCGACAAAGGCGCCGGTGTTGATGTCAATGGTGGTCATCGCTTCGGTCTGGTCGATAATCAGGTAGCCGCCCGACTTCAGTTCGACCTTGCGATCCAGCGAACGCTGGATCTCGTTTTCCACATCAAACAGATCGAAAATCGGCAGCTTGCCGGCGTAAAGCTCCAGCTTGTCCGCCATCTCAGGAATATATCCGCGCGTAAACTCTACCAGCAGCTCGCAAGTGAGGCGCGAGTCGACGCGGATGCGATCCAGCGACGCGCCGGCGAAATCGCGCAGGATGCGCTGCGCCAGCGCCAGCTCGCAATAAAGCAGACAGCGGGTCTGGTTGCGCTTTTTGCGCTCGGTGACTTTAGTCCAGAGATGCTTAAGGAAGGCGGCGTCCTGAGCCAACTCCTCTTCGCCGATGCCTTCCGCCGCGGTGCGAATGATAAAGCCGCCGAGATCGTCGCAGTAGTCCGCCACCACCGCCTTGAGGCTTTCGCGCTCGCTTTTGCTTTCGATACGCTGGGAAACGCCGACGTGCGAGGCGCCGGGCATAAACACCAGATAGCGCGACGGCAGCATGATGTCAGTGGTGAGGCGCGCGCCTTTCGTGCCGAGTGAATCTTTCACCACCTGCACCATCAGATCCTGGCCCTGACGCACCAGCTTGGCGATATCGCGCACGATAAAGTTTTTATTCTCCTCGCCGCCGACGCATTCGGTGTGTAGCATGATATCCGAAGCGTGCAGAAAGGCGGCCTTTTCCAGCCCGATATCGACAAACGCCGCCTGCATGCCGGGCAGCACGCGGCTGACTCGGCCTTTGTAAATATTGCCGACGATGCCGCGCCGCGTCTCGCGCTCGATGTGGATTTCCTGCAGGATGCCGCCGTCGATATAGGCCACGCGCGTCTCAGAAGGCGTAACGTTGACTAGTAATTCAGCCGTCATGTGATCCCCTTACGGCACGCAGTGACTGAAAGTGGCTGAGCAACTCATCCGTTTCAACCAACGGCAATCCGACCACCGCGTGATAGCTTCCATTAATTTTGCGGACAAATTTGCCGCCAGCGCCCTGAATACCGTAGGCACCAGCTTTGTCCATCGGCTCGCCGGTGGTGATATAGTGGGCAATACCCTCGGCGCTGAACAGGCGAAACGTCACTTCGGTTGTCACCACGGAGTCGAGCGAACCCGCGCGATCGGCGATCGCCACGGCGGTCATTACCTGATGCGTCTGACCAGAGAGGCGTGCCAGCATCTCGGCGGCATGGGCGGCGTCGCACGGCTTTTCCAGCACGTCGCCGTCGAGCACTACGATGGTATCCGCGCCGAGCACCGGCAAATCGCGTTAGGCCACGGCAACGCCCGCGCGCGCCTTCTCGTTCCCCGGACAGCGCACATAGCTTTCGGTGGCTTCGCCGGGACGACGCTGCTCTTCTACATCGGTAATGGAGACGCTCAAACCGCAGACCAAGCTGCGTCAGCAGTTCACGACGGCGAGCCAGAAGCCAGAAGCCAGAAGCCAGAAGCCAGAAGCCAGAAGCCAGAAGCCAGAAGCCAGAAAGAAGGATAGCATAAATTCCTTAATGAATAGCGAACTGACGGCGAATCTTTCTCATCAATAAGAATAGCCAGGGCCAGAGAATACCGTCGATGACGCTGCTCCAGAAAATTTCTGGGCGAAATGAGACATTGATCACCAGGAATTCCGCCCAGAAGACAATGACATCCATCGCCAGCGACAGCACCATCACCATAAGCGCC
Source organism: Candidatus Pantoea persica (assembly GCF_013753875.1). GTDB lineage: Bacteria > Pseudomonadota > Gammaproteobacteria > Enterobacterales > Enterobacteriaceae > Pantoea > Pantoea persica. The sequence continues at coordinate 321,295 of NZ_SMDS01000018.1, forward strand.
TGCTGCCACAACGCTAAATTGCGGAAAAGCTGGAATTTAAACGCTACCAGGTAGGCGATAATACTGAGCGCCAGCGCGCGGACGCCGAGCATTGCTCCGGCGATCAGATCCATCACGGCGCCGAGCACAAAGCCGGAGCCGACGTTGACGCGATGCGGCAGCGCCAGCACCCAGTAAATCAGGATAAGCAAGATCCATGAAGGCCGGAACATCAGAATCTGTTCCGGCCAGGGCATGATCTGCAGCACAAGGGCGACAAGGAAGGAGAGCCAGATAACCCAACGCCCCTGGCTGCGGTATCGACTCAAGGCTGGCCTCTGCGCGCATTGGCTGGCGCGCTCTGCGCGCCGTTTCCGCTACTGGCGGGCGCGGGCGGCCCCATTTCGCCAGCTGGCGGCAGCACCTGCGGCATCATCTGCATCAGGCGCTCGTTGGCGACGCGGTGCACTTCATCCGGCGCCATCGGCATATCGCCGTTTTTGTCTGCGCCCCACAGCAGCAGCAGATAGCGCAGGCGTTGCAGACCGGCGGTCGGACGCGCCTGAATCACGGTATAGGCGCGCTGCGTATCGACCTTCACGGAGGAGACCACCGCTACCGGATAGCCTTCCGGGAAGCGGCCGCCGAGACCAGAGGTCACCAGCATATCGCCGACGCGAATATCGGTGTTGCCTGGCAGATGCTCAAGCTGCAGATTTTCCGTGCAGCCGTTGCCCGCGGCGATAACGCGAATGTCATTGCGCAGAACCTGGATCGGCAGCGCATGGGAGGCGTCGCAAATCAGCAGGACGCGACTGGTGACCTGACCAACCGCGATTACCTGGCCGACTACGCCTTTGTCGCTGATGACCGGCTGGCCCTCGTAGACACCGTTGACGCTGCCCTTGTCGATCACTACCTGATCGGTATAGGGATCGGTGCCAGTGGAGATCACCTGCATCACCATTTTTTGCTCATCCTGACGCAGCGGCGAACCCAGCAGTTCGCGCAGGCGTGCGTTTTCCTGCTTGTATTGCCCCAGCATCAGCAGGTCGCTGTTTTTCAGGAAAAGCTCGCGGCGCAGGGCTTTGTTTTCCAGCTCGAGCTGCTGGCGCGACGCCAGCGAACCGGAAATACCGTCAAGGATCTGTCTCGGGCCGTTGGCCAAGAAATAAAACGGGCTGACCGATGTGTCCAGATAATTGCGAATTTGGGTAAATGACCCCATGCGGCTATCGGCGATGATAATCGCAATGGCGACGATCACCGCCAAAAACAGGCGCAACTGCAGGGAAGGTCCCCTGCTAAAAATCGGCTTCATATATTCTGCCTGTTCCTCGACAACAGGTAAGGATGCACAGCCTTGCGCCGCACTTCCCAAGGCTGGACGCCTGACACCAACGCACGCGGCGTCAGCTTCCACGCGACTCCCTGCGCATTTCGGTTCAAGCCACAGCCGATTGAGGCGATTATTCTTCGCTGAACAAATCGCCGCCGTGCATGTCGATCATTTCCAGCGCTTTACCACCACCGCGCGCCACACAGGTCAGCGGATCTTCTGCGACGACCACCGGAATGCCGGCCTCTTCCATCAGCAGACGATCCAGATTACGCAGCAGCGCGCCGCCGCCGGTCAGCACCATGCCACGCTCGGAGATATCGGACGCTAGTTCCGGCGGGCACTGCTCTAGTGCCACCATAACGGCGCTCACGATGCCGGTCAGCGGCTCCTGCAGCGCTTCCAGAATTTCGTTCGAGTTTAGGGTAAAGCCGCGCGGCACGCCTTCCGCCAGATTACGGCCGCGCACTTCGATTTCGCGCACTTCGTCGCCCGGATAGGCGGAACCGATTTCATGCTTGATGCGTTCTGCGGTCGCTTCACCGATCAGCGAGCCATAGTTGCGGCGCACGTAGTTAATGATCGCTTCATCGAAGCGGTCGCCGCCGATGCGCACGGAGGAGGAGTAAACCACGCCGTTCAGGGAGATAACCGCGACTTCGGTAGTACCGCCACCAATATCCACTACCATCGAGCCGGTCGCTCCCGACACCGGCAGGCCAGCACCGATTGCCGCCGCCATTGGCTCTTCAATCAAAAAGACTTCACGCGCGCCTGCACCCTGCGCGGATTCGCGGATCGCGCGGCTCTCAACCTGCGTAGCGCCGACCGGCACGCATACCAGCACGCGCGGGCTGGGACGCATAAAGCTGTTGCTATGCACCTGCTTGATGAAGTGCTGCAGCATTTTTTCAGTCACGAAAAAGTCCGCGATCACGCCATCTTTCATGGGTCGAATCGCAGCAATATTGCCTGGCGTACGGCCGAGCATCTGTTTTGCATCATGGCCAACGGCCGCCACGCTTTTTGGCGAACCGGCACGGTCCTGACGGATGGCAACCACGGAAGGCTCGTTCAGCACGATGCCTTGTCCTTTTACATAAATCAGGGTATTCGCGGTACCCAGGTCAATGGACAAGTCATTGGAAAACATGCCACGAAATTTTTTAAACATATCTAAAGGATAATCCTGCAAGCTGGGGGCGGAAAATAAAATCCGCTTACTTTACCAACCACGCGAAGCCGCCACAAGGCGCAAAAACGTTCTGCTTCGGTGAAAAAATAGACCAAATTGGCTTTGGACGATTGTCAATAAGAAATGATATAATTGGAATAGCGCCTTTATCCCATTCTAACGGCCGCCACGGCGCTTTTTGGAATAAAATTTAACATTTCCGCTGGCGAATTTTGCCGATAACGCGCCGCGTTTTGCTCAAAAGCGCGGCCGTTGTCCGAGAACCGCCAGACTGACTAAACAGGATAGCGTTGTGAGTAATTTTTCACATTGCTGTTTACCGGCAGCGAGGAGGCGAAGAGATCGCCCTACCCGCCGAGGCCGACCAGCGTTTGCCACTCTGCACACGTGCGCAATGCGGTGGCGAAAACCTGCGTCTGCGTCGATTTGCACACCTCCAGCAGGCTCTGTACAAATAGCTGGTTTTCCGTGCGGCGATCGATACTGCGCACCAGACCGGGATCGAGCTTGATCAAGTCGATGGGAAACTGCTTGATATACGCGCTGCTCACCACGGTCAATCCCGCCTGATCGACGGCGATGCGGCAGCCAAAGGCCTGCAACGTCCGGAACACCGGCGCTAACCGGTTGATGTGTTGACAGACATCTGCCTCGGCAAGTTCAAATAAAAACGCTTTCTTTGCGATTTGGTGCACTGCAGCAGCATATTTTGCAGCCAGTTGACGAAGGGGCGCTGCAGCAGCGAATCGATATTGATACGGCACCGCCAGCGTTTCGTCGGGCCAGACGTCCGACAGCGCGGCGATGCGCGCGATCAGCTGGCGATCCCAGCCGTCCGCCATACCGAACTGCAGCACCAGCGGCATAAACTCCGCCGCCAGCACCTCTTTATCGCCATCGAAAATGCGCATCAGCAGCACCGCCTGCTTCTGGTAGAGGCGCGGCCCGCCGCGGCTAAGGGTGTTTTCCAGCAGCGTGCGCTAGCGTACACTGCCGCGGCCAGCATCCAGCGGATTGCCCTCGCCGTTCGACCAGTTGTTGCCGCCCAGCAGCGCGGCATGCCGCGTCGCCATTTCCACGTTGTCCATTACCTGCGGCACGGTCTGGCCGCTGTGCCAGGCGCTGATGCCGATATGGATCAGATCGTCGCGGTTCACCATGCGCATCGGCGGCAGCGAATCGACCGCGTTAATCAGCTGGTCGGCGATGCTGTTGGCCTCTTTCAGGCTGCGATGCAGCAACAGCACTGCGAAAGTAGCGCGCCAGCAGCGCACCGGGATAGCGCAGCACAAAGGTGGAGAGCATATTGACCAGATCGAAGAGATACTCATCCACCAGCGTTGGGCCGAGGGTTTCATTGAGCATATCCAGGTCCGGCAGGCGCACCATCATCACCACGCCGTGCGTGCTGACATCCTCTTGATCTTCCAGCAGCGTCGCCAGCTGATTATTAAAAAAGAGCCGGTTGTTCGGGCCGGTACGGCTGTCCTGCGCAGCAAAGGCGCGGATCGGGGTATCGATGCGCAGCCGCTGTTCGCCCGCCTCTTGCAGATCGCTTAGCAGCAGATCGATGGTGTTGCTGGCGCGCGGCGGCCACTCATCCACGTCGCCCTTGCGCAGCAGCGCGCGTTCGCCTGACAGGATCGCCTCGGCGCGCTTTTCCAGCCGTTCCATGCCGCGCCACTGCCGGTTTAGCCAGCAGTGCATCATAAACAGCAGCAGGCTCACCACCACCACCACAAACAGCATCGCGGCCATCGTGTAGACGCCGGTGAAAGAGCGGAACCAGGTTTTGGCGGGATCGAGCACCACAATACGCATGGTGACGCCAGGCTGATGCACCAGTGGCATGTCGAACTGAATAAAGCGGTTGGTTTCATCCTCGAGCATCGGGTTTTCATGGCGATTCAGCCGGAACAGCACGCTGTCGCCACTGCGCAGCTTAACCCACTCGGAGTTAATTACCGTCATCAGGTGCGGCATCCAGCTGCACAGCGCGTCCGGCGATTTCGTTGTCAAGGCCTGATCGACTTCGGTCACCATGGTCTGCATCCGGCTTTCGACGCGCTGATGCGTCAGCCAGTAGACGCTAAACGCGCAGCCCACCAGCATAAAAAAACATCGCCAGCAAGCTTAAAAATGTAATGAAAGCAGAAAGTTTCGTGATTAATCGCATCCCTGTGCCTGTTCGCTGCGGTGATGACCCGTTTATGCCCGCCGCGCGCCGCGCCTGACGCAAGCGCGAGCAAAATAGCATAATTTCCGCTACTCGGCAGCACTGCTGCGTAAGTTGAGCAGTATATCCGTACCCGTTGGCGGTTCATGTTTGCGACGCTGTTTTTGGGGCGCAACGTCCTGGGAAATTTAACATTTTAGCGGCGAAAGTCGCGGCGATCGGCAATAGTCATCATGCTGGAGCGGATATTCGAGCCGGGAGGTGAGCGATGAAAGCCAAAAATATCTGACGGAAGCCGACGTGACGCCGGAAAGCATCTTTAATATGCGGCGGTGCCAGGTGCTGAAAACCCTTGGGCTGAGCGCCGCCGCGCTGGGCATGCCCGACGTCGCGCGGGCGGACGTGCTGAGCTAGTTCAAGGGCAACGATCGCCACGCCGCGCCGGCCGGTCTAACCGCTGGACTTCAGCAAGCAAGAGAAATACCAGTCAAACCTGACGCTGACACCGGAAGACAAAGTCGCCGGTTATAACAACTTCTACGAGTTCGGCCTCGATAAGGCCGATCCGGCCGCCAACGCCGGCACGCTGAAAACCGATCCCTGGCAGCTGACCATCGACGGCGAAGTGGCGAAGCCCGTTACGCTGAACATGGATGACATATTTAAAAAGTTTGCCATGAAGCAGCGTATCTACCGTATGCGCTGTGTGGAGGCCTGGTCGATGGTGGTGCCCTGGGTCGGCTTTGAGCTGAACAAGCTGCTCAAGCTGGCGGAACCCACCAGCAACGCGCGCTTTGTCGCCCTCCAGACGCTCTACGATCCTGAGCAGATGCCCGGCCAGAAAGATCGCTTTATCGGCGGCGGGCTGGACTATCCCTATGTTGAAGGGCTGCGCCTGGACGAGGCGATGTATCCGCTGACGCTGCTCAGTACCGGCGTGTACGGCAAGGCGCTACCGCCGCAGAATGGCGCGCCGATCCGCCTCACCGTGCCGTGGAAATATAGCTTTAAAGGCATTAAGTCGATCGTCAAAGTCACCCTAACGCGCGACCAACCACCGCCGACCTAGAATCAGATTGCGTCAAACGAATATGGCTTTTACGCCAATGTGAACCCGCACGTCGACCATCCGCGCTGGTCGCAGGCGACGGAGCGCTTTATCGGGCCGGGCGGCACCCTCAGAGTTAAGCGACAGCCGACACTGTTTTTCAACGGCTACGCCGACGATGTGGCGTCGCTCTATCGCGGAATCGACCTGCGGGAGAACTACTGAGTGCGCCTGACCATTAAGCAGATCGCATAGCTGAAGGCGGCGCTGCATCTGGCAGCCTTTTTGCCGCTGCTCTATCTCTTTTGGTCGGCGAGCCAGGGGTGACTGAACGCCGATCCGGCGAAAGATATTCAGCACTTTACCGGCAGAATGGCACTCAAGCTGCTGCTGGTTTCGCCGCTGGCGCGCTACGCCCGCCAGCCGCTGCTGATCCGTACCCGCCGCTTGCTGGGCGTCTAGACCTTTGTCTGGGCTTCGCTGCACCTGACCAGCTACTACCTGCTGGAGCTGGGTGTCGATAATCTGCGCCTGCTGGGCAGCGAGCTGGTGTCGCGTCCCTACCTGACGCTGGGCATCGCCACCTGGCTGATTCTGCTGGCGCTGACGGCAACCTCTTCCAGCGCGCACAGCGCAAACTCGGCCGCCGCTGGCAAACGCTGCACAACTTTATCTATCTGGCGGCGATCCTCTCCCCGATTCACTATCTCTGGTCGGTGAAGGTGCTGTCGCCGCCGCCGGTGATCTACGCGCTGATCGCGCTGGCGTTGTTAGTCTGGCGTTACAAAAAGTTCCGTAATTGGTTGCCGCGTTAAGTTGTCTTCCTGCCGCGATTTCTGATAAAGGTGTGGCCTTCGGGCCATGCCCGATCAATTTCGCAGATAAAACCAGTATTTTGCTGCGAATTGTCCCGAAACGGATATAATGCCCGGCTTTATTGCAAGCTGCGTCGCTTTTTTTCGTGACGGGTGATAAACGGAAGATAGCGAGGTATCTTACGCGATGCCTCAATGATTGCGGGAGATGGCAGCACGATGGCGCATAAATTTCACATTCTGCTTTTGAACGGGCCCAACCTGAATTTGCTAGGCACTCGCGAGCCGGAGAAGTACGGTCACACCAGGCTGTCGCAGATCGTCAGCGATTTGACCGCGCAGGCAGACCAGCTTGATGTGAAACTGAGCCATTTGCAGTCCAATGCGGAATATCAGCTTATCGATCGCATCCATGAGGCCAGAAGCAATGTGGATTACATCATTATCAATCCCGCTGCCTTTACGCACACCAGCGTAGCATTGCGCGATGCCCTGTTGGCGGTAAGCATTCCCTTTATCGAGGTGCACCTTTCCAATGTACATGCCCGTGAGCCTTTCCGCCATCACTCCTATCTTTCTGACGTATCTGCCGGCGTGATTTGCGGTTTAGGCGCCGACGGCTACGCATGGGCTTTACAAACGGCAGTAAAACGCCTGTCTCACTCTAAATTAAACAGAATACGGAACCACACTCATGGATATTCGTAAAATTAAGAAACTGATCGAACTGGTTGAAGAATCCGGCATTGCTGAACTGGAAATTTCAGAGGGCGAAGAATCCGTTCGCATCATTCGCTCACCTGCCAATGTAGGTTATCCCGTGATGCAACAGGCTTACGCCGCGCCAGCGCCGCAGCCTGCCCTGGCCGCCGCCGTCACGCCGGTCGCTGCACCTGTTGCAGACATCGCCAAGCCAGCTGAAATCAGCGGCCGCATCGTGCGTTCGCCGATGGTCGGCACCTTCTATCGCACCCCGAGCCCGGATGCGAAAGCCTTTGTTGAAATCGGACAAAAAGTCAACGCTGGCGACACCCTCTGCATCGTTGAAGCGATGAAGATGATGAACCAGATCGAAGCTGACAAATCTGGCGTCGTGAAAGCCATTCTGGTCGAAAGCGGCCAGCCGGTTGAATTTGACGAGCCGCTGGTCGTCATCGAATAACGAGGCGAACCATGCTGGATAAAATTGTCATTGCTAACCGAGGAGAGATCGCGCTGCGTATTCTCCGCGCCTGTAAAGAGCTGAGCATCAAAACCGTAGCGGTGCACTCCACCGCAGACCGCGATCTGAAGCACGTGCTGCTGGCGGACGAAACCGTCTGCATCGGTCCGCCGCAGTCGGTCAAAAGCTATCTCAACATCCCAGCTCTGATTTCCGCTGCCGAGATCACCGGCGCGGTTGCTATTCACCCTGGCTACGGCTTCCTCTCTGAGAACGCCGACTTCGCCGAGCAGGTTGAGCGTTCCGGCTTTATCTTTATCGGTCCGAAAGCGGACACCATTCGCCTGATGGGCGATAAAGTATCCGCCATCACCGCGATGAAAAAAGCGGGCGTGCCGACCGTACCGGGTTCCGACGGTTCGCTGGGCGACGACATGGAGAAAAACCGTGCCATCGCCAAGCGCATCGGCTATCCGGTGATCATCAAGGCCTCCGGCGGCGGCGGCGGTCGCGGCATGCGCGTTGTGCGCAGCGACAAAGAGCTCGAGCAGTCCATCAACATGACGAAAGCGGAAGCCAAAGCGGCTTTCAACAACGACATGGTCTACATGGAGAAGTATCTCGAGAACCCGCGCCATATTGAGATTCAGGTGCTGGCCGACGGCCAGGGCAACGCCATCTATCTGGCCGAGCGCGACTGCTCTATGCAGCGTCGTCACCAGAAAGTGGTCGAAGAAGCGCCGGCACCGGGCATTACGCCGGAACTGCGTCGCTATATCGGCGAGCACTGCTCTAACGCCTGTATCGAAATCGGCTACCGCGGCGCAGGCACCTTCGAGTTCCTGTATGAGAACGGCGAGTTCTACTTTATCGAGATGAACACCCGTATTCAGGTTGAGCATCCGATTACCGAAATGATCACCGGCGTGGATCTGATCAAAGAGCAGCTGCGTATCGCTGCCAGTCAGCCGCTGTCGATCAAGCAGGAAGATGTGGTGATCCGCGGCCATGCGGTCGAGTGCCGTATCAACGCGGAAGATCCCAACACCTTCCTGCCGAGCCCGGGCAAGATCACCCGCTTCCACGCGCCAGGCGGCTTTGGCGTGCGCTGGGAATCGCATATCTACGCCGGCTACAGTGTGACGCCGTACTACGATTCCATGATCGGCAAGCTGATCTGCTATGGCGAAAACCGCGACGTGGCGGTTGCGCGGATGAAGAACGCGCTGGCGGAACTGATTATCGACGGCATCAAGACCAACATTGAACTGCAGATGAAGATCATGTCCGACGAGCATTTCCAGCAGGGTGGAACCAACATCCACTATCTGGAGAAGAAACTCGGCCTGTACGATAAGTAAGCACATCGCTGAATACGAGCGAGGCCGGTGATACCGGCCTTTTTCTTTTTTGTCGCCGATGAGGTTGCATCATGGAGTGGCGTTTTCTGCAAGCAAACAGAGAGGCGCGCTGGTCGTTTGGGCTGACGCTGGCCTCTCTCACCGTCTGGGACCTCTGCGCCTGGCTGGGCGGCGAGGAAGCCGGCGTGACCGGCCTGCCGCACTGGTTTGAACTCTCCTGCATCTTCGCCCCGCTGCTGTTTATCGTGCTGTGCTAGCTGATGGTGCGTCTGGTATTCCGCGATATGCCGCTGGAGGAAAGCAATGGACACTGAAATCATTCTGCCGCTGCTCGCTTATCTGGCGCTGATCGCCGCGCTGTCGGTATTCGCCATGCGCAAGCAGCGTCAGGGCAACTTCCTAACCGAATACTTTCTCGGCAGCCGCTCGATGGGCGACTTTGTGCTGGCGATGACCATCACCACCACCTCGCCTATATCAGCGCCAGCTCCTTTATCGGCAGCCCCGGTACGACCTATAAATATATGACCTCAGCTGGGTGCTGCTGGCGATGATTCAGGTGCCAGCGGTCTGGCTGTCGCTGGGCGTGCTGGGGAAAAAGTTCGCTATCCTCGCTCGGCGCTGCAACGCGGTGACGCTGAACGATATGCTCTACGCGCGCTATCGCAGCACCCTGCTGATTTGGCTGACGAGCATTAGCCTGCTGGTGGCCTTTATCGGCGCGATGATGGTGCAGTTTATCGGCGGCGCGCGCCTGCTGGAGAGCGCCGCGGGCATTCCTTACAATACCGGCCCGCTGATCTTCGGCGGCACTATCGCGCTTTACACCGCCTTCGGCGGCTTGCGCGCCAGCGTGCTCAACGACGCCATGCAGGGGCTGGTGATGCTGATCGGCACCTTTCTGCTGCTTTTCGCGGTCATTCACCACGCGGGCCGGCTGGGAACGGCGGTGGAGAAACTGCGCGCCATCGATCCGCAGCTGGTGTCGCCGGAAGGGGTCGGCAACGTCATTACCCCGACCTTCCTCGGCTCCTTCGCCGTGCTGCTCTGCTTCGGCGTCATCGGCCTGCCGCACACTGCTGTGCGCTGCATCTCCTATAAAAGACAGCAAGGCGCTGCATCGCGGCATTATCCTCGGCACCATCGTCGTGGTCGTACTGATGTTCGGCATGCATCTCGCCGGCGCACTCGGCCTGGCGATCATGTCGACCATCAACGCGCAGCTGCTGCAATCCTCTGCTATGCTGACCAAGGATCTCTATCTGCGCCTCAGGCCGTAGTAGAGCGAAAATGAAGCGCGCCTGCGCCTGCTCTCCGGCACCCATCACCTTAATGCTGGGCGTGCTGCTGCTGCTGGCGTGGAACCCACCGGATATGATTATCTGGCTTAACCTGCTGGCGTTCGGCGGCCTTGAGGCGGTGTTCCTCTGGCCGCTGGTGCTGGGCCTCTACTGGTCGCGCGCCAACGCAGCCGGCGCCATCAGCGGTATGCTGGCGGGCGCGGGCTACTCGCCAGCCTAAATATTGAATGGGGTGGCTTCCACCCTATCGTTCCCTCATTGACCTTAAGCCTGCTGGCTTTTCTGGTCGGTAACCTGTTTGGCCGCGCGCCTGGCGCCGCGCTGGAATAAAGAGAAACGCTATGCCATGGATTCAAATCAAAATTAACAGCACCGGCGAGCACGCCGAAACCCTCAGCGATGCGCTGATGGAGACGGGCGCGGTCTCGGTCACCTTTCAGGATACCCACGATAATCCGGTGTATGAGCCGCTGCCGGGCGAAACGCGCCTGTGGGGCGACACCGACGTTATCGGCCTGTTCGACGCGGAAACGGAAATGGATGACGTGGTGGCGGAGCTGAGCCAACATCCGCTGCTGAGATCCGGCTTCCGTCACAAGATTGAGCAGATCGAAGATAAAGACTGGGAGCGCGAGTGGATGGATAATTTCCATCCGATGCGCTTCGGCGAGCGGCTCTGGATCTGCCCAAGCTGGCGCGACGTGCCGGATCCCGACGCCGTCAACGTGATGCTGGATCCCGGTCTGGCGTTCGGCACCGGCACCCATCCCACCACCTCGCTCTGCCTGAGCTGGCTCGACGGACTGGATCTGGCGGGCAAGACGGTAATCGATTTCGGCTGCGGATCCGGCATTCTGGCGGTCGCCGCGCTGAAGCTTGGCGCGGCGCAGGCGATCGGCATTGATATCGATCCGCAGGCGATCCAGGCCAGCCGCGACAATGCAGAGCGCAACGGCGTTGCCGATCGCCTGTCGCTCTATCTGCCCCACCAGCAGCCGGAAAATCTCCAGGCGGATGTCGTAGTCGCCAATATCCTCGCCAGTCCGTTGCACAAGCTGGCGCCGTTGATCGGCGTGCTGCCGAAAGCGGGCGGCCATCTCGGCCTCTCCGGCGTGCTGGCCAGCCAGGCGGAAAGCGTCTGCGAGGCGTACGCCGATCGCTTCGCGCTTGAGCCGGTCGCGGAAAAAGAGAAGTGGTACCGCATCACTGGCGTGCGCCGCTAACCTGCCCTGCGGGCCCGCTGCATTGACCTGCTGTTTTTCTGCGCCTGCTTTGTCCCACCGCAATAAACCTGCCTCCCGGCGCTGTTTATTATTTGAGGTCGTTTTTGCGTCATTACCGGAACGGATAATGAAAAAGCTACCTCTGTTGGCGGTGGTCGTGACCTTGCTTCCTTTACGCGCTGCCCTAGCAGCCAGCCTTACCGCACTGGAGCTATGAGGGCCAGGCCGGCCCCGAACGCTGGGGCGCGCTCTCCAGCGCCTATCAAACCTGTCATAGCGGGCAGTTTCAGTCGCCGATCGACCTTCGTCATCCTGTTGAAGGCCATCTGCCGCCGCTCAGCCTTAAGTTTTACACCGCTGCGGCGATACTCGTCAATAATGGCCACACCATTTAGGTCACGGTCGACGACGAGGATGACTTTATGCTCGACGGCGAACGCCTCCGTCTGATGCAATACCATTTCCATACTCCGAGCGAAAATCGGATTCAGGGGCGCGCCTTTCCGCTGGAGGCGCATTTTGTCCATCAGAATGGTGCGAGCGAGCTGGCCGTGGCGGCGATGATGTTTGAGCCGGGCGCGGAAAACCCGACGCTGCAGCCGATACTTGCTGCGCTTCCCCATGAAGAGAACCACCCGGTGACGCTCGGCAGGCAGATCGATTTAATCCCGCTGTTTCCGCAGGATCGTCACTACTACCGCTTCAGCGGCTCGCTGACGACGCCGCCCTGTACGCAAGGCTTGCGCTGGCTGGTAATGAAGCAGCCGGTGCAGCTGTCACCGACGCAGCTGGCGAGATTTCGCCGCGCGCTGGCGTCGGCCAACAACCGTCCGCTACAGCCGCTGCACGGTCGGTTAATCGTCGAATAGGGATAATTGCCTTCAGGGCGTAACCATTTAGTACAATAAATCGTCACTTCGCCGTCAGATCTGTGGCTAATTAGCTGATGTGTCGCTTTTTATATTGTGATTTAGGGCATGTTTTGAGAAAATTTTTTGTTCACAATTTCAGCATGTTTTAAAATTGTTTGAAATATAAAAGGAATTTAAAAACTGATTGCTGTTTAGCCCATGGCAAGCCGTTTTGGTCGGTCAATTGTTCAAAGTTTGGCCTTTCATCTTCGGTAAAAAATGCGTAATATACGCCGCCTTGCGAACAGTTACGGTCACTTTTTCTTCATGCGCATTGGATACCACCAGCTTCGTAATCGACTCATCGCTGCGCCGATGGCCGGAATAACTGACAGGCCATTCCGCACTCTGTGTTTTGAAAACGGCGCCGGTATGACGGTCTCCGAGATGCTGTCATCGAACCCCGAAGTCTGGGCCAGTGACAAATCCCGTTTGCGTATGGTGCACAGTGACGAGCCCGGCATTCGCGCCGTGCAGGTTGCAGGTTACGATCCTGATGATATGGCCGCCGCCGCGCGCATCAATGCGGCGTCTGGCGCGCAGATTATCGATATCAACATGGGGGTTGCCCGGCCAAAAAAGTGAATCGCAAGATGGCAGGCTCAGCGCTGCTGCAGTACCCGGATCTGGTGAAATCTATTCTCATCTCAGCGCCGTGGTTAACGCAGTTGATGTGCCCGTTACGCTGAAGATTCGCACCGGCTGGGATCCGGACAACCGTAACTGTGTAGATATTGCCCAATTGGCTGAACGCTGTGGCGTTCAGGCCCTGGCGATACATGGACGCACTCGTGCCTGCCTGTTCAACGGGAGGCTGAATACGACAGCATTCGGACAGTTAAGCAGAGTGTCACTATTCCCGTTATCGCGAATGGCGACATAACTGACCCGCATAAAGCCAGAGCCGTGCTTGACTATACGGGGGCCGATGCCCTTATGGTAGGCCGAGCGGCTCAGGGAAGACCGTGGATCTTCCGGGAAATCCAGCATTATCTGGACACTGGGAAGCTGCTTGCACCTCTGCCGCTGGCAGAGGTGAAGCGTATGCTCGTTGCGCATATACGTGAGCTGCACGACTTTTATGGTCCAGGCAAGGGATACCGTATAGCGCGAAAGCACGTCTCTTGGTATTTGCAGGAGCATGCCCTTAATGACCAGTTTCGGCGCACATTCAACGCCATTGAGGATGCCAGCAAACAGCTGGAGGTGTTGGAGGCATACTTCGAAAATCTTGCGTAAACAAAATAAAGAGCTGAAAGAACTATGTTCGAACAACGCGTAAATTCTGACGTACTGACCGTTTCTACCGTTAATTCACAGGATCAGGTGACGCAAAAGCCTCTGCGTGATTCGGTAAAACAGGCATTGAAGAACTATTTTGCTCAACTGAACGGTCAGGATGTCAATGACCTGTATGAGCTGGTACTGGCTGAAGTCGAGCAGCCCCTGTTGGACATGGTGATGCAGTATACCCGTGGCAACCAGACCCGTGCTGCGCTGATGATGGGTATCAACCGTGGTACTCTGCGTAAGAAGCTGAAAAAATACGGTATGAACTGATTTCTGGTTTATGCGTTAAATGACGCCAGCCCTGGGGCTGGCGTTTTTATTTGTGCGACATCGCTTATTTGCACCTGAAAGCGTGAAACGGTTTCCAGATAAATCATCATCTGCGTTACAATCGCCGCCGCATTTATTTCTTTTTGCGCTATCTGCCTTCCCGCCTTTTTTGCCCTGCTGTCTGCCCTGTGCCAGCGCTGACGCGTGTTGCATCATTTTCCTTCACAAAACTCTCTGTCTACGTCACTTCCTGAGCTGTGGCTCACATTGCTTCCATATAGTGAAACTATTGGCACTAATTGTGATCGCGGCGACTCGCTTTGCTTCCTTTTAGTGTGCTGCTTTCCGAATACTTCAGTTTATTAAGAGATCTTTCCCGTCCGTTATCTACTCTGCAAACCTTACATTGGCTTTGCAGAGCTAAGCGTGGCTGACCGCCACAGACAGGCCATTGCGCACTGCAGGTGCGCATCAAACATAACAAGATAATTACGCCATACAGGATACTTTATGAAAAAGATGATGCTCTCCACGATGGTCGTCGCCGCTACGCTCTTTACGGTAACCCAGCAGGCGCACACCGGTACCACGCTGGACGCAATCAAGAAAAAAGGTTTTGTGCAGTGCGTTATCAGCGACGGGCTGCCGGGCTTCTCCTGTGCCGACGCCAGCGGCAAGTTCTCTGGTATTGACGTGGATGTCTGCCGCGCCGCCGCGACCGCGGTGTTCGGCGATGCCGGCAAAGTGAAATATACCCTGCTGATGGCCAAGGAGCGCTTTATCGCTCTGCTGTCGGGGGAAGTTGATATCCTGTCGCGCAATACGACCTGGACCTCTTCTTGCGATGGCGGCACGGGCTTCCTGTTTGCGGGCGTGAACTATTACGACAGCATCGGCTTCCTGCCCCACCAGAAGCGGGCCTGAAAAGCGCGAAAGAGCTGGACGGCGCCACCGTCTGTATTCAGGCGGGTACCGATACCGAGCTGAACGTCGAGGATTACTTCAAAGACAACAAAATGCAGTACACGCCGGTGACCTTCGACCGCTCTGACGAGTCGGCGAAAGCGCTCGACAGCGGCCGCTGCGATACGCTCGCCTCCGATCAGTCGCAGCTCTATGCGCTGCGCATCAAGCTGGGCAAGCTAGATGAGTTTATCGTGCTGCCGGAAGTTATTTCCAAAGAGCCGCTGGGTCCGGCGGTACGTCGCGGTGACGACGACTGGTCCACCATCGTGAAGTGGTCGCTCTTCGCGATGCTGAACGCCGAAGAGATGGGCATCAGCTCGAAGAACGTCGATCAGATGGTAGCGAAGCCGTCCTCGCCGGATATGGCGCATCTGCTGGGCGCCGAGGGCGACTTCGGCAAGGATCTGAAGCTGGACGACAAGTGGGCCTACAACATCATCAAGCAGGTCGGCAACTATCAGGAAGTGTTTGACCGCAATGTGGGCAAGGACAGTGTGCTGAAAATCGCCCGCGGCCAGAACGCGTTGTGGAACCAGGGCGGCATCCAGTATGCCCCGCCGGTTCGCTAATCTCGCACGTCAACGGAACGCCGCCTCGCGCGGCGTTCTGCCTGAGTTTTGTTTCTGAGGTTCCAACATGTTACAACGCCCAACCGTGAAAAGGGATATTTCATTCGGTAATCCCACGGTTCACGCCTGGCTTTACCAGATTATCGCCATCGTCTCGGTATTTGTCGTGGTAGGTTATCTGATCCATAACACTGTGATTAACCTTGCCAGCCGCGGTATTACGTCCGGTTTTGGCTTTCTTGAGCGCAGCGCCGGATTCGGCATCGTCCAGCATTTGATCGATTACAGCGAAGGCGATACCTATGCGCGCGTCTTCCTGGTAGGACTGACCAATACCCTGCTGGTTTCTGCGCTCTGTATCGTTTTTGCCTCGCTGCTGGGCTTTTTTGTCGGACTGGTTCGGCTGTCGGATAACTGGCTGCTGCGTAAGCTCTCTACCCTCTATATCGAAATATTCCGCCGCTGCTGCAGATCTTTTTCTGGTACTTCGCGGTGCTGCGCAACCTGCCTGGCCCGCGCCAGGCGGCGCTAGAGGCCTTTGGCCTAGCCTTTGTCAGCAACCGCGGCCTCTATGTGCCCTGGCCGCAGTATACGCCCGGTAGCTGGCCCTCTCTAATTGCGCTGGCGGCCGCGGGCAGCTATGCGCTGTTTCGCTATCACCGCCAGTATCAGCTCAAGACCGGCCAGCTGCGCCGCACATGGCTAGCCGCTATCGCGATGTTTGTGCTTTTTCCCGTGCTGGCGCATCTCGGCTTCGGCGCCGCCACCCATTGGGACGTACCGACGCTTCGTAGATTTAACTTCCGCGGCGGCTTCATCATGATACTAGAGCTGGCGGCGCTGACGCTGGCGCTCTCTGTCTATACCTCGTCATTTATCGCCGAAGTGATCCGCGCCGGCATTCAGTCGGTGCCGCACGGCCAGCATGAAGCCGCCCGCGCTCTTAGGCTGCCGAATCCGGTCACGCTGCGCCAGGTGATCATTCTGCCGCTGACCAGCCAGTACCTCAATATTGTAAAAAACTCGTCGCTGGCCGCCGCTATCGGTTACCCCGATATGGTGTCGCTGTTTGCCGGCACGGTGTTGAACCAGACCGGGCAGGCGATCGAAACCATCTCCATTACCATGGGCGTTTACCTGGTGATGAGCCTAGTGATTTCGCTGTTGATGAACCTCTATAACCGCAAGATTGCGCTGGTTGAGCGTTAAGAGAGCGAGATGACGATGTCAGTGACTACACAGGAAAACGCGCCGACTGCCTCGACGCCGCTCAACCGCGCTTGGCTCTGGGCACGCAAGAACCTCTTTTCCAGCTGGTTCAATACGCTGCTGACGCTGTTTAGCCTCTGGTTGATGTGGCAGGTGATCCCGCCCGCGCTGGAGCGGCTGGTGTTTCAGGCTAACTGGATTGGCGAGACGCGCGCCGACTGCACCAAAGAGGGCGCCTGCTGGGTGTTTATTCATGCCCGTTTCGGCCAGTTTATGTATGGGCTCTATCCGCATGAGCTGCGCTGGCGCATCAATCTGGCGCTGGTGCTGGGAGTGCTCTCCATCGCACCGATGTTTGTTAAAAGGCTGCCTTTCCGCGGCCGCTATCTGGCCTGCTGAGCGGTGATCTATCCCCTGCTCGTCTGGCTGCTGATGTATGGCGGCTATCTGGGGCTGGAGCGGGTCGAAACGCGCCAGTGGGGCGGATTGACACTGACGCTGATTATTGCTGCCGTCGGCATCGCCGGCGCGTTGCCGCTCGGCATTCTGCTGGCGCTGGGACGCGCCGCTCGCACATGCCGGTAGTGCGCACGCTGTCGGTGATTTTCATCGATTTCTGGCGCGGCGTGCCCCTTATCACCACCGTGCTGTTTATGTCATCGGTTATGCTGCCGCTGTTTATGGCGGAAGGCACCACCATTGATAAGCTGGTACGCGCACTGGTTAGGGTGATTCTGTTTCAAGTCGGCCTATGTCGCGGAGGTAGTGCGCGGCGGTTTGCAGGCGTTGCCGAAGGATCAGTATGAGGCCGCAGAGTCGCTGGCGCTCGGCTACTGGAAAACCCAGATGCTGGTTATTCTGTCGCACGCAGGCGCTGAAGCTCACGATTACCGGACTGGTGAACACCATTATCGCGCGGTTCAGGGATACCAGCCTGGTGATCATTATCGGTCTGTTCGATCTTTTCAGCAGCGTACAGCAGGCGACGGTCGATCCCGCCTAGTTAGGGATGTTGACCGAAGCTACGTGTTCGCCGCGCTGGTCTACTGGATTTTTTATTTTAGCATGTCGCGCTATAGCCAGCATCTAGAAAAGCGCTTTCACACCGAGCGTAAATCGCACTGAGGTTTTTTATGACACAACATATACACCAGAACGCTGATGCGATGATGATTTCGCTCGAGAACGTCAATAAGTGGTACGGGCAGTTCCACGTGCTGAAGAACATTAATCTACAGGTGAAGCCTCGCGAACGCATCGTGCTGTGCGGCCCGTCCGGCTCCGGTAAATCGACAACGATACACTGCCAATCATCTGGAAGAGCATCAGCAGGGCCGCATCGTGGTTGACGGCATTCACCTCAACGATGACGTGCGCAATATTGAGCGCGTGCGTACTGAAGTCGGCATGGTGTTCCAGCACTTCAAACTGTTTCCGCATCTTACCGTGCTGTAGAACTGTACGCTGGCGCCCATCTGGGTGTGTAAGTCCTCGAAAAAAAGAAGCGGAAGAGCTGGCGATGCACTATCTGCAGCGCGTGCGCATTGCCGAGCGCATAAGTTTCCAGGACAGCTCTCTGGCGGGCAGCAGCAGCGCGTGGCTATCGCGCGCTCGCTCTGTATGAAGCCGAAAATCATGCTGTTTGATGAGCCGATTTCGGCGCTGGATCCCGAAATGGTTAAAGAGGTGCTCGATACGATGATTGGGCTGGCGGAAGATGGCATGACGATGCTGTGCGTAACGCATGAGATGGGCTTTGCGCGCACCGTGGCCGATCGCGTGATCTTCATGGATCGCGGCGAAATTGTCGAGATGGCACCGCCGGAGACGTTTTTCTCAAATCCAACCTCTGAGCGTACCCGCACCTTTCTGTCTCAGGTTATCCACTAAGGCTGAAGGCTGGATCGCTGCCCCGGACAGGTTCCGGTTTTTTTTCTGGATGAAAAAGGCAGAACGCGGACGTAAAAAAGCCCCTGCGTCAGCAGGGGGCTTTTTCGGGTTGGATGCCTGGCAGTTTCCTACTCTCGCGTGGGGAGGCCCCGCACTACCATCGGCGCTACGGCGTTTCACTTCTGAGTTCGGCATGGGGTCAGGTGGGACCGCCGCGCTAAGGCCGCCAGGCAAATTCTGTTGCTCCGCGCCGCCCGCCGGGCCGCGCAGATCTGTCCGTCACAAGCTGAAAATATCGCGTCTCGCAAAACGCCTCTGGCGTTGTAAGGTTAAGCCTCACGGGTCATTAGTACCGGTTAGCTCAACGCATCGCTGCGCTTACACACCCGGCCTATCAACGTCGTCGTCTTCAACGTCCCTTCAGGACCCTCAAGGGATCAGGGAAAACTCATCTCGGGGCAAGTTTCGTGCTTAGATGCTTTCAGCACTTATCTCTTCCGCACTTAGCTACCGGGCAGTGCCATTGGCATGACAACCCGAACACCAGCGGTGCGTTCACTCCGGTCCTCTCGTACTAGGAGCAACCCCCCTCAGTTTTCCAGCGCCCACGGCAGATAGGGACCGAACTGTCTCACGACGTTCTAAACCCAGCTCGCGTACCACTTTAAACGGCGAACAGCCGTACCCTTGGGACCTACTTCAGCCCCAGGATGTGATGAGCCGACATCGAGGTGCCAAACACCGCCGTCGATATGAACTCTTGGGCGGTATCAGCCTGTTATCCCCGGAGTACCTTTTATCCGTTGAGCGATGGCCCTTCCATTCAGAACCACCGGATCACTATGACCTGCTTTCGCACCTGCTCGAGCCGTCACTCTCGCAGTCAAGCTAGCTTATGCCATTGCACTAACCTCCTGATGTCCGACCAGGATTAGCCAACCTTCGTGCTCCTCCGTTACGCTTTGGGAGGAGACCGCCCCAGTCAAACTACCCACCAGACACTGTCCGCACCCCGGATCACGGGGCCACGTTAGAACATCAAACATTAAAGGGTGGTATTTCAAGGATGGCTCCACGCAGACTGGCGTCCACGCTTCATAGCCTCCCACCTATCCTACACATCAAGGCTCAATGTTCAGTGTCAAGCTGTAGTAAAGGTTCACGGGGTCTTTCCGTCTTGCCGCGGGTACACTGCATCTTCACAGCGATTTCAATTTCACTGAGTCTCGGGTGGAGACAGCCTGGCCATCATTACGCCATTCGTGCAGGTCGGAACTTACCCGACAAGGAATTTCGCTACCTTAGGACCGTTATAGTTACGGCCGCCGTTTACCGGGGCTTCGATCAAGAGCTTCTCCCTGCAGATAACCCCATCAATTAACCTTCCGGCACCGGGCAGGCGTCACACCGTATACGTCCACTTTCGTGTTTGCACAGTGCTGTGTTTTTAATAAACAGTTGCAGCCAGCTGGTATCTTCGACTGGCCTCGGCTCCGGGAGCAAGTCCCCTCACTTACGCGCCAGCGTGCCTTCTCCCGAAGTTACGGCACCATTTTGCCTAGTTCCTTCACCCGAGTTCTCTCAAGCGCCTTGGTATTCTCTACCTGACCACCTGTGTCGGTTTGGGGTACGATTTCGTGTTGCCTGATGCTTAGAGGCTTTTCCTGGGAGCAGGGCATTTGTTGCTTCAGCACCGTAGTACCTCGTCGTCACGCCTCAGCCTTGAACATCCGGATTTGCCTAGATGCTCAGCCTACACGCTTAAACCGGGACAACCGTCGCCCGGCCAACATAGCCTCCTCCGTCCCCCCTTCGCAGCAACACCAAGTACAGGAATATTAACCTGTTTCCCATCGACTACGCCTTTCGGCCTCGCCTTAGGGGTCGACTCACCCTGCCCCGATTAACGTTGGACAGGAACCCTTGGTCTTCCGGCGAGCGGGCTTTTCACCCGCTTTATCGTTACTTATGTCAGCATTCGCACTTCTGATACCTCCAGCATGCCTCACAGCACACCTTCGCAGGCTTACAGAACGCTCCCCTACCCAACAACGCTTGCGCGCCGCTGCCGCAGCTTCGGTGCATGGTTTAGCCCCGTTACATCTTCCGCGCAGGCCGACTCGACCAGTGAGCTATTACGCTTTCTTTAAATGATGGCTGCTTCTAAGCCAACATCCTGGCTGTCTGGGCCTTCCCACATCGTTTCCCACTTAACCATGACTTTGGGACCTTAGCTGGCGGTCTGGGTTGTTTCCCTCTTCACGACGGACGTTAGCACCCGCCGTGTGTCTCCCGTGATAACATTCTCCGGTATTCGCAGTTTGCATCGGGTTGGTAAGCCGGGATGGCCCCCTGGCCGAAACAGTGCTCTACCCCCGGAGATGAGTTCACGAGGCGCTACCTAAATAGCTTTCGGGGAGAACCAGCTATCTCCCGGTTTGATTGGCCTTTCACCCCCAGCCACAGGTCATCCGCTAATTTTTCAACATTAGTCGGTTCGGTCCTCCAGTTAGTGTTACCCAACCTTCAACCTGCCCATGGCTAGATCACCGGGTTTCGGGTCTATACCCTGCAACTTAACGCCCAGTTAAGACTCGGTTTCCCTGCGGCTCCCCTATGCGGTTAACCTTGCTACAGAATATAAGTCGCTGACCCATTATACAAAAGGTACGCAGTTACCCCATAAAAGAGGCTCCTACTGCTTGTACGTACACGGTTTCAGGTTCTGTTTCACTCCCCTCGCCGGGGTTCTTTTCGCCTTTCCCTCACGGTACTGGTTCACTATCGGTCAGTCAGGAGTATTTAGCCTTGGAGGATGGTCCCCCCATATTCAGACAGGATACCACGTGTCCCGCCCTACTCATCGAGCTCACAGCATATGCACTTTCGTGTACGGGAGTATCACCCTGTATCCTGCGACTTTCCAGACGCTTCCACTAGTGCACAAGCTGATTCAGTCTCTGGGCTGTTCCCCGTTCGCTCGCCGCTACTGGGGGAATCTCGGTTGATTTCTTTTCCTCGGGGTACTCAGATGTTTCAGTTCCCCCGGTTCGCCTCGCAACACTATGTATTCATGTTGCGATAGTGTGACGAGTCACACTGGGTTTCCCCATTCGGACATCGCCGGCTGTAGCGGTTTATATCACCTTGCCGGCGCTTTTCGCAGATTAGCGTCCTTCATCGCCTCTGACTGCCAGGGCATCCACCGTGTACGCTTAGTCGCTTAACCTCACAACCCACAGGCGTCTTGCGACGCTGCGGATGTGAAAATTTGAAAGACTCAAACACATCGCTATCTCAATCCTGTTGCGGGGAATGAACGCGACGTGTCGTTTCAGTTTTCAGCTTGTTCCGGATTGT
>NZ_SMDS01000019.1 GCF_013753875.1 Candidatus Pantoea persica
GGGGGGGGGGATCCGCAGCGCGCGCGAGGGCGACGTCGGCGCGGTGTTCGGCATCGGCTTTCCGTCTTTTCTCGATGGCCCGTTCCGCTATATGGACCAGGACGGCAAGCGATTTGCCCACTGTGAGGTGCTGACAGCGGTGCAACAGCATGAGAAAAAGTTTTACATTTCCTGACTAAATCGAATAACCGCTTCGATTCAGCGGGTTAGAAAAGCGCCGTCAGAACAGGCGGCGCGGCACGATTCTGAGAAGCGCTTATTTAATAAACAACAGATTGACTATACTCAAACCATTAGGGTACAATACAGCGTTCATTCGCAGAATGAAGAGTCAGGCGCCTTCACGTCGGGCTATATCGACAAACAACAGCGGTGCTTTATGCAAGTTTTTATCATGCGTCACGGCGATGCTGCTCTTGAAGCCGCCAGTGATTCGGTCCGACCTCTGACCCATTGCGGCTGTGATGAATCGCGTCAAATGGCTAACTGGCTTAACGGCCAGACGGTGGACGTAGAACGTGTGCTGGTCAGTCCCTATCTTCGCGCACAGCAGACGCTGGCGACGGTACGCGAAGCGTTACATCTGCCGGAAGGGCAGGAGACGTTGCCGGAGCTGACGCCCGGCGGCGATCCCGGCCTGGTGGCCTGCTATCTGCAGGCGCTGGGAAAAGAGGGCGTGAAGTCGGCTATCGTGATTTCGCACCTGCCGCTGGTCGGCTATCTGGTGTCGGAACTCTGTCCGCAGGAAGCGCCGCCGATGTTCGCCACCTCCGCCATCGCCTGCGTGGATTTCGATTCCGCCAGCTGCGAAGGCAAACTGCTGTGGCAGGTCAGTCCCTCTAAACTGGCGAAAGCCATGTAACGTCCGCGGGCCGCTCAGACGGCCCATCCCCGCTTAAAACAGCTCGGGCGGTTGCCACTCCTCTACCTCAATCAGCACCAGCAGCGCCGCGTCGCCGCCAAACATTTTTTGCGCCTGATGGAAGGCCATCACCCAGGGATGCTGCGCCAGCCAGAGCGGCGTCTGCTGCTTGAGAATATGTTTGCCGTGACCGGTCATCACGTTGGCGCAGAACAGATGCCTGCGGCGGCAGGCGGCGATCAGCGCCCCCAACTCTTGCTTCGCCTGCTGCTGCGTCAGGCCGTGCAGGTCGAGAAAAATCTCCGGCATATAGTCGCCGCGCCGCAGCTTTTTCAGTTCGAAATGGCTGATGTCGGCGCGCACGTAGCGCGTGGCGCCCTCGGTGGCCAGCAGCGGCTGGAACTCGTCGGAGAAGTAGTGGCTGTTGTCCACCTGTTCGGAAATTAACCGCTTTAGCGGCAGCTTGCGGCTTTTCACCGCGGGCTTATAATGCACCACGGTGTCCTGCTTTATCTTGCGCGTGCCGCTCATCAGCTGGCGAAACAGCGCCTTGTCGTCATCGTTGAGATATGTTTTTTTTCTCATGGCAGCGAATCTTGGTTAAAAAGGGCGAAAAACAGCGAATGGCGTTACCTTAACGTCCGCATCAGTAAATGTCAGCTTTTTCACCTCGCTGCGCTGAATTCTCCCCGGCTTCGTGGCACACTATATCGGCCGATTTAGCAATTGGGCCTGCGGAGGGCTACGTGGACAAAATTTTCGTTGATGAGGCAGTCAATGAGCTGCACACCATTCAGGATATGTTGCGCTGGGCGGTCAGCCGTTTTTCCGCCGCCGGGATCTGGTACGGTCACGGCACCGACAACCCTTGGGACGAAGCGGTGCAACTAGTCCTGCCCACGCTCTGGCTGCCACTGGATACTCCGAAAGATATGCGCAGCGCGTGCCTGACCGCCAGCGAGCGCCACCGCATCGTCGAGCGCGTCATCCGTCGCGTCAACGAACGCATTCCCGTTGCCTATCTCACCAATAAAGCCTGGTTCTGCGGCCACGAATTCTACGTCGACGAGCGCGTGCTGGTACCGCGCTCCCCCATCGGCGAGCTGATCAAAAACCGCTTCGCTGGTCTGGTGACGGACGCGCCGCGCCATATTCTCGATATGTGCACCGGCAGCGGCTGCATCGCGATCGCCTGCGCCTACGCCTTCCCGGAAGCAGAAGTGGACGCGGTGGATATTTCCTATGACGTGCTGGCGGTCGCCGAGCAGAATATCGAAGAGCACGGTCTGATCCACCACGTGACGCCGATCCGCGCCGATCTGTTCCGCGAGCTGCCGTCGGTGAAATACGATCTGATCGTCACCAATCCGCCCTACGTGGACACGGAAGATATGGACGATCTGCCCAGTGAATATCGCCACGAGCCGGAGCTGGGGCTGGCGGCGGGCAGTGACGGCCTGAAACTGGTACGCCGCATTCTCGCCTGCGCGCCTAACTACCTGAACGACAACGGCGTGCTGATCTGCGAAGTGGGCAACAGCATGGTGCATATGATCGAGCAGTATCCCGACGTGCCCTTTACTTGGCTGGAGTTCGACAACGGCAGCGACGGTGTCTTTATGCTGACACGCCAGCAGATCGTCGACGCACAACATCACTTCTCTATTTATAAAGACTGAGCGAACGCTACGTAACAAGGAACCACCATGGCCGGAAACAGTATCGGACAATTTTTTCGCGTAACCACTTTTGGCGAGTCTCACGGCATCGCGCTGGGCTGCATCGTTGACGGCGTGCCGCCCGGTATTCCGTTGACCGAAGCGGATATCCAGCACGATCTCGACCGCCGTCGTCCCGGCACCTCACGCTACACCACGCAGCGCCGCGAGCCGGATCAGGTGAAAATTTTGTCTGGCGTCTTTGAGGGCGTCACCACCGGCACCTCGATCGGCCTGCTGGTTGAAAACACCGACCAGCGTTCGCAGGATTACAGCGCCATTAAAGATCTGTTCCGTCCCGGCCACGCCGACTACACCTACGAGCAGAAATACGGTCTGCGCGACTATCGCGGCGGCGGTCGCTCCTCAGCGCGCGAAACCGCGATGCGCGTGGCGGCGGGCGCTATCGCCAAAAAATATCTGCAGATGCAGCACAGCGTAGTCGTGCGCGGCTATCTGGCACAGATCGGCGACGTGGCGTGCGAGCTGAAGGACTGGAGCATCGTTGAAGAGAACCCCTTCTTCTGCCCCGACGCCAGCAAGCTGGAGGCGCTGGACGAGCTGATGCGCGCCCTGAAGAAAGAGGGCGACTCCATCGGTGCTAGGGTCACGGTGATGGCGGAAAACGTGCCGCCGGGCCTCGGCGAGCCGGTATTCGATCGCCTTGACGCCGACCTGGCACATGCGCTGATGAGCATTAACGCGGTGAAAGGGGTAGAGATCGGCGACGGTTTCGCGGTCGTCAACCAGCGCGGCAGCCAGCACCGCGACGAGATCCGCGCCAGCGGCTTTCAGAGCAACCATGCCGGCGGCATCCTCGGCGGCATTAGCAGCGGCCAGACCATCAGCGCCAGCCTGGCGATGAAGCCGACCTCCAGCATCACCGTGCCGGGCAACACCATTACCCGCAGCGGCGAAGAGGTAGAGATGATCACCAAAGGGCGCCACGATCCCTGCGTGGGCATTCGCGCCGTGCCGATCGCCGAGGCGATGATGGCGATCGTGCTGATGGACCATCTGCTGCGCCAGCGCGCGCAGAATGGGGACGTCCACAGCAGCGTACCGTGCTGGTGACGCCATGAAACGCTTGTTAATCGCGTTAGCGGCGCTGACCATCAGTGCCGCCAGCCTGGCGGCGACGCCGTGGCAGCGTATTCAGCAGCCGATTCCAGGCGCGCCGAAGTCTATCGGCGCCTTTGCAAACGGCTGCATCGTCGGCGCGCAGGCGCTGCCGCTCAACGCCCCGAACTATCAGGTGACGCGTCAGGATCAGCGCCGCTACTTTGGCCATCCCGATCTGAGCCAGTTTATTCAGCGCCTCAGCACTCAGGCGCACGATCTGCGACTCGGCAACGTGCTGATCGGCGATATGGGCATGGCGGCGGGCGGGCGCTTCAGTAGCGGCCACGCCAGCCACCAGACCGGCCTCGACGTCGATATCTGGCTGCAGTTGCCGAAAACCCGCTGGAGCGCACAGCAGCTGCTGAAGCCGCAGCCGCTCGATCTGGTGACGGCGGATGACAAAAGGGTGGTAGCGCGCCACTGGCGGCCGGAGATCGACAGCCTGATCAAACTGGCAGCGAAAGACGATGATGTCACACGTATCTTCGTCAATCCGGCGATTAAAAAGCAGCTGTGCGCCGATGCTGGTGCCGATCGCGACTGGCTGCGCAAGGTACGTCCGTGGTTCGCCCATCGCGCCCATATGCACGTGCGCCTGCGCTGTCCGGCCAACAGCGTCGACTGCGAAGATCAGCCGGCACCGCCGCCGGGCGACGGCTGCGGCGCCGAGCTGGAAAGCTGGTTCCTGCCGAAGAAACCGGGCGGCGGCGCGCCGGTGAAGCGCGAACCGCCGCCGTTGCCACAGGCGTGTCAGGCGCTGCTGGATAAACATCTGTTATAGGGATCCCCATGGAGTGGTTTGTCGTCAGCCCGATGGTTCTTGGAGTGCTGTTTCTGGTCGCCGTGCTGGCGGCGTTTATTGACTCCATCGCCGGCGGCGGCGGGTTGCTGACCTTGCCGTCGCTGCTGGCCGCCGGGCTGTCGCCCGCTCAGGCGCTGGCAACCAACAAGCTGCAATCGGTGGGTGGTTCGTTCTCCGCCAGCCTCTACTTTGTGCGGCGCGGTCAACCTGCGCGAACAGCGGCTTAATATCGCCATGACCTTTCTCGGCGCGGTGCTCGGCACGATTCTGATCCAGCACCTCAACGCCGAGGCGCTGCGTCAGGTGCTGCCGCTGATCGCCATCGACCTGTGGTTTTTGCTGATGCAGCGGCTGGGCGAAGAGGATCGCGCCCGCCGTCTGCACGGCTTGCCCTATGCGCTGGTGGGCGGCGGCTGCGTCGGCTTTTACGACGGCTTTTTCGGCCCTAGCGCCGGCTCGTTCTACGCGCTGGCCTTCGTGACGCTGTGCGGCTTTAACCTTGCCAAAGCCACCGTCCACGCCAAGGTGCGGAACTTCACCTCCAACTTCGCCAGCCTGCTGTTATTTATGTTCGGTGGCAAAGTGAGCTAGGGCACCAGCCTGATTATGATGCTCGGTGCCTTCTGCGGCGCGCGGATCGGGGCGCGCTTGGTGCTGAGCCGCGGTCAGAAGCTGATCCGCCCGATGGTGGTGATCGTCTCT
This sequence comes from Candidatus Pantoea persica, assembly GCF_013753875.1. GTDB lineage: Bacteria > Pseudomonadota > Gammaproteobacteria > Enterobacterales > Enterobacteriaceae > Pantoea > Pantoea persica. The sequence goes on from NZ_SMDS01000019.1 coordinate 5,207, forward strand.
GCGGTAATGAGCGCGAAGCTGCTGTGGGACGTCCACGGCAGCGCGCTACTGGCCTGGATGGCTGCCCTGTAAACTTTCTTCTGTGTTTCGGCGTCGTAACGACGCCTTGTTGACGATGACATTATGACCACGACGCACCACTACCAACAGCTGATTACCATTTTTGATGACTGCTTCCGCGATGAGTTTCAGACCCGTCTAATTAAAGGCGAAGACGAACCCATCTATCTTCCGGCAGACGAGAGTTCGCCCTGGCATCGGGTGGTGTTCGCGCACGGCTTTTACGCCAGCGCGCTGCACGAGATCTCCCACTGGTGCATCGCCGGCGAGGTGCGGCGCAAGCTGGTGGACTTCGGCTACTGGTACTGCCCGGACGGACGCGACGCGCAGACGCAAAGCCAGTTTGAGTCGGTGGAGATCGAGCCGCAGGCGCTGGAGTGGATGTTCTGCGTCGCGGCGGGCTTCCCCTTTAACGTCAGTTGTGACAATCTCGACGGAGATTGTGAGCCAGATCGCATCGCGTTCCAGCGCAAGGTCCATGCTCAGGTGATGCTCTGGCTGGAGAAAGGCATCCCTGCGCGACCCGTGCGCTTTATTGCCGCGCTGGCGGCGTTCTATGGTACGCCGGTGCTGACACCAGATCGTTTTCCGTGGCCGGAAGACCTGTGTAACCAATGCAGACATTATTAAAGAGGAATTAAGATGATCGCAGAATTTGAAGCCCGTATTCTGGCCCTGATTGATGATATGGTCGATCACGCCAGCGATGACGAGCTGTTTGCCTGCGGCTATCTGCGCGGTCACCTGACGCTTGTGGTTGCGGAAATCGAACCGTCGGGCGAGCACACGCCGGAAGCGTTGCAGATCTAGGTCGCCAACAGCTTGCAAAATGCCATCGCCGCGGGCAATCTGTCGCCGCGCGACCAGGCGCTGGTGGTCGGCATGTGGGACAACCTTTTCCTGCAGGCGCGTCAGATCGCCTGACGGCGTCGGGCGGCGCGCCGCCTGCTCGCTATTTTCCCGCCTTTTTCCCTTTCAGCAGCCTTCTCACCCAGTAGCGGTTCGGGCCGAGCACGGCCAGCGTCGTGCTATCCAGCGGCTGCGGCTCGCCGCGCGCCTCGCCGGCGTTGACGTCCACCGCCTCCGGCCAGCCGCAGTCAGGCACACAGTGTAGAAGCTGGGCGCGGTTCTGCTGCTGATCCGCTTCGCGATAGTCCGTGGCGGTTTCGCCGCGATGGTAGTTGGCACCGATGCAGTGCGTGCCGAACTGCGGGCTGACCGGCGTCAGATAGCCGTCATAGCAGAGCACGCTCTTCAGCGCGGCCAGTCCCGGCATGCTCGGCACATGGCTGACCTGACCGGCGACCGCATAGGCGGGCAGCTGCGCGTTTTGCGCCAGCGCGGTCAGGCTGTGGCCGGTCGCCAGCACCACATTTTCATGCCGCGCCTCGCCGCCGTCGGCGCAGTAGAGCGTGACCCACCAGACGCGCCGCGGCATCGCCAGCGCCAGGATCGCGCTGGCGATGCCGCCGCCGACAATCGCCGCCTCAGCGGCGCGCGCGGCGGGGCACGCATACCAGGGCTGCTCGGCGGGCAGCGGCGGCGCGTCGGCAAGAGTGCCGCACAGCATCTCGCGCTTGTGGCCGAACCCCTTGCGCCGCGCCACCGCGAAACCCGTCTGCTGCAGGCCACTGCGTACGAAGCCCGCGGCGGTAAAGGTGGCGAAGTTGGCGCCCGGCCGTGCCAGCTGCGCCATGGCGGTAAACAGCCGCGGCGTCCACATATCGGGATTTTTCGCCGGGGCGAAGCCGTCCAGAAACCAGGCGTCGACCTGAATGCGCAGGCTGTCATCAAAGCTTTCAATAAGGTTATTAATATCGCCCAGCCAGAGGTCGAGCGTGACGCGTCCTCCGTCGAACAGCAGCCGCTGGCAGCCGGGCGACGGGCCACTGTTGTTGCAGCTGCTCCGCCTAGGGGCGCAGTTCCGGCCAGCACTGATGCGCCGCCGCGAGATCCGCTTGGGTCAGCGGGAATTTTTCAAAGCTGATGAAGTGCAGACGACGCAGCGGCGCCTCAGGCTATGCCTGCTGGAAAGGTGTCAAACGCCTGCCACAGTGTAAGAAAGTTCAGGCCGGTGCCGAAACCGCTTTCGGCGACGACAAACAGATTGCGCCCGTGCTGCGCGAAACGCTGCAACAGATCGTTGCCGCCGAGAAAGACGTAGCGCGTCTCTTCCAGACCGTTGTCATTGGAAAAGTAAACGTCATCAAAGGCTCGGGAAACAAGTGTACCCTGTTCACTCCAGCTCAGCTGGGCGTGTTCAACCGGCGATAATTTCACGGCAAAGGCTCGTTTTTCAGGCAGTGGCGCGATTTTAGCGACCAGGGTCACATGACGCAAATTTACAAAAGGAAATTGCTGATAGGACTTGTTCGGCTTACAAGTGTAAGCTAGAGTGCACGTCATCCAAAAGATGGGCAATGAGGACAACTGAATGAAACGTGCAGTGATCACTGGTCTGGGGATCGTTTCCAGCATTGGTAATAACCAGCAGGAAGTGCTGGCTTCTCTGCGTGAAGGCCGTTCCGGCATTACTTTCTCTCAGGAGCTGAAGGATTCCGGCATGCGCAGCCACGTCTGGGGCAACGTCAAACTGGATACCACCGGCCTGATCGACCGCAAGATTGTGCGTTTTATGAGTGATGCGTCTGTCTATGCCTACCTTTCAATGGAAGAAGCGATCAAAGATGCCGGCCTGGCCGACGAGCAGTATCAGAACAACCCGCGCGTTGGGCTGATTGCCGGCTCAGGCGGCGGTTCGCCGCGTTTCCAGGTGTTCGGTGCTGACGCCATGCGCAGCCCGCGCGGCCTGAAAGCGGTGGGCCCGTATGTGGTAACCAAGGCGATGGGCTCCGGTGTCTCCGCCTGCCTAGCGACGCCGTTTAAAATCCACGGCGTGAACTACTCTATCAGCTCCGCCTGCGCCACCTCCGCGCACTGCATCGGCAACGCGGTCGAGCAGATCCAGCTGGGCAAACAGGATATCGTGTTCGCCGGCGGCGGCGAAGAGCTCTGCTGGGAGATGGCGTGTGAGTTCGATGCTATGGGCGCGCTCTCCACCAAATACAACGAGACCCCGGAAAAGGCCTCCCGTACCTATGACAGCGAGCGCGACGGCTTTGTTATTGCCGGCGGCGGCGGCATGGTAGTGGTGGAAGAGCTGGAGCACGCGCTGGCGCGCGGCGCGCACATCTATGCTGAGATCGTTGGTTACTGTGCGACCTCTGACGGCGCGGACATGGTTGCCCCGTCAGGCGAAGGCGCAGTGCGCTGCATGAAGATGGCGATGCAGGGCGTCGATACGCCAATCGACTACCTCAACAGCCACGGCACCTCGACCCCGGTCGGCGACGTGAAAGAGCTGGGTGCCATCCGCGAAGTGTTTGGCGACAACACCCCGGCGATCTCCGCGACGAAAGCGATGACTGGCCACTCGCTGGGTGCCGCAGGCGTGCAGGAAGCGATCTATACGCTGCTGATGCTGGAGCACGGCTTTATCGCGCCGAGCATCAACATCGAATCGCTCGATCCGGTGGCGGAAGGGATGAATATCGTCACCCAGCCGTCCGAAAAAGCGCTGACCACCGTGATGTCCAACAGCTTCGGTTTCGGCGGCACCAATGCCACCCTGACCATGCGCAAATATCAGGCGTAATTGCTGATAACGCTTACCTTCAGGGGCCAGTTTAACCGGCCCCCTTTTTTTTGACATCCCCCATCCCGCCTTGCTGGAATTAGCCACGCAATCTCTTCCCTGACGATCCCCCGTCACCTGAGTATAAATGTTAATCAAGGCGCGCCCAGAGGGGTAACGCATGGCCAAGGCGCGCTGTGTCCGTGCGGCGTCGTGCTGAACAAGGAGCGACAAGCGTTATGACCCAATCCGCGACCGACACCCAGGCCGCCTCGACCCTGCCGCTGGCCTGCGCATCGCTGGCAATCTTTATCACCTATCTTACCGCCGGTCTGGTGCTGCCGGTTATTCCGCTCTATGTGCACCACGAGCTGAGCCTGAACAACGTAATGGTCGGCACAACGGTGGGCATGCAGTTTTTCGCTACGCTGCTGACGCGCGGTTTCGCCGGACGCCGCGCCGATCGGCGTGGCGCGAAGCGCACCACGCAGCAGGGCATGCTGGCGATTGCGCTGGTGGGCGTCGCCTATCTGGCGGCTGTGCTGCTGCCGGCACCGCCGCTGGTGAAGTTCGCGCTGCTGGCGCTGGGGCGCTTTCTGCTCAGCTTCGGCGAAAGCCTGCTGCTCACCGGCAACCTGACGTGGGGCCTCGGGCTGGTGGGCGCGAAGCGATCCGGGCTGGTGATGTAGTGGAACGGTATGGCGATCTACGGCGCGCTGGCCGTGGGCGCGCCGCTTGGTCTGCTGCTGCACCAGCACGGCGGCTTTGTGCTGTTGGGCGCGGTGGCGAAGGCGCTGGCGCTGAACAGCGCCATCCGCCCGGTGCCGGTGGTGGGTGGCGAACGCCCCTCGCTGACGAGCGTTATCCGTACCATTTTCCGGCCCGGCCCGGCCCGGCCCGGCCTCGCGCTGGCGCTGCAGGGCGTCGGCTTTGCGGTGGTCGGCACCTTTACCTCGCTCTATTTCACCGCGCAGCAGTGGGGCCATGCCGGTTTCACCCTGACGGCGTTTGGCGTCGCCTTTGTGCTGGTGCGCCTGCTGTTCGGCGGCGCGCAGGATCGCCACGGCGGCATTCGCGTCGCGCTGATCTCGCTGCTGGTTGAGGCGGCAGGCCTGCTGCTGGCGCTGGCGCCGCAGAGTGGGGTGGCGCTGCTCGGTGTTCGCTGATCTTCCTGGCGTTCGGCGTCGAGGTGGCGAAGCGCGTCTCGCCGCAGGTGCGCGGCACGGCGCTGGGAGGCTTCTCCGCCTTTCAGGATATCGCCTACGGCGCCAGCGGGCCGCTGGCGGGGCTGCTCGCAACCGCGCTGGGCTACGGGCTCGGTCTATCTGGCCGGCGCCTGCTGCGCGCTGCTGGGCATCGTCGTCACCTGGCGTTTTGCCCGCCGCGTATGAACAAGGCGGCGAGCTTCGCGCAGCCCGCGCGGATTTCGCCGGGCGACAGCGTGGAAAATCCCAGAATCCAGCCCGCCTGCGCGTGCATATCCACACAAGCGTGCTGAGGTGCTGCAGCGTCACTCCGTTCGCCGCCGCCTGCGCGGTCAGCGCCACTTCCTCACCCGCTTTCAGCAGCACCGTCAGCTGCAGGCCGCCGGGCGTGGCCGCCGGCGTCAGCCAGTGCGAGATAGGTTGCAGCTGCGCCAGCAGCAGATCGCGGGCGGCTGCGGTAGAGCTGACGCATCAGGCGTAAATGGCTGGCGAAGTGTCCCTGCTGCTGCAGCGCGCTGTGTCCGTCCATTACGCTGCGCGCCTGGCCGAGCGGTTCGACCAGCGCAGGCGGCACCACCATCCACGCCAGCCGCAGAGAGGGAAAGAGCGACTTGGAAAAGGTGCCCAGCGTAATGACGCGGCCGTGGCGATCCAGCCCCTGCATGGCGGGCGGTGGGCGATCGTCATAGTGAAACTCGCTGTCGTAGTCGTCCTCGATAATCCAGCTGTCGTGGCGCTGCGCCCACGCCAGCCATGCCAGCCGGCGGGGCAGGCTCATCGCCATACCGTGGGGTAGTGGTGCTACGGCGTCAGGTAGAGCAGCTTCGCCGCGCCGGGCTGCGTTTGCGCGCCTTCGCTGTCCAGCGGTACGCCGCGGCATCGCGCCCCGGCGGTGAGAAAGGCGTTGCGCGCGCCGGGGTAGCCCGGCGTCTCCAGCCACACCTCGTCGCCGGGATCGAGAAAAAGCATCGCCAGCAGCTGCAGCGCCTGCCGCGAGCTGGTCAGGATAATCACCTGCTCCAGGCGGCAGCGCAGGCCACGCGACATCGCCAGATAGTCCGCCACCGCGCTGCGCAGCGGCCCGTAGCCTGGCGGATCGCCATAGCCCATCAACTGGCTGCCATGCAGGCGCTGCACGTTGGCGCTCAGTCGCCGCTAGAGGCGGTGGGGAAAGGCGCGCAGCTCCGGCGATCCGGCGGTGAAGGCGTGCGGAAAGGGAGGTCCTAGCAGCCACCGGTGGCAATCGCCGCCTGGCCGCGCGCGGAAAAGTGCGGCGTCGACGACGCGGCGACGCCTGTCGCCCGCGACGGCATCACGATGGCGACGAGGGTGCCACGGCCGACCTCGCGGCTGAGGTAGCCTTCGCTTTCCAGCTGTGCGTAGGCGGCCTCTACCGTGACGCGCGACAGGCCGAGATCGCCCGCCAGCTGGCGCGTTAACGGTACCTTTTGCCCAAAGCTGAGGTGGCCGCAGGCAATCGCCTGGCGCAGCGTGGCGCACAGGCGTTCGCGCAGCCCGCCCTGGGAGTGATGGCTGAACAGCGTAAGCAGCGGAGCGCGCATAATGGTCTTATCTCATGGCGAATATGGGTCTGAAGGAGCAGTCTACTTTGCTGTAAACTGGCGGCACACCACAACAGGAGAATGGCTATGTCACTGGTTTTACGCTTTCCGCCGCCGTCGCCGCAGCACAGCCTCGACTATCTGCAACACAAACTGGCGTACTACGCCGACGCCTGGGACGTCGTGGAGGATCTCGCCCAACAGATCACGGCGATCGTCGTGATTGACGCGCGTTCGCCGGACGCCTACCGCGCCGGGCATATTTGCGGCGCCGTGAATTTTCCGCACCGCACCATGGACGCCACAAGCACGGCGCGGCTGGATCGCAGCAAAGTCTACGTCACCCACTGCGATGGCATCGGCTGCAACGGCTCGACCAGGGCGGCGTGGAAGCTGGCAGCGCTGGGATTTCAGGTCAAGGAGCTGATCGGCGGGCTTGATTTCCAGCGGCGGGATAACCATCCTGTCAGCTGGGGCGACGCGCCGGGCTGAATGGCCTGAAGTTGCGCCCGGCGCGCAGTGCGGCTGTTAGCTCAGAGCACCAGCCACAGCAGCAGCAGGAAAACCACGATAAGCAGCATCCCGCGCCTAGGATGGGACGCTGCGTTAGCGGGCGCGGCAGGGTGTAGTCGTCCGTGGTCGATCGGCTGCTTGAGAGAGGCTTCCAGCACCAGCAGCGTCGTTGCGCTGTGCTGGCTCAGGGTCTGACGCACCTGCAAATATTACGTCAGTAGCGAAAAGTGGCACGCCGGGATCGGATCGCCGCTGGTGAGATTTACCAGCTTCAGCGCCGCGCCCCAGATTTTGCCGGTCGGCTCGCCGGTGGCAGCGGCCAGACGGGCGATTTGCTGATTCAGCGACTGATGCTCGGCGGGCAGCAGCGTATGTCCGGTGACGCGCGACTGCTGCGACTGCTGCGGCTGCGGACGGCGTGACGGAAGAACGATCGCCCATCGGCGCACCGGGGTCGTTAAGAGGTTGCATGGCGGAATCCTTGGAAAACAGAACAGCGTTGGGTGCGCCGGAAAAAAGATGCGCCATGATAGCAAAAGCCCCCGGAAAATCCACGGGGGCCATACGCTTATTCTGCTGCCGCGAGGGTGACGCGTTTGCGACGCCAGCGTTTCCACAGCGGCGGCACCAGCAGCACCGCAATCGCCAGCACCAGCAGGATTTTACTTATAGGGCTTTCCCACAGAATGCCCATGCTGCCGTTGCTGATCGACAGCGCGCGCCGCAGGTTCTGCTCCAGCATTTTGCCCAGCACAAACCCGAGGATCAGCGGCGACCTCGGAAAATCCATCTTGCACAGGATATAGCCGAAAATGCCGAGCGCCACCATCAGCAGCAGGTCGAAGGTGGTGCTGTGCACCGCATAGACGCCCACCGCGGAGATCGCCTTTGCCGAACCGATCGTTGCTACTGATCTTCTTCTTGGTCATGTAGGCGATGGTGGCACCCGCGCCGACGAAAAATCCGATAAAAGAGGATCGCAGCGTTGCACCGGTCGACATGGCCGCCTCTTTCATATTGAATATCATGCGACCGCTGGCACGCACCACTTTTTGCCCGCCGCTGGTCGATTCCAGCATCAGCAATATTTCGCTGACCAAGAAGAGGCCGATCACCACCACCACCACCACCACCACCCAGAGTGTGATTGCCGCCGACTATTCGGGGTTGCTGAATTGTTAAAACAATAACCTTTCACTATCCGGGAATAACTACAGGATGTGATATGCGTCTATTACTGGTGGAAGATACGGTTGGGCTGACGTGCTGGCTGGAAAAGGTGCTGACGCAAAAAGGCTTCGCCGTCGACTGGGTGGCGGACGGGCTGGTGGCCGAGCATGTGCTGCAGACGGAAGAGTACGCGCTGGTGATGCTCGACGTGTCGCTGCCGTGTCTCGACTGGCTGGAAGTGCTGTCGCGCCTGCGCAGGCGCGGGCAGAACGTGCCGGTGCTGCTGCTGACCGCACGCACCGCGCTGGACGATCGGGTGCGCGGGCTGAAGCTCGGTGCAGATGACTACCTCGCCAAACCCTTTGAGCTGGACGAGCTGGAGGCTCTGCTGCGCCGCAGCCACGGCCAGACGCTGCAGACGCAGGCGATCGGCACACTTACGCTCGACAGCGAAGGCTACTTTCTGCTGGCGGACAAGCCGCTGGCGCGACGCCGCGCGAGGCGAGCATTTTCACCACCCTGATGCAGCGGCGCGGCAGGCCGTTGTCGCGCCAGCATCTCTATGAATAGACTTTTACGCTGGCGGACGAGGCCAGCCCGGAGAGCATCGAGCTCTATATTCACCGCGTGCGGAAAAAGCTGGCGGGCAGCAACGTCACCATCGTCACGCTGCGCGGCCTCGGCTACAGCCTGGAAGCAGTGTCGTGAGGCTGATCCATTCGCTGCGCGGTGAGCTGCTGGCGTGGCTCGGGCTGCCGCTGCTGCTATGGGGCGTGTCGGTCTATACCCATTATCAGAGCGCACTGGCGGCCAATCAGGCGTACGGTCGTTCGCTGCTCGCCTCGGCGCGCACCGTGGCCGAACGGCTGGTGGTGCGCCATCAGCAGCTGGAGGTAGATGTCCCCTGGGGGGGGGGGGGGGGGGGGGGGGGGGGGGGGGGGGGGGGGGGGGGGGGGGGGGGGGGGGGGGGGGGGGGGGGGGGGGGGGGGGGGGGGGGGGGGGGGGGGGGGGGCGGGGGGGGGGGGGGGGGCGACAGCTTTGAGCGAAATATGAACAACCAGCTGTTCTATCAAGTGATTTCGCCGCAGGGCCGCACGCTCTCCGGCTATGACTATCTGCCGCCTATTCCCGCCAACCATAAGCTCTCCACCGACTGGTCCGCGCTGGTGCACTTTTACGACGCGCGCTATCACCAGCAGCCGATTCGCATCGCCGCGCTGTGGCAGCCGGTCAGCGACGCTGGCGTACAGGGTATGGTGCTGGTGGCGGAGACGCTGAACTCATGCCAGGCTTTCGCCGAGGGGCTGCTGCGCACCGCGCTGCTCAGCCAGAGCTTGCTGGTGCTGATCACGCTGCTGCTAGCGGGACTGCTGCTGCGGCGCGGGCGAACTGACGCCGCTGCCGTCGCTGCCCTGGTCGGAGATGGAGCCGCTGATAGTCGCGTTCAATCGCTATCTGGCGCGGCTGCGCACGCCGCTGACCATTCTGAAAACTCAGGTCGGCGTGGCGCTCGACAGCGACCAGCCGGCGCGCATCAAGGCGCGCCACGGCGAAGAGAAGCTGACGGCGCGCGTCTGCTAAACGGTGTGCTGGAGATTAGCGGGCCGGGCATCGACGACGCGACGCAGGAGAAGGCGCTACAACCCTTTGGCCGGCTGGAGAGCGCGCAGCCCGGCGCCGGTATCGGGCTGGCGCTGGTGCAGGATATCTGCGCCTGGCACGGCGCTACGCTCACTCTGAGACGCAGCCCGCAGCTGGGCGGACTGCGCGTTACGGTGCGCTTCAGGCCGCCGTATCGCACGGCGCCGCCTTACGACGGCTGAGCGGCGTTTTCAGACGCTGGGCGACCACCACACGCCGGCCAGCGTTATGCCGCCGCCGATCAAGTGATAGGCGTGCAGCTGTTCATGCAGGAACAGCACGGCTATAATCGCGGTAAACACCGGCACGAAATTCATAAACAAACTGGCGGTGCTGGCGCCCAGGCGCTGTACGCCCAGGATCCACAAAAACGGCGCGATAATTTAGGCGAACAGCCCGGCAAACAGCACTAGCGGAATATTGCGCGCGTTGAGCGCGACGTCGGGCGCGTGCAGAAAGCCCGGCAGCAGCAGCACGCCGAAAAAGACCTGCACGTAGAGGCTCTGCCAGGTAGGCAGCGGGATCGCCCGTGCTCACCAGCCACACCAGCTCGGCAAAGGAAAGCTGGCCGCCGATCAGAATCCCGCGCGTCGGCGCCAGCCGCAGCACCACCAGACTGAGCAGAATGGTCAGCAGCGGAATGGTCGCGCCGAGAATGCCCATCACACCGCCGAGACGCGGTGCGCGGCGTAGTAGGCGAGGCTCTGATAGAGCACGCACTATGCTGAGCAGGCAGAGGATCAGCAGGCGTCAGAGATTTGCCAGGATCGTCTGGCGATGACGCCAGACGCCCGGCAGCGCGAATGGAGGTCAACATCGCCAGCGCCAGCAGCCAGCAGCCAGCGGTAGAAGGAGATGGCGGCGGGATCGATACTGCCTGCAGAGAGCTTGCTGACGATGGTATTCACCGACCAGATTAGCACCGCCAGCAGCGGAAAAAGTAGATTCATGGTGAGCTCCTGGAAAAGAATTCGCCCAGTTTACGTTTGACCGATTTTAAGGAGATAGTGATAATCGGATAAAATACGTTGCTGACCGGACAGAATGACTTTAGCGTCGAATATCAGCCCCCTGAGGATGCGCAGCGCCTGCACTACTTTATGCTTTATGCGCTATGAGCACGCCAACGCTAAACAGAATATCTGCCGCACGCCCATGAGTGGGGGCAGGTTATTTTTGTCACGCGCCAAGAGCTGGAGATACTCGTCGAGGGCGAGCGGCTGCTGACGCCCGCCACCATTCCCATCAGGATCCCGCCACGCCAGCTACAACCGCCTGCAGGCGCAGTTCCGCAGCTTTAATATTACCGCGCCGCTGTGCGACGGGCTGCCGCCGCGCGCCTGCCTGCTCAGCGTCGACGCCATCGTGCATGCCATTATGGATGAGTTCGCGCACCGGGCTGGCGCAGCCGGAGAGCGCTGAGCAGTGGCGGCTGTGCAAGGTGCTGCGCGATCGGCTGCGGCTGGCGCCGGTGCTACGCGCGCTGGAGGCGAATCCCGGCGACAACACCACGCTAGCGCAGTGGGCGGCGCGCGTTTTCACCACCGAGCGCACCCTGGCGCGGCGCTGCCGCCAGGATCTGCAGATGTCCTTCAACGAATGGCGCCAGCGGCTGCGCTTTCTGCACGCCGTCGCGCTGCTGGGGCAGGGCAAAAGCGTGCAGGCGATCGCGCACGATCTCGGCTATGGCTCGGCGTTGGCGCTGATCGTGATGTTTCAGCAGCAGGCGGGCACTACGCCGGAGCGCTACCGCGCGCGCCTGGGCTAATTTTTCCGTTTGTGCCAGAATAGCGCCTACTTATCTGGCCAACAGCAGGAAAGCGATTGTGAAGATCCTGGTAGATGAAAATATGCCCTATGCGCGCGAGTTGTTCAGCCGGACCGGCACGGTGCTGGCGGTGCCGGGTCGGCCGCTGCCGCAGCAAGAACTGGAGGATGCCGACGGCCTGATGGTGCGTTCGGTGACGCAGGTGAATGAGGCGCTGCTGGCGGGCAAGCCGGTGAAGTTCGTCGGCACCGCCACGGCGGGCACCGACCACGTTGACGAGGCCTGGCTGCAGCAGGCAGGCATCGCCTTCTCCGCCGCGCCGGGCTGCAACGCCATCGCCGTGGTGGAGTACGTTTTCTCCGCGCTGCTGCTGCTGGCAGAGCGCGACGGCTTTGCGTTGCGCGACCGCACCGTCGGCATTGTCGGCGTCGGCAACGTCGGCGGACGGCTGCAAAAGCGGCTGGAGGCCTGGGGCGTGAAAACCCTGCTGTGCGATCCGCCGTGCGCTGATCGCGGCGACGACGGCGACTTCCGCTCGCTCGACGCGCTGGTGGCGGAGGCGGATATTCTCACCTTCCACACGCCGCTGTTCAAAGAAGGCCCCTATAAAAGCTGGCACCTGGCCGACGCTGCGCTGCTGATGGCGCTGAAGCCCAATGCCATTTTGATCAACACCTGCCGCGGGCCGGTGGTGGATAACGCCGCGCTGCTGGAGGTGCTGAAGAAGCGGCGCGATCTCAGCGTGGTGCTCGACGTCTGGCAGTCGGAGCCGGCGCTGTCGCTCGATCTGCTCGATAGAGTGGATATTGGCACTGCCCATATCGCCGGCTATACGCTGGAGGGCAAGGCGCGCGGTACCACCCAGGTGTTCGAGGCCTGGTGTGACTTTCTCGGCCAGCCGCAGCAGGTGCCGCTCTCTGCGCTGCTGCCGACGCCGGAATTCAGCCGCGTCACCCTCAACGGCGTGCTCGATCAGGCAACACTGAAACGTCTGGCGCATCTGGTGTATGATGTGCGCCACGACGACACGCCGCTGCGTAAAGTGGCCGCGCAGCCGGGCGAATTTGATCGCCTGCGCAAAACCTATCAGGAGCGCCGCGAGTGGTCCTCGCTTGAGGTGATCTGCGATAACGCCGAGACCGCCAGCCTGCTGACGGCACTGGGCTTCAGCGCGCGTCTCGGCAACAGCTAACATTGCTTCCCGTGCCGCATGCGGCGGGGGATAGTTCCGAAACCTAGGCGGTGAATATCACTGCCTTCTGTTTTATGTCATTGTCTGGAGTAAACCAACATGTCTGACGGCTGGAATATTGCGCTACTGGGCGCGACAGGCGCAGTAGGGAACGCTTTACTAGAACTGCTGGCGGAACGCCAGTTCCCGGTTGGTGAGTTGTATCTGCTGGCCAGCGAAAACAGCGTCGGCGAACCCCTGCGTTTCGAGGGGCGCTCGCTGCGCGTCGGCAACGCGGAATATTTCGACTGGTCGCAGGTGCAGCTCGCCTTTTTCGTCGCCGGGCGCGACGCGTCGGCGCACTACACCGAGGAGGCCGTCAACGCCGGCTGCCTGGTGATCGACAGCAGCGATCTCTTCGCGCTGTCGCCGGATGTGCCGCTGGTGGTGCCGGACGTCAATCCGCACGTGATGGCGGACTACCGCAACCGCAACTTGGTGAGCGTCGCCGACAGCCTGACCAGCCAGCTGCTGAGCGCCATCAAGCCGCTGGTGGATGCGGCCGGCTTAGGCCGTCTGCAGGTGACGAACCTGCTCTCCGCCTCTAGCCATGGCAAAAGCGCGGTGGACGGCTTGGCGGGCGAGAGCGCACGCCTGCTGAACGGCGTGCCGGCGGAGGATCACTATTTCGGCCGCCAGCTGGCGTTCAACCTGCTGCCGCAGCTGGCAGACGCCGAAGGCAGCGTCGCCAGCGAGCGTCGTTTAGTTGAGCAGGTGCGCAAAGTGCTGCAGGATGACGGCCTGCCGATTGCGGTCAGCAGCGTGCAGGTGCCGGTGTTCTACGGCAACGCGCAGATCGTACATCTGGAGAGCCTGCGTCCGCTGTCGGCGGAGGAGGCGCGCGCCGAGCTGGCGCAGGCCGCCGATATCAATCTGAGCGATGAAGAGGATTATCCGACGCAGGTCGGCGACGCCTCTGGCAATGAGCAGCTGAGCATCGGCTGCGTGCGCAACGACTACGGCATTCCTGAACTGCTGCAGTTTTGGTCGGTGGCGGACAACATTCGCTTCGGCGGCGCGCTGATGGCGGTGAAAACCGCCGAGAAGCTGGTGCAGGAGTACTTCTATTAATGTCAAAAGGTCAGACACACAAGCTGGCGCTCGGCATCGAGTATGACGGCAGCCGCTACTACGGCTGGCAGCGTCAGCAGGAAGTACACAGCGTGCAGGAGAAGCTGGAAAAGGCGCTGTCGAAGGTGGCGAACCACCCAGTCAGCGTGTTTTGCGCCGGGCGCACCGACGCCAGAGTGCACAGCACCGGCCAGGTGGTGCATTTCGAAACCACCTCGCAGCGCGCCGACGGCGCCTGGACGCTGGGCGTCAACGCCAACCTGCCGGAAGATATCGCGGTGCGCTGGGTCAAGGCGGTGCCGGATGAATTTCACGCGCGCTTCAGCGCCACCGCGCGCCGCTACCACTACCTGATCTACAACCAGCGGCTGCGCCCGGCGATTCTGGGGCGCGGCGTGACGCACTTCTATCACCCGCTGGATGCGGAGAAGATGCATCGCGCCGGGCAGGTGCTGCTGGGGGAGAACGATTTCACTTCGTTCCGCGCCGTCCAGTGTCAGTCGCGCACGCCGTGGCGCAACCTGATACACCTGAACGTGACGCGGCAGGGCGCGTTCGTGATTGTCGATATCAAGGCCAACGCCTTTGTGCATCACATGGTACGCAATATCGTCGGCAGCCTGATGGAGATCGGCTGCGGTAACCAGCCGGAAACGTGGATGGCGACGCTGCTGGCGGCGAAAGATCGCACGCTGGCGGCGGCGACCGCCCGCGCGGAAGGACTCTATTTAGTCGCGGTGGACTATCCATCGCATTTTGCGTTACCCGAGCCGCCGATGGGGCCGTTGTTCCTGGCGGATTATTAGCAGGTCGTTTTCAGAGAGGCGTTATGGAGTTCGTCCACTTTTTGGTTGTTGTGAAACCGGCCTTGTGGTCACGCCTTTCTTGCCGGGCGACTCGCTGCTGTTCGTGGCGGACGCGCTGGCTGCGCTGCCGGGCAACGATCTCAACATCCATGCGATGGCGCTACTGCTGGTGGTGGCGGTGCTGGGCGATGCGGTGAACTATACTATCGGCCGCCTGTTTGGCGAGCGGCTGTTCAGCAATCCGAACTCGCGCATTTCCCCGTCACAGCTACCTTGATAAAACTCATGCGTTTTACGCGCACCACGGCGGAAAAACCATTATCCTTGCACGTTTCGTGCCTATTGCGCGCACCTTTGCGCCTTTTGTCGCCGGCGGGGCATATGTCCTATCGCCACTTCGCGCTGTTCAACGTTGCCGGCGCGCTAGCGTGGGTGCTGCTGTTTGCCTACGCGGGCTACCTGTTCGGCGATTTGCCGGTGGTACAGGGAAATCTCAAGCTGCTGATCGTCGGTATCATAGACCAGATTTTTATCCACAGTCCAGAGTGGTTGTGGTTTAATGAGCGACATTTCATGTCTGCTGAAGCGATTTTCAGCGGCAAATAAGATGACTGGACCAGGTCAGTTTTAAACATAAAGGTCTTCAATGAGCTGGATTGAACGCATTCTTAATAAAAGCAACGTTACGCCTGCACGTCGTGCCAGCATCCCGGAAGGGGTCTGGACCAAGTGCGACAGCTGCGGTCAGGTACTGTACCGCGCCGAGCTGGAGCGTAATCTTGAGGTTTGCCCGAAGTGCGACCATCACATGCGCATGCACGCCCGTGAGCGCCTCAACAGCCTGCTCGATCAGAGCACGCAGACCGAGCTGGGCAGCGAGCTGGAGCCGAAGGATATCCTGAAGTTCCGCGATTCCAAGAAGTACAAAGATCGCCTCGCCGCCGCGCAGAAAGAGACGGAAGAGAAAGACGCTCTGATCGTAATGAAAGGTCAGCTGCACGGTATGCCGGTTGTGGCGGCCGCTTTTGAGTTCGCTTTTATGGGTGGTTCTATGGGCTCGGTAGTTGGTGCGCGCTTCGTGCGTGCGGTAGAGCAGGCGCTGGAAGACAACTGCCCGCTGATCTGCTTCTCCGCCAGCGGCGGCGCGCGTATGCAGGAAGCACTGATGTCGCTGATGCAGATGGCGAAAACCAGCGCCGCGCTGGCCAAAATGCAGGAGCGCGGTCTGCCCTATATCTCCGTGCTGACCGACCCGACCATGGGCGGCGTCTCCGCCAGCTTCGCGATGCTGGGCGACCTTAACGTCGCCGAGCCGAAAGCGCTGATCGGCTTTGCCGGCCCGCGCGTTATCGAGCAAACCGTGCGCGAGAAACTGCCGCCGGGCTTCCAGCGCAGCGAATTCCTGATCGAAAAGGGCGCGATCGACATGATCATCCGTCGCCCGGAAATGCGTTACAAACTGGCAAGCCTGCTGGCGAAGATGATGAATCTTCCCGCGCCGCTGCACGATGGCGAACCGACCGCGCCTGCGGAAGAGCCGGAGAGCAACTAGGCCTGACAGGAGAGAGGCGCGCGCCGCGCCTTTCACCAATGCACCGTCGAACCGGCTGAACCGGCTCAAAATGAGTTAAACGGGACATATGGACACTCTTCACTTTCCTCAAGCCACGTCGCCTTTGGCTACGTGGCTTTATTATCTTGAGCATCTGCATACACAGACCATCGCGCTGGGCCTGGATCGCATTTGCTGCGTAGCGCAGCGCCTCGATCTGACCAAACCCGCCCCCTTTGTTTTCACCGTTGCCGGCACCAACGGCAAGGGCACCACCTGCCGCACGCTGGAGACGCTGCTGCTCGCGGCGGGCTACCGCGTTGGCGTCTACAGCTCGCCGCATCTGGTACGCTATACCGAGCGCGTGCGGGTGCAGGGCCTAGAGCTTGACGCCTCGCTGCACAGCGCCAGCTTCGCCAGAATCGAAGCCGGTCGCGGCGACGTCTCTCTTACCTATTTCGAATTCGGCACCCTTTCCGCGCTGAACCTGTTTCAACAGGCGCAGCTGGACGTAGTGATCCTCGAAGTCGGGCTGGGCGGCCGGCTGGACGCCACCAATATCGTCGACGCCGACGTGGTGGTGGTGACCAGCATCGCGCTGGATCATACCGACTGGCTCGGCCCGGATCGCGAAAGCATCGGCCGCGAGAAAGCAGGCGTGTTCCGCAGCGGCAAGCCCGCGGTAGTGGGCGAGCCGGAGATGCCTGCCAGCATCGCCGTCATGGCGGCGGAGAAGGGCGCGTGGCTGATGCAGCGCAACCGCGACTGGTACTATAGCCAGCAGCCGGAAAGCTGGGCATTTCGCGACGCGCAGGGCGAGCTGAACGATCTGCCGCTGCCGCAGGTGCCGCTGCCGAACGCGGCCACTACGCTGGCAGCGCTGCGCGCCTCCGGCCTGACGGTCAGCGAAGCAGTTATCCGGGAATATCTGCCGCTGGCGATCCTGCCCGGCCGTTTTCAGACCATCAGCGAATCGCCGCGCGTAATCCTCGACGTGGCGCATAATCCGCACGCTGCGGGCTATCTGGCGTCGCGTCTGGCGCAGCTGCCGAACACGGGCCGCGTGCATGCGGTGGTGGGCATGCTGCACGACAAGGATATCGCCGGCACCCTGACGGCGCTGGCGCCACACATAGATCGCTGGTACTGTGCGCCGCTGGGCGGCCCGCGCGGCGCCCGCGCCGAGGAGCTGATGGTATATCTGCCCGCCTACGCGGCGGCCGCCTTTGCCGACGTGGCGCACGCCTGGCAGGTGGCGCGCCAGCAGGCGGAGGCGCAGGACATTGTGCTAGTGTGCGGATCCTTCCACACCGTGGCGCAGGTCATGGAATTGACAGCGATGGAGAAAGGTCGTGGCGAGTAAGTTTCAGAACCGCCTGGTCGGCACCATTATTCTGGTGGCGGTGGGTGTAATTGTACTGCCGGGCCTGCTCGACGGTAAAAAGAAGCACTATAAAGAGGAGTTCGCGGCGATCCCGCTGGTGCCGAAGCCCGACGATCAGCAGGACAGCGAGATGGTGCCGCCGGTGACGCAGCCCTTGCCAGCACAGCCACCGCAGGGTGCCGGCAGCGCGGTAAGCAGCGGCAACAGCGCCGACAACAGCAGCGGTGCCGAACAGGGCAACGCTGCGCTGCGTAGCAACAGCGAGCCGAGCGTGGTGACGCCGCCGCCGGTGCACCAGAGCGAAGCTGCCAAGCCGCGCCAGACTGAGCAGCCGAAAGCGAAAGCGGCAGAGCAGCCGAAGCCGGTCGAGCAGCCCAAACCAGTTGAGCCGAAACCGAGCGAATCGGCGGAAACAGCGGAGGCGGCGAAGCCAGCGGAGCAGAACGCCCCGGCCGGTCAGGCCTATGTGGTGCAGCTCGGCGCGCTGAAGAACGCCGCCAAGGTGAACGAAATCGTCACTAAGCTACGCCTGTCGGGCTATCGCGCCTTTACCGTGCCGTCAACGCCGGTTCAGGGGCAGATTACCCGCCTTTACGTCGGTCCGGACGCCTCGAAAGCGAAGCTGCAGAGTTCACTGGCGGAGCTGCAGAGCGTTTCCGGCCTCGGCGGCGTGGTGAAGCCCTACAGCGCGCGCTAAGGGATCGATTGGCGCCGCCGATAGCATAAAAAGGCGGCGCCGCACGCAGGGTTAAAGCGATGCGTGCGCACTAAAATTTTATTTAATTCAAGGGCTTTAAACCCTACATTTTCATCGGGCGAGGAAAGTTTTTTTCATCGCCCTTTTTATGAATGTGGAAAGGGAAAAGCGCTACGCAAACGTTTTCTTTTTCTGTTAGAATGCGCCCCGAACTGGATACAGGGGTGCAGACGCACTGGTGCTGGAAGAGTTCATGATCTGGATTGATTACGTCATTATTGCGGTAGTTGGTTTTTCGGCTTTGGTCAGCCTGATTCGAGGATTTGTTCGCGAAGCCTTATCTCTCGTTACCTGGGGATGCGCGTTTTTTGTCGCCAGTTACTATTATGCCCACCTTGCAGTCTGGTTTACAGGTTTTGACGATGAACTGGTGCGGAACAGTGTCACCATTGCGGTGCTGTTCGTCGCGACACTGATTGTCGGTGCGATAGTCAACTATGTGATCGGCTCGCTGGTTGAAAAGACCGGCCTGTCGGGAACCGACAGGGTGTTGGGGGTCTGTTTCGGGGCGTTTCGTGGCATGCTGATCGTGAGTGCGATGCTTTTCCTCCTCGATACATTCACTGGCTTTTCCAAAAGCCCGGACTGGCAGCAGTCCCAACTCATTCCCCAGTTCAGTTACATAATCAGATGGTTCTTCGACTATCTGAAAAGCACGTCGAGTTTTTTACCCCGGTGATGCCACCGGGAGTGCGGCTAATGAGGAAATGACAACATGTGCGGTATTGTTGGTATCACCGGTTTTATCCCGGTCAACCAGTCGATCTATGATGCGTTAACGGTGCTTCAGCACCGCGGTCAGGATGCCGCAGGCATTTGCACCATCGATGCGCTGAACTGCTTCCGTCTGCGTAAGGCGAACGGCCTCGTCAGCGATGTCTTTGAAGCGCGCCACATGCAGCGCCTGCAGGGCAATATGGGGATCGGCCACGTTCGCTACCCGACCGCAGGCAGCTCCAGCGCCTCTGAAGCGCAGCCGTTCTATGTTAACTCGCCGTACGGCATTACCCTGGCGCATAACGGCAACCTGACCAACGCGCACGAGCTGCGCAAGCATCTGTTCGAAAAAGGTCGTCGTCACGTCAACACCACTTCCGATTCCGAAATCCTGCTCAACATCTTTGCGCAGGAGCTGGATCGCTTTCAGCACTATCCGCTGGAAGCGGATAACATCTTCGCGGCGGTCGCGGCGGTGCATCAGCATGTGCGCGGCGCTTACGCGGTGGTCGCTATTATTATCGGCCACGGCATGGTCGCGTTCCGCGATCCCAACGGCATTCGTCCGCTGGTGCTGGGCAAGCGCGTGCTGCCGGACAGCCGCGTGGAGTATATGGTCGCCTCTGAAAGCGTGGCGCTCGATACCCTGGGCTTTGAATTCCTGCGCGACGTCGCGCCGGGCGAAGGAGTCTACATTACCGAAGCGGGCCAGCTGTTTACACGCCAGTGCGCTGAGAACCCGAAAAGCAACCCGTGCCTGTTCGAGTACGTCTACTTTGCGCGTCCTGACTCGTTCCTCGACAAGATTTCCGTCTACAGCGCGCGCGTGCGCATGGGTACCAAGCTGGGCGAGAAGATTGCGCGCGAGTGGGAAGCTCTCGATATCGACGTGGTGATCCCGATACCGGAAACCTCTACCGATATCGCGCTGGAGATTGCTCGCATCCTTAACAAACCCTATAGCCAGGGCTTTGTGAAGAACCGCTACGTGGGCCGCACCTTTATCATGCCGGGCCAGCAGCTGCGCCGCAGCGCGGTACGCCGCAAGCTGAACGCCAACCGCGCCGAATTCCGCGGCAAGAACGTGCTGCTGGTGGATGACTCTATCGTGCGCGGTACCACCTCGGAGCAGATTATCGAGATGGCGCGCGAAGCGGGTGCGAAACACGTTTACCTCGCCTCTGCGGCGCCGGAAATTCGTTTCCCGAACGTTTACGGCATCGATATGCCGAGCGCCAACGAGCTGATCGCTCATGGCCGCGAAGTGGATGAAATCTGTCAGCTGATCAAGGCGGACGTGCTGATTTTCCAGAATCTTAATGACTTGATCGAAGCGGTGCGTGAAGAGAATCCGGATATCGCGCAGTTTGAGTGCTCGGTGTTCAACGGCGTCTACGTCACCAAAGATGTCGACCAGCAGTATCTGGAGTACCTCCAGTCGCTGCGCAACGACGACGCCAAGGCGATGCTGCGTCAGAACGAGGTCGAAAACCTCGAACTGCACAACGAAGGCTAAGCGCCTCGCTGCCTGATCATGATCACCTGAACGGGGCGGAGAAATCCGCCCCGTTTGTTTTCAGCGCGCACGACGGGTTATCATGAGCGCTTACTGAACGGGCAAGGAAGAAGTATGAAACGACTCATCGTGGGCATCTCGGGCGCAAGCGGCGCGATTTACGGCATGCGGTTGCTGCAGGTGCTGCAACAGGTCAGCGAGGTGGAAACCCATCTGGTAATGAGTCCGTCGGCGCGACAAACTCTGAGCCTCGAGACCGACTACACGCTGCGCGAGGTGCAAGCGCTGGCGGATGTGGTGCATGACGTGCGCGATATCGCCGCCAGCATCTCATCCGGCTCCTTTAAAACGATCGGCATGGCGATTCTGCCGTGCTCGATGAAAACCCTCTCCGGCATTGTCCACAGCTATAGCGACAGCCTGCTGACGCGCGCCGCCGACGTGGTGCTGAAGGAGCAGCGCAAGCTGGTGCTGGGGGTGCGCGAAACGCCGCTGCACGTCGGCCATCTGCGCATGATGACCACCGCCGCCGAGCTGGGCGCGGTGATCCTGCCGCCGGTTCCCGCCTTTTATCATTGGCCGCAGAGCATTATGGAGCTGGTGGATCAAACGGTAAATCGCGTGATCGATCAGTTCGACATCAGCCTGCCGCAGGATCTCTTTACGCGCTGGGATGGTGTATAAAAGCAGCGCACTTGCACCTTAAAAGTGTAAATGCGCGTGAGCGATCACTCTTCGTGCATTTTGTGCACCAAAAGTTAACAAGGTCGCTTTTTCCCCCTGACATCGCTAATATATTCCCTTCACAACGCTGGCGTTTTCGCCTTTCCGGCGGCGTGCATTGCTGGTATGAAATATGCAAGCTTAACAAGCGCAAACACATCACGCCCCCATAACAAAAAGCACTTCACTGAGGGTAATCTATGAAGAAGCGAGTTCTGGCTCTTTCTCTCATGCTGGGCCTGACCAGCGCCGCCAGCGTGTTCGCCGCGGTGCCGTCATCAATTCGCATCGGCACTGACCCGACTTACCCGCCGTTTGAATCCCAAAACGCGCAGGGGACAGCTAGTGGGCTTCGATATCGATCTCGCTAACGAAATTTGCAAACGCATCAACGCAAAATGCACCTAGTTGAAAGCGACTTCGATGCGTGATCCCATAGCTGAAGGCGAAGAAAATCGACGCTATCATCTCTTCGCTCTCCATTACATTACCGCCAAACGTCAGGAATAGATCCGCCTTCTCCGATAAGCTCTACGCCGCCAACGCGCGCCTGGTTGCGGCAAAAGGCTCGCCGATCCAGCCGACCATCGAGTCGCTGAAGGGCAAAAACATCGGCCTGCTTCAGGGCACCACCCAGGAGACCTACACCAACGAAAACTGGCGGCCTAAAGGGGTCAACGTGACGCCTTACGCCAACCAGGACCTGGTTTATCAGGATCTGAACGCGGGCCGCATCGACGCCGCGTTTCAGGATGAGGTGCAGGCGAGCGAAGGGTCGGTGCATAACGTGGCCGAGCGTGGCGGCGAACTGCTCGTTGCGCACCGCATAGGGTGACACCATATTGAACGGACCGCTTAGCGCATCGTGATCCAGCAACCAGAGCATAGCATTCACTATATCGTCGATATGGATCCACGGCAGGTACTGCTTGCCGCTGCCGATCGGCCCGCCGACGCCGAGTTTGAACGGCAGCTTCATCTTGCTTAACGCGCCGCCTTCGCTGGCCAGCAACACGCCGGTGCGCAGCAGGCAGACGCGGGTGCATTCGCTTTGCGCGCTCAGCGTCAGCTGCTCCCAGCGGGCGCACAGCATATGGGGAAACTTGATCCTCCTCGGTCAGCACCACATCGCCCGTCTCGCCATAATAGCCGGTTGCCGAGCCGGAGATCAGCACACGCGGCGGATTCTGGCTGGCGTTGATGAGCGAGGTGATGCGCTCGGTGATCTGCCAGCGGCTTTCGCACAGCCACTGCTTCTACTGCTCGGTCCAGCGCTTATCGGCAATCGGCTCGCCAGCGAGGTTGATCACCGCATCCACGCTATCGAGGTTCTGCTGCTGCGCCAGTCTGGACCAGAGCGACACGCGCGCGCCGCAGCAACGTCGCGCGTTACCACACTGACCTGATGTCCGAGCAACTGCAGGCGCGGAATAAGATGGCGGCCGATCAGTCCGGTACCGCCGGTAACGAGAATATGCATGTTGAGTCTCCTTATCTTTTTTCTGATACGCACGCTTTTCAGCGTAGGAAGAAGCGCGCCAGCGCGCCGCAGAGCTACGTAGCGGTTTGCAAAGATCCGACTAGCAGGTGATTGCTTTGCTGCCAGAAAGCCGGTAAAAATCAGGCAACCCTGATAAGCTTTTTGAGGTAACAGATGAATTACCTGTCTATCACCCTGTGGTCTGATTCATCGTTTTTTAGCCCCTACGCGATGTCGGTTTACGTTGCCCTGACGGAAAAAGGCATTCCCTTCACGCTGAAACGCATCGATCTTGCGCAACATCAACAGCTCTCCAGCGACTACCGCGCGCTGTCGCTGACCTGCCGCGTGCCGACGCTGTAGCTTGATGAATTCGCGCTGGGCGAATCTTCCGCCATCGCAGAGTATCTGGAGGAGCGCTTTCCGGCGCCGGCGTTCGAACGGCTCTATCCGCGCGACAGCGAAAAGCGTGCCCGGGCGCGGGAGATTCAGGCATGGCTGCGCAGCGATCTGCTGCCGATCCGCCAGGAGCGGCCGACCGAGGTGCTTTTTGCCGGGGAACGCTTTGCGCCGATGAGCGCGGCGGCACAGCAGGCGGCGGAGAAACTGGTGGCGGCCTGCCTGCGTCTGCTGCTAGATAAGCAGCAAAACCTGTTCGGCGAATGGTCGCTGGCCGATACTAATCTGGCGGTGATGCTTAACCGCTTGGCGCTGCATGGCGACGCGCTGCCGGGCAGAGTGCGGGAATATACTGAATTTCAGTGGCAGCGCGCCTCGGTGCAGCTCTGGCTAGCGGAAAGCGGCAAACAACGATAGGTTGCGCCGCTTGCTCAGGCGAGCGGAAGTGATTACCTTACAGCACACTATAACAACAACGACTTGGCAATCAGGCGCGTGTCGCACGGCACGCCAGAACAGAAAAGGGTTTCCGGATGGTGGATCAAACCGCAGGCGACGGCATCGAGTTGGTCGATATCGTCAACGAAGAGAATGAAGTGATTGCGCAGGCAACCCGTGTGCAGATGCGCGCGCAGCGCATGCGTCATCGCGCGACCTATATCGTGGTGCATGACGGTGCAGGCAAAATCCTGGTGCAGCGCCGCACCGAGACCAAAGACTTCATGCCCGGCATGCTGGACGCCACCGCGGGCGGCGTGGTGCAGAGCGGCGAAGATCTGCTGGAGTCGGCGCGCCGTGAGGCGGAAGAGGAGCTGGGCATCGCGGATGTGCCGTTCGCGGAGCAGGGCAAATTCTACTTCGAAGATGAACATGTCTGCGTCTGGGGCGGCCTGTTCAGCTGCGTGTATCACGGTCCGTTCGCCATGCAGGAAGAGGAAGTGGACGAGGTGTTCTGGATTACGCCGGATGAGATTACCGCGCGCTGCGATGAGTTTACCGACGATTCGCTGAAAGCGCTGTCGCTATGGCTGTCGCGCAACGGCGACGCCTGACGAAAAACGGCCCGCACTGTGCGGGCCGTTTTTTTAGGTTGCGCGCGGTGCGTCAGGCATTCGCGCCTGAGCGTCGCGCCAGCGGCAGGCGGGCCTGTTAGCCTTCCGCCTGCTGCTGGATCGCCGTCAGGGCGATAGTATAGACTATATCGTCCACCAGCGCGCCGCGCGACAGGTCGTTAACCGGCTTGCGCATGCCCTGCAGCATCGGTCCGATAGAGATCAGATCTGCCGAGCGCTGAACCGCTTTGTAGGTGGTGTTGCCGGTGTTGAGATCCGGGAAGATAAACACCGTGGCGCGGCCGGCGACCGCAGAGTTCGGCGCCTTGGACTTCGCCACATCCTCCATAACCGCCGCGTCATACTGCAGCGGACCGTCAATCACCAGATCCGGACGTTTCTCCTGCGCAATGCGCGTTGCTTCACGCACTTTCTCCACGTCGCTGCCCGCGCCGGAGTTGCCGGTGGAGTAGGAGATCATCGCCACGCGCGGCTCAATGCCGAAGGCCTGCGCGGAATCGGCCGACTGAATCGCGATTTCCGCCAGCTGTTCGGCGGTCGGGTCCGGGTTGATGGCGCAGTCGCCGTAGACCAGCACCTGCTCCGGCAGCAGCATAAAGAACACCGAGGAGACCAGCGAGCTGTTCGGCGCGGTTTTGATCAGCTGCAGCGGCGGACGAATAGTGTTGGCAGTGGTGTGCACGGCGCCGGAAACCAGGCCGTCCACTTCGCCGCGCTCCAGCATCATGGTGCCGAGCACCACGTTGTCTTTCAGCTGCTCCTGTGCCACCACTTCGGTCATGCCTTTGTTTTTGCGCAGCTCTACCAGGCGCGGCACATAGTTGTCGCGCACCACTTCTGGATCGACGATTTCGATGCCTTTTCCCAGCTCGACGCCCTGAGCAGCGGCGACGCGCTGGATTTCATCCGGGTTGCCCAGCAGCACACAGGTGGCGATGCCGCGTTCGGCGCAGATGGCCGCGGCCTTCACGGTACGCGGCTCGTCGCCTTCCGGCAGCACGATGCGTTTGCCCGCTTTGCGCGCCAGTTCGGTCAGCTGATAGCGGAACGCCGGCGGCGACAGGCGGCGGCTGCGCTTAGAGGTAGCGGTTAGCGACTCGATCCAGTCGGCGTTGATATAGCTGGCAACATACTCCTGGACCTTTTCCACGCGCTGGGTATCGTCGCTGGGCACTTCCAGGTTAAAGCTCTGCAGGCTGAGCGAGGTTTGCCAGGTGTTGGTTTTCACCATAAACACCGGTAGGCCGGTCTGGAAAGCGCGCTCGCACAGTTTCGCGATGCGGCTGTCCATTTCGTAGCCGCCGGTCAGCAGGATGGTGCCGATTTCGATGCCGTTCATCGCGGCGAGACAGGCGGCGACCAGCACGTCCGGGCGATCCGCGGAGGTAACCAGCAGCGAGCCTGGGCGGAAATGCTCCAGCATATGCGGCAGGCTGTGGGCGCAGAAGGTTACCGACTTCACGCGGCGCGTGGCGATTTCCCCTTCGTTAACTACCTCGGCGTTGAGGTGGCGGCACATATCGATGGCGCGCGTGGCGATCAGATCGAAACTCCAGGGTATACAGCCCAGCACCGGCAGCGGGCTGTCGGCAAACAGCTGTTTTGGATCGATATTTGCCACGCTCGCTTTGGTGGAGTCGTCGAAGATTTCCGACAGATCGGGGCGCGTGCGGCCCTGCTCGTCAACCGGCGCGTTGAGTTTGTTGATGATAATGCCGGTGATGTTTTTGTTTCTGCTGCCGCCGAAGCTGCTCTGCGTCAGCTCAATGCGCTCTTTCAGCTGCGCCGGAGAGTCGTTGCCGAGCGCCATAACAAACACGATTTCCGCGTTCAGCGTTTTGGCAATCTCATAGTTCAGCGCGTTGGCGAACTGGTGTTTACGCGTCGGCACCAGGCCCTCCACCAGCACAACTTCCGCATCTTTGGTGTTGGCGTGATAGCGGGCGATAATCTCTTCCATCAACACGTCCTGCTGATTAGCGCCCAGCAGCGACTCCACGCGCGACATTTTCAACGGGTCGGCGGCGGGAATCGACGAGTTTTTGCGGATGATCAGGGTGGTTTGATCGGGCGTATCGCTGCCAGCACGCGGCTGGGCGATAGTCTTAAAGACGCTGAGACGAACGCCTTTACGTTCCATGGCGCGGATGACGCCGAGGCTGACGCTTGTCAGGCCGACGCTAGTGCTGGTCGGAATAAGCATAATTGTACGTGACACGTTTGAACCTCGCTTTAGGCTGTGTCAAAAACAACACCGCCAGCCGAAGCTGGCGGTAAAACATCAGGCGGTCAGACGCGCGGCGTCTTGAGCGATCACCAGTTCTTCATTGGTGGGGATAACAATTGCCGGGCAGGTGCCCTCTTTATTGATAAAGCCCGATTTGCCGAAGCGCGCCGCTAGGTTACGCTCGTGATCGACCTCAAAGCCGAGCAGGCCGAGCTTCTTCAGCGACAGCTCGCGCACCATGGCGGCATTTTCGCCGATGCCGCCGGTAAAGATCACCGCGTCCAGGCGGCCTTCCATCATTGCGGTATAGCTGCCGATATATTTCGCTAGGCGATGGCAGAAGACATCCATCGCGCGCTTCGCGTCCTCTTTGGTTTCGTAGTTGTCTTCCACGTAGCGGCAGTCGCTGGTAACCTCGGTCAGGCCCAGCAGTCCTGACTCTTTGGTCAGCAGCTTGTTGATGGCGTCGACGCTCATGCCCAGCGTGTCATGCAGATAGAAGACGATCGCCGGGTCGATGTCGCCGCTGCGCGTGCCCATGACCAGACCTTCCAGCGGCGTTAGCCCCATCGAGGTGTCGACGCATTTGCCGTTGCGCACTGCCGCCACAGAGGCGCCGTTGCCGAGATGGCAGGTGATAATATTCAGCTCGTCGACCTGTTTGTTCAGGAACTCCGCCGCTTCGTGGGTGACATAGTAGTGGCTGATACCGTGCGCGCCGTAGCGGCGAACGCCGTGCTCTTTATAGAGTTTGTAGGGCAGAGCGTAGAGATAGGACTCTTCCGGCATCGTCTGATGGAACGCCGTGTCAAAAACGGCCACATTTTTATCGGAAAGGTGCGGGAAGTTTTTCATCGCCTCTTCGATGCCGAACAGGTGCGCTGGGTTATGCAGCGGCGCGAACGAGGCGTTGTCTTTAATGCCTCTGATGACCGCGTCGGTGATAATGACGGATTCTGTCAGCTGTTCGCCACCATGGACGATGCGGTGGCCAATTGCTACAATTTGTGCCGACAGCGTCGATTTTTGTGCCAGAATAGTTTTAACAATGAAATTCAGGGCTTCGCTGTGCGCGGCGAAGGCGCTAAGAGGTGCCTCGTGTTTTTCTCCGTCCTGTTTCCATTTAATGCGCGCTTCAGGCAGGTGGAAGCATTCAGCCAGGCCGGAAAGGTGTTCTTCTCCGCTGGCGGCGTTCAGAATGGCGAACTTCAGTGAAGAGCTGCCGCAGTTCAGAACCAGTACTAACTTACTCGACATGGAAGTACCTATTTGTTAAAAGCGGCTAAAAAAGAGGCAATCAGACTATCTGCGTAGCTCATGAAAGCGGGGATATTAATCATAAACCCCATGCGGTAGTCAAAATATTACTTCTCCGTAAAAAAATCAGAACTTTTGCGCAATTTTTTGAGTTTTTTCGCGCCTGTGCTGGCCGTTGCGTTTGTCATTTACGTCTTTGCCCGTTTCCAGTGTGTTATTTAGCTGCATCAGGATAGCGAGAGTCCCTGCTAAAGACAAAAAATTTTGAAGGATGTTACGTAAAGTTGTGTAATTATAAAATTTTTTTATTATTTGCTGTATTAGAGGTCCGCCATGGCGAGTGATTCTGGCAATACTGGCTGGTTCCGTATTTTTCAAAATGGCCAGCACTATATGAAGACCTGGCCGAATGACAAACGCCTCGCGCCGATCTTTCCTGAAAATCGCGTCACCCACATTACCCGCTTTGCGATTCGCTTTATGCCGCCGCTGGCGATATTTATGCTGAGCTGGCAAATCGCGCTGGGCGGACAGCTCGGTCCCGCTGTCGCCACCGCGCTGTTCGCCTGCAGCCTGCCGATGCAGGGGCTGTGGTGGCTGGGCAAACGCTCGGTGACGCCGCTGCCGCCTATTCTGCTTCACTGGTTCCACGAGGTGCGCGCCCGGCAGGAAGAGGCGGGACAGGCTATCGCGCCGGTGGAAGGCAAACCCACCTATCAGGCGCTGGCCGATCTGCTCAAGCGGGCGTTCCGGCAGCTGGATCGCACCTTTCTCGACGATCTTTGATCGACTGCCGCTTTGGCGCTGAGAGAATTTGTGCCTGAGCCGGGATTAAATCAAAGAAAAGTGATGCGGGCGTATCCGCATCACGCGCCTTGTGCAATCGTTTCAATCCCCTTTCTTGACGGCCTGTCGGCCCAGGAGCTTACGATGGAAATGACCCACGCGCAGCGGTTGATTCTCTCCAACCAGTACAAAATGATGGCGATGCTGGAGCCGGATAACGCCGAGCGCTACCGCCGCTATCAGACCATTATCGAGCGCGGCTACGGGCTGAAGATGCGCGAGCTGGACAAAGAGTTCGGCGAGCTGTCGGAAGAGACCTGCCGCACTATTATCTATCGACATAATGGAGATGCACCATGCGATGCACGTCTCCTGGTCGAATCTGGAAGATAAAGAGACGCTGGATAAACGTCGCCTCGCCTTTCTGGGCTTCGATGCAGAAACCGAAGCACGTTTTCTCGGCTACGTGCGCTTTATGGTGAGTGAATACCGAAGGGCGCTACACCCACTTTGACTCAGGCACGCACGGCTTCAACGCCCATACGCCGATGTGGGAAAAATACCAACGCATGCTCGTGGTATGGCACACTTGTCCGCGACAGTATTACCTGTGCGCGACCAAGATCGCGCAAATCATTAATGCTTAACGGGAGCGCGATGTGACCTACAGCGGTTTTTTATTTGATATGGATGGCACGCTGGTGGATTCGCTGCCTGCGGTGGAGCGCGCGTGGCGCCGCAACTGGGGCGCGCGCCACGGCATAGCGGCAGACGAAATCTATTATACATGGCAAGCAGGCGATCACCTCGCTGCGCCATTTTATGGCGGGCCAGCCGGAAGCCGCAATACAGGCGAAGTTTCGCGCGCTGGAGCAAAACGAAGCGCAAGATATCGCAGGGGTGCAGGCGCTGCCGGGCGCGCATGCCCTGCTGACAAGGCTCGACGCGCTGCGCATTCCGTGGGCCATCGTCACCTCCGGCTCGGTGCCGGTGCCGGTGCCGGTGGCGCGGGCGCGCCATACTGCCGCCGGGCTGCCACAGCCGGCGGTTTTTATTACGGCGGAGCAGGTGGAGAAGGGCAAGCCTGAGCCGGATACCTATCTGCTCGGCGCCAAAAAGCTGGGGCTTACGGCGGAAAGCTGCGTGATGGTGGAAGACGCGCCCGCCGGGATCCTATCTGGGCTCAACGCGCGCTGCGCGGTGATCGCCGTCGATGCGCCCGCCGCGACGCCGCGGCGGGCAGACACCCTGATGCAGCTCACTACACTCGACGCGCTGGTGGTGACGCCCGATGCGCAGGGTGGCTTCTCTCTCAGCCAGCAGGCGTAAGCGCAACCGGCGGCGCCGCATGACGATTACAGCGGCGAATCCTGCGAAATCTCATCCAGCGACAGGTTGAAGCTGGGAATAAAGATTTCGACAAAGTAATCCATCTCGGGCGAGCGGCGCTGCTGCAGCGTTTTTTCCAGGCGCGACTTGGCCAGCAAAAATTCATTGTTTCCCGCCGACAGCTCTTCCAGACATTTCAGATAGGCGCACAGCGCGTCCGCCTGCTTCACCACCGACTGCTCCTCTGCGCTGTGCTGATGCTCATCTAGCAGCGGACGATACGCCTCCCGCAGCTCTTCTGGCAGCATCTCGATCAGCTTCTGCTGGGCGATCTTCTCAATCTTCTTATATTCATGCGCAATCTGCGCGTTGTAGTACTTGACCGGCGTTGGCAGGTCGCCGGTCAGCACTTCGCTGGCGTCGTGATAGAGTGCCAGCATCGCGACGCGATCGGCGTTCAGAGTGCCGTTGAATTTCTTGTTTTTGATTACCGCGAGCGCATGGGCGACCATCGCGACCTGCAGGCTGTGCTCCGAGACGTTCTCGGTGCGCACGTTGCGCATCAGCGGCCAGCGGTTGATCAGTTTGAGGCGGGAAAGATGCGCGAAAAAATGGCTTCGGGTCATGCGTTATCCTGTCAACAAGCGGGGAAGCGCGGCGCTTCCCCAAATGCTGTCAGTATACGCGGCAGGTTTTACTGGCGATAGCCTTGCAGGAAGCGGTCGAATTTGCCGATCGCCATCTCCAGATCGTCGACGCGCGGTAGGGTAACGATGCGCACGTGATCCGGCCATGGCCAGTTAAAGGCGGTGCCCTGAACCAGCAGCACTTTTTCCTGCAGCAGGAAATCCAGCACCATTTTCTGGTCGTCGTGGATGTTGAACTTCTTCGCGTCGATGCGCGGGAACATGTAGAGCGCGCCGTTGGGCTTGACGCAGCTGACGCCGGGGATGTCATTGATCAGCTCCCAGGCGCGCTGGCGCTGCTCATAGAGGCGGCCGCCCGGCGTGATAAACTCGCTGATGCTCTGGTAGCCGCCCAGCGCGGTCTGAATGGCGTGCTGCGCCGGCACGTTGGCGCACAGGCGCATCGAGACCAGCATTTCCAGCCCTTCGATGTAACCTTTAGCATGCTTCTCAGGCCCGTTAAGCACCATCCAGCCCTGGCGAAAGCCCGCCACGCGGTAGGTTTTGGAAAGACCGTTGAAGGTCACGGTCAGCAGATCCGGCGCCAGCGCGGCGATCGAATGGTGCTGTGACGAGTCGTAAAGGATCTTGTCGTAGATCTCGTCAGCGAAGATGATCAGGTTATGCTGACGCGCGATCTCGACGATCTCCAGCAGCAGCGCTTTGCTGTAGACCGCGCCCGTCGGGTTGTTAGGGTTGATAATGACGATACCGCGTGTGCGCGGCGTAACTTTGCTGCGGATGTCGTCAAGATCGGGGAACCAGTCGGAGGATTCGTCGCACAGGTAGTGAACGGCCTTACCGCTGGAGAGCGATACCGCCGCGGTCCAGAGTGGGTAGTCTGGCGCCGGCACCAGCATTTCGTCGCCGCTGTTGAGCAGCGCCTGCATCGCTTGCACGATCAGCTCCGACACGCCGTTGCCGATATAGATATCTTCAACCGTGACGTCGCGCATCTCGCGCGCCTGATAGTGCTGCATAATCGCTTTACGCGCGGAGTAGAGGCCTTTGGAGTCGCAGTAGCCCTGCGCGCTCGGCAAGTTGCGGATAACGTCCACCAGAATTTCATCGGGCGCTTCGAAACCAAAAGGCGCCGGGTTGCCGATGTTCAGCTTGAGGACCTTGTTGCCTTCTTCTTCGAGACGTTTAGCCTCTTTAAGTACCGGCCCGCGGATGTCGTAACAAACATTTTCCAGCTTGCCGGATTTATCAATTTGAAAAGTCATTTTTTAACCGCCTTAATGGGCAGCATCTTTTTACTGCCTCAGAAATCAAACCAGCACAATGTACTCTCCTCATCGTCACAAAAGAAGGGCAGCGGTAGGTTTTGGCGTGTTAGTCATTTTTTTACCTTAAGCGTGGCGGAAAGCATAATTTCTTTGGCATTAACTGGTTACTCGCACTGTCGGTAGGGTTTCCAGCAATATATTCGACTGTAATGTGCCTGTTCGCCTGTAAAGATCGCTGTCCGTCGCCTGACGGGTTAATCAAGAAATTCTGGCTTGGAAACGGCAGGAAAAAGCGGGTAGATGAATGCAAAGTAGTTAAGGTATTTTACATGAATGTTCAAAAAAAAACGGATAAGCCAACCCGCTGGCGGCTGCGCCAGTATGGGAGCAATGTGGGCATGAAATCACCAGAATAGTTCCCTGTCAGAAAGAGCCAACTACTGCCTGATAAAAGGCATTTATGGCGCATCTTTACACTTTATCTCGACTTTCAGAAACAGGGCGGTTAAAAACTTAGCAGGGATGTGTCAGAATAACCCTGAAATGCGATCAGGTCAAAAATTACGAT
The DNA here is from genome assembly GCF_013753875.1 of Candidatus Pantoea persica. Classification (GTDB taxonomy): domain Bacteria; phylum Pseudomonadota; class Gammaproteobacteria; order Enterobacterales; family Enterobacteriaceae; genus Pantoea; species Pantoea persica. The sequence goes on from NZ_SMDS01000019.1 coordinate 37,551, forward strand.
GCTTTTCACAAAATCATTTCCATTTTGGACTCAAATGATTATTTGTCGTATTTAACTGCTACACATTCCATAATCCTGTAGCTGGCTTCCCCGTCCTTGAAGCGGACGGTGCTTTAGACAACAACGCAGCTTTCTGCATTTGTGCACCCGCGCTGTCAGCCCAGAAGTTGTTTCTGTCTACCTACTTAACGCTGCCTTCCCGCTGTGTCGGGATTAGCAGTTGTCGATATTCGTATGATATGAATTTCTCTGTCGGTCTCACACAGGGCCAGCAATGAGTATCATTACCGCTTATCGCATTGATAAGTCGCATAACAACACAGAATAACACTAGGGTAGTAGTTTTTAAAAATCTTATAAGTGAAGAAAACATGACTAATGCAAATCGTCCGATACTGAATCTCGACCTCGAGCTGCTGAGAACATTTGTTGCTGTTGCGGACCTGAACACTTTTGCGGCCGCCGCTGCCGCCTTGTGCCGAACTCAGTCTGCCGTCAGCCAGCAGATGCAGCGTCTGGAGCAATTGGTAGGTAAAGAGCTGTTTGCCAGACATGGACGTAATAAGTTATTGACCGAGCATGGTATTCAGCTATTAGGCTATGCTCGGAAAATCCTGCGCTTCAACGACGAGGCCTGCACGTCGCTGATGTACAGCAATATCCATGGCGTACTGACCACTGGCGCCTCGGATGATACGTCCGACACCATCCTGCCGTTTTTGCTTAACCACGTCACCTCGGTTTATCCGAAGCTAGCGATTGACGTTCGCGTCAAACGCAATCCTTCCATGATGGAGATGCTGAATCAGGGCGAAGTGGATCTGGTCGTCACTACCTCCAGCGTCGGCAGCTTTACCCATCAGGCCCTGCGTACGTCGCCGACGCTCTGGTACTGTGCGGCGGACTACATCTTTCAGTGCGGGGAAGCTATTCCGCTGGTGCTACTCGATGAGCCGAGCCCCTATCGCGATATGGCGATCGACCATCTCAACGAGGCGGGCATTCCGTGGCGCATCTCTTACGTCGCGTCAACACTGGCTTGCCGTGTGCCGCCGTTAAAGTGGGTCTGGTCGTCACCGCGCGTCCCGTGGAGATGATGAGTCCTGAACTGCGCGTAATGGGTGCGGCGGAAGGTCTGCCGGTGCTGCCGGACACACAGTACCTGCTGTGCCGCAATCCTGATAGCGATAACGAACTGGCGCTGACGATCTTCAATGCCATGCAGTCCACTAACGATCCCGACAACCTGAGCGCAAACCCGGACGGGACGCTGCTGCTGGATGACGAAGAGTAATTCGCTCTTAACGGAGCTGTCTGTGTTTTATTTTAACGCGATTGTTAATTGTTAAAACCGTAATAAAAAGGCCATTCTCGATGCTTACGCCGCGAAGGGCCTTTTTTATGCGTTTAAACCTGCCAAATCTCCGCGCTGACCGCCAGAAAAGTAGAGCTGCCTGCGGTGAATGAAATATTATTTCTTTTTGTCATAAATTGAAGCTTTCTCTTTTTATTTTATAAAGCTGGAAATTTCGTTCCGGATCATTTTGCCGTCTGCTGAAAAAAGGGACAAAAAGGCCCATTTTGTGTTCTGGATCAAAAAAATACCCCTGCTAAGGGGAAGGAAAACCCAGTAAAGCCTGTCAAAATATATTGGCTAAATGCACGATCCATGCATTTTAAATCACGCTACACTTTAAAAGACCATACAGACTGAAGCGATTTAGCTGGTGTCGCGCGCATCATATGTTAAAATTTTGATGCTTGTGTAAAATAATCTTTGGATACTTTTGTCAAAGTTGACAAAAGGTTATAGAAAGGGGTAAAAACCCTATAAAATTGCTGCCTAATTGATAATGACAGCATAATTTATACGGTTTTTATCCTTCCCTTGAATCGATGTGGTGCGTTTGCTGCAAGTGACCCGCGCAGGATGTCATCGCCACTTTTGATGAGTAAGCAAAAAAGAGTATGTCAACAGCCACCGAAGTCGTCGCTCATCACTGGGCGTTTATCATATTTGTCATTATCGCTTTCGGCCTTTGCGCCTTTATGCTGACCGGAGGATGGCTTTTAGGTGGTCGCGCCCGCGCCCGTCATAAAGAGACACAGTTTGAATCCGGTATTGAATCCGTTGGCGACACCCATATCCGCCTGTCGGCAAAGTTCTACCTCGTCGCGATGTTCTTCGTCATCTTTGACGTGGAAGCGCTCTTTTTATACGCATGGGCGACCTCTATTAGAGAAAGCGGCTGGGTCGGCTTTGTGGAAGCCGCAATTTTCATTTTGGTGCTTCTGGCGGGGCTGGTCTATCTGGTACGTATTGGCGCGCTGGACTGGGCGCCCGCACGTCGTCGCGTGGTGGTCAAATCCAAACCGATCAGTCACTCCAACCCTCATAAGCAGTAAAAGCGAGGCAATCTGATGGACTATACGCTCACCCGCATAGACCCGAACGGTGGTGAGAACGACCGTTATCCTCTGCAAAAGCAGGAGATCGTCGCCGATCCCCTTGATCAGCACGTCCATCGCAGTGTCTACATGGGCAAGCTTGAGCATGCCCTGCACGACATGGTGAACTGGGGCCGCAAGAACTCCCTGTGGCCTTACAACTTTGGTTTGTCCTGCTGCTACGTAGAGATGACCACCTCTTTCACCGCTGTGCATGACGTGGCGCGTTTCGGCGCGGAAGTTATGCGCGCCTCGCCGCGTCAGGCGGACTTTATGGTGATCGCCGGCACCCCCTTTACCAAAATGGCACCGGTGATTCAGCGTCTCTATGACCAGATGCTGGAGCCGAAGTGGGTGATCTCAATGGGCGCCTGTGCCAACTCCGGCGGCATGTACGACATCTACTCTGTGGTGCAGGGCGTAGACAAGTTCCTGCCGGTTGACGTCTACATTCCCGGCTGCCCGCCGCGCCCGGAAGCCTATATGCAGGCGCTGCTGCTGCTGCGCGAATCCATAGGCAAAGAGCGTCGCCCGCTGTCGTGGGTGGTTGGCGATCAGGGCGTTTACCGCGCCAATATGCAGTCGGAACGTAAAAGAAAACGCGGCGAGCGCATTGCCGTAACTAACCTTCGCACGCCTGACGAAGTGTAAGAACACCGTATATGGATGGATTTTACGCCCGCAGCAAAACATCACAATTTAATGCGCGGCCCCATCCTGACGCCTTCTTTTGAATGCCTGGCGACAGGCCGGAATGGTGAGTAACGTATGACAGATTTAACCACGCACGATCTCGCTCAGCCTGTATGGCAAGCCCGGGATCACCTGGATGACCCGGTGATCGGCGAGCTGCATAACCGTTTTGGGCCGGATGTCTTTACCGTTCAGCCAACCCGCACGGGCGTTCCCGTAGTCTGGGTAAAGCGCGAACAGCTGCTGGAAATCGTGACCTTCCTGCGTAAGCTGCCAAAGCCCTACGTAATGCTCTATGACCTGCATGGCATGGACGAGCGTTTGCGTACCCACCGCGCCGGTCTGCCCGCCGCGGATTTTTCCGTTTTCTACCACTTTCTGTCGATCGAGCGTAACCGCGACATCATGCTGAAAGTGGCGCTGTCGGAAAACGACCTGCATCTGCCGACGCTGACGAAAATTTTCCAGAACGCCAACTGGTACGAGCGTGAAACCTGGGAGATGTTCGGCGTCACCTTCGACGGACACCCGCACCTGACGCGCATCATGATGCCGCAGACTTGGGAAGGGCATCCGCTGCGCAAGGATTACCCGGCGCGCGCCACCGAATTCGACCCCTTCACGCTGACCAAGCAGAAAGAAGATCTGGAGATGGAGGCGCTGACCTTCAAGCCGGAAGACTGGGGCATGAAGCGCAGCACCAACAGCGAGGACTTTATGTTCCTTAACCTGGGGCCGAACCACCCGTCGGCGCACGGTGCGTTCCGCATTATCCTGCAGCTGGACGGCGAAGAGATCGTCGACTGCGTGCCGGATATCGGCTACCACCACCGCGGCGCGGAAAAGATGGGCGAGCGCCAGTCCTGGCACAGCTACATTCCCTATACCGACCGCGTGGAGTACCTAGGCGGCTGCGTGAATGAGATGCCCTACGTGCTGGCGGTAGAAAAGCTGGCGGGCATCGTGGTGCCGGACCGCGTTAACGTTATCCGCGTGATGCTCTCTGAGCTGTTCCGCATCAACAGCCACCTGCTCTATATCTCGACCTTTATTCAGGACGTCGGCGCGATGACGCCGGTGTTCTTTGCCTTTACCGACCGTCAGAAGATCTACGACGTGGTGGAAGCCATCACCGGCTTCCGCATGCATCCGGCTTGGTTCCGCATCGGCGGCGTGGCGCACGACCTGCCGAAGGGCTGGGAGCGCCTGCTGCGCGAGTTCCTCGACTGGATGCCGAAGCGCCTGAAAGAGTATGACAAAGCCGCGCTGCGCAACAGCGTGTTGGTGGGCCGTTCCAAAGGTGTCGCCGCCTATAATATGGATGAAGCGCTGACTTGGGGAACCACCGGTGCCGCGCTGCGCGCCACCGGTCTTGATTTTGACGTGCGCAAATGGCGTCCTTACTCAGGCTATGAAAACTTCGACTTTGAGATCCCGGTAGGCGCCGGCATTAGCGACGCCTACACCCGCGTACAGCTGAAGATGGAAGAGATGTGGCAGTCGCTGCACATTCTGGAGCAGTGCCTGAAAAATATGCCGGAAGGGCCGTTTAAAGCGGATCATCTGCTGACCACGCCGCCGCCGAAAGAACGCACGCTGCAGCACATCGAAACTCTGATCACCCACTTCCTGCAGGTGTCTTGGGGGCCGGTGATGCCGGCTAACGAATCGTTCCAGATGATTGAGGCGACCAAAGGGATCAACAGCTACTACCTGACCAGCGACGGCAGCACCATGAGCTACCGCACCCGCGTGCGTACGCCGAGCTTCCCGCACCTGCAGCAGATCCCGTCGGTGATCCGCGGCAGCCTGGTATCCGACCTGATCGTTTACCTCGGTAGTATCGATTTTGTTATGTCAGACGTGGACCGCTAATTATGCACGATCAAAAAATTGCCATTCGTACGATCGACCCCAACGAGGTCTTCGTGCTGAGCGCGGAAGAGCACCACGCTATCGAGCACGAAAAACACCACTATGAAGATGTGCGCGCGGCGTCGATTGAGGCGCTGAAGATCGTGCAGAAGCAGCGCGGCTGGGTGCCGGACGGTGCCATCAACGCCATCGCCAAGGTGCTGGGCATTCCGGCCAGCGACGTCGAAGGGGTCGCCACCTTTTACAGCCAGATTTTCCGCCAGCCGGTTGGCCGCCACGTGATCCGTTATTGCGACAGCGTGGTGTGCCACATCACCGGCTATCAGGGCATTCAGGCGGCGCTGGAGCAGAACCTGAACATTAATCCGGGCCAGACCACGGCGGACGGACGCTTTACGCTGCTGCCGACCTGCTGCCTGGGCAACTGCGACAAAGGGCCGACCATGATGGTGGATGAAGACACCCACGTTCATCTGACGCCGGAAGGCATTGCCTCGCTACTGGAGCAGTATCAATGACCATCAAGCAGATCATTCGTACTGCGGAAACCCATCCGCTCACCTGGCGCATGCGCGACGACCAGCAGCCGGTGTGGTTTGAGGAGTATCGCAGCAAAAACGGCTACGCCGGCGCGGAGAAAGCGCTTAACGGCATGGCGCCTGATGAGATCGTGGCGCTGGTAAAAGACTCCGGCCTGAAAGGGCGCGGCGGCGCGGGCTTCTCCACCGGACTGAAGTGGAGCCTGATGCCGAAAGACGAATCTATGAACATTCGCTACCTGCTGTGCAACGCCGATGAGATGGAGCCGGGCACCTATAAAGACCGTCTGCTGATGGAGCAGATGCCGCACCAGCTGGTGGAAGGTATGCTGATCAGCGCCTTCGCCCTGAAAGCCTATCGCGGCTACATCTTCCTGCGAGGCGAGTATATCGAAGCGGCGGTGCACCTGCGCCGCGCTATCGTCGAGGCGACCGAAGCGGGCTTTCTCGGCAAAAACATTCTCGGTACCGGCTTCGACTTCGAGCTGATCGTGCACACCGGCGCGGGCCGATACATTTGCGGCGAAGAGACGGCGCTGATCAACTCGCTGGAAGGGCGTCGCGCTAACCCGCGCTCCAAGCCGCCGTTCCCGGCGAGCGCCGGCGCCTGGGGCAAGCCGACCTGCGTTAACAATGCGGAAACCCTCTCCAACGTGCCGGCGATCCTCGCCAACGGCGTCGAGTGGTACAAGGGGCTGTCGAAAAGCGAAGACGCCGGCACTAAGATGATGGGCTTCTCCGGCCGGGTGAAAAATCCGGGTGTGTGGGAGCTGCCGTTCGGCATCACCGCGCGCGAGATCCTGGAAGACTACGCTGGCGGCATGCGCGACGGGCTGCGCTTCAAAGCCTGGCAGCCGGGCGGCGCGGGCACCGACTTCCTCATCGAGCAGCACCTCGACCTGCCGATGGAGTTCGCCAGCATCGGCAAAGCGGGCAGCCGTCTCGGCACCGCGCTGGCGATGGCGGTCGACCACAAGATCAATATGGTGTCGCTGGTGCGCAACCTGGAAGAGTTTTTCGCGCGCGAGTCGTGCGGCTGGTGTACGCCGTGCCGCGACGGCCTGCCGTGGAGCGTGAAGATCCTGCGCGCGCTGGAGCAGAGAAAAGGACAACCGGGGGATATCGAAACCCTGCTACAGCTTTGCCGCCAGCTCGGCCCAGGCAAAACCTTCTGCGCCCACGCGCCTGGCGCGGTGGAGTCGCTGCAGAGTGCAATTAAATATTTCCGTGAAGAGTTTGAAGCCGGCATGGCACCGCAGGTCTTTGGCAATACCCGCGCGATTGGTGGTATTCAGCCTAACCTGCTGAAGGCGCGCTGGTAATTCGCCGCAGCACACGGAACCGGCCCTGCGCCGCTGCCCCGCGCTGCGCGGGGCAAGAATATGATTAACGTTCGTCCTCGACGAGCCTTACGGAAGTATGTTCAATATGGCTACAATCCATGTAGACGGTAAAGAATATGATGTGAACGGAGCGGACAACCTGCTGCAGGCGTGTCTCTCTCTGGGCCTTGATATTCCTTATTTTTGCTGGCATCCGGCGCTGGGCAGCGTCGGGGCTTGCCGCCAGTGCGCGGTGAAGCAATTCCAGAATGCCGAAGATACCCGCGGCCGTCTCGTCATGTCCTGCATGACGCCGGCCTCCGACGGCACCTTTATCTCTATCGACGATGGCGAAGCGAAAGAGTTTCGCGAAAGCGTGGTGGAGTGGCTGATGACCAACCACCCGCACGACTGTCCGGTGTGCGAAGAGGGCGGCAACTGCCACCTGCAGGATATGACGGTGATGACCGGCCATAGCTTCCGCCGCTACCGCTTCACCAAGCGTACCCACCAGAATCAGGATCTCGGCCCCTTTATCTCCCACGAGATGAACCGCTGTATCGCCTGCTATCGCTGCGTGCGCTACTACAAAGATTATGCCGACGGCAAAGATCTGGGCGTCTACGGCGCGCACGACAACGTCTATTTCGGCCGTCCGGAAGAGGGCACGCTGGAGAGCGAATTCTCCGGCAACCTGGTGGAGATCTGCCCGACCGGCGTCTTTACCGACAAAACCCACTCCGAGCGCTATAACCGTAAATGGGATATGCAGTTTGCGCCGAGCATCTGCCAGCAGTGCAGCGTCGGCTGTAACACCAGCCCCGGCGAGCGCTATGGCGAACTGCGCCGTATCGAGAACCGCTATAACGGCACGGTCAACCACTATTTCCTCTGCGACCGCGGACGCTTCGGCTACGGCTACGTCAACCGCAAAGATCGTCCACGTCACCCGCTGCAGCTGCGCGGCAACGACTGGGTGCAGCTGAATGCGGGACAGGCGGTCAACGCCGCCGCCGACACGCTGCGTCAGGCGAAGCGCGTCATCGGCATCGGCTCGCCGCGCGCCAGCATTGAAAGCAACTTCGCGCTGCGCGAACTGGTCGGGGCGGAAAACTTTTCTACCGGCATGCCGATGGGCGAGCAGCAGCGTCTCGAGCTGATGCTGAAGGTGCTGCGCGAAAGCAACCTCTACACGCCGTCGCTGCGCGAGATGGAAAGCTACGACGCGGTGCTGGTGCTGGGCGAAGACCTCACCCAGATCGGCGCGCGCGTGGCGCTCTCTGTGCGTCAGGCGGTGAAAGGCAAAGCGCGTGATATGGCCGCGGCGCAGAAAGTTGCCGACTGGCAGATTGCGGCAATAATGAACATTGGCCAGCACGCCAAACATCCGCTGTTCGTCACCAACATCGACGAAACCCGCCTCGACGATATCGCCGCCTGGAGCTACCGCGCACCGGTCGAAGATCAGGCGCGTCTCGGCTTCGCCATCGCCAGCACGCTGGATAACGCCGCGCCTGCGGTCAGCGACTTCGACAGCAGCCTGCGTGGCAAGCTGGACGTGGTGGTGCAGGCGCTGGCCGGCGCGAAAAAGCCGCTGATTATTTCCGGCACCCACTCGGGCAGCACGGCGATGATCGAAGCGGCGGCCAACGTCGCCAAAGCGCTGAAGGCGCGCGGCGCCGACGTCGGCATTACGCTGCTGGCGGGCGCGGCAAATAGCATGGGTCTGGGCCTGATGGGCGGCAATACGCTCGACAGTGCGCTGGAGCAGCTGGGCCGCGGCGAAGCGGATGCCGTGGTGGTGCTGGAGAACGACCTTTACCGTCACGCGCCGAAGGCGCAGGTGGATGCCGCGCTGGCTAACACCTCCGGCGTGATTGTGGTCGATCATCAGCGCACTGCGACCCTGGAAAAGGCGGGCTTGGTGCTCTCCACCGCCAGCTTCGCCGAAAGCAACGGCACCTCGATCAACCACGAAGGCCGCGCGCAGCGCTTCTTCCAAGTTTACGATCCCGCCTACTATGACAACAGCATCGTGATGCTGGAGAGCTGGCGCTGGCTGCACTCGCTGCACAGTACGCTGGAGAGCCGTCACATCGACTGGACGCAGCTGGATCACGTTATCGACGCCGTGGTGGCGAAGCTGCCGCAGCTGAAAGGCATCAAGGACGCCGCGCCGGACGCCAGCTTCCGCATCCGCGGGCAAAAACTGGCGCGTTCGCCGAACCGCTCCAGCGGACGCACCGCCGCGCGTGCCAATATCAGCGTGCACGAGCCGCGTCAGCCGCAGGACCAGGACACCATGTTCGCCTTCTCCATGGAGGGCAACAACCAGCCGAGCGCGCCGCGTTCGCAGATCCCTTTTGCCTGGGCGCCAGGCTGGAACTCCCCGCAGGCGTGGAACAAATTCCAAGCCGAAGTGGGCGGCAAGCTGCGCAACGGCGACCCGGGCGTGCGCCTGTTCGAAGCGGGCGACGCGGCGCTGCCGTGGTTCACGCAGGTGCCGACCGCCTTTGTCGGTGGCGAGCAGTGGCGCGTAGCGCCTTACTACCAGCTGTTCGGCAGCGAAGAGATGACGCAGCGTTCGCCGGTGTTCCAGAAACACATGGCGCAGCCGATGCTGGTGATCAGCCAGCAGGATGCGGCGAAGCTGGGCGTTAAAGAAGGCGCCGCCGTGGAGTTCACCTGCTCGGGCGAAATCCTGCGTCTGCCGGTGCGCTTCTCCAGCGCGCTGCAGCCGGGGCAGATTGGCCTGCCGCTGGGTATGCCGGGCATTCCGCCGTTCCTCGCGGGCGCGCACATTGACAAACTGCAGGAGGCGGCGCAATGAGCTGGCTGACACCGGACGTTATCGACATCATCCTGACCGTGGTGAAGGCGATCGTCATTCTGCTGGTCGTGGTGGCCTGCGGCGCCTTTATGAGCTTCGCCGAACGCCGCTTGCTCAGCCTGTGGCAGAACCGCTACGGGCCGAACCGCGTAGGCTGGGGCGGCTCGCTGCAGCTGGCGGCGGACATGATCAAAATGTTCTTTAAAGAGGACTGGGTCCCGCCGTTTACCGACCGCTTTATCTTTATCCTGGCGCCGGTTATCGCCTTTGTGTCGCTGCTGCTGGCGTTCGCCATCGTGCCGGTTTCACCGACCTGGATGGTGACAGATCTCAACATCGGGGTGCTCTTTTTCCTGATGATGGCGGGCCTGGCGGTTTACGCCGTGCTGTTCGCCGGCTGGTCGAGCAACAACAAATACTCGCTGCTGGGCGCAATGCGCGCCTCGGCGCAGACGCTGAGCTACGAAGTTTTTCTCGGTCTGTCGCTGATGGGCGTGGTGGCGCAGGCGGGCTCGTTCAACATGAACGCCATCGTCGAGAGCCAGGCGCACCTGTGGAACATCATCCCGCAGTTCTTCGGCTTTCTCACCTTCTGCATCGCGGGCGTAGCGGTTTGTCACCGCCACCCGTTTGACCAGCCGGAAGCGGAGCAGGAGCTGGCGGACGGCTACCATATCGAATATGCCGGGATGAAGTTCGGCCTGTTCTTCGTAGGCGAATATGTGGCCATCACCACGGTGTCGGCGCTGATCGTGACGCTGTTTTTCGGTGGCTGGCACGGCCAGTTCCTGCCGCCGTTTATCTGGTTCGCCCTGAAAACGGCGTTCTTTATGGTGATGTTTATCCTGATTCGCGCTGCGCTTCCGCGTCCGCGCTATGACCAAGTGCTGTCGTTCGGCTGGAAAGTTTGTCTGCCGTTGACGCTGTTGAACCTGCTGGCTACCGCCGCAGTGATTCTGTACAACGCGCAGTAAGGGGTTGTGAAATGACGTTAAAAGATATTGTCGTTGGCTTCGGCACGACAGTGCGCAGTATCTGGATGATAGGCATGCACGCCTTCGCCAAGCGCGAAACCCAGATGTACCCGGAAGAGCCGGTCTACCTGCCGCCACGCTATCGCGGTCGCATTGTGCTGACGCGCGATCCAGACGGCGAAGAGCGCTGCGTCGCCTGCAACCTCTGCGCCGTCGCTTGTCCGGTCGGCTGCATTTCGCTGCAGAAGGCGGAGATGAAAGATGGCCGCTGGTATCCGGAATTTTTCCGCATTAACTTCTCGCGCTGCATCTTTTGCGGCATGTGCGAAGAGGCGTGCCCGACCACTGCGATCCAGCTGACACCCGACTTTGAGCTGGGCGAGTTCAAGCGTCAGGATCTTGTGTATGAGAAAGAGGATCTACTGATCTCCGGGCCGGGCAAATACCCGGAATATAACTTCTACCGCATGGCAGGTATGGCGATCAACGGGAAAGAGAAGGGCGACGCGGAAAACGAAGCCAAACCTATCGACGTCAAAAGCTTGTTACCTTAAGGAGCCAAGCATGGAATTTGCGTTTTATCTTTGCGGACTGGTGGCGATAGTGACGACGCTGCGCGTTATCACCCACATCAACCCGGTGCATGCGCTGCTGTACCTTATCGTGTTGCTGCTGTCGGTTGCAGGCGTCTTTTTCTCCTTGGGTGCCTACTTCGCCGGCGCGCTGGAGATCATCGTCTACGCCGGCGCCATTATGGTGCTGTTCGTCTTTGTGGTGATGATGCTCAACATGGGCAACGCCACCATGAAACAGGAGCGCGAGTGGCTGCAGCCGTCGCTGTGGATCGGCCCGGGCATCGTGTCGCTGCTGCTGCTGGTAGTGATGGTCTACGCCATCCTGACCGCCAACGACCAGGGCATCGACGGCAATGTCATCGATGCGAAAGCGGTGGGCATCAGCCTGTTTGGCCCTTACGTGCTGGCGGTTGAGCTGGCGTCGATGCTGCTGCTGGCCGGTCTGGTGGTCGCATTCCACGTCGGACGCGAAGATCGTCAGGGCGAAGTGCTGAGCAATCGCGACGCGAATAAGGAGGAGCTCGCATGATACCGTTACAACACGGCTTAATTCTGGCAGCCGTGCTGTTTGTCCTTGGACTGACATCACTGGTGTTGCGCCGCAACCTGCTGTTTATGCTGATCGGCCTTGAGATCATGATCAACGCGGCCACGCTGGCGCTGGTCGTGGCGGGCAGCTACTGGGGCCAGGCGGATGGACAGGTGATGTATATCCTGGCAATCAGCCTGGCGGCCGCCGAAGCCAGCATCTGCCTGGCGCTGCTGCTCCAGCTCTATCGTCGTCGTCAGACGCTTAACATTGATACTGTGAGCGAGATGCGCGGATGACTCTTCTCTATTTAACCATTCTGTTCTCGCTTATCGGCTTTCTGCTGTTAGCGTTTTCCCGTGGCCGCTGGTCTGAGAACCTGTCGGCCGCGATCGGCATGGGCTCGGTAGGCCTGGCGGCGCTGGTGACGCTTTACGTCAGCATCGACTTTTTCGCCAGCGGTCAGCAGCCCTTTACCCAAGCGCTCTGGACTTGGATGCAGGTCGGCAACTTCGATATCAAGGTCAACCTGGCGCTTGACGGCCTATCGTTGACCATGCTGTCGGTGGTTACCGGGGTAGGCTTCTTTATTCACATGTTCGCCTCCTGGTATATGCGCGGCGAAGAGGGCTACTCCCGCTTCTTTGCCTATACCAACCTGTTTATCGCAAGCATGGTGGTGCTGGTGCTGGCGGATAACCTGATACTGATGTATCTCGGCTGGGAAGGGGTAGGGCTGTGCTCCTATCTGCTGATCGGCTTCTACTACAGCAATCCGGACAACGGCAAAGCGGCGATGAAGGCCTTTATCATCACCCGCGTCGGCGACGTCTTCCTCGCCTTTGCGCTGTTTATCCTCTACAACGAACTGGGCACGCTTAACTTCCGCGAGATGATGGAGCTGGCGCCACAGCACTTTGCGGCGGACAACCATATGCTGCAGTGGGCGACGCTGATGCTGCTGGGCGGCGCGGTCGGTAAATCGGCGCAGCTGCCGTTGCAGACCTGGCTGGCAGACGCGATGGCGGGTCCGACGCCGGTGTCGGCTCTGATCCACGCCGCGACCATGGTAACGGCAGGCGTCTACCTGATAGCCTGCAGCCACGGCCTGTTCCTGCTGACGCCGGAAGTGCTGCGCCTAGCGGGCATCATCGGCGCAGTCACGCTGGTGCTGGCGGGCTTCGCCGCGCTGGTGCAGACCAACATCAAGCGTGTGCTCGCCTACTCGACCATGAGCCAGATCGGCTACATGTTCCTGGCGCTTGGCGTTCAGGCGTGGGATGCGGCGATTTTCCATCTGATGACGCACGCCTTCTTTAAAGCGCTGCTGTTCCTCTCGTCTGGTTCGGTGATCCTCGCCTGCCACCACGAACAGAACATCTTCAAAATGGGCGGCCTGCGCAAGAGCATTCCGCTGGTTTACGCCTGCTTCCTGGTGGGCGGCGCAGCGCTGGCGGCGTTGCCACTGGTGACGGCGGGCTTCTACAGTAAAGATGAGATTCTGTTTGGCGCGCTGGCGAGCGGCCATATCAATCTGATGGTGGCGGGCCTGGTAGGCACCTTCCTGACCTCAATCTATACCTTCCGCATGATCTTTATCGTGTTTCACGGTAAAGAGCAGATCCATGCGCATGCGGGCAAAGGCATCACTCATCACCTGCCGCTGATTGTACTGTTGGTGCTCTCGACCTTTGTTGGCGCACTGATTACACCGCCGCTGGCAACGGTGCTGCCGCACAGCGAAACGGGCGAAGCGGGCAAGGTTGGTCTGGAGATCGCCTCTGGCGTCGTGGCCGTGGTCGGCATTCTGATCGCCGCCGCGCTCTGGCTGGGCAAACGTGAGCTGGTGAGCCGCGTCGCCAACAGCACGCCGGGTCGCTTCTTCGGCACTTGGTGGTTCGCCGCATGGGGCTTCGACTGGCTGTATGACAAGGTGTTCGTGAAGCCCTATCTCGGCATTGCCTGGCTGTTGCAGCGCGATCCGCTGAATGCGGTGATGAACCTGCTGGCGCTAGTGTCGCGTATCGCTAACAAATGCCTGGTGGTCAGCGAGAATGGCTACCTGCGCTGGTACGTCACTTCAATGAGCGTGGGTGCCGTGGTGGTGCTGGCGCTGATGCTGGTTGTTTAAGGTTGATGAGCGGGGCGGCTCGCCGAGCCGCCCCAGGTCAAGAATGTAAAAAAATGCCTGCTATAAGGGCGCTATCGGCGCAGCCCGTTTTGTCGCCGCCTGCGTATCGCAGCCGGATCGTACGGAAATACGTGAAGATTGCGCGCGCTGCCAGAGAAAAGATGGTCAGCATGATAGCCCCTCTACAGGCAACAAAAAGGGAAGAACCCCGTGTTATTACCTTGGCTAATAGTTATCCCCTTCGTCGGCGGCCTGCTTTGCTGGCTGGCTGAGCGCCTCGGCGCGAAAACGCTGCGCTGGATTGCTCTGATCACCATGGGCCTGACGCTGGCGCTCTCGCTGCAGCTCTGGCTGCAGGGCGGCTATTCACTGACGCTGGCGGCCGGTATGCCGCAGTGGCAGTCGGAGTTTGCTGTATCCTGGATCCCGCGCTTCGGCATCAATTTCCATTTGGCGCTGGATGGCCTGTCGCTGCTGATGGTGGTGCTGACCGGCCTGCTCGGCCTGATGGCGGTGCTCTGCTCCTGGAACGAAATCGAAAAATATCGGGGCTTTTTCCACCTCAACCTGATGTGGATCCTGGGCGGCGTCATCGGCGTGTTCCTCTCTATCGACATGTTCCTGTTCTTCTTCTTCTGGGAGATGATGCTAGTGCCGATGTACTTCCTCATCGCGCTCTGGGGACATAAGGCATCCGACGGGAAAACCCGCATCACCGCAGCGACCAAGTTCTTCATCTACACGCAGGCGTCGGGCTTGGTGATGCTGATTGCGATTCTGGCGCTGGTGTTCGTCCACTATAACGCCACCGGCGTCTGGACCTTTAACTACAAGCAGCTGCTGAAAACGCCGATGTCGCACACGGTGGAATATATGCTGATGCTAGGCTTCTTTATCGCCTTCGCGGTAAAAATGCCGGTGGTGCCGCTGCACGGCTGGCTGCCGGACGCGCACGGCCAGGCGCCGACCGCTGGTTCGGTGGACCTCGCTGGCATCCTGCTGAAAACGGCGGCCTACGGCCTGCTGCGCTTCAGCCTGCCGCTGTTCCCCAACGCCTCGGCGGAGTTCGCGCCGATCTCCATGTGGCTGGGCATTATCGGCATCTTCTACGGCGCCTGGATGGCCTTCTCGCAGACCGACATCAAACGCCTGATCGCCTACACCTCGATTTCGCACATGGGCTTCGTGCTGATCGCCATCTACACCGGCAGCCAGCTCGCTTTCCAGGGCGCGGTGGTGCAGATGATCGCCCACGGTCTCTCCACTGCGGCGCTGTTTATCCTATGCGGCCAGCTCTATGAGCGCCTGCACACGCGTGATATGTGTCAGATGGGCGGCCTCTGGTCGCGCATCAAGTGGATGCCGGGCCTGTCACTGTTCTTTGCGGTGGCCAACCTCGGTATGCCGGGCACCGGCAACTTCGCCGGCGAGTTTATGATCCTGACGGGCAGTTTCCAGGTGGTGCCAGTGATTATCGTTATCGCCACCTTCGGCCTGGTGTTCGCCTCGGTTTACTCGCTGATCATGATGCAGCGCGCCTACTACGGCGAGGCGAAATCAACCACGCCGCTGCCGGGCATGTCGGCGCGCGAGTTCTTAATGATCATGGTGCTAGTGGTACTGCTAGTGCTGCTGGGCGTTTATCCGCAGCCGATTCTGGATACCTCCCATGCTGCCATGAGCAATATTCAGCAATGGTTTACCGCTTCAATTTCAACTACAAGGCCGTAATTCGCATGACAATAACCCTGCAACAACTGATCGCGTTACTGCCGCTGTTGATCGTCGGATTGACGGTGGTGGTGGTGATGCTGTCCATTGCCTGGCGACGCAATCACTTTGTCAACGCTACGCTGACGGTGGTTGGGCTGAACCTGGCACTGGTCTCACTCTGGTTTGTGGCACAAGCGGGCGCGATGGACGTGACGCCGCTGATGCGCGTCGATTCCTACTCCATGTTCTATACCGCGCTGGTGCTGCTGGCGAGCCTGGCGACCTGTACCTTCGCCTATCCCTGGCTGGCTGGCTTCCCGGACAACAAGGATGAGTTCTATCTGCTGGTACTGATTGCCGCGCTGGGCGGCATCGTACTGGCGAGCGCCAACCATCTGGCGTCGCTGTTTATCAGCGTCGAACTGCTGTCACTGCCGTTGTTCGGTCTGATCGGCTACGCCTTCCGCCAGAAGCGCTCGCTGGAAGCGGCGCTGAAGTACACCATTCTGTCGGCGGCTGCCTCTTCCTTCCTGTTGTTCGGCATTGCGCTGGTCTATGCCGACTCCGGCATTCTGAGCTTCGTGAAGCTGGGCGAGAGCCTGAACGACGTCATGATCCAGCAGCCGCTGCTGCTGGTGGGTCTGGGAATGATGATTATCGGCCTTGGCTTTAAGCTATCGCTGGTGCCGTTCCATCTCTGGACGCCAGATGTCTATCAGGGCGCGCCGGCGCCGGTGTCGACCTTCCTCGCCACCGCCAGCAAGATCGCCATCTTCGGCGTGATTATGCGTCTGTTTATGTACGCGCCGCTGACCGACAGCGAGGCGGTGCGCACTGTGCTCGGCCTGATCGCCTTTGTGTCGATTTTGTTCGGTAACCTCATGGCGATTTCGCAGAGCAACATCAAGCGTCTGCTGGGCTACTCCTCTATCGCGCACCTCGGCTACCTGCTGGTGGCGCTGATCGCGGTGAAAACCCATCAGCTGTCGCTGGAGACCGCCGGCGTCTACCTGGCAGGCTACCTGTTCAGCAGCCTCGGCGCGTTCGGCGTGGTGAGCCTGATGTCTAGCCCCTATCGCGGCCCGGACGCGGACTCGCTCTACTCCTATCGCGGCCTGTTCTGGCATCGTCCGGTCCTGTCGGCGGTGATGACGGTGATGATGCTGTCGCTGGCGGGCATTCCGATGACGCTCGGCTTTATCGGTAAGTTCTACGTGATCGCCTCCGGCGTCAATGCCAGCCTCTGGTGGCTGACTGGCGCGGTCGTCGTCGGCAGCGCCATCGGCCTCTACTACTATCTGCGCGTTACGGTGAGCCTCTATCTCAGCCCGCCGGAGCTGCATATGCGCGACACGCCAGCCAACTGGCCGTTTACCACTGGCGGCATGGTGGTGCTGATCTCCGCCATTCTGGTGCTGCTGCTCGGTGTCTATCCGCAGCCGCTGATTACGCTGGTGCAGATGGCGCAGCCGCTGATGTAAACTGCGTTTACCCTTGTGAAATCAGGCCCACGGGCCTGATTTTTTTCCTTCAGGAGAGTTTATGGAGATCGACTGGCAGGACCTTCACCACCGAAAACTGAGCGCGCGGCAGCTGTACGCCGAGCTGGCGCTGCGCCGTGTTTATCGTTGAACAAAGCTATGCCTATCAGGACGTTGACGGCTAGGAGCTGGTGGCGGATAACCGCGATATTCTGGGGATGCGCGGCGACGAGCTGGTGGGCCTGTACGCGTATTCTGACGCCAGCGGACGCGGTAGCGCCAGTGGCGATTGGGAGGGTTATCGTATCCGCCCGCGCGCATGGGATGAATCTCGGCAACCAGCTGATGGAGCAGGCGCTGCGCAGCTGCGAACAGCACTGGCCGGCGCAGGCGCACCTGCAGGCGTTCTATGGACGCCTCGGCTTTCAGACGGTCGGCGATGTCTATCTGGAAGACAATATTCCCCATATTGATATGCGCAAATAATAAACGGCGAGCTAAAAGCTCGCCGTTTTTGGTCGCAGATACTGAGCCACGCGTGTTACATGGCCTGGTAGTGGTTGGCTACGGCGAGCCTGCAGGCTCGCCGTTTCTCTGTCAGCCCGGCGTCATCTGGCGGTCATCGACATATTTACGCTGATCCGCTGGCGGCGGGAAATACTGATAGAGCCAGGTTTCGCTCAGGGTTTCCTCTTTGGTGCGCAGGAACAGGCGCATATCCACCGTCTTCGTGGCGTCGCTGTTGGGATACCAGTCAAACAGGATGCGGTAGCCGTTAATCGGCTCGACGTAGAGGATCTCAACCTGCTTGAAGGTGCCAGAAGAGAGTGTGATCACCGGCTCGATGACCTTCGGCACAGCGGCCTTCAGGTCGTCGCCGATAAAGTCGATGGCGAAGCGACGGCACCACTGCTCCGGGAAGCAGCCGATGCTGGTGCGGGTGGCGTCGACACGTGCTAGGCCACGGCGTACCGGCGGCAGGCCGCTCCAGTAGAGCTTGTAGGCGAAGCTGAGCTCGCTGCCCACTTTCACCGGCTCGGCCGGCTGCCAGAAGCAGACGATATTATCCAGCGTTTCCCTGGTAGTGGGGATCTCCATCAGGTTAATGACGCCTTTGCCCCATTTGCCTACCGGCTCGACCCACAGGCTGGGGCGCTTGTCGTACCTGCCGATAACGTCCTGGTAATCTTTGACGTCGTGATTCAGCTGCAGCAGGCCGAAGCCGCGCGGATTCTTATCCTCGTAGGCGTTGAACTGCAGCTTCTGCGGGTTATTCAGCGGACGAGCGATCCATTCGCCGCTGCCGCTCCACATAGCCAGGCGATCGGAGTCGTGGATCTGCGGATGGTAGGTGTTGCACATGCGGTGCTCGTAGGTGCCGCAGCTGAACATGCTGGTCATCGGCGCAATGCTCAACTGCCGAATCTCTTTGCACGCGTAGAGATGGTTTTCCACCTCCATCACCACGTGCTTCACCTCGCAATGGATGGTGAACTTGTCGGCACCGGTAAGGCTGGCACCGTCGAGCAGGGCGTAAGCCACGAAGGTGGTGTCTTCCGCCTTAGGCGTTTCGAACCATAAGGCGGTGAAGTCGGGGAACTCTTCGCTGCCGCTGCTGAAGGTGTTCACCGCTATGCTGCGTGCGGAGAGGCCGTACTGGTAGGTCTCGTCGACGGCGTGGAAGTAGCTGGCGCCGAGGAAATAGACAATATCGCGGCGCGCCAGCTCCGGTTTTTTTAAAGGCGCGGAAGCCGGCGAAGCCGAGATCGGTTTTGCCCACCAGCTGCGGGTGTCGACCTTTGCGTTGTTGTAGTTGAACAGCTCCAGGCGGAAGTGGATTTCGCGCGCCTCGCGGCTGTCGGCGTCCACGGAAAACATGCGCATACGGCGCTTGAAGCCCATGCCGACGTGGAAGAACTGCACGTCCAGTTCGCGGTTGGGAATGTTATTCCGCAGCGAGTGGCCGGCATCGTACTGAATTTCGTTATAGGCCTGCGGCGTCAGGGTGGCCAGCGTCTCCGGCAGCGCACCCGGCGCGCCGCCCCAGGGCTGCTTTGCCAGCGCGGCGGCTTTCTTTTTCAAAACCTCTAAATCGAAGCGCACGGCGGTACCGTCTGCAATGCCATCTTCTGCCCAGGCTGATTGCGCAAACAGCGTAGAGAGGGCGGTCATGCCGATGACGGCGGAAAAGGCCATTGACGCTTTCATAAATATTCTTCGATTTATGCCAGAAATTATTGCTTAGCGTTCGAGTGTTTTGTGACTGTCCTGCTCTGCGCTCAAGAGTGAAAAACGCAGATAACAGCAGTGTACGACAGCCCGGTATGGGGAAAATTCAGTTCGCCTTAAATTTATCAGATTTATCAAAAAGGCTGGCGAAATTCGCGCGCGGAAAACT
Organism: Candidatus Pantoea persica; assembly: GCF_013753875.1. GTDB lineage: Bacteria > Pseudomonadota > Gammaproteobacteria > Enterobacterales > Enterobacteriaceae > Pantoea > Pantoea persica. Next base: position 57,059 of record NZ_SMDS01000019.1, read on the forward strand.
CAGGCGAATCCTGGCAACTGCCGCCTGCAAACGGCGATTTTGCCGCTATAGTTAAAAAGACTGCTTTGCAATGACACGGAGGAAACGATGGTTAAAGAGACAGAAGCTTTTGACCCCAATCTGGACGATGATCTGGCGCTGTTAACGGAAACCCTGGAAGAAGTGCTGAAATCCTCAGGCGATCCGACCGATCAGAAATACATTGAATTAAAATCCAAAGCGGAACAGGTGCTGGAAGACGTGAAATCGCACGTCAGCCATACGTCCGATCACTACTACTATCGCGCGAAACAGGCAGCCTACCGTGCGGACGACTACGTTCATGAGAAGCCTTGGCAGGGCATCGGCATCGGCGCCGCTGCAGGCCTGATGCTCGGTCTACTGCTGGCGCGCCGTTAATCTCAGGCTGACTTCGACGGCGGAATCTTTTCCGCCGTTTTTCCCATCCCGCTTGCCACTTGCTCCGCTTTTTCCTGCTCTTGCCTGCATCGCCTGCAGCTAAACGCGCCTGCTTGGCGCAATAGGCTATTGAGTTTCACCCGCGCGCTTCCTACAGTAAGGCAACGGACCAAAGGAGATGAACACGTGATCAGAGTCGAGATGCTGTCTACAGGGGATGAGGTGTTGCACGGCCAAATCGTCGATATCAACGCCGCCTGACTGGCGGATCTGCTGTTTCAACAGGGTTTGCCGATGACCTATCGCAGCTCGGCGGGGGATTTGCTCTCCTCGCTGGTGGATACGCTGCAGGCGCGCAGCCAGCTGGCGGATGTGCTGATCGTCAACGGCGGCCTCGGCCCGACCAGCGACGATCTCCAGCCGCTGGCCAGAGCTGCGCAGAATAACAATGGCACGGTTCATTTTTACAGCTGGAAGTCGTTAAAGTCGTCTTCGCCCACTTCCGAGTCGATCTGACCCACCAGATAGGAGCTGACTTCCACTTCCTGCGGCGCCACCTGCACGTTGTCCGACACCAGCCAAGAGTTGATCCACGGAATCAGGTTAGAGCGCGTCTGGAACGGCAGATCGAGGCCCACCGCCTGCATGCGGATGTTGGTGATGTACTCGATGTATTGGCACAACAGGATATCTTTGTTCAGGCGGACCATCGAACCGCCGCTAAACAGATACTCCGCCCACTCTTTATCTTGCTCGGCTGCCTTCTTGAACAGATCGAAACATTCGTCGCGGCACTCGGCGGCGATCTCTTTCATCTCTGGATCGTCTTCGCCGGTACGCATCAGGTTCAGCATATGCTGCGTGCCGGTGAGGTGCAGCGCTTCGTCGCGCACGATTAGGCGAATAATCATGGTGTTGCCCTCTATCAGCTCGCGCTCAGCGAAGGCGAACGAGCAGGCGAAGCTGACGTAGAAGCGGATCGCTTCCAGCACGTTGACGCTCATCAGGCAGATATAGAGCTGCTTTTTCAGCGCGTGCACGCTGACGGTGACGCCTTTTCCGTTGACCTGATGGGTGCCTTCGCCCAGCAGATGCCAGTAGTTGGTCATATCGATCAGATCGTCGTAGTACTTAGAGATATCCTGCGTGCGCGCGAGGATCTGCTCATTGGTGACGATATTGCGGATGATATGGGTGTACGAGCGCGAGTGAATGGTCTCGGTGAACTCCCAGGTTTCCAGTTCCGGAATAGAGATCGGCGGCGGCAGCGCCACGTTCGGGCTTCGGCCCTGAATGGAGTCGAGCAGCGTCTGATACTTCAGGTTGCTGATGAAAATATGCTTTTCATGGTCCGGCAGCGCCTAATGATGCGATCGCGCGAGACGTCCACCTCAAATCTTACAAGCGCCGCTTTCGCAACCGTCATGCTGAATGGAAGGCGCCAGATCGTCCTGCGCGTCTTCCGCACCGTCGCGGGTGTTCTGATAGTAGAGCGTTTTGACGCCGAACTTGTACGCCGTCAGCAGATCTTTCAGCAGCTGCTTCATCGGCACCTTGCCGTTGGCGAAGCGCGACGGGTCATAGTTTGTGTTGGAGGAGATCGCCTGATCGATAAACTTCTGCATCAGGCCCGCCAGCTGCAGATAGCCGTCGTTGGACGGCATTTCCCACAGCAGCTCGTACTGATCCTTCAGACGCTCATACTCCGGCACCACCTGACGCAGAATGCCATCTTTCGACGCCTTAATGCTGATATGGCCGCGCGGCGGTTCAATGCCGTTAGTGGCGTTGGAGATCTGCGACAAGGTTTCAGACGGCATCAGCGCCGACAGCGTTGAGTTGCGCAGGCTGTCCCAGCCCAGGTGCAGCGGCTCATTGCAGATGTCGTCGAGATCCTTTTTATAGGTGTCGATCGGCATAATGCCCTGCGCATCGGTGGTTTCGTTAAACTACGGGCAGGCGCCTTGCTCTTTCGCCAGCTCTTCTAGGTCAAGGTCATCTAGGCTCTCAATAGCGCCGAGGTTGAACGCCGACAGCGTACAGAGCGCGATTTCGCCGTTTTCGTCGTTGACGTCTTCCAGCGGCTTGGTCGGCAGCGTAATCTCCAGGCAGAGGTTGGACTGGCGCACCGGCGCGATGCTGGCGTCGAACGGGCTGTGGGTGTTGCAGTGGTCGATGTTCTGAATGTAGATGTGGCCAGTGGAGGTGCGCTCCTGCATCATCAGCGAGAAGAGATCGATCGCTTTCACGCGCTGTTTGCGGATGCTGTCGTCCTGCTCATATTTGGTGTAGAGACGCTCGAATTCGTCCTGATTGGCGAAGAAGGCGTCATAGAGGCCCAGCACGTCTGAGGGGCTGAACAGGGTGATATCTTCGCCTTTCGGCAGGTGCTGATACATCAGCTTGTTGATCTGCACGCCGTAGTCCATATGACGCACGCGGTTCGCTTCTACGCCGCGGTTGTTCTTCAGCACCAGCAGGCTTTCCACTTCCAGATGCCACATCGGGTAGAACAGCGTCGCCGCACCGCCGTGCACGCCGCCCTGCGAGCAGGACTTCACCGCTGTCTGGAAATGCTTGTAGAACGGAATACTACAGCCGGTGTGAAACGCTTCGCCGCCGCGGATCGGGCTGCCCAGCGCGCGAATGCGGCCAGCGTTGATGCCGATGCCCGCGCGCTGCGACACGTACTTCACGATGGCGCTGGAGGTAGCGTTAATGGAGTCGAGGCTGTCGCCGCACTCGATCAGCATGCAGGAGCTGAACTGGCGCGTCGGGGGGTGCACGCCGTACATGATCGGCGTCGGCAGCAAAATCTTGAAGGTGGAGATGGCGTCGTAGAAGCGCTTGATATAGTCCATGTACGTGTCGCGCGGATAGCCGGAGAACAGGCAGGCGGCCACCAGAATGTAGAGGAACTGCGCGCTCTCGTAGATATCGCCGGTGACGCGGTTCTGCGCTAGGTAGAAGTTTATGTTGCGCCAGTGGTCGATAAAGCTGTCCATCTGCTTTAAATCTTCAACGCTGTAATCTTCCAGCAGGTGGCGGTCATATTTGCCCATCTCCAGCGGCTCAAACTGGCCGTAGGTTTTTTTACGCATGTGGAAGATCGCCTGGCGGGCGACGATATACTGGTAGTCTGGCGCATCGCGCGAGATCAGGTCTGCTGCGGCCTTGATGATGATGGTTTCATGGATATCGGACGTCCTGATGCTATCATAAAACTGAATATGGGAGCGCAGTTCGACCTGCTAGGCGGAGACATTGTTCAGTCCTTCCGCCGCCCAGTCGAGGACCCGGTGAATTTTATGAGATCAATGCGTTCCTGGCGGCCATCGCGTTTAGTAACAAGCAGACTTTGATTCATGTCACGTTATACCATCCGTAAGTGATAAATAGTCCCCCGTTTATTCACAGGGTTATTCAATGTGAATGATTCTGTGGATAAACCCTATTATATAGGGGGTTGGGAGAGAATGAGTAACAATATGGAGGTTATTCTAGTGTCCTGACGCCAGATAACAAGACGGAAAAATGGTGGCTGTGGGGCTTGTATTTTTTGCGAATTTCTAAATCTCGCGATTTATAAGGCCCAATAGCTGGTCAACCAGCGTGGTAAAAAATTCCAGATTTTGATCTACCGCTGATTTTTCGCGCATCGCTGTGCTTTTTCGCGACAACCGGCTAGCGCACCGACGCAGTGGGCTGGCGCGAAGAGCCTAAATCAGCACTGTGACGAGGCGATGACAGGCACGCAAAGCGGGGTTGCGCGCCGGCGCGTTACTTCTTGACGTGGCGGGTATGCACCATGTAATTCACGTCGACGCCGCGGCCCAGACGGAATTTATTGGTCAGCGGGTTGTAGTGCAGGCCGATGATGTGCTGCTCGCGCAGCGGCGTTTCGTCGACCCAGCCCAGCAGCTCGGAAGGGCGGATAAACTTCTTCACGTCGTGGGTGCCGCGCGGCAACATATGCAGCACATACTCCGCGCCAAACACCGCCATCAACCAGGCTTTCGGGTTGCGGTTGATGGTGGAGAAGAATACCTCGCCGCTTAGCTTCACCAGCTGCGCGCAGGCGTGCACCACCGAGCGCGGATCTGGCACGTGCTCCAGCATCTCCATGCAGGTCACCACGTCATACTGACCGGCGAACGCCTCGGCGTGATCCTCCACCGTCTGCTGCACGTAATTGAGCGTCAAGCCGTTTTCCATCGAGTGCAGCCGCGCCACCTGCAGCGGCTCGGCGCCCATGTCGAGGCCGGTGACCTGCGCGCCTTCACGCGCCATGCTTTCCGCCAGAATGCCGCCGCCGCAGCCGACGTCCAGCACTTTTTTGCCGAACAGACCGTTGCTGTGCTGCGCGATATAGCCCAGACGCAGCGGGTTGATGCGGTGCAGCGGCTTGAACTCGCCTTCCAGATCCCACCAGCGCGAAGCAACCGCCTCAAACTTGGCGATCTCCTGCGCATCGACGTTGGGCTGCGTTTCCTGCGGTTGTGCATTCATTGAATCATTACTCCAGACAAAATGTTGACTGAGTATAAACGCTTATTGCGCCAAGACGCACCTTTCCTGCGCAAGGAAAAGCGCGGCAAAACGGTGGTTAACGTTCACCAGCGGACTGGTATGTGATATACTTTCGCATCTTTAAAATCCGGGCATATGTAGAGGGAAAGCGGCTCCATGAGCGACCTTGCAAGAGAAATTACACCGGTCAATATCGAAGAAGAGTTAAAGAGCTCCTATCTCGATTACGCCATGTCGGTCATCGTTGGCCGAGCCTTACCCGATGTGCGTGACGGCCTGAAGCCTGTCCACCGCCGCGTGCTCTACGCGATGAGCGAATTGGGTAACGACTGGAACAAACCCTATAAGAAATCCGCCCGTGTGGTCGGTGACGTTATCGGTAAATATCACCCGCACGGGGATTCTGCTGTTTACGACACCATCGTCCGCATGGCTCAGCCTTTCTCCCTGCGTTACATGCTGGTGGACGGACAGGGCAACTTCGGCTCCGTCGACGGCGACTCCGCCGCGGCGATGCGTTATACCGAAGTGCGCATGTCGCGTATCGCCCACGATCTGCTGGCTGATCTAGAAAAAGAGACTGTCGATTTCGTCCCGAACTACGACGGCACCGAGCAGATCCCTGAAGTTCTGCCGACCAAAATTCCTAACCTGCTGGTCAACGGCTCCTCCGGTATCGCCGTCGGCATGGCAACCAACATTCCGCCGCACAACCTGACGGAAGTGATCAACGGCTGCTTCGCCTATATCGACGACGAAGATATCAGCGTCGAGGGGCTGATGGAGTATATTCCGGGACCTGACTTCCCGACCGCGGCCATCATCAACGGCCGTCGCGGCATCGAAGAGGCGTACCGCACCGGCCGCGGCAAGATCTACATCCGCGCGCGCGGTGAAGTGGAGACTGACGCCAAAACCGGCCGCGAAACCATCGTGGTGCATGAGATCCCTTATCAGGTCAACAAAGCGCGCCTGATTGAGAAAATCGCCGAGCTGGTGAAAGAGAAGCGCGTCGAAGGCATCAGCGCGCTGCGCGACGAGTCCGATAAAGACGGTATGCGCATCGTGATCGAAGTGAAGCGCGACGCGGTAGGCGAAGTGGTGCTCAACAACCTCTACTCGCTGACCCAGCTGCAGGTCTCATTCGGCATCAACATGGTGGCGCTGTATCAGGGCCAGCCGAAGATCATGACGCTGAAGGAGATCCTCGAAGCCTTCGTTCGGCACCGTCGCGAAGTCGTAACGCGCCGCACCATTTTCGAACTGCGCAAAGCGCGCGATCGCGCCCATATCCTTGAAGGTCTGGCGATCGCGTTGGCCAACATCGATCCGATTATCGAGCTGATCCGCCGCGCGCCAAGCCCGGCCGAAGCGAAAGCGGGCCTGATCGCGCAGCCATGGAAGCTGGGCAACGTCGCTGCCATGCTGGAGCGCGCGGGAAACGACGCTGCGCGTCCGGAGTGGCTGGACGACGCGTTCGGCATCCGCGACGGTCACTACTACCTGACCGAACAGCAGGCGCAGGCAATCCTCGATCTGCGTTTGCAGAAGCTCACCGGCCTTGAGCATGAAAAGCTGCTTGACGAGTACAAAGAGCTGCTGGATCAGATCGCCGAGCTGCTTAACATCCTGATGAACGCCGAGCGTCTGATGGAAGTGATCCGCGAAGAGCTGATCGCCATACGCGACCAGTTCGGCGACGAACGTCGCACCGAGATCACCGCCAACAGCGCCGACATCAACATCGAAGACCTGATCAATCAGGAAGATGTGGTAGTGACGCTGTCCCATCAAGGCTACGTCAAGTACCAGCCGCTGTCGGATTACGAAGCGCAGCGTCGCGGCGGCAAAGGCAAGTCGGCGGCGCGCATCAAGGAAGAGGATTTTATCGACCGTCTGCTGGTGGCCAATACCCACGACACCATCCTCTGCTTCTCCAGCCGCGGCCGTCTCTACTGGATGAAGGTTTATCAGCTGCCGGAAGCGAGCCGCGGCGCGCGCGGCCGTCCGATCGTCAACCTGCTGCCGCTGCAGCCTGACGAGCGCATCACCGCCATTCTGCCGGTGCGCGAGTACACCGAGGGCTTCAACATCTTTATGGCAACCGCCAGCGGTACCGTGAAGAAAACAGCCCTGCAGGAGTTCAGCCGTCCGCGCAGCGCGGGCATCATCGCGGTGAACCTGCGCGAGGATGACGAGCTGATCGGCGTGGCGCTGACTAACGGTAACGACGAAGCGATGCTCTTCTCTGCCGCCGGTAAAGTGGTGCGCTTCGCCGAAAGCGCGGTGCGCGCCATGGCCCGAACAGCCTCGGGCGTGCGCGGCATCAAGCTGGCGGAAGGGGATCGCGTGGTGTCGCTGATCGTGCCGCGTGAAGAGGGCGCTATCCTCACCGTGACGCAAAACGGCTACGGCAAGCGCACCGCCAACAGCGAGTATCCCACCAAGTCGCGTGCGACGCAGGGCGTGATCTCCATCAAGGTGACCGAGCGTAACGGCCCAGTGATCGGTGCGGTGCAAGTGGTGGACGGCGATCAGATCATGATGATCACCGACGCCGGTACCCTGGTGCGCACCCGCGTCTCCGAGGTCAGCGTCGTTGGTCGTAATACGCAGGGCGTGATCCTGATCCGTACCGCGGAATATGAGAATGTCGTCGGCCTGCAGCGTGTGGCCGAGCCGGTGGAAGAGGAAGAGCTGGACGCCATCGACGGCAGCGTAGCGGAAGGCGAAGAGGATATCGCGCCGGAAGCAGACGAAGAGGAGTAACGCTTCGCGCTGACGCCGCCAGGGAGGGCGGCACGATCTTAACTGCAGGAAAGGGCAACCCGACCTACCGTTGCTTTTTGCGGCGCGCTTCGCTCTGCGCGGATGCCGACTGGCTTTTCTCACCTGATACAGCTAGTGTAATGAGCATCCTGAAACCAGCCCGTCGATAACCTTGCCGTAGTGAGTTTCCTTTGAAATATCTGGTCTCTTTTCGAACCACGCTGCGTATCTCACGCTATCTGTTCCGTGCGCTGGCGCTGCTGCTGTGGACGCTGGGCGCGGTGCTGCCCACCTTCTTTATCATCAGCGTATTGCACGACAAAGAGAGCAGCGTGCGACAGGAGTTCGCCAGCAACTACAGCCAGGCGGAATGGTATGTGCGCCACTCCGCCGACGTGATGCGCGAGTTGAAGTACATCACAGAAAACCGGCTTACCAGCGCCAGCAACGGCCTGGACGTGCTGAACGGCGCGCTGCTGGGCAAAACCACGCTGCCGCAGTTTACGCCGCTCTTTCTCCGACGGCGACTGCTCGTCGATGAGCAACACCTGGCGCAACTCGCTCGATTCCCTCAGCGACTACATCAACTAATGGAAAAGCAACTTCGCCTCTGCCTATGAGCTAAACCGCGTCTTTTTTATCGGTGGCGAAAGCCAGTGCCTGGCGGACTTCACCATCAGAAGCAGCAACGTCGACCGCGAACGCAGCCTGAAGGCGCTGCGCGAACGCGTGCTGCGCTACCGCAACGGCAATGATGAAGAGCGCCGCAACCCGATCTACTGGGTTAACGCTACCCCCCTCTGGGCGTCGGCACCTTCTATATGATGATGCCGGTCTACGTCGCAAACAAACTGCAGGCGCTGCTGGGCGTCGAGCAAAACATTCGCCTGGATGAGTTTATCCAGCTCGGCAGCCTGCCGGTGGTGGCGACCCTCACGGATGAGAACGCGTGCCCGCTGCTCACCTCGCGCCGCGGCGGCAACAGCTTTGCGCTGGAAGATCTGCCAGACGACAAAACCTGGTTCGGCTACCTTGACAGCTATCGCCAGCTGGTGCTGAAAAAGCCGCTGCCGCCTTCCGATCTCAGCGTGGTGTGGTCGGCCTCCACCAGTGTGCTGGTGGATGAGCTGAAGCTGATGATCATCAACGCGCTGTTGCTTAATATCTTCAGCGCTATCGTGCTGTTCAGCCTCGCCCAGCTGTTTGAGCGCCGCATGTTCCTGCCTGCCGAGGAGAACGCGCACCGGCTGGAGGAGCATGAGCAGTTCAACCGTAAAATCGTCGCCTCGGCGCCGGTGGGCATCTGTATTCTGCGCACCAGCGACGGCACCAATATTCTCAGCAACGAGCTGGCGCACAACTATCTGACGCTGCTGACGCAGGAAGATCTCCAGCGGCTGAACGAAATAATCGGCGGCCAGCAGGTGAATTTCGTCGACGTGCTCACCCACCGCGGCAGCAACACCAACCTGCAGATCAGCTTCGTGCATTCGCGCTACCGCAACGAGAACGTGGCGATCTGCGTGCTGGTGGACGTCTCCGCGCGCGCGTATGGAGCAGTCGCTGCAGGATATAGCGCAGGCGGCGGAGCAGGCGAGCCAGTCGAAATCGATGTTCCTCGCCACCGTCAGCCATGAGCTGCGCACGCCGCTCTACAGCATTATCGGCAACCTCGACCTAATACAGACCAAACAGCTGCCGAAAGAGGTCGATTCGCTGGTGACGGCGATGAACAACTCGTCGAGTCTGCTGCTGAAAATCATCAGCGATATCCTTAACTTCTCCAAAATCGAATCGGAGCAGCTGAAGATCGAGCCGCGTCCGTTCTTGCCGCGCGAGGTCATTACCCATATCGCCGGCAACTACCTGTCGCTGGTGGTGAAAAAGCGGCTGACGCTCTACTGCTTTCTGGCGGAAGAGAAGCAGTGCTGTATGGACGCCAGCATGGACAACTGCCTGTCGAAACCGGTGACGCTCGACGTGCTGAAAACCACGCTGGCGGTATACGTGGAGCGGGTCCGCGGGCGCGCAGCGACCGGCCAGAAAAGGGCAGGGGGGCATCACAGCGTGAAAAGGCCGGGGGCAACGTTGCCAGCCGGCTAGAGAGTCGGACAGTGCAGAGAACAGGCGGCGACGGCGCGCCACCTGGATAAGGCGTTACTCTTTGTCGATCTGCATCGCGCTGACCGAGGAGAGGTAGTTCAGCAGGGCGATGTCGTTATCAACGCCCAGCTTCATCATCGCCGATTTTTTCTGGCTGCTGATGGTTTTGATGCTGCGGTTAAGCTTTTTGGCAATTTCCGTCACCAGGAAGCCTTCGGCGAACAGGCGCAGCACTTCGCTCTCTTTTGGCGACAGGCGCTTGTCGCCATAGCCGCCGGCGCTGATCTTCTCCAGCAGTTTCGCCACGCTTTCCGGCGTATACTTTTTGCCTTTCTGCAGCGCGGCCAGTGCCTTGGGCAGATCGGTTGGCGCGCCCTGTTTCAGCACGATGCCTTCAATATCAAGATCCAGCACGGCGCTAAGAATAGCCGGGTTGTTGTTCATGGTAAGAACGATAATCGACAGGTCAGGATAGTGGCGCTTGATATATTTGATCAGGGTGATGCCGTCACCATATTTCTCGCCCGGCATGGAAAGAGCGGTGAGCAGGACGTTGGCGTCGAGTTTGGACAAGTTATTAATCAGTGTTGTTGAGTCTTCGAACTCACCTACAACGTTAACCCATTCAATTTGCTCCAGTGACTTTCGGATACCGAAAAGAACAATTGGATGGTCATCGGCAATAATTACGTTTAACTTATTCATCTTATTGGTTACCTTGCTGCAGCAGGTCGTTGACGTAAGCGTCAATGTCACTGGTGGTATTTGTAATTTTTGAATTGTCATATGCTTTGATGTGCAGTTCTAACTCTTCACAAAGCTGTTTACCCGGTGTCGGGTTGAGCATGGCAAACACGCCTTTCAGGCGATGCGCTGTCTGAGCAAGCATGGCGTAGTCCTTTTCTGCCAACTTAGTATATAGTCTCTTTACATCAGGCGGTACTGTCTCGGTAAACAGCTGGAAATAACCGCCGTTGAGCAGCGGGGTTAACTCCTCGTCTTCTGTATTCTCCTCCATCGAATCATGGGCCAGTTGTTTCTCAATCAGCGCCAGCAGCGCGTCAGGCAGCGCATTGCTAAGATTGAAATTGACCCGGTATTACCGATCGTTAAGCGCATGGTGGCCCAGCTCGTCTCCGGCCAGCATCAGCGCCCAGCCGCTGAGCCTGGCGGGATCGTCGGTCACCAGTACGTCATGTTCCTGACCCGACAGCCGTTCTTCCGGCGTTAGGCAGCGCGCGCGCCAGTTTTCCAGATGGCGGCACACGATTTTGTGCACATCCTCTACGTCAATTTCGATCAGCACCGTCACGCCGTCCAGCAGCTTTTCCTCTTCCTCTTCCGGCTGCTGCTCCAGCGCCAGCGGCAGCTGGATATTATAGTGCATGCCGATCTCCGGCCTGGCGATAATCTCCAGGCTGCCGCCCATCTGCTTGCAGAGGAAGAGGGCCATGCCGGAGGCCTGGCCGTAGCGATCCTGGCTGGTTTCACCAAGGAACGGGGAAGTCGGCGTTCGCCAGCTCATCGACGGTCAGTCTGGCGCCGGTGTCCGCCAGCTCGATGTGCAGCCGATCCGGGCGTGCCTCATCGGCGCTGACCGTCAGGGAGATCTTGCCCCAGCACGTGGTGGTCAGCACATCGTGCGTCAGCGTCGCCAGCACCTTGCGCAGCGCACGGCGGTCGCCGAAGCGCTGCTCGTCTTTGGGCTGCTGATTGTTGACCACCAGCGACAGCCCTTTGCGCCGCATCAGCGGCAGGCTTTCAAGGGCAATTTCGTCCAGCAGATCTTGCACGGTTTCATCTTCGTCAAGCTGGCTGAGTTGCACCAAGCTGCGCTACCACCTTTTCCAGCGGGAGATTAAGCGCGTTGCCGAGATTCTGTAACAGCTGCTGCCGCATCTGATGGTTGCGATCCAGCACCTGCTGCGCCTTCTAGCAGCTTTTTGTTCACCAGCAGCTCGCGATCCTGATCGCGCATCAGGAAAATCTGCATATGCGGCGACAGCAGGCTGCGCGCGTGGCGGATTTCATACCCTTCGTTGTTGATGGTGGCCTGCAGCACGCCCTGATGCTGGTCGGACATATTAATGATCTTTTGCAGGTTGAGATGCGGCAAAAAGATGTTCTGCTATTTTATTGCTGAGAATGGTGCGGTTGCTGGCGAAGTCATACACCAGCAGGCCCACCGGCAGGCTGCTAACGAGCTCCTCGTTCAGCACGCGCAGCGAGTCCAGCTCTGCGCTCTGGTTTTCGCTGGGCCGCAGCGACTGCTGGCGCAGCAGTGTCATACCGGCGAACGAGAGCAGGAACAGCAACAGATTGATTAGCAGCGGCCACAGCAGATTATGCAGCGTATCCACCAGCAGGCTGGTAAGCGTCACGCGATAGACCAGCTGCAGCGGCTTGCTCGGCAACGTGGCGGCGATCTCCACGTTGGGATTGACGAAGATGAGCTGCGTGCTTTCGCCCGCTTCCTGATCGCTGGCGGCGGGCAGCGTGGCATCCTGACGCAGCTGGAAGTTCTCATCGGCATGTTCTGCGGAATCAGCTCATTGACCGGCAGATTGAACGCCACCACCGTCGACAGATGGCCCGGCTGGTTAAAGGTGGTGTAAACGGTAAAGTAGTGGTCGTTCTGCAAGGCGAAATGGCGCAGCGGCGAGAAGCTTTCGCGCTCATCCAGCGCGTTGGCCTGCTGCAGCATCTCTGCGCGGCGGCCATTCACCCGCGAGCTGATGGCGCTCTCTTTATAGCGCGTCGCCATATCCTTCAGCGACAGCGTGGAGATCATGATCAGGCTGTTATCCTGGCCATTGAGAAAATACATCGACCAGGTCGGATTCTCCGCGCTCCAAAGCGTGTCGAGATAGTTCGACATGCGCATCGTCATATCGAGCGTGCTGCTGTCGTGCGAGCCGAAAATCAGCGCCTTGGTTTTGCGCCGGTTTTTTCCAGATAGTAGACGTCGGGATGCAGCCGCGTCCCCTGCAGGTTGCTGTTCGGAGTGCTGCCCGCGGCGCTGGTGGCGAGATTCTCGTAAATTTGCTAGGTGGCGAAGCGGTAGGCGTCGATGCGCTTTTGCGTCGCCCGCGCCAGGTCAGTCATGGCGTAGCGCTTCTCGATAAGCCGGGCGTTGACCGAGTTGTGCACCATAAAGCCCAGCGCCAGCAGCAGCACCAGATTAAAATAACAAAGAAGCGAGTGACATTGCCGGATGTCAGCGGGAACTTATACAACATAGTGTCTCAGGCATCTGAAATCATCGCGCGACCAGTCGGGCACTGGCGGCCACGGCCAGCAGCAGCGCGATGAGCAGAAAGGCGCCGCTGAGGCTCAGCCATTGAGAAATAAATCCGATTAAAGCCGGACCTGAGAGAATACCTGTATACCCCAGCGTTGTCATAGCGGAAATCGCTAGGTTCGAGGGCATATCCTGTTGATTCCCGACGGCATTGAATAACATCGGCACCGTATTCGACAAGCCGAAGCCCACCAGCAGAAAAGCGAGCAGGGCCATTTGCGGCTAGGGCAGAAAGACCGCCAGCGCCAAGCCGGCCGACGTCGTCAGCGCGCCGGTCAGCATTACCGGAAAGCGGCCGAAACGATCAATAATTTTATCGCCGGTCAGGCGACCCACCGTCATCGCCACGGAAAAGAGCACGTAGCCCAGACCCGGAGTGCGCCGTCGACATCGAAGGGCTTTGCAGCAGCAGCAGCGCGCCCCAATCGAGCACGGAGCCCTCGGCGAGAAACAGGATAAAGCCGAGAAAGGCGACGAAGCCGCGCGGCATCACCAGCCAGGGCTGATCGGGCTGATACAGCCGATCGCGCATCAGCGTCGCCGCCATCATCCACATCGTATCGAGCACCGCCAGCAGCGGCAGTGTCGCCAGGAGCACCAGCGTGGAGCAGAACATCACGCGACAACAGCCGAAACGGCCCACCAGCGTGCCGGTCACCGGCATCGCCGCCAGCGAACCGATGCCGAGGCCAGCGATAAGAAAAACGATACGTGTCCCTAGACTGCCACGGATGTGAAGTTTCCTGGGTGATGCGGCATCCAGTGCGGTCATAGTGTTATTCGTGAGTGTCAAAGCGACGAAGTGTAGCATTAAAGCCGCAGCCGCACGCGCAGCTGAACCGCTTTTGCCGACGATAAATCGCTGGTCAGGCGCATATTTTACCGATTTTTCGCTGGCGTTATCCGCTTTTCAGAACTTTCCTGGCTGTTATCTGAAAATGCGTCGCCTTACAGAAGGGGTGGTCAGATATTTGCCGGTCGAGACAATTGCCCGCCGCCGCGCGGCCGCCTAAGCAGACCCGTTTTGCGCCGACCGATCCATTGATTAATAGCCGCTTAGCACCAAACAGGTCGTAGATAAAACAGGATGAACGCGTTTTAAACGAGGTGATTTATTACCGTGATAAATCAGCTAGCGTATTATTCAATAATTGAATTAACCCTGCATGCAATAAAAGCCGGGTGGGCCGGTTGTCAAAAAAGGCTTATTTTACGCGCGCGCGTAAACGGTAGCAATTAAAGGTGTGGTAAGGACAACATTGATAAAAAATGCCAAACTAACAGGTTCGGCGGTAAATAGGGTAAACATCACATTCGGGGTGAATGAAAGTAATAATGAAATAAATGATGACAGCGGGATCTATTGTATTCTCAGATGGCTCATATGTTTTATCATTCAGTGCTGAGGTGGGGCTGATCGTAATCTGATGAAAAAATATGATGTAAAATAGTTTGTTATTTTGTGTAATAATTTCACCAATGCTTGCTGCTTATTAGTCCCGCAAAATTTACAGATGGAAATAAACATTTCGCAGTATGAAATAGTTTTGGAGATTTCTTAGTATTTTCGTGATAGCTTATTGCCCTTTATAAAATGACAATGGCGTGTCGGCTGAATTTTTAAGCATTCAGTTCGCAGTGGCATAATAAAATAAATGAAACGTCGCGTTCTCTTCCTGGTGATCCCTGCGCTGCTGGTTGCAGCGGGTTCAGCAAGCGCAGCGGAAATTTACAACAAAGACGGCAACAAATTAGACTTGTTCAGTAAAGTTGACGGTCTGCACTATTTCTCAGATAACGGCGGTAATTATGGCGATCAGTCTTACCTGCGCTTCGGATTCAAAGGCGAAACCCAGATTTCCGAGCAGCTGACCGGTTACGGCCAGTGGGAATAATAGGCGGCGCTGAACACAGCGGAAAGCGAAGGCACCGCTAACAGCTACACCCGCGTTGGCTTTACCGGTGTGAAATTTGGCGATGTAGGCTCGTTCGACTATGGCCGCAACTACGGCGTCGTCTACGATATCGGCGCATGGACCGACGTCCTGCAGGAGTTCGGCGGCGACACCTACGGCGCGGACAACTTTATGTTCCAGCGCAGCAACGGCCTGGCGACCTATCGTAACAACAACTTCTTTGGTCTGGTGGATGGCTGGAACTTCGCCGTTCAGTATCAGGGCAAAAACGACAACCCGAGCCGCGAAACCTCTGGTCGCGACTTGCTGGGTGAGAGCGGCGACAGCTGGGGCCTGAGCACCACCTACGATCTTGGCTCTAGCTTCGGCATTGGCGCGGCGATGTTCTAGTCTGACCGCACCAACAATCAGAACGGCGCTTCACCGGGCATCCTGGGCCGCGGCGACAAGGCGGAAGTTTACACCGGCGGCCTGAAATATAACGCCAACAACATCTACCTGGCCGCGATGTACAGCCGCTCCTTTAACGCTAACGCGACCCGCTTTGGTTCCAGCGATAGTGACGTTTACTGCTTCGCCGATAAAGCGGATAACTGGGAGCTAGTGGGCGCAGTACCAGTTCGACTTCAGCCTGCGTTCGTCGCTGGCGTTTGTGACCTCGTGCGGCACTCGCGGCACTCGCGGCACTGAAGTGCAGAACTGAGGCAAACAGAACCTGAAAAATATGTCGACGTCGGCGCAAGCTATAACTTTAACAAAAACATGTCTACCTATGTTGACTACCAGATCAACCTTATGGACGACAATGACTTTACCGACGCGGCCGGCATTAACACCGACGATACCGTGGCGCTGGGTCTGGTTTACCAGTTCTGGTGCTGTCAGGAGCGTAGCCTGCGGGCTACGCTCCCCTCTGCAATACTGCCGCCAGCGCGGCGCGTAAATCTGCTATCACCGCTTCACGCGCTTCCCCCAGCTGTACCTGCACTATCGCGCCTTCCGCCAGCAGCATAATCTGACCCGTTTTCGCCCGCTCGTCCGCTGCCAGTCTGTCGGCAATCGCCTGCGCCATCTCCCGCTTGTGCTCACGCGCCTGCGCGCTGACCTCCGGCTGGCTGTCGCCCAGCTCGGCGCTGGCGTTGATAAAGGCGCAGCCGCGATAGTCCGCCTCAGCAAACCAGCTGTGTAGCGCGGCCGGCAGCGTCTCCAGCAGCGGCGCCGGTTCCGCCATCGCCTGGCGAAATCCCGCCATCCAGCGCTGATGGCTCTGAGCCAGCACCGCCAGAATCAGCTGATTTTTCGCTGGGAAGTGGCGGTAAAAGGTGACTTTAGTGACGCCCGCCGCGGCAATCACGCTGTCGATACCGGTAGCGCGTATGCCGTGCTGGTAGAACAGATGCTGCGCCGCGGTAAGGACACGGTCGCGGGCGGCGGCATCGGGATTGAAGTAGAGCGGAGTGAGCATAGCGTGGCCTGTTAATTTTTTTGTAGACAGAATGGTCTACCTGCAGCAGAGTAAAGCAGGTAGACAACTCTGTCTATCCTGCTGAGCGGATCCACAGGAGATAACGATGCTGCTATCCCCCTTTGACACGCAAAGCGCAAAACAAAAAGTGCGTATGGCGGAAGACGCCTGGAACAGCCGTGACCCGCTGCGGGTGTCGCAGGTTTACGCGCAGGAGACGCGCTGGCGCAACCGCAGTGAATTCGTGCAGGGCCGCGACGCGGTGGTGGCTTTTCTGCGCCGCAAATGGGCGAAAGAGCCTGGACTATCGGCTGATTAAAGAGCTGTGGGCGCGGCACGACGACCGGCTAGCGGTGCGCTTTGCTTATGAGTGGATGACAGCGGCAACTGGTTTCGCAGCTTCGGCAATGAGAACTGGCGCTTCGGCGCGGATGGCCTGATGATTGAGCGCTTCGCCTGCATCAACGATCTGCCGATAGCGGCCAGCGAACGCCAGTTTCACTGGCCGCTTGGGCAACGCCCGGACGATCATCCGGGGCTGAGTGAGCTGGGACTGTAGCTGTCAGCGCAGCGTGCGTTTGCGTCTGGCCTCGCACTTCGCCTGCAGTGGCGGCATGCTTCCTTCAAAGCCTGTCTCGGCGAGGGTGAAGGCGGAAAAACTGAGCCAGTATTGCCACTGGCTCATCTGTGACGATGACTTTTTCATAGCGTACCTCCCGAAAGTTAACCGGGTTTAAACGGTGCACTATTCATGCCAGTCCGATCGCTCTCACAGCCACGGCGTTTGCTCCCGTTTTGCTACACTGTTGCGGCATTTTTGTGCAGGGGTGCTCAATGCTGGCGCGTGCGGCTGTAGCCCAGCGCCTTGTGACGTCGATGCTGCACCACCTTGCCGAGGCTGAAAAGGGAACAGTGCGGTAATAACGGCGAGAGTGACATAAATCATTAAAGGCCTCCTGTTAGCAGCCGGTAGCGCGCCAGTTTGATAGAAATCAGGGCGAGAAAACAACCTGCTTTTTGTTACTTTACTGATTATTTATGCTTTGTTTCTGCCAGGAATAAAGCGTTACAGATGAGGCAAGAATGCGATATCGGAACATTCCGCTACTGATAACAGCGGCCTGCGCGCTGAGCGCCTGCGATCTCTCGCCCGTGCCGCAGGCAATGGTGCTGGAAGGCAAAACCATGGGCACGGTATGGCGCGTGACACTGGCCGGCGTCGACGCCACGCGCCGCTACGCCCTGCAGCAGGCGATCCAGCAGCAGCTAGACGCCGACGATGGTACGCTGTCGACCTGGAAACCTGACTCGATGCTGTCGCAGTTCAACCGCTATCAGGGCGAGGCGCCGCAGCCGATCAGCGCCGATATGGCGGATATCGTCACCGCAGCGCTGCACATCGGCGCGCAAACCGGCGGCGCGATGGATATCACCGTCGGCCCGCTGGTGAACCTGTGGGGGTTCGGTCCGACAAAGCAGCCAGCACAGACGCCGACGGTGGCGCAGATCGCGGCGGCGAAGGCGCAGACCGGCCTGCAGCATCTGCGCGTGATCGAAACGGCGCAAGGGCAGTGGCTGCAAAAAGATCTGCCCGGCCTCTATGTCGATCTCTCCACCATGGGCGAAGGTTACGCCACTGACCATCTGGCGCGCCTGATGGAGCGCGAGGGGATCAATAACTATCTGGTTTCTGTGGGCGGCGCCGTGCTGAGCCGCGGCCAGAATGCGCAGGGCAACCCTTGGCGCGTGGCAATCCAGAAACCGACCGACCGCGAAAACGCCGTGCAGGCGCGCGTCGACCTGCAGGGACACGGCATCAGCACCTCAGGCAGCTATCGCAACTATTATGAACTGGACGGCAAACGCATTTCGCACGTGATCGATCCCGTTACCGGCCGGCCGATTGAGCATAAGCTGGTCTCCGCTACGGTGATCGCTACCACGGCGCTGGAGGCGGACGGCTGGGATACGGGGCTGATGGTGCTAGGCAGCGACAAGGCGAAGGCGCTGGCGCTGAAGCAACATCTGGCGGTCTACCTGATCAGCAAAGAGGGTGACAGGTTCATCAGCTGGATGTCGCCACAGTTCGCCGCCTTTTTGCTTTTTGATTGACAGCAAGTAACCACGCAAGGGGGGAGTTATGCTCGATCTGTTTGGCGATGAGGCGCCTTGGCAGGAACCGCTGGCCGACGGCGCAGCGATTCTGCGCCGTCGCGCGCGCGAGGCGGCGCCCGCGCTGCTGGAGGCGATTGCGGCGGTGGCGCAGCAGAATCCGTTTCACCATCGCATCACGCCATGTGGCCACCGCATGTCTGTGGCGATGACCAACTGCGGGGATTTCGGCTGGTCGAGCGACGCACGAGGCTATCAGTATACCGAGCAGGATGCGGAAAACGGCCGCCGCTGTTTCGCCAGCTGGCGCTCGACTGCGCGCGCGAGGCGGGCTTTCCAGGCTTCCAGCCCGACGCCTGCTTAATCAATCGCTACGAGCCGGGCGCGAAGCTGACGCTGCATCAGGACAAAGATGAGAAAGATCTGCGCCAGCCCATCTTCTCCGTGTCGTTGGGGCTGCCTGCGGTGTTTCAGTTCGGCTGCTTTGCGCGCGGCGACGCCACGCAGCGCGTGCTGCTGGAGCACGGCGACTTAGTGGTATGGGGCGGCCCGTCGCGCCTGCGCTACCACGGCATTCTGCCGCTCAAGCCCGGCGTTTATCCGCAGGTGGGCGCGTTTCGCTATAACCTCACCTTTCGCCGCGCCTTTTAGGGACGGCGCGACTGCGAATAACTATTGCTATCATTCCGAATCGCTTTACACTGCTGGCTGCTTTTCTGACTTCTGGAACCGTTATGGCGTTGCTTAACGTTGTTTTTCGCCAGTTTTGCTGGCCTTTTATCGGCGTCCTGCTGCTAACGCTGCTTAGCGCCGTGCTCGGCATCGCCATGATCGCCTACACCAACAGTGAAATGCTCGCGGCCATCAATACCTCCTATGCGGTTCTGCCAGGCTTTCTGCTGCAGCTGGCGCTGACAATGCTGTGACATCAGTTTGTCTGGCGGCTGTGCGGGGAGTTTATCAAGCGCATTCTCGACACCCGCGTCGAGCGGCTGGAGCAGATCGGCAACGTGCAGCTGCTGGCCGGGCTGACCAGCGACGTTCGCGCCATCACCATCGCCTTCGTTCGCCTGCCGGAGCTGATTCAGGGCATCATCATTACGCTGGGCAGCGCCCTCTATCTCGCTTGACTGTCGCCGAAAATGCTGCTGGTTTCCAGCCTGTGGATGGCGGTGACGCTGGTGGGCGGCTGGTTACTGGTGTCGCGCGTTTATCTCCATATGGCGAAGCTGCGCGAGGTAGAGGACGATCTCTACCGCGACTTTCAGAGCATCACTGAAGGTCGCAAAGAGCTGCACCTTAACCGCGAGCGCGCCCAGCTGATCTACGAAACCGTCTATCAGGAGGATGCGAAAGCGTATCGCCACCATATCGTGCTCGCTGATACCGACCACCTCAGCGCGGTGAACTGGTCGAATATTATGACGCTCGGCGCTATCGGCATGGTGTTCTTTATGGCGAACAGCCTCGCGGCTGGGCCAACACCTCCGTAGCGGCGACTTTCTCGCTGACGCTGCTGTTCCTGCGCACGCCGCTGCTCTTGGCGGTCAGCGCGCTGCCGACACTGCTCAGCGCCCAGGTGGCGTTCCGCAAGCTCAAAACCTTCGACCTCGCGCCCTGGCCGGAGGGATTTCATATGCTCCCGCCGCTGGCGGAGTGGTAAACGCTGGAGCTGCGCGACGTCTGCTTTCACTACGGGCAAAACGGCTTTACGGTGGGCCCGATCAACCTGACGCTGCGGCGCGGCGAGCTAGTGTTTCTTATCGGTGGCAACGGCAGGGGCAAATCGACGCTGGCGATGCTGTTAACTGGCCTCTACCAGACGCAAAGCGGTACGCTGCTGCTCGACGGCAAGCCCGTTGGCGCAGACGCGCTTGATCACTGGCGCAAACATTTCTCCGCGGTGTTCACCGACGTGCACCTGTTCGAGCGCTTGATTGGCCGCGAGGGCGTGCCCGTTAATCTGAAGCTGGTGCAGGCGTGGCTGGAACGGCTGAAAATGCAGGAAAAGCTGAAAATCGAGGGCAATAAAATCCTCAACCTGCAGCTGTCGAAAGGGCAGAGCAGGTGGCTGGTGATGCTGCTGGCGGCGGAGGAGCGTGACATGCTGCTGCTGGACGAGTGGGAGGCGGATCAGGATCCCCACATCCGCTGTGTCTTCTACCGCGAGCTGCTGCCGTGGCTGCAGGCGTCGGGCAAAACCGTTTTCGCCATCAGTCATGATGACCACTACTTTATCCATGTGATCGCCTGCTGGATATGTGCGACGGCAAGCTGAGAGAGCTGACCGGCCGCGAGCGCGAAATGGCGACGCTAGATGCGGTGCAGCGCACGGAGAGCGCTTATCCGATGAACGAAAAAGCTTAGCGGAAAGAAGCAGTGGCCCGCCTCGGCGGCCCGGCTTAAGCTAGCCTGCAGCAAAAACAGCGTTTTTTGCCTCCCTGGACTATTTTCTGTCGTCTTGTGTTTATACCGGCTCAGCCCCTTTGCTGCGCCGGTTTTTTTATTGTCGGGAAGCGGGTGCGTCAGCAGCGTCAGCACCCGCTCGTCGCAGAACTGAAACCGTGCCTCCAGCCGCGTGCCGACGCTGAACGCCTCGCTGAAGGGATGCGTCAGGCTGAGGGACGCCTTTTGCGCCGACAGATCGATCGCCACACCAGCGCCGCCTGATGACAATCCATCGGCTGATGCAGCTGCCGGCCACAGCGTCTTATACAGGCTCTCTTTCAGAGAAAACAGCAGCGGTGCGGCGGCGGGCCGTCGGGCAGGCATAGAGATAGCGCTGAACAGCAGCAGGTTAGTTGGGCAGGCAGAAGGCGGCGGAACAGCGGCGGGTCAGTCAGACGCGTGTATATCAGTGGAGCAGCGACGTGTTTTCCGGACGAACGTTTGGGTGGCGGGGCGGTAGCGGATGAGTCAGGGGATCGGTTCAGGCGGCGCGGCTAAGAGTCGGGAAGGGGTCTGACGAGGCCGCCAGCGGCACGGCAGGAAAAAGGCCGCCCATCGGCGGCCCTGCTCATTGCTTTTTCTGATCTGGCTCCGGACGTTTGTCGCCCGATTCCGGTGTGTTATTGGGATCGTTTTTTTCGATGTAATGCATAAACTTTCCTCCTTTTCCTTTTGCCTAGGTAAACATCAGTATAGACCATATTGCCGACGCGCAGGCGCAAGGCGCCATCCCAGGGCCACGCCCGGTAGGGCGCATTAACGAAACCGGCCGCCAGCAGAACAGAGCCGGGAAGCAGAAAGCCCCTATTCTGCTTCCCGCCGCCCCCCCCAGCACCCGTAGTATCAGACCGGCAGTTAGCCGCGACAGCGCCAGCAGCGAAAAGGTCAGCATCAAACCTCTCCCCGAAAAGCGTTCAGGTTACAGCATGCGCGTCTGAGCGCACAGTATCGACGCAAAAAAAGATAAGCCGTAACCGGCATACAGAAAGGCGCGCCGTTGGCTGCCCGCGGCATACATCAGCGCGAGGATCCCGGCGAACAGCATGGGAAGTGCCAGCAGGATAAAAACATCCATCATTTTTTCGGTAAAGCGGGGCGCGAAGGGTGCGTACAGCTTCAATCTGCGCGAAAGGGAACACACATCGCTATCGCGCCGGCAAAGCTTCAGGGTCTGAACGGGCGGGCAGAAAGGCGCGGCGGCAGAGCGCAGGCATAAAAAAAAACAGCCTTAACAGGCTGCTTTAGTTGAGAATTTTGGTCGGCACGAGAGGATTTGAACCTCCGCCCCCTGACACCCCATGACAGTGCGCTACCAGGCTGCGCTACGTGCCGAACAGTGGAGTTTAGTCTACTGTTTCTTCGGCGGAATGCAAGCAGCTGGCGTCTAACTGCCTCATAATTAATCAGTTAGCGATAAAGCGCTTCTCTTCCGTCAGCACCTGCAGCAGTAACGCCAGCTGCGGCCGGTGCTCCTGCAGGCGATTTCCCTGCGCATCATAGGCGTGATAGCTGTCGTTATTGTTGAGCATCAGCGTCACCTGCGGCGGCGTCACTACCAGGCGGTTATCTTCGCTGCTGGCCACCCAGTTGTGGCGGCGCTGCGCGGCAAAGAGATCCTCTCCCTGCGAATAGTTCACCGGGCTGGTGCGCACGTGCAGCAGGCGCTGCATCAGCGTCGCCATCACGTCCTGATGATCGGTTAGGCGTTCGATGGTCTGAGCCGGCGTATCGGGCTAGTGGATCACCAGCGGCATCTGCAGGTTGGCGCGGTTGCCTGCGCTTTCGACGTTGCCTTCCAACGCCACTCCCTGCTGCGCGGTGATCACCACCTCGGTATTTTTCAGCAGGTCGCGCTGCTGCAGGGCGGCGAGCGCGTTATGGATCTGCTCATCGATCGCCGCGGCCTGACGCTGATAGCTGCGCTAACGTGTTTTCGCCGTCGCGCCGCTGAGATCGACGCCGTCCAGCGCCTGCCATGAGAACCACGGAGTGCCGTCGCCTTTCTGGCTGCTGAGCCAGTTTTGCCACTGCGTCACCGTGCTGGCGTTGTTCTGGCGATCGGTCGCCGTCAGCGTATAGTCCGCCAACAGCGCCTGACGATAGAGCGGCTGGTTAAAGCCCTCGGAAGAGAAGAGCCCGAACTGATAGCCCTGCGTGCTCAGTGCCCCCAGCTGCACCGATGGCATACGCGCCGACAGCACGCCATCCATATAGCTGGCGGAAATGCCGTAGAAACAGGCCGAACGGCCCTTTTTCCGCCATGTCGCCCGTGCTGAAGTGCTATGTAAAGCGCACGTTGTCGATGGCGAACTTGTTAAGCTTCGGCAGGGGTTGCGCCATATTGCCGCCGTTCAGCCCTTTAACCGTAATCACCAGCAGGTTGTTGCGTGTGCCGCCGTCGCGGAAGGTGATGTCGCTAAGCGGATACTGCACCGAGAGCGTTTCCGGATCGCCCTGCTGGATCAACCGCTGCTTGTAGGCCTGCGCGTCCAGCAGGCCGTGGCGCTCAAGGAAGCGCCGCGCGGTCATCGGATAAGAGAGCGGCAGGTTAGCGCGCTGCATGGTAATGGGGCGATAGAAGTTGGCGTCGGCCCAGATATAGAGCAGATGGCTGGCGAAAAAGGCGCTGATAAACAGCGCCGCCAGCGGTTTGCCGAACGAGCGCCGGTTCAGGCTGCGCAGCTTCTGCCAGCTCCAGGTGGCAAACAGCATCTCCACCAGAAAAATCAGCGGCACGCTGATAAACATCAGCTGCCAGTCGCGCGCCATCTCGCTTTGATCGGGGTTGATCACCAGCTCCCACACCACCGGGTTCAGGTGCAGATGGAAGCGGTTGAACACCGCACTGTCCACCATAATCAGCGTCAGCCCGGCGGTGGCGATAATCGCCGACAGCACGCGCAGCAGCCGCTGCGACATCACCACAAAGGTTAGCGGAAAGATCGCCAGCAGATAAACGGCGAACACAATAAAGCTGAAGTGGCCGAGCCAGCTGCTGAAGGCGTAAATGCGTCCAGTCAGCGAGGCGGGCCAGTCGGCGACCAACAGATAGCGGCTGCCTAAAATCAACGCGAAGAAAATATTAAACAGAGCAAACCAGTGCCCCCAACTGATCATCTGGGACACTTTTTCGCGGTAGCGCTGCCGGTTGGTTACCATAGTATGCGGTCAAATCAGCTGATTAATGGGCATTGTCGTCGCGAACGGAGACCTGCAGGGCTTCCGCAAAAGATCGGGCGAGCGAGCGGCGCTGCGCCGGCGCTACATCGCTGTTGATCACGTTGGTCACCATATTCCCTAGCACCATCAGGGGAAGGTCTGTGGGCGCGTTGTCTTTCTGCAGCACCTGAGCCAGTTGCGCAAGGAGTTTCTCTACGCGTTCGTCGCTGTAGCGGGATGATTGTGGCATATCGTCGACTAATCTCGTTTCAAAAGGCGATATAGTACCGTAACAACAGGGTTTTTACCGCAATTTTATCGAAAGCGCATCGATCGCCTCGCGCATGGAGTTGAAAGCCGGTGCGGGCGGTGTTTGAATACGCGCCTAAACTAAAAGGAGAGTCTACCATGAGTCTGGATATCGACCAGATTGCCCTGCACCAGCTAATCAAACGCGACGAGAATCAGCTTGAACTGGGGCTGCGCGATACGCTGCTGCCCGCCAACACCACCGTGGAGGCGATGGTGGAAGAGTTGCACCGCGTCTACAGCACCAAAAACAAAGCCTATGGTCTGTTTAACGACGACAGCGAACTGGCGGACGCGCTGCGCAACTGCCGCAAGGGCAACGATGACTTCCTAGCGTTCAGCCGCGCGGCCACCGGTCGCCTGCGCGACGAGCTGGCCAAATATCCTTTTGCCGAAGGCGGCGTGGTGCTGTTTGTCCACTACCGCTATCTGGCGATGGAGTATCTGCTGGTGGCGGTGCTCAACAGTCAGAGCAGCATGCGCGTCAACGAGCAGCTCAATATCAGCAGCAACCACAATCTTGATATCAACCATGCGGATACCGTGCAGCGTATCGATCTCACCGAATGGAAGCTGACGCCCGACTCGACGCGCTATCTGACCTTTCTGCGCGGCCGGGTAGGGCGTAAGGTCGCCGACTTCTTTTATGGATTTCCTCGACGCCAAAGCGCAGAACCGCGGGCTGTTGCTGGCGGTGGACGACTACTGCGCGGAGTCAGAGCTAGATAGAGCGGCAGAACTACCGCCAGCAGGTCTACAGCTACTGCAATGAGCAGCTGCAGGCGGGGGAGAAGATCGAGCTGGAAGAGCTGTCGAAAGAGCTGCCGACGCTCGGCGATAAGTCGTTCCAGGCCTTTACTCAAGAGCAGGGCTATGAGCTGGAAGAGTACTTTCCGGCGGATCGCAGTGCAATGCGCCAGCTGACCAAATTTTCCGGCAGCGGCCGCGGTCTGACGCTCAACTTCGACGCCACGCTGCTCGGCGAGCGCATCTTCTGGGATCTAGCCACCGACACACTGACCATCAAGGGCATGCCGCCGAACCTGCGCGATCAACTGCAGCGCCGCACCAGCGGCAAGTAAGCCTTCCGCCAGCCCCAAAAAACGCCGCATACGCGGCTTTTTTTTATTTCGATTCGCAGACGCTTACGCGCGTACGAAGTCGATGTGGTGCAGTTTTGGCTTGAACGGGTGACGCTGAACAGCCTGCACTTTAACTTTGGTTTCTTTACCGTCGACAACCAGGGTCAGAACCTCAGTGTAGAATCCAGGCTTCGCCTGCTGGTTCATCACTGCGTCTTGGTCCAGTTCGATGGAAACAGCGGCTTCATTACCACCATATATGATGGCCGGGAATTTGTTCGCTGTGCGCAGGCGGCGGCTCGCACCCTTACCCTGCTCTTTACGTACTTCTGCGTTGATAGTGAACATCGTAATGCCTCTTAAGTAATTCCTGATACAGGCGACCCAGCCGCAGGAGAGTTGTTCAAAGGCTCATGCGAATGCAAAAGCGGGCGGCAGTATAGCGGTAATGAGCGAGGCGGGCAAATGATTCCGCCGTTTAGCGCAGTTCGTTGGCGCGGCGGAAGCGTTCCTGATAGTCGAACAGCTTCTCGCGTACCTGCCAGAACTGCCCTTTGGCGCACGCTACCACAACATCGGGATGGCGCAGCCGCGGCTGCAACGCCACCACGTCGGCGGCGGTCTCTGATAATGTGCGGCTTGACGCGCTGCTGCTGCTTCAGTTCGCGGTTGAGATCCGCCTCGCTGAACAGCCCGTTAGCCTGCGCCGTCAGGCGGCTGAAATCGTACTTCACCACCGGCATGTCGAGCCGCTCCGGCTCCACCAGAAAGCCGTGCTTGATCATGATAGCGCAGCGGCAGCTCGTAGATGCAATCGCGGAACAGCGCTTTTTCGTCGCCGCGCACCATGCCGTGGTAGTGGAAATGATAAATCCACCTTTTGCCGAGGCGGAAGGGGTTGGCGGTCAGCCCCAGCAGCCGCAGCTAAGGATTGCGCTGGCGCAGATGGCTAAAAATCTGCTGATACTGACTGTTGTCGTCATCGCTGATGCGGTGGCACTAGTCGACGATCACCAGCGAAAAGGCGCTGTCGAACTGCGCGAGGTTGCGCGCTACCGACTGTACGCTGCCTAACACCACCTTGCGCTGGCTCTCTTTGCGCTGCAGGCCGGCGGCGAAGATATCCGCCTCTAGGCCGTAGGCCTGATATTTGCCGTGGTTCTGCTCCACCAGCTCTTTGACGTGCGCCAGCACCAGCACGCGTCCGCGCGCCAGCCGTGCCAGCTCGGCGATCACCAGGCTTTTGCCTGCGCCGGTTGGCAGCACGATCACCGCCGGTTCGGCGTGATGTCGAAAATGGTTGAGGGTCGCGTTAACCACGTCTTGCTTATAGGGATGTAGAGTAAAAGCCATTGCCGATCACTTTTGCGAAATCAGGCAAAATTATGCCATGAAATTGGCGGAAACGCGGGAACGGCTCTGTACGGCGTCGCGGGTTCGAGCTATACTTCCCGCATTTTTTCAACGGGTAAAACCCGTTTCAGTTTCCCTCCGCAGTAACAGGCAAAGCGAATTCAAGCGACTCGACAAATTCATCTCTTAGCAACTGGAAGTCCGCCGGGCTATCGCCGATCGCGAAATCCGGGGGCAAAAAGTCACCGTTAATGGCGAAGTGGTGCGCGACACCGCCTTCAAAATTCTGCCCGAGTATGAGGTAGAGTATGACGGCAACTCGCTGCAGCTGCAGGTCGGGCCGCGCTACTTTATGCTGAACAAGCCGCAGGGCTACGTCTGCTCCACGACGCTCCCGA
The DNA here is from genome assembly GCF_013753875.1 of Candidatus Pantoea persica. GTDB lineage: Bacteria > Pseudomonadota > Gammaproteobacteria > Enterobacterales > Enterobacteriaceae > Pantoea > Pantoea persica. The sequence goes on from NZ_SMDS01000019.1 coordinate 84,403, forward strand.
TTACTGCCCATCCTGTTCTTTATCGAAGAGCTGACCGCGTGGAAGCTGCACGCCGCCGGCCGTCTCGATATCGACACCACCGGCCTGGTGCTGCTTACCGACGACGGCCAGTGGTCGCACCGCATCACCTCGCCGCGCCACCACTGCGAGAAAACCTACTGCGTAACGCTGGAGCATCCCGTTGCGGAAGAGATGGCGCAGCAGTTCGCCGCGGGTATTCAGCTGCACGGCGAAAAGTCGCTGACCCAACCGGCGCAGCTGGAGACGATTACCCCGACCGAAGTGCTGCTGACGATCAGCGAAGGGCGCCATCACCAGGTGAAGCGCATGTTCGCCGCCGTCGGCAACCGCGTGGTCGGGCTTCAGCGCGAGCATATCGGCGGCATTGTGCTGGATGCGGATCTGGCACCGGGCGATATGACGGAAGATGAAATTAACAGCGTCGGGCTGCCCGACGAGTTAAAGCAGAAATAGCGAAGCGACCGTGCGCAAGGAAAAAAATTCAGCTGCGGGACTGGTGGTGATTCTGGGGTTGCTGGCGATGCTGATGCCGCTCTCCATTCACAGCGGCATCGTGGTAGAGGAGGGTGTAGCCAATTAGCAAGATCTCATTGCGCTGCGCCTGATCAGCCACGACGGCCATCCCTCATGGGAAATTTTGCACCAGCTGCAGGATGCGCTGGCGACGATTCAGGTCGAGTGCAAAGTGGCGGAGTGCGAAGGGACGCCCTGCCTGTTTATTATCCTGCACAGCGACGAAAGCGCCAACAACTGCTGCCTGAAAAATCAGGGCGTGGCGATTGCAGAGACGTTTAACGGCCACTGAGGCGCGCAGCCGCCTTGCTCCAACACCTCGCCCTGGCGCAGTGCAATCAGCTGGTGACACAAGGCGCGTACCACCTGCAAATTGTGGCTGATAAAGATATAGGTCAGCTGATGCTGCTGTAGCTGGCACAACAGCGTCAGGGTCTGCTTCTGCATCGAGCGGTCCAGCGAGGAGGTCGGTTCATCCAGCACGATGAGCTGCGGCTCCACCACCAGCGCGCGCGCAATGGCGATGCGCTGCCGCTGGCCGCCGGAAAACTCCGCTGCATAGCGATGATGGCGGCTCTCTGCCGCTAATCCCACTTCCTCCATCGCCGCGATGACGCGCGCCTCCTGCTGCGCGGCGTCGAGATCGGGCCGGTGTACCGCCAGCCCGGTGGTGCTTTTGCCGGAGCCGGATTCCCCGACCAGCCCCAGGCTCTCGTCGCGCCTCAGGGTAAAGCTGAGGTCGCGCACCGCTACCTTTTCATCGACCTGCCGCCTGAGCAGGCCACGCCGCACCGGAAAGGTGACGCGCAGCTGTTTGACCGCCAGCAACTGGCGGGTATAGGCGTACTGTGGCTGGCTAAACAGCGCCGCGCGGCGGCCTGGCGGATGCCGACGCGGTCGAGCGCGCTGAGGATCTCGCCGCGCGCCGCCTCACGCTGCATGCCGCGATGCAGGGAGAGCACCTCATACAGCTACTTCTCGACGGTGTACAGCAGATTAAGCGACACCATCTGCTCCTGAAAGATCATCGCGATCTGATTGCCGCGCAGCAGATCGCTGCCGTTAAACAGGATCCTGCCACGAGGATAGCTCACCGGCAGCGCGGGCAGCAGCTGCATTACCGACAGCGCGGTGACGCTTTTGCCGGAGCCGGATTCGCCCACCAGCGCCAGGGTTTCGCCCGCCTCAACGCTGAGAGAGACCTCTTTCACCAGGTTGCTCGTCACGCCGCCGCGCTGCAGCGCGACGCAAAGACCATCGATAGTCAGCAGCGACAGCAGGATCGCCAGCGTAAAGAAGCCCGCCAGCCCCAGCCACGGTGCTTGTAGATTATTCTTGCCTTGCAACAGCAGCTCGCCGAGCGACGGCGATCTCACCAGCAGACCGAAGCCGAGAAAATCGAGTGAGGTCAGCATGGCGATCGAGCCGCAGAGGATAAACGGTAAAAAGGTGAGGGTGGCCACCATCGCATTCGGCAGCATAATGCGCGTCGCTGACGCCCAGCGCCTGCGCCGCGCGGATATAGTCGAAGTTGCGCGTGCGCAGAAACTCGGCGCGCACCACGCTTACCAGCCCCATCCAGCCGAAAATCACCGTAACCAGCAGCAGCCACCAGAAGCCCGGCTGGATGACGCTGGAGAGCAGCACCAGCAAAAACAGCGCGGGCATGCCGGACCAGACTTCGATAACGCGCTGGCCGATCAAATCGACCCGTCCGCCGAAGTAGCCCTGCACCGTGCCGACCACAATGCCGATAACGCTGGAAAAAAGGTCAGCAGCAGGCCAAACAGCAGCGAAATGCGCGTGCCGTACAGCAGGTGCGCCAGCACGTCGTCGCCGTTGGCGTCGGTGCCCAGCCAGTTTTGCGTCGACGGTGGCGAAGGGAAGGGCGTTTGAGTGGCGAAGTTGATGGTGCCGTCGCTGAAGCGGATCGGCGCCTACAGCGCCTAGCCGTGCTGGTTCAGCCGGTTTTGCAGCCAGGGATCCTGATAGTCGGTGGCGGTCGGCAGCGCGCCGCCGAAGTCGCTTTCGCTGTAGCTCACCAGCAGCGGCTTATCATTCGCCAGCAGATCGGCGCCGAGCGAGAGCGCAAAGATAATCAGGAAAATCCACAGCGACCAGTAGCCGCGTCGGTTGTGGTGAAAACGCAGCCAGCACTGCTGATTGATCGGAGACAAGCGCATCAGCGGCCCTCAAAATCAATGCGGGGATCGACCAGCATATAGGTCAGGTCGCTGACGATATTCAGCAGCAGGCCGATCAGGGTGAAAATATAGAGCGTGCTGAACATCACCGGATAGTCGCGCTGAATAGTGGCGTCATAGCCCAGCAGGCCAAGGCCGTTCAGCGAGAACATCACCTCGATCAGCACCGAGCTGGTGAAAAACATGCTGATAAAGGTGGCGGGAAAGCTGGCGATCACCAGCAGCATGGCGTTGCGGAAACGTGATGGTAGAGAATACGCCGCTCACCGAGACCCTTCGCGCGCACCGTCACCACGTACTGCTTGCGGATCTCATCCAGAAAGCTGTTTTTGGTGAGCATGGTCAGAGTGGCGAAACCGCCGATAACCGTCGCCAGAACCGGCAGGCTGATATGCCACAGATAATCGGCCACCTTGCCATACCAGGGCAGTGAATCGAACTACGGCGAGGTGGGGCCGCGCAGCGGAAAGCAGTCGAGATAGCTGCCGCCGGCGAACAGCACGATCAGCATGATGCCGAACAAGAAGGCGGGCACGGAGTAGCCGATGATGATAAAGGTGCTGCTCCAGACGTCAAAGGCGCTGCCGTTGCGCACCGCCTTTTTAATGCCCAGCAGGATAGAAATCAGATAGATAATCAGCGTGCTCCACAGCCCCAGGCTGATGGAAACCGGCAGGCTCTCTTTGATCAGCTGCACCACCGAGGCGCTGCGAAACAGGCTGTCGCCGAAATCGAAGCACAGATAGTTCCACAGCATCTCGACATAGCGCTGCCACATCCGCTTATCGAAGCCGTAGCGCCGCTTGATTTCGGCGATCACCTCCAGGTCGAGGCCGCGCGCGCCGCGATACTAGCTGTCGCCGGGCGTCGCGCGATTCAGCGCTTCCCGCGCGCCGCCATCGCCGCCGCCGCCCGGCAGGCCGCTGCTCTGGCCGAACTCAATATTGGCCAGCGCCTGATTAACCGGTCCACCGGGCGCGATCTGCACAATAAAAAAGTTGAGAGTAATAATGGCCCACAGCGTAGGGATCACCAGCAACATTCTGCGCAAAAAATAGGCGGACAATGTCGGCTCCTCAGCGTCGTTCCGCCGGCAAACGCGCGGTTTTATCGGGGTCATACCACCAGTTTTCCAGCCCGCTGGCGTAAGCGGGCTTTGCTGCCGGATGGGCGAACTTATTCCAGAGGGCGATGCGATCTTCCGCGTTGTACCACATAGGGATCATATAGGCATTCCACAGCAGGATGCGATCCAGCACCTGGCCAAGCGGCAGCAGCGCCGCCTTGTCGCTCTGGTGCGCCACTATCGCCTTGACGAAATGGTCCACCAGCGGATCCTTCAGCCGCGCGCTGTTCCATGAGGAATCGATATAGTCCGATTGCCAGCAGGTCTGCAGATCGGAGCCGGGCGCAGGCATCGCCAGATAGAGCGAGGCGATCATATCGTAGTCGCCCTCGCGCAGCCGCCGCAGATACTGGGAGGCGTCCACCACGCGCAGCGTCAGGCGGATGCCGAGCCGTGACAGGTTGTGCTGGTCGGGCAGCGCCCAGTCATTGCTGGCGCCGCTGCGCAGCAGCAGCTCGATGCGCAGCGGCTGGCCGCTTTGCGCGTTTTAGCGGAGCCCTCTTCGCGCAGGTCAAAGGCGCCCGCGTTGAACGCCTCAAAGGCGACGTTATCGTCCAGGTAGTAGTCGTAGCGCAGGGTATCGAAATTAAAGCGGCCGCAGTTTACCGGCAGGTCCGCCGCCCAGTAATCTTTTACCCGGCTGTACTCAATATACTGGCTACTGGCCCAGCTTGTAGCGGCTGATGCGGTAAGGGCCACTGGAGAGCGGCGGCGCGCTGAGTGGCTCGTTGAACGGCCTTGTCTGCCAGAACGCCTGCGACAGCACCGGCAGCGTCAGCAGCCCCAGCATCATATCCTTGTCGGCCTTTGGCAGCTGGATGCGCACTGTCTGGCGGCTGAGTGCGGTGACGCTAACGCCGCGGTAAAACATGCGAAACTGCGGCACGCCTTCGCGCATAAATTTGTCGAAGGTAAAGGCAACGTCCTGCGCGCGGATTAAGGCGGATCTCCATCCAGCGGAAATCGCTGGCGTAGCGCGCCGATTCAGCGATCAGCGGATAGTAGCTGTCCGGCTCGTCGTCTGAACTGGTAAACAGCCGGTCGTAGAGCGTTTCCGTGCCTGCGCCGGGATTGCCGCGCGAGGCGTAGCGGTTGAAGTTGCCAAAGGTACCGACCACCGCCATGGTGAGCCTGCCGCTCTTTGGCGAGGCGGGATCCACATAGTCAAAGTGGCGGAAGCCGGGCGCGTATTTCGGCTCGCCCAGCGTGGCGAAGGCTCGGCTTTGCTGGATCATCTCGCCGCGCAGCGGGGCGCAGAGCGTGGCGAGCAGCAGGCTTATCAGGCGCAACAGCATAGGGATGGCGGTCTCCTGTTTTTTTCGCCGACGAGCTTAGCACTTCCGGCGGCGTCGCAACCAGCTATCCGGCCAGCGTCGCCAGGCTGCGGCTGCGGTAATAGTCGATCAGCTTATCTGGCCGCAGCGGGCGGCTGAACAGATAACCCTGCATATGGCTGACGCCGTGTTTGACCAGTCAGGCCGCCTGCTCGCCGGTGGCGACAGGTTCAGGCTCATATGGGTGCCGGCAGGCACACAGGGATTCATGCGGTGCGCATCGCGCGCCACCAGCTCAAACAGGTGGCGCGTCAGCGGAATAATCAGGTTCAGTGACTCAGCGTAGCTGATAAACATATCGGGCGGGATCATCCCTTCGCTGGGATGGGTCCAGTGCAGCAGCGCCTCCAGGCCGTAGGTGCGACCGCTCAGGGTGCTGATTAGCCGCTGATATTCCACGTGAAATTCGCCGTGCTTGATGCCAAGCAGGATCTCTTTGCCGGGCCGCTGGTTTACCGACAGCAGTAGCCAGCAACTGCCGCCGACCAGCAGCGACAGCGTACTGCCATAGAGCACGAACTGCAGCGGGTAGACTCTGAGCGGCTGCGGCGGCAGCGCGCGGTTCTCGACCACGCTTTGCCGCCAGCTGGTCAGCGCCGTATTCTGCGCCACCAGCGCCATACCTGTGATCTCCGGATGGTATGAGGCCAGCAGCTGATAGGGCGTCAGGTTAAGGTTAACCGTCGCCAGCACGCCGGACTGCGCGCTTTGCGGATTGCGCAGCCAGAGAGCGAAAACGGGCTTGCCGGGCTGCAGCGGCGTGCCGCTCAGCAGGCGCAGATCCAGGTTGCGGCCGAGATCGGTCTGCTCCGAGATGGCGTTGAGCGGTAGGTAGAAGGCGCCGGCGGCCGATGAGCAAAAGGCGTAGCCCTCGCGCACCAGCAAAATCGCGCGCAGGTCGCTGGCGAAGGCGGAGCGGGAGGTCAGCTCCTGGCTGATAGCGTGGCAGTCATGCTGGGTAAAAGAGACCAGGGGATTCAGGGTATTGGCGACAAGCGTATCTAGGGCGCGTTGCAGGCTGGCGCGGCTGTCGTTCAGCAGATGCTGATGCCAGGTAAAGGTCAGCAGCAGCGTAAAGAGGATAAAGAACAGGCTGCCGAAGATCGCGCTGCTCCAGGCGATGCGACGAGGATAGGAGGCCTGGCGCGTTAGCGCCCTGGGCAGTGGCATGGAGGTGCTTTCCCCTTGTCTTATCTTTCATTATTGACTCTGCACGACTGCTCTGGCGAAAGTGATGAGAATATAACGAGACGGCAGGGAATGTATCGATATGCTTCTGATAAACAATCACTTTTACGCTATGGCTACGTAAATTATCCAGGATAAAGACGAAAAAAAAACGCTGCTGAGCAGCGTTTTATGTTTTCTCTTGCTGAGAAACGAACAGGTTCAGAAGCTAGCTGGGATTACGGCTTAATACCCGACGGCCTTCGCGATAGCGCTTTTTCCAGTAGCGGTCATTCAGGCTGGAGATCATCACGCCGCTGCTGGTGGAGGCATGTACAAAGTTGTCGTTGCCGAGATAGATGCCCACGTGGCGGCCAGTCGAGCCAGCGCGGAACAGCACCAGATCGCCGGGACGCATCTTGGTGCGCGAAATCTCTTTGCCGGAGTCCTGCTGCTCCGAGGTGGAGCGCGGCAGCTCTAAGCCAAACTGGTCGCGAAAGGTACGCTGCACAAAGGCAGAACAGTCGATGCCGCGTTTGGTGTCGCCGCCGAGGCGGTAACGCACGCCTTTCCAGTCGGCATATTGTTCCATGATACGGGATTTAACATCCACATTCTGCACCATCTCTTCAAATTCATCCTGAGACGCCTGAAGTAAAAAACCATTCTGGTTGTTAACTTCATGATTCTCGTTTTTCGCGTGCTGACCGGTACTGCTACATGCTGAGAGGAGAGTTGCCAGCGCCACTGCAGGCAAAATCCACCAGATATATCTCAGTATTGGTTGAGATTTGACCATTGTTCGTATATTCCTTCGAAGTCCTTACGACAGGATGTCGCTAGCCAGGTGATAAAACGGATTGAGATTAATAAGCGTGACAGCCTAAGACAATTCCTTAATTACTAAAATGTGTTAACGAACACTTTTTTGCTTAAAAAAGAACCGAATTTTCTGCTTCTGATGCCTCTACGCCATGGAGATTAACCGATTACAGACGCCGTAGCGAGGGCTTTTACGTAATTTCTAATAGCTTTTTTTGATTTGAAATCAGTCTGTAACACACTGGTTACTTTACCCTCAATTTTAAAAAATTACTCTTAAAATAAATGCGACAAACAGGGGCAATTCCGCGGTTAGATAAGCTTTTAAGCCTTTTCTCACTGGACAAGGGGGCGGGAAAGAGAATTAAAAAGGGAAAACGTCATAGGCTTTTCTTTATCATTAGCCTGCTAATAATACTGGCGGGGTTTTAAAGCAGAGAGGGATAAGAATAATGCCATTCTTTTATTTGCGCTTATCAATAAGCGTCGGGCGCTTTCTGTTCGATCGGCCTTTAGCAATCGTCAGGGCTTATATTTGCCCGTCAGTTTACGATAAATCGCATTGACCACCGCGTCGCTCAGAGGCGTCAGCAGCACCCAGCTCAGGCCCACCAGCAGCACCGAAAGCGAGCCTGCCGCGATATCGGTAAACCAGTGCGCGCCCGCCATCAGACGACAAGCCATCAGACATAATAAAGTAACGAGGTCACTCCATGAGCAGAGAAAAACATCACGGCGTCGATACGCTGGAAATCGAGCGAGGGCCACGTCCGGTCAAAACGGAAAAATCGTCGGTAATTGGGCTGGTCGGTACCGCGCCGAAAGGCCCGGTCAATACCCTGACCGGGTGCCTGTCGGAAAAAACGCGGCTCAGTTTAGCGATGAGGCAAGTGGATTTACCCTGCCACAGGCCTTGCGCGCTATCTATGACCACGGTGTCGGTACCGTTCTGGTGGTCAATGTGTTTGACCCCCGAAAACATCAGAAAACGATAACCGCGGAACGTGTAACTTTGGATAGTATGCACCACAGTGCCACCCTGACTCAATTACCTGTGGGCGATATAGTGGTGAAAAGCGTCGATGGGCAGACCTTGTTTCAGGCGGCGACCGACTATGCAGTCGCATACGCTACCGGCAAGGTGACCCGCGTCACCACCGGCGGTATTGCCCAGGGGGCCACCGTCAGTGTCACCTATAACACCCCGGATGTCTCAAAAATCACCGCCGCTCTGACATTCTGGGCACCACCAATGCTGCCGACCAGCGTACCGGGATGAAAGCGCTGGAAAATGCCGACAGCCTGTTTGGCTTTCGCCCCAGACTGCTGATTGCTCTCGGCTTCTCGCACCAGAATGCCGTGGCCAGCGCCATGATTGCCCTGGCCTACCACTGTGAAGGCATTGCCTATTGCCCCGGCGGGGATGACGTTTGCCCAGGCGATAGCCAGACGCGGGCCACAAGGCACCATTAATTTTTAATACCTCCTCTGACCGGGTGACCGGGTACGCCTGTGTTATCCGCAGGTCAAGGTCTATGACAAGGCAACAATCCAGACTCGCCTGGAGCCGCTGTCGGCGGGTCTGCGGGCAAAAGTGGATAGGGAAAAAGGGTTCTGGTGGTCGTCTTCCAATCAGGCACTGATGGGCATTGTCGGCATTGAGCGCCCGTTAAGTGCGCGCATTAATGACGCCAATGCGAGTCAATCTGCTTAACCAGAACAGTATACCACGGTGTTTAACCGCTTTGGTAGCGGATTACGCCTGTGGGGCAATAGCACGGCGGCCTGGCCGACCGACGCACCTGAAGAATTTTGAAAATGTGCGGCGACCGGGGACATGATTAATGAGTCTATCCGCCATTTCAGTCTGCAATATATTGATCGCCCCATTAATCAGGGGCTGATTGATGCGCTGACCGAGGCGGTTGATTGCCGATGTTGCGTTGCTTGGCTTTCACTGCTGGTATGACCCTGCGAACAACACCAAAGACGCGCTCAGTCTGGGGCAGTTGAAACTGAATTACAAATATCCCCCCCCCCCCCCGCCGATGGAGCACCTGACCTTTGAGACGGAAATCACCGATGACTATCTCACCTTCCTGAAAAGTGGGGTCTCCGTATGAGCGTGACGCACAGGGTCAATAAGACAACGATAAGGAGCACATCATGGCGGGTAATGCACTGCATTTTATGACCAATGCCAACGTCTGCCTGGACGGCAATAGCCTGCTGGGTCGGGCAAAAGAAATCAAACTACCGGAAATCAACGTGGTGCAGCAGGAGCATCAGGCGCTGGGGATGATAGGCAAAATTCAGTTATCGGCGGGGTTTGACAAGCTGGAAGGGGAAATTCACTGGACCAGCCTGTATGAAGAGGTGGCGCTGCGCACCATCAATCCTTTCAAGGCGTATCCGCTGCAATGTCGCGGCAGCCTGCAGCGCTATAACCCGGCACAGGGTCGCCAGGATTGAACTGCCGGTGGCGGTGTTTATGACGGTGATGTTCAGCAAAAATAGCCTGGGCAGCTTCAAGCAGCATGAGGTGCCAGAGATGAGCAGCAGTTTTACCTGCAGCTATATCAAGCAGGTCATGGATGGCCAGGTGCTGCCGGAGCTCACCGACTACCGCGCCAATCTGGGCGCATGACAGTAACAGGTTAAGGAATAACCCTCATGACACAGTCTTTACATTACACCTTGCAATACCCTTATGCCCTGGGCAGCGGTGAAATGCTGACACAAGTCACTTTAAGCCGGCTCAGGGTCAGTGACATCAAGGCGGTACGCCGCTTAAGTGAAAACGTCAATGACTGGGACAGCCTGCTGATTGCCCGCATGACCGGCCTGATACCGGAAGATATCGACAATATGGATTTGGTGGATTATCAACAGTCGCAAAGCCACTTTCGCCAGTTTGCGGGGCTGGATGCAATCGCCGAAGGCGCTGCGTCAGGCGCAGGCCCTGTTGGCGAGATGGTTTCGCTGGCAGCCGAGTGAGCTGAATGCGCTGACAGTGGTGGAATTTGAGGACTAGGTAGACCTTGCGTATTACCTTCTGCACAGCAAGAACAGGTTAAAAAATCACTTGAGTCCGGCCATAATAGAAAACAGCTGGCATTACTGTATGGCGTTTCATTGACCAGCACCTACAAATATTGTCCAGTTGATCGTACCACTCGAACAGGCCAAAGTGCCTCCGATAAAAAAATGGCAGTGTAATTTCTTTGCACTGATGGAAACAAAAGTAGCCCGTCATTTATCGCACGTTTTGGCTTCAAATATCGCACGCCGCATCAGCTTGCGCATCGGCTGTCCGCCGTCACCACCTGCTGCAGCTCGCCGTTGCGGCCGATTTCCGAGACGCCGCAGTTAAACAGCCGGGCGCGGCCCGCCCGCTCGGCCAGCACGATCCAGCTGCGCACCGCCTGTTCGCAGCGCAGGTAGCCCGACTGCGGTTCATACACGCCGATATAGCCGTCAGGCACGCTGATTTGCGGCCAGCGCTGGCGCACCTCGTCCGTCTGCAGAATTTGTACCTTTAGCTTCCAGGCCTGCGCGCTTTCAATCACGTTGTGGATAAAAGTCCGACTGCATCGGTGCAAGGTTAATAATGCCGCTGCAATGCATGATGCGCTCGCCCTCGCCATAGGTGTGACGGATAAGACGCGTTTCGCCATGGTGCGTCCCCTCGCTGTGCAGCGGATGGCCGCTGTCGATCATCAGCACCGACAAGCCCGCCTGGGTCGCGTAAAAGCCCGCCGCGGTGCCTACGGAACCGCAGCCCACCACTATCAGGTCATAACTCATTGAATCAGAACTCCCGAAAGCCGTTACACGCCCAGCAGCATAACAGAATCAGAAATGAAAAAGGCACCCCTGAGGGTGCCCGTTTGCCTGGCTGAGGTTAATGTTTTGACTGATAACGCTCAATCAGCTCAGCCGATTTGCTCTTGGCAATGCCAGCTTCGAGAATAGAGATAAATTGCCTCGCCACGTCTGTTGTCAGTCAGCAGGTTGGTCCGACATCGGCTTCTTCTTCTTTTAATCCTGCGATGAGAGTGAATGAAAGCGGATCATCATGGCGTCGTAGCTGTCTACAGTACTGATATCCCGGCCCATCAGCGGATGGGTCTGAATAACGTCTTTATTTCTGTCTATTATAACATCTTATTACTCGTTAAACGAAGTGCATATTAAAGTTCAATGCGGTTTTTTTATCCAGTAGCGGGACAATTATAACAGAAAGTTATGTTCTCACCGACGAAAAAATGCGGTGAGCGCAAAACAAGCAATATATTCGCAGTTAAAACCCGTATACAGGGAAAATAAAATGCCTGAGGATGTCAGGCAGTTTAGGAAATAACGGCGCGGTGCATATTAGGGCGAAAAAATATCAGGACGCAGGCTCGACGGGTGGCACGGCTGCGGGCTTCTGCAGCGCCTGCGCCAGGCGGGCAAAGTGCTGTTGCAGCTGCTCGTCATGGTTTTGATTTTGCGCTTCCAGCGTCAGATGGTGCACCAGCAGCTGGCCGGCGCGCTCGTCGAGACAAAAGGTCAGGCTGGAAAAGGCGCTCTCCAGCACCGTCAGGCGACGCTGCTGCTCGCCGATCAGCGCCAGCAATTCACCAAAGTTCATCGCCTCTTCCGGATTGTCAGTCATCATTTCGTCGCACCTCTTGTAAAAGATCTCGCGCGCAAGAATCGGCGATTGATTGATCAGAGTCTAGATGCAGTAAAATGTTATCGCGAGGGGAGTAGAGGAGAAAAAAGCCGGATGGCGACACCCGGCAAAAACTGCGCAGTGGCGGTTAATCGGTAATAAACCAGTCGTCAGCACTTTCCTAGGTTTCCTGCAGAATATCGCTGATGCGATCGTGCGTCTCTTTATCGCCGCCCAGCACGCTGAGCTGGTTTGCAGTGGCATAGCGCACCTTGACGTGGTTCTGGCCGTCGGGAAATTCTTCATCGATACGGTGGGAGAGTTCCGCCGTCAGCGCTTCCATCACGCCCGAAGGCAGTGGGGATGTTTTGGCAACGGTAATTTCAACACGCATGGCGGCCTCCGGTTTAGATACTGTGTATATTTACAGAATTAAGCGGCCGGAGGCAAGCGAAAGCGTCGTTGACGGTTACGCTTTGACGCGCCAGTTTAGCGTTTCGCCGGCGAGGAACGGCACCAGCGCGTGCTCGCCCATGCTAATGCTCTCTTCAACCTGCCAGGGTTCACGCACCAGCGTGATGCGATCCTCATTGAGCGTCAGGCCGTAGAAGCGCGGACCGTTCTCGGAGCAGAAGGCTTCCAGATACGCTAGCGCCCCCAGCTCTTCGAACACGGTGGCGTAGGCGGGCAGCGAGGTAGGCGCGTTGAACACGCCGGCGCAGCCGCAGCTGGCCTCCTTGATATGACGCAGGTGCGGCGCGGTGTCGGTGCCGAGGAAGAAGCGCGGATGGCCACTGGCCACGATCTGACGCAGCGCCTCCTGATGCACGTTGCGCTTCAGGATCGGCAGGCAGTAAAGGTGTGGCCGCACACCGTCCGCCAGCATATGGTTACGGTTGAACATCAGATGCTGCGGCGTAATGGTGGCGCCCAGCAGTTCATTACCCGCCTCGACGTACTGCGCCGCTTCGCGGGTAGTGATGTGCTCAAAGACCACCTTCAATGCCGGATACTGGCGGCGCAGCGGCTCCATCACGCTGTCGATAAAGCGCGCCTCGCGGTCGAAAATGTCGATCTCGGCGTGGGTCACTTCGCCGTGGATCAGCAGCGGTATGCCCATCTCTTCCATGCGCGCCAGCACGCCGCTGATGGAGGCAATATTGGTCACGCCGTGGCTGGAGTTGGTGGTGGCGTGCGCCGGATAGAGTTTGGCGGCGGTAAAGACGCCGGCGCTAAAGCCACGCTCAACCTCATCGGCGTCGAGCGAATCGGTAAGATAGCAGGTCATCAACGGGGTAAAGCGGTGCCCGGCGGGCAGCGCGGCCAGAATACGCTCGCAGTAGGCGACGGCGGCGGCGACGCTGGTCACCGGCGGCACCAGGTTGGGCATCACGATAGCACGTCCGTTGACCGCGCTGGTGTAGGGCAGGACGGTGCTGAGCATGGCGTCATCGCGCAGATGGATATGCCAGTCGTCAGGGCGGCGGATAGTGAGTTGCTGAGAGTGTGCAGTCATCAGTGAAGCTCCGGCTAGTCAGGAAACGTAAAGGCGCGTTTTGGCCGAGTACCAAGGATAAGGCGTCGGGCAACCGTTTACACTTCTTTTCTTGTAGGACAGGCAACGGGCGTGACGCGCAGGGAGAGAGAAAGGCGAAGGCAACGCCGCGGCGTTATTGCGTAAAGTGAATAACCAGCTCGCCGGGCTTCACTTCCAGCCCTTTAGCGAATCGCTTCGCCAGCGCCTCGGCCTTGCTGCGATCGGTGCTCAGCACCCAGGCGGGCCGCTGATTGAAGTAGCTCTTCAGCGACTGGTTGAGATAGGGCGTCAGGGTTTTCACCAGCGCCGCCGTTTTCTCCGGCTGGACCTGCGCATCGACAATCTCCAGATCGCGCAGAAAAATCGCGCCCTGCTGCGCGTCATACACCGGCTGCGCCCGCATTTTCAGCTGCATATCCGCTTCCTGCGGGTCAAACAGCGAGGTGACGTTAATCTTCGCGTTGCCGGTCAGGGTGACCTTGCTCGGCTCCTCGCGGCCTATCTGGCTGCTGAGATTGGTCAACAGAATATGGGCGTTAACTAGGCCGGCCACGCCGATATCTTTTTCATAATTGTTTTGCTTCGCCAGCGCCTGATTCACTTCCTGCTCGCTGATGGTGTACTGCGTCAGTTTGCTGCAGCCGCTAACTAGCACGGCAAAAAACAGGGCGGTCAGCCCGAAAAATACCTTCTTCATTGTGTCCTCATCCAGAATGGCGCTGTCGCGGAACACAGGGTGCCTGAATGCGGCGGAGGTGTCATTAAGAAGGCGATGAGAAACGCTGCGCGCCTCTCATCGCGGCGGTCAGCTGGCGACCGAGGAGTGCAGGTTAACCTGGGTCTGCTTGGCCATGTTGTTGCGGTAGTCGGCGACGCGGCTGGGCCAGCCGATGCCTGCCACCAGCGTCAGCGAGTGCAGCAGCGGAAATAGGTTAATATCATCTTCCGACAGCTCGCCGCTAATATTTTTGATAAAGCCGGGCGCATGGCGCTTCAGCTCGGCGAAATCGCCGATAGCGGCCTCTTTTTTGCTGCAAAGTAGTCGCGCGCCTGCGGCGTGGCAAACTCCGCGAACGCGGCGTCGGCAATACGCGGCGGCAGCAGCTTGTTGACATAGCCGTTAACGCGGCGCAGCCAGTCGGTGATTGCGGGATTGGTCTTGCCGGTCAGCAAGGGCTCGCCGTCGCTTTTATCGATAAAGCGCACGATACTGAGGCTTTCCGCCATCGCGCTGCCGTCATCCTTTTGCAGAACAGGCGCCATCTTCTGGCCAATCAACTTTTTCGGCGTCGCTTCGTCATCGTTCAGCATGACGACAAGCTCTACTGGCAGGTTTTTCAGGCCGAAAATCATGCGCGCTTTCACATAGAAGGGGCAGTGGTCGTAGATGTAGAGTTTCATCCCGGTCTCCTTGTTGGGTCAGGGCAACGGGCGTCATCCTGTTGAGGACGAGCCGAAAGTATGGAAGAGAGTGGCAAGCAAGGCAAACCGGCGCGGCCTATGCCGGAATGTGAAATGAAATTAAGGCGCTTGCGGCGATATGTTAACGAATATTTTACCGATGCGGGGGCGGCGGTTATAGTGAAGGCCATGTTGTTGGCACCGCGCTCTCAGAGCCTTTGAATTCAGGAGTCATGATGTTTGGCTATCGTTCTGCCGCGCCCAGGGTGCGATTAACCACCGACCAGCTGGTGGTGCGTCTGGTTCACGAACGCGACGCCTGGCGGATTACTACGCCGAAAACCGCGCGTTCCTCAAACCCAGGGAGCCGGTGCGCGACGAAAGCCACTGCTACCCGTAGGGCTGGCAGGCGCGGCTGGGGCTGGGGCTGAGCACCGATATGCACAAAAGTGGCTCCGCCTACTACTTTGTCGTGATGGCTCCCGAAGAGAGCGAAATCCGCGGCGTGGCGAACTTCAGCAACGTGCTGCGCGGCTCTTTCCACGCCTGCGATCTCGGCTACTCGCTGGGGGAAAAGTGGCAGGGGCAGGGACTAATGTTCGAGGCGTTGCAGAGCGCGATCCGCTATATGCCGCATAACCAGCTCAGCTGGCGCGCCTCGGCTTCGAGAAAGAGGGTTATGCGAAAGATTACTTACTGATTGACGGTCGCTGGCAGGATCACGTGCTGACCGCGCTGACCAGCCAGGAGTGGGTGCCCGATCGGCGCAACTAACAGGAAGAAAGTGATGAAAATGGCGCTTTCGCCGCTGGCGTTGCGTATTCTTGGCTGCCTGCTGGAAAAGCAGGTTACCACCCCGGAGCAGTATCCGCTTTCCCTTAATGCCGTGGTGGTTGCCTGCAACCAGAAGTCGAACCGCGAGCCAGTGATGAACCTCACCGAGAGCGAGGTGCAGAACGAGCTGGATCGGCTGGTAAAGGCGCACCTGGTTACCGCCAGCAGCGGCTTCGGCCAGCGCGTGGTGAAATATGAGCAGCGCTACTGCAATTCGGCATTTGGCAACCTGCAGCTCAGCAGCACCGAAGTCGCGGTGCTGACGCTGCTCTTCCTGCGCGGCGCGCAAAAGCCAAGCGAGCTGCGCACGCGCAGCGGCCGGCTGCACGACTTCGCTGACGTGGCGGAAGTGGAAGCCACGCGGGCTGACCTGGCAGAGCGGGAAAGGGTGGCGCGACTGCCGCGCGAGCCTGGCAAACGCGAGAGCCGCTACACCCATCAGTTTGGCGACGAGTCAGCGGCCGCCGAGGCGGAGACGCCGCTGGAGGATAACAGCGATCTCAGCGCGCGCGTCGCCGTGCTTGAGCAGTCGCTCTCTGCGCTACAGGCGCTGGTGTAAACGCTGCTGCATATAAGGAGGATAAGATGACATTACGCATTGGCGTTGTCGGGCTGGGCAGCATTGCGCAGAAAGCTTGGCTGCCGGTAATGGCGCTGGCGGAGAAGCGCGGACGTCGGCTGATGGTCGGCTTCAACCGCCGCTTCGCGCCGCGCTACCAGCAGCTGCGGCAGGCGATGCCGCAGGCCGAAAGCCTGCGAATGGAGAAGCACCGCAGCGATAGCGTCGGCCCGCAGGATCTGCGCTTTACGCTGCTTGATGATTATCTGCACGTTATCGATACCCCCCTGTGGCTGGCTGGCTGGCTGGCTGGCGGTGCGGCGCACCATTTTATCCAGTGCGTGCAAAAGACGATGCCTGAAACCAGTGGCGAACAGGCGCTGCTGGCGCAGCGCGTGGTGGAAAAACTGTGGCGTGAGGCGGAGAAGGAATAACGCCTTGTAACATTCCGCGCTGGTCATTTCCCGCCGTGCCAGTAGACTATCGCCGGGCGCCCGCGCTACGTAGCGCCTTTTGCCGACTCTTTTCAGGACGCGCGCCAATTATGAATCTGTTGAAATCGCTGGCAGCGGTCAGTTCCATGACCCTGTTTTCCCGCGTATTGGGTTTTGCCCGTGACACCATTGTGGCGTGGGTGTTCGGCGCCGGGATGGCCACGGACGCCTTTTTCGTTGCCTTCAAGCTGCCGAATCTGCTGCGGCGTATCTTTGCCGATGGCGCCTTTTCCCAGGCCTTTGTGCCGATCCTCGCCGAGTACAAAAGCAAGCAGAGCGAGGAGGCGACCCGGTTGTTCGTCGCCTATGTCTCCGGCTTGTTGACGCTGTCGCTGGCGCTGGTAACGGCGGCGGGCATGATCGCCGCTCCCTGGGTAATCCTCGTCACCGCGCCCGGCTTCGCCGACACCGCCGACAAGTTCGCCCTGACCAGCGCGCAGCTGCGCGTCACCTTTCCCTATATCCTGCTGATCTCGCTGGCGTCGCTGGCGGGCGCCATCCTCAACACCTGGAACCGCTTTTCGGTGCCTGCCTTTGCGCCGACGCTGCTCAATATCAGCATGATCGGCTTCGCGCTGTTCGCCGCGCCGCACTTTCATCCGCAGGTGATGGCGCTGGCCTGGTCGGTGGTGGCGGGCGGCGTGCTACAACTGTTTTATCAGCTGCCGCACCTGAAGAAGATAGGTATGCTGGTGCTGCCGCGCATCAACCTGAAGGATGCGGGCGTCTGGCGCGTGATGCGGCAGATGGGACCGGCGATCCTCGGCGTATCCGTCAGCCAGATCTCGCTGATTATCAACACCATCTTCGCCTCGTTTCTCGTCTCCGGCTCGGTTTCCTGGATGTACTACGCCGATCGCCTGATGGAGTTTCCCTCCGGCGTACTGGGCGTGGCGCTGGGCACCATCCTACTGCCGTCGCTGGCGAAGAGCTTTTCCAGCGGTAACCACGACGAATACTCGCGCCTGATGAACTGGGGACTGCGCCTCTGCTTTTTGCTGGCGCTGCCGAGCGCGGTGGCGCTGGGCATTCTCTCCGGCCCGCTGACCATCGCCCTGTTTCAGTACGGCAAGTTCAGCGCCTTTGACGCGCTGATGACGCAGCGTGCGCTGATTGCCTACTCGGTGGGACTGATGGGGTTGATTGTTGTCAAGGTGCTGGCGCCGGGCTTCTACTCGCGTCAGGACATTAAAACGCCGGTGAAGATCGCCATGATCACCCTGCTGATGACTCAGCTGATGAACCTGGCCTTTATCGGCCCACTGAAGCACGCCGGCCTGTCGCTCTCTATTGGCCTCGCGGCTTGCCTTAATGCCGCACTGCTCTACTGGCAGCTGCGTAAACAGCAGATTTTCCAGCCGCAGCCGGGCTGGGCGGGCTTTTTACTGCGCCTGCTGATTGCGGTGGTGGTGATGGCGGCGGCGCTGGTCGGCATACTTTACCTGATGCCCGCCTGGGAACAGGGCAATATGCTATGGCGGCTGCTGCGTCTGGCGGCGGTGTGTGCGGTCGGCGGCGTCGCTTACTTCCTGACGCTGGGTGTGCTCGGCTTCCGTCCGCGCGACTTCGCGCGCCGGGCGCACGCGTAACAGCACAAAAAAATCCCGCGTGATACGCGGGATTTTTTAAAACCTTCCGGCTCAGCGTCGCCTGGCCTTTGCCCAGCCCGTCCGGGCTGTAAAACGCCTGCATCTGGTGCGGTTTAAGCACCGTCAGCGCCTCTTCGGTAAAGCGAATCTGTTGATTAGCACGGTTGTGACCGGCTTCAGAGGTTGCGTTCTGTCGATGCTCATATTCGGGCTCCTGTAAGGTCAGGGGAAACTGCCACCTGAATCAGAATAGTGTAATCGCTTTATTGATTTCTCTATCGGCAGAACAGCTGCGTTCTTTAGCGCCTTATAGCGATATCAGAATATTCCCATCCGCATCGACTTTACCGCTTACCACCTGACCGTTGCCCATGCGCACGCGCACCGACTGCGCGTGCGTGGCGTTGTTGAGCGCCTTGCCTTCGCCGCTGGCGATAACCATCACGTTTTGACCCGCCTTGACGCGCCACGGCTGGCGCACCATCGACAGCGTCACCGGCTGCCCCGGCGGAATATCGCACAGCACCACTGCGTCGGCGACCAGTTCTACGTGGTAGCGCGCGCGGGCAGGCAGCGTATCGAGGCGCCCGCTCTGCAGGCGAAAATCGTCGGCGCTAACGGTGGCACCGCGCGCCAGCAGGCGCTTCGCCACCAGATAGTGGCCGGTCACCTGCACCTGCAGAAAGCGCCGCGTATCGCCGCAGCTGGCGGCCACGCTGAGCAGGCCCCACAGGCGGCTGTTGCCCGGCAGGGAAAACTGCGGTGCTTCGCAGTTGGGCTACTGCACCTGCGGCGTCTTGATCGCTACCGTCATCCCCGCCGCATGCTGTGCGTCACAGGCCTGAAAAAAGTGCGTCAGCTGGGCAGGCAGATCGGCGGCGCTGGCGGGCAGGGTGGCCAGCGCCAGCAGGCCGACCAGCAGGGCTGTAATTCTGGTAATGAAAAGACTCCTTGCTGCTGTTGGCGACGAGTGTTCTCCCGGCGCGCAAAAATCAAGACGAAAATAGCCGCAATTTTTGCTGCTATTCAGACGATAGCCCTTGTTTTTCTCCAATTAAGCTGTCCGCTCGAAATTCTCATTCGCGGAGGAAGCATGCTCGACAAACTGGATGCTGCGCTGTAATTCGGCACTGAAGCTCTCAATCTGCATGCGCAACGCCAGGAGATCCTGGCGTCAAACATCGCCAACGCCGATACCCCAGGCTATCAGGCGCGATATATCGACTTTGCCAACGAGCTCTGTCGGGTAATGAAAAACGTCCGCGCTGAAGGCAGCGGCATGGCACTGAAGGTGACCTCGCCGCGCCATACTTGGTGAACACCCAGGGGCTGACAGTGACCGGCTATCCGTTCAGCGGCACGCCGCCGACCGTGCAGACCGGCGCCAATCCGGTAGCGCTGAGCATTCCGACCACCCAGATGTCGGCGCGCGCCACTACCACCGCGACCCAGGTGGCGAACCTTAACTCCACCAGCACCGCGATTTCCGCCGCCAAGACCTTCATGCACCAGCGATGTCGACAGTTACAACGAAAAGCACCATGACGGTGTATGACTCGCAGGGTAACGATCACACCCTCGACATATACTACGTCAAAACCGCCGACAATGAGTGGACGGTGCATGCGATGGACTCCACCACCGGCACCAGCGCGGGCGACTTTACCATGTCGTTTAACAGCGACGGCAGCCTGGTCGGCATCAACGGCACCGCGGACACCAGCATTAACCTGACCATCAACGGCTCTAACGGCGCGGCGGCGGCTCAGCCCATCACGCTGAGCATGCTGGGCAGCCTGCAGCAGAACACCGTCACCACCTCTTTCGGCAACCCGACCCAGGATGGCTACGCGCCGGGCGACCCGACCAGATACGCCATTAACGACGACGGCACCATTACTGGCACCTACAGCAACCAGCAAACCCAGCTGCTGGGCCAGATCGTGCTGGCTAGCTTCTCTAACCCGGAAGGGCTGCAGTCGGAAGGCGACAACGTCTGGTCTGCCACCAGCTCCTCCGGCCAGGCGGCTGTGGGCATTGCGGGCATCGGCACCTACGGTTCGCTGACCGCTGACCGCTGACCGCTGACGCGCTGGAAGCGTCGAACGTCGATATGAGTCAGGAACTGGTGAACATGATCGTGGCGCAGCGCAACTATCAGGCGAATGCCCAGACCATCAAAACCCAGGATCAGATCCTCAACACGCTGGTTAACCTGCATTAATTCACTAACGGGATTGCTTTATGGATCACGCGATATATACCGCGATGGGCTCGGCCAGCCAGACGCTGGATCAGCAGGCCGTCACGGCCAGCAACCTTGCCAACGCCTAGACGCCGGGCTTTCGCGCGCAGCTCAAAGCGCTGCGCGCGGTGCCGGTCAACGGCTGCTCGCTGCCGACGCGCACCTTGGTAGCCGCCTCCACGCCGGGGGCGGATATGAGCCAGGGCGCGATGAACAGCACCGGGCGCACGCTGGATGTGGCGGTGGGCGAAGATGGCTGGCGGTGCGCACCGCTGAAGGCAGCGAGGCCTACACCCGAAACGGCAAAATGCAGATCAGCGCCACTGGCATCCTGACCATCTAGGGCAATCCCGTCATGGGCGATGGCGGCCCCATCGCGGTGCCGCAGGGCGCGGAGCTGACAATTGCCACCGACGGCACCATCACCTCACGCAACGCGGGCGACGCGCCGAACGCCACGGTGCAGATCGGCAGGCTGAAGCTGGTGAAAGCCACCGGCAAAGAGCTGCAGCGCGATGACGACGGCATGTTCCGTCCGACGCAGCAGGCGCAGGCGCAGGCGCAGGCGACGCGCGACGCGACGCTGGGCAACGACGCGACCGTGCAGGTGATGCCGGGCGTGCTGGAGGGCAGCAACGTCAAGCCGGTGGAAACCATGGTCGATATGATCGTCAACGCCCGACGTTTCGAGATGCAGGTGAAAGTCATCACCAACGTCGATGAAAACGAGCAAAAAGCCAACCAGCTGCTCAACATGAGCAGCTAAGGCCGAGGAAATCCGATGATTCGTTCTCTATGGATCGCTAAGACCGGTCTTGACGCCCAGCAAACCAATATGGACGTCATACTCTAACAACTTGGCGAACGTCAGCACCAACGGCTTTAAGCGTTTGCGCGCGGTATTTGAAGATCTGATTGTACCAGATGCTGCGCCAGCCCGGCCCCCAGTCCTCCGAGCAGACCACGCTGCCGTCGGGCCTGCAGATCGGTACCGGCGCGTCCGGTGACCACCGAGCGTCTGCATACCCAGGGCAACCTGTCGCAGACCAGCAACTCCAAAGACGTGGCGATCAACGGCTAGGGCTATTTTGAAGTGCAGCTACTGGACGGTACCTCCGCCTATACCCGCGACGGTTCGTTCTAGGGGGATCAGAACGGCCAGCTGGTGAACAACGCCGGCTATCCGGTACAGCCGGGTATCACAATTCCGGCTAACGCCACCAGCATCACCATCTCGCGCGACGGCGTGGTGAGCATGACTCAACAGGGACAAACCAACCCGGCGCAAGTGGGGCAGCTGACCATCAGCACCTTTATTAAACGACGCTGGCCTCGACAGCATGGGCAAAAACCTTTACCAGGAAACCCAGGCGTCAAGCACGCCGGGCCAGAACGGCGCGGGCCTGCTCTATCAGGGCTATGTGGAGACCTCCAACGTTAACGTGGCGGAAGAGCTGGTCACCATGATCCAGACGCAGCGCGCCTATGAGATCAACAGCAAGGCGATCAGCACCTCCGATCAGATGTTGCAGAAGTTAACCCAGATTTAATCAGGTCATCAGGGCCAGCGCAGGCTGGCCTGAAGTCAACACATGTATAAGGTTGTGACTCCGTGGCGAAGCAACTGAATTTAAAGCTTGGACATTGGTTAGTGGCGTCTCTGCTGCTGACCCTTAATGTTGTGCGTTAGTGCCGCGCACGCCGCTGGTGTAAGACGCAACCATGGCACAGTCGCTGCCTTCCGCGCCGCCGGTGGTCAACGGCTCTATTTTTTAGGGCGTCGCGCCGCTGAACTACGGCTATCAGCCGCTGTTCGAGGATTGTCTTCCGCGCAATATCGGCGATACACTCACTATTATGCTGCAGGAGAACGTCAGCGCCAGCAAGAGCTCTTCCGCCAACGCCACGCGCGACGGCATCGCCAGCTTCGACCTCGACGCCATTCCTACCGTCCTGGCCGGCCTGGTAGGCACCGACGGCGCGAAAGCCAACCTCGGCGCCAACGGCAACAACGATTTCGCTGGCAAAGACGGCGCCACCGCCAACAATACCTTCATCGGTACCATTACCGTCCCGCCAACCAGGTGCTGTCGAACGGCAACCTGCGCGTGGTCGGCGAGAAGCAGATTGAGATCAACCAGGGCACGGAATTTATCCGCTTCTCCGGCGTCGTCAATCCGCACACCATCAGTGCCAGTAACTCGGTGCTGTCGACTGCGGTGGCCGATGCGCGCATCGAGTATGTTGGTAACGGCTATATTAACGAAGCGCAGACCATGGGCTGGTTCCAGCGTTTCTTCCTGAACATCGCGCCGATGTAATGAGGTCATGATGAAGAGTATTAAAAGTTTACTGCTCGGCCTGAGCCTGACGTTCGGCCTGTGCCTCGGACCGCATTTGCGACCTGACTACGGTGCAGGGCGTGCGCGACAACCAGCTGATCGGCTACGGCCTGGTGGTAGGACTGGACGGCACCGGCGACCAGACCACCCAGACACCGTTCACCACGCAGACCGTCAGCAATATGCTCTCCCAGATCGGCTCACCGTGCCGCAGGGCACCAATATGCAGCTGAAAAACGTGGCGGCGGTAATGGTGACGGCGCAGCTGCCCGCCTTCGCCCGCCAGGGACAGACCATCGACGTGGTGGTCTCCTCGCCCGGCAACGCCAAAAGCCTGCGCGGTGGCACGCTGATCATGACGCCGATGAAAGGGGTCGATAACCAGGTCTACGTGCTGGCGCAGGGCAATATTCTCGTCGGCGGCGCGGGCGCGGCGGGTGGCAGCAGCGTGCAGGTCAATCAGCTTAACGGCGGCCGCATTACCGGCGGCGCTACGGTGAAGCGCGAGCTGCAGAGAAATTGCGGCAGCCAGAATATTCTTAACCTGCAGCTGAGCCGGGACGATTTCTCGATGGCGCAGCGTATCGCCGACGCCAACAACGGACGCGGCGGCTACGGCGTAGACACGGCGCTCGACGCGCGTACCGTACAGGTGCGCGTCTCGCCCAATAACAGCTCGCAGGTGCACCTGCTGGCACAGATTCAGGATATCGACGTCGCCATTCCGATCTAAGACGCCAAAGTGGTCATTAACTCGCGCACCGGTTCGGTGGTGATGAACCGCGAAGTGACGCTCAGCACCTGTACGGTGGCGCAGGGTAACCTGTCGGTGACCGTCAACCAATCGCAGAACGTCAGCCAGCCGAATATGCCGTTTGGCGGCGGTCAGACGGTGGTGATACCGCAAACGCAGATCGGTCTGCGCCAGAGCGGCGGCGCGCTGCAGCGCGTCAGCGCCAACGCCAACCTCAATAATGTGGTGCGCGCGCTCAATGCGCTTGGCGCCTCGCCGATTGAGCTGATGTCGATTCTGCAGTCGATGGAGAGCGCGGGCTGCCTGCGCGCGAGGCTGGAAATTATCTGACGATGGATACGCAATCGCTGATGAACGCGGCCTATGACAGCCGCGCCTTAAACGACCTGAAGCGCGAGGCGAGCACCGATCCGAAAGGCAAGGCGCTGCAGGTGGCGAAACAAGTCGAGGGGATGTTCGTGCAGATGATGCTGAAAAGCATGCGCGAGGCGCTGCCGCAGGACGGCATCTTCAGCAACGAATCGACACAAAATGTTCACCTCGATGTACGATCAGCCGATTGCGCAGGTGATCGGCAAGCGCGGGCTCGGCATGGCCGATCTGATCCTCAAGCAGATGCAGCCGGCGCAGGCGCCCGACGAGCGCGCGGCACCGTGCCGATGCCGCTCGACGAGAGCTTAATCTACAGCGCGGCGGCCTCCAGCCAGCTGGAGCAGATGGTGCGTAAGGCACTGCCGCGCCTGCCGGTTTTGCCAGCGAACATGCCAACCGACAGCAGCGAATTTATTGTCCAGCTGACGCTGGCGGCCTGCGCCGGCAGCGGCATTTCGCACCATCTGATTCTGGCGCAGGCGGCGCTGGAGTCGGGCTGGGGCCAGCGTCAGATCCTGACGCGCGACGGCAAGCCGAGCTACAACGTCTTTGGCATCAAGGCGAGTGGCAACTGGAAGAGCGAAACCACCGAGATCATGACCTCGGAGTATGAGCAGGGTGAGGCGAAGAAGGTACACGCCAGCTTCCGCGTCTACCACTCCTATTTCGAGGCGCTGAACGACTACGTCCAGCTGCTTACCAATAACCCGTGCTACGCCGCTGTGACCAGCGCCCAGAGAGCCGAGTTGGGGGCACACACGCTGCAGGCAGCAGGCTACGCCACCGATTCGAAATATGCACAAAAGCTGGTGGGAATGATCCAGCAATTCAAAAGCATGAATGAAAAAGTCTTTAAAGCCTATAGCAAAAATTTAAACGATCTCTTCTGATTTTTATAACCTCAAGTTTCACTTAAGCGCGCCGATAACAGAGTCAAATGCCAGAAGCCTGTTATCCTTGGCGGCTGCACCGATGACTGCCAGCCCGGTTAACGGGAAAGAAAGGAACCGAGATGTCCAGCATAATAAATTCAGCGATGAGTGGACTGAGCGACGCGCAGGCGGCGCTTAGCACCACCAGCAACTACACGGTGGCGGGCTATTCGCGTCAGACGATCCTGATGTCGTAGGCGAATAGCACGCTGCAGGGCAGCAGTTACTACGGCAACGGCGTCAACGTCACCGGCGTGCAGCGCGAGTATTACGAGTTCATTACGGCGCAGCTGCGCAACTCCAGCGCTACCTACAGCGCGGTAAACACCCAGTATTCGCAGATTTCCAACATTGACGATCTGCTCTCGACCTCGACAACCAGCCTGTCCACCTCGATTCAGAGCTTTTTCACCAACCTGCAGAACGTGGTGAGCAACGCGGACGATCCGTCGGCGCGCCAGTCGATGCTGAGCTACGCCCAGGGTCTGGTAAATCAGTTCCAGACTACGGCGCAGTATCTCACCAATATGTAGAGCAGCGTGAATACCGACATCACCTCCAGCGTCGATCAGATCAATACTTACACCAGCCAGATCGCCGATCTCAACAAGCAGGCGACTCAGTACCAACATGATCTTTAACCAGCAGGTGCACGGGATCACCGATTCGCAAACCTCCTGGCCGAAAGTCGGCGAGCAGCTCTCCAGCGGCGGCCGCGTCAACAATCCGTCAGACGATCCGATCGCCGCGTCGCGTTCGGTGGTGGTGGCGCAGAGCCAGGCGCAGAGCAGCTAGTACGCGCTGGCGCGCACCTTCACCACCCAGGGACTGTAGTCGGAAGAGAACACCCTGACCAGCGTCACCAGCTCCATCCAGGACGCGCAAACGCTGATCGTTTACGGTTCAACCGGCACGCTGAGCGATGACGACCGCAACTCTATCGCCACTCAGCTGGAGGGCATCCGCTCGCAGCTGCTCAACCTGGCGAACAGC
Organism: Candidatus Pantoea persica; assembly: GCF_013753875.1. Lineage (GTDB taxonomy): Bacteria > Pseudomonadota > Gammaproteobacteria > Enterobacterales > Enterobacteriaceae > Pantoea > Pantoea persica. The sequence continues at coordinate 110,302 of NZ_SMDS01000019.1, forward strand.
AAGGACGGCAACGGACGCTATATCTTTGCCGGCTATAAAACCGACAGCGCGCCGTTTGTAGATAACGGCAGCGGCGCGGTCAGCTATGTGGGCGGTACGGATGCCATTACGCAGAAGGTGGACACCAGCCGCACTGTGACCGTAGGGCATACCGGCGACGACATATTTATGTCGATTACCGGCAACGCCACGCAGGATCCGGACGGCAGCGCCAGCGAAACCAACCTGTTCAATATGCTCGACAGCGCCATCGCCGCGCTGAAGACGCCGCAGGCGGATGCTGATGACGCCACCAAACAGGCGTTTTAGGACGCTGTGGATAAAACCAACCGCGGCCTCGGCAACTCTCTGAACAACGTGCTGACCGTGCGCTCGGAGATCGTCACCCAGCTCTCCGAACTTAGCACGCTGGACAGGTAGGGCGACGATCGCGACGTGATCCTCAGCACCGAAATGAGCAACCTGGTCGACGCCGACCACACCTCGGCAATTTCCAGCTACACCATGCAGCAGACGGCGCTGCAGGCGGCCTATAAGACCTTTAGCGATATGTCGCAGATGTCGCTGTTCCAGATCAACAGCTAACAGAAACGTTATTCGAGCATGCCTGAACCGGACATGCTTATTTTGTCACACGATCCTGACCGGCTTCGTGGGATTTTTTTTACCTGCCGTTCGGGCTAGAGCGTCAGACGCATCTCGACACAGCGCAGCCTGGCCTGCGCCAGCGCGGAGTTATAGTCGGCGTAGCGCACCATGCTGAAGCCGTGGCGCTGATAAAACCGCTGCGCGTTTGGGCGTGGAGGATAGGTTGAGCTGCGACAGGCCGCGCCGGCGCGTCTCGCGCACGATCGCAGCGATAATCAGGCCGCCAGCGTCTCGGGCGCTCCACGCCGGCAGGGTGAAGATCGCCTCCACGTTGCCGGACGCCGGCACCAGAAAGCCGGTGGCCACCGGGCAATCCTGCGCGTCTACGGCGACAAAAAAAGGATTATCCAGGATTGTCTGGCGGTAGCTGGCGGGCATCTGCTTCGGCGTCTGGGTGGCAATAACCGTCTCGCTGTAGCTGCTACGGCAGCCATAGCGGATCGCCTGATTTCTGATCGCCGAGCATCTTTCCGCCTCTTCGGCGCGAGCCTCTCTGATCTGCATCATCCTCTCCTGTTTCGTCACGGGTATCCGCAGCAGCATGCCTGAGCAACAGGCATAAAAAAACCCCGGTTCGCCGGGGTTTTGCTGGCTTAAGTCGCGCGTTTAGACACTGTCGGGGCGGGTTGCCGGGGCGGTGGCCTGATGGCTGGCGCTGTGGCCGCCTGCAGCACCTTTGCCCTTAAAGGCGAACGGCGAACGCACCCAGTCGCTGTGGCGTGCCGGCTCCGGCTGCCAGATCGGCGCTGGCGCTTTGGTCATCGGCGCCGAGGCGTGATGGGTGTAGCGCACGGCGGCCATCTCCTGCGGCGCGACGTCGCGTGCCGGTACCGGCGCATGCGGCTCGCTGGTCAGCAAGGGCGTGCTCTCCGCTGCAACCGGCGTCTTCAGCACCTCTTCAACCTGCGCTTCTGCTTCCGGCGTCACGTCGTGCACGGCTTCAGCGGCGATGCTGGCGGCCACAGGGGCTTCCTCGGTTAGCGCCACTGGCGTCTCGTCGACGATGGGCGCGGCGGGTACCGCCTGCGCGGCGATCGCTTCCGCTTTTGCTTCGTCGGCGGCCGGGATCACGGCGGGCTCATGGTTGACCGGCGCGTCGATCGGCGTCGTGTCGTCGACGTTAACCAGCGTCACCGGCGTTTCTGCCTGCGGCTCTGCGTCGTGCACGGCGTCAGCCGCCTGCGGTTCAACCTCGTGCACCGTTTTAGCCGGCGCGTTAGTGGCTGGCGCGGCGTGCGCATCAACGTTGTGTGCGACCTCAGCTGTCTGAGGTGCAGCTTCCGCAGCGGCGACCGGCAGAGCGATAGCGCCTGCGGTTTCCGGCAGCGTCTTTTCCTGCGTCTCGTTCAGTGCGGTCTGACTTTCCACCGGCTGGGCGACCGGATAGTGCACCCAGACTTTGCCTGAGGCCATTTCCGGGGACGCCGCGGCGGCCGCCAGCGGCATTGCGGACTCGGTCGGGTAGCGTTCGTCGCGGTAGCGACGGCGACGCTGACCGCTGACGCGCAGGTGGCGCGGCGAACGGCGCGAACGACGCGGCATACTGCCGTTATCGCGGCTTTCGGCCTCTGGCTGCGGCTCGACCGCGTCCGACGGCGCGCTCTCGCCGCCGATGCGCACTTTCTGCGCCAGCTGACGCGGCTTGCGACGCGGCATAACCTGAACGCGCTCTTCTTCCTGCGCTTCCGGTGTTTCCGCTACCTCTTCAACCGGCTGCTCAACCGCTTTCGCCACTTCCAGCTGCGCGCGCTTCTCTTCCTGACGACGGCGCTGACGCTCGGCGCGCTGTTCGCGACGCTGCTGCTGCTCTTCACGCTGTTGACGCGCTTCGTCGCTCAGTACGGCGCTGCGCTCTTCGCGCGGCTCGCGGTCTTCACCGTTGCGCGGCGTGCGCTTGCGGCGGTTATTGCTGCGACGATCGCCGCGCTCTTTCGCGCCACTCTCGCTCTCTTCGCTGCTCACGGTTGGCTGCTGTGGCGTCACTTCTTTGGCTTTCGCTGGCGCTGTCTCGCTGCTGCCGAACAGCTTTTTCAGCAGGCGGCTGAAGAAGCCACCGCTGCTGGCGGCAGCAGGTGCGGCAGAGGCCGCAGGCTTCGCTGCCGGCTGCGGCTCGGCCACCGGTTTCTCAACCGGCGTTTCGGTCGGCATCGGCAGCGCGTCAGGCATGACAAACGCGGCCAGCGCAGGCTGCTCCGGACGACGACGCTCGGCGTGCTCCTCTTCCGACGGCATCGCCATTTCTGCTTCGTGCAGCTTCGGCAGGTGATAGCTGAGGGTCTGCGTCTCTTCGCCTTTGCGCACGCGCAGCACGGAGTAGTGCGGGGTTTCCATACGATCGTCCGGCACGATAATCGCGCGGACACCGCCCTGGCGCTTCTCAATCGCATTCACCGCTTCGCGTTTTTCGTTCAGCAGGTAGGAGGCGATCTGCACCGGCACGATGGCCTGCACCTCTTTGGTGTTGTCTTTCAGCGCCTCTTCTTCAATCAGGCGCAGAATTGACAGCGACAGCGATTCATTGTCGCGGATGGTGCCGGTGCCGCTGCAGCGCGGACAAACGTGATGGCTCGACTCGCCCAGCGACGGGCTGAGGCGCTGACGCGACATCTCCAGCAGGCCGAAGCGCGAGATATGGCTTATCTGAATGCGCGCGCGATCCTGACGCACCGCTTCGCGCAGGCGGTTTTCCACCGCACGCTGGTGACGTACCGGCGTCATGTCGATGAAGTCGATAACGATCAGACCGCCGAGGTCGCGCAGGCGCAGCTGGCGCGCGATCTCATCGGCTGCTTCGAGGTTGGTGTTGAACGCCGTCTCTTCGATATCGCCGCCGCGCGTGGCGCGCGCCGAGTTGATGTCGATGGCGGTCAGCGCCTCGGTGCTGTCGATAACGATAGAGCCGCCAGAAGGCAGGCGCACTTCGCGCTGGAAGGCGGACTCGATCTGCGATTCAATCTGGTAGTGGCTGAACAGCGGGATTTCGCCGGTGTAGAGCTTGATCTTGCTGCTGAAGTCCGGACGACCCAGTGCGGCGATATGCTGGCGCGCCAGCTCCAGCACTTTCGGGTTGTCGATCAGGATCTCGCCGATGTCCTGGCGCAGATAGTCGCGGAAGGCGCGGACGATAACGTTGCTTTCCTGATGGATCAGGAAGGGCGCAGGGCGGTTTTCCGCCGCTTTCTTGATCGCTTCCCAGTGCTTCATGCGGAAGCTGAGATCCCACTGCAGCGCCTCGGCGGATTTGCCGACTCCGGCGGTGCGCACGATCAGTCCCATGCCGTCCGGCAGCTCCAGCGAAGAGAGCGCCTCTTTCAGCTCGGTGCGGTCGTCTCCTTCGATACGGCGCGAAATGCCGCCGGCGCGCGGATTGTTCGGCATCAGTACCAGATAGCTGCCCGCCAGCGAAATAAAGGTGGTCAGCGCTGCGCCTTTATTGCCGCGCTCTTCTTTATCGATCTGGACGATAACTTCCTGACCTTCGCGCAGCACGTCTTTAATATTGGGACGGCCTGGTGCGTTATAGCTGGCGGGAAAGTATTCGCGGGAGATTTCTTTAAGAGGGAGAAAACCGTGGCGCTCAGCGCCGTAATCGACAAACGCAGCTTCAAGGCTAGGTTCAATGCGGGTGATTTTACCTTTATAGATGTTGGCTTTTTTCTGTTCGTGTCCGGGACTTTCAATATCCAGATCGTACAGACGTTGTCCATCAACCAAGGCAACGCGCAACTCCTCCTGCTGAGTTGCATTGATTAACATTCTTTTCATCGTATCTGACTCGTTATTCTCACATGAGTGATTAAAGCTGCGGGCATAGTTACCCTGGACGAGTATTGACCGATGGCCCCGTGACTAAGTGCTTTACGTCAACCTCCCGGTTGTCGACTGCGCGAGGGGCGCAAATAACGTCGGTGGCCTGTTTTTCATAAGGAAAAACAGCGCCGTTGCGTTGAAATGCCTGAGAGAGATTTAAAACTCCTACATCCCAACATTTCGTCCAGGCCGTAACCCGCAGCCCGCTAAGTGCCTGAATTTACATTACGTCTTACGCCATTGCTGCGTGTGCGTTTCATCCGGCAAAATGACTAATTCGCTCTTTTTCTGGCCTGAAATTCAGCAGACAAGAAACTCAAGCATTATTCCATCGCTAACCTTCATATAGCAAGGCGACTTTTACCGCCTGATAAAGATTAGTGACGCTTAACATCTTAATATGTCGGACGATTAAGCGGGTTGCTGAAAAAGCCAGCGCACGCTGCGCTTTCTCGCGCGACAACAAGAGGAGAGTTAAGCACAGAAAAAGGGGTAGCGCTATCACAGCACACTATTTAGAATCGTCGCCATGAAAACTGAGAATCCCGGCGTACAACTTGTCGCCATTTCGGCTGAAAATGCCGGACAACGCATCAATAACTTTTTGCGCACCCAGCTGAAGGGTGTGCCGAAAAGTATGATTTATCGCATCCTGCGTAAAGGTGAGGTGCGGGTGAATAAAAAGCGCATCAAGCCAGAATATAAGCTGGAGGCGGGCGACGAGGTGCGCATTCCGCCGGTGCGCGTCGCGGAACGCGAAGAGCAGGCCGTTTCGCCGAAGCTGGAAAAGGTCGCCGCGCTGGCGGAAGCGATCGTTTATGAAGATGACCATATTCTGGTACTGAACAAGCCGTCCGGCACCGCGGTGCACGGCGGCAGCGGTCTGAGCTTCGGCGTGATCGAAGGGCTGCGCGCGTTGCGTCCGGAGGCGCGCTTCCTTGAGCTGGTGCATCGCCTCGACCGCGACACCTCTGGACTGCTGCTGGTGGCCAAGAAGCGCTCGGCGCTGCGCGCGCTGCACGAGCAGCTACGCGAGAAAGGGATGCAGAAAGATTACCTGGCGCTGGTGCGTGGCAGCTGGCCGTCGCACCTGAAAGTGGTGCAGGCGCCACTGCTGAAAAACATTCTGCAAAGCGACGAGCGCTTGGTGCGCGTCAGCAGTGAGGGCAAGCCTTCGGAGACGCGCTTCAAGGTTGAAGAGCGTTTCGCCTTCGCCACGCTGGTGAAGGCGAGTCCGGTGACCGGCCGCACGCACCAGATCCGCGTGCACACGCTGCACGCCGGTCATCCAATCGCCTTTGACGATCGCTACGGCGAGCGCGAGTTTGACAGTCAGCTGGCCGCCACCGGCCTGCGCCGTCTGTTCCTGCACGCCGCCGCCTTGACCTTCACCCATCCCGGCAGCGGCGAAATCCTGCGGCTGGAAGCGCAGCTCGACGAGGCACTTAAGCATTGTCTGCAGGCGCTGCGCCAGCAGAAGGCCTGATCGCCGGTCGGCATTACCCCAGCGGGTTGATGCCGACCGACCGCAACATCGCACCGAGCGCAATCAGCGGCAGTCCCACCAGCGTATTGGGATCGCGTCCCTCCAGCCGTTCAAACAGGCAGATCCCCAGCCCTTCGCTTTTAAAACTCCCGGCGCACTGCAAAGGCTGCTCCTTCTCTATATAGCTGCGAATCTCTTCGTCGCTGAGATCGCGGAAATGCACCACAAACGGCTCGCAGCACTGCATCAGCCGCTGGCTGCGCGGATGGTAAAGCGCCAGACCGGTATAGCAGGTGATGGCGTTGCCGCTCGCCTGGCGCAGCTGTGCAAAGGCGCGCGCCGGCGTATGCGGCTTGCCGGTAATCGCGCCGTCCAGCACGCAGACCTGATCGGAGCCGATAATCCAGCTGTCGGGATAGGCTGCGGCCAGCGACTGCGCTTTCGCCACCGCGAGGCGCGTCACCAGCGTGTCGGCTGCCTCTTGCGCGCGGGGCGTTTCATCTGCGTCAGGCGCGGCGGTAATAAAAGGCAGGCCTAATTTACTTAATAACGCTTGGCGGAAGGGTGAGGTTGAGGCTAAAACAAGAGAGTCAGGCATTTTTTCACAATAGTAATAGCGAATTGGTGACACTCATTTTAAACTGTGTGCCGCACTGGATGCGAATAGCGGGCGAAAGATGCTGTTCAATGGCCTTCCTGTCTCAAGCGATGAGCAGGCTGAGGCACTGCCGGAAGCCTACGAGCCGGTCGATTTTGGCGAAATCGATATGCTGGCGGTGATCGAGGATGAGCTCATTCTCCTCGCCCTGCCGGTCGTTCCGGTGCATGATTCTGAACACTGTGAAGTGTCCGAGGCGGACATGGTCTTTGGCAAATTGCCTGCAGAGGCAGAAAAACCAAACCCATTTGCCGTATTAGCCAGTTTAAAGCGTAAGTAATTAGGAGTAAGGTCCATGGCCGTACAACAGAATAAACCCACCCGTTCTAAGCGTGGTATGCGTCGTTCGCATGATGCGCTGACCACTGTAACTCTGTCTGTAGATAAAGTTTCTGGCGAAACGCATCTGCGTCACTACATCACCGCGGATGGCTACTACCGCGGTCGCAAGGTTATCATCAAATAAGACTGCGCTTAGCAAGGCGATACCTTGACACGTTTGACCCTGGCAGTTGATGCCATGGGCGGGGACTTCGGTCCCCGCGTGACAGTGCCTTCAGCATTGCAGGCACTGGCTTCTCATTCGCATCTCGATCTTCTTCTGGTCGGAATTCCCGACACTATCACTCCATTGCTTGCCAAAGCGGATCCCTTCTTAGTGGGACGTTTGCAGGTTATTCCTGCGGAATCGGTTATTGCAAGTGATGTTCGCACCTCGCAGGCGATCCGCAACAGCCGCGGCAGTTCGATGCGCATCGCGCTGGAACTGGTAAAAGAGGGACGCGCGCAGGCCTGCGTCAGCGCCGGTAACACCGGGGCGCTGATGGGGCTGGCGAAGCTGCTGATTAAACCGCTGGACGGCATTGAACGCCCGGCGTTGATGACCGTGCTGCCGCATCAGCAGCGCGGCAAAACGGTAGTGCTGGATTTGGGCGCCAACGTCGACTCGGACAGCGACATGCTGGTGCAGTTCGCCGTGATGGGCGCGGTGATGGCGGAAGAGGTGCTGGGCACCGATCGTCCGCGCGTCGCGCTGCTCAATATTGGTCAGGAAGAGACCAAGGGGCTAGAGAGCATACGCGCGGCGGCCAGCGTGCTGAAAGCAGCCGAGGAGATTAACTTTATCGGTTATATGGAAGGCAACGACTTGCTGACTGGCAAAACCGACGTGCTGGTATGTGACGGATTCGTCGGTAACGTCACGCTGAAAACCATGGAAGGCGTGGTAAGAATGTTTCTTTCTCTGCTGAAGTCGTCAGGGGAAGGTAAAAAACGGTCATGGTGGCTGATGCTGCTGGGGCGCTGGATACAGAAACGACTGGCGCAGCGCTTTGGACACCTCAACCCCGACCAGTACAATGGCGCTTGTCTGTTAGGATTGCGCGGAACAGTGATCAAAAGCCACGGCGCGGCGAATCAACGCGCCTTTGCCGTGGCGATAGAGCAGGCAGAGCAGGCGGCGCGACGGCTGGTTCCCGAACGAATCGCCGCGCGCCTTGATGCTGTATTAGCCAGGAGTGACAAAGCCTAGATGTTTACCAAAATTATCGGTACGGGCAGCTATTTGCCTGAGCAGGTGCGCACCAATGCGGATCTGGAAAAAATGGTGGAAACTACGGACGAGTGGATTGCCACCCGTACCGGCATTCGCGAGCGCCGTATTGCCGCGCCGGAAGAAACCGTTGCCAGCATGGGCTTCGCCGCCGCGCAGCGCGCGCTGGAGATGGCGGGCGTCGACGCGAATGACATTGGGCTGATTATCGTCGCCACGACCTCATCCAGCCACGCCTTCCCCAGTTCAGCCTGCATGATCCAGCAGATGCTGGGCGTTAAAGACTGCGCCGCGTTCGATCTCGCGGCCGCCTGCGCGGGTTTTACCTACGCCCTGAGCGTCGCTGACCAGTACATTAAAAACGGCGCGGTTAAACAGGCGCTGGTGATTGGCTCTGACGTGCTGGCGCGCACCCTCGATCCGAACGATCGCGGTACCATCATTCTGTTTGGCGATGGCGCGGGCGCTGTGGTACTGGGCGCAAGCGAAGAGCAGGGCATCATCTCTACTCATCTGCACGCCGACGGCCGTTACGGTCAGCTGCTGACGCTGCCCTATCAGAACCGCGCGCAGCAGGATGAGCCGGCCTATCTCACCATGGCTGGCAACGAAGTCTTCAAGGTCGCCGTGACTGAACTGGCGCACATCGTCGACGAAACCCTGCAGGCGAATAATCTCGACCGCGAAATGCTCGACTGGCTGGTACCGCATCAGGCCAACCTGCGCATCATCAGCGCAACGGCGAAAAAACTGGGGATGGGCATGGATAAAGTGGTGGTGACGCTCGATCGCCACGGCAATACCTCGGCCGCCTCGGTACCTTGCGCGCTAGACGAAGCCGTGCGCGATTGCCGTATCAAACCCGGACAACTGATTCTGCTGGAAGCCTTTGGTGGCGGGTTCACCTGGGGCTCCGCACTGGTTCGCTTTTGATTCACAGGAACTGAAGATGACGCAATTTGCATTTGTTTTTCCCGGTCAGGGCTCACAGACCGTTGGCATGCTGGCAGAGCTGGCCGCCGTCTATACGCTGGTGGAAGAGACTTTCCGCGAAGCGTCTGACGTGCTGGGATACGATCTCTGGCAGCTGGTCTGCGCGGGTCCGGCTGAAGAGCTGAATAAAACCTGGCAGACGCAGCCGGCGTTGCTGGCCGCCTCTGTCGCGATCTATCGCGTCTGGCAGCAGCAGGGCGGCAAGCAGCCGTCGCTGATCGCCGGTCACAGTCTTGGCGAATACTCCGCGCTGGTTTGCGCGGGCGTGCTTGACTTCGCCGACGCCATCAAGCTGGTGGAACTGCGCGGCAAGCTGATGCAGGAAGCGGTGCCTGAAGGCAGTGGCGCCATGCAGGCGATTATCGGTCTGGATGACGCGGCGATTCGCAAAGCCTGCGAAGAGAGCGCTCAGGGTCAGGTGGTGTCGCCGGTGAACTTCAACTCACCGGGCCAGGTGGTAATCGCCGGCAACAAAGAAGCGGTTGAACGCGCAGGTGCTGCCTGCAAAGCCGCAGGCGCAAAACGCGCGCTGCCACTGCCGGTAAGCGTGCCGTCGCACTGCGCGCTGATGAAACCGGCGGCGGACAAGCTGGCGGTTGCGCTGGAAAACATCGCTTTTAACGCGCCATCGGTTCCAGTGGTCAGTAACGTTGACGTAAAATGCGAAAGCGACGCGGTGGCGATTCGCTGCGCGCTGGTGCGCCAGCTCTACAGCCCGGTCCGCTGGACCGAGAGCGTGGAGTTTATGGCGTCGCAGGGCATGACCCAACTGCTGGAAATAGGGCCGGGCAAAGTGCTGACGGGCCTGACCAAACGTATTGTAGATAGCCTGACGGCTGCGGCAGTCAACGATCCGATGTCGCTTTCTGCCGCCCTTGAACAGGAATAAGAGGAAAAACATGAGCTTTGAAGGTAAAGTTGCGCTGGTTACGGGCGCGAGCCGCGGTATCGGACGCGCCATTGCGGAAACGCTGGTCGCACGCGGCGCAAAAGTGATCGGCACGGCGACCAGCAAAAGCGGCGCAGAGGCGATCAGCGCTTACCTCGGCGATAACGGCAAAGGTCTGCTGCTGAATGTGACCGATCCCGCATCGATCGACAGCGTGCTGGAGAAGGTGCGCGCAGAATTTGGCGAAGTAGACGTTTTGGTTAATAATGCAGGCATTACGCGTGATAATCTGCTGATGCGCATGAAAGACGACGAGTGGGCGGATATCCTCGATACCAACCTAACGTCCGTCTTCCGCCTCTCCAAGGCGGTAATGCGCGCCATGATGAAAAAACGTAATGGCCGTATTATCACTATCGGTTCCGTTGTCGGCACCATGGGCAACGCGGGTCAGGCAAACTACGCTGCAGCTAAGGCGGGTTTGATTGGCTTTAGCAAATCACTGGCGCGTGAAGTGGCGTCACGTGGCATTACTATAAACGTCGTGGCTCCGGGCTTTATTGAAACGGATATGACGCGAGCAATGAGCGAAGATCAACGTTCCGGCATTTTGGCGGAGGTTCCGGCTGGTCGTTTAGGCGACGCGCAGGAAATCGCCAATGTTGTTGCATTCTTAGCCTCTGACGAAGCAGCCTACATCACGGGTGAGACGCTGCACGTCAACGGCGGCATGTACATGGTCTGATAATCACGAAATCAGTTGCAATGTTTGCGGCAAAAACCGCAAAATAGCCTAAAATCGTGGTTCGGCCAGCCGAGATTTTGTTGCATCTTTTTCGACATTTTATACACTACGAAAACCATCGCGAAAGCGAGTTTTGATAGGAAATTAAATAGTATGAGCGATATCGAACAACGCGTTAAGAAAATCATTGCTGAGCAGCTGGGTGTGAAAGAGGAGGAAGTAACTAACTCTGCATCTTTCGTTGAAGACTTGGGTGCTGATTCTCTTGACACCGTTGAGCTGGTAATGGCTCTGGAAGAAGAGTTTGATACTGAAATTCCAGATGAAGAAGCTGAGAAAATCACTACCGTTCAGGCAGCGATCGACTACATCAATAGCCATCAAGGCTAATGAATACCTTCGGGCGGTTACTCGACCGCCTGAGTTTTATTCTAGCTAGCCCCACAGCGTATCTATTTCCCCTCCCTGGAGGACGAACGTGTCTAAGCGTCGTGTAGTTGTGACCGGTCTTGGCATGTTGTCTCCTGTCGGCAAAACCGTAGAGTCTACCTGGAGTGCTCTCCTTGCCGGTCAGAGCGGCATTAACCTGATCGACCATTTTGATACGAGTGCCTATGCAACCCGTTTTGCTGGCATCATAAGAGATTTTAATTGTGATAAAATCATCTCGCGCAAAGATCAGCGCAAGATGGATTACTTCATCCAATACGGCATTGTTGCCGGCGTGCAGGCCATGCAGGATTCAGGTCTGGTTGTCACTGACGAGAACGCTGCCCGCATCGGCGCGGCAATCGGTTCCGGCATTGGCGGACTGGGTCTGATCGAAGAGAACCACACTTCGCTGGTTAACGGCGGTCCGCGCAAAATCAGTCCGTTCTTTGTCCCGTCGACCATTGTGAACATGATCGCTGGCCATCTGACGATTATGTACGGAATGAAAGGGCCCAGTATCTCTATCGCGACGGCCTGTACTTCCGGCGTGCACAACATCGGCCATGCGGCGCGCATTATCGTCTATAACGATGCTGACGTGATGCTGGCGGGCGGCGCAGAAAAAGCCAGTACGCCGCTGGGTGTGGGCGGTTTCGGCGCGGCGCGCGCGCTGTCGACGCGAAATGATAACCCGCAGGCGGCCAGCCGCCCGTGGGATAAAGATCGCGACGGCTTCGTGCTGGGCGACGGCGCAGGCATTATCGTACTGGAAGAGTTCGAGCATGCGAAAAAGCGCGGCGCGAAAATCTATGCGGAAATCGTCGGCTTCGGCATGAGCAGCGACGCCTACCATATGACCTCGCCGCCGGAAAACGGCGCAGGCGCGGCACAGGCGATGGAAAATGCGCTGCGTGACGCGCAGCTGTCGCCAGAGCAGATCGGCTACGTCAACGCGCACGGCACCTCGACGCCGGCCGGTGACAAAGCGGAAGCGCAGGCGGTGAAAACCATTTTCGGCGCGGCGGCGAAAACAGTGATGGTCACCTCCACCAAGTCGATGATCGGCCATCTGCTGGGCGCGGCGGGCGCGGTAGAGTCTATCTACTCAATTCTGGCGCTGCGCGACCAGGCCATTCCGCCCACAATAAATCTGGACAATCCAGATGAAGGGTGCGACCTCGACTTCGTGCCGCATACGGCGCGTCAGGTCAGCGGACTGGAGTATACGCTGTGTAACTCCTTCGGCTTCGGCGGCACCAACGGCTCGCTGATCTTCCGCAAGATCTGAGGCTTCACGATATGCCAGAAGGCCCGCACATGCGGGCCTTTTTTTATTCTGAAAAGGACTGGAACGAATTTTCACGCAACAAAGCGGTACTTTACCCCTTTTTTAGCCCATGAGGACAGGCCATGTGGATAAATGGTAACCAGCAATCCCTGCTGCCCGCCAGCGATCGCGCCGTTCAGTTTGGCGACGGCTGCTTTACCACCGCCGCGGTATATCACGGTGAAATTCAGCTGCTGCCGGCGCACCTGCAGCGTCTGCGACAGGGCTGCGAGCGGCTGATGCTGCCGACGGTGGACTGGGAAAAGCTGGAGGCGGAGATGCGCGCCGCCGCGCAGTCGCAAACGCAGGCGGTGTTAAAGGTAATTATCAGCGCCGGCGCGGGCGGACGTGGCTACAGCCGCCAGGGAACCGGCGACGCGACGCGGCTTATATCTCTCTCACCCTGGCCTCACCACTATCAGCGGCTGCAGACGCAGGGCGTTAGGCTGGAAACCAGCCCGATACGGCTGGCGCAACAGCCGCAGCTGGCGGGCGTCAAGCACCTCAATCGTCTGGAACAGGTGCTGATCCGCGCGCATCTCGATCGCAGCGACAGCGACGAGGCGCTGGTGCTTGACACAGTGGGCTACGTGGTGGAATGCTGTGCGGCCAATTTATTCTGGCGGCAAGGTAGCGCGTTTTTCACGCCCGATCTGATGCAGGCGGGCGTGGACGGCATAATGCGGCGCTATCTGATGGCGCAAATGGCCAGCGCAGGCCAGCCTTGTCAGGTGGTGCGCTGTCGGCCGGCGCAGCTGCTCGAGGCGGATGAGGTTGTTATCTGCAATGCGCTGATGCCGGTCCTGCCGGTGCGGCAGATCGATCACAAGACGTTCAGCGAGCGAACACTGTACCGCCAGCTGCAGGAAAGCTGTTATTCAATGGAAGCAAAATGAGTCGACTAAAAAAATTCGTCGCCGTCGCCGCGGTGATCCTCGCCCTAGCGGCTGCTTATAGCTACTGGCAGATCCAGCGCTTCGCCGCCGCTCCGCTGACGATTGAGCAGGAAACCCTGTACACGCTGCCAGCTGGCACCGGGCGGATCGCGCTGGAGGCGCAGCTGGAGAGCCAGTACCTGATCCCGAAAAGCATCTGGTTTGGCCCGCTGCTGAAGCTGGAGCCGCAGCTGGCCCAGTTCAAAGCGGGCACCTATCGGCTGGAAAAAGGCATGACGGTACGGGGGCTGCTGGCGCTTCTGGCCAGCGGCAAAGAGGCGCAGTTTTCGCTGCGGCTGGTGGAAGGGCAGCGCCTCAGTGAGTGGCTCGCGGTACTACGCGCCGCGCCCTATGTGAAACACAGGCTGCAAGATGACCAGTTCGCGATCCTGGCGAAAGCGCTCGCCGTCGAGCCGCAGACGCTGGAAGGCAGCTTCTATCCGGACACCTATCTCTATACCGCCAACACCAGCGACGTGGCGCTGCTGCAGCGCGCCCATGCCCGCATGAGCACGTTGGTGGATCAGGTCTGGAAAAATCGCATGGCGGATCTGCCCTATAAAAATTCTCAAGAGCTGTTGACCATGGCATCGGTTATCGAAAAAGAGACCGCTGTCAGCACGGAGCGCGCGCGCGTCGCCTCGGTGTTTATCAACCGGCTGCGCACCGGCATGAAGCTGCAAACCGACCCCACGGTGATTTACGGCATGGGCGACAGCTACAGCGGAACGCTGACGCGCAAAGATCTCGAGACGCCGACGGCGTACAATACCTACACCATAAGCGGTCTGCCGCCTGGCCCCATCGCCGCGCCGAGCCGCGCCTCGCTGGAAGCGGCCGCGCACCCGGAGAAAACCAACTATCTCTATTTTGTTGCCGATGGCAAAGGCGGTCACACTTTTACCACCAACCTCGCCAGCCACAACCGGGCCGTGCAGGTTTACCGGCAAACGCTGAAGGAAAAAGATGAAAAGTAAGTTTATCGTCATTGAGGGCCTGGAAGGCGCCGGAAAAACCACCGCGCGCGAGGCGATCGTCGCCATGCTGCGCGAGCAGGGCGTAGAAGATATCGTGTTTACCCGCGAGCCGGGCGGTACGCCGCTGGCTGAACAGCTGCGCGTACTGGTGAAGCAGGGCATCGAAGGAGAGCAGGTCACCGACAAAGCGGAGCTGCTGATGCTCTATGCCGCCCGCGTGCAGCTGGTGGAAACGGTCATCAAGCCTGCGCTGGCGCGAGGTGCCTGGGTGATTGGCGATCGGCACGATCTCTCTTCGCAGGCCTACCAGGGTGGCGGCCGCGGGCTGGACAGCGAGCTGATGCGCATCCTGCGCGAGGCGGTGCTGGGCGATTTCCGCCCCGATCTGACCCTCTATCTCGACGTCACGCTGGAGATTGGCCTTCAGCGCGCCCGCGCCCGCGGCGCGCTGGATCGCATTGAGCAGGAGTCGCTGCGCTTCTTTGAGCGCACCCGCGAGCGCTATCTGGCGCTGGCGGCGGCGGATGCCTCTATCCTCACCGTCGACGCCACGCAGCCGCTGGCCAGCGTGACGCAGGCGATCCGCGCCACGCTGGCGCGCTGGCTGGAACAGCAGGCATGAACTGGTATCCGTGGTTGAATCAGCCTTACCGACACATTATCAGCCAGCACCAGGCTGGCCGCGCGCACCACGCGCTGCTGCTTCAGGCGCTCGACGGCATGCGCGACGACGCGCTTGTGTGGGGCATCAGCCGCTGGCTGATGTGCCAACAGCCAGCGGGCCTGAAGAGCTGTGGCGCCTGCCACGGCTGCCAGCTGATGCAGGCGCAGACGCATCCCGACTGGTATCGTCTTGAGGCGGAGAAAGGCAAAAGCACGCTGGGCATCGACGCCGTGCGTCAGGTCACGGAAAAGCTCTACCACTACGCCCAACAGGGCGGGGCGAAGATCGTCTGGCTGCCGGACGCCGCTCAGCTGAGCGAATCGGCGGCAAACGCCCTGTTGAAAACGCTGGAAGAGCCGCTGGCCAACTGCTGGTTTTTTCTCAGCAGCCGCGAGCCGTCGCGCCTGCTGGCCACGCTGCGTAGCCGCTGTATGACGCTGGTGCTCTCTCCGCCGGATGAGGCGCAAAGCCTGCAGTGGCTGAGCCGCCAGCTGCCGCAGGATAACGCGGCGCTGCGAACCGCGCTGCGCCTCAGCGCCGGCGCGCCAGCCGCCGCGCTGCGGCTGCTGGAAACGGCACGCTGGCAGACGCGCCAGACGCTGTGCGATACGCTGCCGGCCGCGCTACGACAGGACATCCTGCAGCTGCTGCCGACGCTGAACGGCGAGGATGTGGCCGAACGTATCAGCTGGCTGATCTCGCTGCTGATAGACGCGATCAAATGGCAGCTGCGGGCGGGCCACTGGCTGAGCAACCCCGATCGACAGGATGTAGTGGCGCTGCTGGCGCAAACTTTTTCCACCCGTGCGCTGGACGAGAGCGCGCGCGACTGGATGCAGTGTCGTGAACAGCTGCTCCACGTGGCGGCCGTCAACCGTGAACTTTTGTTAACTGACCGACTGCTGAGCTGGGCCTGCAGGCGCAAGCCCGACGTGGTCGCTTAACGCTATTATAGGACAAGCTATGTTTATTGTGGATTCCCACTGCCATCTCGATGGCCTGGACTATGAGAAAAATCACCGCGATCTCAACGATGTGCTGGCCAAGGCCGCCGCACGCGACGTGAAGTTTATGCTGGCGATTGCTACGACGCTGCTAGGCTTCCACACGCTGAAGGCGCTGGTCGGCGAGCGGGAGAACATTGCGCTTTCGGTCGGCGTCCATCCGCTGAATCAGGAGGCGCCGTACGACGTAGAGGAGTTTCGCCGTCTGGCTGCCGATCCGCGCGTGGTCGCGCTGGGCGAAACGGGCCTTGACTACTACTATCAGCAGGAAAACAAGGCGCAGCAGCAGGCGTCGTTCCGCGAGCATATTCGCACTGGCATTGTGTTGAACAAGCCGATTATCGTGCACACCCGTGACGCGCGTGACGATACGCTGGCAATCTTACGCGAAGAGCAGGTCGAGCGCTGCGGTGGCGTCCTGCACTGCTTTACGGAAGATCAGGCAACCGCGGCGAAGCTGCTGGATATGGGCTTCTACATCTCTTTCTCCGGCATTGTCACTTTCCGCAACGCCGAGCAGCTGCGCGATGCCGCGCGCTATGTGCCGCTAGATCGCATGCTGGTGGAGACCGATTCCCCCTATCTGGCGCCAGTGCCTTACCGCGGCAAAGAGAATCAGCCCGCCTATACCCGTGACGTGGCCGACTATATGGCTGTGCTGAAAGGGGTCGATATCGAGACGCTGGCGGCTGCCACCACACAAAACTTCTCCGCCCTTTTTAAGGTGCCGATGAGCCGTCTTGGCAGCTAAGGCTTTATTTTAAAGTCCGTAATAATTCTGTCTTACCGATAAAAATAGCCCTGTTTTTCACAGCAGGGCTGCTTTTTTATGGGGTAAAATCTCGCTATGTCAGTTAAGAACCTACTTAATATCGTTTCTGAGTAATTTAGGAAACGTGATAGCCATCAAAGTACGATTTGCTTATTTATTTTACCATTCATAATAATTAAAAGGCGGTCACCGCCATATAGGTTGCAGATCCTCCTCCGTGACCCAGCGTACTTCGCAAAATCGCACTCATACTCAGGAGCTTCAGGCTATGTTCAAGAACGCATTTGCGAACCTGCAAAAGGTCGGTAAATCGCTCATGCTGCCGGTATCGGTTCTGCCGATTGCCGGCATTTTGTTAGGCATTGGTTCAGCCAACTTCAGCTGGCTGCCCGCGGTCGTTTCCCACGTGATGGCGGAAGCGGGCGGTTCGGTGTTTGCCAACATGCCGCTGATCTTCGCCATCGGCGTGGCGCTCGGCTTTACCAACAACGACGGCGTATCCGCGCTGGCGGCGGTTGTGGACTACGGCATTATGGTGAAAACCATGGCGGTAGTCGCACCGCTGGTTCTGCATCTGCCGGCGGCGGAAATTGAGGCCAAGCATCTGGCTGATACGGGCGTGCTGGGCGGCATTATCGCTGGTTCGATAGCGGCCTATATGTTCAACCGCTTCCATCGCATCAAGCTTCCAGAGTATCTCGGCTTCTTCGCCGGCAAACGCTTTGTGCCGATTATCTCCGGCCTGACGGCGATCGTGCTGGGCGTGCTGCTCTCCTTTATCTGGCCACCGGTGGGCGCCGCCATTCAGGAGTTTTCGCATTGGGCGGCCTACCAGAACCCGGTCGTCGCCTTCGGTATCTATGGCGTGGTTGAGCGTTCGCTGGTGCCCTTTGGTCTGCACCACATCTGGAACGTGCCTTTCCAGATGCAGATTGGCGAGTTCACCAACGCGGCGGGCCAGGTGTTCCACGGCGATATTCCGCGCTATATGGCGGGCGACCCGACCGCAGGCAAACTCTCTGGCGGCTTCCTGTTAAAAATGTATGGCCTGCCGGCGGCGGCTATCGCTATCTGGCACTATGCTAAGCCGGAAAACCGCGCTAAAGTGGGCGGCATCATGATCTCGGCCGCGCTGACCTCGTTCCTGACCGGTATCACCGAGCCGATCGAGTTCTCCTTTATGTTTGTGGCGCCGATCCTGTATGTGATTCATGCCATCCTGGCGGGTCTGGCGTTCCCGATCTGTATTCTACTAGGCATGCGTGACGGCACCAGTTTCTCGCACGGTCTGATTGACTTTATCGTCCTGAGCGGCAACAGCAGCAAAATCTGGCTCTTCCCGATTATCGGGATCATCTACGGCCTGATTTACTACACGGTGTTCCGCGTGCTGATTGCGAAGCTGAACCTGAAAACGCCGGGCCGTGAAGAGACGGCCAGCGAATCAAGCTCGGCTACCGGCACCGAGATGGCGGGCAAGCTGGTTACCGCCTTCGGAGGCAAAGAGAACATCACCAATCTGGACGCCTGCATTACCCGCCTGCGTGTCAGCGTGGCGGATGTCAGCAAGGTTGACCAGAATGAGCTGAAAGCCCTTGGCGCGCGCGGCGTGATAGTGGCAGGCTCCGGCGTACAGGCCATTTTCGGCACCAAGTCCGATAACCTGAAAACCGATATGGACGACTACATCCGTAACATGTAATGCGTCATATAAAAAAAGCCCCGCAAGGGGCTTTTTTTGTTTGGGCAATGCGCTAGCGCGAATGAGAGGGTTTAATCACTCAGCCGCTCAGCCGCTCAGCCGCTCAGCCGCTCAGCCGCTCAGCCGCTCGGCAGGCAAGTCGCAAAAGCGGCACCCTGCCAGCCCGGACCACGCGAATACGCGCCTCATCCCTGAGGTGCGCCCGTAAACCGGCCAACGCAATGCGTTGTTCAAACGCCTCGGCGTTTTGCCCCTGTCAGAGAACGCTTTGCTCTTCACGCCATCTCATTTGCTGACGGGCTTTTGCAGCTAGACATAAAAAAAGCCCCTTGCGGGGCTTTTTGTTTTTACTCGGCAGTTACAGATAAACCCGCAGGTAATCCGTCAGGCACAGCAGTGCCATCGCCTGACCATAGGGCATTGATGTGAGCGGAACGTAGCGATAGTAGTCGAGGTCGCTGCCCATGGCGGTACCGAAAGACACCTGTCAGCTCGGAATCCTCGTCGATATTGGCAATCACGCCGCGCAGCGCGGCAAGTCCGGTAGGCAGGTAGTCGGGGCTCAGATAGCGCTTGCGCACCGCTTTGATGCCGTAGGCGAAGCCGGCGGTTGCGGGGGCTTCCAGATAGCTGTCGGGATCGTCGAGCAGGGTATGCCACAGGCCGCTCGGATGCTGACAGTCGCGCAGGGCTTTGACCTGGCTCTCCAGCACCTGCTGCAGAAAGCGGCGCGTCGCATGGTGTTCCGGTCAGTTCATCACTCAAGGAAATCGGGAATAACGATCGTCAGCCAGCTATTGCCGCTCGCCCAGCGTGCATTGGCGAAGTTATGGCGACCCTCAAAGCTCCAGCCGTGGAACCAGAGCCCGGTCTGACGATCCATCAGATACTGGGTGTGCAACAGGAACTGATAGCTTGCCTCCTTAATAAACTCCGGCCGATCGAGCAGCTGGCCAATCTTAGCCAGCGCCATCACGCTCATCATCAGCGCATCGTCCCACAGCTGCTGATGGTTTTCGTTGTTGTAGACGATGATGCAGGCCGCCCTGTTCGGTACGCGGCATTTCATACATGACCCATTCCGCCCAGCGCTCCAGCACCGGGCGCCACGCCGCATTGCCGCTCTCTTCATAGCGGTAGGCCAGCGTCAGGAAGGGGCCACGTTGTTGACGTTTTTCGTCGGCGTGCCCTCGGCAAGATGCGCGGCGAACCAATCATCGATAATGCTCAGCGTTTGCTTGTCGCCGGTCTGCTGATAGTAGTGCAGCATACCGTAGAGGCCGATGCCGTGCATCCACTCCCAGCCCGCCCAGCCTTTGGTATCGATCACGCGCCCGTCATCCAGACGCAGCAGGAACTCTCCCGTTTCATCGGTAATATTCACCAGGTTTTGCGTCAGCTTGTGAATCAGTTGCAATAGCTCCTGGCGCGGCAGCAAAAATTCCTGTTGGCGCAAAAGAGCACTCTGTTTCACAGGAAATACAGTCATGGTTCGTTCCTATCGTTTTAAGGTCGTGGTAAGTGGCGCAGTGGCCAGTCGCGCATGCTTGAGCGGCGGCGCGGCCGGTTTATGCCGGTTAAGAAAGCCGATATTGTTATTGCCCCACAGGTTTTCATAGGGCATGCCGGCCAGCGTTTCGACGATGTTGCGCGCCTCTGGCGTAATGCTTTAGGCAGCACTTGGTCGGCTTCGCGCATCTTCAGCGTCTCTTTGCGCAGCACGGTGTGAGTCTGGAGATTGAGTTCGAAGCGCAGCGAGATCAGGAAGCCGCACGCCAGCACGCACAGCGTGCCGATGCTGAGAATGCCTAAAATGGTGTGGCCTACGCCTGGCGCCTGCGTCGCCTAAGCGGAGACGAAGCCGGACAGCTGCAGCACGATACCTACCAGCATCACTGCACCCACCTGCGATGCTTTGCGCGTCAGCGTCATGATGCCGGCGAAGATGCCTTCGCGGCGCTGACCGGCGATCACCTCATCCACGTCGGCGATGATATAGGTATAGGTGTTCCACGGAACGTATTTGATGCCGCCGCGGCTCAGATCGGCCAGAGCAGAAATCACCAGCAACAGCGACATGTTGTCGTTCATGCCCGCATACCAGAGGCCCGCGCAAGGAGATTGCCGCCAGACCGAAAAGCAGTACCACAGACGGTAGGCGGGCGCTGGTCCGATGCGGATACAGAGCGGAATCATGCCCATCACGGAGATGAACTGCAGTACCGCCATGATGCCCATCAGGTTTGGGGCGATTTGCGCGCTTTGCATTAGTACGAACACCACATACCAGGTAAACACCGCGTTAAAGACATCCTGCGCGATATAGCCGCCCAGATACATGCCGAGATGCTGGTGAAAGATGCGGATGCGCAGCGTTGAGGCGAGCTCTACATAGTGGCGCTTCAGACTTTGCAGCAGCGTCAGCTGGCGCTTTTCTTCCTCGGCGCGCCGCGACTCTTCTCAAAAGTCCTCCGCGTCGCGCTCCCAGATAAAGAGCCACACCAGCGTCAGCAACAGCGCGCAGATCACCGAGAAGACCAGGCTGGCGTAGAAAAAGGAGAGCGGATTATCTTCGCCGAGCGCCCCGATAAGAATGCCCGGTAGGAAGGCAGCCAGGATGGCGGAGAGCTGCGCCAGCGCGATGCGGGCACCGGAAAAGCGGATTTTTTGCTTGAAGTCGTCGGTCATCTCCGGTACCAGCGTCTCATAGGGCACCAGAATCATGGTGTAGACTACGTCAAACAGCAGATAGGTGGCGAGATACCACCAGAAGCCCATATCGCTCAGCCACATCAAGCTGTAGCTGAAGACCAGGGAATGCCGAGCTGAATAAAGAATTTCCGCCGGCCGAAGCGTTTGCCCAGCCAGGTCGAGCCAAAATTATCGGTTAAAAAGCCCATCAGCGGGCTGACTACCGCGTCTAGCACGCGTGCGGCGGCAAAAATAAAGGTGGCCTGAAGTGGCGTCAGGCCGCAGAAGGTGGTGTAAAAATAGAGCAGCCAGGCCGCAGTCAGAGCCGTGGTGCCAGCGCCGAAAAAATCTCCGGAGCCGTAAGCCAGATAGTGGCCGATACCAATTCAGATGCTCCTTTCTAGACAGTGTCATTTAATCTTTTATGATCCGGACGACAGATTCGGAATGGATAGAAAGTAGAGCCGCAGCGCAGGGCAAATCTTCGTTCATTCCGACAGGGTCTTGCGTCTGACTGGCAAAAATACAAAGAAAGGGGCGGCCCGCTCCTGATTTATAAAACGGCGCTTCATTTTTATGTTAAGCAAAGCGGAAAATGGCGCAGCCTGAAAAGCAGGGCGCGTAAATGGCGCAAAGGCAGCCAGTTAAACAGCGAAAAGTGGCGCTGAGCTTGAAAGAAATCAAATTTCTCGCGCATACTGATCGACTGTTAATCATTCAAGGAATGGCTCCATGGCTGAAGAAACTATTTTCAGTAAAATCATCCGTCGCGAAATCCCCGCAGACGTGGTGTATCAAGACGAACTGGTCACTGCGTTTCGCGATATCTATCCTAAAGCGCCGACCCATATTTTGATTGTGCCCAACGTGTTGATTCCCACCGCCAACGACGCGCTGCCCGCCCATGAGCAGGCGCTTGGCCGTCTCTTCACCGTCGCGGCGAAAATCGCCCGCGCCGAGGGCATTGACCATGATGGCTACCGCCTCATCGTCAACTGCAACCGTCACGGCGGTCAGGAGGTGTACCACATTCACATGCATTTGCTCGGCGGACGTCCACTGGGGCCGATGCTGGCCGACTGACTTTTCACACGGAAGCGAGCTATGCGCCCATGGCTGATGTGCATGCCGCTCCTGCTGACTCTGGCAGGGTGCAGCAGCGATAAACCGATGATTGATACCTCCCAGTCGCTGGTGATGGAGTCGTCGGTGCTTTCCGCTGGCATTATCACTGACGAACCGTTGGTGGATGAGTAGGAGGGGGCAGCAGCGCGCGCAGCATGCTCTATAATCAGCGCGAAACCTCGGTGGTCATCCACCTATCGTTATTACTGGTATGACGACAAACGACTGGAAATCACCTCGCGCGAGCCGGCGAAAACGGTCACCGTGCCGGCGCGCGGCAGCCTTGTCGCCGCTTCCCTAAATGGGCAAGCTGACGGCCAGCAAGGTTCGTCTCTATCTCTATCTCTATCTCTATCTCTATCTCTGAGGACTGCTACGTGATTCGCCGACTCCCTCGTTCCGGAGCGTTATTAATGGCGCTCATTCTTTCTGGCTGCGTGATCCAGCAGCAGCAACCCGCACCTGTCGAACCGACGCAACCGACTGAACCAACCCAACCGCAGCCGGTGCCACAGCCGCCGAAGCTGAAAACCATTAACTGGGACGCCAGTGTGCAGCCGCTGGTGGCGCAAATGCTGCGTTCGGCCAACAGCGCCACGCCGGGCAGCGTGCTAATGGTCGACCGCATTAAAAACAGCACCAACGGCGTATTGCAGAGCGAAAAGGCCACCGACGCCATTCATAACGCGCTGGCCAACAACGGCAAATTTCCCCTGGTGACCAACGATCAGCTGGCGCAGGCCAAGCTGACTCTGGGCCTGTCGCCGGACGACAGCCTCAACTCGCGCAGCAAGGCGATCGGCTTGGCGCGCACGCTGAACGCGCAGTATGTGCTCTACAGCACGGCGCAGGGCGATGTCAAAACCCCGACGCTGCAGATGCAGCTGATGCTGGTACAGACCGGCGAGATTATCTGGTCCGGCAAGGGTGTCGCTCAGAATTGATCCCCGGCTGTTGGCGCGCATCGCCCAGCGGCTGCCGGGCGTAAGCGCAAACGACCTCACGCCGCTGCCCGGGTTGACCGGGCAGAGCAGCAGGCTGGAAAGCGCGCAGGGCCGGTTTCTGCTGCGCCTGGCGTCGCAGCCGCCGATACCCCTATTAGATCGCCAGCGGGAAGCGCTCCTGCTGCACAAGCTGGCACCCAGAGGCCTGACGCCGCGGTCGCTACGGCTGGTGCCGCTGCATATGGATGTGCACGTCGACAACCTGATCGCAGCCGGGCAGGGGCTGCATCTGATCGACTGGGAATATGCGGCAGACGGCGATGTGGCGCTGGAACTGGCTACGCTCTGCACCGCTATGCCTGAGTAGGCGGAGCGCTGGCTGGCGGAGTATGCGCAGGCCACGCGTCTCTCTCTCTCTGCCGGCGCTGACGCAACAAGTTACACGCTGGCAGCTCTGGCTGCGGCTGCTGATGGCGAGCTGTTATCAGCTGCGCGCAGAGCCGCGGCGACACCGGGCTGCGTTAGCTGGCGCGCCACAGAGCTGGCAACACTTTTAATTTGCGCGGCGATAGCGCCGCGTCAGGAACGAGCTATGACGACACAAATTCCGGGCCCGCTGATGCTGGATGTCGAAGGCTTCGAACTCGACGGCGAAGAGCGCGAGCTGCTGCAGCATTCCACCGTGGGCGGGGTTATCCTTTTCGCGCGCAACTATCACGATCCGGCGCAACTTGCCGAGCTGGTGCGCCAGATCCGCACGGCGTCGCGTATGCGGCTGGTGGTCGCGGTCGATCAGGAAGGCGGTCGCGTGCAGCGTTTCCGCGACGGCTTTACTACGCTGCCGGCGATGCAGTCTTTCGCGGCGCTCGAGGATGCGGAAACCGGCGGCGAGCTGGCAGATGGCGGCGGAGATGATCGCCATGGATATCGACATTAGCTTCGCGCCGGTGCTGGATCTGGGCCATATCAGCGCGGATTTGCATAGAGACGCCGCGCGATCTTGCCACCCTGCACCAGCACGATATGCGCATCTTCTAGGCGCTGTTCGACTAGCCCGCTGCCCGCCAGCGGGTCCCCTTACTGGCTGAAGCATGTACTGCGTCAGGAGCTGGGCTTCGACGACGTTATCTTCTCGGACGACCTGTCGATGGAGGGCGCCGCCGTAATGGGCAGCTATGCGGAACGCGCGCAGCAGTAGCTCTCGGCGGGCTGCGATATGATTCTGGTCTGCAACCATCGCGCAGGGGCAATCAGCGTGCTGGATAATTTGATCGCGATCGGGGCTGAGCGTGTGCCGCACCTGTACCATCGGGGAACCATCACCCGCCAGAGCCTGCAGCAGAGCGCACGCTGGAAGCAGAACGCGCAGCAACAGAGCAACCTGCAGGCGCGCTGGCTGGAACACAAAGCGTCTGGAAAGTGAGGCCATCGCTCTCCTGACACGCACGTCGCTGAGAGGATCCATGATTATCTATCTGCACTGTTTTGATTCCACCAGTCCCGGCAATCACGAAAAGGTGCTGCAGCTACAGTTTATCGATCCCGACGTCAGGCTGATCGGCTACAGCACCCGCCACCCCAGACACGACATGCAGTTTCTGCTGAAAGAGACTGATAAAATGCTGTCGCAGAACAGCAGTGCGCAGCCGCTGATTTGCGGCGTCGGGCTGGGCGGCTACTGGGCGGAACGCATCGGCTTTCTCTACGGCATCCGTCAGGCGATCTTCAATCCAATCTCTTCCCCTTCGAAAATATGGAGGGAAAAATTGACCGGCCGGAAGAGTATCCCGATATCGCCACCAAGTGCGTCAGTGATTTTCGCGGGCGCAATCGCGACCGCTGCCTCGTCTTTCTGTCGCGGTGCGACGAAGCGCTGGACAGCGCACGCAGCGCCGCCACGCTGCACCCGTTTTACGAGATCGTCTGGGACGACATTGCCACGCACAAGTTCAGCAGCATCGCTCCCCACCTTCAGCGTATTCTATCGAGCTGGCGGAGATGCGCGACGACATTTCCGCCGGCGAGGGGCAGCAGGAGAACGTCAATATCGCTATTGTCGGCGGCGGGGCGACCGGTGTCGAGCTCTCCGCCGAGCTGCACTACGCGGTCAAGCAGCTGTACAGCTACGGATACAAAGGCCTGAGAAGTGAGGCGCTCAACGTTACGCTGGTAGAGGCGGGCGAGCGGATCCTGCCCGCGCTGCCGCCGCGCACAGCAAACTGACCAGGCTGGGCGTGCGCGTGCTGACGCAAAGCATGGTGACCAGCGCCGATAAGCAGGGGCTGCACATCAAGGGCGGCGAGTTTATCGAAGCAGACCTGATGGTCTAGGCAGCGGGCATCAAGGCGCCCGACTTCCTGAAAGAGATCGGCGGACTGGAAACCAACCGCATCAACCAGCTGGTGGTGAAAGAGACGCTGCAAACCACGCGCGATGAGAATATCTACGCCATCGGGCGACTGCGCCTCTTGCGCGCTGCCGTCTGACGGATTCGTGCCGCCTCGCGCCCAGTCGGTGCACTAGATGGCGTTGCGCGCCATGGAGAATATTCTCGCCCAGCGCAGCGGTAAGCCGCTGAAAGCCTATGTCTATAAGGATCACGGCTCGCTAGTGTCGCTGTCGCGTTTCAGTACCGTTGGCAGCCTGATGCGCGGGTCGATTATGGTGGAAGGGCGCATCGCGCGTTTTGTCTACATTTCCTTGTATTGTATGCATCAGATTGCGCTCCACGGCTACTTCAAGACTGGCCTGATGATGCTGGTGGGCAGCCTGAACCGCATAATTCGTCCGCGCCTCAAGCTGCCCTAATGGTTACCCGGCGGCACAAGCCGCCGTTTCCCGTTTCTTCGCGTTGTTTACCCGCTGACCCATAACACAAATTAATTTATTCTCACCGTTCGCTGCGCCTCTGAACTCTCCGAAAAGGTGGTCCTGATCGGCCCGCGCCCCGTTTTCCTCCATTAATCTGATGTTGCAATTTCGGGCCATCTGCAAAACTTTTCTTAACGAACACGGCGGGTCGTGCACGCTGTTAAGTGCCTCAACGATAGAGGATTACGTCGCGGCAGGAATGCACGGTAACAACTTCAGGAGGACAATCCTGTGAATAAATCAATGTTAGCGGGTATCGGTAGCGGCCGCTCTGGGCGTTGCAGCCGTCGCCAGCATGGACGTGTTTGACCATGGTCCGCAATATGCGCAGGTGCTTTCAGCGACGCCAATCAAAGAGAGCATCAAGCAGCCGCGACAGGGGTGTCGCAACGTGACGCTGATCCATCGTCGTCCGGTGCCGAATGAGGATCGCATCACCGGTTCGGTGCTGGGCGCCGTGGCGGGCGGCTACGCCGGCAATCAGGTGCAGGGCAGCATGCAGAGCCGTGACACCTACACCACCTCGGAGCAGCGCTGCAAAACGGTATTCGATAAACAAGAAAAGATGATGGGTGGTTATGACGTGACCTATAAGCAGGGCAAAATCCGCATGGAAAACGACCTTGGCACCCGCATCCCGCTGGACCGTAACGGCCAGCTGATCCTGAATAACAATTAGGCTTAATCGGGCAAAGATCCCCACTGCAACCCTAATGAAAAAGGCACATCCTGCGATGTGCTTTTTTTATGGCGCAAAGGTGGGCGCTGCGGCCCGCCGGGTTAGCCGATGGTCACCAGGCTGGTGTTGCCGCCCGCCGCGGCGGTATTGACGCTCAGCGAACGCTCAATCAGCAGACGCTCCAGCTGCAGATGGGTTTCACCGCGAGCGAAGCCCTGTACCGAGACAATCGCGCCGTCGCGCGCGGCGATCTGCTCGCACAGCGTGCGCAGCTGAGCGGCGTCGCCGTGGTAGATCACCGAGTCGAAGTGCGCGGCGAGCACGTCGCGCCCCAGCTCGATGCGCGCCTGCACCGCGTGCGGCAGAGCGTTGCGCAGCTTGCGGTGCAGCTCGTCATCTGGCCACAGCGCCTGGCTGCCGACGCTGGTCACCGCCGCCAGCTGCACCAGCGCATCCTGCTCATTATCCGCCAGGCAGAGCACGCGCTCGCGCGGCAGCAGCGAGAAAGTGTTGCTTTCGCCGGTCGGCCCGGTAAGCAGGCGCACCGTGCCCGCCTGCGTTAGCTCGGCGTAGCGCTGGCAGAGCGCAGCCAGCTCAGGCTTTTCCTTCGCCCAGGCGCTCAGCGCGTTATGCGGCATCAACAGCGCCTCGCGCAGCGAACCGTCCGCCGGGCGCTCGGCGTCCTGCCGGTTAAAGGTGGTGCTCAGCGCGGTTTCCGGACGACTGGCCAGCAGGCGGTAGAGGTAGAGCGGGCCGCCCGCTTTCGGACCGGTGCCGGAAAACCCTTCGCCGCCGAACGGCTGCACGCCGACCACCGCGCCCACCATATTTCGGTTGACGTAGAGGTTGCCTACTTTGGCGTTAGCCGTCACCTGGGCGATGGTCTCGTCGATGCGGGTATGCACGCCCAGCGTCAGGCCGTAGCCGCCGGCGTTGATCTGTTCAATCAGCTGCGGCAGCGTACTGCGTGCGAAGCGCACCACGTGCAGCACCGGACCGAAAATCTCCTTGTCGAGGTCGCTTACCTGGCTTAGTTCAATCAGTGTCGGCTTGATAAAGGTGCCGCTCTGCCACTCGGCGCTGTCCTGCGGATTCTCCAGCACCGCCTGATAAACGGCGTTGCCTTTATTGCGCATCGCCTGAATATGACGCTCGATATTGGCCTTCGCCTTGGTGTCGATCACCGGGCCGATATCGGTAGAGAGGCGCTCCGGGTTGCCCATGCGGCACTCCGCCATGGCGCCGCGCAGCATTTTCAGGGTGTGATCCGCCACGTCTTCCTGAACGCAGAGCAGGCGCAGCGCTGAGCAGCGCTGGCCGGCGCTGTCGAACGCCGAGGCGAGAATATCCACCACCACCTGTTCAGTCAGCGCGGAGGAGTCGACGATCATTGCGTTCAACCCACCGGTTTCCGCGATCAGCGGCGTCGGACGCCCCTGCGGATCGAGGCGGCCAGCGAGGTTGCGCTGCAGCAGCGTCGCCACGGCGGTAGAGCCGGTAAACATCACGCCGCGCACGCGCGCATCGCGCGTCAGCTGCGCGCCAACGGTTTCGCCCTTGCCGGGCAGCAGCTGCAGCACGCTGGCCGGCACGCCGGCATCCAGCAGGATCTGAACCGCCTGGGCGGCGATCAGCGGCGTCTGCTCCGCCGGTTTGGCCAGCACGCTGTTGCCCGCCGCCAGCGCGGCGGCGATCTGGCCGGTGAAGATCGCCAGCGGGAAGTTCCACGGGCTGATACAGACCACCGGACCTAGCGGGCGGTGCGTTTCGTTATCGAAATCGTCGCGCACTATGCCGGCGTAGTAGCGCAGGAAGTCTACCGCCTCGCGCACTTCGGCGATGGCGTTGTTGTAGGTCTTGCCCGCCTCACGCACCAGAATGCCGATCAGCCGCTGCATGCCGTCTTCCATATGCTGCGCGGCGCGATCGAGGATCGCCGCTCGCTCATTTGACGGCGTCGCGAACCAGATCTGTCCGGCGTTCACCGCGGCGTCCAGCGCCAGTGAGACTTCCGCTTCGCTCGCTTCGCGCACTTGGCCGACGATATCGTTCGGCGCGGCCGGATTGATCACCGGCAGGCTTTCGCCTTCGCCGATTTCGCCGTCAACTATCGGCTGCGCCAGCCAGGGATGGGCGGCGCTGCTCAGCAGCGCGCTGGAGAGCGACGCCAGGCGATGCTCGTTGGCCATGTCTATACCGGCGGAGTTGCTGCGTCCGGCGCCGTAAAGGTCGCGCGGCAGCGGAATTTTCGGGTGTGGCAGGCCAACAGCGCCTTCGCTGGCGCCGAGCTTTTCCACTTCGGCCACCGGATCGGCCACCAGCTCGTCAATCGGCAGCGAGGTGTCGGCGATGCGGTTAACGAAGGAGGTGTTGGCGCCATTCTCCAGCAGGCGGCGCACCAGATAGGCGAGCAGCGTCTCATGGGTGCCGACCGGCGCATAGATGCGGCAGGGACGGTTCAACTTACCGTCCGCCACTTTGCCCACCACCTGTTCGTAGAGCGGCTCGCCCATGCCGTGCAGGCACTGGAACTCATACTGCCCCGGATAGTAGTTGTTGCCGGCCAGCTGATAAATGGCCGCCAGCGTATGGGCATTGTGGGTTGCAAACTGCGGGTAAATCAGGTTCGGCACCGCCAGCAGCTTGCGCGCGCAGGCGAGATAGGAGATATCGGTGTAGATTTTGCGCGTATATACCGGATAGCCCTCAAGGCCCTCCACCTGGGCGCGCTTGATTTCGCTGTCCCAGTAGGCGCCTTTCACCAGACGGATCATCAAACGGCGGCGGCTGCGCTTCGCCAGATCGATCAGCGAATCGATCACGAACGGGCAGCGCTTCATATAGGCCTGAATCACGAAGCCGATGCCGTTCCAGCCTTCCAGCTCCGGCTCGAAGCAGAGCTTCTCCAGCAGATCGAGCGACAGCTCAAGGCGGTCCGCCTCTTCGGCGTCGATATTGATGCCGATATCGTAGGAGCGCGCCAGCAGCGTCAGGGATTTAAGGATCGGGTAGAGCTCTTGCATCACGCGGTCGTACTGAGCGCGGCTGTAGCGCGGATGCAGCGCCGACAGTTTGATCGAGATGCCCGGTCCTTCATAAATGCCGTGGCCGTTAGAGGCTTTGCCGATGGCGTGGATTGCCTGCTGGTAGGAAAGCAGATAAGCTTTGGCATCGCTGGCGGTCAGCGCCGCTTCGCCCAGCATATCGTAGGAGTAGCGGAAGCCTTTCTCCTCCAGCTTGCGCGCGTTGGCCAGCGCCTCGGCGATGGTTTCGCCGCTGACGAACTGCTCGCCCATCAGGCGCATCGCCATATCGACCCCTTTACGGATCAGCGGCTTGCCGCTCTTGCCGATAATGCGGTTCAGCGATCGCGACAGGTTCGCCTCGTTATGGGTTGAGACCAGGCGGCCGGTAAACGTCAGCCCCCAGGTGACGGCGTTGACGAACAGGGAAGGGCTGCGGCCGAGGTGCGACTGCCAGTTGCCGTTGCTGATCTTGTCGCGGATCAGCGCGTCGCGTGTCGGCTTGTCGGGAATGCGCAGCAGCGCTTCCGCCAGACACATCAGCGCTACGCCTTCCTGAGACGAGAGCGAGAACTCCTGCAGCAGGCTTTGCACCATGCCGGCGCGTCCGGTTGCCCCTTTCTGGTGCCGAAGCTTGTCCGCCAGGCTGTAGGCGAGCTGATGGGTTTTCTCCGCCAGCGCTGCGGGCAGGCGTGCCTGCTCCAGCAGCATCGGCACCGCATCGGTCTCGGGACGGCGCCAGGCAGCGGTGATAGTGGCGCGCGTTACCGACTGCGGCAGAATATGTTCAGCGAAGTCGAGAAAGGGCTTATGCGACTCTTCTGGCGCGCTCTCTTCCGCGTCCGCCTGGGTGCTGCTCGCCAGCGGGATCTCCGTCAGGGCGTTTCCGCTCTCCAGCTGGCCGAGATAGTTGAAAATAGCCTGCTTAATCAGCCAATGTGGGGTGCGGTCAATATTCTGCGCCGCCAGTTTGATGCGCTCACGAGTGGCTTCATCCAGCTTCACCCCCATGGTAATCATGCCCATGACGTCTCTGCTCCTGTTTAAGTATCTTACTGCGTGGTCAGCACTATCACTGACGTTGCAACTTTGTGCAACCGTGTAAAGTGTGACCTGCGTAGCAGCCTTTTTAACGATTAATTTGTTAATACCTGACAAGGCGGCATGGAACTTGCTGCAAAATTCTCGCCAACACTGCGCGGCACCAACTCACTGCATTTGTAAGGGGTTGCTTGGGTGCAACTGAGGAACTGTGAGCAAAATTACTGCATTAACAGGTGAAATCGCTGTGATGTCTGTGTTAAATCCATTGTGCGCTTTGCACCTTTCCGGCAGGATACCGCGCCTCAGGAAAAGTCGAGCGCCTGATTGTGGACGAAAACCTGCTGCGCCACCCCGTTCCGGCAGCGCGGCAGCGTGCGGTTTTTCTCGGGAAATCAACTATAAAGTGGAGAGACGAATAATGAGTGTAAGCACACCAATACTGGTGACCTTTTTTATTTATATTCTTGGAATGGTACTGATAGGCTTTATCGCTTACCGCTCCACCAAAAACTTTGACGATTATATCCTCGGCGGACGCAGTCTGGGCAGCTTAGTGACCGCGCTGTCGGCTGGGGCGTCAGATATGAGCGGCTGGCTGCTGATGGGCCTGCCCGGTGCCATCTTCCTCTCCGGCATTTCTGAAAGCTGGATCGCCATCGGCCTGATCATCGGCGCCTGGCTCAACTGGAAAATTGTCGCGGGCCGCCTGCGCGTGCAAACCGAGCACCACAACAATGCCCTGACGCTGCCGGACTTCTTTACCAGCCGCTTCGAAGACAACAGCAAAATTCTGCGCGTTATCTCGGCGCTGGTTATCCTGATCTTCTTCACCATCTACTGCGCTTCCGGTGTAGTGGCGGGCGCGCGCCTGTTTGAGAGCACCTTCGGCATGAGCTACGAAACGGCGCTCTGGGCAGGGGCGGCGGCGACCATTCTCTATACACTGGTGGGCGGTTTCCTCGCGGTAAGCTGGACCGACACCGTTCAGGCCAGCCTGATGATTTTTGCCCTGATCCTGACGCCGATCATCGTGATTATCGCAGTGGGCGGGCTGGACGACTCGCTGGCGGTGATCCGGGCGAAAAGCCTTGAAAACCTCGACATACTGAAAGGGCTCAATTTCGTCGCCGTGATTTCGCTGCTGGGCTGGGGCCTGGGCTATTTCGGCCAGCCGCATATCCTGGCGCGCTTTATGGCGGCAGATTCGCACCGCTCGATTCACACCGCGCGCCGCATCGGCATGGCGTGGATGGTGCTCTGCCTAGGCGGCGCGGTTGCCGTCGGCTTCTTCGGCATCGCCTATTTCCAGAACCATCCGGAGCAGGCGGCCGGGGTCAGCGGCAACGGCGAGCGCGTCTTTATCGAGCTGGCGCGCATCCTGTTCAACCCGTGGATCGCCGGTATCCTGCTCTCCGCGATTCTGGCGGCGGTGATGTCCACCCTGAGTTGCCAGCTGCTGGTCTGCTCCAGCGCGCTGACCGAAGATCTCTACAAGGGCTTTCTGCGTAAAAACGCCAGCCAGAAAGAGCTGGTATGGTTTGGCCGTGCCATGGTGCTGGTGGTGGCGCTGGTCTCTATTGCGCTGGCCGCCAACCCGGAAAACCGTGTGCTGGGGCTGGTCAGCTACGCCTGGGCCGGCTTCGGCGCCGCTTTCGGACCGGTGGTGCTGTTCGGCGTCTGCTGGAAGCGCATGACGCGCAACGGCGCGCTGGCAGGCATGGTGATCGGCGCGGCGACCGTGCTGATCTGGAAGCAGTACGGCTGGCTCGATCTCTATGAGATTATCCCCGGCTTCGTTTTCGCCAGCATCGCGATTGTGCTGTTCAGCGTGCTGGGCCGCGCGCCGTCGGTCGCTGCGCAGCAGCGCTTTGCCGCCGCGGAGGCGGAGTACTTCGCTAAATAACGCCTCGGTTGCCAACAGGCCCGCTTCCTTTATTACCGGAAGCGGGCCTTTTTTGCGTTTCGTTATGCAATAGTCGCGCAAGATTACTTGTTTTTTGGTCGGCGATAACGATAATAAGTATCGTTCGTGTTTTGCCAAACTTTACCTGCGGTTGACGCTGCTTAACATTCATGAGGTCGGCGATGTTTGTTTCCTTTCTTATCATGCTGCGCGAAGGGCTGGAAGCGGCGCTGATCGTCAGCCTGATTGCCAGCTACCTGAAGCGCACCGGGCGCGCCCGCTGGTTTCCGGCGCTGTGGGCCGGCGTCGCCGTCGCCATCACGCTCTGTCTGGCGCTCGGCATCCTCATCAATCAGACCAGCGGCGAGTTTCCGCAAAAAGAGCAGGAGCTGTTTGAAGGCATCGTGGCGCTAATCGCCGTGGCGATCCTCACCTCGATGGTGTTCTGGATGCGTAAGGTGGCGCGCAACATTCGCGTCGAGCTGGAGCAAGCGGTGGATCAGGCGCTGGGCCAGCGCGGCGGCGGCGTGGCGCTGGTGCTGATGGTGTTTCTCGCCGTGGCGCGCGAAGGGCTGGAGTCGGTGTTTTTCCTGCTGGCCGCCTTTACTCAGGATATCGGCTACGCGCCGCCGGCGGGCGCGCTGCTCGGGCTGGCGACGGCGGTGGCGCTGGGCATGTTGCTCTACTGGGGCGGCATCCGCCTGAATATGCGGCGCTTTTTCCGCTGGACTAGCCTGTTCATTCTGTTTGTCGCCGCCGGGCTGGCTGCTGGCGCGGTTCGCGCCTTTCACGAGGCGGGCCTCTGGAACCACTTTCAAACGCTCGCCTTTGACCTGAGCAACGTACTCTCGACCCATTCGCTGGCGGGCACGCTGCTGAAAGGGGTGCTTGGCTACCAGGAGTCGCCAAGCGTCAGCGAAGTGGCTGTCTATTTCCTCTATCTTGTTCCGGCGCTGCTGCTGTTTTTACAGCCTGCGCGACCGGCGCGCCAACTCTCTCATTAACAGGATACATTATGATGATTCGCTCTCGCCGCAAAACGCTGCTCACCTCGCTGCTGCTGCTTTTGGGCAGCGCCGCCGCCGAGACGGCGCAGGTAAAGGTCAGCGTCACCGATACGCAGTGTGAACCGATGCAGCTCACCGTCAAAGCAGGCAAAACCCAGTTTCTGATTAAGAACAACAGCCAGAAAGCGCTGGAATGGGAAATTCTCAAAGGGGTGCTGGTGGTAGAGGAGCGGGAGAATATCGCGCCAGGCTTCAGCCAGAAGCTGACCGCCAATCTCGAGGCGGGAGAATATGAAATGACCTGCGGCCTGCTGAGCAACCCGAAAGGCAAGCTTATCGTGCAGGGCGAGGCGGCGCCGACAGCGCCAGACAACAAGCTGAACCTGCTGTCGCTGGCCGGTCCGATTACCGCCTATAAGGCCTGGGTAATTCAGGAGGTGGCGCAGCTTGCAACCGGTACATCCGCATTCACTCAGGCGGTGAAGGCGGGCGATCTGGAAAAAGCGCGCGCGCTTTACGCGCCGACGCGCCAGCACTACGAACGCATCGAACCGATTGCCGAACTCTTCTCCGATCTGGACGACAGCATAGATGCGCGCGAGGAAGATTACGAGAAGAAGGCGGAGGATCCCAAATTCACCGGCTTCCACCGGCTGGAGAAAGCGTTGTTCAGCGACAACAGCACCCGCGGCATGGAGGGCTATGCCACCCAGCTCAACCGTGATGTGCAGGCGTTGCAGAGTCGTATCAGCGAGCTGGCGTTCTCGCCGGTGAAAGTGGTAGGCGGCGCGGCGGGACTGATTGAAGAGGTCGCCTCCAGCAAAATTTCCGGCGAAGAGGATCGCTACAGCCGTACCGACCTGTGGGATTTCCAGGCAAACGTCAACGGTGCGCAAAAGATAGTGGATCTGCTGCGTCCGCAGCTGCAGCAGGCCAACCCGGAGCTGCTGGCGAAGGTGGATAGCAACTTCAGCAAGGTCGATGTCATCTTGCGCAAATACCGCGTCGGTAAGGGCTTCGCCTCCTATGAAAAGCTGACCAGTGCGGATCGCAACGCGCTGAAGGGCCCGATCACCGCACTGGCGGAAGATCTTTCCTTGTTACGCGGCACCCTGGGGCTCGACTAATATGGCGCATCAGAAAGATGAGGCGCAGCCCGCCCGGCGGCGCCTGTTAAAAGGACTCGGCATGCTGGGGGGCGCGGCAGCGATAAGCGGCGGCTGTCCGTTACACGCTGCGGCCGACAGCTTTTCGCCGGGTACGGTAGCGCCCGATGCGCGCCAGCAGACGCAGCCCTGCTACGGGCTGCACCAGGCGGGCATCGTTACGCCGCAGCAGGCATCGATGATGCTGGTGGCGTTTGACGTGCTTGCAGGCAACAAGGCCGAGCTGGTGCGGCTGTTTCAGCTGCTGACCGCGCGTATCGCCTTTCTAACGCGCGGCGGTCCGGTGCCGCAGCTGGACAATCCGCAGCTGCCGCCGCTCGATTCCGGCATTCTCGGCGCCACTGTCGCCCCGGATAATCTCACCATTACCGTTTCGGCAGGGGAGATGCTGTTCGATGCGCGTTTCGGCCTGCAGGGGCTGAAACCGAAAAAGCTACAGAGCATGACGCGCTTTCCCAACGATTCGCTGGACGCCGCCCAGTGCCACGGCGATCTGCTGCTGCAAATCTGCGCCAATACCCAGGATACGGTGATCCATGCGCTGCGCGATATCGTCAAGCACACGCCCGATCTACTGGGCGTGCGCTGGCGGCGCGAAGGCTTTATCGCCGACCACGCCGCGTGCAGCCAGGGCAAAGAGACGCCGATTAACCTGCTGGGCTTTAAGGACGGCACGGCAAATCCCGATACCCAGGATTTGCCGCTGATGGACAAGCTGCTCTGGGTGACCGCCGATCAGGATGAGCCCGCCTGGGCGCGTAACGGCTGCTATCAGGCAGTGCGCATCATCCGCTTCCGTGTGGAGATGTGGGACCGCACGCCGCTCGGCGAACAGCAGGCTATTTTTGGTCGGGAAAAGTTGAGCGGCGCACCGCTGGGCATGCAAAACGAGCACGATCTGCCCGATTACGCACGGGATCCAGACGGCGACGTTATTCCTCTCGACGCGCATATCCGCCTGGCCAATCCCCGCACGCCGGAGACGGCAAGCAGCCTGATGCTGCGGCGCGGCTACAGTTACTCGGCATGCACCACCGCCGCCGGCCAGCTCGACATGGGGCTGCTGTTTGTCTGCTATCAGCACGATCTAGAGAAGGGATTTATCGCCGTACAGAAACGCCTGAACGGCGAGGCTCTGGAAGAGTATGTGCGACCAATCGGCGGCGGCTACTTCTTTGTTTTGCCTGGCGTGCCCGACGCCAGCGGTTACCTAGCGCAGCCGCTGCTGGAAGCCTGAAGTGGTTGATTTTTAATCGCACGGGCCAGCGCGGCGTAAAGGAACTACGCCGCGCCCGACAACTTTTTCACTTTTCAGCCGAAGAGAAAGCGCTTTGAAAAGCAAGGGAAAAAGCACAGCTTCAGCGATTCTGCCTGCTCTTTCTCTCGCTTTCCCGGACTGCGTGTAAAAATTAAGTTGCCAACTCTGTTAAAATTAGTGCAGTTTAATGGATAAGCGTGTGTATCGCAGACGGGAGTCGCGCATAGGAAGATCCTGCACAGGGCAGAACGTTTCACCGCACATTTCACATTTTTCGGCGAGGACGACAGCGCCCTAGACAGCCTTCTCTTTGTTATTCGTTTATTTATTCGCTTTCAGCCCCGTTTTTACCGGTGTGTCTCTGCGCTTCGGGCGCTGCGGCGCATCTCTATCAATGCACGTTAAGGCTCAAAAGGAAGCCAATCAAACCTCTAAAGCGTTCAGTTAATCGTGGCGGGAAGCGGCCCCACGCGGGAAATGAAACAAACTGTAAGGTGCGACTATGGGAAGATAGAAAGCAGTGATCAAAGCGCGTAGTGAAGCGAGAAGTGTGCTTCGGAGTGACTCACGCAGTCATCGTCAGCGCGAAGAAGAATCGGTCACTTCGCTGGTGCAGATGGTTGGGCTGGATGCGATTGGCATGGCGCGCGACATGCGCGACCTTTCGCCGATTGCCGCCAGAAACGACGCTCAGGCGCACTATCTCCAGTGCCATAGAATCGAAACAGCTGATCTTCGCTACCGGCGAAGCCGGGTGTAGTAAAATCTGGATCAGCGCTTCGAAAGCGGCAGAAGCCCTGATTCATAAGGATATAGACAGGATCATCGTCACACGTCGGGTGCTGCAGGCTGACGAAGATCTGGGATTCCTGCCAGGGGATATCTCAGAGAAGTTCGCCCCCTATTTCCGGTTCCGGCCGGTTTACGACGTTCTGGTTAAACGTCTTGGCGCTTCCTTTATGCAGTACTGTTTGCGACCCGAAATTGGCAAGGTGGACATCTCGCCTATATGCGCGGCCGTACCTTTGAAAATGCGGTGGTGATCCTCTATGAGGCACAAAACGTAACAGCGGCCCAGATGAAAATGTTCCTGACGCGCCTTGGCGAAAACGTCACGGTGATTGTTAAAGGCGATATTACCCAGTGCGATTTGTCCGCTGGGGTACTCTCCGGTCTTGCGGACGCGCTGGCGCGTTTCGAAGAGGACGAGATGGTGGGTATCGTACGTTTTGCAAAGAGGATTGCGTGAGGTCAGTGCTGTGCCAGCGAACGTTGCATGCGTATGGTTGATTGAGTCGGTGGTGTAGTAAGCAAACCCGGCGCAAGCCGGTTTTTTTATGGCTAAACGAAAAAAGCCTGAACTTTCGTTCAGGCTCTTCTCTAAATAATGATGGCGGTGAGGGGGGGATTCGAACCCCCGATACGTTACCGTATACACGCTTTCCAGGCGTGCTCCTTCAGCCACTCGGACACCTCACCACATTTTTGCTTGCTGACCTTGCCGGGTCAACGGGGCGCTACTATAGGGAGCCGGCCGAAAAGGGTCAAGCACAATTTTTCTCTTTTTTTCTATTCGCTTAAGCTCTGCGCGAATCGTTTTATCCCTGCGCACTCTGGTCGGATTGTCATCAAAAAGCCATTCCGCCGTTACAAAAACGCCATCGAAGCATCACAGACTTAACGCCTGAAACCTCTGGTAAATTATTGCTAATAAGGGAACACAAGATGAAACCGATGCGCCTCTTTACCTTTTCATTCACGGCTGGCCTCGCTGGTCACGCTTTCCGTTCACGCCGAAACCGCCGGCGCGCTGGGCGATGCAAGCTATTCACGCGCCGCGACCGGCGGCATTACTCAGCACGGCGGCGCGCGTCGCCTGACCGGCGATCAAACAGAGGCGCTTAAGGCTTTGCTACGCAACACCACGGCAAAAAACGTCATCCTGCTGATTGGCGATGGCATGGACGACTCCGAAATTATCGCGGCGCGTAACCTGGCGAAAGGGACGGGCGCGCGGCTATCAACTGGTGAGCGA
The DNA here is from genome assembly GCF_013753875.1 of Candidatus Pantoea persica. Lineage (GTDB taxonomy): Bacteria > Pseudomonadota > Gammaproteobacteria > Enterobacterales > Enterobacteriaceae > Pantoea > Pantoea persica. Next base: position 148,642 of record NZ_SMDS01000019.1, read on the forward strand.
CTGGCAGAGGCTGAACGCGATGACTGCGGCGAACAACGATAAGCCGTTGCTCGACTTGTTCGCCGACGGCAATATGCCGGTGCGCTGGAAAGGGCCGAAGGCGAGCCATCATGGCAACATCAATCAAGCGGCGGTGACTTGCGAGGTGAATAAAGAGCGCCTGGTCGCCACCCCGACGCTGGCGCAGAGGACCAGCAAAGCGATCGATCTGCTGAAAACCAACCCGAACGGCTTTTTCCTGCAGGTTGAGGGCGTCTCAATCGATAAAGAGGATCACGCGGCGAACCTGTGCGGACAGATCGGCGAAACCGTGGATCTCGACGAGGCGGTGCAGCAGGCGCTGGCCTTTGCGCGCAAAGAGGGCAACACGCTGGTGCTGGTCACTGCGGACACGCCCACAGCAGCCAGATCATCGCCAACGGCAGCAAGGCGCCGGGCCTGACCCAAGCGCTGAACACCAAAGACGGCGCGGTGATGACCATCAGCTACGGCAACTCCGACACCGATTCTCAGGGGCATACCTGCACGCAGCTGCGCATCGCGGCCTACGGTCCGCACGCCGCCAACGTGGTGGGGCTAACCGATCAGACCGATCTCTTCTTTACGCTGCGTGATGCGATGGGGCTGAAGTAAGGGAAACGGCTTCTCCCGCGAGACAGGATAAGCCGATTGTCTGAGGGGATTAGCTTTTCACGCGGTTGGCGAAGCTTTTACGCAGCTTCTGCAGCTTCTGCGGGATCACCGCTACGCAGTAGCCGTCGCGCTGGCCCACACCGTCCCAGTAATCCTGATGATAGGCCTCGGCGGGATACCACTTCTTCAGCGGTTCGATGGTGGTCACTACCGGATCCTGATGATCTTGCTGCGCGCGCGCGATAGCGGCGACTGCCTCCGCTTCCTGCTCCGGCGTGGCCGGGAAGATGGCTGAACGATACTGGGTACCGATATCGTTGCCCTGGCGGTTCAGCTGGGTAGGATCGTGCGTGGCGAAGTTGATATCCAGCAGATCGCCATAGCTGACTTTCTCCGGATCGAATCCTAAGCGGATCGCTTCCGCATGACCGGTTTCGCCGCTGCACACCTGCTCATAGGTCGGGTTAGGGCGTGCACCCCCGGTATAGCCGCTTTCAACCGACTCCACGCCGATCACATCTTTAAAAACCGCTGCGGTACACCAGAAACAGCCGCCTGCGATCACTGCGTATTCGATTGCCATAATGCTTAACTCCTGTTGAGGTCGAGAGGAAAGAGAGTAGGGACAGGCAGACGCCTTTTCAACCCGCAGCTGACGAGAATCCGCCGCCAGACGCTAAATCAGCACCTCAGGTTTAAACTGGCCGCTGCTGCGGATCAGCACATGGATGTGGTTCATGCTGGAAATCATGCAGCCGACCAGCGAGGGCGAAAACTCCAGCACGGTGTGCCAAGCCGAGCGTCATGATGTAGTGCTCCTCTTCAAACTGCGAGCTGAGCAGCAGCACCGGGCCAGGCTCTAGATATTTGCGCGCCTTGCTGAACGGGAAGGCGGTTTTATGCAGTCGTTGACTCATCGCATCTCTCCTCTGTGGGACGATACTGTAAGTGTAGAAGCTCTAGGTCGATCACCAGCGCGATTTGTTGAAGCGGCGCAGACTTTTCAGCCTCGGTCTGCACCGTGTCGCGGTGATCCGGCTCGCCCGCTAGCACCGGCGTCAGACAGGGGCCGCACAGCCCCATTTTGCACGACAGTGGCACGTCGACGCCGTTGTCCAGCAGCACGCGGGCGATGGTTTTCTCCGGCGGCACCGGCCAGCTGGCGCCTCATCCGGCTGCGGCTGCGGCGTCGGCGCGGCGGCGGCGAAGGCCTCGAGATGCAGCTGCGACGGCTGCCAGCCCGCGGCCAGCGCCTGCTGCTGCAGGTGTGTCATAAAGCCCGCCGGTCCGCAGAGATAGAGGTGGCTGCCGTTTTGCGGCGCGCGCAGTGACGCGGGCTGTGGCCGTCGGCGCTGCACAGGATGTCGCAATGGCCGTGCTGAAAGGGCTGCATCAGGCGGCGCGCGAAAGCGGCATCCTGTCGCTGCTTAACGTAGTAGTGCAGCGAGAAGGTCACGCTGTCGCGCTCGAGCTGTTCCGCCATCGCCAGCAGCGGCGTCAGACCGATGCCGGCGGCGATCAGCACTACCCGCTGCGCCGCCACCAGCGGAAACAGGTTGCGTGGCGCGGAGATGGTCAGACGCTGGTCGAGGCGCAGCTGCTGATGGATATAGCGCGAGCCGCCGTGCGAATCGGCGGTCAGCCCGACGCAAATCAGATAGCGATCCTGACGCGCGGGCGATCCTGTCAGGGAGTATTGTCGCGTCAGCCCGTTGCCGAGCTGCAGATCGATATGCGCGCCCGCCTCCCAGCGCGGCAGCGGGGCGCCATCGCCGCGCACCAGGCTCAGCGCGACGGCGTGGCGTCCCTGATGGGAGAGCCCGTCCACGACTACTGAAAAAGTGGTCATCTTCTCTCCTCGCTATACCAGGAAAATTCGCCATAGCCCTTTTTTCAGGCCGCGGCGATAGGCGATAGAGCTGCGGTCGGCCGGAATATGCGCCTCCAGCGTCAGGTCGAGGGGCAGGCTCTCCGGCCGCTGCGTTTCCACCATCAGCCGATTCTCTTCAAACACGCGGTGATTAAAGGCGTGCACCTCCTCAACCGGAATATGCAGGTCGAAGTTGCGCGCGATAGGGGGGAACATGCGCGTTTTGCGCGCGGAAACCGGCGAGGCGGCGGTCATAATCACCAGCCGCGCTGCGTCGGGAAAATGCACCGTCAGCGTTGCGGTAAAGGGCAAATGCATTTCGAAATGGCGCAGCCACTGAAAGCCCTCCGGTGCCTGCTGGCCGGAACCCGCCGTATCGTTAGAGACGGAGCTTTAGTAGTCCACGGCGAAGCCATTAGGGGTTTCCACCGGGTTGTAGGGCGGCACCTGCTGGTTGCTGGCGTCGGCGAAGGTTTTACTGTGTACCCAGGCGAAGTGCGCCACGTCGAGAAAGCCCTCGACCTGACGACCGGCTAAGCCGGCTACATCAAAGGGCGGACAGGTGATCTGTTGAAAGCCGTCATCTACCCAGTGCGGCATCGCTGGCAGCTCGGCGGGATCGTCCACGTCGGGCGCCAGGCAGACCCAGACCAGCTCTACCGGAAAGCTAATCAGATTGAGCTTGGCGGGCACCGGCTGATCCGGGCTGGAGGGGATGCGGTTGCAGCGGCCATCCTCGCCGAAGCGCAGACCGTGGTAGGGGCAGATAATGCCGTGCTCGTCATGGAAGCCCAGCGTCAGCGGCACGCCGCGATAGGGGCAGACATCTTTCGCCACGACGATCTGCTGGTTGATGCGGTAGATCACTAGCTGTTCATCAAGCAGCACCGCTTTCATCGGCGCAGGACCGACGTCGCACAGGCGCTGCCAGCAGCGCGCCAGCCGCAGCCAGTCGTCAGGTTCAAAGGTGCAGTTTGCGGGAGGCGTTAATAGGTTCATGGCGGAGACCTGTCACAGTTGCACAATAGGATGACAAACATTGTGGACAGAGCAGGGTGCAACAAGCCATCATCGTTTTTTCAGCCGCGTGTTGCATAAATGTGTACAGGTGACCCATGCTTCCTTTTTCCCGTTCCCGATTTTCCCACTATTTTCTCGAAGTCGCGCGCAGCGGCAGCCTGCGAAAGGCGGCGGAACAGCTGCACGTCTCCGCCTCGGCTATCAACTGTCAGATTCTGCAGGCGGAGGAGGAGCTGGGCATGCGCCTCACCAGCGTGGGTGAGCTGCTCTGCGACGATCTGCGGCGCTGGCAGCGCGAATATCAGCACACCCGCCAGCGTTTCGATGAGATTCAGGGGCTGCGGCGCGGCCACGTCAGTTTCGGTCTGATCCAGGCGCTGAACGACGGCGCGCTGGCCGATGCGCTGTCGCAGATCGCCCAGATGCCCCCCTGGCTGCGGCTCGATCTCAGCATGCACGACAGCGCGCAACGAGCGGGTCGAGATGCTCTATCGGCGGCATAATCTGCAGCCGAAAAACGTCATCACCTGCAACGATATCCGCCATCCGCCTGGTTAAATCGCTGATCGTGCAGGGCAGCGGCGTCAGCATTCTCAGCTTGCTCGACGTGATGAAAGAGGTGGAAAGCGGGGCGCTGCAGTTCGTGCCGCTGCGCCCCGGCGCGCCAGCTCTCGCATGCTGCCCAGCAGGTGATTCAGCATCTGATCTCAGTTATCGAGTCGCTGTGGGCGCCGCGCGAAAATTTACCTTAAAATTAAGGCTGGTCGCCAGAAGGCACTGCTTTTTGTAAATTATCGTAAAGATCGCGCGAGGCAGGTTTGCGCGTGCAGATGATCAACCTGAAAGAGAGAAATAGGTGGATCTGCTACTAGAAGAGCTGGGCAACCTTGGCAGCCTGAGCAACGTTGTGAAGGGCGCCGACTTCGTGGCGGTGCTCTGCTTCGTGATCGAAGAGGCGTAAATCCGCTTCCCGGAAGCGGGCGCGGAAGCCTCATCCGCCGCCGAGCCGGTGATCACCCAGTCGATGTTGGCGCAGCGCTCCGGTGAATTCGATCCGGTGGCGCACGGCGATCTGCTGAACAGCATGGGCCAGCTGGAGCGCAACGCGCGCGACCTGCAGGAGTCGGAGATGTCGATTCGTATGATGCCGATGGAGTACGTCTTTAGCCGCTTCCCGCGTCTGGTCTGGTGCGCGATCTGGCGAGCAAGCTCGGCAAAGAGGTGGTGCTGACGCTGCTCGGAAGCTCGCTCGAACTCGACAAGAGCCTGATCGAACGCATGATAGATCCCCTGACGCACTTGGTGCGCAACAGCCTTGACCACGGCATCGAGTCGCCGGAAAAACGCCTAGCAGCGGGCAAGGTGGCCACCGGCAACCTGACCCTGTCGGCGGAGCATCAGGGCGGCAACATCTGCATCTTCGTGTTGTCACCAGTTTACTGCTTGTTTTACTGATGTTTGGCCTATTCCAGGCTTTCTCAGGAGCAGTGTTTTTCTCTGCATTAAACGATGTAAAACCAGCTTCAGCGTGTCGCAGCTTGCCAGTAAGAATCTTCAGGCGCTTAACGACGCTTATATGAACCTCAACCAAAGCCGTGTGGTGCTGACGCGTATTCAACTGCGAATCGTGAACAGTAAGCTGGATGGCAAAGCGCCGGATATTGCGTCGTTGTTTACCGACAGCCAGCACTTCCAGCAAACGGCGGTGACGAACGTTGAACTGTTTAAAGCGACGCCGGATACGCCGGGGCAGGACATGGCGCGAAACAATCGACTGATGGACACGTATGGCGCCTATGCTACGGCGCTGGCGCAGATACAAACGGCGCCGCAGGCCAATAATCTCTCCGAGGCGGGCAAGGTGCCGGTGGCGCCGAGCCAGAGCGCCTTCCTGAATATCTACACCGACTGGCGCGCTAATCAGGCGCAGCTCGCGGAACTGGGCGTGGCGAAAAATGCCAGCGCCTATGCGCGCATGCTGTGGATCCTCGGTGCAATCATGACGCTGGTGCTGGCGATCGTGCTGTGCTGGTTCGGCCTGCGTCGCGTGCTGATTAACCCGCTCAACGCCAACATCGGCCGTATTCAGCGCATTGCGCATGGCGATCTCACCCAGCCAATCCGCGTCGAAGGACGTAACGAGATGAGCTAGCTGGCCGCCAGCCTGCATGAGATGCAGCAGTCGCTGGTGCGCACCGTCGGCGACGTGCGCGACGGCGCGGATGCCATCATACCGGCGCCAGCGAAATCTCGGCGGGCAATAACGACCCCTCCGCGCGCACCGAAGAGCCGGCGGCGTCGCTGGAGCAGACCGCCGCCAGCATGGAGCAACTTACCGCCACGGTGAAGCAGAACGCTGAGAACGCCTGCTAGGCGTCGCAGCTGGCGCTCAGCGTGTCGGAGACCGCGCAGAAGGGCGGCAACGTGGTGGACGGCGTGGTGAAAACCATGAGCGACATCGCCGGCAGCTCGAAGAAGATCGCTGACATCACCAGCGTGATTGACGGCATCGCCTTCCAGACCAACATTCTGGCGCTCAACGCGGCGGTGGAAGCGGCGCGCGCCGGCGAATAGGGACGCGGCTTCGCCGTTGTAGCGAGCGAGGTGCGCACAGGTGCCTGAAATGAAGAAATCGACGTTACTGGATTAAAACGAGGCGACCACGCTGCTGCCGCAGATGGTGCAGCGCCTGCCGCTCTCGGATGCACACTTTCGTCGTATCAGCCAGCTGATCTATCAGCGTGCCGGCATCGTGCTGGCCGACAACAAACGTGAAATGGTCTACAACCGCCTGGTGCGGCGCCTGCACACGCTGAACATTTACGACTTCGGCCGCTACCTCGCGCTGCTGGAGAACTACGCTAACAGCGCGGAGTGGCAGGCGTTTATTAATGCGCTGACCACCAACTTGACCGCCTTTTTCCGCGAGGCGCACCATTTTCCGGTGCTGGCGGAACATGCGCGCAAGCGCGCCGGCAGCTTTAACTTCTGGTGCGCGGCGGCCTCGATCGGCGAGGAGCCGTACTCTATCGCCATGACGCTGGCGGAGACGCTCGGCGCCGGGCCGGGGAAGTTTCAGGCGCACGCCAGCGATATCGACATGCAGGTGCTGGAAAAAGCGGTCGCCGGCGTCTATCGCGAGGAGGAGCTGCGCACGCTGTCGCAGCAGCAGCTGCTGCAGCGCTTCTTTCCGCGCGGCACTGGCCTGCACGCCGGCATGGTGCGCGCGCTGGAGCTGGGGGCGGTAGACTTCTCACCAAGCTGTAGCTCGGCATTCGCGAAGGCATGCTGGCCTACAGCCAGACCATCGCCGACAAGATTCGCGCCGCGGCGCTCGCCCGACTGCACGCCCGTCCGACGATGCCGGTGCCGGTGACCCTGAAAGCGGGTCCGCTGCTCAGCAGCGAGAAGCTGATCGCCATCGGCTCCTCCACCGGCGGTACCGAGGAGATCCGCCACGTGCTGCAGCCGCTGCCGCCCACCAGCCCGGCGCTGATGATCACTCAGCATATGCCGCCGGGCTTTACCAAATCGTTCGCCGAGCGTCTTAACAAGCTCTGTCAGATCACGGTGAAAGAGGGGGAAGACGGCGAGCGCATTCTGCCGGGACACGCCTATATCGCGCCGGGCGCGATGCATATGGAGCTGGGACGCAGCGGCGCCAACTACGTGGTGAAGCTCAACGAAGGGTCGCTGGTGAACCGTCATAAACCTTCGGTCGATGTGCTGTTCCGATCGGTGGCGATCAATGCCAGGCGTAATGCCGTCGGAGTGATCCTCACCGGCATGGGCAACGACGGTGCGGCGGGCATGCTGGAGATACACCGCGCCGGCGCCTGGACCATCACCCAGAGCGAAGCGTCCTGTGTTGTAATTGGTATGCCACGCGAAGCCATCACCAGCAGCGGGGTGAGCGAAGTCGTGGATTTAGGCAACATCAGCCAGCATATGCTGGTAAAAATTAGCGCCGGACAGGCACTGCGAATTTAACAGGCCCGTCCTGCCGGGCGAGATAACACAGGAGTAATTATGGCTGATAAAACATGCGCTTTTTGGTGGTGGACGACTTCAACACGATGCGTCGCATCGTGCGTAACCTGCTGAAATAGCTGGGCTTCAATAACGTCGAAGAGGCGGAAGATGGCGTGGACGCCCTCGCCAAGCTGAAAGCGGGCGGGTTCGACTTCGTTATCTCCGACTGGAATATGCTGAACATGGACGGCCTGCAACTGCTGCAGACCATCCGCGCCGACGGCACACTGAGCGAGCTGCCGGTGCTGATGGTGACCGCGGAAGCGAAGAAAGATAACATCATCGCGGCGGCGCAGGCCGGCGCCAGCGGCTATGTGGTGAAACCGTTCACCGCTGCCACGCTGGAAGAAAAATTAGGCAAGATCTTCGAAAAATTGGGTATGTAAGGAGATGTGATGAGCGACCTTCCGAAACCAACTGAGGATGCCTCGGCACACGACATCATTGCTCGCATCGGCTCGCTGACGCGCATAGTGCGCGATAGCCTGCGCGAGCTGGGGCTAGATAAGGCCATTGCCGATGCGGCTGAAGCCATTCCCGATGCCCGCGACCGTCTGGATTATGTGGTACAGATGACGGCCCAGGCTGCCGACCATGCGCTGAACTGCGTCGAAGCGGCGCAGCCGCATCAGGATAAAATGGAAGCCGGGGCAACCCAGCTGAAAGGGCGTTGGGAGCAGTGGTTTGAAAAACCAATTGAACTGGCCGATGCGCGGGAGTTGGTGACAGATACGCGTGAATTCCTCGCCAACGTGCCTGAGCATACCGCCTTCACCAACAAGCAGCTGCTTGAAATCATGATGGCGCAGGATTTTCAGAACCTGACCGGTCAGGTCATCAAGCGCATGATGGACGTGATCCAGGAGATTGAACTTCAGCTGCTGATGGTGCTGCTGGAGAACATGCCAGAAGTCAGCGCCGAGAAGCGTCAGGAGGGCACCAGCCTGCTGAATGGTCCGTAGATCCACGCCGATGTACCGGGCGTGGTGGCGAACTAGGATCAGGTGGATGACCTGCTGGATAGCTTAGGGTTTTAACCCTGCGCCTCTAGCCTGCAGGCTGGCGGCAATGTCATATAAGCGGCACCGCCAGCCAGCGGGGCCTCTCTGCATTTTTCCTCTCATCCGTCAAAGAACGCCTGTTTTCCCCGTCTTATCTTCGCTTTAACCAAAGCCAAATTATGCTCAGAATTCCTACCCACAGAGGTTTGTCGTGGCTGAAGAGAGCGACGAGGACAAAACAGAATTGCCCACACCCCACCGACTAGAAAAGGCGCGTGAGGAGGGGCAGATCCCGCGATCGCGCGAGCTGACCTCGGTGCTGATGCTGCTGGCGGGGCTGATGATCCTGTGGCTGGGCGGCTCACTGATGGCGCGCCGCTTCGCCGCGCAGGCCTGGACCGAGCTGTTCAAAGGCATCCTGAAGGCGGTGCTGGTGGGCAGCGTTGGCGGCTGGTACATCTGGTCGCACTCGCCGGAGATGCTGCGGCTGATCAGCTAGTCGCCCGCCAGCGCCCTGATGCACGGGCTGGAGATGATCGCCGCCTGCTGTGCGTTGGTGGTGCTCGGCCTGATCCCAATGGTGGGCTACGATGTCTTCTGGTAGCTCTACAGCTACTACAAAAAGCTGCGTATGTCGCGCCAGGAGATCCGCGACGAATTCAAACAGCAGGAGGGAGACCCGCACGTGAAGAGGCGCATCCGCCAGGCGATGCGCGCCGCCGCATGATGGCTGACATTCCCAAAGCCGACGTGATCGTCACTAACCCGACGCACTACTCGGTGGCGCTGCAGTACAACGAGAAAAAGATGAGCGCGCCGAAAGTGGTGGCGAAAGGGTCGGGCGAGGTGGCGCTGAAGATCCATGAAATCGCCGCCGAACACCGCATTCCGCTGTTGGAGGCGCCGCCGCTGACGCGCGCCCTCTGTCGGCACACCGAAATCGGCCAGCAGATCCCCGGCGCGCTCTACGCGGCGGTGGCGGAAGTGCTGGCATGGGTCTGGCAGCTGCGGCGCTGGAAGCGCAAAGGCGGCCTAATCCCGAACAAACCGAAAAATCTGCCGGTTCCGGCCGATATGGACTTTGCAGGAGAGAAGCTAAACGATGGCTAACCTGGCCGCAAAACTGCGGTTACCGAACAATCTGAAAGAGACACAGTGGCAGGTGCTTGCCGGTCCGGTGTTGATCATGATAATCCTGTCGATGATGGTGCTGCCGCTGCCCGCCTTCATCCTCGATCTGCTGTTCACCTTTAATATCGCGCTATCGATCATGGTGCTGCTGGTGGCGATGTTCACCCAGCGCACGCTGGAGTTCGCCGCCTTTCCCACCATCCTGCTCTTCTCTACGTTGCTGCGGCTGGCGCTGAACGTCGCCTCGACGCGTATTATCCTGATGGAGGGGCATACCGGCTCCGGCACGGTTGGACGGGTGGTTGAGGCGTTCGGCCACTTCCTCGTCGGGGTCAACTTCGCTATCGGCATCGTGGTGTTCGTGATCCTCGTAGTGATCAACTTTATGGTGATCACTAAGGGCGCCGGGCGTATCGCCGAAGTCGGCGCGCGCTTCGTGCTCGACGGCATGCCCGGCAAGCAGATGGCGATCGACGCCGACCTCAACGCCGGGCTGATCGGCGAAGAGTAGGCGAAAAGCGTCGTACCGAAGTGACGCAAGAGGCGGACTTCTACGGCTCGATGGACGGCGCCAGTAAGTTCATGCGCAGCGACGCCATCGCTGGCATCCTGATTATGGTGATCAACGTGATCGGTGGCCTGCTGGTGGGCGTGGTGCAGCACGGCATGGATATCGGCCACGCAGGCAAGACCTATACGCTGCTGACCATCGGCGACAGGCTGGTGGCGCAGATCCCGGCGCTGGTGATCTCCACCGCGGCGGGCGTGATCGTTACGCGCGTCGGTACCGATCAGGACGTCGGCGAGCAGATGATGGGCCAGCTGTTTAAAAAACCGCGCGTGATGCTGCTGAGCGCTGGCGTGCTCGCCCTGGTGCCCGGCATGCCAAACTTCGTGTTTCTGATGTTTACCGGCGCGTTGCTGGGGCTCGCTTGGTGGATGCGCGGCCGCAAAATGGAGGCGAAGAAAAAGCCGGAGGCCGCCAGCGGCACCATCGCCCGACCCGCCGACGCCTCCTGGACCGACGTCCACCTGGAGGACACGCTCGGTATGGAGGTAGGCTATCGCTTGATTCCGATGGTGGACAATACCCAGAACGGCGAGCTGCTGGGGCGCATCCGCAGCATCCGTAAAAAGGTGGCGCAGGATGTCGGCTTTCTGCCGCCGGTGGTGCATATCCGCGACAACATGGAGCTGCCGCCCGCGCGCTACCGCATCCTGATGAAAGGGGTGGAGATCGGCAACGGTGACGCCTATCCAGGGCGCTGGATGGCGATTAATCCCGGCACGGCGGCGGGCACGCTGCCGAGCGAGGCGACCATCAATCCGTCCTTCGGACTGGCGGCAATCTGGATCGACAGCGCGCCGAAAGAGCAGGCGCAGATCCAGGGCTTTACCGTGGTGGCGACCCACCTTAACCACCTAATCGGCCAGTACGCCAGCGAGCTGTTCGGTCGTCAGGAGGCGCAGCAGCTGCTGGATCGCGTCAGCCAGGAGATGCCGAAGCTGACGGAAGATCTGGTGCCGGGCGTCATTACCCTGACCATGCTGCACAAGGTGCTGCAGAACCTGCTGACCGAGCGCGTCTCGATTCGCGATATGCGCACCATTATCGAAACGCTGGTGGAGCATGCGCAGGTGCAGAGCGATCCGCAGGAGTTGACCAGCGTAGTGCGCGTGGCCTTGGGCCGCGCCATCGCGCAGCAGTGGTTCCCCGGCAACGGCGAAGTTCAGGTTATCGGCCTCGATACCACGCTGGAGTGTCTGCTGCTGCAGGCGCTGCCGCCGGTACTGCTGGTCAACTATCCGCTGCGCGCGCCGCCGGGCGTCACCGGCGCGGTGACGCTGATTAACTGGCATTACCAGCTGACCGGCACGGATCTGTCCGGTTTGCAGGTGAAGCTGTGCGGCGCCCAGCGCTGCGCTGAGCTGGAGGGCGGCAGCGGAACTACGCACGCGCTGGCACATCTCGACGCGGGCGAAATGCTCTATATGGTGTTTGGCGTGGCGGGCAGGGGGGCATTGCCACCGGGTCTGCGGGTGCTGAGCAGCGACGTGATGGTGAACTACCAGAATTTAAAAACCCCGCCGCCGCGGGGTTTTTGATTTGATCAGGTGCGGGTAGTCTGGGCCGAAGAGCAAAGCGTCCCGCGTCAGGGACGCCGCGGGACGAGCGCGCAGGGATGCCTTGAGCGACTTTGCGATCGGACCAGACTACCCGCACAGTTAACATTTGCGTGCACTTCAAGCCTCGGCGGAGTTTTGTTTGTTACATACGCTCGACGGTTTTGATACCCAGCGTATCCAGACCCTGCTTCAGGGTTTTCGCCGTCAGCGCCGCCAGCTGCAGGCGGCTCTGGCGCGTTGCCTCATCGTCCGCGCTGAGAATCGGGCAGTGTTCGTAGAAGCCGGAGAAGAGGCCCGCCAGGTCGTAGAGATAGGCGCACATCACGTGCGGCGTACCGTCGCGCGCCACCTGTGTGATGGTCTCCTCAAACTGCAGCAGGCGCGTCGCCAGCTGCGCTTCGCGATCCTCGGCGATGGTCAGCGGCGCATCCAGCGCATCCAGCGCGTCGATCGCAACGCCCGATTTGCGAAACACCGACAGCACACGCGTGTAGGCATACTGCATATAGGGCGCGGTGTTGCCCTCGAACGCCAGCATATTGTCCCAGTCGAAGATATAGTCGGTGGTGCGGCTTTTCGACAGGTCGGCATATTTCACCGCGCCGATGCCGACCACTTCCGCCAGCTGCTGCAGCTCCGCTTCACTCATCTCCGGGGTCTTTTCGCGCACCAGCGTCAGCGCGCGATCGTGCGCCTCTTCCAGCAGGTCGGCCAGCTTGATGGTGCCGCCGCTGCGGGTTTTGAACGGACGGCCATCTTTACCCAGCATCATGCCAAAGGCGTGGTGCTCCAGCGGCACCGATTCCGGCACGTAGCCCGCCTTACGTACAATGAGCCACGCCTGCTGCAGATGCTGATGCTGGCGTGAATCGATGTAGTAGAGCACGCGGTCAGCATGTAGCGTTTCGTAGCGGTATTTGGCGCAGGCGATATCGGTGGTGGTGTAGAGGTAGCCGCCATCCTTTTTCTGGATGATGACGCCCATCGGCTCGCCTTCTTTGTTCTGGAACTCGTCGAGGAACACCACGGTCGCGCCTTCGCTGGTGACCGCCAGCCCTTTGGCGCGCAGATCGGCGACAATGCCTGGCAGCATGTCATTATAGAGGCTCTCGCCCATCACGTCCTTGCGCGTCAGCGTCACGTTGAGACGGTCATAGATCAGCTGGTTCTGGCTCATGGTGATGTCCACCAGCTTCTTCCACATGGCGCGGCAGTATTCGTCGCCGCCCTGCAGCTTCACCACGTAGGCGCGCGCGCGCTCGGCGAAGGCTTCGTCCTCATCGTAGGTGCGTTTGGCTTCGCGATAGAAGGCTTCCAGATCGGCCAGCACAATCTCTTCGTGATGCTCGTTTTGCTGCTTTTCCAGATAGGCGATCAGCATGCCGAACTGCGTGCCCCAGTCGCCGACGTGATTGGCGCGGATCACGTTGTGGCCGAGAAACTCCAGCGTGCGCACGGCCGCGTCACCGATGATGGCGGAGCGCACGTGGCCGACGTGCATCTCTTTGGCGACGTTCGGCGCCGAGTAGTCGACAACGATGGTTTGCGGCTCAACGGCGGCTACGCTCAGGCGCGGCTGCGTCAGCGCCTGCTTTGCCTGGTCGGCGAGCCAGCTGCGGTCGAGAAAAATATTGATAAAGCCCGGTCCGGCGATCTCCACTTTGCTGGCGATGCCGTTCAGGTCAAGATGCTGGATGACGATGTCGGCCAGCTGGCGCGGCGCCTGACCCAGTTTTTTCGCCACGGCCATGATGCCGTTCGCCTGGTAATCGCCAAACTGCGCTTTGGCGGACTGACGAACCTGGGGTTCACAGTCGGCCGGCGCACCGGCTAGAATCATCGCCTGACTGACTTTTTCGGAAAGAAGAGCTTGAATATTCACCGCGTTACCTTCATCCGCAGAAAGGCTCGTCTGCCACACAGCGAGCCGTAGTCTTCATTCTGCCAACGTGCCTGGAGAGCGTGCAGAATGGAAAAAAGAGGAGGGGAAGTATACGTGATATGTCGCGCTGCGTCAGCAGTCGCCGCACAGGCAAAGCGGGGAAACAGCGAGCAGCGACGGCGCAGATGACGGCGGGGATTTTTAACGCTTTTGTCTTCACGCACTTTCCAGTGGCGTGAAATGGCAAATCCCATCAAGGCGATCAGGACAGCGACAACAATGAGCATGAACATAAAGCCATTCCTTGTAGAGGTGTTAGGTCAAATTTATAAGAAAGGCGGAGGGGCTGCAATTGTTTGGCTGTCAAATAAGAGTTATCTCATTGTATTAATTAACTTTAATTTAATCAGGAGTTTAAGGCACTTTCATCCAGTAATGGCTGGACCTGAAGAGAGGATAAGTCCGAATTAAAAGAGTCTGTTAAATGCTTTTTCGGCAAAATAGCGGGAAAATCGGATGATTCCTGTAATTTTGTCGCGCCGAATACAGAGCTGGCGCGACTTTTTACTGATAAAAAACCTAAACAAAATAGAGGGATTTTATGGCTTCAAACTCAAATTTTCCACTGGAATTGCACGATTTAGAGGCGGATCTGGCGCGCTTTAGCCTGTCACTGCAATAATTTGCCGATCGGCTCGGATTAAACTTAGCGGAACTGGAGGCTGACCATATCACGCTGCGCTGTGACCAGAACAGCACCGCCGAGCGCTGGCAGCAGGGGCTGCTGAAAATAGGCACCCAGTTCTCCGAAGCGATGATCAATGGTCGGCCTGTTTGCCTGTTCAAACTGCGTCAGCCTTTAAGCGTGAACGGCTGGCAGCTGGATGTCGTTGAGCTGCCCTGGCCCGGAGAAAAGCGCTATCAGCATGAGTGATTCGAGCACGTGGAAATCGTGCTGCGCGGCGACCATGAAACGCTGGGAATGCGTGCGATGGCGCTGAATGGCGACGAGGCGCTGACCCAGCAGGGCATCTCTTTTAAGACCAGTTCGCCGCAAGGTGAAAATGAGCGCCTGCCCAATCCCACCCTGGCGGTGACCGACGGCCAGACCACCATTAAATTTTACCCCTGGCGGTTGGAGGAGATCGTCGCCAGCGAGGCGCCCAGACCGGCGATATTGAAGCTTTTGGAGGGGGAGATCAGCGTAATGCTGCGCTGCGCCGCATCCTCGCTCAGGCTGGCGAAGGGGATATGCCTGACGCCCGGCTCCAGCAGCAGATCGCAGTGGATTTCATCTGAGCAGACAATCAGATCGTGGCGGCGGGCGAACGTCAGCTGCGCCTCCAGCTCGTCGCGGCGGTAGACCATGCCGCCGGATTTTTGCGGGTTGCACAGCAGCAGCAGCCGCCGCTCTTTGCCGTTGAGCTGCGCCTCGGCCCCGCTGAGGTCGAGCATCCAGCGTCGCCGCGCCGCGAAAGGGCGGATAGATGGGCGAGGGGCAGATTGAGCGCTCGTCAAAACGGATGAACGCGCGTATCGTCAGGTTCAGCCCACTGACCACGCTAGGCAGCACCACTATCCACTCCGGCTCTACTTTCCACTGGTAGCGCTGTTCGAAGCGCGCGATGGCCGCCTCGATCAACCCGCCCGGACCCGCGCCATAGCCGAAAACGCTATGTTAGGCGCAGCGTTTAACGGCCTCAATCACGCACTCCGGCGAGCGAAAATCGGTGTCCGCCACCCACAGCGGAAGCACATCTCGGTCACCATATTTGTTCCATTTGAGACTATCGCTGTGACGCCGGTCTATCCGTTGGTCAAAATTAAATGCCATGTTCTGTTTTCCACGTAAACTGGTCTTTAGCGTCAGACTAACTGATAGCCCTGTGTCGAGCCGGATGTCATGAAAGGAGGAGAAATGTCCACACTGGAAATTTGCTGCTACGGCGTGGATTGCGCATTGACCGCACAGCAGGCCGGCGCCGATCGCGTAGAGCTGTGCACGGCGCCGCGTGAAGGCGGCCTGACCCCCTCCGCGGGCGCGCTGGAGGCTGCAATGCGCGAAATCGCCATTCCGGTCCATCCCATCGTTCGGCCGCGCGGCGGCGATTTCTGCTATACCGCGCGCGAGTTCGACATCATGAAATCGGACGTGGCGAGAATCCGCGAGATGGGCTTTCCCGGGCTGGTCATCGGCATGCTGGATGAGGAGGCGCATATCGATCGCGCCCGCATGCGGCAGATCATGGCGCTGTGCGACGGTGTGCAGGTGACCTTTCACCGCGCTTTCGATCTGTGCCACAGCCCGAACCGCGCGCTGGAGGAGCTGACCGCGCTGGGCGTGGCGCGCATCCTTACTTCCGGCCAGCAGCAGAGCGCTGAAAACGGAATTGCGTTATTAAAGGAACTTAATGAACAGAGCGAAGGTCCAATTATTATGGCCGGCGCAGGGGTGCGAGTTAGCAACCTGCAAAAGTTTTTCGACAGCGGCCTCAGAGAGGTTCACAGCTCCGCCAGCCGCCTCGTTACGTCGCCGATGCGCTACCGTAAAGCCGGCGTGTCCATGTGTTCCGATGCTGAAATAGACGAATTCAGACGTTACTGCGTCGACAGTGACATGGTGGAAGCCATGAAAAGCGTGATGCAGCTTAACAGCGTCCGGGTCGCCTGAATCACCCAAGATTTTGCCGCACAGCACGCCTCAAAACGTGATGTTTGCAAGTACCAAACCCCAGCCACCTTGCTGGGGTATTTTTTGTCCTTTATTCAGCGGGCCGCGCCGGATGACGCAAATAGCGTTACACTCAGGTGATTGAGATCTCTGGAAGTTACATCATGAAACGCGCTCTGACTGCAGCGCTTGTGCTCGGTTCGCTGTGCGCCTTTCCCGCGCTGTGGGCCGCCGCCTGCGGGCCGCACAGCCAGGCGGTTGCCAGCAGTAACAGCTGGATTATGCTGGGCGCCAAAGGCGCGGTGCGTTAGGTGATCGCAAGGATATAGACTCGCAGAAGCGGATACTTGGGCAGTTCGATTCCTGCGGCATGCTCCAGATCGCCGAGTCACCTTTGATAAAAAAGAGCGCAATGTCTCCTTAAGCATGGAGCAGCATATCGCGCGCGTGCAGGGCGGCTGGGTGGCGGAGCACGCCTATATGGTCAAGGTGTTGAAAGCGGGCCAGGAGCAGGTGGTGGATAACCGTCAGGGCACCATCAGCTGGCTGACCGGGCGGCACGGCAATATCATCACCGCCTCCGACAAGTACACCAGCATGGGAAAATTGGGCTTCACCGACACCACCGATCGCTACGACGCGCAGCTGCGGCTGATAAAAAGCGTCTCGCGCGGCAACGACGCGCTCTCCAGCGGCGAAAGCCGCTGGCGCTGAGACTCGCAGGGATAGGTCGTCAGCGCCATCACCGCACGCAGCAAAGATCTCTACACCTACGATAAAAACTTCCGCGAATAGCAGCTGCACGGCACCGCCACCACGCTGCGTTCGGTTGACGAATGCCAGCTGTGGGACGAGGTAGGCAACTGTACGCTGAGCTATCTGCATGAAACTGAAGTTTAACCTTGGCTGTCTAATCTGGGGCGGCGGTGGGATTCGGCTTGGGAGCGCTGCTGCTGGCGTCGGAAATGGCCTACAACCTGCTAAAATGGGTCGGCGCGGCTTATCTGCTTTACCTCGGCGTCAGGCTGCTGCTCAATCCGCGCCGCGAGGCGTAGGAAGACACGGCAGGCGAAACGGCGCAGCAGAGCTGTTTCAGCTGCTTTAACCACGGACTGTTGGGCAATCTGCTTAATCCCAAGATAGGCGTGTTTTACCTCACCGTTCTGCCGCAGTTTATTCCGGCCGGCGCGTCGGTGCCGCCTGCTGGCGCTGATGCATATTGCCATCGGGCTGCTGTAGAACTCCGTAGCTGATCGGCGGCAGCCACTACTTTTTGCCTCGCTGCGTACCTGCGCCGTCCGGCGGTAATGAAAGTTATGGACCGCCTGACAGGCATGATGTTTATCGGCTTTGCGGCGAAGCTGGCGCTCTCTCGCCACTAAGGCTCAGGGGCTCAGGGTTTAGTGGCGACCAGCACCGCGCGCAGCGGCGCCGGGATAGTCTTCCACCATTTTGCTGGGATCGTGCGGATCGAGGAAGTCAGCCAGCGATTCGCTGGTCATCCAGCTGGTGCGGCGCTGCTCGTCGGTAGAGGTCACGGCGTAATCAACAATCTTCACGTCAACGAAGCCGCACTTCTCTAGCCAGTTTTTCAGCGCCGGCACGGAAGGAATAAAGTAGACGTTACGTATCTGCGTGTAGCGTTCGCCCGGCACCAGCACGTCGCGCTAGTCTCCCTTAATCACCAGCGTCTCCAGCAACAGCTCGCCGCCGCTCACCAGCTGGTTTTTCAGCTGCAGCAGATGGTCGAGCGGCGATCTGCGCCGGCAGCACTTCGAGCCAGCTAGCAAGCGGACCCGTGGCGATTTGCTGATAAAAATGGCCAAACTCAATCATTTCAACGCCACCAGCGAACCGAAGTTAAAGCACTGGAACCAAAGTTCCGTGTGAGAGAAGCCCGCCTGTTTCAGGCGCGCCTTGTGCGTCTCGATGCTGTCGGCCAGCATCACGTTCTCCAGCATGCTGCACTTCTGGCTGATCTCCAGCTCGCTGTAGCCGTTGGCACGCTTGAAATCGTGATGCATGTTGAACGGCAGCTCGCCGACGTCGGCGTCCTCAAAGCTGAACTTTTCCGACAGCACCAGCGCGCCGCCGGGCTTCAGTCCCTGCCAGATTTTGCTCAGTAGCGCCTCCGGGGCGAGGAATTGCAAGGTGAAATTCAGCACCATCAGCGAGGCGTTTTCGATCGGTATATCGCGGATATCCGTCTCGATAACGTCCACCGGCGTCGCGGCGCGGAAGGCGTCAATATGGCGTAGGAAGCGCTCCACCATCGCCGGGGAGTTATCGACGGCGATTAATGGTGCAGCCTTCCGCCTGAATATTACGGCGGATAGAAAGCGTGGCGGCGCCAAGCGAGCAGCCAAGGTCGTAAACTTGGCTGTTGGGCTGCACAAAACGTTCTGCCAGCATTCCAATCATGGAGATGATGTTGTAATAGCCCGGCACCGAGCGCTGAATCATGTCGGAAAAGACTTCAGCCACGCGCCCATCAAATGTCCAGTCGCCCAGTTTGGCTATGGGCGCAGAAAATAACGCGCGGTCAGACATAGAAAACCTGAATATAAAGACGGCGGTAAAGGGGCTATTTCTCGCAGAAAGCGGCCGCCGCGGCGCTGCCTGCTTGACGCCTGCGCTAGAACAGCGCTTCCTGCTGCGGCCAGGCGGGAGGCGCAGGTAGCGTGGGCGCCAGCGGCTGCAGCTGTGGCCAGAGCGCGTTAAGCAGCGAAAACACCTGCCCCATGTCAGGCGTATGGATAAACAGCAGCGGCTCGCTCTCCTGCTGCCAGGCCGCCAGCTTCGCCAGCCACGGCTGAAACAGCGGCACGCTCTCCTCGACGCTGTCGCTGCCGATAAAGCGCACCATCGGCTGTCTGCCGGTGCGGATTGCGTGGGGCGGCACGCGCGGCTTTTTCGCCCGCGCATCGATGGCGGCCGGCGACTGCGAGGTCGAGGTGTGTACCGGTCGGCTGTCGAGCATCACGCGATTGACGCCGCGCGCGGCCAGGCCCTGATTCAGGCTCTTTTCCGCCTCGCCCTTGGCGAAAAAGGCGCTGTGGCGCACCTCGACGCCGTAGCGGAAGCGGCGCGGCAGGGCGTCAAGAAAGCGCCACAGCGCCGGCAGATGGTGCGGCGCGAAAGTGGCAGGCAGCTGCAGCCAGTACTGCGCAATGCGATCCGCCAGCGGATCGAGGGTGCGCAGAAAGTCCGCCAGCAGATCGCCGGTCTGCACCAGACCCGACTGATGGCTGATGGTGGCGGGAAACTTAAAGCAGAAGCGGAAGCTGTCGTCGGTCATCGTCCGCCAGCGCAGCACCGTCTCCATTTTTGGCACCGAATAGAGCGTGGTGTTGCCCTCGACGCAGTTGAACCAGCGCGCGTAGTCCGCCAGCGTCTCAAGCCCGAGCCGCTTCCAGTGCGGATGCTGCCACTGCGGTAAGCCAATTCGCATTCTCTTTCTGCTCTCCTTCGGCGGCGAAATACCCTTATGGTAGCCTGTTTTGCAGCGCAGACGGAACGCCGTGTCGCGCGCGAAGTATATCGCCGCTCAGGCAGCGCCTCTACTTATTCTTATTCTTATTCTCTGGGCCTTTTTCCACTATAATAACCCCTTTTTGCGGCAGCATCTCAATATCTCAATTGGTTACGCGGCCTGATGCTGCTAGGCAGCAGCGGCGAAGTTAAAAGGATACGTTATATGCGTACAGAATATTGCGGACAGCTCAATCTGTCTCATCTGGGTCAGCAAGTCACTCTTTGCGGCTGGGTCAACCGCCGTCGCGATTTAGGAAGACTGATTTTTATCGACATGCGCGACCGCGAAGGCATCGTGCAGATCTTCTTCGATCCCGATCGTCAGGAGGCTTTCCAGCTGGCGTCTGAGCTGCGCAACGAATTCTGCATCCAGATCACCGGCACCGTGCGTGCGCGCGACGAAAAAAATAAAAACGCTGAGATGGCAACCGGCGAAGTGGAAGTGTTCGCCGAGGCGCTGACCATTATCAACCGCGCCGAGCCGCTGCCGCTCGACTCCAACCAGGTCAACAGCGAAGAAGCGCGTCTGAAGTACCGCTATCTGGATCTGCGTCGCCCGGAGATGGCGCAGCGCCTGAAGACCCGCGCGAAGATCTCCAGCTTTGTGCGCCGCTTTATGGACAACGAAGGGTTCCTCGATATCGAAACCCCGATGCTGACCAAAGCGACGCCGGAAGGGGCGCGCGACTATCTGGTGCCGAGCCGCATGCACAAAGGCAAATTCTATGCGCTGCCGCAGTCGCCGCAGCTGTTCAAGCAGCTGCTGATGATGTCCGGCTTTGACCGCTACTATCAGATCGTGAAGTGTTTCCGCGACGAAGATCTGCGTGCCGACCGCCAGCCGGAGTTTACCCAGATCGATATCGAAACCTCGTTTCTGACTGCGCCGCAGGTGCGTGAGATCAATGAGCGCATGATCCGTCAGCTGTGGTTGGAGGTGAAGGGCGTCGATCTCGGCGAGTTCCCGCAGATGACCTTTGCCGACGCGATGCGTCACTACGGCTCCGACAAGCCGGATCTGCGTAACCCGATGGAGCTGGTGGACGTTGCTGACCTGCTGAAAAGCGTTGAGTTCCAGGTATTTGCTGGTCCGGCCAACGATCCGAAAGGTCGTGTCGCCGCGCTGCGCGTGCCGGGTGGCGCACAGCTGAGCCGCAAGCAGATTGACGAGTATGCAAAATTCGTGGAAATTTACGGCGCGAAAGGGCTGGCGTGGATGAAGGTCAACGCGCGAGCAGAGGGGCTTGGGGGCGTACAGAGCCCGGTAGCCAAGTTCCTGAATGCGGAAATCGTGGAAGGCATCCTGAGCCGCACCGGCGCTGCCGACGGCGACCTGATCTTCTTCGGCGCCAACCGCGCCAAAGTGGTGGCGGACGCGATGGGCGCGCTGCGCCTGAAGGTGGGCCGCGATCTGCTGATCACCAACGAAAGCGCCTGGGCGCCGCTGTGGGTTATCGACTTCCCGATGTTTGCGGAAGATGACGAGGGCGGCCTGGCGGCGATGCACCATCCATTCACCTCACCGAAAGATATGTCGGCCGAGGAGATGGCTGCGGATCCGCTGAGCGCGGTGGCCAACGCCTACGATATGGTGATCAACGGTTACGAAGTGGGCGGCGGTTCCGTGCGTATCCACTGCGGTAACATGCAGCAGGCGGTGTTCACCATTCTGGGCATTGACGAGCACGGGCAGCGTGAGAAGTTCGGCTTCCTGCTCGATGCGCTGAAATATGGCACGCCGCCGCACGCTGGCCTGGCCTTCGGTCTGGATCGTCTCACCATGCTGCTGACCGGCACTGAGAACATCCGCGACGTGATCGCCTTCCCGAAAACCAACGCGGCGGCCTGCCTGATGACCGAAGCGCCAAGCGAAGCCAACCCGGCGGCGCTGGCGGATCTGGGCATTCAGATCGCGCCGAAGAAAGACAAGTCAGAGAATAAATAATGGGTTATAAGCATCCGGTTTCGGTTCTGGTCGTGATCTACGCGCAGGATACGGCCGGGTGTTGATGCTGCAGCGGCGCGACGACGAGAGCTTCTGGCAGTCGTCCAGCGGCAGCCTGGAGGCGGGGGAAACCCCGTTGCAGGAGGCGCGGCGCGAAGTGCTGGAGGAGCTGGCCATCGACGTTTCGGGAGAAGGGCTGACGCTAGACGACTGCGGCAAAGAGATCGAGTTCGAAATCTTTCCGCACTATCGCCACCGTTACGCGCCGGGCGTGATGCACAACCGCGAACGCTGGTTCCGGCTGGCGCTGCCCGCCGAGCGCGCGCCAGTGCTCTCTGAGCATCTCGCGGCGCGCTGGCTCGACCCTGCCGCCGCCGCTGCCATCACCAGGTCTTGGAGCAATCGCCGGGCGATTGACGAATTTATCTAGCTGCCGCCGCGTCTCTTCCTGCGGCCGTCTGAAGCGTAAAAATGGGTGCGTTCCTACCGAACGCACCAAAGACTTAAACGGTCAGGCGTTATAGGCGCCGCGAGGTTGTTGTTTACCGCCAGCGCGCAGCAACCGGAGCATACTTCTATACGTGAGGATGACTCGCGAAGCTCGCCCCTTCAGGGTGTTCAAGTTGTAAACAACTTGTGCGAGCACTACCGGGGAACAAGATCTCAAGCAAGATAGCCTGTACGATGCCTAAACTGGAGAAAAGATCTAATGGCTGGTCATAGTAAATGGGCAAACACTAAGTACAGCAAAGCGGCGCAGGATGCCAAACGTGGTAAAATTTTCACCAAAATAATTCGCGAGCTGGTTACCGCGGCCAAACTCGGCGACGGCGATCCGGGCTCCAACCCGCGTCTGCGCGCCGCTATGGACAAAGCCCTGTCCAACAACCTGACGCGCGACACCACGAACCGCGCCATCGCGCGCGGCGTCGGCGGCGAAGATGATTCCAATATGGAAACGATCATCTATGAAGGCTACAGTCCTGGCGGCTCCGCCGTGATGGTGGAATGCCTGAGCGATAACTGCAACTGCACCGTCGGCGAAGTGCGTCACGCCTTCACCAAAACCGGCGGTAACCTCGGCACCGACGGCTCCGTCTCCTACCTGTTCAGCAAGAAAGGCGTTATCTCCTTCACGCCGGGCCAGGATGAGGACAGCGTGATGGAAGCGGTGCTGGAAGCGGGCACGGAAGATGTCATGAGCTACGAAGATGGCGCCATCGACGTCTTTACCGCCTGGGAAGAGCTGGGCGCGGTACGTGACGCGCTGGAAGCGGCCGGACTGAAAGCGGACAGCGTAGAAGTGTCGATGCTCCCCTCCACCAAAGCGGAGATGGACGCCGAGACGGCGCCGAAGCTGCTGCGCCTGATCGACATGCTGGAAGACTGCGACGACGTGCAGGAGGTCTACCACAACGGCGAGATTTCCGATGAGGTGGCGGAAACGCTGTAATGGCGTTTTCCCTTCTCGCGCGCAGCGGAGAGGCGGCATGGCGATAATTCTGGGCATTGACCCTGGTTCGCGCATCACCGGCTACGGCGTGATACGTCAGACCGGACGCCAGCTGATCTATCTGGGCAGCGGCTGTATTCGCACTAATACTACGGAGCTACCGGCGCGCCTCAAGCTGATCTATGCCGGCGTGAGCGAAATCATCACCCAGTTTTCGCCGGACTACTTCGCCATTGAGCAGGTGTTTATGGCGAAAAACGCCGATTCGGCACTGAAGCTGGGTCAGGCGCGCGGCGCGGCGATTGTCGCGGCGGTCAATATGGATCTGCCGGTGTTCGAATATGCCGCGCGGCAAGTGAAGCAGACGGTCACCGGCACCGGCGGCGCCGAAAAGAGCCAGGTGCAGCACATGGTGCGCACGCTGCTCAAGCTGCCCGCCAATCCGCAGGCGGACGCCGCCGACGCGCTGGCGATTGCCATCACGCACTGTCACGTCAGTCAGAACGCGGCGCGCGTCAGCGACAGCAAGCTGCTGTTGACGCGCGGTCGTCTGCGCTTCGGCTGACGCGCTCTCGCAACCGGCTGTCAGGCCCGCGCGAGACGGCAGGGCGCAACGCCGCCGCATCGGCCAAAATGCGCCGCGCTTCTCGCGCACAACCCTTATTATCAATAAATTCAGGCTGGATATTCATCCAGCTCTTTTTATGTTATAAATCCCGCCACACTTGTTAATTAAGGAAGCGTTCAGGTGATAGGTCGTTTACGGGGCAATATTCTGGAAAAGCAGCCGCCGCTGGTGCTGATCGAAGCGCACGGCGTGGGATATGAAGTGCATATGCCGATGACCTGTTTTTATGAACTGCCTGAACTCAACCAGGAAGCGGTGATTTTCACCCATTTCGTGGTGCGCGAAGATGCGCAGCTGCTGTTCGGCTTTAACAACAAGCAGGAGCGCGCGCTGTTCCGCGAGCTGATTAAAACCAACGGCGTCGGTCCCAAGCTGGCACTGACGATCCTCTCTGGCATGTCGGCGCAGCAGTTCGTCACCGTGGTGGAGAAAGAGGAGATCGCCGCGCTGGTGAAACTGCCTGGCGTCGGCAAGAAAACCGCCGAACGCCTGGTGGTAGAGATGAAAGATCGCTTTAAAGGGCTGCATGGCGACTTTTTATCCGGCGAGAGCGCCTTTACCCTGACCGCCCCCGATGCCGTGCCGGAAGGCAACGACGCCGAGGCGGAAGCGGTTGCGGCGCTGGTGGCGCTGGGTTATAAACCGCAGGAAGCCAGCCGCATGATCAGCAAAGTTGGCAAGCCTGACGCAGACTGCGAAACCCTGATCCGTGAAGCACTGCGCGCCGCAATTTGAGGTAAGTGATGATTCAAGCCGACCGTCTGGTCTCCGCCGCCAGCTACAACGAAGAAGAAAATCTCGACCGCGCCATTCGTCCTAAGCTGCTCGCCGAATATGTCGGCCAGCCGCAGGTGCGCGAGCAGATGGAAATTTTTATCCAGGCGGCAAAACTGCGCGGCGACGCGCTGGATCATCTGCTGATTTTCGGCCCGCCCGGGCTGGGCAAAACCACGCTGGCCAATATCGTCGCCAACGAAATGGGCGTCAACCTGCGCACCACCTCAGGTCCGGTACTGGAGAAGGCGGGCGATCTGGCGGCGATGCTCACCAACCTCGAGCCGCACGACGTGCTGTTTATCGACGAAATCCATCGCCTGTCGCCGGTGGTGGAAGAGGTACTTTATCCGGCGATGGAAGACTATCAGCTGGATATCATGATCGGCGAAGGCCCGGCCGCCCGCTCAATCAAACTCGATCTGCCGCCGTTTACCCTGATCGGCGCCACCACGAGCGCTGGCTCGCTGACCTCGCCGCTGCGCGACCGTTTCGGCATCGTTCAGCGGCTAGAGTTCTATAACGTGGCGGATCTGCAGCATATCGTCAGCCGCAGCGCCGCCTGCCTCGGCCTGCCGCTGAGCGCCGAAGGGGCGCAGGAAGTGGCGCAGCGCTCGCGCGGCACGCCGCGCATCGCCAACCGTCTGTTGCGCCGCGTGCGCGACTTCGCAGAGGTGCGCGCCAGGGGTGAGATGAGCGGCAGCGTGGCGGCCAGCGCGCTGGATATGCTGAACGTCGACAGCGAAGGCTTTGACTATATGGATCGCAAGCTGCTGCTGGCGATCATCGACAAGTTCACCGGCGGTCCGGTGGGACTGGATAACCTTGCCGCCGCAATTGGCGAAGAGCGGGAAACCATCGAAGATGTGATTGAACCCTTCCTGATCCAGCAGGGCTTTATTCAGCGCACGCCGCGCGGCCGTATGGCCACGCAGCATGCCTATCGCCACTTCTGTCTGACGCGCGACGAGTAGCTCAGACCGCGGGCCTACGCGCCATGCTGACAATAAACAGCAGCGCGGCGCACAGCACCACCGACGGACCGGCGGGCGTATCGTAAAAGGCGGAGAAGGTGAGGCCGCCGGACACCGCAAGAATACCGACAATCACCGCCAGACCGGCCATCTGCTCCGGCGAAAGCGAAAAGCGGCGCGCCGTGGCGGCGGGGATGATCAGCAGCGAGGTAATTATCAGCGCGCCGACGAACCTCATCGCCACGCCGATGGTTAGCGCCGTCACCAGCATCAGAATCAGCCGCGTGCGGTGAATATTAACGCCGTCCACCTGCGCCAGCTCCGGGCTGATAGTCATCGACAGCAGCGAACGCCACTGCCACGCTATCACCGCCAGCACCACAATCACCCCTGCGCCCATCAGCCATAAATCCGCAGGCGTCACCGCCAGCAGATCGCCGAACAGATAGGCCATCAGGTCGACGCGCACGTTCGACATCAGGCTTACCACCACCAGACCGAGCGACAGCGCGCTGTGCGCCATAATGCCCAGCAGTGTATCGATCGCCAGATGCGGGCGGCGCTCCAGAAACACCAAGCCCAGCGCCAGGCAGAGGGTCACTAGGATCACGGCGTACCAGGGATTGACGTTCAGCAGCAGCCCGAACGCCACGCCCAGCAGCGAGGCGTGCGCCAGGGTGTCGCCGAAATAGGACATCTTGCGCCAGACTACAAAAGCTCCTAGCGGACCGGACGCCAGCGCTAGCATTACGCCACCCAGCCAGCCCGGTAATAACAACTCAATCATGATGGACCTTGTCCTCTGCGTAATACGATACGTCCCTGAAGGTCGTGACGATGGTTGTGGTCATGGCGATAGATCGCCAGCTGCTGCGCGCCGCGCGGGCCGAACATAGCTATAAATTCCGGGTGCTGCGACACCGCCTCCGGCGTGCCGGAGCAGCAGATATAGTGATTCAGGCAGAGCACCTCGTCGGTTTTCGCCATCACCATATGCAGATCGTGAGAGACCATCAGCACGCCGCAGTTCAGCTCGTGGCGCAGCTGGTCGATAAGATCGTACAGCGCCACCTGGCCGTTGACGTCAACGCCCTGCGTCGGCTCGTCAAGTACCAGCAGCTGCGGCTGGTTGAGCAGGGCGCGCGCCAGCAGCGCGCGCTGCGTCTCGCCGCCCGACAGCTTCTGCAGCGGCGCTTTCAGCAGGTGGCCAGCCTGCACACGCTTCAGCGCCGGCAGCACATCGGCGCGCTTCGCCCCGCGGGTCAACAGCATAAAGCGCTCGACGGTGACCGGCAGCGTCGGATCGATGTGCAGCTTCTGCGGCACATAGCCGATGCACAGTCCCGCGCTGCGCTGCACTTGGCCCGAAGCGGGCGCCAGCAGGCCGAGCACTACGCGAACCAGCGTCGATTTTCCCGCGCCGTTAGGGCCGAGCAGGGTAAGGATGCGTCCGGGCATCAGTTTCAGGCTGATGCTCGAAAGCACCGGCCGCCGCGCGAACTGCACGGTAATGTTTTCTAGCGTGACAAGTTGTGGCATGTTATTTATAGGTTGCACAGAATTTCGAATGTTATAATATCACGCCCCATCCACAGGTCACGATGGAATGACGCATTATGTTACACATTAAAAAGAGTACCATTTTCACCCTTTCTGCGCTGGCGCTGGCCGCCTCGTTCACGCTTCCCGCTCAGGCAAATGTCGTCGCTTCGATAAAGCCGCTGGGTTTTATCGCCGCCGCCATTGCCGACGGCGTAACGCCGGTGGATGTGCTGCTGCCCGATGGTACCTCTGAACATGACTATTCGCTGCGTCCTTCTGACGTAAAACGTATTAAAAATGCGGACTTAGTCGTCTGGGTCGGCCCAGAGATGGAGGCGTTCATGACCAAGCCGGCTGGTGAATTAGCCGCGCAAAAAAATCTCGAAATCGCCAACATGGCCGCCGTGAAGCCGCTGCTGCTGAAGGGAGCTAAAGAAGAGGATCATCATGATGAAGGCCAGGTGCACTCAGTTGCTGACGCCGACGAGGATAAGGGTCATCACCACCATCATGGCGAATACAATATGCATCTGTGGTTGTCCCCACTGATATCCAGGCTAGCGGCGGTTGCAATCCACGAAAAATTATTGGAACTTATGCCCCGAAGCAAAGCTAAACTTGACGCTAATCTGCAGCAGTTCGAACGCGAACTAGCGGATACCGACAAGCACATTAGCGCTCAGCTCGCGCCGGTCAGAGAAAAGGGATATTTCGTTTTTCATGACGCTTACACCTATTTTGAAAAACAATACGGCCTTTCGCCCAGCGGGCATTTTACTGTAAACCCTGAGATTCAGCCGGGCGCCCAGCGTCTACATCAAATACGAACACAGTTGGTTGAGCAAAAGGCCGTTTGTGTCTTCGCTGAGCCACAATTCAGGCCAGCCGTTATCGATGCGGTTGCCCGCGGAACCACCGTGCGTAAAGGCACGCTGGATCCGCTGGGGACGAATATCAGCCTTAGTCAGGACCGCTACGTGAAGTTTCTTTCGCAGCTGTCAGGCCAGTATGCGAGCTGCTTGAATGGAGCATGAGGAATAGGTAAAAGTGCAGCAGATAGCCCGCTCTGTCGCCCTCGCATTTAATCATTTGCCGCGCTCCCACCGCGTGATTCTGGGGTCTTTAACCGTTGTCACTCTGGCCGTCGCCGTCTGGCGGCCTTACGTCTACCATCCAGCCGATGAGGCGATGCCCATCGTCAAAACCATCAAGCTGGATAAGAATCAGCTGCGTACGCTGCTACCAGAGGCCAGCGAACCGATCGATCAAACCTCGTCGGAACCGGAAGAAGAGCTGCCAGCGGACGATATCGACAGAGACGTGCCGGACGTGACCGACACGCACAAATACACCATCTCCTCCGGCGATACGCTGAGCAGCGCCCTGAATCAGTATGGCATCGAGCTGGGCGACATCAACGCGCTGGTGAGCAGCGACAAGGCGCTGCGCAATCTGCAGGTCGGCCAGCAGTTGAGCTGGACTCTGAGCGAGGATGGTGGCCTGCAGTCGCTGACCTGGGAGATCAGCCGTCGCGAAACCCGCATCTATCAGCGCGGCGACAATGGCGCCTTCACCATGCAGTCTGAAATGCAAAAGGGTGAATGGCAGAACAGTGTGCTGAAGGGCGAGGTGCGCGGTAGCTTCGCCGCCAGCGCGGTGATTAAGGCGCTGCAGTGGCAGATGGATTTCCGCAAGCTACGCGCCGGTGACGATTTCAGCGTGCTGATGTCGCGCGAAATGCTCGACGGCAAAAGCGCGCAGAGCCAGCTGCTGGGCGTGCGCCTGCGCTCCGGCGGCAAAGATTATTATGCCTTCCGCGCGGAAGACGGCAAGTTCTACGATCGCAACGGCTCCGGGCGGGCGCGCGGCTTTATGCGTTTCCCCACCGTGAAGCAATATCGCGTCTCCTCTAACTTCAACCCGCGTCGTCTTAACCCGGTAACGGGGCGCATCGTGCCGCATAAGGGCGTCGATTTCGCGCTACCCACTGGAACGCCGGTGCTGGCGGTCGGCGACGGCGAAGTGGTGGTAGCGAAAAACGGCGGCGCGGCGGGCAACTATGTCGCCATTCGCCACGGCCGTCAGTATATGACGCGCTATATGCACCTGAAAAAGGTGCTGGTGAAGCCGGGCGAGAAAGTGAAGCGCGGCGATCGCATCGCCCTGTCGGGCAATACCGGCCGCTCCACCGGGCCGCACCTGCACTTTGAAATCTGGATCAATAACCAGGCGGTCAATCCGCTGACGGCGAAGCTGCCGCGCATGGAAGGGCTGACCGGCAAAGAGCGCAGCAATTACCTGGCGATGGTGAAGTCCAGTCTGCCGCAGCTAAGCCTGAAGTAACGCCGCCGCAAAATGCCACACCACACCGACGCGCAACACGTCGGTTTTTTTGCGCGTTGCATCGGGGATTGCAAATTTACCTGTCGCCACTATCATTAGCGCGTCATTGATTGAGGCGAGTGCATGGAAACCCCGAAAAAAAAGAGTAGTGAATTCATTCCCGTTTTTAAAAAATCTTTCCTGAAACCCAAATACTGGTGCAACTGGCTGGCCATCGGCGCGCTGGCGGGTATGGCGATGCTGCCGGCGAAGGCGCGCGATCCGCTGCTGGGCGGGCTGGGAAAGATGGCGGGAAAACTGGCTAAGGATGCCCGTCGGCGCGCGCTGATCAATCTGTACTATTGTTTACCCGAGCTGAGCGAAGCGGAACGCAGCGCCATCGTCGATCACATGTTCGCCACTGCGACGCAGGCGATGGCAATGATGGCGGAGCTGGGGATGCGCCATCCGGCGCGCGTCCGCGAGCGCGTCGAGTGGCACGGGCGCGACATTATCGACCAGCTGCGAGCCGAGAAAGAGAATGTGATCCTGCTCGTGCCTCATGGCTGGGTGGTGGATATTCCCGCTATGCTTCTGGCTGCGGAAGGACAGAAGATGGCGGCGATGTTCCATCACCAGAGCGATCCTCTGCTGGACTATGTCTGGAACCGCGCGCGCCGCCGCTTCGGCGGCCGCATGCACGCGCGCGACGACGGCATTAAGCCGTTTATCGGCTCCGTGCGCCAGGGATACTGGGGCTACTATCTGCCCGATCAGGACTACGGCGCCGAGCACAGCGAGTTTGTCGATTTCTTCGCCACTTATAAGGCGACGCTGCCGGCGGTTGGCCGCCTGATGAAGGTGTGCCGCGCGCGCGTGGTGCCGCTGTTCCCGGTCTACAACAGCGAGACGCATAAACTGGAGATCTACGTGCGTCCGCCTATGGACGACCTGCTGGAGGCGGACTACCCTACCTTGGCGCGCCGCATGAACGAAGAGGTGGAAGTATTCGTGCGCCCCCATCCCGAGCAGTACACCTGGAGCCTCAAGCTGCTGAAGACGCGCAAAGAGGGCGACATCGAGCCCTATAAGCGCAAAGAGCTTTACCCACGATAGCAGAAGGGCCGCAATGGCGGCCCTTCTTTATACTGAAAACGTGCTGACGTGGGGGCGGTATGGCCCGATCGCAACGCCACTAAAGACATCTATTCGCGCTCGGCCCGCGAGATTACGCCTCTCCTCCCTGAGGTGCGCCCGTACCGGGCCAACGCGCGGCGTTGTTCAAAAACGCTCCCGGCGTTTTTTCCTTGTCGCGGGACGCTTTGCTTTTCGTGCCAAACCGCCCCTACGTATCCACTTCCGCAGCATTCTATGAGTACGACCTTAATGCTCAGGGCAGCGCCGTCACCTGCGCGCGCCGCTGGCGAAATTGATCAGGCTGAACCAGGGGGGCCGCCGCTGAAGTAGCCGCTTTTCGCCAGTGCAATGCCGATCGCCAGCGTCAGAATGCTGATCATCCCCAGCATCGACGCCACGTTGCCTTTGCCCGCATCGCTGGCGTAGATCTTCAGGCGATACAGCCCGGCATTCACCATGCCTGCGCCGAAGGCGTAAAGGCTGAGGCCGGCAGTCAACAGCAAGTAGCTGTGGCTGTTCAGCAGGTTCGCCGCCAGTGCGATGCTGAGACCCGCCAGAATCGGCCAGGCGGCGAATTTCACCGGCTGCTCGATCGGCACGCGCCCCGCCAGCTTGCCGAGGGTGATATTGCCCACAATCATCGCCAGAAATACCGGCAGCTGTAGCAGCGCATAGTGCATCCGCGACAGCCCCTCCTGGTGCATCAGGATCACCGGCGACAGCGCGACCCAGGTCAGGATGAGAATAAACACCAGACCGATGGCGAACGAGCCATACATCACCATTTTGTCCCGCATCAGCTGGCGGTAGGTGCGCGCCAGCTGCGGCAACGCGATGGAGTGGCTGCGGTCGCCGGCGGTTTCCGGCATCACGCGCCAGAGGATCAAAAAGGCAATAACGCTCAGCAGGGCGAAGAGCCAGAACATGCTGCGCCAGCGCCTCGTCGAACGCCTCCTGAACGGCGGCATAGCTCACTCCGCCGATAAAGCAGAGGCTGATGCCCTGAACAAAGCGCAGCGCGAGAAACTCCCGGATTGAGCTGACCTAGGTCGTCAGCACGCAGGCGAGTATAACAAAACAGAATGCCCGCCAGCATCACCGGACGGAGGCCATATTTATCGGAGAGCGGCCCCAGCAGCCCTACAGGCACCACGCCGCCCAGCAGATAGGCGGTCAGCGAGGTGGAAACCCATTCCGGCCCGAAACCGAATTCCTGCGTGACCAGCAGCATGCCGGGCTGGATCATGTCGTGGGAAATATAGGTGGCGAATTCAAACAGCACCAGCGCCAGCGGAAACAGCAGCAGACTCGCTGTAAGCTTGCTGACGGGTTGATAGCGGGGCATCCAGACTCCTTGAGAAAAATAAAAACGCGACCGCCAGGCAGTCGCGTTGTGTGCAGCATTACGACAGTCGGGCGCGGGATCAGTCGACGCGCAGCACCCGGCTTGTATTGGTGGTGCCGGTGGCGCCCATCACGTCGCCCTGCGTCACGATCACCAGATCGCCAGAGACGAGGAAGCCCTTGTCGCGCAGCAGGTTCACCGCGTCGTGCGCAGCCACCACGCCCTCATTGTCGCTGTTGAAGAACACCGGCGTGACGCCGCGATACAGCGCGGTCAGGTTGAGGGTGCTCTCATGGCGCGACATGGCGAATATTGGCAGCCCGGAGGTGATGCGCGAGGTCATCAGCGGCGTGCGGCCCGATTCGGTCATGGTGATAATCGCGGTCACGCCCTGCAGATGGTTCGCCGCATACATCGCCGACATGGCGATCGCCTCTTCTACATTGTCGAAGGTGACCTCCAGACGGTGCTTGGAGACGTTGACGCTCGGGATCTTCTCCGCGCCGAGGCAGACCTTGGCCATGGCGGAGACGGTCTCGGCCGGATACTGGCCGGCCGCGGTTTCCGCCGACAGCATCACCGCATCGGTGCCGTCCAGCACGGCGTTGGCAACGTCCATCACCTCGGCGCGCGTCGGCATCGGGTTGGTGATCATCGACTCCATCATCTGCGTCGCGGTAATAATGGTTCGGTTCAGCTGGCGCGCACGGCGGATCAGCGCCTTCTGAATGCCCACCAGTTCCGGATCGCCGATCTCGACGCCTAAATCGCCGCGCGCGACCATCACCACGTCGGAGGCGAGGATAATGTCATCCATCGCTTCCTGCGTCGCCACCGCTTCAGCACGCTCTACCTTCGCCACCAGCTTCGCTTCGCAGCCTGCTTCGCGCGCCAGGCGACGCGCGCAGTTCATATCTTCGCCGTTGCGCGGAAAGGAGACCGCCAGATAGTCGACGCCGATCTTCGCGGCGGTGATGATGTCCGCTTTGTCTTTCTCCGTCAGCGCCTCGGCCGACAGGCCGCCGCCGAGCTTATTGATGCCTTTGTTGTTAGAGAGCGGGCCGCCGACGGTGACCTCGGTGAACACCTTCATACCCTGGACTTCCAGCACCTTCAGCTGAACGCGGCCATCATCGAGCAGCAGAATGTCTCCGGGTACCACATCCTCCGGCAGACCTTTATAGTCGATGCCGACTTTCTCTTTATCGCCTTCGCCTTTGCTCAGGCTGGCGTCGAGCAGGAAACGGTCGCCGACGTTGAGGAAAACCTTGCCCTCTTTAAAGGTCGAGACGCGAATCTTCGGCCCCTGAAGGTCGCCCAGAATCGCGACGTGGCGGCCCAGCTTGGCAGCGATTTCACGCACTTTGTTGGCACGCAGCCGATGATCTTCCGGCGTGCCGTGGGAGAAGTTGAGTCGTACAACGTTCGCGCCAGCGGCAATGATTTTTTCCAGGTTATTATCGCGGTCTGTAGCCGGGCCGAGGGTTGTCACGATCTTGGTTCTTCTGAGACGTCTTGACATGAAGGACTCCATTGACAAATTTGCGTATCCCCAAATGGACAGGGTATAGACACTATAGTAACTGATGAACAAGCTGTGATACGACATCACATTGTGAATGTGATGTTAATTTTTATGCTTTTCTTTGTTTTCCCTGGCGACGAGCTTGTCAAAACGCGACGCCTTTAAGGTCTCTTTTACCCGCTTCAAGTTTTCCTGGAACGCACTGCCGCGATCGAGAATAACTGTGAGTTGCGCCAGGCGGGAAACCATAGGCAGATAAATATCGGTATCTTCCGGAACATCAAGCGTCAGGGCCAGCGTGGCAACGTCAGTCAGCGGCGAAGCGGGTGAGGTGACGGCTATCACGGTGGAACCGTTTACACCCGCCAAGCGAGCCAGTTCTACCATATTTTTTGTGCGGCCAGTATGTGAAATTAAAACAAAACGTCGTCGGGACGACTATTTATACAACTCATGCGCTGGATCACAATATCCTCTGACCAGATGACAGGCAGACTAAAACGCAGAAATTTTTTAAAGGCGCTGTGCGCCACCACCGCCGACGCGCCCAGGCCGAAAAAGGCGACCTTGTGCGCCTGCGACAGCAGCGTGACCGCCTGACGCAGCGCGTCGAGATCGAGGCGTTCGCGTACGCGCTGCAGGCCGTCGAGGGCGGAGTCGAAAATCTTCTGGCTGTAGCGCTCGGTATCGTCATTTTCCGCGATGTCGCGGCTTACCCAACTGGGCCGAGTCGCCAGGCTCTGCGCCAGCTGCAGCTTAAAGTCGGGGAATCCGCGAGTGCCGAGCCGGCGGCAGAAGCGATTAACAGTCGGTTCGCTCACCTCGGCCGCGTGCGCCAGCCGGGCTATGCTGGCGTGCATGGCCTCCTGCGGCGCCGCAGGATCTGCTCGGCCACTTTAAGTTCCGCTTTGCTCAGCGCCGCCAGCTGCGCCTTAATTTTGTCCAGCATATTCGTAACCTGATGATCGTTATCGCTTTTATCGATGCCAGCGATGGCTGGCTGAGGGGGGAATAAAAGCGTGAATATACCGCGTAAGCCGTGATCACGCGCAAGAGATGACAATCCGGCGCAGAGAAATTTTGTCATAATTTGACCCGGATTCGATTTTGTCAGACACCCGCCGCAACAAAAGCGCCCGCAGCAACATGTGGCAGCGCCGGAATGGGTAGAGCCTTATCTCTGCGAACCCGCGCGGAGTCGGTTTACCTGACCCCCTGAAATAAGTACATTGTGCTGAAAGAAAATTACAACGCGGACCTGCTGGCTGAGGACGCTCGCCCAACGGGAACATCCTGCAACGAGGAGAGGAAAATGGCGGTAACACAAACAGCCCAGGCATGCGATCTGGTGATATTCGGTGCCAAAGGCGATCTTGCACGCCGGAAACTGTTGCCTTCACTGTATCAGCTGGAAAAAGCGGGTCAGATCCATGAAGAAACCCGCATTATCGGCGTAGGCCGCGCTGAGTGGGATAAAGCGGCCTACACCAAAGTGGTGCGTGAGGCGCTGGAAACCTTTATGAAGGAAAAGATTGATGAAGCGCTGTGGGACGAACTCAGCAACCGTCTCGACTTCTGCAACCTCGACGTTAACGACACGTCCCATTTCCCGAAGCTGGGCAAGATGCTTGACCAGACGAAACGCACCACCATCAACTACTTCGCGATGCCGCCCAGCACTTTCGGCGCTATCTGCAAAGGCCTCGGCTCTGTGAAGCTGAACGCCAAACCGGCGTGCGTGGTGATGGAGAAGCCGCTCGGCACTTCGCTGGAAACCTCAAAAGAGATCAACGACGCGGTGGGTGAATTCTTCGAAGAGAGCCAGGTGTTCCGTATCGACCACTATCTCGGTAAGGAAACGGTGCTGAACCTGCTGGCGCTGCGCTTCGCCAACTCCATCTTCGTTAACAACTGGGATAATCGCACCATCGACCATGTGCAGATCACCGTGGCGGAGGAAGTGGGCATCGAAGGCCGTTGGGGTTACTTCGACCAGGCGGGTCAGATGCGCGATATGATCCAGAACCACCTGCTGCAGATCCTGACCATGATCGCCATGTCGCCGCCGTCCGATCTCAGCGCCGACGCCATTCGCGACGAGAAGGTGAAGGTACTGCGCTCGCTACGCCGTATCGACCAGACCAATGTGCGCGAGAAAACGGTGCGCGGCCAGTACACCGCCGGCTTTGTGCAGGGCAAAAAAGTGCCGGGCTACCTGGAAGAAGAAGGCTCAAACAAGTCCAGCGCGACGGAAACCTTCGTCGCCATTCGCGTCGATATCGACAACTGGCGCTGGGCGTGCGTGCCGTTCTACCTGCGCACCGGCAAGCGTCTGCCGACCAAATGCTCCGAAGTAGTGGTTTATTTCAAGAACCCGGAGATGAACCTGTTCAAGGATTCCTATTCCGAACTGCCGCAGAACAAGCTCACCATTCGTCTGCAGCCGGACGAAGGGGTGGATATTGAGATCCTCAATAAGGTGCCGGGTCTGGATCACAAGCACAAGCTGCAGACCACCAAACTCGATCTGAGCTACTCAGAGACCTTTAACCAGTCGCATCTGGCCGACGCCTACGAGCGCCTGCTGCTGGAAACCATGCGCGGCATTCAAGCGCTGTTTGTGCGCCGCGACGAGGTAGAAGCGGCATGGTCCTACGTCGATTCCATTATCGACGCCTGGGCCGCCGATGGCGACTCCTCCAAGCCTTATCAGGCGGGAACCTGGGGACCGGTGGCTTCCGTGGCGATGATCACGCGCGACGGCCGCTCCTGGAACGAGTTCGAATAACCGCAATTAAGCCCGCCGCGCGCGGGCTTTTTTGTGTCTGCATTTTAAAAAATGAACCGGGGCTTCAAAAAAATCGCAGGCGCGTAGACGATGCCAAAGTCGCTCCTGTATGGTAGTGACGCATTGTTGGCGCGCCGGATTGACGTTGCCGGTATGGATAAGCAAGGGGAACTGATGAAGAAGTGGAAAACGAGTGCGGAAAAAATTCTGACCACTGGACCGGTGGTGCCGGGCGGCGTTCGCATGCTGGAAGTGACGCTGCGCACGCCGGTGGCAAATGGACGCGCTGCGCTTGGTGATCAAAGAGGTGCCGGACGCCATCGTCGGCGCGGGCACGGTGATCAATACCCAGCAGCTACAGGAAGTGACCGAGGCGGGCGCGCAGTTTGTAATTAGCCCGGGCGTCACTTAATCGCTGCTCAAGGCGGCCACAGAGGGACCGGTGCCGCTTATTCCCGGCATCAGCACCGTCTCCGAGCTGATGACCGGCATGGACTACGGCCTGCGCGAATTTAAATTTTTCCCGGCAGAGGCCAACGGCGGCGTCAAAGCTCTGCAGGCGATCGGCGGGCCGTTCCCGCAGGTACGTTTCTGTCCGACCGGCGGCATTTCGCCCGCTAACTACCGCGACTATCTGGCGCTGAAAAGCATACTGTGCATTGGCGGCTCCTAGCTGGTGCCGAACGAAGCGCTGGAGTCAGGCGACTGGGATCGCATCACGCGTCTGGCGCGAAGCGGTGAAGGGGCGAAGTAACATGCTGTAATCCGTGGCGGTGAGCAGGGTGCTCACCGCGTATTGTCTTAGCCTTCGACCTGTACCGCGGCGGCGCTGGCGATAGCGCGCGCGAACGCGTCCTCAACGCTTTCACCGTTCGCCAGCGAGACGCTGAGGCGACGCGAACCGGCGATTTCCGGCTTGCCGAACAGGCGCAGCTGCAGGCCCGCGCCCAGCGCCGCTTCCACGTTGAAGAACTGCACGTTCTGACTGTGCAGCTGCGGCAAAATCACCGCCGAGGCCGACGGCCCGTACTGACGAATGGCGCCGACAGGCAGGCCGAGAAAGGCGCGCACGTGCAGCGCGAACTCTGAGAGATCCTAGGAAATCAGCGTGACCATGCCGGTGTCGTGCGGGCGTGGCGACACTTCGCTGAAGATCACCTCATCGCCGTAGACAAACAGCCCGACGCCGAACAGGCCGTAGCCGCCCAGCGCTTTCACCACCTCGCCGGCAATCGCCTGCGCGCGCTGCAGCGCCAGCTCGCCCGAGCCTAACAGCATGACGCGCGTCGCGGCCGGACACAGCGCAGTTCCAAGAGTCGTCATAATTTCACCTGTGAGTCAAAACGCGCGCAGTATACGCGCCGCCATTGAGCGCAGCATTCATGAAGCGGGCTACGGCCAAGCAGGCGGAGGCGCTGATCCCGAAGGCGATGAACCGTCCGCTCGATCCCGGCTAGCTGGCGGCGGACGTGAAAAATAAGGAGGAGGCCCTAGAGCTCAATTCTTCTTAGCTGCGCCGCGGTGGATGTCGATCACTTTATGAAGCGCAGCTACCTTAACGCGCTGAAGATCCCGCAGGACGTGCGCGACGGCATCGACGGCGACCTGCGCGCGCAAAAAGCGCAGCTTCCCGCTGACTAGCGCCTCTGCGGCCGCCGCGCGCGGCCGCAATAACAAGGCGTCACGCACAAAAATTTGGCTTCCCCGCGACCTGATGCCACCCTTAAGTAAACAGATAACATGGAGACACAGCATGCAGGCCCCCATCGCGAAAAAAATCCGCGGCACATGCCCCTTCACGGCGACACGCGGGTAGACAATTATTACTGGCTGCGCGACGATAAGCGCGAAAATGATGTGCTGGACTATCTGCGCGACGAAAATAACTACGGCAAGCAGATCATGGCGACGCAGCAGCCGCTGCAGAACCAGCTGTTAAAAGACATAGTTGGTCGCCTGCCGCCGCAGGATCACTCAGTGCCCTATGTGCACAACGGCTATCACTACCAGAGCCGCTATGAGAGTGGCAATAAGTATGCCGCCTACTATCGCCAGCCGGCCGACTGCGCCGTAACCGACGAGTGGATGCTGCTGTTCGACGCTAACCAACGCGCGTCGCACAGCGAGTTCTATACCATGGGCTCGCTGAATATCAGCCCCGACAACAAGGTAATGGCGCTGGCGGAAGATTTTCTGTCGCGGCGGCAGTACGGCATCCGCTTCCGCTGCCGGGTGCAGGGA
This sequence comes from Candidatus Pantoea persica, assembly GCF_013753875.1. Taxonomy (GTDB): domain Bacteria; phylum Pseudomonadota; class Gammaproteobacteria; order Enterobacterales; family Enterobacteriaceae; genus Pantoea; species Pantoea persica. The sequence continues at coordinate 187,217 of NZ_SMDS01000019.1, forward strand.
AGCTGGTATCCAGAGGTGTAGAACAACGCCTCGTCGAGCATCGACTGGGCCAATGACTCGCGCACGCTCTACTACGTGCGCAAGCGTGAGCAGACGCTGCTGCTCTATCAGGTGTGGCGCCACGAGCTGGGCACGCCGCGAAGCGACGACCAGCTGGTGTATGAAGAAAAGGATGACACCTATCACCTTAGCGTGCACAAAACCACGTCCGATCACTTTATTCTCATCGCGCTGTTCAGCACCAACAGCAGCGAAATCTAGCTGATCGACGCCGGTATCCCCGACGCGCAGCCGCAGGTTTTCCTGCCGCGCCGGAAAGATCATGAATACAGCCTAGATCACTATCAGCACCAGTTTTATATCCGCTCCAACCGCGAGGGGAAAAACTTCGGCCTCTACCGCACGCGCTGGCTGGACGAGTCACGCTGGGAGACGCTAATTGCGCCGCTCGACCATGTGGTGATAGAGGTTTTTCAGCTGTTTCGCGACAGACTGGTGGTCGAGGAGCGCCAGCGCGGCCTTACCAGCCTGCGGCAAATTCACTGGCAAACCGGCGAAGATACTGGTATCGCCTTCGACGATCCCACCTATGTCACCTGGCTGGCGTTCAATCCTACGCCGGAGACCAGCAAGCTGCGCTAAGGCTATGGCTCCATGACCACGCCGACTACGCTGTTCGAGCTTGATATGGACACAGGCGAGCGGCGCATCCTGAAGCAGAGCGCGGTCGGCGATTTTGATCCGGACGACTACAAAAGCGAACACCACTGGATAACGGTGCGCGACGGCACCGAGGTGCCGGTGTCGTTAGTCTATCACCGCCAGCACTATCAGCCCGACAAAAATCCTATGCTGGTTTACGGCTAGGCGCCTACGGCAGCAATATGGAGGAGGATTTTAGCGTCAGCCGCCTGAGCCTGCTGGAACGCGGCTTTATCTATGCGCTTGTCAACGTGCGCGGCGGCGGCGAGCTGGGGCAGCGCTGGTATGACGGCGGTCGGCTGTTTAACAAGATGAACAGCTTTACCGACTTTATCGACGTGACCCAGGCGCTGGTGAAAAAAGGCTTTGGCCAGCCCGATCGTTTCTATGCCATGGGCGGCAGCGCGGGCGGCCTGCTGATGGGCGCGGTGGTCAATCAATATGGCGCCGACGCTTTACCACAGCGTGGTGGCACAGGTGCCGTTTGTCGACGTGCTCACTACGATGCTGGATGAGTCTATTCCGCTGACCACCGGCGAGTATGACGAGTGAGGCAACCCCAACGACGCCGACTATTACGGCTATATGCGCCAGTATAGCCCTTACGATAACGTCAAAGCGAAGGCCTGCCCGCCCATGCTGGTGACCACCGGCCTGCACTATTCCCAGGTGCAGTACTGGGAACCAGTGAAGTGGGTGGCGAAGCTGCGGGCGATGAAGACCGACAACAACTTGCTGATGCTCTGCACGGATATGGAAGCCGGGCACGGCAGCAAATCGGGACGCTAAAAATCCTACGAAGGGATTGCCATGGAGCTGACCTTTCTGATCGTGCTGGCGCAGGGCAGCCTGCTGCCGCAGCGTGACTACTGATCGTCGCTGAGGTACTTGCGCAGCGCCTGCCGCAGCGGGGGGCGTAGGTCGCGCACGTTCTCCAGCACCCAGCGCAGATAGCGCGGGTCCTTGCGCGCGATGGCCGCCACGGTCTGGCCGCAGTATTTGCCGAACGGCAGCACGTCGCCGACGACGGCGCTCGCAGCGGGCTGGCAGCGCAGCGCCATCTGCGCCGCATCCCAGCCGGAGGTCTCCATGATGCGGATCAGCAGCGCGGCGGTGACGTAGCAGTCGTAGAGGGCGCGGTGGGCATGCAGATCGGCAGGCGGCGTCACCTCCAGCTTCAGGCTGTGGCGCAGCGCCTGGTTGCCGTACTTAATGCCCGGCCAGAGCTGGCGCGACAGCATCATGGTGCAGATCCAGCTGCCGTGCATTTCCGGCAGCATGCGTCGGTCGAAGCTGGCGTTGTGAGCGACATAGAAGGCGCTGCCGTGATAGCGGCCGATAGCCTCTTCAATGGTCGGTTTGCCGACCACCATCGCTTCGGTGATGCGGTGAACCGCCATCGCCTGACGGCTGATAGGGCGATCCGGCAGAATAAGATCGCTCATTGGATTGACGATCTGTCCGTCGATCACGTCGACCGACGCCACCTCCACCACACCGCCCTGCAGACAGCAGGTTTCAGTATCGATTACTCGTAGCATGGCTTACTTCTGTTTCGGTTCGTAGGGCAGGCGCGAGAAAGAGAGCGACGCCTGGCGATAGTGCATCAGGCGCTGGCGAAACCAGTCGCGCAGCGCGGCCGGCTGTTCTTTCTCAACCATCTCAGCCACGACCGGCATGTTGTAGCGCTCTTTGAACGCCACGCCCGCCGCGGCCAGTTCAACGTTAACTTTATCTTTCTCTTCCTGAGAAAGCAGGGCGAGGTTTTGACTCATGGGGATCTCCTGAAGACAGGGGGCAAAAATAATGCTTATCCCTGCCGGGATCAAGGGCAAAGGATAGCATTGCTGGCCCTCGACACCTTATACGCCTCGGCGTATCCTTGCGCCACGTTTGCCGCTTTGGCTGCAGCTAAGAGGATGATCCTGTGCAGATAAAAACCATGTTGGCTGGCGCTGCGGTGGTCCGTTAGCACCTTGGCGCTGGCGCATGCCTATCTCGCGCGTCTGAACCGGCCGACAAGGCGGTCGCCGTTGCGCCGCAGGCGCTGACGCTGACCTTTACGGAAGATATTGAGCTAGCCTTCAGCGGCGTCATGCTGCTTGACGGCCAGCAGAAGACGGTTGCCAGCGGCAAGTCGCAGCGCGACACCGGGCAGCCTAATCGTCTGACCGTGCCCCTGCAGGCGCCGCTGCGCCCGGGCGATTACTATGTCAGGTGGCATGTGCTCTCCGTGGATGGCCATAAGCCCGCAGCTATCGCTTTAGCGTGAAGTAAGCGGTGGAGACGCTGTGGATCCTGCTGGCGGGCTGCGCCTTCTACACCGCGCTGCTAGCGCCGGTACGCTACCGTGCTGCGCTGGCGCAGCGGCTAAAGAGCATGATGAGCGCCGCCCTCTGGCTGGTGCCGCTCAGCGCGCTTCTGATGCTGACAACGCAGCACGGTAGCGTACCGGTGGCGGCTGACGTAACCTCGACGACGGCGAGATGTGGCTGGCACTGCTGCTCGGCGTGCTGCTGCAGCTCGGCACCATGGCGCTGACCGGACACGCCGCGATGCGCGACGGCGCCGCGGGCGCGCTGCAGCAGCTTAATCAGTTGCTGCATCTGACGGGCGCCGCCTTTTGGGCTGGCGGGCTGCCGCTGCTGATGCGCGAGGCGCGGCGCATCGTGTGGCGCAGCGACACTATCCGTAGCATGATGCGTTTTTCCCGCTACGGTCATCTGGCCGTGGCATTGACGCTGCTCACCGGCCTGATCAATATGCTGCTGATCGCCGGCTGGCCCGCTCAGTGTCGCCTGAACCTGTATGCTGTGTTGCTGGCAGCCAAGGTGGCGCTGGTGGTGCTGATGGTCAGCGTCGCGCTGTTTAATCGCTACGTGCTGGTGCCGCGCTTTCGCCTGGCGGGCAAGGGCGCGCAGCACTATTTTATCCGCATGACGCAGCTTGAGCTGCTGCTGGTGTGTGGAGTGGTTGGCTTGGTCAGCGTCTTCGACACTCTGTCGCCGGCCTGAGTTTGACCCGTTTTGACTGAGTAAAAAAAAGGTAGGCTATTTTGCTGAAGAAAGTGATCCCCGCAATGCTGTTGTTATCGCTCGGCGGCCAGGCAATGGCGGCGCAGATTATCACCGTTAGCCGTTTCGAAGTCGGCAAGGCGGTTTGGCCGTTCAGCTGTGAAGAAGTGATGCTGATCTGCGAAAAGGATGGCTCGCTGTTCGCCATCAACCCCAGCACGCTGATACAGTATTCCCTTAATGACAAAGCCGAAGCGCGGGTTAAGTCGGGCCAGGTTAACGCCCATCCTATCTCGGTAATTCAGGCAGAGGATAAGGCGCATCCGGGACAGATGATGAGCCTGCAGCCGATTATCGAGCGAACCCAGGCGCTATGCGGCAAATAGCGCTTATTTCGTGCTGCGCTTGCTCCTTTTCGTCGATGATTCTGCCGTCAGGATCACAAACTGATCCTAATAATCTCCTGCTCGGGGCCGTTCGCTGGCTTTTCCACCAATGTGGACTAACCTTAAGTTGTAAGGCGACATCGCCTTCATTAAATGCCAACCTTTAGCGCACGGCTCTACAAGAGCCATTTCCCTGAACCGAATACAGGAATCGTGTTCGGTCCTTTTTTGCACTGCGGATTAACAGCGGCGGCGCGAGAGATCAGCGGCGCCTTATCCTGTCGAACCACGCTATGCCGCAGAAGTTTGCGCTTTTAGCCAATAGATAAAATGGAAAGCAGTCTCCGTAACTCCTGCTGATAATGGGCAGCGAGCATCCGCCAGCGTAAAACCCGCCTCACCCAGTCGAAACGCAGTGCTTTTCCGCGCCTGCTTTATCCCATCGCGGGGTTAAATCCGTCGGGCATGGCTAGTTATTTAATGCCGGCTTATACCGCGCCGTGGCGCATAATAAGACTCAAAGCAACGCAAATTTACCGCGGTGAAGGGCGGGATAATATATTACTGCCATCTTTAGCTGTTAATTTTCTATGACCGTTGTGTAGCGAGGCTGTTATCAATCACCACGCCCGTCTGTTCAGTGAAAATTAAACTGACGCAGCAGCAGGCCCGGCTATTTCCGATGACGCAGGGCGCTTTTCATTTTTTAGCCCGACCCAGTTTCAGCTTTGATCCGGCGCCGCCACGGCGGCCACCGTTAAGCCTGACGGAGGTGTCCGTTATTAGGAAACGCCTGATAAAAATAGCTTTGCGCCAGCAATATTCGCTGGCCCTGAGTCTGTTATAAGAGGTTATTCGCCTGTCTGCTAGGCCGGATGGCATTAACCTTTATCGTCTCTGTCAGCGTTGCGCTAATGGCCTGTAAGATTTTGCTACTTTTTTGTTTTTGTGCTGCCGCCGATCTGCTAACGTAAGGCGGTCACAACGTAGCGCAGGCAGCAAAACCCATGATTTATGAGTGTTTTTTATATTATGACGAAGACATGCTTCTTGAACTGTGTATTGACACGCTTTATGACCATGTCGATAAGTTTGTCATCGTTGAATCGCTGTATACCTTTACCGGCAAACGCCGCGACAAACTCTGTTTCGATATCGAAACATTCGGCCGCTTTCGCGACAAAATTATCTATGTGGTCAACGACGCCGTGCCCAGAATTCATCAGCATGAATTCCAGTCGAACAGTTCGCTGGTAAAGGCGGGCGAATCCGATCCCTGGGAGAACGAAACCGTTGCCCATAACGCCATTATGCGGGGATTAACCGAGGCGCGAGACAACGACATTATTATCGTCTCCGATGTCGACGAGATCCCGCGTCCTGAGGTCCTTAAGCAGTTCCGCGCGCGCCATCTGTGCACCGCGCTTTACCAGAATTTCTATAACTTCAAATTCAAAGTGCAGGTGTTGAATGAAGATGGTTCGGCGCGGTTGTGCAAGCTGCCCAAAACGAACACCTTCAGGCATCTAAAGGCTTTTTTCAGGGGCAGCCTGAGCTGCTGCGCAACGTGAAGCGCAAAGGCACGCCGATACGCGATAGCTGGTGGCGCTGGAAGTTGCTGAAGCTGCGCATGCGCATCGTAAACGATGCCGGCTGGCATTTCTCCTGGGTGATGGACGATGAGCGCATCAGCGAAAAGATGGCGACGATTTCTCATACCGAACACAATCTGCCGACGTTCAACAATCCGGATCATATCCGGCGCTGCGTAGAGCATAACGTCGATATCTGGAACCGCCCGCGTAAAATGGTGGATCGGCATGCCCGCAGACAGCTTGCTGGCGTCAAAAAAGGTGTGCAGGATAATCTGGCTGCCGACCGCGCGCGCCGCCTTCCGCCCAGAATACGCTCTCGCTGGTCAGCAGCTTGCGGTAGGCCGGTTTGATGTGCACGGCGATATCGAACGCGTTGGCGCGCGGCGTTACGTCGACGATTTCGCCCACCTCATAACAGCACCACCGAGTGTTAGCCGTCAGCGTCAGGGTGGTGGAAGGGCGATCGCCGATAATGCCTTCCTCCGCCTTTTCCGCGTCGGCGTAGAGCGGATAGCGCGCTTTCGCCGCGCCCTGGTCGCCCGACTCCAGGCGGATGACGCCATCGACCCATTCGCGCGTGCTGGCGCCCAGCACCTTCATGCCGTCGAGACCGAACTTCACGTCGAGGCGGCTGTTGACGATAAACTTGCTGTCGTCGTGCACCAGATTGCGGTAGCCCGGCTCGATCGCCGTGACGAAAACAATGCCGCTTTCCGTTAGCTCGTGCGAGATGATCTGACCGATTTGCATGCCGTGCAGCATCACCGGCTGGTCGGCGTCAATGCCGTAGCTCTCCGGCGCGGTGAGCTTCACCGTCAGCACGTTAGGCTTCTGCAGCAGCTACTCTCTGGCGGGCAGCACCACGAAGTGATCCTGCGGCTCGCCGTCGCTTGGCACCAGCTCCAGCGTATTGCCGGTGAGCAGGCTGCTGAGGTTTGTGTCGGTCAGGCTCACTTTCGGGCTGCACATCTCAATAACGCGGTACTTCGGCTAGGTTGTCCTGCGGCACGAAGCTTTCGCGCGGCTTGCCGCTACCCGGCATCATGCCGATATAGTTATCCGCCCACCAGCGTATCGAGTCCCGACACCGCCGCCAGCGACGTCTTCGACGTCACCAGCCAGAACTGGGTGTTCTCGCGCAGCGCCTCTTTCATGTCGCTCTTGATGCTGGCCTTGATCTGAATTGTGCGCTAGTCGTCGCTCAGATTGATGCCCTGCACGGTGCCGACCTCCACCCCCTGATAGAGGATCGGCGTGCGTCCCGGCACGATGCCGTCCGCCGATAGGAAGTTGATGGTGATCACCGTGCCGCGCTCTTCGTAGTTGTTCTAGAGCAGCCAGCCGGCGATCAGCATGGCGATCACCGGCAGTAGCCAGAATGGAGAAACCTTTCGCTTGTTGCGCAGCGTCGCGTTAGTCGATGTAGTCGGCGTTTCCTTGTTGCATGTGCATCCCAAAGCAGGCGGCTGTCGAGCCACTCAACGGCCATGATGGTCAGGATCACCATCGCGCCAAAGTAGAAGGCGGCGGGTCTCATGGTAAAAGCCAGCAGCTGATCGCGATTGACCAGCGACATGGTTAATGAAATAACAAAGAGATCGAGCATTGACCAGCAGCCAACCTAGGTCACCACCCGCAGCAGGCGGATTCGGGTTTTCAGCCCCTGCTCGCAGCGGAAGTGAATGCTCAGCAGTAGGGTCAGCATCACCAGCACTTTGGTGAAGGGCACCAGAATGCTGGCAATAAACACCACCGCCGCCACCGGAATATTGCCGGAGGCGAGGCTGAGAATGCCGGGGCAAATTGTGTCCTCGCGCCGGAAGCCGTTGAGGTAGACCACCGAGATGGGCAGCAGATTGGCGGGGATCAGCAGCACAATCGGGGCGATCAGCGCCGCTCAGGATTTTTGCAGGCTGTGGCGGCGGCGATAGTCGAGCGGGGCGTATGGCAGCGCGGGCAGCGGCCGCGTGCATCCGGCAGGCCGGTGTTGGACAGTTAAGGCAGACCTGCAGCTGCGCACGGGGGGCGCCGTACTGCTTCTGCGGATAGAAATGCTCCCACGGCTGCTCAACATTAAGGTGGATAGCGTCAGCAGGCTCAGCACCGTCAGCGTCAGGTAGGCGACCAGCCCGTAGCCGATCTCCAGCGAGGCGTAATCTTACACCTTGATTGAGGCCACGGCGATGCCGACCAGGTAGATATCGAGCATCACCCACTCTTTGACCTTTTCCAGCATCAGCAGCACTGGCCGCAAATTCATGCCGAGCCGGTGGCCGATGCCCGCCACCAGCGCGGCCGGCGCGCCGATGGTGCAGAACGCCACCATCTAGGCGGTCAGCACGTTGCCCTGTTCCGCCATCTGGATCACGCCGCCCAGCATGCTGGCGTTAATGCGCATGCCGAGCAGGCGAATATCCACCAGCGGCAGGGTAAAGGCAAAGGGCGTCAGCACCAGAAGGGTGGCCGCCATGGCCATCAGGCGCGTCATCGACCAGTCGCGCCCGCTGATAATTTGCGCATGGCAGCGCGGGCAATAGGCAGACTGGTGCGATTTCACATCCGGTAAGGGAAAAGGGTATCGCATTGCGGGCAACGCTGATAACGTGCGTGGGGCAATGGCTGGCTGATGGCGTGAATTTTTCATAGGGTGATGCTGTTTTCGCCCGGATGGTTGTTACTGTGACCGGCTGTGTCGTAGGGAAAGAACAAAGAACGTTGTCACGTTTCAGGCACGCCCGCAAGAACCCACGCTTTCGATCCACAAAAATCCAAGATTACAGCAACTAACGCTATGATTCACCTTGTTGTAGCAGCGGATATTTAGTGCTTATGTTAACGGGCGGTTACAAAGACCGCTCTTTGTTAATGGTAATGGTTAAACAATGAACAAAACTGCCTTTTACGCCGATTTGAATCGCGATATGCGCGCTCTGCTTGAAGGCGAAACGTCGTTTCTCGCCGCGCTGGGCAACTTCAGCGCGCTGCTTACGAACGCCTCGAGGGCGTGAACTGGGCGGGTTTATCTACCTGCTGACGGAAGCCAACACCTTGGTGCTCGGACCTTTCCAGGGCAAAATCGCCTGCGTCTGCATTCCGGTCGGCAAAGGGGTATGCGGCACAGCGATCGCCGAAGATGAAGATAAAGTGCAGCGCGTAGACGACGTGCACGCTTTCCCCGGCCGTATCGCCTGCGACGCCGCCAGAAACGCCGAGATCGTGATTCCTCTGAAAGTAAAGGACGCGGTCGTCGGCACGCTGGACATCGACAGCACGGTGTTCAATCGCTTCGACAGCGAGGACGAGTCTGGGCTGGTTGCACTGACTGATGGGCTTTGTGAAGTACTGGTGGACAGCAACATCGATAAATTTCTGCAGCTGACGCACAGCTAATCGACTGGATTGCATGGCATTTGACAAGGTTGTCATTATAATGTCGCCTGTTCATGCCTGCTCTGGTCGGCAAACCCGTTGTAATCAGGAAATTTCATGGAAAATCAACCTAAGTTGAATAGCAGTAAAGAAGTGATCGCCTTTCTGGCGGAACGTTTTCCAAGCTGCTTTAGCGCCGAAGGTGAGGCGCGTCCGCTCAAAATCGGTATCTTTCAGGATCTGGTAGAGCGCGTTCAGGGCGAGATGGGCCTGAGCAAGACGCAGCTGCGTTCGGCGCTGCGCCTCTATACCTCCAGCTGGCGTTATCTCTACGGCATCAAGGCGGGCGCGACGCGCGTCGACCTCGACGGCAACCCGTGCGGCGTGCTGGACGAGCAGCACGTACAGCATGCGCGTCAGCAGCTGGAAGAGGCGAAAGCGCGCGCTCAGGCGCAGCGCGAGCAGCAGAAAGCCGCGAAGCGCGAAGCGGGTGAAGAGGGCACTGAACCGCGTCGTCCACGCCGTCCCGCCGCACGCAAGCCGCGTTCTCAGGCGCCGCGCGCGGCCGCTCAGGATCGCAAACCGGCTCCGCGTCCGGCAGCACAGGCGAAACCGATCACCGATACCTCAACTTTGCAACCCGGCCAGAATATCAAAGTCAAAGCAGGCAAAAGTGCGATGGAAGCGACTGTTCTTGAAGTCTCAAAAGACGGCGTTCGGGTACAGCTCGCTTCCGGCATGGCAATGATTGTGCGCGCGGAACACTTGCAGTTCTGAAACGGAGGCTGACCCCGGCATGAACACCCTGTTAAAAATCGGTATGATTACGGGCCTGCTGCTGGCAGGCCCTTTCTTTGGCTTTGGCGCGGAGAGTATCACCCGCGCCGACCAAATCCCCCAGCTGCATGAAGGTCCGCAGGATCCCACCGTCAGCGAACGGGTGACCTCCCGCTTTACCCGCTCTCACTATCGCCAGTTCGATCTCGATCAGGACTTCTCGGCGAAAATCTTCGACCGCTATCTCAACATGCTCGACTACAACCACAACGTGTTTCTGGCATCGGACATGGCGCAGTTCGCGGATAAAAAGAGCACGCTCGGCGACGAGCTACGCAGCGGCAAGCTGGTGGTGTTTTACGATCTCTACAATCTGGCGCAAAAACGCCGTTTCGAGCGCTACCAGTATGCGCTCAACGTGCTGAGCCGCCCGATGAACTTTAGCGGCAACGACACTATCGATACCGACCGCGCCAAGGCGCCTTGGCCGAAAGATGTGGCGGAGCTGAACGCGCTGTGGGACGTCAAAGTCAAGTATGACCAGCTCAGCCTGAAGCTGATCGGCAAAAGCTACAGCGAAATTCGCGACGTGCTCACCAAGCGCTACAACTTAGCTATTCGCCGCCTGGCGCAGAGCAACAGCGAAGATGTGTTCCAGCTGGCGATGAACGCCTTCGCCCACGAAATCGATCCGCACACAAACTATCTGTCGCCGCGCAACACCGAACAGTTCAATACCGAGATGAGCCTGTCGCTGGAAGGCATCGGCGCGGTGCTGCAGATGGATGATGACTATACCGTGATCAACTCCATAGTGGCGGGCGGTCCGGCGGCGAAAAGCAAGTCCATCAGCGTCGGCGACCGCATCGTCGGCGTAGGGCAGCCGGGTAAACCGATGGAAGATGTCATCGGCTGGCGCCTCGACGACGTCGTGGCCAAAATCAAAGGGCCGAAGGGCAGCAAGGTTCGCCTCGAAGTGCTGCCGGCCGGCAAAGGCACCAAAACCCGCACCGTGACCCTGACCCGCGAAAAGATCCGTCTGGAAGATCGCGCGGTGAAAATGAGCGTGCATAACTTCGGCAAACAGAAAGTCGGCGTGCTTGATATTCCGAGCTTCTACGTTGGACTCACCGACGACGTGAAGGTGCAACGACAAAAACTGCAGAAGCAGAACGTCGACAGCGTTGTCATCGATCTGCGCACCAACGGTGGCGGCGCGCTGACCGAAGCGGTGTCGTTCTCTGGGCTGTTTATTCCCAGCGGACCGGTGGTGCAGGTGCGCGACAACAACGGGCACGTGCGTGAAGACGGCGACAACGACGGCGTCGTTTACTACAAAGGCCCGCTGGTGGTGCTGGTAGATCGCTTCAGCGCCTCGGCGTCGGAGATTTTCGCCGCCGCGATGCAGGACTATGGCCGCGCGCTGATCGTCGGTGAACCGACCTTCGGCAAGGGCACCGTGCAGCAGTACCGCTCGCTGAACCGCATCTACGATCAGATGCTGCGTCCGGAATGGCCGGCGCTGGGCTCCGTGCAGTACACCATCCAGAAGTTCTACCGCATCAACGGCGGCAGCACTCAGCTTAAAGGCGTCACGCCGGACCTGCTGATGCCGACCGGCGTGGAAGCGGCGGAAACCGGCGAGAAGTTCGAAGACAACGCGCTGCCCTGGGACAGCATCAACGCCGCCACCTATAGCAAAACCGGTGACGTCAAGCCGCTGTTGGCGCAGCTGACCAAACAGTACGAGACGCGCATCGCCGAGGATCGCGAGTTCCAGTACATTATGAAGGATATCGCCCGCTTCAACGCGATGAAGGAGAAGCGCAACATCGTGTCGCTCAATCTCGCCCAGCGTGAGAAAGAGAACCACGACGATGACGCGCTGCGTCTGGAGCGCGTCAACGCGCGCTATCAGGCAGAGGGCAAAAAACCGCTGAAGAATCTGGACGAGCTGCCGAAGGATTACAAAGAGCCGGATCCCTATCTTGATGAAACGGTGCGCATCGCCAATGACTTGGCGCAGCTGAGCAGAGCGCAGCCTGCCGCGCAATAAGCGCAAGGAAGGAAAAAAGCACCGCAGCGCGGTGCTTTGTTTGCGCCTCGCGCCGCCACCAGCGCGCGAAAATCCGTTTGGCGAAGAAAAGCATGGCTAAATGTAAAGTTATGTCTTTTTAAAAACTTAAAAGTTAAGGCTGCTTGAAATGCGCCGCAATGACCCTAGGATAGGGATCCGCGCAGAGAGCGCATGAACAACCGAGGATAATGAACTTTTATGATGCGTATTGCTCTTTTCCTGGTGACCAACCTGGCTGTGATGTTGGTCTTTGGGCTGATCCTTAGCCTCACAGGGGTCCAGTCAAGCAGTGTTCAGGGCCTGATGTTCATGGCAGGCCTGTTTGGCTTTGGCGGTGCGTTTGTTTCACTGCTGATGTCGAAGTGGATGGCGCTGCGTTCGGTTGGCGGTGAGGTGATTGAGCAGCCCCGTAACGAAACTGAGCGCTGGCTGATGCAGACCGTTGGTCTTCAGGCGCAGCAGGCGGGCATCGCGATGCCGCAGGTCGCTATCTATCATGCGCCCGACATCAACGCTTTCGCCACCGGCGCACGCCGCGACGCCTCGCTGGTCGCGGTGTCGACCGGCTTGCTGCAGAACATGAGCCGCGACGAGGCGGAAGCGGTGCTGGCGCATGAAATCGCCCACATCGCCAACGGCGACATGGTGACTATGACGCTGATTCAGGGGATCGTGAACACCTTTGTCATCTTTATCTCGCGCATTATCGCGCAGGTGGTTTCTAGCTTCCTGTCCGGTAACCGCGACGGTGAAGAGAGCAGCAACGGCAACCCGCTGGTCTACTTTGCCATGGCGACGGTGCTGGAGCTGGTGTTCGGTATCTTGGCCAGCATGATCACCATGTGGTTCTCGCGCCATCGCGAGTTCCATGCCGATGCGGGCTCTGCGAAACTGGTAGGCCGCGAGAAGATGATCGCCGCGCTGCAGCGTCTGAAAACCAGCTACGAGCCGCAGGAGCCGAGCAGCATGATGGCCTTCTGTATCAACGGCAAAAACAAATCGCTGAGCGAGCTGTTTATGTCTCACCCGCCGCTGGATAAACGTATAAAAGCGCTGCGCAGCGGTCAGTATCTGAAATAAGCGCTGTAAAAAAAAGGCGACTCCTTGGAGTCGCCTTTTTTATGGGGGCGTATTCGCGTCGTGCGGCTGCACCGGCAGTAGCGCCAGCAGAAACAATCTGGCAGCAAACAGCACCAGGCCGATGCCGCCGAGCAGTCCGGCATGGATATGCTCAATCAGGCTACCGGCAATCGGCGCAAGCACCATCGTCGCCAGCGGCCAGGGTGTCAGCAGTAGGCCGGTGGCGACCTCGTCGCGCCCCAGCATGTTTTGTAAGAAAAAGGGCAGCGAAACCATTGCCAGCATCTGCGCGCAGAACGAGCAGATCGATCGGCAGCAGCGGCACCGTCATATGCTGCTGGCGCCGTACAAAGAACCAGCCCGTTACCGCCAGCACCAGCGCAGGGCTTTGCCCCTGCGAGAAGCCCGTCAGCGCATAGATCAGCAGGCCGAAAAACAGCTCGTTCATCAGGGTGCTCGGCAGATCGAACTTCTGCGTTTTTACCTTCTGGCTGTTTTCCGGCAGAAAGCGCAGCGCCAGCCAGAGCGCGATAATGCCCAGCGGCACATTGATCAGAAACAATCATTTCCAGCTGGCGACAGAGAGGATCTCCGCCGCCACCGTCGGGCCGGCGGCACTGGACACCGCGACCACCAGCGAGTTAATCGCCATGCCGCATCCCAGATGGCGCTGCGGATAGATAATGCGGATCAGCGCGGTATTGACGCTCATCAGCGCGGCGCCGCCAAAGCTCTGCAGCACGCGCGCCAGCGTCAGCATCGGCAGCGAAGAGAAGAGAAGAGGGCGCAGAACACCGAGGTCAGAATAAACAGCCCGAGGCCCGCCTGATACACGCGGCGGTAGCGAACGCCGATAAACGACAGAGAGAGCAGCGAGGCTACAATGGCAATCTGATAGGCGTTAACGATCCAGACCGACTGTGCCGGGCTTGCCTGCAGCTCGCGGGCAATGGTAGGCAGCGCCACATTGGTGATAGCCCCATCCAGCACCGCCATCATAATGTCTAACGCAATGGTAAAAATGGCGCTATAGCGCTGTGGCGCGGTTAGCCCGTCTTGAACAGGTGTGGGTGACAGAGAAGATATATCTAGCGGGTGAATATCACGCATGCTAATGAAATCAGCCGCAAAACGCACCGTCTTTACGGCAAAAATATTACTTAGCGCCAGCGCCGCGCAAAGGAGAATGGTACGATGCGCAAGGACGCGCTATATTGGTCATCTGTTCCGATTTTATTAAAACAATTAAAAAAAAAAGGGTGCGCGATGGCCGCCAGTGATAACGACAAATAACCTGATGCCTTTTCCTCTATAATGAAGGTGTTCGGCATCTTGCAGGCGCTGGGCGAAGAGCGCGACCACGGCATTACCGAGCTAGCGCAGCGCGTAATGATGTCCAAAAGTACGGTCTACCGCTTTTTACAGACTATGAAAGCGCTAGGCTACGTTACCCAGGAAGGGGAGAGCGAGAAATACTCCCTGACGCTCAAGCTGTTTGAGCTGGGCGCGAAAGCGCTGCAAAACGTCGATCTGATCCGCATCGCCGACGTACAGATGCGCGAGCTCTCCCGCTAACCAAAGAGACGATACATCTCGGCGCGCTGGAAGAGGACAGTATCGTCTATATCCATAAAATCGACTCGCTACCTGCGCATGTATTCGCGTATCGGCTGCCGCAACCCGCTGCACACCACGGCCATCGGCAAGGTGCTGCTCGCCTGGCGCGACCGGGCAGAGGTGAATGATATTCTCCAGGAGGTTGAGTTCAAGCGCAGCACCGCCAATAACATCGTCACGCGCGAAGCGCTGATCGCGGCGCCGGATCAGGTCAAGGTGCAGGGATTCGGCGAGGATAACGAAGAGCAGGAAGAGGGGCTGTGCTGCATCGCCGTGCCTGTGTTCGACCGGTTCGGCGTGGCGATCGCCGGTCTCAGTATCTCTTTCCCCACCATTCGCTTCTCAGAGGAAGCAACGCGGGCGCCTGCCCGCCCGCCATTGTTCAATTGTCGATAACGTCGCCGCTTTTTTCAGCACGGGACACGCCGTGACGCCGATAATGCCGCTGTCACTGTGCAGATCCTGGGCGGTGATCAGGCCGCGGCGGTGAGGTAGCTGCACTGCAGGCCAAAGCGTGCGATTTCAGGAATGTCGGCTTTCCTGCGTCCAGTCTCGTCAGCGGCGCGCGCGGCAGGTAGAATCGACAGGGTTAATACCCTTTCGTTTTTTTGAGGCAGTTATGAATGAGTTAGCCACAATCTCTGGTCCGCTATTCTGCTATGGCGTGCTGGTGTTGATTATTCTTATCGCTTTCGTCACCTGGTTTTTGTCAACCGGGCCAGCGAGCAAATCCAGCTGCTGAAGGAGCAAAAAAAGCAAAATGCGCTGCTGCGCCGACTGATTGACGCTCATACCAAAACGCAGGCAGAGCAGTAGCCCGAAGAGAAGCGCTATTTTATTCGCCTGATCCCGGAACGTTAAGTCTTACCTCAGCAAGGAGGCGTAGTGGCCTGGCAAAACCCCGGGTTCGATCCCAGTAAAGCGCGCAAGGCACAGGGATTGCCCTTTCCACCGCAGGCGGGCTACGCCGATTTTACGGCGCGCTGGTGGCAGCCCGCCGATCTGGCGGGGGAGAAGGATCGGGTCTGGTGGCGTGCCATGCGGCGATGCTGCTGCGCATCGGCCAGCGCTATCTGCTTATCGATCCGGCGCTCTCGCAGTGCTCGTCGCTGCTGCTGTTCGCCGGACCAGAACGCAAATCCCCCTCGCCGTTAAGCATTCAGCAGCTGCCGCGCCTCGACTACGTGCTGATTTCCCATAACCACTACGATCATCTCGACTTAGCTACCGTCAAACGCATCATGCGCCGTTTCCCGCAGGCTACCTTTATCGTGCCGCTGGGGCTGCAAACCTGGTTCGCCCGACGCGACGCGTGTCACATCGTCCAGCTGGACTGGTGGCTGACGTGGCAGCATGACGCGCTACAGATAAAGGCCGTGCCGGCCCGCCACTGGAGCATGCGCTCGCTCTACAACCGCAACCGCTCGCTGTGGTGCGGCTGGGTTATTCGCAGCGCCGCGCTCAATTTCTGGTTCTCTGGCGATAGCGGCTACTCCTACAATCTGGCGGAGATCCCGCGCAGGCTAGGGCCGTTCAACTTGACAGCGTTGCCTATCGGCGCCTATGCACCGAAATGGTTCATGGCGAGCAGCCATATGGATCCTGACCACGCGGTGGTACTCTGGCGGCTGATCAATTGCCCGCTGACCATTCCCATGCACTGGGGCGTCTTTGAGCTGGCGGATGAGTCGCTGGATGAGCCGCCCGCGGAATTAAACCGTGTGCTGCAGCAGAGCGGCGCAGATAATGGACGCTTTGCGCCGTGGAAAATAGGCGAGGGGCGCAGTCTGGCGAATTTAACCCAGGAAAAATCCTAAAGCGCTGTAATAATCGCCAGTTCTTTAGGTTTTTTTTTTTAAGATCTTTTATTCCGTATCAAAGAATAAATCGTAATATGTTTATATGTCGCTTGGCTTTTAATTGGGGCAAAGCGAATTTTACTTTCCTTTTTGGGGTGCAAAAGAATATTGAGTCCTGCGCTACCATATGACATTGTGGGCAAGGTCAAGAAAAACAACGGGTATCCTCAACTTTGGGCTGCGCTTACCAGAAATCATATGCTATATAAATGCAATAATTTATCTTTAAAATAATTCGTTACGTCGAACAAGGTTGGACGGGAACGCGGTTATCTATTCGTGTTATCAGCATCGCCAGCGAGTTGATGAATATTGGTTTTTAGGCTAGGACGTGGTCATACTCCGTATCGGAATGGACAAAAAGTGTGATGCTGCTTTGTAAATTTTGTGCGGCGTATCGTTCGCCCTTTAAAAAAGCCTTGCCATTATTTTGCGGATATGTGATAATAATTCGTGGGTTAAACGAGGTACAATTCTGTTTATGTATGGCATTTTCAGTAAAGAAGTTACGAGTAAAAACGTTGACGCTGGATACCGCTTCCTTGCCGAACCTTAATTAGTGCCTCATTCAGTAACGTCTCTGGTTTATCTGTAGGTCTGCCTCCGGGCAAAATAAACACTCTAAGGAATTTGCAAATGGCAAAGATTAAAGGTCAGGTTAAGTGGTTCAACGAGTCTAAAGGTTTTGGTTTTATCACTCCTGCTGACGGTAGCAAAGATGTGTTCGTACATTTCTCCGCTATCCAGGGCAATGGTTTTAAAACCTTGGCTGAAGGCCAAAGCGTTGAGTTCGAAATTCAGGACGGCCAGAAAGGCCCGGCTGCTGTCAACGTAACCGCTATCTGATTTCGTCACAGCTCGGTGCCATGCACCACTGCAAACGAATCACAAAGCCCCGGTCAGTTGACCGGGGCTTTTTCTTTGCGCTTTCGGCGCGGCGACGAACGGGGTACACTGCGGCATGTTCAGATAATGGAGTCTTTATGTCGCTGATTTGTCCCCTCAGCCATATCCCTCTCACCGCAGACAACCGCAGCTGGTGCTGTGAAAACCGCCACCAGTTCGATCAGGCGAAAGAGGGCTATATCAATCTGCTGCCAGTTCAGCATAAAGGCTCGCGCGAGCCGGGCGACAACGCAGAGATGATGCAGGCGCGACGGACATTTCTCGAGGCGGGCCACTACCAGCCGCTGCGCAAGTGCGTGGTGGCGCTGCTGCGTGATGGCTGCCTTCCGCGTCGGTGCTGCTGGATATCGGCTGTGGCAAGGGCTACTACACCTAGGCGCTGAGCGCGTTGGGAGAGCAGGTTTATGGCCTCGATATCGCCAAAAACGCCTTTCGCCTGGCGCGCGAAGCCCTCAGTCTGGAGCGAGCTGCAGGCGGCGAAAATCTTTGCGTGCGACGCCGATTTCCAGCTGATGGTGTGGCGGCGCGACTAACGCGCCTCCACCGGGGTGTGATAGATGCGTTCCAGATCGTCGAGCTGCTGCACGGCGATTAGCAGGCGATGCTGCTCCAGCTGCATCACCAGAATGCCGTCTTCAGAGAGGTTCATGCTCTGAATGCGCCCATAGTCTATCCAGACGCCGCCATAGAAAAACCCGTCGCGCTTCATCAGGGTAGTGGTGAACTGTGCGGGCCCTGATGCGACAGGTTATTCCACAGCAAAATGGCCAACAGCCTGATAAAAATCAGGCTGTCGATCTTGTGCCGACGGCGCAGCGCCCGCGCAGACGCGTCGGCCCTTTACGGCGCGGCAGAATTAGCTCGTCGTAAAGCGAAAAAAGCAGCAGCACGCCGATGCAGATCGCCATCAGGCCGTCCGTCAAAGTCATCTTTTCGGGCGCGAACGCCCGACAGCGGGGCTAGAGGCCAAGCAGGCCGATCCAGTAACCCAAAATACCAATCACAAAGAAGCCGACAATAATCCACAGCGCGTTCACCTTGCGGCGCAGCAGCCACATACAGGCGAAGGTCAGCAGCAGCGGCACGATGCCCGGCATCAGCTGATTGAGAATGTTCTGCACCGTGGTCACCGTGGTTTTCCCGGTCTGGTCAGTAATGCGCGACACCACCAGCGGGATATTGACGTACGTCCACTTGTTGACCAGCGCGCCCATGACAAACAGGCCGAGAATCGACGCCCCCTCCGTGAGCTTTTGCAAAAAGCCGCCGCCCATATCGCTGACGATGTTGATACCTTTACGGTAGCCGTAGGCGACGCCGTAATAGCGGGTCGCCAGACGTGCCAGGTTAAACAAAATAAAGAACAGCAGCGGGCCGAGCAGGCTGCCGCTCATGGCGATGCGGGCGCCGAGGGCGGCGAATACCGGCCGCACCGTGCCCCACGCCGACGCCCGCCAGCGGACCCATCAGGCCGACTTTGATGCCGTTGATGGCGCCATCGTCGATCGGCGCGCCGTTCGCGCGCTGCTCCTCCATCGCCATGGTGACGCCCAGCACCGGCGCGGCCACGTAGGGATAGGTGTTGAAGAATTCCAGATGGCGTTTAATCGCCTGCCTGCGCGCCTTGTTGTTTCTCAGGATAGAGGCGGCGGATCACCGGCACCATAGAGGAGCAGAAGCCTAGCGCCTGCATACGCTCGAAGTTCCATAAACCCTGGAACAGGTTCGACCGTAAAAACACGCTGCGCACGTCGCCCGGGGTCAGTTTTTTCTGTGCTGTTGTTGTATCAACCATGTTGTCACCTGTTCCTTAGTCGAGTTAGTTATCGAGGTCGTTATTCGCCGGGCCAGCGGCAGGCGCGCCCGCCACGCGGTTATATTTCGGCGCCAGCTGGATATAGAGCACTGCCATGACTACGCCGATGACGCCCAGCGCCACCAGGTTGAGGCTGGTGAAGGCGGTGGTAACGAAGCCCAGGTAAAAGAAGGGCATCAGATCGCCGGCGAGCATTATATTGATGACCATCGCGTAACCCACCACGACAATCATGCCGCTGGCGATATTCAGGCCGTTGGTGACCACTTCTGGGATAGAGCTGAGCAGCGAATGCACGGCGCTGGTACCGACGGAGACGGCGACGATCAGCACCGGGATGGCGATACGCATCGCCTGCAGCACCAGCGCGGAGACGTGGATCCAGGAGATCGCCGTCAGATTGTCTTTCTCCGCCGCCTTATCGGCCGCGTGCTGAAAGCCGACGGTGAGGGTACGCACGATAATCGTCAGCACCTGCTCGGCGGCGGCCAGCGGAATAGCCAGCGCAATACCGGAACCGACGCTCTGTCCGCCGGCGATAACCAGAATGGTGGAGATGATTGAGGCAAGCGCCGCATCGGATGCCACCGCGGCGCCGATGTTCATCCAGCCCAGGGCGATAATATCCAGCGTGCCGCCGATGATAATGCCGGTCTTCATATCGCCGAGCATGGCGCCGATCAGGGTACAGGCCACCAGCGGCCGGTGAAACTGAAACTCATCCAGAATCGATTCCATGCCGGCGATAAAGGCGGCAATAAAGATCAGGATGATTTGTAGCGCATCATACCCCTTCTCCTCAGGAGGATAGCGTTAACTGGCCCGCAGGCGCAGCGGACGGCGTGTTACGCGTTGACCTTCGCAATCAGGTCCATCATTTTCAGTTTTGGATCGCTGGAGACCTTACACACCTCCAGCTCGATATGGCGCTCGTTGAGCTTGCGGAAGGCGGCGATATCCTTCTCATCCACCGAGACGGCGTTGTTGACTTGGGTTTTCCCCTGACGAAATGCCATGCTGCCGATATTGACCGTTTTAATGTCGACGCCCTGTTTCCACCACGCGCAGCACGTCGGTGGGATTGGTAAACAGCAGCATCACGCGATCGCGGCCATATTTGGGGTTTTTCCAGACGCGCACCATTTTGTCGACATCGACCACGTGCGCGGTCACGCCGGGCGGCGCGACCTGCGTCAGCAGGGTTTTATGCACCTGATCTTTCGCCACCTCGTCGCTCACCACGATAATGCGTGACATGTTGGTCTCCTTGGTTCCAGCACGTCGCCACCTGGCCATGGATCAGGCGGTCGTCGATGCGCGCCAGGCCAATTTTCATATGTTCGCCGGGTGCCAGCGGCAACGGGGGTTTTCTGCGCCTTGACGCCCTCCCGGCCGGTTTCCACCGCGATGCCGACCAGCTCGGCGAAGCCGAGATCGTCGTCGCGCGCCATCAGCGTCTCCACCAGCATGGGAATATTGACCCCGGCGGTAACGTCATAATTTTCTTTGTCTAGCACCACGCGGTTGGCGGCGTTGAATGGGCTGCCGCCCCAGTATCCACTAAAAACAGCACCCCTTTCGAGGGTATCCAGCTTTGCCAGCTGCGCCTGATATTTTTCAATAAGCGTTTCTGCATTTTCGCCGGGCACGAAGTCGAACCATCCCACGTTCCCCTGCTCGCCCAACAGCATCTCTGCAGTTTTTAGCAGTTGTTCCGCTGCCCAGCCTTGTGTACCAATTGCAATGGTAACTTGCTACCTCCGTTCGCTAAAGAAAGTTGTCGGGAATCGACGCGCCCTTATCGGTTTTGCTGGCAAGCGCGCAGCAAAAATCCCCGGACGAGACGTTATTCTCCTGACATTTAAATTGAAGCGGTCAGTCGCGAATTATTTGAGTGAGCGAAAAAATAAATTATGTGACGGTGGTCAGTAATCGAACCTGTCAGTCGCCTGACCACGATTATTAGGTCGCCCGCCAGGTTGAATCATTTGTAAATGAAAGAAAATTTTTTGACGTAATTTACCGGCCTGCTACATTAGCCCTTCTGTTTATCAATCAGGAGTTCCGGGTTTCAACCCACCTTTATGGATTATGGATCGTCACCGACATCGCTTAATCCCTTTGTTGCGTGCCTCTGCGCTGCCACTAACGCCTGACGGCGTATCTGTTTTCACCCCGAGCTTCTTTATGCCAGCCAGGTTCCCGTACGCTGGCACGATACGCTTTACTCTCTTCCGCATTCAGGAGTCAATGATGGAATTTCTCTTCGCCCCCTCAATCTGGGCGGGGTTATTAACCCTTATCGTGTTGGACATCGTGCTGGGTATCGACAACTTGGTGTTTATCGCTATCCTGGCTGACAAGCTGCCGCCGAAGCAGCGCGACAAGGCGCGTCTGATCAGCCTGTCGCTGGCGCTGGTGATGCGTCTGGGCCTGCTGTCGCTGATCTCCTGGATGGTGACGCTGACGCGTCCGCTGTTCAGCATCGGCGCATTCAGCTTCTCGGGGCGCGATCTGATCTTGCTGGTGGGTGGACTTTTCCTGCTGTTCAAGGCGACGATGGAGCTGCATGAGCGGCTGGAGAACCGTCAGCACGATCAGCAGGGGAATCGCAGCTACGCCAGCTTCTGGGCGGTGGTGATGCAGATTGTGGTGCTGGACGCGGTCTTTTCGCTCGATGCGGTGATCATGGCGGTCGGCATGGTCAACCATCTGCCGGTGATGATGACCGCGGTGGTGATTGCGATAGGCATTATGCTGCTGGCGTCGAAGCCGCTGACTAACTTTGTCAACGCGCACCCGACCGTGGTCGTTCTCTGCCTCAGCTTCCTGCTGATGATCGGCCTGTCGCTGATGGCGGAAGGCTTCGGCTTCTATATTCCTAAAGGCTATCTCTACGCGGCGATCGGCTTCTCGATTTTGATCGAGCTGTTCAACCAGATTGCGCGCCGCAACTTTATGCGTCATCAGGCGCATCGGCCGATGCGCGAGCGTACTGCTAAGGCGATACTGCGCCTGATGGGCGGCCGCCAGCGTTCCGCGCCGACAACCAGCAGCGAGGAGTCGCCGCTGACTGAGGCTATACCGCAGGAGGCGTTTAAGGATGAAGAGCGCTATATGATCAAGGGCGTGCTGACGCTGGCGTCGCGCGCGATTCGCAGCATTATGACGCCGCGCGGCGACATCTCTTGGGTGGACGCCGAGCGCCCGCTGGATGCAATTCGCATTCAGCTGCTGGATACGCCGCACAGCATGTTCCCGGTCTGTCGCGGCGAGCTGGACGAGATTATCGGCGTGGTGCGCGCCAAAGAGCTGCTGGTGGCGATTGAGCTCGGCATGGACGTGGCGACCTTTGCCGCCAGTTCGCCCGCTATCGTGGTGCCGGAAACGCTCGATCTCATCAACCTGCTCGGCGTGCTGCGCCGCGCCAAGGGCAGCGTCGTCATCGTTACCAACGAATTCGGCGTGGTGCAGGGATTGATAACCCCGCTCGACGTGCTGGAAGCGATCGCTGGCGAGTTCCCGGATGAGGATGAAACCCCCGATATTGTCGTCGACGGCGACGGTTGGATCGTGAAGGGTGGCACTGACCTGCATTCGTTGCAGCAGCTGTTCGACGTCAACGATCTGGTGAAGCCGGATGAGGATCACGCCTCGCTGGCGGGCTTGCTGATCGCCCAGAAGGGTCAGCTGCCGCAGCCGGGCGAGGTCATCGACCTGCCGCCGCTGCACTTTACTATCCTGCAGGCGACCGATGACCGCGCCGACTTGGTGCGCGTGATCAAAGATAAGCCGCACGAGGATAAGGAAGAGGGGCAGTAAAGACAAAACGGCGCTAAGGCGCCGTTTTGTCTTTACTGATGTAAGGGACTTAGCGCACAGCGCCGGGTGTCAACGCCTGAACGTCACGTGGTCAGCTGGCCTGGTGCTGCATCAGCCAAGCGGGGGAATATTTAATCGGCATCAGACGCGCATATAAATAGCCCTGCAGCAGATCCACCCCGCGCTCGCGTAGATAGGCGGCCTATTCGGCCGTCTCCATGCCTTCGGCCACCAGGCTGATATTCAGACGCTGCGCCAGCGATATCACCATATCCGTTACCGTAGAGTTGATGGCGTCGGTGCCAATGGCGACGGTAAAAATCTTATCGATCTTCATCGGGCTGCAAATCCTTCAGGTAGGAGAGCGAGCTGTCGCCGGTGCCAAAATCGTCAATCGCCAGCCGCACGCCGATGCTGTGCAGCTGCGCGATAACCTTCTGATCTACCACCGGCAGCGCGTCGAGCTTCGTCAGCTCCACCACCAACATTTGGTAGCGGATTCGCTGGCCATCACAGCTGTTGCAGATCCTCAACGATAGCGCGATCGCGGAAGTGGCTGGCGGCCACTTTGATGGTGATATGGAACGAGGAACAGCGCGGCAGGTTAGGCCGCTGCGCCACGGTTTTATCAATCACGAAGCGCGTCAGGGGCGCGATAAGGTTCTGCCGTTCGGCCAGCGGAATAAATACGTCCGGCGGGATCCAGCCTTGGCGCGCGTTGTGCCAGCGCAGCAGCAGCTCAATGCCGTCGCACTCGCCGCTTTTCGCATTAATCAGCGGCTGGCAGTAGACCATGAATTCATTGGCGGTAATGCCGTAGCTGATTTGCCAGCTTAGGCTCATGCGGTTCGCCGTCGCCAGCCAGACGATATAGACGATCAGCAGGCTCAGCAGCAGCGCCAGCGGCAGCTGCGAGGGCTACGTCGCCAGGGCGAGGCGCGACGGCGAGGGGCCGTAAAGGGTGATGCTGAAGGGGGAGCGCAGCGACGCCTGGTCGTAGCTGACCTCCTCTTCCGATGGTATGGTCGACTCGATCAGCGGATTGCCATACTCCAGTCTCTCGCCGCCGACGTTAAAGATGGCGCGCTCTACCCAAGGCAGCTGAGGTTCCAGCAGGTAGCTGAGCTGCTCATCAGCTCGATATTGATGACCTGCAAGGTGCCGGAACGGTTATCCAGCGACTTTGGCGTCCACAGCAGCAGGATCGGCGACCCCTTGAGCAGGAAGTTGTCGGTCGCCAGCATTATGCGCTGGTTATTGATCGCCAGTTCGGGATAGGTCTGGCTAAGGGGATGGCGCGCGGGCCGTAAATGCTGGAGCAGTAGATGCGATCGTGTTCCACCAGCAGTATGGCGTGTACGGTTTGCAGCGCCGAAATTTTTTCAATTAGCGGAAAGCGCACCGCGTCACAGGGCACGCCGACCAGTCAAAGGGTGTTGTTTGCCGAGACGTCCCGCGGGGGAAAAATACGGTCGAAGCGCTAGATGGCATTGTCGGCAAAATCGAGCGACTGCTGTTCGATGCGCGATTTCTCTTCGATAAAGCGGAAAGCCAGCGTTAAAATCAAAACCACAGCGGCGATCACCAACGCGATAAGCAGGCGCTTACGGCGAAACTGTCCAACGTATTGATGGGCCAGAAGCATCAGTAACCACCTTCCACACACTCCATTAAGGCCAGGATAACGGGGCTGTTATCGGCATGGCAACTATAAGGTTTAGCCATGCTTCTGAAAAAAGCATTACTGAAAAAGCTGCGCGACCTGAAGAGGTCGCGCGAGGGGTTACTCCGCCCCGGAGATGGAGGCGTTCATCTTATAGAGAATGCCGATGGCGCCAGAGGCGAGGAAATAGCGGGTAAAGATGTCCGGCGTGACGGGTTCGATAAAGTGATCGTAATAGGCGAGCACCGCGGGCACGATGCCCCGCAGGCGCCGTTGGTCGGCGCGGTGACCACGCGGCCGCCCGCAGCGTTCTCTTCGTTGACCGCCAGCGCGAACATATTCACCCAGTCGATCACGTTCATCGGATCGTTGGTGTTTTTAGAGGAGGAGGTCAGCAGGCGACGCAGCGGGCCATGCAGCACGCCTTCGGTATTCAGTCCGTGGTCGATGCAAGCCTGCATGGTCTGCCAGACGTCGGTGAAATAGTCGCGGATCTCGTCGCGCGAGTGCAGTGCCAGTTCATTTTTCATCACCAGTCCAGAGAGCGATAGGCCGGTTGCGCGGCAGTGCGCCAGCAGTTCTTTGGCGGAGTGGAACGGCCAGGGCACGTTCACTTCGTCCAGCGTAGACTGGCCTAAGTGCTCGTCGACGATAAAGCCGCCGCCGACGGATTAGTAGGTTTTGCTGAGGATCAAGAGGTCGCCGGCGAACGCCAGCAGCAGTCGTTCGCTCTGCTCGACGTCTTTGATAAACGCCGGAATGGCGTCGATATCCACGGTGACGGGCGAGGCGCTCTCCAGCTCCATAATAATGGCGATATCGGTATGGTGACCTTTGCCGGTCAGCGAAAGCGAGCCGTAGACATCCACAGTGATGCGGGGTTCGTCCTGAAGTTTTCCCTGTTCAGTCAGCAGGTCGACAAACTCCTTGCCTGCTTTCATCGGTCCCACGGTATGGGAACTCGACGGGCCGATGCCCACTTTGAACATGTCAAAAACGCGAATCACAGGCGACACTCCTCAAAAAAATATTTTTCTTACTGCTAAGGCCGTTTATGGCGCTAATAGTGATCGACGCCCCGGGGGGAAAAGCGCCTTTTCGCATGAAATTAACTAATCCTTCAGGCGAGAAATAGTTATGCTGCGCAGGGGATGTGCAACGGGATAAAGGGAAGAAAAGCGGGTGTCAGAGGGCGATTTGCTGGCTGAGCGAGCAAATGATGCCGGCGG
The DNA here is from genome assembly GCF_013753875.1 of Candidatus Pantoea persica. Lineage (GTDB taxonomy): Bacteria > Pseudomonadota > Gammaproteobacteria > Enterobacterales > Enterobacteriaceae > Pantoea > Pantoea persica. Next base: position 213,129 of record NZ_SMDS01000019.1, read on the forward strand.
TCATGCCCCAGACCAGATAATCCTGATAGACCGACAGCCAGACCGCATGGCGCAGGCCGGCGCGCTCGATATCCAGCGAGGCGTAGCGGTTGAGGCGCAGCGCCTCTTCCAGCGGCATCTCGAAAGCGCTCTCCACCTCGTCAGGATTGATCTGCAACGATATCTCCGGGGAGATGATGCCGACTACCGGCGTCACGCGAAAGCCGGTGCTGCTGGTCACCGGCGCAAGCTGGCCAAGGACTCTGACCTCGCGGGCGTCGATGCCAACCTCTTCCTGCGCCTCGCGCAGCGCGGTGGCGATCAGCGAGGCGTCGCTCTCATCCTGCATGCCGCCGGGGAAGGCGACCTGTCCGGCGTGCTTGCGCAGCTCACGCGAGCGGCGCGTCAGCATCAGGCCCGGCGTCGGGCGGGCCACAATTGGCACCAGCACTGCCGACTGGCGGCCATCGGGCGGCCGCGACGACGTTTCCGGCTGCAGCAGGGTAAAGCGAGTCATGAAATCGTCCAGCGTCAGACTATTCATTCAGACTCTCCCGACAGCGCAGGCAGAATGCGGCTCACCTTGTGCAGCGTTTCCTGATATTCGGCATCGAGTTCGCTGTCGGCAACTACGCCGCTGCCCGCCGCGCAGTAGAGCCGCTGGTTTTCAGCGATCAGGGTGCGAATGGTGATGCTGCTGTCCATGCGACCGCACAGGCTGAGATAGCAGACGCTGCCGCACCAGGCGTTGCGGCGATGCGGCTCCAGCTCGTCGATGATTTCCATGGCGCGGATTTTCGGCGCGCCGGTGATTGAACCGCCGGGAAAGCAGGCGCGCAGCAGGTCGCTAGCGCGCAGCGAGGCGGGCAGGCGGGCGCGAACCGTGCTGACCAGATGGTGCACCGCCGGAAACGGCTCCACCACGAACAGCGCCGGCACGCTGACCGAACCCGGTTCGGCGACGCGGCCGATATCGTTGCGCAGCAGATCGACGATCATCAGGTTCTCCGCGCGATCTTTTTCGGAAGTCGCCAGCGCCTCGGCGGCCAGCCGATCCGCTTCGGGGGCGGCGGCGCGCGGGCGTGTGCCCTTGATCGGCCGGGTTTCAATTTCGTGGTTGTTCAGCGCGAGGAAGCGTTCCGGCGACAAACTGAGAATGGCGCTGTCGGGCAGGCGCAAGAAGGCGCTGAACGGCGCGCGATTCGCCGCGTTAAGGCGGCAGAACGCCTGCCACTCGTCGCCCTGATAGCGCACTTCGAAGCGCTGCGCCAGGTTGACCTGATAGCAGTCGCCCGCCTGGATATAGGCCTGCACCGCATGAAAACGCGCGGCATAGTCGCTGTAGCTCAGGTTGGATTGCCAGTCGCTGGTGAGCGAGAAGGGCGCGGCGTCGCGTGCCGGCCACTGCCGCAGCCAGCGCAGCCGCGCCTGAATATCACCCAGCGACAGCAGCGTCAGGCGCTGCAAATCGTGATCGGCGATCAGCGCCCAGTCGTAGATACCGACCGCCATATCTGGCGTGGTCAGATCGCGCGCCACCTGCTGCGGCAGCGTTTCGAAGCGGCGGCCGAGGTCGTAGCCAAACAGGCCGAGCGCGCCGCCCTGAAACGGCAAATCGTCACGGCTCGCCGGGGCGAGGGCCAACGCGTCGCACTGCTGCTGCACCAGCCGCAGCGGATCCTCGACGGAGGTAAAGGTGCCGTCAGCGCCCTGAACCCGGGTGATCTCGCCCTGCATCACCAGCGTGGCGCGCGGATCGGCGGTGAGAATATCGAAGCGGTTATCCGCATGATCGGCGCTGCCGGAGGTGAGCAGCATCGCCCAGGGCAGGTGGGAAAGCGGCGCGAAATGCGCGCTGAGCGCATCCTGTGTATAGGGTAAACTGAGCGTTGAGACCATTATTCGGCAAAAGAATCAGACATCAATAAGGACGTTAGTCTGGCATATTTTCCCCCGGCTGGCACCTCTTTGTTCTGCATGAGATAATGGTCGTCTCGCAACCAGGAGTGAATTATGTTTACAGGTTTACCAGCCCTTTCCCACGAGCAACAGCAGCAGGCGGTTGAGCGCATTCAGGCGTTAATGGCGGGCGGCATGTCCAGCGGGCAGGCGATTGCGCAGGTCGCGCAGGAGATCCGCCAGTCGCATCAGGGCGAGCAAATCCGGGCGCGCTTCGAAGAGGATGAGGATGAAGCCTGATGCCCGGCTCGGCGCACCGGCGCGTTGCCGGGCGACACCCAAGCGTCCCTGGCGCGGTTTATCGCCGCGAAGTCCGCTTTCTCCACAAGAAAAATCGTTGCGTCGAGGATCTTGCTCTTGTCCGACCCGACGCGCGTCAGCAGGGCGTCAATCACTGCCAGCGCGTTGGCGGTCTGCGCTTCGGCGTCGGCGTCGAGGTTCTCTGGCACGCTGGTGTAGTAGACGAGATCCTTATGAATCACTGCTTCCGACATGCGGTGTTCCGGATCGATACGGGTAATGGTCATGGTTTCTCCTTATTTTTACGGCCGATAGCCTGGCACAGGCAGGGGCGGGCTGTCATCAGTTGTGGAGCGGCCGGCGGAATACTGACATAATTACAGTGTTTTTGCCGAAACGGATGAGGATGTGTGGCGGACGATTTTGCAGTAGATGGCGCGCTGGCGTAGTCGATTAGCGGCTTTAAGCCGCGCGAAGCTCAGCGTGAAATAGCGCAGGCGGTAGAAGAGGCCGTGCAGACGGGCGGTGAACTGGTGGTGGAAGCGGGAACCGGAACGGGCAAGGCTTACGCCTGTCTGGCGCCTGCGCTGCGCGCCGGAAAGAAAGTGATTGTCTCAACCGGTTCGAAAGCGCTGCAGGATCAGCTCTACGGCCGCGACTATTGCCGGAGCGCTCAATTTCACTGGAAAAACCGCCCTGCTGAAAGGGCGCTCCAACTATCTCTGCCTGGAGCGGCTTCCGCGAAGTGATGGACGCGCACAAAGCGGCGTGGATTTTTACCTCCGCCACGCTGGCGGTGAACGAATAGATGCACCACCTCGCCGATCGGCTGGGCGTGCGTGCGGCGAAAACCCTGATCCTCAACAGCCCTTCGACTATCAGCGCTAGGCGCTGCTTTGCGTGCCGCGCAACCTGCCGGAGCCGAACCGCCCCGGCGGCGCGCGTCAGCTGGCGCGCATGATGAAGCCGCTGATCGGCGCCAACAACGGGCTCTGCTTCTTTCTCTGCTCTGTACCTCGCACCTGATTATGCGCGAGCTGGCGGCTGAGTTTCGCACCGGCATGACGCTGCCGGTGCCGGTGCTGGTGTAGGGCGAAACCAGCAAGGGCCAGCTGCTGAAGCAGTTTATCGAGGCGGGCAACGCGCTGCTGGTGGCCACCAGCAGCTTCTGGGAGGGGGTAGACGTGCGCGGCGACGCGCTGTCGCTAGTGATTATCGACAAGCTGCCCTTTACCTCGCCGGAAGATCCGCTGCTCAAGGCGCGCATGGAAGATTGCCGCCTGCGCGGCGGCGATCCCTTCAGCGACGTTCAACTGCCGGATGCGGTCATCACCTTGAAGCAGGGCGTGGGCCGTCTGATCCGCGATACCGACGATTGCGGCGTGCTGGTGATTTTCGATCAGCGGTTGGTGTCGCGTCCCTACGGCGCGCTGTTTCTCAACAGCCTGCCGCGGGACGCCGCGCACCCGCGATCTGACGCGTGCCATCGCCTTCGCCTTTTCCCGGCAAGCGAAGCAGTAATTTTCCTTTGGCTGTGCTAATATGTGCGTCGTTTTAGATCATCTGAGGTTTGTTATGTCTTCCCGAATCCTGGCGCTGGACACTGCGACAGAAGCCTGTTCAGCCGCACTGCTTAACCAGCAGCAGATCGATGCCCGTTTTGAAATCGCGCCGCGCGACCACACGCAGCGCATTCTGCCACTGGTCGAGGCGCTGCTGCAGGCGCAGCAGCTGGAGCTGACCGCCCTCGATGCGTTGGCTTTCGGCTGCGGCCCCGGCAGCTTTACCGGCGTGCGTATTGGCATTGGCATCGCGCAGGGGCTGGCGCTGGGCGCCATGCTGCCGATGATCGGCATCTCGACACTCGCCACCCTGGCGCAGGGCGCTTATCGCGCGCAGGGCGCGACGCGCGTGCTGGCCGCGATTGACGCGCGCATGGGCGAAGTCTACTGGGCCGAGTACCAGCGCGACGCGCACGGCGTCTGGCAGGGCAAAGCGAGCGAAAGCGTGCTCTCTCCGGACGCGGCGTTGACGAGCATGCAGGCGCTGGAAGGTGAGTGGCATATCGCCGGCACCGGCTGGCAGGCCTGGCCGCAGCTGCGCCAGGGTCATGCCTTAACTCTGCGCGACAGCGGCGTCGAACTGCCCACCGCAGAGGATATGCTGCCGCTGGCGCAGCAGGCGTGGCTGCGCGGCGACACCGTGCCGCCGGAGCATGCTGAACCTACTTATCTGCGTAACGAAGTGGCCTGGAAAATATTGCCCGGCCGCTGAGGCCCGCGCAACTTATTGCCGCCGTGCCAGTCTAACAAACACCTTTTAGGAGAATGTCTATGTCAGTATATCAAAAAGGGTTGTCCGGCGTGTCGTTAGCCTGCGCGCTACTGCTCGGCGGCTGCGTGTCGGTGCCGGACGCCATCAAAGGCGGCTCGGCGCCTCCGCAGCAGGATCTGGTGCGCGTGATGAATGAGCCGTCGCTCTATGTCGGTCAGGAGGCGCGCTTTGGCGGCAAAGTGGTCAAGGTCACCAACCTCAACGGTAAAACCCGGCTGGAGATCGCCACACAGCCGCTGGACGACAGCGCACGTCCGCGCCTTGGCGCCGACTCGGTAGGGCGCATCTATGCCGATATCAACAACTTCGTCGATCCGGTGGATGTCAACAATCAGTACGTCACGGTGCTCGGCCCCATTAAAGGCAGCGAAAAGGGCACCATCGGTGCTGCTAGCTATGACTTCGTGGTGGTAGACGTGCGCGGCTACCAGCGCTGGCATATTATGCAGCAGGTGATGACGCCACCGCAGCCGATCGCCCCCTGGATCTGGTACGGCCCGACGCGCCGCCATCCCGGCTACTGGGAACCTAACCCCGACTGGGGCATGAACAGCGGCCCGGCACAGGTGGAAACCATTCTGACCGAATAGGGCCACGCGTAACAGGTTCTGGCCCAGTCGTGGCTGCCGCGACTGGGCTTTTTATTGCCGCGGATAAGCGGGACAAAAATTAGTGATACGCTTCGTAACCTCAGCATGCCAAATCGGGCAAACTGGTACAATGAGTTAAAATATTGTTAACAGGCTTAGTGGTGAGGCAGCAATGGAAAAACAACATGAGTATCGAGGTGACCCCTTGAACAAGGTCTGGCTGAAACGCTATCCGGCTGATGTCCCCGTCGAGATCTATGCGGATCGTTATACCTCTTTGGTTGATTTATTTGAACAGGCCGCACAGCGTTACGCCGATCAACCCGCCTTCGTGAACATGGGGCAGCCCATTAGCTACCGTCAGCTTGAACAGAAAAGCCGCGCTTTCGCCGCCTGGCTGCAGAACGGCCTGGGGCTGAAAAAAGGCGACCGCGTGGCGCTGATGATGCCGAACCTGCTGCAGTATCCGGTGGCGCTGTTCGGTGTGCTGCGCGCGGGCATAGTGGTGGTCAATGTCAATCCGCTTTATACGCCGCGCGAGCTGAAGCATCATCTGAACGACAGCGAGGCGAGCGCCATCGTGCTGGTCTCCAAATTTGCCCATACGCTGGAAAAAGTGGTGGCGGAAACCGCGGTCAGGCATGTGATTCTGACGCGGCTGGGCGATCAGCTGGCGCCGGTAAAAGCGACGTTGGTCAATTTCGTCATGAAATACATCAAGAAGATAGTGCCGAAATATCATCTGCCGGGCGCCGTCTCTTTCCGCGCTGCGCTGCAGCAGGGTGAGCAGATGGCCTATCAGCGGCCCTTGGTCACCAACGACGATCTGGCGTTCCTACAGTATACCGGCGGCACCACCGGCGTTGCCAAAGGGGCGATACTTACCCATCGCAATATGCAGGCCAATCTCGAGCAGACCAAAGCCACCTACGGCAAGCTGCTGCGCGACTGCAAAGAGCATGTGGTAACCGCGCTGCCGCTCTACCATATCTTTGCGCTGACCGTGAACTGCCTGCTGTTTCTGGAGCTGGGCGGCCAGAAACTGCTGATCACCAATCTGCGCGATATCCCTAGCTTTATCAAGGCGCTGGCAAAGTTTCCCTGTACCGCGTCACCGGCGTCAACATGCTGTTCAATACGTTGCTGAACGCTCCACAGTTCCACAAGCTCGACTTTTCCATGCTGCGCCTGCCGGCGGGCGGCGGTATAGCGGTTCAAAAGGCGGTGGCGGAGCGCTGGGAGAAACTGACCGGGCACAATCTGCTGGAGGGCTATGGCCTGACCGAGTGTTCGCCGCTGGTGTCGGTCAACTCCTACAAACATCACCGAGCACACCGGTAGCATCGGCCTGCCGGTGCCCTCTACCGACGTGCGCGTGATTGACGATCAGGGCAATGATCGTGCTGCCCGGCATGCCGGGCGAACTCTGTATCCGCGGTCCGCAGGTGATAGCAGGCTACTGGCAGCGGCCGGACGCCACGGAGGAGGTGCTGAAAAATGGCTGGCTCCTCAGCGGCGATATTGTTACCGTTGATCCGCAGGGCTTTATTCGCATTGTCGACCGCAAGAACGATATGATCCTGGTCTCGGGCTTTAACGTCTATCTCAATGAGATAGAGGATGTGCTGATGCAGCATCCAAAAGTGCGGGAAGCGGCGGTGATCGGCGTGCCGAGCGATTTGTCAGGCGAGGCGGTAAAGGTCTGCGTGGTGAAAAAGAGGAGCTGCTGGATCACTGCCGACGCCAGCTGACCGGCTACAAAGTCCCAAAAATCATCGAGTTCCGCGATGAGCTGCCGAAAAGCAACGTTGGCAAAATTTTACGGCGCGAATTGCGCGATTAGGCCAGGCCCGCCGCACGCTGAGCTTTGGCACCTATTCTGGTTGAACGCCGGCAGAGTCCGGCGTTTTTATTGACATGATATGGAGCGCCGCGCGCAGTGTGTCGAGGTGAAAACAAGACGTGAACTATTCCCTGATCGACCAAAATGAGCAACTGGCCGGCGGTGTGCCAGCAGGCTCGCCAGCATGCCGCGGTGGCGCTGGATACTGAATTTGTCCGCACGCGAACCTACTATCCGCAGCTGGAGCTGATTCAGCTGTTTGATGGCGAGCAGCTGGTGCTGATCGATCCGCTGACCATCAGCGACTGGTCGCCCTTTATCACGCTGCTGAGCGACAGCCGGGTGAAAAAGTTTCTGCATGCGGGCGGCGAGGATCTGGAGGTGTTTCTGCACCGCTTTGGCGTGCTGCCGCAGCAGATGATCGATACCCAGATTCTGGCGGCGTTCAGCGGCCAGCCGCTGTCGTGGGGCTTCGTCGCGATGGTGGCGCACTTTACCCAGACCACGCTCGACAAGAGCGAAGCGTGCACCGACTGGCTGGCGCGTCCGCTGACGCAGCGTCAGTGCGACTATGCGGCTGCGGACGTGCACTATCTGCTGCCGATCGCCCATCATCTGATGGTGATGACCTATGCGGCGGGCAATATGGCAGCGGCGCTAGCAAGTGCGAGCAAGCTTTGTCAGCGTCGCCTCGACGTGCTACAGCCGCAGGAGGCCTGGCGCGACATCACCAACGCCTGGCGCCTGAAGGTGGCGCGCGAAAAATATATTGCGGTGAACTTCGTGGTGCGCGAAGAGCATCTGTGGAAAGTGGCGTGCTTCCTGCCTGGCTCAATGGGAGAGCTGGATCACCTCGGCCTGTTGGGTCACGAAATTCGCTTCCACGGTAAAACCCTGCTGGCGCTGGTACAGGAGGTGAGCGAGAAGACCGGTTACAGTCAAGAACTGCTGGCTGTAGCGTCGTCAGATCAATCAGGTGTTAAGCTAGCACTGGGGATTGAAGCCCCGCAGCGCGCGTGCCGGAACTTCTGGCTGGCGCGGCGATCTGTTTAAGACCCGCATTGAGGCCATTCTCGCTCAGCACTGAGCCATAACATTCCCCTGCGTTTCAGCAGGGGAATATCTGGATACGGGGAGAATCATTTGGTCGCGTCTTCCGTCTCCGGCAGGGTTACGTTCAGCTCCAGGATAGAGATATCATCGCCTTTCTGGTCGAGCTGAACGGTGACCATATCCGGATCGATTTTTACGTACTTGCAAATCACTTCCAGAATGTCGCGCTTGAGCTGCGGAAGATAGCGGGGCTCACTGTCGCTCCTCCTGCGTTCTGCCACGATAATTTGTAGCCTTTCCTTGGCTATATTGGCAGTGTTCTTCTTCCGGGATAAAAAGAAATCGAGTAATGTCATGGTTTATCCCCCGAACAGGCGTTTCAGGAAACCCTTCTTCTCTTCTTCAATAAAGCGGAAGGGACGTTCTTCACCAAGTAACCGATCTACGGTATCAGCATAAGCCTTGCCGGCATCGGAATTCGTGTCGAGGATCACTGGCTCGCCCTGGTTAGAGGCGCGCAGCACCGACTGGTCTTCCGGGATTACGCCCACCAGCGGAATACGCAGGATCTCCAGCACATCTTCCATGCTCAGCATATCGCCACGGTTTACACGGCCAGGGTTATAACGGGTCAGCAGCAGATGCTCTTTAACCGGCTCGTCGCCGTTTTCCGCGCGCCGCGATTTCGAGGCGATAATGCCGAGGATGCGGTCAGAGTCGCGCACGGAAGAGACTTCCGGGTTGGTGGTGATAATAGCTTCGTCGGCAAAGTAGAGCGCCATCAGTGCGCCGGTTTCAATGCCCGCCGGGGAGTCGCAGACCAAGAACTCGAAATCCATCGCGGTCAGATCGTTAAGCACCTTTTCTACGCCTTCGCGCGTCACCGCATCTTTGTCGCGCGTCTGAGAAGCGGGTAGGATATAGAGCATCTCGGTGCGCTTGTCTTTGATCAGTGCTTGGTTCAGCGTGGCATCGCCCTGGATGACGTTCACGAAGTCATACACGACGCGGCGCTCGCAACCCATAATCAGGTCCAGGTTACGCAGGCCAATGTCGAAGTCGATGACAACCGTTTTCTTTCCTTTTTGCGCTAAACCGGTGGCGATGGCCGCGCTTGACGTGGTTTTACCAACGCCCCCTTTACCGGATGTCACTACAATAATGCGTGCCATAAATATTGATTTCCTTAACAGAAGAAAAGGGGCCTAATTAAGTGTCTGGATAGTCAGCGTGCCATCTTCAAGGCTGAGGCGCGCCGCTTTACCAAAAAATTCCGTCGGGATTTGATCCATGATCCAGTATTCGCCGGCGATGGAGACCAACTCTGCTGCCAGGTTGGTGCTGAAAATCTGGCTGTTGCGATCGCCGCTAGCACCAGCCAGCGCGCGTCCTCGTATCATGCCGTAAATATGAATGTTGCCGTCGGCGAACAGTTCGGCACCGGCGCTGACGCTGTTGGTGACGATAAGGTCGGCGTTGCGCGCGTAGATCTGCTGGCCCGAACGCACTGGGGTATTGATAATGCGCGTTTTGCTGGCCTGCGGCTCGACGGGCTGAATTTCCGGCGCGGGCGCTTCGAGCTTTTTACTCTCTTTGCCCTCGGCCAGCACCGGCAGACCCGCGCGGGCGATCATGCGCTTAAGCGCCTCGTCTTTGCAGCCGCTGACGCCGACGATGTGTAATCCAGTTGCGGCCACCGCCTGCTGCAGCTGTTTCCAGTTAACGTTGCCGTTCAGCGCGGCAACGTTAAGAACCACCGGCGCGTTTTTCAAAAAATTTGGCGCCTGATCAATTTTGTTCTGAAGCGCCTTGCGGATAACCTCAGGTTCGGGATGATGCAGATGAACAACAGACAGGGTAAAACTGCTACCTTTGAATTCGATTGGCGTTTGCGACATCTGTCCCACTCTGTCCTGTTTTCTCGCCCGGAGAACAAGCATCGATAAAATCAGCATTTCCGTCCGTCCGGTGAATATTCGAAGTTCTGCAAGCATGTTATAGTTACTGTTATTAGCAGGCAAGCCACCATTCAGGTTTATTCGAGTAAAAAATCTGTTTTGTGTGATTTACAGAAGCCCGCCCCGTGACCAGACTTATCTTTATGTTGAAAAAAAGACGATTTCTCCTGCGTACCTGACGAGCTGCTGCGCGGCTTCGGCAAGCCATAGCTGACAATGGTCGTTGACCTTGACAAGCGCGATAGGCTGGCGAGTGCCGACATCAATAAAGTGAAACAGGTACTTAGCGAGCAGGTCTATTATTTGCAAATGCCGCCGCCGGTTGAAAGTTTGCTAAAAGTTCACCTTGATTCGGCCAAAAAAGATTAATTCAGATTCATCTGTAAATATAATCAGTGCTTCTCGCTTTTACAGCTTAATTATATATAACGATTTACAGCATAATAATGGCGCGATTATCGCGCCTTTTACTGGTCATTATTCTTTATTGAGCGCTTCTGCCGCCGCCGCTGGCGATAAATTTACCGCCTCGACAGCATATATTCACGCTTTTTTGACAATTTACGCACACTAATCTTTTCCAAAGCGTCTTAATTATTGCCGTTACGGCGGACCCGAGAACCGCTGAAGCGCAAACATCCACGTACCGGCCTCGCCGGCACAACATCAAACCAGAGCAGGGGATTAGCATGTATCAGCATCGTAACTGGCAGGGCACCTTGTTAGATTTTCCAGTCAATAAGGTGGTCTGCGTCGGCAGCAAATATGCGAAACACATTAAGGAGATGGGCAGCGCCACGCCAACTGAGCCGTTGGTCTTTCTCAAGCCGGAGACCGCCATCTGCGATCTGCGCCAGCCGCTTTCCCTGCCTGCTGCTTTCGGCGAAGTGCATCACGAGGTTGAGCTGGCGGTGCTGATTAGCGCCACCCTGAAGCAGGCCAACAAGGATCTCGTGGCGCAGGCGATCGCTGGCTACGGCGTCGCACTGGATTTGACGCTGCGCGATCTGCCGGCGGGCTTCAAGAAAGCGGGTCAGCTCTGGGAGAAATCCAAGGCGTTCGATAATTCTTGTCCGATCTCTGGCTTTATTCCCTCGGCGGAATTTCCCGGCGACCCGTAGGATACCGAGCTGAAGCTGACGATCAACGGCCAGGTGCGCCAGCACGGCCGCACCTCAGAGATGCTCCATAAAACCCTACCGCTAATCTTCCATATGAGTCAGTACCTTACGCTGTGCGCCGGCGACACGCTGGAAGTGTCGCTGGCGGGTCACGGCATCAGCACGCGCGTGCTGTAAAACTTGCAACGCCGCGCCTGACCCGATATAAGGTGCGGTTTTGTGACTAACCGGATGCAGCCGACATGAGTGAACTTCTTTTCTGGCAGACCAAACGCCTCGATCAGATGAACGACGACGAGTGGGAGTCCTTGTGCGACGGCTGTGGCCAGTGCTGCCTCAATAAGCTGCAGGATGCCGACACGGATGAGATCTATTTCACCAACGTCGCCTGCAATCAGCTCAACATAAAAACCTGCCAGTGCCGCAACTATGAACGCCGCTTCGACTATGAAGAGGATTGCATCAAGCTGACGCGCGAAAACCTGACGCGCTTCGACTGGCTGCCGCGCACCTGCGCCTATCGTCTGCTGGGTGAGGGGAAAGATCTACCGGCGTGGCATCCGCTGCTGAGCGGCTCAAAGGCGGCGATGCATGCGCAGCGCATCTCGGTGCGCTACATCGCGGTGCGGGAAAGCGAAGTGCGCGACTGGGAAGATCACATTATCGACAGGCCCGATCGCAACGGGTAACGATATCAGCAGGCTGCCTTCGGGCGGCCCGAATTGTTTTTAGCGGCTAAAGAGTTCGTGACGCTTCGGTTTAAACGGCTGGGCGATCAGCACCAGCAGCGCCACCAGCAGGTAAGCGGCGAAAATGCCCACCATCCACTGCGGCATGCTCAGCTTCAGGAAGGTCCAGCTACGCTCGGCGCAGTCGCCGCTGGCGACAAAGATGGAGGGCAGCCACTTGTCGAGCGGCAGCCAGCTCGGAAAGCGCGCGGCAAAGTCGCAAGTGGTGAAAGGGTTGGGATGCAGCTGCAGCATGGTGTGCTGCCAAGAGAGACGCAATCCCTCGACGGCGCTGTAGATCCAGATGGCGAGCGCGGCCCAGCGCAGCAGCGACTTAGGCGCGATGGCGCCGACGAGGCCGGCGTCCATGACGCCGAACAGCGCGCAGCGCTCGTAGATGCACATCATGCACGGCTTCAGCCCTATAACGTGCTGGAACCAGAGCGCGACTAGCTCCAGTGCCAGCGCCGTCAGCGCCAGTAGCAGCCAGGCGGCGCGTCCGCAAGAAGATTGATTCAGATATCGCAACATCTTGCTATCCCTGTAAACGGTAATGCCACGCAGTGTAAACCAAAAGCGCGTCGGTGCCAGCGTGAGCTGGCTAAAATCTTGGTCATTTTGGGCTTAACCTGATCCAGGGCAGTGATTTTACAGCGGCGGCGCGATGAGCCAGCCCCACTGCTGCAGCATCTCGGTGGCCGGCATCAGCAGCCAGTGCAGCGCGGAATAGCCCACCAGCGACATCACCACCGTAAAGGGCAGCGCCATCCACACCATGCGGCCATAGGAGAGCCGAATCAGCGGCGCCAGCGCCGAGGTAAGCAGAAACAGAAAAGCCGCCTGTCCATTCGGCGTAGCGACAGAGGGCAGGTTGGTGCCGGTATTGGTGGCGATGGCCAGCAGCTCATACTGCCGCAGATCGATCGCGCCGTAGGTAAAGGCGTGCCGCGCTTCGTTAATAAACACCGAGCCGACGAATACGTTGTCGGATATCGACGAGAGCAGCCCATTGAAAACGTAGTACCAACCGAGCTGCGCATCCGGCTCCGCCTGCAACACAAAGGCGATCAGCGGGGCGAAGAGCTGCTGCTCGATAATCACCGCCACCACGGCGAAGAAAACCGTCAGCAGGGCGGTAAAGGGCAGCGCCTCCGTAAACGCCTGTCCCAACGTATGTTCATCCGTGATGCCGCACAGTGAGGTGGCGAGGATGATAACCGACAGACCGATCAGGCCCACTTCCGCCAGATGCAGCGCCAACGCGGCGATCAGCCAGACGCCGATCAGGGCCTGGATAAACAGCTTAATGCGATCTTGGCGCGTGCGCTGCGCCGCCGACTCGCGCTCGCTCTGCAGCAGAATGGCGCGCACCTCTTCGGGCAGCGTGGCGCCGTAGCCGAAGAGGCGAAAACGCTCCACCAACATACTGGTCAGAATGCCGCACAGTAGCACCGGCATCGTCATCGGCGCCATGCGCAGAAAGAAGCCGGCAAAATCCCAGCCGGCCGCATGGGCGATAATCAGGTTTTGCGGTTCGCCCACCATCGTCATTACGCCGCCCAGCGCCGTGCCGACGCCTGCCTGCATCATCAGGCTGCGAAGAAAGGCGCGAAACTGCTCTAGGGTGTCGCGCTGGCGGTGATCCGCCGCCGCGTAGCCAGGATCGGAGGAGACGCGATGATAAATCTGGTAGAAGCCGGTGGCGACGCTGATCACCACCGCGACCACGGTCAGCGCGTCGAGAAAGGCGGAAAGAAAGGCGGCCGCTAGGCAGAAGGTCAGGCTGAGCAGCACCTTAGAGCGCACCGTCAGCAGCAGCCGGGTAAACATAAACAGCAGCAGCTGTTTCATAAAGTAGATGCCTGCCACCATAAAGATCAGCAGCAGCAGCACCTCAAGGTTGTCTGCCAGCTCCTGTTTTACCTGTTCGGCACTGGCCATGCCGATGGCGATCGCCTCCAGCATCAGCTGGCCACCGGGCAGCAGAGGATGGCACTTGAGCGCCATGCCGAGCGTGAAAACAAACTCCGCCATCAGCAGCCATCCCGCGAGGAAAGGGCTGACAAAGAAAAAGATCAGCGGATTGATCAGCAGAAACGCCAGCAGCAGCGCTTTGTACCAGTCGGGCGACTGTCCGAGAAAATTGCGCTGTAGCGCCCGGCCCCAGGTCATCTCCATGGCGAAAAATCCTTACAGAGGGAAAGAAAGTGCTTAAAGGGTAATGAGCGAATCGCTGGGGCGCAATATCGCCGTACAGGATTGCGTGCGGCTGCTGATTTTTGCGCCAGCGCGCGCTTTTAATCCCTGCGCAGTCTATAACACACCCAGGGCGTCTGGTATGATGAGTGCCATTTCGACAAAGAAAGCAACGAGAAAACATCGCTATGGTCATTAAGGCGCAGAGCCCTGCGGGATTTGCTGAAGAGTATATTATTGAAAGCATCTGGAACAGCCGCTTTCCTCCCGGGTCAATCCTTCCTGCTGAGCGTGAGCTTTCTGAACTTATCGGCGTCACGCGCACTACGCTGCGTGAAGTGTTGCAGCGCCTGGCTCGCGACGGCTGGCTGACGATTCAGCACGGCAAGCCAACCCGCGTTAATGATTTCTGGGAAACCTCCGGGCTCAATATTCTTGAGACGCTGGCGTGGCTGGATCACGACAGCATGCCGGTGTTGATCGATAACCTGCTGTCGGTGCGCACCAATATCGCCTCGATTTTCATCAGCCGCGCGCTGCGCCATTATCCAGACAAGGCGCGCGCCGTGCTGGAGAGCGCGACCCTCCTAGAAGATCAGGCTGAAGCCTGTGCTGAACTGGACTACCGCGTTTTCCGCGGCCTGGCGCTCGCCTCAGGCAACCCGATTTACGGCCTGATCCTCAACGGCCTGAAGGGGCTCTATACCCGGGTCGGCCGCCACTACTTCTCCAGCCATGAGGCCCGCAAGCTGGCGCGCAATTTCTACGCGCAGCTGGAAACGTTGTGTGACAGCCAGCTGTCGCAGGAGCAGATTGTCGATGTGGTGCGCGACTACGGTCGACGCAGCGGCGAAATCTGGCACGGGATGCAGAAGAGCATGCCGGATGATTTAGGCAGCAAACGCTAAAAGCAGAAAACCGGACAGCGTTCGGTTTTTCCCGCACCGGTTATCCTTTACAGCCCATTGCCGCGTGTTTGACAGCGGTCCAGCAGCTCGACGCTGCTATCCTCGCTCTGCTGCTCCAGATTGACATCAAAACCCCATAGCCGATGCACGTGCTTCAGCACTTCGCGGCGGCTCTTGTCGAGCGGCGTGCGCGTCTGCGGCACATAGCGCAGCGTTAGCGATCGATCGCCGCGTAAATCGACGTTGTACACTTGGATATTCGGCTCCAGATTGCTCAGATTGTACTGTGCGGAGAGCTGCTGACGTATCGCGCGGTAGCCCGCCTCGTCGTGAATGGCGGCGATCTCCAGATAGTTATTGCGATCGTCGTCAAGCACGGTGAACAGGCGGAAATCGCGCATCACCTTGGGCGACAGGAACTGGCTGATAAAGCTCTCATCCTTGAATTCGCGCATCGCGAAATGCATCGTCTCCAGCCAGTCGGAGCCGGCGATATCCGGGAACCAGTAGCGATCCTCTTCTGTAGGCGACTGACAGATGCGCTTGATATCCTGGAACATGGCAAAACCTAGCGCATAGGGGTTGATGCCGTTATACCACGGGCTGTTATAGGCCGGCTGAAACACCACATTGGTATGGCTGTGAAGGAACTCCATCATAAAGCGCTCCGACACCTTCCCCTCGTCGTAAAGATGATTGAGGATGGTGTAGTGCCAGAAGGTCGCCCAGCCTTCGTTCATCACCTGCGTCTGCTTCTGCGGATAGAAATACTGGCTCACCTTTCGCACGATACGAAGGATCTCGCGCTGCCACGGCTCCAGCAGCGGCGCGTTCTTCTCCATAAAATAGAGCAAATTTTCCTGCGGCTCCGACGGATAGCGCGCCGCCTCGACGTGCACCGCCTCTTTTTCGCGGCGCGGCAGGGTACGCCACAGCGTGTTCACCTGGCTATGCAGATACTCTTCGCGGCTCTTTTGCCGCGCTTTCTCTTCCTGCAGCGAAATCTTTTGCGGCCGCTTGTAGCGATCGACGCCGTAGTTCATCAGCGCGTGACAGGAGTCCAGCAGTCGCTCGACCTCTTCCACGCCGTACCGCTCCTCGCAGTCGGAAATATACTTCTTCGCGAACAGCAGGTAGTCGACGATGGAGCTGGCGTCGGTCCAGCTGCGGAACAGACAGTTATTTTTAAAGAAAGAGTTGTGGCCGTAACCGGCGTGTGCCATCACCAGCGCCTGCATGGTCATGGTGTTCTCTTCCATCAGGTAGGCGATACAGGGGTTAGAGTTGATGACAATCTCATAGGCCAGCCCTTGCTGACCATGCTTATAGTGCTGCTCGGTTTCGATAAACTTCTTGCCGAACGACCAGTGGGCGTAGTTGATGGGCATGCCGACGCTGGAGTAGGCGTCCATCATCTGCTCAGAGGTAATGACTTCAATCTGGTGGGGATAGGTATCGAGTCGGTAGAGTTTGGCTACGCGGTCAATTTCCGCAAGGTAGATATCCAGTAGTTCAAATGTCCAGTCCGGTCCATCGCTGAGTCGTTTGCTGTCCTTAATCGGATCGTCAAAGATTGTCGTCATAGCGCACCTCTGTTTTGCAAACAGGCCAGCCCGAGCGGGGCCGCCGGTTCCGGTAATTTCAAGACTCATCCCTAAGAACCTAAGAAAGAGAACCCCAAAAACGGAGTGAACACTTCAATGATAGCCTACAGTCGCCCATCCGTTGACGGAACACAATGGAATTATTCCGCACAAAATCATCCTGAAAGCGCCCTTTAACAGTCTGGCAGCGTGAAAACGGGCTGATAGGCAAAAAGGCAGTACAAAATAGCGTTTATAAGTAGGTTGCATGGCGTCGGCGTATTCTGCCGAAACAAATGAAAATTGGCGGTTGCGCTATGATTAACTGCTATAAACGGAAAAAAGCGATAAGTTACTGATTTTATTCTGGCAGAGGATTCTAGTGCCCGTAAATGAGGAAAACATGTGAAATATGTTAACTGTATAAGGGCGTTTGCTGGCAGGTGTTAATACGCTGGACTTACCCTTTAGTGTAGTGGTTTATGCTGATGATATGGTGAGTGAGGGCAATATGCACATAGTGATTCTGGGAAGTGGAGTAGCAGGCGTGGCGAGCGCCTGGTATCTGGCGCGCGCCGGCCATCAGGTAACGGTGATCGATCGCCAGCCTGGCGCGGCGCTGGAAACCAGCGCCGGCAATGCCGGACAGATTTCACCCGGCTATGCGGCGCCCTGGGCGGCGCCGGGCGTGCCGCTCAAGGCGATCAAGTGGATGTTCCAGCGCCATGCGCCGCTGGCCATCCGGCTGGACGGCAGCCGCTTTCAGCTGGAATGGATGTGGAACATGCTGCGCAACTGCGACATGCAGCACTATCAGCAGAACAAAAGCCGCATGGTGCGCATTGCGGAATACAGCCGCGACTGCCTGAAGGCGCTGCGGGAAGAGACCGGCATCGCCTATGAAGGGCGACAGGGCGGCACGCTGCAGCTGTTTCGCACCCAGCAGCAGTTCGACAACTCCAGTAAAGATATCGAGGTGCTGCGCGAGGCGGGCGTGCCCTATGAGCTGCTGCAGGCGAATGAGCTGGCGCGCGTGGAGCCGGCGCTGGCGGCAACGCAGCACAAGCTGACCGGCGGCCTGCGTCTACCCAATGACGAAACCGGCGACTGCCAACTTTTTACCCAGAAGCTGGCGCAAATGGCGCAGGAGGTGGGGGGGGTGTTTCGCTTCAATACCCCGGTGGATCAGCTGCTGCGCGACGGCAACCGCATCTACGGCGTGCGCTGCGGCAAAGAGATCATCAAAGGCGACAGTTACGTGGTGGCCTTTGGCTCCTACTCTACCGCGCTGCTGAACCACGTCCTCGACATTCCGGTCTATCCGCTGAAAGGCTACTCGCTCACCATTCCGGTCAAGGATCCGGCCGCCGCGCCGCGCTCCACCATTCTGGATGAAACCTACAAAGTGGCGGTGACCCGCTTCGATAACCGCATCCGCGTCGGCGGCATGGCGGAGATTGTTGGTTTTAACAACAAACTCTTACCGGCACGGCGGGAAACGCTGGAGATGGTGGTGCGGAATCTCTATCCTGAAGGCGGTCATATTGAACAGGCCAGCTTCTGGAGCGGCCTGCGCCCTATGACGCCAGACGGAACGCCGATTGTCGGCCAGACGCCGCTCAGCAATCTCTATCTCAACACCGGACACGGCACCCTCGGCTGGACCATGGCCTGCGGTTCCGGCCAGCTGTTGGCCGATGTGATGAGCGGCAAAACGCCGGCGATCGCCGCTGACGACCTGTCAGTGTTCCGCTATCTGCCCCGCTTTACGCCGTCTTCGTCACCATTAAACAACGCGAACGCCTCGCATTAACCTTCAGGGAGAGAGAATGTCACGTCCAGTTTGCGCTACCATAAACCGGCAGGCGCTGCGGCATAATCTGGCGATTGCGCGCCGGGCGGCGCCTGATGCGCGCGTTTGGTCGGTGGTCAAAGCCAACGCCTACGGCCATGGTCTGGCCCGCGTCTGGGAAAGCCTGGCAGAGACCGACGGCTTCGCCCTGCTGAACATGGAAGAGGCGATGCTGCTGCGCGATGGCGGCTGGCGAAAACCCATTCTGCTGCTGGAGGGCTTTTTTCAGCCGGCGGATTTAGCGCTGATCGATCGCTATCGCCTGACCATCAGCGTGCACAGCAACTGGCAGATCAAGGCGCTGGCGGAGGCGCAGCTTGCTGCGCCGATCTATATCTACCTGAAGATCAACAGCGGCATGAATCGCCTCGGTTTTCGACCTGAGCAGGTTCACTCCGCCTTTCAGAAGCTGCGCACCTTACCCGCCGTCGGCGATATCACCCTGATGGCGCACTTTGCCGACGCAGAAAATCCCGACGGGCTGACGGAACCGCTGCAGCGCATCGCGCGCGCGGCGGAGGGGCTGTCGCTGCCGCGCTCGCTCTCTAACTCCGCCTGTACGCTCTGGCATCCTGAAGCGCACCACGACTGGGTTCGTCCCGGCATTATTCTCTACGGCGCCTCGCCCAGCGGCGACTGGCAGGATATCGCCAGCACTGGTCTAAAGCCGGTAATGACGCTCGCCAGCGAAATCATCGGCATTCAGCAGCTCAGCCCCGGCGACGGCGTCGGCTACGGCTACCGCTATCGCGTCTCGCAGGCGCAGCGCATCGGGGTGGTGGCCTGCGGCTATGCCGACGGCTATCCGCGCCATGCGCCCAACGGCACGCCGGTGTGCGTCGACGGGGTGATGACGCAGGTGGTCGGCGCCGTTTCGATGGACATGATCACCGTGGATTTGACGCCCTGTCCGCAGGCCGGCATCGGCTCGAAGGTCGAACTGTGGGGTAAGCAGGTGAAAATCGATCGGGTGGCGCAGGCGGCCGGCACGGTAGGCTATGAGCTGATGTGCGCGCTGGCGCCGCGCGTGCGGGTTGAGGTTATTTAAGCACGGTCAGCGAACCGTGCATCTTGCTGCTGCAGCGCCAGGCGAGTAGCGCCAGCGCGCTTTTCTCCGCCACGGGCAACATGACGATCAGCAGGCTACCCGCTGCGCCACCCTCCATCTGAATAAAGCCCTGCAGCGCCGCCGCGACGCCCGCCTGCTGCTGGTAAGGCTCCAGCGCATAGCTGGTAGCGGGGCCGACGGTAAAGGCCAGAGCCGCCACGGAAACCGCGACCGGCAACATATAGAGCGCCCAGTGCGTTTGCAGGCCGAGAGGAAACAGCTGCATCCCGGCCAACAGCAGCAGGGCGCCGAGCAACATGGTCACTTCGGTCATCAGCACCTGCGGAGCGAGCGACACATAGGTCAGCACCATACCGAGCGCACCCGCATTGGCGGAGGCGAGAAAGCGCGGCTGGCGCAGAATGGCGACGTACTGCGCCAGCGGCAGACCCTTTACCCGCAGCGTATCGGCCGGGCGCGTCTCCGGCAGCCAGCGCGCGACGATCAGCGCGATAAGCGCGCCGTAGCCGCACAGAAACCAGAACGGCGCGCGCCGCCTCATCGCCGCTCAGGCGATCGCGCACGCTGCTAAAGGCGACCACGGCGCTGCAGCAGACCGCGCAGTCCTGGATCAGCCGCGCCGAGAAAAACATCGGCCAGCTACTGGCAGTGGCGGCCACCGCGCTGCCGAGCACGTAGAGCGCTAGCCCCGCCAGCGCCACCAGTTTGCGGCCGTTGTTATCCACTAGCGGACCGGTAACCAGCTGTCCCAGCCCCATTACCAGCAAAAAGAGCGGAATTGTGGTCTGAATCAAACTGACCGGGGTATGCAGACCCTGAGCGATGTCCGGCAGGGTAGGGAGATAGAGATCGATGCCCAGCGGCGCCAGCAGCACCAGGCTTAACAGCATCAGGGTAAATTTTTGCATAAAGATCAGAGGGTAAACGTCCTGTTAAAAACAAGCGGGAAGGGTAATGAGTCAGGAACGAAAAGGAAAGGGGAAATTGTGATGCCCGCCGTCGCGGCGGGCATCGGGGAGACTATCAGTAAGCACCGTCGCGACGCAGCACCACGCCGGCAGTTTTGAACAGAATGGCGATATCGGTCCACAGCGCCCAGTTCTTCACATACCAGGAGTCGAAATAGACGCGGGTATCATAGTCGATATCGTTGCGACCGCTGACCTGCCACAGGCCCGTCATGCCCGGCTTCGCCATCAGGTAGTAGTCGACGTCGACGGCGTCGCGCTCCAGCTCTGCCTCGATCACCGGACGCGTTCCCACCAGGCTCATTTCGCCGCGGATAACGTTCAACAGCTGAGGCAGCTCGTCCAGGCTGGTTTTGCGCAGGAAACCGCCGATTTGGGTAATGCGCGGATCCTTTTTCGGCTTGAAATCTTTATCCCATTCGGTGCGCGCCTCAGCGCTGGTGTCCAGCAGCTGCTCCAGCACCTCTTTGGCGTTGGTCACCATCGAGCGGAACTTCAGGCATTTGAACTTCTTGCCGTTCTGGCCTACGCGCTCGTGGCCGTAGATGGCGTTGCCGCCGTCGCGCTTCACCATATAGCAGAGCTGGCCGAACACCGGCGCGAGGAACAGCAGCAATAGCGAGACGACGATAATGTCAAAGCCGCAATTCAGCAGACGCGAGGAGCGTTTAGCCAAGCTGTTGCTGACGCACAGGATCATCACCTCATGGCTGAAGATAAACGACATATCGGTGCCGTAGAGTGGCACGCTGCGCAGGGTAGGGATCAGCGAAATCGAGCGGCAGTTCAGCTTCGACAGGAACTTCAGCCAGCTATCGCGCACCGCCTGCTGTTCAAACTTAGTGGGCACAATGAACTGCACGTTTTCCCGGTCGATGGTCTGCCAGTTGATATCCTGCTGAGCGATCACCGGCACGCCGTTGACAGAGGCGGGACGATCGCCCTCTCGTTGCTGATAAAGGCCTGCACGTTGTAGCCGAGGATCTCTTCGCTCTGCAGCACCGCATAGGCTTCCATGGCGTTTTTGCCTGAACCAATAATGATGGTCTCTTTTTGCCACTATCCGGCGCGCTTGACCACCGCGCGCATCAGCGGCAGCAGCGCATAGCTCCAGTTAAAGAACCAGACCATGCTCTTTCAGTTCGAACCAAAAGGGTTTGCGGTAGGTGTAGTGCCGCATGCGCATCCAGAAATAGGCGGTGCACAATACGGAAAGCGCAAACTGCGCAATAAAACGATATTCAATCTGGTGGGGCGGAATAAAGGCATCAAGATCGCCCCAAACTCCTTGGATGGTTGCCGCAGATAAAAACAGCGCCAGATTTAACGCAACTAGGTCGGAAAAGCTCAGTGCAAGCTTTGCGAGGATATTTTTTCGCGTACTGCTCTAGGAGAGGTTCGCATTATTCATCACTAACGTACTTGCCATAAAACCTGCTCTCTTTTTTCTCAAGTAAAAAATGGCCTGACCAGAATCAAGTTCGCGCTCAGGAGTGGACAACTGAAAACCAAAAGAATTTGTTTTCAGTACATAACAGTCGTTAGAGCCATATAGGCTGCAGTGCGGAGATAAAACATTTACGTAACAGTAATCACGAAGATCTTCAGCAACGGTTATGCAGGAGATATTTGACAGAGTTAATACTGAACAACTCTGAAAATCTTTTCTTTTGCCTAAAAATTTTCTATTATATATCCTTGAAACTAGATATAAAAAATAAGGAGGCCAGCTGAAAAGGGGGCGTTTTTTTCGGAGTGCTTTTCGGAATCATCGCCAGAAGTTGGCGCTGGCGGTGAAATAAGCGGATCAGGCAGGTTTTTTTAATACCCACTGGTCTTGCTGTTTATCGTAATGCGCTATTTGCAAATCTACCGGTTCGCCATCAATCCAGGCCGGTACGCGGGTATCATGATCCCAACCGTCAAGCTGATAGCTTAAAGTGGGACTTGTCTGGCAGGGAATGGTGGCAGTCTGCAGATTATCGCTGTCCAGCTCGGCATCGATAATCTCGTAGCGACCAATTTTTACAATGTGTGCCATAATGCTCTCCCGTTTTCTAGGTCAAATACTCAGCATAGCTGTTTCCGCTGGAATATCGAGCCGCATCCGGTCAGATTATTCTCGCTCTTCCGTCACGCGCACCCCAATTTTAACGATGCGGTTATCCTCTTTTTCTGCCACCGTCCAGGTGAGATGGTTCCACTCCACCTGATCGCCCACCACCGGCGCGCCGCCAAGCATGCTCATCACCAGCTGGCCCAGCGACTGCTGATCGTTGGTCTCTTCGTCCAGCTCCAGCCCGTAAATCTGCGCCACGTCGCGCAGGCGCGCGTCGGCGTCGAGAATAAAGTCGCCGAAAAAGCGCTGATCTAGCGACACGGGCGGCGTCTGGCTGAACATCTTGCCCAACGCGGGCAGGTCGCGCTCGCGGCCGATCACGCAGATTACGTCGCCCTCTTTCAGGCGCGTATTGTCGTTGGGATGCATCAGGACATTATCGCGAAACAGCGCCGCGATGCGGGTTTCCCGCGGTAGCTGCAGGTCGCGCAGCACCGCGCCGACGCACCATTTGTCGGCGCTCAGCTGGTAGACAAATTGCTCCCAGGGATTTTCCGGGTGAATATCGAGCCCGACGCGGCTGACAGGCGATGCCGTCGGCGGCACCACCACCCTGGCTTTTTTCGCGGCGAAGCCGAGCGAGGTGCCCTGCAGCATTAGCGAAACTAGCACCACGAAAAAGGCGATATTAAAGTAGAGCGAGGCGTTCTCCAGCCCGGCCATCATCGGGAAAACGGCGAGAATGATCGGCACCGCGCCGCGCAGGCCGACCCAGCTGATAAAAATGCGCTCGCGCCCGGTAAAGCCGCGAAACGGCAGCAGGCCCACCAAGATAGATAGCGGACGCGCCACCAGAATCAGCCACAGCGACAGGATCATTGCCGGCACAGCGATATGCCACAGGTCCGACGGAGTCACCAGCAGGCCAAGCACAATAAACATGCCGATCTGGCTGAGCCAAGCCATGCCGTCGAAGGTCTGCAAAATCCCGTGACGGTTACGGATAGGGCTGTTGCCGAGCAGGAAGCCACACAGGTAAACCGCCAGAATACCGCTGCCTTCCAGCATGGTGGTCAGGGCAAACACCAGAATGCCGCCGCTCAGCGCCAGCAGCGGATAGAGCCCGGGGGCGAGGCTGATGCGGTTGATGCCCTGCTGCAGCGTCCAGCCGCCGCCTAGCCCCAGCACGATGCCGAGGCCGAACTGCTGCAACAGATGCACCAGGAACATCCAGTCCAGCCCGGTTTCCCCCTTCTGAATCATCTCAATCAGCGTGATGGTGAGAAACACCGCCATCGGGTCGTTGCTGCCGGACTCGATCTCCAGCGTTGAACTGACGCGCTCGTTCAGCCCCTTGTCGCCAAGCAGCGAAAACACTGCCGCGGCATCGGTGGAGCCAATAATGGCGCCGATCAGAAAACCCTGCATCATATCGAGGCGGAACAGCCAGGCGGCCACCACGCCGGTCAACCCGGCGGTGATCATGACGCCGACGGTCGCCAGCGACAGCGCCGGCCCCAGCGACACCTTGAACGAGCTGGCCTTGGTGCGCATGCCGCCGTCCAGTAGGATCACCGCCAGCGCCAGGTTGGAAATCAGGTAGGCGGCGGGGTAATTGTCAAACGCGATGCCGCCGATGCCGTCAATGCCGGTCAGCATGCCTAACGCCAGAAAGATGACCAGAATAGGAATGCCGAGGCGGGATGAAAACGAGCTGAGTAAGATGCTTGACGCAACCAGCACAGAACCAATGATAAACAGGCTGTAGGCAATGTTGTTGTTCAATGAGGTCTCCTGCAATTACGACGATAATGTGAAGGCTGGCGCGAGGAATAGCCGGGCATCTGAAAAAGATAACGCTTAATCAGTGGGTTGTCAGTGCGCTACCCCCTATTATGCGAAATGAATTTGCGTTGCGGACGCAATAATAATGTGCAAAAAAAACGCGTTGTTCGTCAAGAGGCTTTATGGCGGGTATTTTAGCAGGTATTCAGGCTATCAAATAAAAAAAGCCGGTCGGCGACCGGCCTGGTGCATCAGGCTTCCGCTGCCTGTTTGTGAAACAGCTCGCGGAACACCGGATAGATATCCTCCGGCTCGCGAATATGCTGGATGGCAAAATTGTCGAACATCGCCTGCAGATGTCCATATTCACGCCACAGCGTCTGGTGGGCACGACGGGTAATTTCGATATAGCTGTAGTAGCGTACCACCGGCAAAATATTCTTCGCTAGAATCTCGTGACACAGCGGCGAATCGTCCGCCCAGTTATCACCGTCCGAAGCCTGCGCCACGTAGATGTTCCACTGCGCCGGATCGTAGCGCTCTTTCACCACCTCATCCATCAGCTTCAGTGCGCTGGAGACGATTGTGCCACCCGTTTCCTGCGAGTAGAAGAACTCCTGTTCATCCACCTCTTTCGCCTGGGTATGGTGGCGGATATAGACCACGTCGACGTTTTTATAGGTTCGACTCAGGAATAGATAGAGCAGAATATAAAAGCGCTTCGCCATATCCTTGGTCGCCTGATCCATCGAGCCGGAGACGTCCATCAGGCAGAACATCACCGCCTGGCTGGAGGGCTCTGGCCGCTTCTCGAAATTTTTGTAGCGCAGGTCGAAGGTGTCGATAAAGGGCACGCGCTCGATGCGTGCGCGCAGTTCGGCAATCTCCTTACGCAGACGCTCCTCTTCCAGCAGCTGCGCCGGCTCCGCCTTTTCGATATCGCTCAGCGCCGCTTCCAGTTCGTGCATCATGCGGCGCTTGCCGGCGGTCATGGCGGTGCGTCGCGCCAGCGAATTCTGCAGCGAGCGCACCACGCTGATGTTGGCGGGCAAGCCGTTCGAGGTAAAGCCGGCGCGATGGGTTTTGTACTCGTTGAGCTGGCGATGCTGATTCTTGCGCAGGTTCGGCAGCGCCAGATCCTCAAACAGCAGGTCGAGATACTCATCTTTGGATATCTGGAACACGAACTCATCCTGACCTTCGCCATCCTGACCGCCGCCTCCTCCTCCGCCCTGCGGCCGCTCAATGCGGTCGTTCTGAATAAAATGGTCGTTTCCGGGATGCACGCGATGTTGACTGCCGCCGCGCCCCTGATGGAAAACAGGTTCGTTGATATCGTCAACCGGAATCGAGACGGACTCGCCGCTCTCGACGTCGGTGACCGAGCGCTTGTTGATGGCCTCAGAGATAGACTGCTTGATTTGCGACTTATAGCGGCGCAAAAAGCGCTGTCGGTTGACTGCGCTTTTGTTCTTGCCGTTGAGTCGCCGATCGATGAAATAGGCCATAGCATTCCCCCAAACGTTGTAAGCAGGTCGAGCAGTGGCCCGACCTTATCGGCGATGATGACGGGCATCGGCCTGCTTACGGGACGTGATTAAGACGATTTACACACGCGCAGATACCATTCGCACAGCAGGCGTACCTGTTTGCGGGTATAGCCTTTCTCCATCATGCGATCGACAAAATCATCGTGCTTTTTCTGTTCGTCCGTGGATGTTTTGGTATTGAACGAGATAACCGGCAGTAGCTCCTCGGTGTTCGAGAACATTTTCTTCTCGATCACGGTGCGCAGCTTCTCATAGCTGGTCCAGTTCAGGTTGCGGCCGTTGTTTTGCGCGCGGGCACGCAGCACAAAGTTCACAATCTCGTTGCGGAAGTCTTTCGGGTTGCTGATCCCGGCCGGTTTTTCGATTTTTTCTAGCTCCTCGTTCAGCGACCCGCGGTCGAACAGCTGGCCGGTGTCGGTATCGCGGTACTCCTGATCCTGGATCCAGAAGTCGGCGTAGGTCACGTAGCGGTCGAAAATATTCTGACCATATTCAGAGTAGGACTCCAGATAGGCGGTCTGGATCTCTTTGCCGATAAACTCGGCGTATTTCGGGATCAGATAGCCTTTCAGGTGCTCCAGATATTTCTCCTCCTGATCCTGCGGGAACTGATCGCGCTCAATCTGCTGCTCCAGCACATAGAAGAGATGCACCGGGTTGGCGGCCACTTCGGTATGGTCGAAGTTGAACACGCGCGACAGGATCTTAAACGCGAAGCGGGTAGAGAGGCCGTTCATGCCTTCATCCACACCAGCGTAGTCGTGATACTCCTGCCAGGATTTCGCTTTCGGATCGGTATCCTTTAGGCTCTCGCCGTCATAGACACGCATTTTCGAGTAGATGCTGGAGTTTTCCGGATTCTTCAGGCGCGACAGGATAGAGAAGCGTGCCAGGGTTTCCAGCGTGCCGGGCGCGCAGGGCGCGGTGGCCAGCTCGCTGTGGTTAAGCAGCTTCTCGTAGATTTTGATCTCTTCGGAGACGCGCAGGCAGTAGGGCACCTTGACGATATAGACGCGGTCAAGAAACGCCTCGTTGTTTTTGTTGTTGCGGAAGGTCACCCACTCTGATTCGTTGGAGTGCGCGAGAATAATGCCGTTAAACGGCAGCGCGGAGATCCCCTCGGTGCCGTTATAGTTCCCTTCCTGCGTGGCGGTCAGCAGCGGATGCAGCACCTTAATCGGCGCCTTGAACATCTCCACGAACTCCATGATGCCCTGGTTGGCGCGGCACAGCGCGCCGGAGTAGCCATAGGCGTCGGGATCGTTCTGCGCGTAATTTTCCAGCTTGCGGATATCCACTTTACCCACCAGTGCGGAGATGTCCTGGTTGTTTTCGTCGCCCGGTTCGGTTTTGGCGATCGCTAGCTGCTCCAGAATCGACGGCCAGACCTTGATGACTTTAAAACGGGTGATATCGCCGCCGAACTCGTGCAGCCGCTTGGCTGCCCACGGCGACATAATGGTGCCGAGATAGCGACGCGGCACGCCGTACTCTTTTTCGAGAATATTGGCGTCTTCCTGCGTGTTGAACAGGCAGAGTGGATGATCGTTGATCGGACTGCGCTCGCCATCGGCGCTCAGCACATAGATAGGCACGCGCTGCATCAGCACTTTCAGGCGCTCCGCCAGCGAGGATTTACCGCCGCCTACCGGCCCTAGCAGATAGAGGATCTGTTTCTTCTCTTCCAGACCCTGAGCGGAATGCTTCAGATAGGAGACAATCTGCTCTATGGCTTCCTCCATGCCATAAAACTCTTCAAAGGCCGGGTAACGGCCAATCACGCGATTGGAGAAGATTCTAGAAAGGCGTGGCTCCTGGGCGGTGTCGACCATGACTGGCTCACCGATAGCCATCAATAGTCGCTCTGCGGCGTTGGCGTATGCACTGCGATCCTGCTTACAGGTGGCAAGAAATTCCTGCAGTGTGAACTCTTCGTCCTTGGCAGCTTCATAACGCTGACGATAGTGATCGAATATGTTCATAACGATGCCCGTCCTTTCGTTTTTAGCACAGGTAAAGGAGCGTAATTAAAGGCTCATGAAGCTCCCGGAAGATATTCTCATTTGAGTACAGAAACCCTTATGCCAACCTGATCTCTTATTATCGGGATACACACTTATTGTGTGTCAATCTGCTCGTATTAACACCCACGCCTTACTTTATAACTATAGAAGGCATTCAGGAAATTTCCTCCGCATAATTTTACTATTTAGCGATATATCAATAACAAAGTCACAATATTGCAAAGCCAGAGAGGCGGAAATCGGCAGGAAAAGGGTGAAGAATCCGGCAGATGTGCCGCTTTTAACCGCTGTGTTTAGGCGCACCACAGATAAAGGCTAAACCGGCGAGCAAAAATCGTTAAACTTCTGGGTAATTTTTATATTTATGGAAGAAATTAATTGTGAACTAATTCAAACTTAAAGCGCTTGGCGCCATTATTCCTTGTTGTTTTTTCCTCAACCTTCCGGCGACAGGATCAGCTGCGCCACTAGGAAACCAGTAAACTGCGCCGGCGCGTTGAATTCAGAGAGCAGGTGCTCCAGCGTATTGGCGTTCATCTTGGTCACGCTAATCACCGCAATCAGATGCACGATCAGCCAGACGATATGCTAGACGCTGCTGTGCGCCGATGGCTTGCCCGTGATGCGGGTCGCCATCGTCGCTGTCATCCTCATCCTCATGCTCATAGACGAACAGGTTCTGGTGCGTGCGGGTGAATCAGCAAAAAGACGCTGTACATCGCCGCCGAAATTGCCGCAATCAGTAGCGCCTGAATCGGGGTGAAATTGCCGCCCGGCAGTGCTTTGGGAAACACCAGCACCAAAATCGCCAGCGGAAAAATGGCGATCAGATACTGCTTCACCCCCCGCCAGATTGACATACTGGGTGGCAAACTTGCCGCCGCCCAGCAGCAGCGAAAAGCCCACCGGTGACGATCATGATGTAGAGCGTATCGCGCATCAGGGCGGGTTCGGCGTCGCCAGTGGCCATCAGCGCGGAGATCAGGCTCACACCGACAGACTAAGGATCAGCGATCCATACGGCTCGCCGAGGCGATGCGCCAGCACGTCGGCATGGCGCACCACGCTAAAGGTGCTGATGAGAATGGCCATCAGCGCCAGCATGTTAATGCCAATCACCACGGGAAGCGACTGCTGCCCGCCGAAGAAAAACAATACGCCAAGCGCAGCGAGGGGAAGTATCAGGGTAAACTCTTTTTATGGCGCGTTTTTTCATGTGTCGTCATTCACCTTCCTCATTGTGAAAACCGCATATTGATAAAACCCAGTCGGGGTTTTGAAAGCGTAGGACTTTTATCGCAATACAGAGGGTGTAACTTTTCACCGCCGCGCGCAGTAAAAATTTACTACATTTTACTTTTTGATAAAAATAAGGAAGGGCAAAGATAAATCATATTTACCGAATTTTATTCTTACAATATCAATGAAATAACCAGATATAAAAGAGATGAGTACGGCCTGAAGCTGCAGTCGAGCAAACAGGCGAGCTGGGCGGCAGTGCGCGACAAGCTCACATACCTTTTTCGATAACGAACCCGAACCGCAGCCGCCGGCTGCAGGAAGCATAACGATGAGTAAACCGGTATGAGCCGTGATTGGTCACGGCATGGTCAGCCACTAACTTCTCGAGCAGCTGGTGGCGCGCACGCTTCATCAGCGCTACCAGATTGTGGTCTACGGCGAACAGCGGCTGCCCGCCTACGATCCTCTCATCTTACTTCGACGGCAAAAGCGCCGCCGAGCTCTCGCTGGTGGAGGATAATTTCTTCGCGACACACAGCATTGAGCTGCGCAGCGGCTGCTAGGTGGTCACCATCGACCGCCAGCGTCGCAGCCTGCGCGACAGCCGCGGCGACGAGCTGGCGTGGGACAGGCTGGTGCTCGCCACCGGCTCGCGCGCCTTTGTGCCGCCGATTCCCGGCCACGACGACGCGCGCTGCTTTGTCTACCGCACGCTGGACGATCTCGACGCCCTCTCGTCCTGCGCGCGCCACAGCCGGCGCGGCGTGGTGATTGGCGGCGGCCTGTTGGGGCTGGAGGCGGCCAACGCGCTGCACCAGCTCGGACTGGAAACCCACGTGGTGGAGTTCTCGCCGTGCCTCATGGCGGTGCCGCTGGACGACGACGGCGTGCAGGTGCACACCGCGAAGCAGACGGAAGAAATCGCGCGCGCGGTGGACCACAGCCTGACGCTGCGCTTCGCCGACGACGAACAGCTCGACACCGATCTGGTGCTCTTCTCAACGGGCATCCGGCCGCGCGACGAGCTGGCGCGCGAGGCAGACTTAACCCTCGGCCCGCGCGGCGGCATTGAGATCAATGCTGTCTGCCAGACTAGCGACAATGACATTTACTCCATCGGTGAGTGCGCGCTGTGGAACAAGCAGATCTTCGGCCTGGTGGCACCCGGCTATCAGATGGCGCGCGTGCTGGCAGATTATCTTGCCGGCGAGGCAAGCGCCTTCAGCTGCGCCGATATGAGCACCAAACTCAAGCTGCTCAGCGTCGAAGTCGCCTCGTTCGGCGACGCCCACGGTCTCACCCCGGGCAGTCAGAGCCTCTAATGGACCGACAAGCCGAAAGGCATCTACAAAAAAATCGTGGTGTGCGGTTCGGGCAAAACCCGGCTGGGCTGCGTGCTGGTGGGCGACAGCGGCGACTACAGCACGCTGTTGCAGATGATGCTCAACCAGATGGCGCTGCCCGACGCGCCGGAGAGCCTGATCCCGCCCGCGCTGGCGGGCGCGCCGTCGAAGGCGCTGCCGGAGCAGCGCAGTTCTGCTGCTGCCACAACGTCAGCAAGGGCGACATCTGCGTGGCGGTGAAGCAGTACACCCGCGCCGCCACCGGCTGCGCGGCGCTGGTGAAGCAGGTGATGGAGCATTAGCTGGCGACCCTCGGCGTAGATGTGAAAAAGGATATCTGCGAACATTTCGCGTACTCGCGTCAGGAGCTCTATCACTGATCCGTGTCGGCGAACTGCAAAGCTGGGAGGCGCTGCTGGCGGCGCACGGGCGCGGCCACGGCTGCGAGGTGTGCAAGCCGCTGGCGGCGTCGCTGCTCGCCTCCTGCGGGAACGACTATCTGCTGAAGCCGGCGCACCTGCCGCTGCAGGACACTAACGATCGCTACTTTGCCAATATCCAGAAAGACGGCAGCTATTCCATGGTGCCGCGCGTGCCGGGCGGCGAGATCACCCCGCAGGGGCTGATCGCCATCGGCGAGGTGGCGGAGCGCTATTACCTCTATACCAAGATCACCGGCGGCTAGCGCATCGAGCTCTTTGGCACGCGCCTCGATCATCTGCCCGCTATCTAGGAGGCGCTGCTGGCGGTGGGCTTTTAAATCGGCCACGCCTACGGCAAGTCGCTGCGCACGGTGAAATCCTGCGTCGGCTCCAGCTGGTGCCGCTACGGCGTGCAGGATTCCACCGCCTTCGCCATCGCGCTGGAGCACCGCTACAAAGGGCTGCGCGCACCGCACAAAATCAAGATGGCAGTCTCTGGCTGCACCCGCGAGTGCGCCGAAGCGCAGAGCAAGGATATCGGCGTCATCGCCACCGAGAAGGGGTGGAATCTCTACGTCTGCGGCAACGGCGGCATGAAGCCACGCCACGTCGACCTTTTCGCCAGCGACCTCGACGATGAAACGCTGATCCGCTATGTCGATCGCATTTTGATGTTCTACGTGCACACCGCCGACCGCCTGCAACGCACCAGCGTCTGGATGGTCAACCAGGAGGGCGGCCTCGACTACCTGCGTCAGGTGGTGATCGAGGATCGCCTCGGCATCGGCGCAACGCTGGAGGCGGAGATGCAGCAGGTATCGGCGCGCGGGAAAGCCGCAGAATCGCCGCAAAATCCCTTTTCACCTGCACATCATGATCGTTCGTCCCCATCGTCACAGGTTCGTTCGTTTGTTCGCCTGGCACGGCTCAGTGCTGCCCGATATTTCTTTTCGTCTGTTTCTCAACCTGCTGATGTCGCTGCTGGCGCTTGCCCTGCTCAACGGGTATGAGACGCTCGGCATCCGGCATCCGGCATCCGGCATCCGGCATCCGGCATCCGGCATCCGGCAGACGCTGGCGCCGTTTGGTTTGCTCGGCGTCTCGATCGCCATCTTTCTCGGCTTTCGCAACAGCGTCTGCTTTGCACGTTTCAGCGAGGCGCGCTACTGATCGCCTGCTGCACGCTGCAGCGTCAGGTGCTGGCGCTGTTTCCCGACGATGCGCCGCGAATCCAGGCGCTGCTGCTCGCCTTCTTCTACAGCCTGAAGCATCAGCTACGCTGTAGCGATCCGCGCGCGGCTCTGACGCGGCTGCTAGGCGACGATGCTGAATGGGTGCTGGGCGGCTGCGAGCGGAGCGACAGCATGCCGGTGCCCTTCGCCTACGGCCTGCTGCTGCACTGCACCGTCTATCTGTTCTGCACGCTGCTGCCGTTCGCGCTGGCGCCTGACCTGCACTACAATGACGCCGCTGGTGTCGATGTTTATCGCCTATACCTTTCTGTCGCTCGATACCCTGGCGGAAGAGCTGGAGATGCCCTTCGGCTACCAGAACAACCATCTGCCGATGGACGCCATCTGCACCAATATCAAGATCAGCCTGCGCGAGATGGCGGGCGAAGAGGAGACGCTGCCGACGCCGCTGCGCCCCGACGTGCGCTACCGGCTGACGTAAAAACGCCTCTGCTGGTCGGATAAAACCTTGCGCGCCCGGTCAATTCCGGCCGGGCGCGCAAAAATAAGCCCTGTCAAAACGGCGAAACCAGGCCGGCGACGATACGAACCTCACGCTTCCAGCCTTCTCCGCCTTACCTGTTACTTGTCGAATTTTCAGGCACTCTGCCGCTTATTCCTCCCGCAACGCCGCGTAACCGCCGTTCTCGTTCTGCCTGTTGAGAAGGCAACTCGCCCCTTTGTAGTGCAGCTGCTGCCCGAAATTGAACGGAAAAGTCAGGGGCGATCACAAAAGCAATACTTACTCCGGAGACTGCATAAATCCGCTGCGCATTATGCGGCGCAGGCGCGGCGCGAACAAAATTATTCACTATATATGCATTTTTAGTGAATAGTGACGTTATGTAACGTATTGATATCACGTTTTGCCGTGGCTTTTATGCTTTTATTCGTTTGGCTGGCACGCAATCTGCAATTTAGAGTAGGGCTGCGTTTACCCCGATTTTACATTTTAAAAAAATTAGCTTTACTCACCGGCGCGCCGGCGGGGAAAGCGGGAGAAACAGTTATGTCACTGCAGGTTTCGCGTCACGATTTTGATGAATGGATGGTGCCGGTCTACGCGCCGGCGAACTTTGTGCCGGTGCGCGCGTCGGGATCGACCCTCTGGGATCAACATGATAAAGCGTATATCGACTTTGCGGGCGGCATCGCCGTTAACGCCCTCGGACACGCCCATCCCGCGCTGCAGCAGGCGCTGACCGAGCAGGCGGCGCGCCTGTGGCATACAGGCAACGGCTACACCAACGAACCCATTCTGCGGTTGGCGAAACAGCTGATTGATGCCACCTTCGCCGACCGCGTCTTTTTCTGCAACTCCGGCGCCGAGGCCAACGAAGCCGCGCTCAAGCTGGCGCGTAAAACGGCGCACGATCGCTACGGCGCGCAAAAAAGCAGCATTGTCGCCTTCAATAATGCCTTTCACGGCCGCACCCTGTTTACCGTGTCGGCAGGCGGCCAGCCCGCCTACTCAAAAGATTTCGCGCCGCTGCCGCCCGATATTCGCCACGCCCCCTTTAACGACCTGGAGGCGGCGGCGCGACTGATTGACAACAATACCTGCGCAGTGATCGTCGAGCCGATCCAGGGCGAAGGCGGCGTCCTGCCTGCCGATCCCGCCTTTTTACGCGGCCTGCGCGCGCTGTGCGATAAGCATCAGGCGCTGCTGATTTTTGACGAGGTGCAGAGCGGCGTCGGCCGCACCGGATCGCTCTATGCCTATATGCACTACGGCGTTACCCCGGACGTGCTGACAACCGCTAAAGCGCTAGGCAGCGGCTTTCCCATCGGCGCGATGCTGACGCGCGAAGATTTGGCCCAAGTGATGAGCGTCGGCACCCACGGCACCACCTACGGCGGCAACCCTCTGGCGGGCGCGGTGGCGGGCCAGGTGCTGGCGCTGATTAACCATCCTGAACTGCTGGCGGGCGTCGCCAAGCGTCATCAGTGGATAGTCAGCGCGCTGGAGGCGATCAACCAGCGGTTGCACCTGTTTAAAGAGGTGCGCGGCTTGGGACTGCTGATCGGCGCGGTGCTGAACGAGGACTACGCCGGTAAAGCGAAGCAGTTCAGCCTGGCGGCGGCGGAGCAGGGCGTGCTGGTGCTGATCGCCGGCACAAATGTGGTGCGCTTCGCGCCGGCGCTCAATATCAGCGAGCAGGAGGTTAACACCGGCATGGCGCGCTTTGCCGTCGCCTGCGAGCATCTGGCGCGAGGATCGACAACATGATGGTGATTCGTCCCGTAGAGTATGACGATCTGCCCCAGCTGCTCGATCTGGCGGGCAAAGCCGGCGGCGGACTGACCTCGCTGCCGGCGGACAGCAAAACCCTGCAGGCGCGCATTGAGCGCGCGCTGCAAACCTGGCAGGGTGCGCTACCGCGCGCCGAACAGGGCTACGTGTTTGTGCTGGCGGACAGCGAGGATAACCGCGCCGTCGGCATCTGCGCCATTGAGGTGGCGGTCGGCTTACAGGAGCCTTGGTACAACTTCCGCGTCGGCACCCAAGTGCACGCCTCGAAAGAGCTGAATGTCTACGCGGCGCTGCCGACGCTGTCGCTTAGCAACGACCATACCGGCAGCAGCGAGCTTTGCACCCTGTTTCTCGATCCCGACTACCGCGACGGCAAAAACGGCTATCTGCTGTCAAAGTCGCGCTTCCTGTTTATGGCTAACTTCCGCCATTTGTTTATGGAGCGCGTGGTGGCGGAGATGCGCGGCGTCAGCGATGATGAGGGCCTCTCGCCCTTCTGGGACAGTGTCGGCAGCCGCTTCTTCTCGATGGCGTTTCGCCAGGCGGACTTTCTCAGCGGCACCGGGCAGAAGGCCTTTATCGCCGAGCTGATGCCGAAGCACCCGCTCTATATCGACTATCTCTCCGCCGAGGCGCGCGCGGTGATCGGTGAAGTGCACCCCAAAACCGCGCCGGCGCGTGCGGTGCTAGAGGCAGAAGGATTTCGCTACCGCAACTATGTCGACATCTTTGACGGCGGGCCGACGCTGGAGTGCGAGATCGACGACATCCGCGCCATTCGCAAAAGCCACGTGTGCAGCGCCGCCCTCGGCGAGCCGGATGAGCGCGCGCCGCTCTGCTTGGTGGCAAATCTCGACTATCACCGTTTTCGCGTCGCGCTGCTGCCTGCGCATATCGAGCAGCACGACGTCATTCTGAATGAGGCCCAGCTCAGTGCGCTGCACGTAGCACCTGGCGACAGCCTGCGCATCGTCACCCTAAGCGCCGAGGAGAGAAAAGCATGACGCAGATGATTAACGGCGAATGGCTGCCGGGCCAAGGCGATGCCCTGCGCAAAACCGATCCGGTCTTCGGCGAGATGCTGTGGCAGGGTGCGGCCGCCACGGCGGCGCAGATCGCGCAGGCCGCCGCCGCGGCGCGCGCGGCGTTTCCCGCCTGGGCGCGGCGTCCTTTCGCCGAGCGCCAGGCGCTGGCGGAACGCTTCGCCGCGCTGCTGGAGCGCCATAAAGCCTATCTGGCGGCGACCATCGCCGTGGAGACCGGCAAGCCGCGCTGGGAGGCGCTGACCGAGGTGCAGGCGATGATCAATAAGGTCGCCCTCTCGGTGAAAGCCTTTCATACCCGCACCGGTGAGCAGCGCGAGGGCGAAAGCTCGCTGCGCCATCGTCCGCACGGCGTGCTGGCGGTGTTTGGTCCGTATAACTTTCCCGGCCATCTGCCCAACGGCCATATCGTGCCAGCGCTGCTGGCGGGCAACTGCGTGCTGTTCAAGCCGAGCGAACTGACGCCGCTGACGGCGGAGAAAACCGTGCGGCTCTGGCTGGAAGCGGGACTGCCGTGCGGCGTGCTGGCGCTGCTGCAGGGGGCGCGTGCTACTGGCCAAGCGCTAGCGGCGGAGGCGCAGATCGACGGCGTGCTCTTTACCGGCTGCGCCGGCACTGGCTACCAGCTGCATCGTCAGTTCGCCGGTCAGCCGGAGAAGATGCTGGCGCTGGAGATGGGCGGCAACAACGCGCTGATCGTCGAGGATCCGGCCGATATCGACGCGGCGGCGCACCTCGCTATTCAGTCCGCTTTTATCACCGCCGGCCAGCGGTGCACCTGCGCGCGCCGTCTGCTGGTGAAGCGCGGCGCGGCGGGCAACGCCTTTCTGCAGCGTCTGACAGAGGTAAGTGCGCGGCTTGAGCCCGGCGCGTGGAACGCCGAACCGCAGCCCTTTATGGGCAGCGTGATCTCTGCCGAGGCGGCGGAAAAGATTTATCAGGCGTGGCAGCAGCGCGTCGCGCTCGGCGGCAGGCCGCTGCTGGCGATGCGCTGCCCGCAGCACGGCACGGCGCTGCTGACGCCGGGCATTATCGACGTGACCCAGGTCGGCGGGCTGCCGGATGAAGAGGTGTTTGGTCCGCTGCTTAACGTGATTCGCTATGACCATTTCGATGAGGCGATCCGCCTCGCCAACGACACGCGCTACGGCCTGTCGTGCGGCCTTATCTCGCCGTCGCGCGCGCAGTTCGACCAGCTGCTGCTGAAGGCACGCGCCGGCATTGTCAACTGGAACAAACCGCTGACCGGCGCGGCGAGCAGCGCGCCGTTCGGCGGCATCGGCGCCTCCGGCAACCATCGCGCCAGCGCCTGGTATGCGGCGGACTACTGCGCCTGGCCGATGGCGTCGCTGGAAACACCTGACCTGACGCTGCCCGCCGCGCTCTCGCCGGGGCTTGATTTCTCCGCGCGCGAGGGGCAAGCATGAACGCCACTGAAGCCAACTTCGACGGGCTGGTGGGCCTGACGCACCACTATGCCGGACTCTCGTTCGGCAATGAGGCCTCGACGCGCCATCAGCATCAGCCGTCGAACCCGCGCCTGGCGGCAAAGCAGGGGCTGCTGAAGATGAAGGCGCTGGCGGACAGCGGCTTTGTGCAGGGAGTGATCCCGCCGCACGAGCGGCCGAACCTGCCGCTGTTGCGCCAGCTCGGCTTTAGCGGCAGCGATGCACAGGTGCTGGCGCAGGCGGCGCAGCGTGCGCCCGGGCTGCTGTCGGCGGCCAGCTCCGCGTCGGCGATGTGGGTCGCCAATGCGGCCACCGTCTCTCCCTCGGCTGACAGCGCCGACGGCCGGGTGCATTTCACCGTGGCGAACCTGAACAACAAGTTTCACCGCGCGATGGAGGCGCCGCAGACCACCCGGCTGCTGCGCGCCATTTTTCGCGATCCGCAGCGCTTCGCCGTTCATGACGCGCTGCCGCAGGTGGCGCTGTTTGGCGACGAGGGCGCGGCGAACCATAACCGCCTCGGCGCAGAGTATGGCGACCGCAGCCTGCAGCTGTTTGTTTACGGCCGCGACGACAACGGCGGCAGCGCGCCCGGGCGTTATCCCGCGCGCCAGACGCTGCAGGCAAGTCAGGCGGTGGCGAGGCTGCATCAGCTGGAAGAGCGCCAGACGCTGTTCGTGCAGCAGAATCCCGCCGTCATCGATCAGGGCGTGTTTCATAATGATGTGATCGCGGTCAGCAACCGCGCGGCGCTGTTCTGCCATCAGCGGGCGTTTGTCGACCAGCCGGCGCTGCTGGCAACGCTCAGGCGTCGCGTGCCGGGCTTTGCCGCTATCGAGGTGCCTGACGCGCGCGTGTCGGTGGCGGATGCGGTCAGCACCTATCTGTTCAACAGCCAGCTGCTGAGCCGCTCGGACGGTGGCATGCTGCTAGTGCTGCCGGAAGAGTCGCGCCAGCATCCCGGCGCCTGGCGCTACCTGTGCGAACTGGTGGAGCAGGACGGCCCGGTGCGCGAGCTGCGCAGCTTCGATCTGCGCGAAAGCATGCACAACGGCGGCGGCCCGGCCTGCCTGCGGCTGCGCGTGGTGCTGACGCAGGAGGAGCTGCGGGCGCTCAATCCCGCCGTGCTGATGGACGACAGGCTGTTCGCCGAGCTGAACAACTGGGTAGATCTCCACTATCGCGATCGTCTGACGCAGGCGGATCTTGCCGATCCGCAGCTGCTGCGCGAGGGACGCGACGCGCTGGACGAGCTGACGCGGCTGCTCGATCTGGGCAATGTCTACGCGTTCCAGCGCTAGCCGCAGCTTGATTGCATACAGGAGAGAACATGCACGATTTTCTACAGCAGACGCTGTCGGGCGAGGCGCCGGCGCAGCGCCAGGGCGAAACCCCATACTTGCGCTGGCAGTGGCACGATCGCGGCATTTTGCAGCTGGATCCGAAAGGGGAGCCGCAGCAGGCGCTGGTGCTGTCGGCGGGCATTCACGGCAACGAGACGGCGCCGGTGGAGATACTCAATGTGCAGCTGAACGCGCTGCTGTGCGGCGCGCTGCCGCTGCGCCAGCGCGTGCTGGCGATCCTCGGCAATCCGCCCGCCCTGCGCGACGGCAAGCGCTATCTGAGTTACGATATGAACCGCGTGTTCAGCGGCCGCTGGCAGCAGATCGAAAGCTGCGACGAGGCGCAGCGCGCCGCGCGTCTGGAGCAGGCGCTGACGCGCTTCTGGCCGCAGGCCGACGACGGGCTGCCGCGCTGGCATTTCGATCTGCATACCGCCATTCGCGGCTCTTGGCATACGCGCTTCGGCGTGCTGCCGCTCAATCCGCTGCCCTGGCCGGAGGATTTTCTTCAGTGGCTGGGAGCAGCGGGGCTGGAGGCGCTGGTGTTTCACCATGCGCCGAGCGGCACCTTCACTCATTTCAGCTGCGCGCGCTTCGCTGCCGCCAGCTGCACGCTGGAGCTGGGTAAGGCGCTGCCGTTCGGCGCCAACGACCTCACGCAGTTCGCCGCCGCGCAGCAGGCGCTGGCGGCGCTGCTGAGCGGTGCGCCACTGGCCGTCGCGCCTGTCGCGCCGCGCCGCTATCGGGTCACGCAGCAGATTACCCGCCTCAGCGAGCAGTTTCGGCTGCATATGGACGCGGAGACGCGCAACTTCACCGCGTTTCCGCAGGGCACGCTGCTGGCGGAGGATGGCGAGACCCGCTATCGGGTGGAGCAGGCGCGCGAATTTGTGCTGTTCCCTAACTCTGACGTGGCGCCGGGGCTGCGCGCCGGCCTGATGCTGGTGGAGGAGGCGGGCTGAGGTCTGACAGGCACCTGTATCCGCGCGCCGCTCAAACCGGCGCGAATTTTCCTTCCGCTTTGCTGCCGCAACCCTTACACTCATCCATAATTCCTACCAAATTCACTTTAAATTCATACTCTTTTGCAATTCCTCACTGAAATCTTCGCATTTTCTTCATGATGATTGTTTTCTCTCTTTTATGCTTTCAAGGCTTTACGCACTCTCTGGATGCTTGACATTCAGCCGCGTAATCTTGCTTTCGAAGATGCGACAGGCTGCTGTCGTCATTAACTGAATGATAAGGACAACTATTATGCGTAAACTGACTTCCCTAATTCTGGCTTCTACTCTGGCGTTCGGTGCGGCAAGCGCGGTCCACGCAGCGGCTGACAACCTGACGCAGCCGCCGGCCGGCAGCGAAAAGCCGACGCATAAGCCGCCGATGCACCACGGCATGAACATGATGTTCAAAGGTCTGAACCTGACCGACGTGCAGAAAAAAGAGATCCACGACATCCTGAAAGAGAGCCACAAAGATTTTAAACGTCCGTCGCTGGAAGAGCGTCGCGCTGGTCATGCGATTATCGCGTCTGATACCTTCGATCGCGCCAAAGTGGAAGCGCGGGCGGTGGCGAGGATGGAAAAACAGAACAAGCTCTACAACGTGCTGACGCCGGAGCAGAAAGAGCAGTACAACGCCAACTATCGAGAAGCGTCTGACCGAGAAAGGCTCGCGCGACGGCAAGATGGCGCCGCCGCCGGCTGGCGAATAATCGCGCTGAGCTAAGGCATTGAGACCGCCGACGTTGTCCAGTTGAGCAAGTGCGCTGGGCAGCGTCGGCGGTTTTGTTTACAGCGGTTCGATGGGATAGTGGCCGGAGAGCAGCGGCCGACAGAGAATTTTATAGCCGTCGTGATCGAAGCCGCCCGGCGCGTGCTTCAGCCGACGCGCCTCCTCTATTTCGTTGACCGCTCCCAGAGAGAAACAGTGATCGATAACGTGGATCTGCATCATCAGCTTTCCTTCCTCTATCAGCGCGACCGGGCCCTACCACGGCCAGCACATAACCCGTACCCCTTCCAGCGCCGCCAGCAGGCGCGCCTGATGCGTCTCGACCGGTTCGCGTCTACAGTAGGCGCCAGCGCAGCGCGAAAACAGGCGCGGTTGGCGCTCAGCTTCTCCAGCGCCTTGTGGCGGCTGCGGTAGAGGCCGAACAGGTTAGGCGACTAGTGGGAAAAATCGACGTCGCGCGAATAGACCACCTCCGGTCGGTCGTCGGTGATCTGAATAGAACAGAGCTGACGATTTTTGCGCAGCCGCTTGTTGAACAGCGGCTGCTGCGTTTTGATCATCTGCGCTTTCAGCAGCAGCGCGCCGAGATCGTCCGCGGTCAGGATCCAGCTGACGCGCCGCGCCTGGCGCAGCATGCGCGCCTCCTCCGGCGTGCGGAAATGGGATATGATCTGCGACGCAGATTGATGCTCTTACCGATATAGAGCGGCAGCGTCTCGCTGTCGCCGTGAAAGGTATAGACGCCGGGCTGGTTGGGCAAGCCTTCCAGCCATTCGCGCAGATGTTCGGGATATTCGTGATAGCAGCCTCATCGAACTCGAGGCGGTGCGTGGCAGCACGTCAAACCAAGACAGACTCCTGTAACTGTGTATTCATACAGGATGTCAGTCTGCTCAGCGTTTCGCCAGCGGGTTAAGGGGTGAACAGCGGCGGCGTAACGTTTCCCCTGCCGGCCGGCAGGGGAAATGCGGGTTATTTCCAGAAGTCTTCGAATACCGTAATCGGAGGACGACGCTTGTGCTCGGTTTTCTGATACCAGTTTTCGATAATCTTCGCCGTTTCCGGCGCGACGCTTTTGCCTTCCAGATAGTCGTCGATCATCTCATAGGTCACGCCCAGAGCCACCTCATCCGCCAGGCCGGGACGATCGTCTTCCAGATCCGCTGTCGGGCGCTTCAGGTAGAGGTGCTCCGGGCAGCCGAGGGTTTTCAGCAGCAGCTTGCCCTGACGCTTGTTAAGGCGGAACAGCGGGTTAATGTCGGTGCCGCCGTCGCCATACTTAGTGAAGAAGCCGGTAATCGCCTCCGCCGCGTGGTCGGTGCCGACCACCAGGCCCTGCGTCATGCCGGCAATGCTGTACTGCGCCTTCATACGTTCGCGCGCCTTTTCGTTGCCGCGCACGAAATCGGTCAGCTCAATGCCTGCCTCTTTCAGGGCGCGCTCGCTAGCCAGCACGGACTCCTTGATGTTGACCACCAGCGAGCGATCCGGCTGGATAAAGGCCAGCGCATCCTGACAGTCCTGCTCGTCCGCCTGCACACCATAGGGCAGGCGCACCGCGATAAAGCTGTACGCTTTGTCGCCGGTTTCGTCGCGCAGTTCGCTGATGGCCAGCTGCGAGAGTTTACCCGCCAGGGTCGAATCCTGGCCGCCACTGATGCCCAGCACTAGG
The DNA here is from genome assembly GCF_013753875.1 of Candidatus Pantoea persica. Taxonomy (GTDB): domain Bacteria; phylum Pseudomonadota; class Gammaproteobacteria; order Enterobacterales; family Enterobacteriaceae; genus Pantoea; species Pantoea persica. The sequence goes on from NZ_SMDS01000019.1 coordinate 254,664, forward strand.
GTTTTCAGGAGCGGGTGACGCGTCAGGTAGCTTTTGAGAAAATCGACGCTGCGGCGAATCTCCTGCTGCGCGTCGATAACCGGGTTAACGCCAAGTGCTGTAATGATTTCCTGCTGCAGTGACATGAATCTCTCCTCAAGTCAGCGGCCTTTTGGCCCGTGCGAACCATCTGTTAAAGCTAATGCGCATCGGCGGAAACAACAAGCCAAAGCGCCAGTTGTTTCCGGTTATCTGCTGCGATATCAGGCAGTTTTACTGCGCGGCGCGGGTTTCTGCGCCAGGAAAATAAACATGAGGATCGCCAGCGTGAAGCAGCCGAAAATGGTGCCGGTCATGCTGAGCAGCGAGGTGCCGCCGAGGCCGGTCATCGGCACCGCTACGGCACCTAGCGAGAACATGCAGACGCCGATCACCGCCGAGGCGCTGCCGGCTCGATGGCCTTGGCTCTGCATCGCCAGCGAAGAGGCGGTGGTGGCTATTACCCCGTTGCTGGCGATGGTGAAGAAAAGGGCGACCAGCACCAGTGACAGCGGCGCGGCGTGGATGCCTGCCAGCAGCAGCAGCAGCAGCAGCAGCAGCAGGCTAGCTGCGAGAACGCTAGCGTCAGGCCTCCTTATTAGCACGCGGTAATCGCCTCACAGCGGACGCACGATCAGCGCGGCAAAGGTCGCGCCGCTGCCCACGCCCGCCACACTGGCAGAGCTCAGCGTAACGATGCCGATCAGCGTCGTGATCCAGACCGGATTGAACGGGTTGATGCCGACGGTCGGCGCAACCATCACCGCCAGCATGGTGGGATAGAGGCCCAAACAGCCGTTCTGGCCAATCGTCGCGACGAAAGAGGCGGATAAGCTGGCGATCGCTTCCGGCACGCCCAGGCAGCGCGTCTGCGTTTCCACGTTAAGCGGGATGCTGGGGGCGCCGGAGCGGCTGGTAAAGGCGAAGGTAATAAGCGGCCAGACCTTGCGGAAGAAGTGCAGCGGGTTGATGCCGTTGACCGACAGCAGTAGCGCGTGCACACCGAACATAATCGCCAGACCCAGATAAAAGGTAGGAGGCAGTAATAAAGCCGCCCAGCTTGATGATGTCCTGTAGGTTCGAACCGGCGACCACTTTGGTCATCAGCGCCAGCACGCCATACGGCGTCAGCTTCATGATCAGACGCACCAGCTTCATCACCCAGGACTGCAGCGTGTCGATCGCCACCAGCACGCGCTGGTCTTAGACTTCATCATCCTTCAGCAGCTGCAGTGCGGCCACGCCGAGGAAGGCGGCAAAGATTACTACGCTGATGATTGAGGTCGGGCTGGCGCTGGTGAGATCGGCAAACGGGTTTTCGGTACGAAAGAGAGCAGCAGCTGAGGGACAGTCAGGTCTGCAACCTTGCCGACATAGTTGTTCTGAATCGCGGCAAGCCGCGCACTCTCTTGCGCACCCTGCACCAGATCTTCGGCGCTGAGATGGAACAGGCCGGTAACAAACATGCCGACCAGCGCGGAGATGGCGGTGGTCACCAGGCTGATTTTACCCAGTGACGAGGTGTTATGCAGCGGCGCTGAGAATAGAGGCGAACACCAGAGCGGCATCACGATCATCGGCAGCATGCACGTAGCCGTTGCCGACGATGTTTGAACCAGCTGATAGAAGTTTTCAGCACCTCACTTTGCGCGCCGTAGATGGACTGGAGCGCCAGGCCAAACAGCACGCCGAAGGTCAGGCCGACCAGCACCTTTTTCGACAGGCTCCAGTTGCCGCGGCCGAGGCGCGACAGCAGCAGCAGAGCGACGAAAGCGGCCAGGTTGAGTATCAGAGGAAGATCCATAGTGTCTCCAGAGAAAAGCATTCGGCCGCGCAGTATGCCGCACGACCGGATAATGTGGCTTACGAATTAAGTTGGCGTATGATAGCAGCTACGCGGCGCGGTCACTTATCCAAAAAGAATGGCTTATACCCAGATCGCGTTTTTTGCCGGTTTAATGCGCTTTTTGTGCAGAAATCAGTCTGGAAACGCCATTTTGCAGCGTATCAAACAGTTGAGAAGGGCAGCCGTCCGCACTAAAAGAGGGCGCGCCGGGAGGAAACCAGAGCGCGTAGCCGACCAGCGCCAGGCAGAGCGCTCGCTCCAGCTGGTTGCCTTTCTGTCTGCGCAGAATCGGCAAGCGAAAGCGCCAGCGGCACGCCGGCGGGCGTCAGCATATCTGCCACGATATGGCTGAGGTAGTCTAGCGTCATGCCCTGCAGCACGTCGGCAGGCACGTTAATCTGAAACAGTCACAGGCTGGTCGCGACCGCCAACAGGCTGTGGGTGAAGCTGCGGTGACCGAAGGCGCGTGCGATGGGATAGGAGAGCCACTTCAGTCGCTGGCCCAGCAGGGATTTAGGGTGATAGATATCGATCAGCAGGCAGGTCAGCAGCGAGGCGGAAATAAGGTGCCAGCAGTCAGCCTGCGCCAGCACGGGCGTCAGTTCCGCGCGCTTGGCAAAAATAGCGGTGGCAAACAAAAATTACGTGGCCTTTCCCGTCATGATAAAACCTGGCTGCAAACTGTCGATGCATCCAGTATAGGGATTTATCCAGTAAATGAGAAGTTGTGACACCGTAACGAGATGTGAATTTTTTTGCGGAAACGGCGGCGTGGCTCCGCCGTTTGTCTGTTAACACACCAGCCAGCCGCCGTCTACTGCCAGCGTATAACCGTTCACATAGTCAGACGCCGCGGAAGCCAGGAACACCGCCGGCCCCATCATATCTTCCGGCACGCCCCAGCGCGCGGCCGGAATGCGTCCGAGAATTTCCGCGCTGAGGTTTTCATCGCTGCGCAGCTGTTCGGTGTTGTTCGTCGCCATATAGCCCGGTGCGATGGCGTTGATGTTGATGCCGTGCTTCGCCCATTCGTTGGCCATCAGTCGAGTCAGGCCCATGACCGAGCTTTTTGAGTCGGTGTAGGAGGGAACGCGTGTACGCCCTGGAATGAGAGCATCGAGGCGATGTTGATGATCTTGCCGCCGTGACCCTGAGCGATAAACTGGCGCGCCACGTGCTGCGACAGGAAGAACACGCTCTTGCTGTTGATGTTCATTACATCGTCCCAGTCCTGCTCGCTGAAGTTAAGGGCGTCTTCGCAGCGAATAATGCCTGCATTGTTGACCAGAATATCGATTTTGCCAGCGTCGGCAACCGCCTTCTCTACCACGCAGGGCACCTGCTCGGTACGCTCGGTACGGATTAAATCCGCCTGTAGCGACCAGAAACGGCGGCCCAGCTCCTTCACCCGCTGCTCGGTTTCCATGGGATCGTCGCGGTTAACGCCGACGATATCGCAACCCGTCTGCGCCAGGCCCAACGCCATGCCCTGGCCGAGACTGGTATTACACCCGGTGACCAGCGCCACTTTGCCTTCCAGATTAAATGTGTTGAGTATCATGAGAGAGCCTCCTTGGTTAGCGCAGATCGCGGATTTTGACATGATCCATGTCGTCGAATACCTGATTCTCGCCGACCATGCCCCAGATAAATGTGTAACGTTCGGTGCCGACGCCGGCGTGAATCGACCAGCTTGGCGAGATAACAGCCTGTTCGTTATGCAACAGCAAATGACGCGTCTCCTGCGGCTGGCCATCAATATGAAACACCGCGCTTTCCGGGTTCATATCGAAGTAGAAGTAGACCTCCATGCGGCGCTCATGGGTGTGACAGGGCATGGTGTTCCACAGATGGCCTTCCTCTCGTCGGGTCAGGCCTATGGTGAGCTGGCAGGTTGGCAGCACCGGGCACCAGATATTTGTTGATGGTGCGGCGGTTTGAGGTGGCCAGGTCGCCCAGCGTAGTGCGTACCGCCTCCTCTTTGCCGATTTTCTTGTCGGGAAAGCGGCCGTGGGCCGGCGCGCTGTTAAAATAGAATTTCGCCGGACGCTGCGCATCGCTGCTGCTAAAGCTTAACGCCTGCGCGCCTTTGCCGATGTAAAGCGCCTCTTCCGTACCGATTTCCCACACTTTGCCGTCTACTTCCACGGTGCCTGGGCCACCGATATTGATCTCAGGCCCAGCTCGCGGCGCTCAATAAAGTAGCTGACGCCAGGCTGTTTGCCCATCTCGTTGCCGAAGGTCACGCTGGTGGCGACCGGCATCACGCCGCCGATGATGATACGGTCGATATGGCGGTAGGTCAGGGTATAGCTGTCGGCAACAAAAAATTTTTCGATAAGAAATTCGCGGCGCAGCGCGGCGGTGTCGAGCTGTCTGGCATGCTCACACTGTTTATGCTTTGACGAACAGTCCATTTTGGATCCCCTCTGGCGATGTCAGGTATGTGTGCCCCACAGGGCGTCTGCAGGGCAGACTAGGAGGAGTGGCAAATGAATTCAATAAAATGAAACATTGTTTTTTTTGCGAGAGGGATCATGCTTTATCCTGTTTCGCGCAGGATCAGCCCAGCAAATGCGCGGCGGTAAGCTGCGTCAAATCGTCCAGCTTCACGTTTGCCAGCGACCAGCGTGCGTCGTCGCGCAGCGCGGCGGCAGGTACCACCAATGAGCGCATGCGCGCCGCTTTTGTAGCGATCATGCCGTTAAAGGAGTCTTCCAGCGTCACACAGCTCAGCGGATCGATCTCCAGCCTGGCGGCGGCGTCAAGGTAAACCTGCGGATGCGGCTTGCTGTAGGACAGCGCCTCGGCGGATACCAGCACGTCAAAGGCGTCGCGCAGGTCGAACAGCGCCAGCACGCGCTCCTGCATCATCAGCGGTGAGGCGGAAACCAGACCGGTTTTCAGCCCCAGTTGACGACAGAGCTGCAGCACCTGCCTGCCCCCAGGCAGCAGCGGGCGCTGCGATCTCGCGCAGTCGTTCAAGGGCGAACTGCGCTTCGTCTGTCCAGCTGCCGCCAAAGACGTTGGCGCGGTTGAGCAGGTAGTAGAGCTGATAAACTGGCTGGCGCTGGGAAAAGCCATCCGGCAGCGGCCAGACCGACTGATAGCCTTCGTAGATCTGGCGCGGCAGATTGGAAAACCAGCTCAGCATTGCCAGATCGCACTCGCGGTCGCCCCAGTAGCAGGCGGGATCGAATATCCACGGTCCGCTGGCGCTGCCGGCGCAGTTGGCCGGCCAGAGGTCACCATGCAGCAGGGAAGGTTGCGGATGGTGCGTAGCGAGGGCGCGCTGCACGCAGCTGACGATCACCTCGATATCGCCAAACGCGAGCCCTTTCTCTTCGGCGAGCTGAAGCTGCCAGCCGATGCGCTGCTCGGCGAAAAAGACTGACCAGCGGCGCAGCCAGCTGTTGGGCTGCGGCGTGGTGGTGATGTTGTTGTCGAAGTCGAGGCCGAACTGCGCCTGCTCGCTCCACTGGTGCAGACGCGCCAGCTGCTGACCGAGCTGAAAGGCGTTCTCCGCATCCAGCGGCTGCGGCGCGATATACTCCAGCAGCAGGAAACTCTTGTCGCGTGCGTGGCCTACGCCGTAAACCGCCGGCACGCGTATGCTCTGTGCGCGCGCCAGCAGCGCCAGCTGATCCGCTTCCCAGGTAAAAAGCGAGAGCATATCGCGGCTGTTGAATTTCACAAACACCTCATGCTCCCCGTAGCGGATGCGCCATGCGGGATGCACATCGCCGCCGGGAAGCTCATGGCGCTGGGTAATTTCGGCGTCACCGAAATGCTCACTCAACAGACGACTAATTGCGGTCCACATGGCTTTTTCCTCTTTTAACCCGTTAGGCTTCAGGTACGGTATTGACCGGAAAGGGCGCGACCCGCTGGCGATTGTATCGCGCGCAACGCGTGAAAAAAATCCGCGCTTGCGCACAGCTTACCGGCGCGGAACTATTGCGCGGCGTCGCGTAAGAAAGCGTCGAGCGTCGTTGCGCTGACCTCTGGTTTCTGATGCAGTACGCTCTCGCCTGCGGCCTCGCCTGCGGCGACGGCCTGCTGCTGCAGCTCTTCCGGCGACAAGGCGCTAATCAGGCCAAAGCTATTGGTGCCCAGCTCGTGAGTTTTGCCGGTGTCGTCGTGCTGAGTGGAGCTGAAGCTGGCTGAAACCATGGCGCTGTTCAGCATCTGAATGTCGCCGAGGCCCGCTTCGTGATAGCTAAAAGTGACAATGTAACGTTTTAGATCGCCGCTCATGTTGCCTCCTCGGAAGGGTGTGACTGATCACAGCGTAGACCATGGCGAAAAAATGCGCGAATAATGAACAGGATAAAGCGAGCGTTTCAGACAATCACAAAAAGTAAAGCAGGGTAAAGCCGCGTCGCGCCGCTTCAGAAAAATCTTGTAGTATTTAGGCTGCTTTTTTGTCATTTGCCCACTATACTACTGCGCGCCGTTAAGTTAATGTAATGAGAAAAGTCGTAATAATCAAGCGGGACTCAGGGCCTGGGGCCCTTTCCCTGCAGGTTAATAAACATTCTTGCCGTAAATTGCATTGATCGGCCCGGAAAACTCTTCACACTCTTCTTCATTTTTTAAACTTTCGTACGGGTCACAATTAAATGAAAGTGCTTCATAAGCTCTCTGCAATTCTTTTGCTCTCCGCTGGCGCATTTTGCCACCAAGCTTTAGCAGACAATAATAATGTCTTTACTGCCATGGACGATCCTTCAACGGCGAAAAAGCCGTTTGACGGCAGCGCGTCCGCCGGTTACCTGGTGCAGACCGGTAACACCACCAGCTCCTCCCTGACCGCGCAAACCAATATGACGTGGTATCAGAGCGCTATAGCCTACAGCCTGTGGGGCAACGCGGCGAATACCTCTTCTAACGATGAGCGCTTTTCGGAAACCTATAACATCGGTGGCCGTACCCGTTACAACCTGAACAGCTTCGACTACCTGTTCGGTCAGGCGAGCTGGCTGAGCGATCGCTTCAATGGCTACGATTCGCGCGACGTGCTGACCGCAGGTTATGGTCGCCAGATCCTCAATGGCCCGATCCACTCGCTGCGTGCTGAATTTGGTCCGGGCGTGCGCTACGACGATTACCATGATGGTGGCAGAGAAACCAAAGCGCTGGGCTACGGCGCGCTGAGCTACCAGTGGCAGCTGACCGACAACACAAAGTTCATTTAGGGCGTCTCGGTGCTGAGCAGCTGGCGAAGATACCACCGTTAACTCTGAAACCGGCCTGCAGGTCGGCATCAACGATCACTTCGCCCTGAAGCTGGCGTATAACGTGACCTGGAACAACAATCCGCCAGAATCCGCGCCGGATCGCACCGACACCAAAACCAGCATTATGCTGACCTACGCGATGTAAGCGCGACGCGATGCCACTTCCAACCGCAGCCTAGCTGCGGTTTTTTTGCCACAACCACAACCACAACCACAACCACAACCACAACCACGACTTAGCGGCAGGGGAATGGTTTTTGCTACCGCACCAAAGCTGTTATCATCGGCGGCGCACCACATTCCCGGCGTCATTCCGACAACATGGGTCTGACATCGCGCCGGGCAATTACTCTTACTCAATGTTGTATGTAAGCTTTCGTGTGGCTTACCACTGCAATTAAGGATATGAAATGCCTGTAATTACGCTTCCTGATGGCAGCCAGCGTGTCTACGATCGCGCCGTGAGCGTGATGGATATCTCGCTGGATATCGGGCCTGGCCTGGCGAAAGCCTGTATCGCCGGCCGCGTCAACGGCCAGCTGGTCGATGCGGTCGATCCCGTTACCAAAGACGCTTCTGTCGCGATCATCACTGCAAAAGATGAGGCGGGTCTGGAAATCATTCGCCACTCTTGCGCGCATTTGCTGGGACACGCGATCAAACAACTGTGGCCCAATACCCAAATGGCGATCGGTCCGATCATCGATAACGGCTTCTACTATGACGTCGATCTCGACCATACCCTGACGCAGGAAGATATCGACGCGCTGGAAAAACGCATGCACCAGCTGGCCGAAACCAACTACGACGTGGTGAAAAAGGTCGTCAGCTGGCAGCAGGCGCGCGACGTGTTCGCCGAGCGCGGCGAGAGCTACAAAATCACGATTCTGGATGAAAATATCAGCCACAACGATCGTCCAGGCCTCTATCATCACGAAGAGTACGTCGACATGTGCCGCGGTCCGCACGTGCCGAATATGCGTTTCTGTCACCACTTCAAGCTGCAGAAAATCGCGGGCGCCTACTGGCGCGGCGACAGCAACAATAAAATGCTGCAGCGTATCTACGGTACGGCCTGGGCGGACAAAAAGCAGCTCAATGCTTATCTGCAGCGTCTGGAAGAGGCGGCGAAGCGCGACCACCGTAAGATTGGCAAGCAGCTTGACCTCTACCATATGCAGGAAGAGGCGCCGGGCATGGTGTTCTGGCATAATGACGGCTGGACTATCTTCCGCGAGCTGGAAGTCTTCGTGCGCAGCAAGCTGAAAGAGTATCAGTACCAGGAAGTGAAGGGGCCGTTTATGATGGACCGCGTTCTGTGGGAAAAAACCGGTCACTGGGAAAACTACAAAGAGGCGATGTTCACCACGTCGTCAGAAAACCGCGAATACTGCATCAAGCCGATGAACTGCCCGGGACACGTGAAGATCTTCAATCAGGGGCTGAAGTCCTATCGCGATCTGCCGCTGCGTATGGCAGAGTTCGGCAGCTGCCATCGCAATGAGCCGTCAGGCGCGCTGCACGGCCTGATGCGCGTGCGCGGCTTTACCCAGGATGACGCCCACGTCTTCTGTACCGAAGATCAGGTGTACGACGAAGTGAACAGCTGTATCCGCATGGTTTATGACATGTACAGCACCTTCGGCTTTGAAAAGATCGTGGTGAAACTCTCTACTCGTCCGGAGAAGCGCATCGGCACGGATGAGATGTGGGATCGCGCCGAAGAGGACCTTGCGGCCGCGCTGAACGAAAACAACATCGCATTTGAGTTCCAGCCGGGCGAGGGCGCCTTTTACGGCCCGAAAATTGAGTTTACCCTGTATGACTGTCTCGATCGCGCTTGGCAGTGTGGCACAGTTCAGCTAGACTTCTCCCTGCCAAAACGTCTGGATGCCACCTATGTAGGCGAAAACAACGATCGTCAGACGCCGGTGATGATTCACCGCGCGCTTCTCGGGTCAATGGAGCGCTTTATTGGCATCCTGACCGAAGAGTTCGCCGGTTTCTTTCCGACGTGGCTGGCGCCGGTGCAGGCGGTGGTAATGAATATCACTGATAGCCAGGCAGAATATGTCGACATGTTGACACGTAAATTGCAGAATGCTGGCTTTCGTGTGAAAGCAGACTTGAGAAATGAGAAGATAGGCTTTAAAATCCGCGAGCATACATTACGTCGCGTCCCCTATATGCTGGTTTGCGGTGATAAAGAGGTGGAAGCAGGCTTGGTTGCCGTTCGCACCCGCCGTGGTAAAGACCTCGGGACGATGGACATCGACGTGTTTGTTGAGAAGCTGCAACAAGAGATTAGCAGCCGCAATCTTCACCAATTAGAGGAATAAGGTTATTAAAGGCGGAAAACGAGTACAACCGACGCGTCCGAATCGTATCAACGGTGAAATCCGCGCCACTGAAGTACGCTTAACTGGCGTGGATGGCGAACAGATTGGAATTGTCAGCCTTCGCGAAGCTATCGAAAAAGCTGAAGAAGCAGGTGTTGATTTAGTAGAAATTAGCCCGAACGCCGAACCGCCGGTGTGCCGTATTATAGATTACGGCAAGTTCCTTTATGAAAAAAGCAAATCTTCTAAAGAACAGAAGAAGAAGCAAAAAGTTATACAGGTTAAGGAAATTAAATTCCGTCCTGGTACCGATGAAGGCGACTATCAGGTAAAACTCCGCAGCCTGATTCGTTTTCTGGAAGAAGGCGATAAAGCCAAGATCACGCTGCGTTTTCGCGGTCGTGAAATGGCGCACCAACAGATCGGTATGGAAGTGCTTAACCGCGTGAAAGACGATCTGGTCGAACTGGCGGTAGTCGAATCCTTCCCATCGAAGATCGAAGGCCGCCAGATGATTATGGTGCTCGCTCCCAAAAAGAAATAGTAGGCTTTCAAGTAACAATAACCGCGCAGCGTTCGCGTTGTGCGGCCTTTTGTTCGCCTGTCCGTTTTATTAACAATACGAAGTGGATATTTTTAAAATGCCAAAGATTAAAACTGTACGTGGCGTGGCTAAACGCTTCAAGAAGAACGCTTCTGGCGGCTTCAAGCGTAAGCACGCAAACCTGCGTCATATTCTGACTAAAAAATCAACGAAGCGTAAACGTCACCTGCGCCCGAAAGGCGTAGTGTCTAAAGGCGATCTGGGTCTGGTTGTTGCCTGCCTGCCGTACGCATAAGTTAACTTATTTTATAAATCTGCCCGAAATATCCTGCACTACGGCCGCTGGTCGGCAGGGGATAAAGGCACCACAGAATATTGATACAGATACAGGAGAGCTTACATGGCTCGCGTAAAACGTGGTGTAATTGCTCGTGCACGTCACAAAAAAATCTTAAAACAAGCTAAAGGCTACTACGGTGCACGTTCACGTGCATACCGCGTTGCCTTCCAGGCTGTTATCAAAGCTGGTCAGTACGCTTACCGTGACCGTCGTCAACGTAAGCGTCAGTTCCGTCAACTGTGGATTGTGCGTATCAACGCGGCAGCGCGTCAGAACAACATCTCTTACAGCCGTTTCATCAATGGCCTGAAAAAAGCGTCTATTGAAATTGACCGTAAGATCCTGGCTGACATCGCTGTATTCGACAAAGTGGCGTTCACCGCACTGGTCGAAAAAGCAAAATTAGCACTGGCGTAAGTCAGATGAAAAAGGGAGCTTGCTCCCTTTTTTTATTTCCTGTAACCCAATCAAAAGATTGACATTTTCGCCGCAGGGCTTTTCAATAGTGCCCCCTGGATCACATCAAGGTAACGCAAGCATGCATGCTGCTATTTTCCGTTTCTTTTTTACTTTAGCACCGGACAGTCGGGGCTTTAGCGCATAGAAAAGAAACGAAAAATCGCGCCAAAAGCCTCCACGAGGGAGGTTTTTGTGTTTCTGGCGAAGCATATTGGACTGCAATGTCCCAACGAGAGCTGACCAGCCCGGCTGGAAGAAGAGGAAACCATGTCTCAACGCGTAGAACTGGTGGCCCGCGCCACGGCCGCTATCGACGAGGCGACGGATATCGCCACCCTTGACGCGGTGCGCGTCGAATACACCGGTAAAAAAGGCCACCTGACGCAGCTGATGACCACCCTGCGTGAACTGCCGCCGGAAGAGCGCCCGGCTGCGGGCGCAGTGATCAACGACGCGAAAAAGCAGGTGCAGGAGCGTCTGAACGCGCGTAAAGAGGCGCTGGAATCCGCTGCACTGAACGCGCGCCTGGCGGCGGAGACTATCGACGTCTCTCTGCCTGGACGCCGCACGGAAAACGGCAGCCTGAATCCGGTCACGCGCACCATCGATCGCATCGAAACCTTCTTCGGTGAACTGGGTTTCGCGGTGGTGACCGGTCCGGAAATCGAGGATGACTACCATAACTTCGACGCGCTGAATATTCCGGGCCACCACCCGGCGCGCGCCGATCACGACACCTTCTGGTTCGACGCCACGCGTCTGCTGCGCACCCAGACCTCTGGCGTGCAGATCCGCACCATGAAAAATCAGCAGCCGCCGATCCGCATCATCGCTCCGGGCCGCGTCTACCGTAACGATTACGATCAGACTCATACCCCGATGTTCCACCAGATGGAAGGGCTGATTGTCGACAAGAACATCAGTTTCACCAACCTGAAAGGCACGCTGCACGACTTCCTACGCAACTTCTTTGAAGAGGATTTGCAGATCCGTTTCCGTCCTTCCTACTTCCCCTTTACCGAACCGTCAGCGGAAGTGGACGTAATGGGCAAAAACGGCAAGTGGCTGGAGGTGCTGGGCTGCGGCATGGTGCATCCAAACGTGCTGCGCAACGTCGGCATCGACCCGGAATTTTACTCCGGCTTCGCCTTCGGTATGGGCATGGAGCGTCTCACCATGCTGCGCTACGGCGTGACCGACCTGCGCGCCTTCTTCGAAAATGACTTACGTTTCCTCAGACAATTTAAATAAGGGCAGGTTATCCAATGAAATTCAGTGAACTCTGGTTACGCGAATGGGTAAATCCAGCTCTGAACAGCGACGCGCTTTCTGAACAAATCACCATGGCCGGCTTGGAAGTGGACGGCGTAGAGCCGGTGGCCGGCGCGTTTCACGGCGTGGTAGTAGGCGAAGTCGTAGAGTGTGGCCAGCACCCCAACGCCGATAAACTGCGCGTGACAAAAATCAACGTCGGCGGCGATCGTCTGCTGGACATCGTCTGCGGCACGCCAAACTGTCGTCAGGGACTGAAGGTCGCCGTGGCGACCGCCGGCGCGGTGCTGCCGGGCGACTTCAAAATCAAGGCGGCGAAGCTGCGCGGCGAGCCGTCCGAAGGCATGCTCTGCTCATTCTCCGAGCTGGGCATTTCCGACGATCACAGCGGCATCATTGAGCTGCCGGCCGATGCGCCGGTGGGCGTCGATATCCGCGACTACCTGAAGCTGGACGACAACACCATCGAAATCAGCGTCACGCCGAACCGCGCCGACTGCCTTGGTATTATCGGCATCGCGCGCGATGTGGCGGTGCTGAACGGCCTGCCGCTGACCGCGCCCGCTATCGAGCCGGTAGCCGCCGCTATTGGCGACACCTTCCCGATCCGCGTTGACGCCACCGAAACCTGCCCGCGCTACCTGGGCCGCGTGGTAAAAGGCATCAACGTGAGAGCGCCGACGCCGCTCTGGATGCGTGAAAAGCTGCGCCGCTGCGGCATTCGCTCTATCGATCCGGTGGTCGACGTCACCAACTATGTGCTGCTGGAGCTGGGACAGCCGATGCACGCCTTCGACCTGGATCGCATCGACGGCGGCATCGTGGTGCGCATGGCGCAACAGGGCGAAACCCTGACGCTGCTTGATGGCAGCGAAGCGACCTTAAGCAGCGACACGCTGGTGATCGCCGATCACTACAAGGCGCTGGCGATGGGCGGCATCTTCGGCGGCAAGCACTCCGGCGTTAACGACGCGACGCAGAACATTCTGCTCGAGTGCGCCTGGTTTGATCCGCTGGCGATCACCGGACGCGCGCGCCGCCACGGCCTGCACACCGACGCCTCGCACCGCTACGAGCGCGGCGTCGATCCGGCGCTGCAGTACAAAGCGATGGAGCGCGGCACCGCGCTGCTGCTGGCCATCTGCGGCGGTCAGGCGGGTCCGGTGATCGACCAGACGCACGACGCGTCGCTGCCGGCACGCGCCACCATTACGCTGCGCCGCGAAAAGCTGGACCGCCTGATTGGCCACGCGGTGGCCGACGAGCAGGTGACCGACATTCTGACGCGCCTCGGCTGCGAAGTGAGCGTCGGCGCGGGTGAGTGGAAGGCGGTAGCGCCGAGCTGGCGCTTCGATATGGCAATTGAAGAGGATCTAATCGAAGAGGTCGCTCGCGTCTACGGCTACAACAATATTCCTGACGTGCCGGTACAGGCCGGGCTGGTGATGACCCAGCATCGCGAGAGCGACCTGTCGCTGAAGCGCGTGAAAACCCTGCTGGTGGACAAAGGCTATCAGGAAGCGATCACCTACAGCTTCGTTGATCCCAAGGTCCAGCAGCTGCTGCACCCGGGCGAAGAGGCGCTGATCCTGCCAAGCCCCATTTCCAGCGATATGTCGGCGATGCGCCTGTCTCTGTGGACCGGTCTGCTGAGCGCGGTGGTCTACAATCAGAGCCGCCAGCAGGGCCGCGTGCGCCTGTTTGAGAGCGGTCTGCGCTTTGTGCCTGATACCCAAGCGGATTTAGGTATTCGTCAGGAGCTTATGCTGGCGGGCGTGTTGAGCGGCAACCGTAATGAAGAGCACTGGGATCTGGCGCGTCAGGCGGTTGACTTCTATGATTTAAAAGGCGATTTAGAATCGCTGCTCGATTTGACCGGCAAACTGGACGCTATTCGTTTCCGCGCCGAGGCGAATCCGGCGTTACACCCGGGCCAGAGCGCAGCAATTTATTTGTACGACGAACGAATCGGATTTATCGGGGTGGTTCATCCTGAACTGGAACGTAAGCTGGATCTCAACGGCCGCACCTTAATCTTTGAACTGCTTTGGAATAAGGTCGCAGACCGCGTCCTACCTAATGCGCGCGGGATTTCACGCTTCCCGGCGAACCGTCGCGATATCGCCGTTGTGGTGGCAGAAAACGTCCCTGCAGCAGATATCATTGCCGAGTGTAAGAAAGTTGCAGTAAATCAGATGGTTGGCGTAAACTTGTTTGACGTGTACCGCGGTAAGGGCGTTGACGAGGGTTTCAAGAGCCTCGCAATCAGCCTGATTTTGCAGGATACCAGCCGGACACTCGAAGAAGAGGAGATTGCCGCGACCGTTGGCAAATGCGTTGCGGCATTAAAAAAGCGATTCCAGGCAACCTTGAGGGATTGAACCTATGGCGCTTACAAAAGCTGAAATGTCAGAGTACCTGTTTGAGAAGCTGGGGCTAAGCAAACGTGACGCTAAAGAGCTGGTGGAGCTGTTTTTTGAAGAGGTTCGCCGCGCTCTGGAAAATGGTGAACAGGTAAAACTGTCTGGGTTTGGTAATTTTGATCTGCGCGATAAAAATCAGCGTCCGGGCAGAAATCCAAAAACGGGGGAAGATATTCCGATCACTGCGCGCCGCGTGGTGACCTTCCGCCCGGGTCAGAAGCTGAAAAGCCGTGTCGAAAACGCTTCTCCGAAAGATAACGACTGACCGATTTCAGCGTTGCCAAAAAGGCCGCACAGGGCGGCCTTTTTCACGCGCGCGCCGCGCCGCTTTTCTCGCCATTATCCCCGTTCCCTTCACATTGTCAGGCTTGTGTAAGCATCTGGAAAAAGAGCTGCAAATCGGCATGCGCTGATAGTGACCTGCGCCGCGCTTTTATTATAACAGCGGCAAAGGATAACAAGGGGTTAACAATGAAAAAAACTGCACTGCTGTTAAGCATCCTGTTAGGGATGCCGCTGCTGGCAAGCGCCGCGCCTGCCGTCCATCACTATGCGCCGGGCGTCCACAGGCAAGTTGAGGAATGCGATCACCGCGGCTACTAATGGGACGGTTATGACTGGCGCACGCTGAGCTGGTGGCAGGCGCACCACGGCCGTAACGTCGGGCTGAAGGGGCCGCACGGCTACTGGAGCGGCCGCGGCTGGCAGGGCCCAGCCGCCCGGCGGGAAAAAGACGCCGTCACGCAGCTAGGCGTACGCGCAGCAGAATGACCGCAGCTCGCTGCCGCCGCACCAGAACCACAGCTAATGCTCTCCGCGGCGCGCTTTCTTTTTCCGTCAATTTCTTACAATCAAATCTCTGTTTTCTCAGCGATCCTCAACTATGTCTCTGCTAGAGCAGCCAGCATTGCAGGCGGATCGCCGCAGTCGACGCTGGCTGGTGGCGTTGAGCCTTCTCCTGCTGGCGCTAATTATCCTCGGCCTGTGCGCGGGTGACAGCTGGATAGCGCCGTCGCAGTGGCTGAGCGACATCGGCCAACTGTTTGTCTGGCAGCTGCACCTGCCGCGCACGCTGGCGGTCTGCGGCGTGGTGCTGGGCATTATCTGTAGCGCCATCATGGCTTAGGCGGTCTACTTCAGCACCAGCCTTGACCTGCGCCAGCTGATGTACTGGATGATGGGCGGATTCAGCGGCATCGACTGGCGCTACGGCTGGATGATGCTGGTCGCCGCCCAACTGCCGATTGGTGTGGTCACCGCCACGCTGGGCGCGCCGCTGTTTATCGCGCTGCTGATAAAATCTTCGCGCTAGCTTCGGCTGGCTTATGTGCATCTTCTACAGGAGTCTTCTAATGAGCCTTTATCAAACTGACGTCGACACGCTGGACGGCGAGAAAACCACGCTGGCAAGCTGGCAGGGCAAGGTGCTGCTTGGTGGTGAACGTCGCCTCAAAATGCGGACTGACGCCGCAGTATGAGCAGCTGGAGGCGCTGCAGAAGCGCTATCAGGCGCAGGGCTTCAGCGTGCTGGGCTTTCCCTGCGACCAGTTCCTCGAGCAGGAGCCGGGCAGCAATGACGAGATCAAGACTTTCTGCAGCGTCACCTTTCCGATGCTGAGCAAGGGCGAGGTCAACGGCCCGGCGCGTAATCCGCTCTATGCGCAGCTGGTAGCGGCCCAGCCGGAGGCGATTCGTCCGGCTGGCAGCGGCTTCCTAGAGCGCCAGGTCAGCAAAGGTCGCGCTCCGAAGGCGCCGGGCGATATCCTGTGCAATTTCGAAAAGTTCCTGATCGATCGCGAAGGCAAGGTCGTGGCACGCTTCGTACCCGATATGACGCCTGACGACGAGGTTATCCGCCAGCATATCGAGTAGGCGCTGGCGCAGTAACATGTTGCTGCGCCTGCGGAATGCCGGCGTTCCCGGCCGACTGGCGCCGGCACGCAGCTGCACTGGTCGGGCCGAACGGCGCTGGCAAAAGTACCTTGCTGGCGCGCATGGCGGAGCTACTGGCAGGGGAAGGGGACGTTTGCCTGCTGGCGCGGCCGCACGCCTGGCTACCGCAGCAGTCGCCGCCGGGCATCATGCCGGTTTATCACTACCTGCGTCTGCACCTTGCGGACAGGCAGTCAGAGATGCGCCTGACCGCACTGCTTGACCGGCTGCAGCTGCAGGATAAGCTGACGCGCCTGCTGGCGCAGCTCTCCGGCAGTGAATGGCAGCGCGTCAGGCTGGCGGCAGTATTCGCGCAGATCGATCCGGCGATCAATCCGCAGGGCAAAGTGCTGATCCTCGACGAGCCGATGACCGGGCTGGATATTGCCAGCAAAAAGGGGCGCACAGCCTGATCGTCGAGTTGTGCCGCGCCGGCGTCTGCGTGATTGCCAGTAGCCATGACCTCAACCATACGCTGCATCACGTCGACCAGGTGTGGCTAATGGCGCAGAGCAAGGTGATTGCGCAGGGCACCGCCTCAGCGAACTCTATGGGATGCCGTTTCGCCTGCGGGAGCTGGACGATCGTCCGCTGTTGACTGTGCAGCCCTGAATGTGCTGCGTTTGCCAGCCTGCGCGCCTGAAGATAGAGCAACGTCATTGTGGCTGACAGAGGATGTGAGGAATGCAAACAGGTGTCATTTTACTGGTACTGGCCGGATGCAGCAGCCATCGCGCGCCGTCGGTCAACGGCCAGCTCTCAGATTCAATTATGGTGGTGGCGCAGCTTAACGATCAGCTGGGCAAGTGGCGCGGTACCCCCTATCGCTATGGCGGCATGAGCCGCGGCGGCGTTGACGGCTCCGGCTTTGTCTATTCATCATGCGCGACAGGTTCGATCTGCAGCTGCCGCGCAGCACTCGCGCCCAGAGCGATATCGGTACGCGCATTAGCAAAGCAAATCTGCAGCTAGGCGACCTGGTGTTTTTCAAAACCGGCGCCGGGGAAAACGGCCTGCACGTTGGCATCTACGACAGCGACAACGCCTTTATTCACGCCTTCACCAGCCAGGGAGTGATACGCTCCTCGCTGGACAATCCGTACTGGCGCCACGCCTTCTGGCAGGCGCGCCGCATTTAAGCCAAATTAACCCGCCGTGCGTCGGAAATAGCGGCAGAAGAGGGGCGGCAGATTAACTCTTATATAAAATAGCAATTTACGCTGCCGATAAATAATTATATCAATAAAGCTGATATTTAATTTTCTCAGGAAAAGGCGGAGGGTATTGCCTTTATTTGGCTTAGGCGTATGGCGTCGCTGGCAAAGGGGAATTTAGCGGCAAATATGTCCATCTCTTCTGCCGTTTGGTACTATTGCCTGCCCGATTTCGATGATATACGATGCGCCAGTCGCCACTTTGTCTGGCTATAAAAAAATGAGAGTTCATTTATCTGCCGACTATCAGTCGGAAATATGGTTTTATCCCGTTTACCTGCCCAGCGGAGAGCTGGCGGCCGTCGAGCTGGTCAGCCAGTATGTGCATGGGACGGCGCCCATTATGCTGCCGCAGGACCTGCTGTTGCTTCAACTTGATGAAACGCAACAGTTACGCCTGCTGCTACGCCTGCTGCAGAGCCAGATTGTTCTGCTGGAGCAGCAGCGCGCGTTTTTTGAGGAAAACCAGCTGACGGCATTCATGTGCATCGACGAGAATCTTGCGCGCACGCTGCTGGCGAGCGAATTGCTGATGCGGAAAATAAGAAAAATTACCTTTTTAATACTGGACCTCAGCGAAACGTTTCCGCAGCCTATAAACGGAATTAACGCCCCCTTTATTTCCGCATTAAATGCACAATTCCGTTTATCCTTATCTCATTTTGGCGCTGGTAACGTCTCCACGCGTGCGGTCTACGATAATCTCTTTGACTACATCAAACTGGATAAACAGTGTATTCAGTTGCTGGCAAAACGCGCCTCATTTTCGCTCTTTATTCAAAGCATCCTTGATAACTTCCGCAGCCACTGCCAGCACCAGCAGATGATAATTTGCGGCGTCGATGATGACGCGCTGCTGCAGGGCGCGCTCTTCCCGCAGGTCAGGGCGGATGGGCTGGCGCGGCTGATCGCTCGCCAGCACTGCGCGCCCGATTAGCTGACGGCGTCAGCGTGCCCGCCTGTTACAATCGCCTTCCCGCCACTATACTTGGCTCTGTTCCGCTGCTGATTTCTGCTGCGGAACGCGCCACATCCGGTTTTCCACAACGATGGCGACCCTGGCTACACTTGGCCGCCGCTCGGGAGAGAATATGCAGTTTGACAATAGCTGGCGGCGCGAGCTGCTGGAGTGCTACCACCCACTAACGCGCTCTCGCCCTGATGGCGTTAGGAGGGAAGGTGCTCTTCGTCTCGATCGGAGAGGATATCCACCACGGTTGCCGGGTCGTCTGCCGGCGTAGGCGCCTCGTGCATCCAGACGGAAACCAGACGGTAGGAGACCGCCAGCACCAACGGCCCGATAAAGAGGCCGATCAGGCCGAAGGCGACTAGACCGCCGATGACGCCGGAGAGGATCAGGATCATCGGCACGCCCATGCGGATCAGCATGGGCCGCAGCACATTATCCAGCGTGGCGACCACGCAGCTCCAGATCAGCAGCACCGTGCCCCAGGTGGTATCGCCGCTCCAGTAGAGCCAGACGATGGCGGGCACTAGCACAATCAGCGGCCCAATCTGCACCAGACAGCAGAGGATCATCAGCACGGTGAGCAGCGTGGCGTAGGGGATGCCGGATAACGCCAGCCCGATGCCGCCCAGCACGCCCTGCACCAGCGCGGTCACCACTACGCCGAGCGCTACGGCACGAATCGCCTGTCCCGCCAGCAGCACCGTCGCGTCGCCGCGGTGGCCCGCCATGCGGAAGGCGAAATGGCGAATGCCTTGCGCCGCCTGCTCGCCGCGCCAGTAGAGCAGGGCGCTGAAGAGCAGCATTACGCCCAGATGGATCATCAGCCGGCCGAAATGGCCCGCCTGCGCGACGAAAAAGCCGGTGGTGCGGCCGACATAGGGCTGCAGCTTCGCCATAATCGCCGATCCGCCGCCCGCCACCAGTTTGTGGTAGCTGGAAAAAAGCTTGTCGCCGATAGCCGGGATGTCATTCAGCCACAGCAGCGACGGCATCTCTATATGGCCCTGCGTCGCCCAGGCGATCACCGGCGCGCTGTTGTCGATCAGGCTGTTGACCAGCAGGGCGATAGGGATAATAAACAGTAGCAGCAATAGCAACGTCATCACCGCCACGGCCAGCGAGCGACGGTTCCAGAGCAGGCGCTGGACGCGCAGCATCAGCGGCCAGGTGGCGATCACCACCATGCTTGCCCAGGCGAAACCGAGAATAAAAGGCTGAACAATCCAGACGCAGGCAACAATCATCAGCAGGATAAACAGCAGCGTGAAGAGCATCTGCGGGAAATCCGGAGTGCGGTGCAGGTTTTTCATAAGGAACAACGACCTCAAATAATCCTTCATAAAGGGGCAAACAAGCCCAGCTTAATGATGAGCTATTTTGCGGGCTTTAAACAGAGCAGAAGCGGCGCGATAACGCCTTTCCTGAAAAAACAGCGAGCGGCAAAAAAATGTGTTAAAACGAAATGTTCAGACAAAACAAGCAACGCAAACGTTTACAACATCCGGTCTACTAATAATGATCCCACAGATTTCACAGGCACCCGGCCTCGTTCAACGGGTGCTGACATTCCTCGAGTCGCTTCACGCGCAGGGTTTCACCGGCGATACCGCCACCAGCTACGCCGATCGCCTGCTGATGTCGACCGACAACAGCATTTACCAGCTGCTGCCGGATGCGGTGCTTTTTCCCCGCTCCACGGCCGACGTCGCGCTGATCGCGCGCCTGGCGGGCGAAGCGCGCTTTAGCGAGCTGGTTTTCACGCCGCGCGGGGGTGGCACCGGCACCAACGGCCAGTCGATCAATCAGGGCATCGTGGTGGATATGTCTCGCCACATGAACCGCATTCTGGAGATCAACCCCGAGCAGGGCTGGGTGCGTGTCGAGGCGGGCGTGGTGAAAGATCAGCTCAACGCCTGGCTCAAGCCCTACAGCTATTTCTTCTCTCCCGAGCTCTCCACAAGCAACCGCGCCACCCTCGGTGGCATGATCAACACTGACGCATCGGGTCAGGGATCGCTGGTCTACGGCAAAACCTCCGACCATGTGCTGGGGCTGCGCGCCGTCCTGCTCGGCGGCGATATTCTCGATACCCGACCGATACCGACCGCGCTGGCGGAGACGCTGGCGCAGACGCCGACGCCGGAAGGGCGTATCTACCACCAGGTGCTGTCGCGCTGCCGCGAGCAGCGCGCGCTTATCCTGGAGAAGTTTCCAAAGCTCAACCGCTTCCTGACCGGCTACGATCTGCGCCACGTCTTTAGCGACGATATGCAAACATTCGACCTTACTCGCCTGCTGTGCGGCGCCGAAGGCACGCTGGCCTTTATTACCGAGGCGCGGCTCGACATTACGCCGATCCCCAAAGTGCGCCGCCTGGTGAACATCAAGTACGACTCCTTCGACTCCGCGCTGCGCAATGCGCCCTTTATGGTCGAGGCGAAGGCGCTGTCGGTGGAAACGGTGGACTCACGTGTGCTGAACCTGGCGCGGGAAGATATCGTCTGGCATTCGGTGCGCGAGCTGATCGCCGACGTACCGGATAAAGAGATGCTCGGCCTGAATATTGTTGAGTTCGCAGGCGACGACGGCGTGCTGATCGAACAGCAGGTCAGCGAGCTCTGCGCCCGGCTCGACGGGCTGATGGCGCAGCGCCAGGGCGGCGTCATCGGCTATCAACTGTGCGAAGATCTGGCGGGCATCGAGCGCATCTACAATATGCGCAAAAAGGCGGTCGGGCTGCTGGGCAACGCCAAAGGGCGCGCCAAGCCGATCCCCTTTGTTGAGGATACTGCCATGCCGCCGGAGCACCTAGCCGACTATATTATCGAATTCCGCGCGCTGCTTGACAGCCACGGCCTGAGCTATGGCATGTTCGGCCACGTCGATGCGGGCGTGCTGCACGTGCGGCCAGCGCTCGACATGTGCGATCCGCAGCAGGAGATGCTGATGAAAACCCTCTCTGATGAAGTGGTGGCGCTGACCGCGCGCTACGGCGGATTGCTCTGGGGCGAGCACGGCAAGGGGTTCCGCGCGCAGTACAGCCCGGCCTTCTTCGGCGAGACGCTGTTTAACGAGCTGCGCCGCATCAAGGCGGCGTTCGATCCCGATAACCGCCTCAACCCTGGCAAAATCTGCACCCCTCTCGACAGCAATGAGCCGATGATGCAGGTGGATGCGATGACGCGCGGCAGCTATGACCGCCAGATACCGCTGACGGTACGCAGCGACTGGCGCGGCGCGATGGAGTGCAACGGCAACGGCCTCTGCTTTAACTTCGACGTGCGCAGCCCGATGTGCCCGTCGATGAAAATTACCCGCAACCGCATCCATTCGCCGAAAGGGCGCGCCACCCTGACGCGTGAGTGGCTGCGCCTGCTGGCGGATCAGGGCGTCGATCCGCTGCAACTGGAGCAGCAGCTACCGGAGAGTACGCTGTCGCTGCGCGCCTTTATCAGCCGGGCGCGCAACAGCTGGCACGCCAGCAAGGGCGAGTACGACTTCTCCCACGAGGTAAAAGAGGCGATGTCGGGCTGCTTGGCCTGTAAGGCCTGCTCGACGCAGTGTCCGATCAAAATCGACGTGCCTAGCTTCCGCTCGCGCTTTCTGCAGCTCTACCATACACGCTATTTGCGTCCGGCCGGCGACCATCTGGTGGCGGAGGTGGAGAGCTATGCGCCGCTGATGGCGAAGGCGCCGAAAACCTTTAACTTTTTCCTGCAGCAGCCGTGGATGCGCGAGCTGAGCAAAAAGCATATCGGCATGGTCGATCTGCCGCTGCTCTCGGTGCCGTCGCTGAAGCAGCAGCTGAGCGGCCATCCGGCGATGGAGATGACGCTGGAGAAGCTGGAGGCGCTCAGCTCGGATCAGCGCGCCGACTATGTGCTGGTGGTGCAGGATCCCTTTACCAGCTTCTACGAGGCGCGCCTGATTGCCGACTTTATTCTCCTGATTGAAAAGCTCGGCCTGCGGCCGGTGCTGCTGCCGTTTATGCCTAACGGCAAGGCGCAGTACGTCAAAGGCTTTTTGCAGCGTTTTGCGCGCACCGCCGCAAAGACAGCCAACTGTTTAAATCGAGCGGCGGCGCTCGGCATGCCGATGGTGGGCGTCGATCCGGCGACGGTGCTGTGCTACCGCGACGAGTATCAACAGACGCTTGGCGAGCGCCGCGGCGCCTTTCACGTTCAGCTGGTGCATGAGTGGCTGCGCGAGGTGGTCAGCGCGCGCACGGTGCAGCAAAGCAGCGGCGAGAGCTGGTATCTGTTCGCTCACTGCTCCGAGGTGACGGCGCTGCCGAGCGCGCCCGATCACTGGCAGGATATTTTTTCGCGCTTCGGCGCAAAGCTGGAGAATATCAATGTCGGCTGCTGCGGGATGGCGGGCACCTACGGCCATGAGAGCAAAAACTTCGACAATTCGCTGGGCATCTATGAGATGTCGTGGCATCCGCAGCTACAGAAACTGCCGCGCCAGCGCTGTCTGGCGACGGGCTATTCCTGCCGCAGCCAGGTGAAACGACTGGAGGGCAACGGCGTGCAGCATCCGCTTCAGGCACTGCTGACGCTGATGTAAAAAATTGTGCGCGACGTCACGACACGGCTGGATTAGAATATCCAGCCTGCGTGACGCACGAAATCGCTCTGCAGCACGGTGGCTTTGTCCCACTTGCCGACCAGCGCCAGCTGATCGGCTTGGATGCGGAACAGCCGATCGCTGTTCAGTTGTTACCCATATCCTGCACCAGACGGTGATGCAGTTTGCCCATCGCATGCAGGTAGCCCTGATCGTCGCCGTTGATCTGGCGGATTTCGGCCATATCCAGACAGGTGTCGTTAAACTGACGCAGCTGATAAATAGAGCAGTCGGCCCGGTTCAGCTTTGCCTGCGCCAGGTAGAAATCGACAGTGATATCGCGCACGGAAAATTTATAGTTGTCGATCTTTTGCTGTAACCAAGCTGAGACGGAAATCGTCATAAAGCCACCTCAAATAGTTAATGATAATAATTATCATATTCAACTGAGAGCGGATTGCAATTGCGGCGCACGAAAAATTCGATGATTTACTTAGCCTGTTAATAAAAATCGGCAAGAGCAATGCCCCCCTGCGGCGCATAAAGGCGTAACCTATCAATAAGAATTAATTAACAACTAGCCGAAAAATTTTTCACGTAATTTTAAAAAGTTATCCTGGCTGCTGGGGGCGGATTTGCCCCGCAGCAAAGGGCTGTAGAGCAGCTATGCTTAAATAAACAGCAGTGAAAACAGCACCAGATGATTATCCCTGCAAAACAAGAGGTTGAAGTGATCGCCCAGATCCTTACCATAGAGGGATAGCCTGAAAAGGTCCGGACTTATGAGGTATCAATATGGCATCTGTAAATGCAGCAACATTCTCGCCTGACGATTTCGTCTGGAAAGGTCTGACGCTGACTGATTCCGCCGCAAAACAAATTCTCACTCTGGTGGCGCAAGACCCTGCGGTCAAGGGTTTGCATCTCGGGGTGAAACAATCCGGCTGCGCCGGCTTCGGCTACGTCATGGATCTAGTGAAAGAGCCAGCCGCCGACGATCTGCAGTTTACTCATAACGGCGCAACGCTCTATGTGCCGCTTCAGGCGATGCCGTTTGTCGACGGCACCGAGGTGGACTATGTCCGCGAAGGCCTGAATCAGATCTTTAAATTCAATAACCCCAAAGCTCAGCACGCCTGCGGGTGCGGTGAAAGCTTTGGCGTCGAGTAAGTTAAATATGTCACGACACATCGAAACATCTGACGATGTACAAATGTGGGAAGGCAAGCTCAATTACAAAGAGGGCTTCTTTACCCAGTTGCAAACCGACGAAATGGCGTACGGCATCAATAAGGATGTGGTGCGCGCGATCTCGGCTAAGCGTAACGAGCCAGAGTGGATGCTGGAGTTTCGTCTGAAAGCCTTTCGCGCCTGGCTTGAAATGGAAGAGCCGCACTGGCTGAAAGCGCACTACGACAAACTGGACTATCAGGATTACAGCTACTATTCGGCGCCTTTCTGCGGAAACTGCGACGACAGCTGCGCCTCTGAGCCGAGCGCGCTGCAGTCTTCAGGCGTGGAAGAGACCAACAACTACCTGACGCAGGAAGTTGAAAAAGCCTTCGATCAGCTCGGCGTGCCGGTGCGCGAAGGGCGTGAAGTCGCGGTCGACGCGATTTTCGACTCTGTTTCCGTCGCCACCACCTATCGCGGCAAGCTGGCGGAGCAGGGCATTATCTTCTGCTCGTTCGGCGAAGCGATTCAGGAACACCCAGAGCTGGTGCAGCAGTATCTCGGCACCGTGGTACCGGCGAACGATAACTTCTTTGCCGCGCTGAACTCGGCAGTCGCCTCTGACGGCACCTTTGTTTACATCCCGAAAGGGGTGCGTTGCCCGATGGAGTTGTCGACCTATTTCCGCATTAATGCGGCGAAAACCGGTCAGTTCGAACGTACCATTTTGATTGCGGATGAAGACAGCTACGTCAGCTACATCGAGGGCTGCTCTGCGCCGGTGCGCGACAGCTATCAGCTGCACGCGGCGGTGGTAGAAGTGATCATCCATAAAAATGCGGAAGTGAAATACTCTACCGTACAGAACTGGTTCCCGGGCGGCGAAGGCGAAGGCGGCATTCTGAACTTTGTTACCAAGCGCGCGCTGTGTGAAGGCGAGAACAGCAATATGTCCTGGACCCAGTCCGAGACCGGTTCCGCCATCACCTGGAAATACCCGAGCTGCATCCTGCGCGGCGATAACTCTATTGGCGAGTTCTACTCGGTGGCGCTGACCGGCGGCCGTCAGCAGGCGGATACGGGCACCAAGATGATCCATATTGGTAAAAACACCAAATCGACCATCATTTCCAAAGGCATCTCGGCCGGCAAGAGCCAGAATACCTACCGCGGCTTGGTGAAAATCATGCCGACCGCGACCAACGCGCGTAACTTTACTCAGTGCGACTCGATGCTGATTGGCTCGGAATGCGGCGCGCATACTTTCCCCTGTGTGGAAACGTGCAACAACACTGCGCAGCTGGAGCATGAGGCGACTACCTCGCGCATCGGCGAAGATCAGCTGTTCTACTGCCTGCAGCGCGGTATCAGCGAAGAAGATGCGATCTCAATGATCGTCAACGGCTTCTGTAAAGACGTTTTCTCTGAGCTGCCACTGGAATTTGCCGTGGAAGCACAAAAACTGCTAGCAATCAGCCTTGAGCACAGGGTGGGCTGATGCCGTCACTCGCGTTGCCGGAAGCAATGTGAAGGAAAGAGTATGTTAAGCATTAAAGATCTACAGGTTAGCGTAAAAGACAAAGAGATCCTGCGTGGTCTTAACCTTGAAGTGAAATCAGGCGAAGTGCACGCCATCATGGGGCCGAACGGCTCAGGCAAAAGCACGCTCTCTGCCACGCTAGCCGGCCGTAAAGATTACGAAATCACCGGCGGTTCCGTGAACTTCAAGGGCAAAGATTTGCTCGAGCTGGATCCGGAAGAGCGCGCGGGCGAAGGCATCTTTATGGCGTTTCAGTATCCGGTAGAGATCCCGGGCGTCAGCAATCAATTCTTCCTGCAGACCTCGGTCAACGCGGTGCGTAAATACCGCGGCCAGGAGGAGCTGGATCGCTTCGACTTCCAGGACTTTATCGAAGATAAAATCCACTTGCTGAAAATGCCGGAAGATCTGCTGACCCGTTCAGTCAACGTCAGCTTTTCCGGCGGTGAAAAGAAGCGTAACGACATCCTGCAGATGGCGGCGCTGGAGCCTGAGCTTTGCATCCTTGACGAAATCGACTCAGGTCTCGATATCGATGCGCTGAAAATCGTGGCAGAAGGCGTCAACAGCCTGCGCGACGATAAGCGTGCCTTTATCATCGTCACCCACTACCAGCGTATCCTGGACTATATCAAGCCAGACTTCGTGCACGTGCTGTACAAAGGTAAGATCGTAAAATCTGGCGACTTTACCCTGGTGGAACAGCTGGAGGAGCAAGGCTATGGCTGGCTTACCGACGAAGAGTGATAACGCCCTGCAGCAGTGGCAGCACCTGTTTGAATCCCGCGGCGAACTGCGTTCGCTACAGGCGCAGCAGCACTGGCAGCAGCTGATGCGCGTCGGGCTGCCGACGCGTAAGCATGAAAACTGGAAATACACCGCGCTGGACGGCCTGTTTGCCCATCAGTTCGCGCTGCCGCAAACGCAGACGTTGAGCGAGGCGCAGGTTGACGCGCTGGCGCTGCCGCTGGACGCCATTCGTCTGGTTTTTGTTGACGGCCAGTTTCAGCCGTCGCTGAGCACGGCCGACACCGAGCGGTTCGCCATTCAGCACAGCCGTGCCGCCAAGCGTCGTCCGCTGCCGGCGCCGGTTCAGCCGGAAGTGTTTCTGCACCTGACCGAAAGCCTGGCGGAAGAGGTGACCTCGATTCGCCTCGCACGCGGTAAAGCGGCGGCGCGTCCGCTCTATCTGCTGCATATCACCAGCGGCCAGGCTGATGCGCTGAACACCGTGCACCATCGCCACCACCTGGAGCTGGAAGAGAGCGCCCAAGCGCAGGTGATCGAGCACTACGTGACGCTTGACGGCTCGCAGCACTTTACCGGCGCGCGCTTTACCTTCGCGGTCGGCGAAAACGCTCAGTTGATCCATATCAAGCTGGCGTTTGAAGAGAGCAGCAGCTATCACTTTGCGCACAACGACGTCGTGATTGATCGCGACGCGCAGGTCAGCAGCACCAGCTTCCTGCTGGGCGCGGGCCTCTCTCGTCACAACACCAGCGTGCAGCTCAATGGCGAAAATACTCAGCTGTCGCTGAACAGCCTGGTGCTGCCGATGAACAGCGAAGTGGCGGATACCCGCAGCTATCTTGAGCACAACAAAGGCTACTGCCTGAGCCGTCAGCTGCATAAAACCATTTCGCGCGACAAAGGCCGTGCGGTGTTCAACGGCCACATCAAAGTGGCGCAGCACGCACTGAAAACCGACGGGCAGATGACCAACAACAACCTGTTGCTGGGTCGCCTAGCGGAAGTGGACACCAAGCCGCAGCTGGAAATTTACGCGGACGACGTAAAGTGCAGCCACGGCGCAACCATTGGCCGCATCGACGACGAACAGATGTTCTACCTGCGCTCGCGCGGCATCGCAGAAGAGGCGGCTCAGCAGATGATTATCCACGCCTTCGCAGCTGAGCTGACCGAAGCGCTGGAAGATGAAACGCTGCGCCAGGCCGTTCTGCAGCGCATCGCGGCGCGTTTCCCTGGAGATGCCTCATGATGAACTTCAATCTCGAACGTATCAGGGCCGACTTCCCGATCCTGAAGCGTGAGGTCAACGGTCATCCGCTGGCCTACCTTGACAGCGCGGCAAGCGCCCAGCGTCCGCTGGCGGTGATTAACGCCGAAAGCCATTTCTACCAGTACGGCTACGCGGCCGTGCATCGCGGCATTCACAGCCTGAGCACGCAGGCCACCACCGATATGGAAAGCGTCCGCCTGATGGCGGCGCGTTTGCTTAACGCCTCTTTGCCGGAAGAGATCGTGTTCGTCAAAGGCACCACCGAGGGCATCAACCTGGTGGCGAACAGCTGGGGCGTCAGCCAGCTGCAGGCCGGCGACAACCTGATCGTGACCGAGATGGAGCACCACGCCAATATCGTGCCGTGGCAGATGGTGGCGCAGCGCACCGGCGCGGAGATCCGCGTTCTGCCGCTGAATGAGAACGGCGAGCTGAACAGCGCGGCGCTGGCCGGGCTGATTGACAGCCGCACGCGCCTGTTGGCGGTGACGCACGTCTCCAACGTGCTCGGAACCGTTAACCCGGTGAAGGCGCTGGTAGCGCAGGCGAAAGCAGCCGGTCTGGTGACGCTGGTGGATGGCGCGCAGGCGGTGATGCACGGCAAAGTCGACGTGCAGGATATCGACTGCGACTTCTACGTCTTCTCCAGCCACAAAATTTACGGCCCTAACGGCGTCGGCATTCTCTACGGGCGCAAGGCGCTGCTCGACGAGATGCCGCCGTGGGAAGGGGGCGGTTCGATGATCGATCAGGTCTCTCTGCCGACTGGCACCACCTGGAACAAAGCGCCCTGGCGCTTTGAAGCGGGCACGCCCAACACCGGCGGGATCATCGGTTTTGGCGCAGCGCAGCGCTACGTCGAAGAGATTGGCCTTGAGGTAATTCAGCAGCGCGAGCAGGCCCTGATGCGCTATGCCCTCGACAAACTCGCCTCGGTGCCCGATCTGGTGATCTACGGTCCGCAGGATCGCGTTGGCGTGATCGCCTTCAATCTGGGCAAGCATCACGCCTACGACGTAGGCAGCTTCCTCGATCAGTACGGTATCGCCATTCGTACCGGCCATCACTGCGCCATGCCGCTGATGCGCCACTACGACGTGCCAGCCATGTGCCGCGCCTCCTTCGCCTTCTATAACAGCGAAGAAGAGGCCGATCGCCTGGTGGCAGGGTTGATCCGCATTCATCGTCTGCTGGGCGGTTAAGCAGCGTGCAGGAGCAAAAGATGGCAAATCTGCCAGAGAAAGAAAAACTGGTGCGCAACTTTAACCGTTGCGCCAACTGGGAAGAGAAGTACCTTTACATCATAGAGCTGGGCGTGAAACTTCCGGAATCATCCGAAAGCCTGCATCAGCCGGAAAACGTAATCGCTGGCTGTCAGAGCCAGGTGTGGATCAGGATGACGCCGCAGCCCGACGGCACCATCGCCTTTGAAGGCGACAGCGACGCCGCTATCGTTAAAGGCTTGATTGCCTTAGTGTTTAGCCTATACAAAAACCTGACGCCCGCCGACATTGTCGCGCTGGATGTGCGCCACTGGTTCGAGGAGCTGGCGCTGCCCCAGCATCTGACCCCTTCACGCTCTCAGGGGATGGAGGCGATGATTCGGTCAATTCGCCATAACGCTCAAAATCTTCTCTGAGTTAGACAACAGACGCCAACAGGCGTCTGTTTTTTTTTATCTGAAAGAGAAGATTGCATGAAATCAGCCTTACGTTTCGCCGCTGCGCTGCTGTTGAGCACCGGGTTCGCGGCGCCGGCTTTTTACACGGAATACCCGCTTCCCGCCCCCGACAGCCGTCTTATCGGCGAAAATCAGCTGACCATCGTTCCCGATGACAAGCAGCCGCTTGAGGCGATTAGAGTCGCCGTAGCGGGCAAAAGCAGGGCAAAAAATGGCGCCACAAGGGCGCCATTTTTAATACCAGAACTCTTACTTACGGTAAGAGTGAGCCTGGTTGTCCAGACGCTGGTTAGCACGAGCTGCGTCATCTTTAGCAACCTGCACGTCAGAACGGATTGCGTTCGCGTCGTTGCTCAGCTGGTCAACTTTCGCGTTCAGAGTCTGAACGTCTGAAGACAGCTGGTCAATTTTAGCGTTGCTTGAGCAACCAGCCAGCAGAGTTGAACCCAAGATTACCGCGCCCAGTACCAGTTTAGTACGATTCATTATTTATACCCCCTAGATTGAGTTAATCTCCATGTAGCGTTACAAGTATTACACAAAGCTTTTTAAGTTGAGAATAAAATTTTTATGAGAAGATGCTTAAACTTGATCGTTCGCTCAAAGAAGCAGCGCTTTGCCACAGATGATAAAAATAGTTAGTGAAAACAGAGAGGTTTAATCGGATTAACCTTAATTCCAGAGGATATTGAATAGTTAATTCCGATTGGAAATTTTCTAAATTTGTATTAAAGATAGAATAAAAAAAGCGCTGTTAACGGCGCTTTAAAATAAAAGGATATCGTATTTAAATAACGTGTACTGAGGCCGTATTTGTGGTACCGCTTGGTACTAATGCGCCAGAAACCATCACCACGATATCGCCTTTCTGCACATAGCCGCTTTCCAGCGCCATCTCTTTACCGATGCAATAGAAATCGTCCGTAGAGGCGATTTCATTTACCACGCGCGTTTCCACACCTTTGCTCAGGATCAGCTGACGAGCAGTGGTCTCATTGGTGGTGAGAGCCAGAATGGTCACGTCCGTGAAGTATTTACGCACCGACTTGGCCGACTTGGCCGACTTGCCGCCTTCGGTGGCGACCACAATCAGCGGCGCTTCCAGTTTCTCAGCGGTTTCTACGGCGCCGCGGCAGACCGCTTCGGTGATACGCAGCTTGCGTGAATCATCCAGCGTCTCGATGCGTGACTTCATCACGCGATCGGTTCGCTCGTAGATGGTTGCCATGATAGAGACCGACTCCAGCGGGTATTTACCCTTGGCGCTTTCGCCGGAAAGCATCACCGCATCGGTGCCGTCGAGAATGGCGTTTGCCACGTCGCCGCGTTCGCTGTTGCCGATCACGCTCTGATCGGTGGTGAAGGTAAACGTCTGCCCGCCTTCAGCGAAACGTCGTTGCCGCCTTCCAGTTTAATGGTACGGATTTCCGGGCCTTTGGTATCCAGCAGGATGGCAGCCTGATGGACGTTTTTCTGCATTACTGCGCGCATGTTAGCGATGCGCTGACCATGCTCGGCGTAATCTCCGTGCGAAAAGTTGAGGCGCATAACGTTCATGCCGGCTTCCAGCAGCTGTGTCAGCATCTCTTCAGATTCGGTTTTCGGGCCGATAGTACAAATGATCTTGGTCTTTTTCATGACAGGTTATCTGTAAGTTGTGATGGATGATAAAGGTTGGAATTCGATGACGGCGCATCGAAGTGAAAATTCGGATTGCAAGTGAAACGGACGGAACAGAATAAGAATCGGTGACGGAGGCGGAGCGTGCAGGGAAGTTGTACGGTTACGTCAGGAAACCGACAATGCTGTGTTGCTCAAAAAGGGTGAGTTATCGCCATAGGCACGCCGCGCTGAAACCTTTCAAGTGAAACGACGCAAGCTAGTATAGTCGCTAAGTATGCGAAAAACCAATTAAAAAGCGGTACGGTACGCGATGGAGATCAAGAAAAGGTCAGGTTGCGCAACGGCTGGGAAGAAGAGAGAGAGAGAGAGAGAGAGAGAGAGAGAGAGAGAGAGAGAGATGCGCTCTAATAGACTCGAACTATCAACCCACCACCATGTCAAGGTGGTGCTCTAACCAACTGAGCTAAGAGCGCATTCAGAAATGGTGCGTCCGAGTGGACTCGAACCACCGACCCCCACCATGTCAAGGTGGTGCTCTAACCGACTGAGCTACGGACGCACTTGGTGCGCTCTAATGGACTCGAACCATCGACCCACCACCATGTCAAGGTGGTGCTCTAACTGAGCTAAGAGCACAACACTCTGTCAGGGCGACAGCAGGGACGAATATTATCGACAGCGTGCGATGCTGGCAAGCGGAAAAACGCATTTTTCCATCTGACAGACCAGCAACTGCGCTATGCGCCGTTTTTTAGACGTAACTGGCCTTTTCTGGCCCGTTCAGCCACTTAGCGCGCGGCGCGTGTCAGGATGACCTGCGCGGGCAGCTGCTGCAAACGATGAATACGCCACAGCATCATCACTGCCGCCGAGGTCAGGCCGATGATAAAGCCACACCAGAATCCCGCCGGGCCGAGGCGCGGCACCACCAGGTCGGTCATCGCCAGCAGGTAGCCGCTGGGCAGCCCCAACAGCCAGTAGGCGATAAAGGTAATGAAGAAAATCGAGCGCGTATCCTTATAGCCGCGCAAAATGCCGCTGCCGATCACCTGAATCGAGTCGGAGAACTGGTAAATAGCCGCCAGCAGCATCAGCTGCGCCGCCAGCGTCACCACTTCTGGATTGTCGTTGTAGAGCAGGGCGATCTGATGACGAAAGGTCACGGTGAACAGCGCGGTGATCGCCGCCATGCAGACGCCGACCCCCTGCGCTGTCCAGGCCGCCACGCGCGCCTGCTCCGCCGAGCCCTGGCCCAGCCGGTAGCCGACGCGTATCGTCGTCGCCACGCCCAGCGAGAGCGGCAGAACGAACATCAGCGAGCTGAAGTTAAGCGCGATCTGATGGCCGGCAACGTCAACGATGCCGAGCGGGGAAACCATCAGCGCCACCACAGCAAACAGCGTGACTTCGAAAAACAACGCCACCGCCACCGGCAGGCCGAGGGCAATCAGGCGTTGCAGCACGGCGCGCGATGGCGCAGACCAGTGGCGATCCATGCGAATGTCGCGCATGCCGCTCATGCGCCGCACCCATAGACGCATCACGATCAACATCACCCAGTAAACCGACCCGGTCGCCACGCCGCAGCCGATGCCGCCCAGCGCAGGCATGCCAAAGTGACCATAGATAAAGATCCAGTTGAGCGGAATATTGACCAGCAGGCCGATAAACCCCATCACCATGCCAGGCTTGGTCTTCGACAGCCCTTCGCACTGATTGCGCATCACCTGAAAGAAGAGATAGCCGGGCGCGCCCCACAGCAGGGCGTGCAGATAGCCCTCCGCCTTCTGGGCGAGCGATTCATCGATATTGTGTATGGCGCGGATGACGTAGCCGGCGTTCCACAGCACTACCATAATCAGAATAGCGACGAAAAACGCCAGCCAGTAAGCTTGCCGCACCTGCTCGGCAATGCGTTCGCGGCGGCCTGAGCCGTTGAGTTGCGCAACGGCGGGCGTCAATGCAAGTAGAAGACCATGGCCAAAGAGGATGGCCGGAAGCCAGACGGAGGTGCCGACTGCGACGGCGGCCATATCCGTGGCGCTGACGGCGCCGGCCATAATGGTATCCACAAATCCCATTGCGGTTTGCGCCACCTGAGCAAGGATGACGGGAATCGCAAGGGCAAGCAATTGACGCGCTTCTGTTAAATACTTCTGCACGTTAACACCTGTATAAGAAAAGTAAGAAAAGATCGTAAGATAAATGCGCGGCTAGTGTAGCGGGCTTAAAGCAATTCACCAAATTTATCATGCTGTGTCAGATATTCAGGCTGTAAAGCCGACGCGACGCGGAAATAATTGCCGCGCGCTAAGCTGTGGTAAGCTAGAGCAAACTTCGCAGAGTTCAAAACTATGTTTACTGGAATTGTGCAGGGCACCGCAAAGATTGTGTCCATTGAAGAGAAAGAGCTGTTTCGCACCCATGTTGCGGAGCTGCCTGACGAACTGCTGCCCGGGCTGGCGCTGGGCGCCTCCGTGGCCCACAACGGCTGCTGCCTGACCGTGACTGCTATCGAGGGCAACCGCGTCAGTTTTGACCTGATTAAGGAGACGCTGCGCGTCACTAATTTAGGCGATCTGCAGCAGGGAGACGTGGTCAATATTGAGCGCGCGGCGAAATTCAGCGATGAGATCGGCGGACATCTGATGTCTGGCCATATTATGACCACTGCGGAAATCTGCAAAATTATCCAGTCGGAAAATAACCGCGAAATCTGGTTTAAAATTCAGGATCCGGCGCAGATGAAATATATTCTGCACAAAGGTTTTGTCGGTATTGACGGCATAAGCCTGACCGTGGGCGACGTGACAAAAAGCAAATTCTGCGTCTATTTGATCCCGGAAACCTTGGAGCACACCACGCTAGGCGCGAAGAAACTGGGGCACAGCGTTAATATCGAAATCGATCCGCACACGCAGGCGATTGTCGACACCGTCGAGCGCGTGCTGGCGCAGCGCGACGCCTCTGCGGCGGCGTCCGCCTTCAGCAGCGACGCAGAATAAACTCTAAAAAAGGCGCCTGAAGCGCCTTTTTTGTTTGCTTTGCTGGCTTAGCGCGCCATGCGCAGGCCGCCTTCTATGCCACGACTGAATACCACCTGCCACAGCTGAATATCGCGCGCGCGAAATGCTCCGGCGCAGGCGTTGAGGTAGTAACTGAACATGCGCTTAAAGCGTTCGCCGTAGTTCTCGGCCAGCTGCGGCCAGGCGTCGAGAAAGTGCGCATACCAGGCCATCAGCGTGGTGTCGTAGTCGGCGCCGAAATTATGCCAGTCCTCCAGAATGAAGTGCGGCTCGCTGGCGTCTGCGATATGGCGTACCGACGGCAGGCACCCATTAGGGAAAATGTACTTATCAATCCAGGAATCGACGTTCATATCGGTGCGAATGGCACCGATGGTATGCAGCAGGAAAAGGCCGTCCGGCTTGAGGTTGCGATCCACCACGTCGAAGTAGGTCGCATAGTTTTTGGGACCCACATGCTCGAACATGCCCACCGAGACGATGCGATCGAACCGCTGATTCAGGTCGCGGTAATCCTGCAGAAGAATGATGACGTCCAGCCCCTCGCAGCGCTGCTGCGCCAGCTTCTGCTGCTCCGCCGAAATGGTAACGCCGGATACCTTGACGCCATAGTGGCGGGCAGCATAGGCAGCGAGTCCACCCCAGCCGCAGCCGATATCCAGCAGCGTCATGCCCGGTTCCAGCTGCAGCTTGCGGCAGATCATATCGAGCTTGGCTTCCTGCGCCTGGGCCAGCGTCTCCGCCTCTTTCCAGTAGCCGCAGGAGTATTGCATATAGGGGTCAAGCATCAGCGTGAAAAGATCGTTGCCCAAATCGTAGTGCTCTTTGCCGACGATCCAGGCCCGCGTTTTCGACTGCAGATTGGTCAGGCGCGCCGCCGCTATGCGCAGGTTATCTTTGAAATGGTTTGGCAGCTGCTTATCCAGTTGGTGCTTAAGCACGCGGTGGAAAAACATATCCAGCCGTTCGCACTCCCACCAGCCATCCATGTAAGCTTCGCCCAGTCCAAGCGAACCTTCCTGAATGACGCGCTTGAAAAAGTCAGGATGTTTAATCTGAATATCCCACGGACGACTGCCGTTGATGACAATATCCGCCTTTTCCAGCATCTCATGGACAATGCGATACCAGTGGTTTTCTTCAAAGCTCACTTCTTCTATAGACGATGAACTCATAGCTTCTCCATCACCTGTCCGCTTGAACCTGAGAAAAAGAATAGTCAATTTCTCTCGGGTTGTGAGAAAAGTCACGGATTTCTCCGTGCGCCTGATATCCGACGTTTTACAGAGGATTGAATCTGAAAATCTTTGTCTGACACCCGTGCGGGAAGCAGCGTGCAGACACCATCCGGGCGAACAATTACGCCTGAAAATAATCTTATTATATTATTGATTTATTGCAGAAATATTGACATGACTGAGTATGTTCTCAACCAGGTCAATATTCAACGACTTATTGTTAGGCCACTAACCATGAAAGTTGCCTTGGTGATTATTCTGGCAGGGACAATCGGCGAGAAACTTATCCGTTTGTGCGCTGGTGCGGCGCTGCCAGAGATAACCCACCAACGTGAGAAAAATGGTCGCGGCCATAATCAGCGTAGTCATCAACAGCGGCTGCTGTAAACCTGCGGAAACGGCCAGGCTGGCGATTAAAGCAGAGGCCAAGCTGCAGGGTATTTTGCGGCGCAGCCGCTGTGCCGGTGGCGTGCGGAAAGGGCAGAAGCGTGTTGGAGACTACGATGGGATAGATAGCGCCGTTGGCCAGCGCCATGCCGCAAAAGGGCAGCAGCAGGGCGACAAGCTGGTGGCTGCCGGTCAGCGCCACGGCGAACAGCGTCGCCACGCTCAGGCTATAGAGCGCCAGCAGCCAAGGCAGCAGCTGCGCGCCGGTCGCCCGGTTGAGCAGCGCGCGACAGCCGAATACGCCCAGCAGGAAGGCGAGCGTTTGCGGAATATAGCTCAGGCCGATATCGGCAGGCGTGAGGTCCGCGTCGGCGAGAATAAAGGGCGAATCCGTCAGCCAGGCGAAGAAGCTGGCGGCGTAGATCAGCACGTTGCCGCGCAGACGCCGATCGACTGAATAAAGCGTAGTGCCAGCATCAGCGCCACATTCTCTACCCTCAGCATGCCGGCGCAGCCGAGGGCGAACAGCGCTAGGCCGGTCAGCAGCACCTGCCGCTGATAACGCCGGGCGAGGGGGAAAAGCTCACCTGCATCGCGCCGAAGGCGGGTCGCTAAAAAGCCCAGCATACTGAGCAGCGCGAGATAGAGCATAAATCCTTTTGATAACAGCATGGTTTGACTCTTTCTCATCTTTCGTAAGGGCAGGTTGAACGCGGCAAAGTGTAAAAGGGTGCGCCTGCCGCTGTGAAACGCTAATATTTGCCAACTGCTATGAAAAATTTTTCAAGGAAAAAATTATGTAGTCTGAATATGCTCTTGAGGTGGTGGACGCGGTGGCGCGCACCGGCAGCTTCAGCACCGCCGCGCAGGAGGTGCATCGCGTGCCTTCTGCCATCAGCTACACGGTGCGCCAGCTGGAGAGCTGGCTGGCGGTGCTGCTGTTTGAGCGCCAGCATCGCGACGTGAAGCTGGCCGCCGCTGGCGAGCATTGTTATCAAAAAAATGCTCGTCACCCACAGGCAGTGCCAGCAGCTGGCGAACGGCTGGCGCGGCCAGCTCAGCATTGCGGTTGACCGCATCGTCAAACTGCCGCGCAGCCGCCAGCTGGTGACAGACTTCTACCGTCACTTTCCCGATATAGAACTGCACATCAGCCATGAGGTGTTTAACGGCGTCTGGGATGCACTGGCGGACGGCCGCGTGGACGTGGCGATCGGCGTGACGCAGGCGATCCCGGTCGGCGGCCGCTTTGCCTTTCGAGACATGGGCGCGCTCAACTGGCGCTACGTGGTGGCGCGCGGCCATCCGCTGACGCAGCAGCAGCCCCTGATCGTTCAGGGCGACTTCGAGCCGGAGTCAGGCTACCAAGCGATGCAGCAGGACGACGACGCGCTGCGCGGATGGCCCTCTCTGGTGCTAGAGGATAATTCGCGCGCGCTGCCGCGCAGCATGACCTGGACGCTCGATAACCAGCGCCGGCTGGTAGTGCAGGACTGGCAGGCCGGGCTGGCGTGCGTGCAGATGATGCCGGGCCATCTGGCGCGTCCCCTGCTGGACAAGGGCGAGCTGGCGGAGCTAACGCTGCCTGCGTCTTTTCCGGAAAACCCCTGCTGCGTCAGCTGGTCAGAAACGCGCGCATCGCCGGCGCTAAGCTGGCTGCTGGAGTACCTGGGCGATGCGCAACCCCTGAATCAGGAGTGGCTGAGCGAGGCTTAGCGGCGATAGTCGCGGAACGGACTGTCGGCGACCGAGCGGCGCTCGATCAGGGTGGGGTGAACCTCAATCGGTTGCGACACTTCGCGCTTGCTGGTGATGCGATCCAGCAGCATCTCCAGCGCTTTCTCGCCCAGCTGCGCCTTGGGCTGGTGCACGGTGGTGAGTGCCGTGGGTGAAATAGCGCGCGTTGCGCACGTTGCCATAACCGATCACCGAAATATCCTGCGGCACGCGCAGCCCCATTTCGTCCGCGGCGCAGATAGCGCCCATCGCCATGATATCGTCGCCGCAAAACACTGTGGTCGGGCGCTGTTTCTGCTGCAGGATCTGCTGCATCGCTTGGTAGCCTGACTCCGGCTCGAAGTCGCCCTGAACGATCCTCTCCGGGCGCAGCGCGATGCCCGCCTCTTCCAGCGCCTTCAGGAAGCCAGCGTGATGACCGCCGCCGGTGTTGCGCTCCAGCTGGCTATCAGTAACCCGCTGATAAGCATAATGTTAAACGTTTGCGTCCGCACAGGGAGAATGCTGTTAATTTGCTGCAGTTTTTGTCGGTAATTTACTCACTGGGTAGGAAAAAACAAAGGCTGTGACGTGCAAACGGATCCGACGTTACGCCAGTTGCGCAACAAAGCAGGGGATTCTAGCAAGGCTTGCGGCATAAAATCATGTGGATAAGGAAAGAAGATGAGTACTGAACTGAAACTGGCGCTGATGACCACCGGTGCTGCATTGCTGATGATTGCGACTTTTAGCTTCACCGCCATTCTGCACTGATGCGCAGATGAAAAAAACCGGGCAAGCCCGGTTTTTTTGCTCAGCGTATGGTTTTCGGCGTCATCATGCGACGCGCGCCAATATAGTGGCGCTACCAGTAATCTTCCGACAGTGCGCTGATCTGAATATCTTTGCCGGTGCGCGGCGACTGAATAAATTTGCCGTTGCCGAGATAGACCCCAACGTGATCGGCGGTGCCGCGGCCGTTGATGCGGAAAAAGACCAGGTCGCCTTTCTCCAGCGACTAGCGCTTCCATCAGCGCCGCCTGTTTTGCGCTGATGGCCATAGCGTGTGCGCGTGGCCTTAGCGGATTTTTTCTTTTTGCCGGCAGGACGGGAAAAGGAGGCGATTTCGACTTTCGCCTGTTTTTTCAACTTCAGCTTTTGCACCGCTGAGAGGTAAGTTTTTGGGGCGCTGGTTTTGACCGGGCGACGCTTGCGCCGCTCATCTTCGCGCGCGCTCTTTTTCTCCGCCTTGTGCAAACTGGCGTTGACCGGCGCTTGCGGCGACGCCACCGCCGCAACGTTCAGGAAGAGCTGCGCAAAAGCCAACATGAAAAGCGTAATCAGTAAACGCATAGTCCGTTTACAGCGTCAGCGGTTACGACAACAGGCCGTAACGAGGTTAGAAAAATCTGATCTAGGATCAGCGCCAAGGCCATTTTAAGCCAGTTTTTTTTCAAAAGTTAACCAATTTTTCTATTAAACTATTACAGGGTTGCAACTGGCTCGAAAGTGAGCGATATCAGCAGTTTATAGCAGCAAAATTATTACCAGTTATGAACAGCTGACAAATTGATTATCGTCAGGAAAAGCCAATCCTTTACCAGAAACTTAACAAACATGGCGATTTCGCCTAACGCGCGAGAAAATGCTGTTTTCAGTGTTGGGGCGAAGTCGCTACAATAAATAAACACGAAGTAGGGAATTAAGGAAGGCAATTATGAGTACTGTAGAAAAAATTCAGCGCCAGATCGCAGAAAACCCGATCCTGCTATACATGAAAGGCTCGCCCAAGCTGCCGAGCTGCGGTTTCTCTGCGCAGGCGGTGCAGGCGCTCTCTGCCTGCGGTGAGCGTTTTGCTTACGTGGATATTCTGCAGAACCCCGATATTCGCGCCGAGCTGCCGAAATACGCAAACTGGCCGACCTTCCCGCAGCTGTGGGTCGACGGCGAACTGGTCGGCGGTTGCGATATTATCGTCGAGATGTTCCAGCGCGGCGAACTGCAGTCGCTGATCAAAGAGACCGCGGAAAAGCACAACGAAGCTGAATAAGTGCTAAAAGACACATTAATGAAAAAGGCCGACGCAAGTCGGACCTTTTTTATTGTCAAGGGGATGCAGCCTCGTCGTCCGCATCCCCGACCGGCAATGGCCAGCCGCCGAGCCGCTTCCAGCGGTTAACCAGTTCGCAAAACAGCGTCGCCGTCTGTTTAGTATCGTACAGTGCGGAGTGTGCCTGTGTGCTGTCAAAGTCCATGCCCGCCGCCTTACAGGCTTTCGCCAGTACCGTCTGTCCTAGCACCAGACCGCTCAGCGCCGCGGTATCGAAGGTGGCAAAGGGATGAAAGGGATTGCGCTTCAGGGTGGCGCGGTCTGCCGCCGCCATCATAAAGTTCAGGTCGAAGGTGGCGTTATGCGCCACCATAATGGCGCGATTGCAACTGTGATCCTTGATGCCCTTGCGCACCATTTTGAAAATGGAATGCAGTGCCTCATACTCTCTGACCGCGCCGCGCCGCGGATTGTTGGGATCGATGCCGGTAAAAGCCAGCGCTTCCGGATGGAGCAGCGCTCCCTCAAACGGCTCCACATGAAAATGCAGCGTCTGGTCGTGATGTAGTAGCCAGCCATCCTCGTCCATCTTCAGCATGGTGGCGGCAATCTCTAGCAGCGCATCGGTCTGCGCGTTGAAGCCTACGGTTTCGATATCGATCACCACAGGATAAAAGCCTCGGAAACGTTGATTTAGCGCGTTCAGGGAGTTCGTTTCAGACATCAGCATCTCATAGCAGGAATTAAGCAGCGCGCATTATGGCAAAAAAAGGTGAGGGTGCAGCAGGAGGGAGGGCTTCAGCCTGCCGTCCGCAGCAGACTGAAGCGGGAAACTTAGTTGCCCAGGCTGTGACCGGCGGTGCTTGTTTTAAATCAGTTCGATCTTGTTGCTGCGCCAGCGAGGCGGGCCGGTAGTCGCGCAGCTGCCAGACAATATGCGAACAGTTCAGCGGCACTACGCCCCAGCGCAGCAGCTGAAAAGCGAGCCACGCCAGCATGACGTCGCAGATTTTGGCGAGGTTGTCGTTGAGAAAATCGGCGTAGTCCCAGCAGGGCGGATTGGTCACCGAAATAAAGGATCCCATAAAGACGATAAACTGCCCCCCACAGCGCAGCGCGCGGCTTCTGCTGCAGCTCGAACAGCTGCAGCGTGGTCAGCAGCGGAAAGAGAAACAGCAAGAACTGCCACAGCTGTGAGATCTGCACCATCAGGCCGAACTTCATCACAAAGCTGAACAGCGACAGCCACAACAGGGTTTTCAGCAGCAGCGATACGCTACCGCTGGGCGAGGGCGCCGAGGAGTTGAGCACGCAGGCGATGGCAGTGAGGGGCAGCGCCGCCGCGCCGGACGACCACTGGGTGGCGATCCAGAAGGCGCAGCCGGTGACGATCACGGCGAAGGTGCGCAGCGCGCTCCAGCCCGCCTCGGCGCTTTCGATCAGCCGGATCCAGCGACTGACGTTGAGGTAGATCCAGCAAAAGTCGCGCAGACTCTGGCAAAAGGCGCGCTGGCGGTAGTCGTCGTCTGCGGCGGGCGTCACGCTGCACGCGCCAGCTCCTGCATCAGCGCCTCCAGCGCGTCGGGCCAGTTCAACAGCATGCGCCGCAGACTGGAGAGCACGCGCTGGTCAGGCGCAGCTGCTGGAGCTGTAGTGGCTCCAGAACGCCTGGATACGCAGCAGGTTCATGGTCAGGATCTGGCTAATAACCGTCTCATGCGCGCTGCGACCCCCTTCGCCGTCGGTCGGCTGCAGCAGCAGCTGCGCATGATCCAGCAGGCGGCCACGCATCTCCTGCAGCGAGCGGATCAGCGTGTCGCCGTCCGAGGTGCTCGGCAGCACCATCATCATCAGCCCGGCGCAGAGAATGCCGACGATCACTTCGCAGACGCGCGCTTGGGTTAAGGTCTAGAGGTCGGTGACGTCGCTGAGGTTGACGCTGCT
The DNA here is from genome assembly GCF_013753875.1 of Candidatus Pantoea persica. Lineage (GTDB taxonomy): Bacteria > Pseudomonadota > Gammaproteobacteria > Enterobacterales > Enterobacteriaceae > Pantoea > Pantoea persica. Next base: position 296,228 of record NZ_SMDS01000019.1, read on the forward strand.
GAAGACGATAATGGCGACGGTGTAGCCCGCCAGCGAAAAGGCGTAGGCGACGTTGTTCTGATAGTGGTTGGAGATACCGGTGCAGCACTCCAGCCAGCCGGCAATGAAAAAGGTGAACAGCTACGGCTCGTTCAGGGTGTGCCCGGCAATCAGCAGCGCCGCGCCGTCGCCCAGCAGGCTGCCCAAGATGCGCCCGAGGCTCTTGCTGATGGCGCCGCCGATGTCATCGCCCAGTAGTAGGGTTCGTCAAGGTCGAGACCACAGGCGATGCTCAGCGCCAGACACATGGCGATGGCGTTGCGCAAGGCGTAGCGCCACTGGCCGGCGTCCGCCTTCACCCACGGCAGGTTATCCCAGGCGAGCCAGCGCAGATTCATGGCGGGATGCTGATGGTGCAGGTGCTGCCCGCTGCCAGCGGGACGCCGTCCTGCACGGCGCTCGGCGCTCAGCCGATGCGCACCGGCACGCGCTGCGCCAGACGCACCCAGGGCATGTTCGGCTTGATGTCCGGCACTAGACTGCTGTCGTTGTCGATGCTCTGGTCATAAATCGCCCGCCTGATGCTGTCCACCTCGCCCTGCAGGCGTGCGCCGTTGCTGTAAAGCACGATCTGCGTAGGCCCGCCGGGCTGGATACGGCGCAGCCTGGTCTCTTCGAAGTAGCCGAGTACATACCAGGAGTGACTGTCCACCAGGGCGAAAAGCGGGGTGCCCGCGGTGGCGTAATCGCCGGGCCGCAGCGTCAGGTTGCTGATCCAACCGTCGACGGGGGCGACCAGCGTCGTCTGTTGCAGGTTCCTGCGCGCCCGATCACGTGCCGCTTCGGTCGCTCTGGCGCTGGCCGTCGCCGAGACGGCGTTGAGGTTCGCGGCATCGCGATCTTCGGCGGAGATCACATTGCGTGGTAGGCTCGCGCGCCGCTTGGCTTCATGCTGCGCCTTCGCCAGATCCGCCTGCGCTTTGGCCAGCTGCTCCTCGGCGTCGTCCAACGCGATCTGCTAGGGCACGGTATCCAGCGTTACCAGCGTCTGGCCTTTATGCACAAACTGATTGTCTTTCACCGCCACGCCGAGAATGCAGGCGGAAACCTACGAGGTAATCTCCACCAGCTCGGCGCGCACCTTGCCGTCGCGCGTCCAGGGCGACTGCATGTAGTAGTTCCACATCCACCAGCCCGCCAGCAGCGCGGCGGTGAACACCACCAGCGTCGAAAAGTATTTCAGTGGATTGAATTTCATTGCGAATACCCGTAGCTCAGCAGCAACAGTGCGGCACTGACGCACAGCACAAACATAGAGAGAGCGAGCAGCGTGGGGTGCCAGACGTCGCCAGAGTAGGTCCAGCCGCGCAGCAGCGGGTGAACAATCAGCCAGAAGAAGAAGCCGAGCAGCACCGCCTTGAACAGCGGCGGACAGAAGATAAACGCGCCGAACACCAGATCGGTCAGCGGGCGAGTCGCTAGAAAAGCGGAAAGAGCCACGTGGTATTCTCCTGATAGTCCAAAGCATGGGTCTCAAAAAGCGTAGACGACGCACTGCGGCTTCGCCTGGGGTTTATAATTTGTCCTGTAAACTTGCAGAGTAAAATCTGGCTTGATAGCTAGCAAGCTAATTATAAGGAGATTAAATGGATACACCCCTTGGAACGGATTTGTCTCGCCTGGTGCGCATCTGGCGCGCGTTGATCGATCAGCGACTGAGGCCGCTTGAACTGACACAGACGCACTGGGTTACGCTGCATAAAATTCATCAACTCCCGCCGGAACAGTCGCAAATCCAGCTGGCGAAGGAGATAGGCATCGAGCAGTTTTCGCTGGTGCGCACCCTGGATCAGCTGAAGGAGAAAGGGCTGATTACCCGCGCCACCTGCGCCAACGACCGCCGCGCCAAGCGCATCAAGCTGACCCAGCAGGCGGAGCTCATTATCCAACAGGTGGAAAACGTTATCGACGCCACGCGCGACGACATTCTGGCTGGCATCAGCCGCGAGGAGATCAATCAGATGGTGACGCTGATTGCCCGCCTGGGAAAAAACATTCTTGAGTTGCAGCATCGGGAAAAATAAAAAAACCGACGCGCGAGCATCGGTTTTTTTGGGCCTGCGCGTTTAGCGCGGCGAAACGGTGATCTGGCTGCCGTTTGAAGCCAGCGCCACGCGCTGACCGATCGAGTAACGGCTTGCCGTCTGCTTCTGCACCACCATAATGGTGTTGCCGTCATCCTTGCGAATCTCCAGCTCTACGCCGTCGGTTTTGTTGACCGCGCCCTGCACGCCCTGGCCCGCCAGGCCGCCGGCAATGGCGCCGCCCGCCGTCGCCAGGCTACGTCCCGATCCGCCACCGATAGTGTTGCCGAGGAAGCTGCCCAGCACCGCGCCGCCGATGGCGCCGATCATATTGTTATCATCGCCGCCCTGGATTTTTACCGGACGTACCGACACCAGCGTGCCGTATGACACGCTCTGGACCTGTTTGGCCTCGCTGGCGCTATAGGTATCACCTGACAGAGAGCTAGTATTAGAGCATCCGGCCAGCGTAATGCCAGCTAGTGCGACCGCTACGAAACGCTTGATCATCTGTAACTCCTTTCTTTAAAAATGCGCCATGTCTTTCGCGAAATCCTGCAAACAGTATAAGACACACAGCAAGTTAATCTTAGTCCTAGTAAAGCAGGGTAAAACGAAGCATAGACTATTGGCGATCAACAAAAATTCGATCAGGCGAAAAAAAAAGTCGCGCGACGTTATTTGTTGCACAAAGTCCTGCAAAAAAGCGAGGTAAACGTCGAATCGAGCCGGAGAATTTGCCAGACTGAACGCAGTCTGAATCGCACTTCCGCCAGGGAGTAAGGAGAAAGCATGAAATCAGGACGTTATATCGGCGTGATGTCAGGCACCAGCCTGGATGGGATAGACGTGGTGCTAGCCGCCATCGATGAAAATATAGTCGCCTGGCAGGCCAGCTACTGCCACCCGATGCCGGGCGCGCTGCGCCAGCAAATCTTGGCGATATGTCAGGGGCAGACGCTGACGCTCTCCGAGCTGGGCCAGCTGTTTGCCGAGGCGGTTAATACCCTGCTGCGGTGCGAAGCGCTGAAGCCGGCCGATGTCGTCGCCATAGGCTGCCACGAACAGACCGTCTGGCATGAGCCGCAGAGAGACGCGCTGCATACGCTGCAGCTCGGCGACAACAACCAGATCGTCGCGGCGACCGGCATTACGGTCATAGGTGATTTTCTCCGCCGCGATATGGCGCTGGGGGGACAAGGGGCACCGCTGGTGCCCGCCTTTCATCAGGCGCTGCTGATGGATGTAGTGGAGCGCCGCATGGTGCTCAATATCGGCGGCATCGCCAACCTCTCGCTGCTGCTGCCGGGCCAGCCGGTGCGCGGCTATGACACCGGACCGGGCAATATGCTGATGGACGCCTGAACCTGGCGCCATCAGGGGAGATCCTACGATCAAGAGGGGCAGTGGGCGCCCGCGCTGCTGGATCGCATGCTGAGCGATCCCTGGTTTGCGCTACCGCTGCCGAAAAGCACCGGACGCGAGCATTTCAATCTTGGCTGGGTCGAGTGCCAGCTGCAGCCGTTCCCGGGTCTGGCGCCGCAGGACGTGCAAGCGACGCTGGCTGAGCTAAGCGACGTCACTATCGCCCGTCAGGTGCAGCTAAACGACGGCTGCGATCGGCAGCTGGTGTGCGGCGGCGCGCACAATACGCTGCTGATGGCGCGGCTCGGCAGCGCTGCTGCTCGGCACCGAAGTTACCACTACGGACGCGGCGGGCATTCGCGGCGACGATATGGAGCGCTGGCGTTCGCCTGGCTGGCCTGCCGTACGCTTTCCGGGCTGCCGGGCAATCTGCCCGCCGTCACCGGCGCGCGGGAAAAGAGCGTGCTTGGCGCCATCTATCCGGCCAATCCGCACTATTGAGAACAAGGAGAATCATGATGAAACAGGGTTTAACGCTGGCCGCCTCGCTGCTGCTGACGGGCTGTGGCCTGCTGCACAAGCAGCCTGAGCCGCCGCAGACGCTGCACTACTGCTGCGGCACGCTGCCGCTGACCGTCACGCTCGACAACGCCAGCGAGCAGGTGAGCTTTATTATGGATGGCCAGCCGTTGACGCTGAAGCGGGCGGTGTCCGCCTCGGGCGCGCGCTACAGCGACGGAAAATATGTACTCTGGAGCAAAGGCGACACCGCCTTTATCGAACGTGACGACAAAATCGTCGTGAATGATTGTGAACTGCAGCCTGCCAGCCAGTCTGCGCATGATGAGTAATCCGCATGAGCACGAATTTCACGCTGCAAGATATCGCCAGCCTGCGCCGCGAATATACGCGCGGTGGGCTGCGTCGCAAAGACCTGCCGGAGCAGCCGCTGGCGCTGTTTGAAACCTGGCTGAGGCAGGCGTGCGACGCGCAGCTACCTGATCCCACCGCGATGACCGTGGCGACGGTGGACGACCAGGGGCAGCCTTACCAGCGCATCGTGCTGCTCAAGCACTACGACGATAACAGCTTGGTGTTCTACACCAATCTGGGCAGCCGCAAGGCGCAGCAGCTGGCGGCCAATCCGCGAATCTCGCTGCACTTTCCTTGGCACTTTCTTGAGCGTCAGGTGATGGTGTTGGGCGAGGTGGAAAAACTCTCGCCGCTGGAGGTGCTGACATATTTTCACAGCCGCCCGCGCGACAGCCAGATCGGCGCCTGGGTATCGCGCCAGTCGAGCCGCATTTCGGCGCGAGGCGTGTTGGAGGGCAAGTTCCTCGAGCTGAAGCAGAAGTTCCAGCAGGGCGAGGTGCCGCTGCCCAGCTTCTGGGGCGGCTACCGGGTGAAATTTCACACCATGGAGTTCTGGCAGGGAGGTGAACACCGTCTGCACGACCGCTTCCTCTACCAGCGCGACGGCAACGGCTGGAAAATCGATCGCTTAGCCCCCTGAAACTGCGTTTTTCTTTCCTCTCAGCGCTGGCACAGAAGTCGCCAGCGCTTTATGCTATGCTATAGCCCTCTTTATTATTCCGCACTCAGTGGAGAGCTGTGTACCAGCACAGGTGCAGTCTGATCAATTTGGAGTCAGTGATGACCAGCAGTAACCTGATACAACAATTGCAGGAACGGGGCTTAATCGCCCAGGTAACGGATGAGCAAGCGTTAGCGGAGCGACTGGCGCAAGGACCGATCGCCCTCTATTGCGGCTTCGATCCGACCGCTGACAGCTTGCATTTGGGCCATCTGGTGCCGCTGCTCTGCCTGAAACGCTTTCAGGATGCCGGACACAAGCCGGTCGCTCTGGTGGGTGGTGCCACCGGTCTGATTGGCGATCCCAGCTTTAAAGCAGCAGAACGTAAACTCAACACCAGCGAAACCGTCGGCGAATGGGTCGAGAAGATCCGCGGCCAGGTCGCGCCGTTCCTCGACTTCGACTGCGGCGACAACAGCGCAATCGCTGCTAACAACTACGACTGGTTCGGCGGCATGAACGTGCTGACCTTCTTGCGCGACATCGGCAAACACTTCTCTGTTAATCAGATGATCAACAAAGAAGCGGTGAAGCAGCGCCTGAACCGCGACGACCAAGGCATCTCCTTTACCGAGTTCTCCTATAACCTGCTGCAGGGCTACGACTTCGCCGAGCTGAACCACCGTTACGGCGTGGCGCTGCAGATTGGCGGCTCCGATCAGTGGGGCAACATCACCTCCGGTATCGACCTGACGCGTCGCCTCTACCAGAACCAGGTCTTCGGCCTGACGGTGCCGCTGATCACCAAGTCGGACGGCACCAAGTTCGGCAAAACCGAAGGCGGCGCGGTATGGCTGGATGCGAAGAAAACCAGCCCGTACAAGTTCTACCAGTTCTGGATCAACATCGCAGACGCCGACGTTTACCGCTTCCTGAAGTTCTTCACCTTCCTGAGCCTTGAGGAGATCAACGCGCTGGAAGAAGAGGATAAAAACAGCGGCAAAGCGCCGCGCGCGCAGTACGTGCTCGCCGAGCAGGTGACGCGTCTGGTGCACGGCGAGGCGGGCCTTGCGGCGGCGAAGCGCATTACGGAGAGCCTTTTCTCCGGCGCGCAGAGCGAGATGACCGAAGCGGACTTCGAGCAGCTGGCGCAGGACGGCACGCCAACCATTCAGCTGGGCGCGGAAGACGATCTGCAGCAGGCGCTGGTCAAGGCGGAACTGGTTCCGTCGCGCGGCCAGGCACGCACCATGATCGGCTCTAACGCCGTCACCCTCAACGGTAAGAAGCAGTCGGATGTGGAATACCGCTTCAGCGAGAACGATAAGCTGTTTGGCCGCTACACGCTGCTGCGCCGCGGCAAAAAACACTACTGCCTGATCGTCTGGCAGGAAGCACTTTAGGGCCGGTTTCCAGCCCTTTTTTATGACAGGCAATGGTTAAGGCAGTACAGGAAATAATGAAAAACATCCTCGCAACACGCTGCTGCGCCGCGGCAAAAAACACTACTGCCTGATCGTCTGGCAGGAAGCACTTTAGGGCCGGTTTCCAGCCCTTTTTTATGACAGGCAATGGTTAAGGCAGTACAGGAAATAATGAAAAACATCCTCGCAATCCAGTCGCACGCCGTCTTCGGCCACGCCGCCGCCGAATTTCCGATGCGCCGCATGGGGGCCAACGTCTGGCCGCTCAATACCGTGCAGTTCTCCAATCACACCCAGTATGGTTAATGGACGGGCACCGTGATGCCCGCTACGCATCTGACCGATATCGTTGAGGGCATTCAGGATATCGACCGGCTGAAAACCTGCGACGCGGTGCTGAGCGGCTATCTCGGCTCCGCCGAGCAGGAAGCCGCTAACCAGGACGCCTGGTTCTTTTGCGATCCGGTGATGGGCCATCCGGAAAAAAAGGGGGGGGAGCATCGTGGCGCCCAGCGTCGCGGAATATCACTGCAAATACGCCATGCCCGCCAGCGACATCATCGCCCCGAACTTGCTGCACGGCAAGGATATGCAGCGCGCTCTGTAGCACGTCACCGCCGCGGTCTATGAGGTGATGCTGAATACGCACACCATGGGCGAGTTTGAGCTGCAGCTGGTGGCGGCGCAGAACGCCATCGCCCAGTCGACGCAGCACTTTGCCGCCGAGCGACTGTAATCATGCAGGGGCCAGTTGGCCCCTGCGTTACGTCAGGCCTTCCGCCGTCAGCGCGTCCAGCTCCAGCCCAGTCGCGCTCGCCCAGCGCACCATCACATAGAGATAGGCGTCCACCACGCTGAAGCGCAGCCCCATCAGCCACTGCTTTGTCCCGCAGCGCGTCATCGACAAAGCGGAACTGTTGCGTCAGCCTGGCGCGTAGCAGCGGTTTGTAATCGTCCGGGGGGGCGGGTTTGAAGAGCGGCGTAAAGGTTTTGTGCAGCTCGCTGCTGATAAAACTGAGACACTCAAGCGTATGGTAGCGGGTGAGGTTGCCGACCAGCTCCAGCGTCGGTACCTGACTCTTGGGGTTAATCTGCCAGTAATCTTCGCGACATTCGGTCACCTTCTGCGCTAGGTCGACGTTAACCTGGGTGAAGTCGAACCCGCACTCCCGCAGTACGATATGCGGAGAGAGCGAGCAGGCGCCCGCCTTGCAGTAGAGTTTCATCATGGGCCTCCAGTTTGCGACAAGATCAATGCAGCTTAATGCCTTCCCGGCTTTTTGCCAGTGACGCCGCCAGCGTCTCGCGCCAGGCCGAAAAAAGACAAAAAAAACCGGGCGCGTGGCCCGGCTTGACAGCGGAGAGGCGATTAGGCTTCCGCTTTATTCATATCCGCCTGCGGATCCTGCGCCATGCGGTTAAGCCGCGGGGCGGTGATCAGCATCAGCACAGCGATCACCGCGGTGGCGATGCCGATCTGCTGGAAGACGCTGCTGTAGACGTTGAGCGAGACGAGCGGATCGGTTACGTTCTCCGGCACTGCCATCAGGCCCGCCACTTTGCCCGCAATCATCGCGGCGCCGGCGGTGGTAAGGAACCAGGAGCCCATTATAAAGCCCATCAGACGCTGCGGCACCAGCTGCGCCACCATCGCCAGACCCAGGCCGGAGATCATCAGCTCGCCTACGCTCTGCAGCGTATAGCTGAGGATCAGCCAGTTCACGGAGACGATACCGGCATCCGATGCGAACTTCGCACCGAAAGGCAGCACCAGGAAGGCGGCGGAGCAGAGCACCATACCGATGGCGAACTTAAACGGCATCGGCAGCTTGTCGCCCAGCTTGTTATAGACCGCTGCCAGCAGCGGGCTGGCCAGCATTATCCAGAACGGGTTCAGCGCCTGGAACTGCTCCGGCTCAAAGGCGATGCCTAGAATGCTGTGCTCCACGTTGCGGATGGCAAAGAAATTCAGCGAGGTCGGCATCTGCATATAGAGCACGAAAAAGACAATCGCTTCGACCATCAGCAGAAAGGCGACGATCATTTTGCGGCGCGCGGCGCCCTGCAGCGCGAAAGCCTCTTTGGCGAAGATCAGGATAATGCCCAGCGCCACCACGCCCAGCGTAATGCGCGCAATCGTCTGGTGATTCAGCAGCCAGGTAGCAATGGCAATCAGCACCACGACGCCGACCAAGGTCATCAGCAGCTTGCCGACTTGAAGTGGGGCGAAGTCGGGCTTAGAGCCGTAGTTCTTCACCAGCCCTTTGCAGAACAGGAAGTTCAGCAGGGTGATTACCAGACCCACCACGGAGAGCGAAAAGGCGACGTTCCAGCCATACTTTGCCGCCAGCCACGGGGTCAGCATCATCGAGAACAGCGAGCCGACGTTGATGGACATATAGAACATGGTGAAGGCGCCATCGAGACGCGGATCGTCCTTCTCATAGCAGGTCGACAGCAGCGATGAGGGGTTAGCCTTGAACAGGCCGCTGCCTACCGCGATGGTGGCCATGCCGATATAAACGGTCGTGACGTTGTGGCCGGAAAACGCCACCAGCGCGTAGCCCAGCGCCAGCACCAGTACGCCCAGCACGATAACGCGCTTGGTGCCCAGCACCTTATCACCCAGCCAGCCGCCAATCGCCACCAGGCCGTAAACCAGCGCGCTGAAAGAGGAGAAGATGGTGATGGATTCCGCTTCTGACATGCCCAGCTGTTTGACCAGATAGACCGCCATAATGGCCTGCAGGCCGTAAAAGCCAAAGCGTTCCCACAGTTCGATGGAGAAAATCAGATAAAACGCTTTGGGTTGTTTGAACGCATTGAGGCTGATCGCCTCATCAGTATGTTTGTTTGCAGTTGACACGTGTACCTCAGTTTTTCTCATACCCTGTTTTACAACAGGAAATAAGTCGGCGTCATGGCCAGATATCCCATGCGCGACATTGTTATAAGCAGGGAAAAGCGGCGCCTAATGTGGCTGATTACGCGCAGCAGGGCAAGAATTTTTTGAACGCTGCAAAGCCTGGGTGACACAAGGTTTAATCATGGAACCGGCGCAGGTAATCGGATGTTAATTTCAATAATATGAATTATAGAGAGACAAACGTTTGTTTTTCATATGTGGCAGGTGAAATAACCAGATAAGCTGCCTGGCACCCGGTGAGTAGTAATTCACTTCGCAGGAAAGTTGTTATCCAGTGATTTGTCCTAAATTTTCCTGCTTTTTCGAGTATTTAGATTGATTTATCACCATAAGTGTCAGCATGCAGTCCCGCGCTGCGCATAAAGTTGATCTTACGCACAAAATTGCCAATTAATTCAATAGGTAAAAGAAGAAACCGATTGCGACGCCCGATAAGGCGAAAAAAATGGCGATTAATGGCTCGAAACGGCAACAAATCAGAAGGAGACGCTCTGCGGTTAATGCGTCGGCGAATTACGTTTTCTCTCTGGTAACAGGCGGTCCAGAATGAAAATTTTCCCTTCTTGGCAGTAACTTAACGATCCTGTAACCTCACCATTTCCCCTTACAGGATGTAATGATGTCAACTTTTCTCACTCTCGCGCTGGTCGGCGATTATCGCCCAGAGGCAGTGGCGCATCAGGCTATTCCGATGGCAATTGAACGCGCGGCGCAGGCGCTGAATATTGCCGTAACCTTTCGCTGGCTGGCCACCGACCGGCCCGATCGGTCTGAGATCGTCCAAAGCAGCGACGCCGTCTGGGTGTGCCGGGCAGCCCGTACGTCTGCGACAGCGCTTATGAGACGCTGTGCTGGGCGCGTGAAAACCATCAGCCATTGCTCGGCTCCTGCGGCGGCTTTCAGTATGCGGTAATTGAGTATGCGCGCAATGTGTGGGGCTGGCAGGATGCCAACCATACGGAAACCGATAGCGAAGGACGTGTATGGTGATCGCGTCGCTGAGCTGCTCGCTGGTGGAGCAGCGCGGCGAGGCAAACTTTGCCCCCGGCCGCGCATCGCTGAAGCGTACGGGGCGCAGAGCAGCGATGAGGGCTACCACTGTAACTTCGGCGTCAACCCCGCCTTTAGCGAGGCGCTGGAGGGCAAAAACCTGCGCATCATCTCATGGGATGCGGCGTGGAGCTGATCGGTCATCCGTTCTTTATAGCCACTCTGTTCCAGTCGGAGAGGCCCGCACTGCAGCAGAAAGCATCGCCGCTGTTGAACGCCTAGCTGCAGGCGGCGCTGGCGCAGTAAAAGAAAAGGGCGACGCGGCGCCCGTTAAATCTCGGTTTTGTCGGGATACTCGCACAGATCCTCGATCAGGCAGGCTCCACAGCGCGGCTTGCGCGCCACGCAGGTGTAGCGGCCGTGCAGGATTAGCCAGTGGTGGCAGTCCACTTTGAACGCCGCCGGCACCACCTTGAGCAGCTTCGCCTCTACCTCTTCCACGTTTTTTCCCGGCGCGAAGCGGGTGCGATTGCTGACGCGGAAAATATGGGTATCGACGGCGATGGTCGGCCAGCCGAAGGCAGTGTTCAGCACTACGTTGGCGGTTTTACGGCCCACGCCCGGCAGCGCCTCCAGCGCGGCGCGATCCTCTGGCACCTCGCCGCCGTGCTGCTGCAGCAGAATGCGGCAAGTTTTGATCACGTTCTCGGCTTTGCTGTTGAACAGGCCGATGGTTTTGATGTTCTCTTTTACCCCATCCACGCCCAGCGCCAGCATCGCGGCAGGCGTATTCGCCACCGGATAGAGCTTCGCGGTGGCCTTGTTGACGCTGACGTCGGTGGCCTGCGCCGACAGCTGCACGGCGATCAGCAGCTCGAACGGCGAGCTGAAGTTAAGCTCCGTTGTGGGGTGCGGGTTGTTGTCGCGCAGACGCGACAGGATTTCGATGCGCCTTGTCTGATTCACATGGCTTTCCCGGCGTGCGCGAGCAGCTCAGCGTCCGCCGCTTCGGCGGCGCGGCGCGCTGCTTCATTTTCTGATCGAGTAGATATTTGGCCGCCAGCAGCATTCCTAGGCCGATAAAGGCGCCGGGCGGCAGCATCGCTAGCAGCATCGGCGAATCGAAATGCACCACCTCAATACGCAGCGCCTTCGCCCACGGGCCAAGCAGCTGATCGGCGCCGTTGAACAGCGTACCGCTGCCGATCAGTTCGCGCATCGCGCCGAGCGTTACCATGGCGCAGGTGGCGCCCATGCCAATGGCGAAGCCATCCAGCGCGGCGAGGGGAATGCTGCTTTTCGAGGCCACGGCTTCGGCGCGGCCGACTACAATGCAGTTGGTGACAATCAGCGGAATAAAGATGCCGAGCGACTCATACAGGCCATAGGCCCAGGCGTTGATCAGCATCTGAACACAGCTCACAACCGACGCGATAATCATCACGTAAATCGGAATACGGATCTCCGAGGGCATCCAGCGGCGCGAGGCGGAGATAGCGCTGTTGGTGATGGTCAGCACCAGCGTGGTCGCCAGCCCCAGCCCGAGGGCGTTGGTGGCGGTTGAGGTCACGGCCAGCAGCGGACAGAGGCCCAGCAGCTGCACCAGCGCCGAGTTGTTTTTCCACAGTCCGCCAATCAGCAAGTTTTTCGCTTCACTCATGTGCGTCTCCGCATTCAGGCAGCGACGAGAGCCTGCCGCTGAGGGTTTCTATCAGTAACGCGGTGCGTTTGGTGGCGTTGACCACCGCGCGCGGCGTGATGGTGGCGCCGGTAAACTGGTCGAACTCGCCGCCATCTTTTTTCACCGCGAAGGCCTTATCGTCGGCGCCATGTACCACTTTGCCGATAAAGCTGTTAATCCAGTCTGAAATACGCAGTTCAATCTTGTCGCCGAGACCGGGCGTTTCATGATGCTCAATCACGCGCACGCCCAGCACTTTACCGTGAAAATCGGCGCCGACCAGCATCTGAATGACGCCAGAATAGCCGTTCGGCGCGGTGGTCTCAAGCGCGACCGCAACCGGCTGGCCCTGTTTGTGCGCTAGGTAGAGAGCGTGCGGCGCGCTGTTGCCCAGTGCGGGGTCGCTGACCAGATAGCACTCTTGCTGGATCTTATTATCGTAGAGATCAGTGGGAACCACCTGATCGAGCAGGTTTTTCTGATTCAGCGCCATCTGGTGCACAATGGTCGGTTTGGTCACGTGGTTCACCACGGCGGTCAGACCTGTGGTAAAGACGGCGAACAGTGCCAGCGTGACGGCGTTTTTACGGATGGTTTCGATCATCGATCACTCCTTGCGATGGCCGTAAACGCGCGGCTGCGTGTAGTAGTCGATAAGCGGCACGCAGATATTGGCCAGCAGCACCGCAAAGGCTACACCGTCCGGATAGCCGCCGAAGCTGCGGATCAGCCACACCAGCAGCCCAATCAGCGTGCCGTAAATCAGGCGGCCGCGGTTAGTGGTAGAGGCGGTAACCGGGTCGGTGGCGATGAAAAAGGCGCCGAGCATGGTAGCGCCGGAGAAGAGGTGAATCAGCGGCGTATTCAGGCTCTCCGGCGAGATCAGCCAGCCGAGCGTGGCGCAAAACGCCAGCGATAGCAGCATCGCCGCCGGGATATGCCAGCGGATGGCATTTTTGCCCAGCAGGAACAGGCCGCCCGTCAGATAGCCGATATTCGCCCACTGCCAGCCGAGCCCCGCCAGCACGCCGTTGTAAATCGGCTGCGCCAGCAGCTGCTCTGCGCTGTGGCCGGCGCGCAGGCCAGTCTTGAAGTTGTCGAGCGGCGTGGCCTGGCTGATGCCATCCACGCCCAGCTGCAGCTGCTGCATGGTGTCGCCCGCCAGCGTATGGCCGGTAAAGATCATGCTCAGCGAGTCGAGAAGCCCCGGTTTGATCGTCTGCAGGACGTCCGGCGGCAGCCAGCTGGTCATCTGCACCGGGAAGGAGATCAGCAGCACCACGTAGCCGACCATGGCCGGATTGAAGGGGTTCTGTCCCAGGCCGCCGTAAAGCTGCTTGGCGATGATGATGGCAAACGGCGTGCCGATCACCACCAGCCACCAGGGCGCGAGCGGCGGCAGGCTGATGCCGATCAGCACGGCGGTCAGCAGGGCGGAGTGATCCGCCAGGTTGGTGGCGATGGGCGCTTTGCGTAGGCGCAAAGTCGCCGCCTCCGCCAGCCAAGCGGTAAGCACGGCCAGCAGCACCTGCAACAAGCTGCCGTAGCCGAAGAAGTAGCACTGTGCGGCAAAGCCAGGGATAGCCGCAAGCGCCACCAGCAGCATGATGTTACCGGTGCTACGGCGGTTATGGGTATAGGGAGAACTTGTGATACGAAAAGCCATTTATTCCTCAAACGTCGACGGCGACCGCGCTTTACGCGCCTTGGCCCGGGCGATAGCGGCAGCGACCGCTGCCTTACGTGCGTCGTGCGACGAACGCGCCTCAGGAGATGCAACGTCGAGGGTCACGACGTCCTTTTTTGACTCTTGCGCCGCTTTTTTCGCCCTGGCGCCGGCGACAGCGGCTTCCTCAGCGGCGCTGCGTGGATCGATCGGCGGCACATCCTCTACCGGCAGCACCTCTTCGGTCAGGGTGCCAGCGGCGGCGGCTTTTTTCGCTTTCGCGCGGGCAATGGCGGCTTCCACCACGGCCTTGCGTGGATCGTCCGATGCAGCAGCGCCGTCCGGCGCTGCCGCCGCGGTCGCTTTTTTCGCTTTAGCGCGGGCGATGGCGGCATCCACCTCCGCCTTGCGTGGATCCTCTGTCTGACGGCTCAGCGCCTGCGCCTCAGCCTGACGCAGATGCGCCTGGCGCTGCGCCTCTTCCACGGCCGGATCGACCGCGGCAGCGGCGGCCTGCTTCGCCTCGCGCGCCAGTTTTTCGTGCTCCAGGCGCACCTGACGCGCTTCGAAGCGCGCTTTTGCCTCGGCGGTGCGCTTCGCTTCCAGATCGATGGCGCGCAGTTCCGCCTTCTCCAGGCGATAGTACTGAACCAGCGGAATATTGCTCGGGCAGACATAGGCACAGGCGCCGCACTCGATACAGTCGTCGATATGGTGTGCGCGCGCTTTGTCATGGTCGCCGCCCTGGCTGTACCAGTAGAGCTGTTGCGGCAGCAGCCTGGCCGGACAGGCGTCGGCACAGGCGGAGCAGCGAATACAGGACTGCTCCTCCTCATTGTTGCCCATTTCGCTTGCGGAAGGGGCGAGGATGCAGTTGGTGATCTTCACCACCGGCACGTCCAGCGACGGCAGGGTAAAGCCCATCAGCGGCCCGCCCATAATCACCATCTGCCGCGCGGAAGGGGTAAAACCGACCTGGTGCAGCAGATGGCTTATGGGCGTCCCGATGCGGCTCCAGACGTTGCGCGGCTGCGAAATCGCCTCGCCGGTAAGGGTAACGACGCGCTCGGTAAGCGGCTCGCCGTCGATAATGGCGCGTTTCACCGCCCAGGCGGTGCCGACGTTTTGCATCAGCACACCGATATCGGTGGAGCGACCGCCGTGCGGCACTTCTAGCCCGGTGAGAATTTTTGTCAGCTGTTTGGCGCCGCCGGAGGGGTATTTGGTCGGAATCACGCGGATCTGCAGATCGCGTTCGCCACCCAGCGCGCGCTTCAGCGCGGCAATCGCCTCTGGCATGTTGTCTTCAATGCCGATCAGCACGCGCTCCGCCTGCAAAACCCAGGCGAGAATGCGGCTGCCTTCGAGCACCTCTGCGGCGCAGTCCTGCATCAGGCGGTCGTCAGCGGTGATATAGGGCTCGCACTCGGCGGCGTTGATAATCAGCGTTTTAACGCCGCGCAGTCCGCCGCGCAGCTTGGTGCCGGTCGGGAAGCCCGCGCCGCCGAGACCGGCGACGCCGGCATTATGAATTCGCTGCACGATATCGGCGCGGTCGCGCTGGCGGTAGTCGGCGATCGGCTCAAGGGGCGCCCAACGATCCTCGCCGTCGGGCGTGAGAAAAATGCACAGCTCCGACAGCCCCGAGGGGTGTGCTGTCATATGCTGGGCGATAGCCTCGACGGTGCCGGAGGTTGGCGCGTGCACCGGCAGCATGCGCCCGTTGCCGAAGGTCAGCGGCAGGCCGCGCAGCACCCGGTCGCTCGGCGCCACGCAGATTTCGCCCTCATGGCCGATATGCTGCTTGAGCGGGATGATAAAACAGTCGGGCAGCGGCAGCTGGCTCAAGGGCGTACCGTTCGACTGGGTTTTCATCTCAGGCGGATGAATGCCGCCCTCAAAATCCCAGAGCTTCTCTTTACGAAAGATATTCAACAGGTTAAGCATGGCTTTTTACCGGAATCACCCGTACAGGAATGGTTTCAAGGTCCCACTTCCAGTTGGCGGTGGTGGTCGCCACTGGGCGCATCTCGATGCAGTCGGTAGGACAGGGCGCGACGCAGAGATCGCAGCCGGTACAGACGCCGCTCAGTACGGTATGCATGGCGCGCGTCGCGCCGACGATAGCGTCTACCGGACAGGCCTGAATGCACTTGGTGCAGCCGATGCAGTTCTCTTCATCAATCCACGCCACTGTGCGCACCGGCTCTTTGGCGCTGACGTCGCCGTCGATGGGCTGGGGATCGACATTAAGCAGCGCCGCCAGCTTCAGCATGGTCTGCTCGCCGCCCGGCGTGCATTTGTTGATCGCCTCGCCGTTGTTGCCGACCGCGTCCGCATAGGGACGACAGCCGGGATAGCCGCACTGGCCGCACTGGCTCTGCGGCAGTAGCTCGTCGATCTGCTCGACGATAGGGTCTTCTTCCACTTCGAAGCGGTGCGAAGCGTAGCCTAGCAGGGCGCCGAACACCAGCGCCAGCGCACTTAAAACCAGAATAGCAATCCAGATCGCGCTCATCAGAATTTCACCAGACCGGTAAAGCCCATAAACGCCAGCGCCATCAGGCCGGCAGTCACCAGCGCGATAGAGGAGCCTTTAAACGGTGCGGGCACGTTGGCCAGCACCAGGCGCTCGCGCATGCCGGCGAACAGCACCATCACCAGCGAGAAGCCGAGCGAGGCGCTGAAGCCGTAAAGGGCCGCCTGTAAAAAGGTGTGGTTGAGGTTGACGCTCAGCAGTGGCACCCCCAGCACGGCGCAGTTGGTGGCAATAAGCGGCAGAAAAATGCCGAGCAGGCGGTAGATCGACGGGCTGGTTTTACGCACCAACATCTCGGTGAACTGCACCACAACGGCGATCACCAGGATATAGGCTATGGTGCGCAGATAGACGAGGTCGAGCGGCACTAGGATCAGGTGATTCACCAGCCAGGCGCAAATCGACGCCAGCGTGATGACGAAGGTGGTCGCCAGCCCCATGCCAATCGCCGTTTCCAGCTTTTTGGACACGCCCATAAAGGGACAGAGGCCGAGAAACTTCACCAGAACGAAGTTGTTTACCAGCACAGTGCTTACAAAAAACAGCAGATGATCGGTCATTTTTTCGCCATTAATTCGGAAAGCGGCCTATTATCTGTGATCTGTGACGCTATCTCAACCACCGCGCGCCGTTCCGCACGCAAAATTAAATTGTTGACGAAACTCACAGCGTTACGGCCGGACAAAGGTTTTTTTACCCGCTGAGAACGCTTGATATAGGGTACGAACACCGCCGCGGCGAGCAGGGGGAACAGCAGCGTCTGCGCCGCCTTACCGTCGACCACCGGCGTAAAGGCGAAGGTTTTCAGCGCCAGCAGCAGCCAGATAATGTAGTGACGCGGCAGACGGCGCGAACGCTGACAGAAAATCCAGCATACCCACAGGCTGTAGAGCCAGACGGCCAGCGCGGTCAGCAGGGAAACTGCCCAGTTTGTCACCAGCATGCCGCCGTGAGAAAACAGCGTCGCGCGCCATTCCGCGTTGAGCCGCGGGCTGAGGTACATCGCCAGCACCATTGCGCTGGTCAGCATCGTCATAATCAGCCAGGCAAGGGGCACCAGCAGCCAGCAGCCAAGGCGCAGCGGGGTGAGCGAGTCAGTAATGGTAGGGGCCTGTTGCGGAAAGAGAAGCGGGAGAGAGCGGGAGAGAATAGCATGTCCAGACAGGGCCTGCTCGCGCGTCAGCGCTGCATAGCGTGCAGGTCTGTATCGCGGTGTCAGACGACGTAACGCCAGACGGTTTTAGGCACGCATCCCAGGTCGTACAGCCGACCGGGAGTCGTTGAGGTGATCGTAGAGTTTTTCCAGGCTTTCCAGATTATTCACTTTGCGAAATTTAAACAGGTAATCTTGCGCAGTAATGCAACGTGGTTGAGCTGCAGGGCACCGTCGGCGCCAGCGTGGCGATAGACCGCAAACGGAAAACAACGGCAAGAACATCTGCATAGTTCACGCGCACAACGAAGATATGGCCATTGGCGCGATTCAGGCGATCAAAGAGGCGGGGCTGAAGCCGGACAAAGATATCTTTACCGGCTCGATCGACGGCGTAACGGACATCTACAGGGCGATGCTGGCGGGCGAAGCCAACGCCAATGTCGAGCTGACGCCGAATTCGGGCTGTTTATCGAGGCGGTGGGCATCAACCTGCGCGTGTCGGCAACGCGGGCGTGACCGACTGGCTGGTGGTGATGTCCGCCTATCTGCTCAGCGGGCTGTGCGCGGCGGTGGTCGGCCTGATCGTAACGGCGGATATTCGCTGAGCCGACGCCAATAACGCCGGCCTGTGGCTGGAGTTGGATGCGATCTTGGTGGTGGTGATCGGCGGCGTCTCGCTGATGGGCGGCCGCTTTAATCTGGAGCTGTCGCTGAGCGGCGCGCTGATTATTCAGGCGATGAACACGGCATTCTGCTGTATGGTTTTCCGCCGGAGCTGAATCAGGTGGTGAAGGCAGTGATGGTGATGGGCGTGCTGCTGCTGTCGCCACGCTTTCTGGCGATGCTGAAACGGAGACGTTCTCTATGATCAAACGTCATCTTCCCCTGATGATTACGCTGCTGGTGTTTGTTGCCGGCTATCGCCTGATCTACAAGCTGGCGAGCAAAGGCATTGCGGTGCTGTTCGCCTCCAGCGATCTGCCGGAAGTGATGGGTCTCGCCGACCGCGAAGGAGCGAGTGCCGGAGAGAAGTGCTGCATGACGACGCCACGGAGCAGCAGACGCTGAGCCTGGCGATGCGCAAAACCTCACAAGCGGCCGCCGTGGCCTGATACGGGAGAATATTATGGCTTCATCCACGACCTCCAATACGCCGCCGGTGCAGCACGTAGCGGCCTGCAGTTTGGGCGTATCTGGGACAACTACGGCCGACGGGCCGCTCGACTTTTTTATCGACCGTTCCCACGGTATGAAAGGCTTTATTCTTAACCTCACGATCAAAGGCAAAGGCCTGGTGTTCGACGGCGAAAACGGCTTCGACTGCCTGCCGGG
The DNA here is from genome assembly GCF_013753875.1 of Candidatus Pantoea persica. Lineage (GTDB taxonomy): Bacteria > Pseudomonadota > Gammaproteobacteria > Enterobacterales > Enterobacteriaceae > Pantoea > Pantoea persica. Next base: position 314,904 of record NZ_SMDS01000019.1, read on the forward strand.
CGATATGCTGCTGTTTCAGCCGAAAACCGCGCACTACTATGGCCGCGCGCCAGACAGCCCCGACGGGCATCACTGCTGGGTTTACTTCCGACCGCGCGCCTACTGGAAAGACTGGCTGCAGTGGCAGGACGTGCGCAAAGGCGTAGGGCGGCTGCGCCTGAACGAAACGCTGCGCGGCGAGTTCGATCGGCTGTTCGCCAGCATTGAGCAGACCCACAACTCCGGCCGCCGCTTCGCCGAAGAGCTGGCAATGAATCTGCTGGAGCGCCTGCTGCTGCGCGCCGTGGAAGATGATCCGCGCATTATCGAGGCGTGTCAGTATGTCACCAACCATCTGGCGAGCGAGGTGAAAATTGAGGAGGTGGCGCGTCACGTCTGCCTGTCGCCGTCGCGCCTCGCGCACCTGTTCCGCGAGCAGATGGGCACAATCTGCTGTGCTGGCCGAAGATCAGCGCGTCATCCGCGCCAAGCTGCTGCTGCAAACCACCCAGGAGCCGATCGCCAGCGTCGGGCGTGAAGTAGGCTATGATGACCACCTACTTTTCCCGCGTGTTCCGCAAGTGCGTCGGCGTCAGCCCCAGCGACTTCCGGCGGCGCAACTAGGATGCACAGGACAGCCTGCTGACCGGGCCGGCCTGGCCCATGGCACAGAGTGCTATCTCCTGATATTTAGAGGAATTCCTGCTTGTTATCCCCAAAGCTATGGTCTTAAATCAGTCGGGTATGCGAACAAGAGGAGTGATAATGAGCGACAAACTTCGTGTTGGATTGATGGGGTACGGCTTCGCCAGTAAAACGTTTCATGCGCCGCTGATTGCCGGCACGCCCGACGTTGAGCTTGCGGCTGTCTCCAGTAGCGACGAAGCGAAGGTGCATGCCGACTGGCCCCAGGTAAAAGTGGTGGCCGATCCTCAGGCGCTGTTAGATGACCCGTCTCTGCAACTGATCGTCATCCCGACCCCAAACGATACCCATTTCCTGCTGGCCAAAGCCGCGCTGAACGCCGGCAAGCATGTGGTAGTGGACAAACCCTTTACCGTGACATTGTCACAGGCGCGCGAGCTGGAAGCGCTGGCGAAGGCGAAAGGCCTTCTGCTGTCGGTGTTCCACAACCGCCGCTGGGACAGCGATTTCCTGACGCTGAAGCAGCTGCTGAAGGATGGCTCGCTGGGTGAGGTGCGCTACTTTGAGTCCCACTTCGACCGTTTCCGCCCGGAAGTCCGCCAGCGCTGGCGTGAGATGAAAGGCGCCGGCAGCGGCATCTGGTACGATCTGGGCCCGCACCTGATTGACCAGGCGCTGCAGCTGTTTGGCGCGCCAGTCGCCATCAACGTCGATATGGCGGAGATGCGTCCCGGCGCGCAAACTACCGACTATTTCCACGCCACGCTGACCTATCCGCAGCGTCGCGTGGTACTGCACGCCAGCATGCTGGTGGCGGCAGAGTCGCCGCGCTACGTGGTGCACGGCACGCGCGGCAGCTACGTCAAGTATGGACTCGACCCGCAGGAAGATCGGCTGAAGGCGGGCGACTTTCCGCCGGGCGAAGAATGGGGCTATGACATGCGCGACGGCGTGCTGAGGCTGGCGGAGGGGGACGGCGTTAAAGAGGAGACGCTGATGACCCAGCCGGGCAACTATCCCGCCTATTACGCGGCGGTGCGCGACGCTATCTGCGGACGCGGCGCCAACCCGGTCACGGCGGAAGAGGCGATTCAGGTCATGGAGCTGATCGAGCTGGGGCTGCAGTCGGCCGAGAAGCGTCAGACGCTGTCGCTAAGGTAAATAAAAGGCCGGCTGCGCAGCCGGCGTTCGCGTGACAGGGCCGCATGCGCGGCCTTTTTTTTCGCCTGGATTTTATTGCGGATCGCCGTTTTTTCCGCGTCGCTCAGGGATGTTGCCCGCGCGGCGGGCGTCTCGGTCACCACCGTTTCGCAGGTGCTGGCGGGAAAAGGCCGCATATCTCCCGACACCGTTGCGCGGGTGACAGAGGCGGCGGAACAGCTGGGATACCGGCATAATCCTTCTGCCGCCGCGCTGCGCGGTGCCGGCAGTGGCGTCATTGGCCTGATCGTGCGCGACCTGCGCCACCCTTTTTATGCGGTGCTGGCGGCCGCGCTGGGCGAAGCGCTGGAAGAGGCGGGAAAAACGCTGCTGCTGAGCCAGAGCGGCGCAGCGGGCGAGCGCCGGCAGCAGTGCGTCGAATCTTTGATTGTTCAGGGTGTGGAGGGTATCGTGCTTGGCGGCGATGCGAAGGCGGCGTAGACGCAGGGCTTGCCCGTGATCTGCGCCTCGCGCGCCGGCGCGCTACCTGAGGTGGACCTGATACAGCCTGACAATCGGCTGGGCGGCCACTTGGCGACAGAGCAGCTGATCGCGCAAGGGCATCGCCATATCGCCTAGCTAGGCGGCCGCGCCGCCTCGCAGTGGTGCGCCGAACGTATCGGCGGCTACTGCGCCGCGTTGCTGCAGCACGCGCTGCCGTTGAAGCCGGAGTGGATGGTTGAATGCGAAGAGAATCAGACGGCGACGATGGCGTCGTATCCCGCCCTGACGGCGATTATCGCCAGCGACTACGCTGTTGCGCAGGCCGCTTGATCGCTTATGCCGCTTTACTGCGGCATGCCAAGCATATAGCGCGACATAAACTGCTCCAGCGGCATTGCGTCGCCGTTCATGTTCACTTGGCCGTTGGTGTACTGCAGGCTGGTGACGATATTGTTGTCCTGCTGCTGGGTGAGGCGGAACATCTGTCCCATCGCCGCCAGCCCTTTGACCTGCTGATCGGCAAGCTTCTGCGCGTCATCGGTAGAGTAGCCTTCAGCCAGTCCAACGTTGCGCATTACCTCGGTCGCCATCGGCATGCTGATGACCAGCTTCGCCGACAGGTTTTTCAGCACGCGATCGACCATGCCCGCCAGATTTTGCGGCTGGCCGGTGACGCTGGCCGGATCGTTGAAGTTGACGGTCAGGTTAAAGGTGCTTTCGCCTTTGTCGTTCTTCCCGCTGAGCGGCGCAATGCTCACCGATGGCGCACCCTTCAGCAGCGTCGGCAGGTTGTTGATCAGAATACTGTTACCCCCGGCCTGATCGCGGATGGGATCGTTCGCCAGCCCCTGCCGGTTGAGCAGATCCTGCATCTGTGCGTTGTAGTTATCGGAGAAGGTTTTCACCGCCTGCGCATCGAACCGCGCCAGCTTCATGCTCAGCTTCGCCTCGCCTAAATCGTGGCCCTGCAGATGCACCTTATCTACCTGATAGTCAACATTGCCGCTGATTTTGCCCGCCTGGTTATCAAACGAAGAGGTACCGTTGAGCTTTTGCAGGGTCAGCGCATCTTTGCCGTTGATGCTGGCGTTGAGTTTTTCCAGCACGATCTTCTGATCGTCGATGCGCACGCCCTCCGGCGTGAGGTGAGTGTTGCCGCTGAGTTTCAGCCCATTGACGGTAAAGAGCACCGGCTGGCCCATTTCGTTTTTGCTGGTGATGGCGATGCTGTCGATATCGCTGTCGAGAGAAACCTTGTCGCCCTTGCTGTCGGCGCTGACGTTAAGCGTTCCGCCGTTGGTCGCCACGCGCTGGTCGGTTTGCGCATTCAGGTAGTTCAGCGGCAAAAAGTGCAGCGCGGTGTCCGTCGCGCCGCTGTAGCCGATGCGGGTATCGGCGTTGATCGGCGACTTATTGTCGGTCAAAGCGAACAGGGTTTTCAGCGCGTCGGTATTTTCCAGTTCGGTGTGCACCGACGCCATGCTCGGGATTAGCGTAAAGCGGCGCAGCTGCACGAAGGGGAACGGACCATGATCGATTTTTTCGTTGAACACGAAGCTCTGGCCCGGCTTCAGCAGGGCGTTATCTTCGGTCTGCGAACTTGCCTGCAGCACCAGCTCCGCGTGGCTGCTGAAAACGCCGCGCTGATAATCCTGATAGCGGAGCTTCAGCCGGCTGTTGGGCGCGTAAGCGTTCAGCTGAGTGTTGGCATTCTGCACCAGCTCATCCATATAGCTTTCCAGCTGCTTGCCGGTAAACCATGCCGCGCCGGTCCAGATTACGCCCAGGGCGATTATCACACCTGCGGCAACATTGTTTTTTTTCATTGCTGAGTCGTCCTTATCCTTGTGTCCGCTTACGCCGCTGTCCCGACGCTCGGCCGATGGCTTGTAAAGAAAACGTCCGCAGACGTTCAGGCTAATAGATTGAAATAATAGCAGTTAGGGGCAGATTCGTCAGCCGCTTCAGCCTGTCACGTTAAAAACGCGCGCCAGACGCCCGCTTCTGGTGGCGCTGATGGCGCCGTCGCTGGCGGAAACGAAGCAGGATTCGCCCGGCTGCAGCGTCAGCGTCGCTTGGCCTTCGATGCAGAACAGAATCGCCGCGCTATCCTGCGCCAGCCGCTGCTGCGTCGCATCCAGATCGTGAATGGCGAAGTCCTCCACCGGAATCGGGAAATTCAGCGCGCGTTCCTCGCGCTGCGGCTGGGTCAGCAGCTGCGCGGCCGGTATCGTTGTTAACCCTTTAATCACCGTAAGTTATGGCGCTCATTAAAGCAGAAAATGGGGTTTATAATACATATCAAGTGCAAACAAGGCGTCTGGCTCGCATGATGTTAAATTATTGTATGTGAGAATCCTGCGCGCCCGCTGGATTTGTCGGATCGGGCGACCATTCAACACAACCTGTGCTAAAGGAGACGTAAACATGGCAGCCAATCGTATCGAAAAAGATTCCATGGGGCCCATTGATGTACCCGCAGACAAGTTATGGGGTGCACAGACGCAGCGCTCGCTGGAACACTTCCGTATCTCGACCGAAAAAATGCCGACCGAGCTGGTCTATGCGCTGGCCCAGACCAAGCGCGCCGCCGCAACCGTCAACCGCTACCTGGGCCTGCTGCCCGCCGAACGCGCCGATGCGATCGTTCAGGCCGCCGATGAGGTGCTGGCGGGGCAGCACGCCAGCGAATTTCCGCTGGCGATCTGGCAGACCGGCTCTGGCACCCAGACTAATATGAACATGAACGAGGTGCTGGCCAACCGCGCCAGCGAAATCCTCGGCGGCGAGCGCGGCATGTCCCGCCTGGTACACCCCAATGACGATGTGAACAAGAGCCAGAGCTCCAACGACGTCTTCCCGACCGCGATGCACGTGGCGGCGGTGATTGCGCTGCGGGAAAAGCTGATCCCGCAGATCGAGGTGCTGAAGAGGACGCTGCGCGAGAAGTCCGACGCCTTTAAAGATATCGTCAAAATCGGCCGCACCCATCTGCAGGACGCCACGCCGCTCACCCTTGGCCAGAAGATCTCCGGCTGGGTGGCAATGCTGGAGCATAACATGAAGCATATAGAGCAGAGCATTCCGCATGTGGCCGAGCTGGCGCTGGGCGGCACCGCCGTCGGCACCGGGCTGAATACCCATCCCGAGTATGCGGTACGCGTGGCGAAGGCGCTGGCCGAGCTGACCGGACAGCCGTTTGTCACCGCGCCCAACAAGTTTGAGGCGCTCGCTACCACCGATGCGCTGGTGCACGCCCACGGCGCGCTGAAAGGACTAGCGGCCTCGCTGATGAAAATCGCCAACGACGTGCGCTGGCTGGCGTCCGGTCCGCGCTGCGGCATCGGCGAGATTTCCATCCCGGAAAACGAGCCGGGCAGTTCGATCATGCCAGGCAAAGTCAACCCAACACAGTGTGAAGCTTTGACCATGCTCTGCTGCCAGGTTATGGGCAACGATGTGGCGATCAATATTGGCGGCGCGTCGGGCAACTTCGAGCTGAACGTCTTCCGCCCGATGGTGATCCACAACTTCCTGCAGTCGGTGCGCCTGCTGGCGGACGGCATGGACAGCTTCAATCACAACTGCGCCGTCGGCATTGAGCCGAACCGCGACCGCATCTCGCAGCTGCTGAAAGAGTCGCTGATGCTGGTTACCGCGCTGAATACCCATATCGGCTATGACAAGGCGACGGAGATTGCGAAAAAAGCGCATAAAGAGGGGCTGACGCTGAAGGGCTCTGCGCTCAAGCTCGGCTATCTGACCGAAGAGGAGTTTGACGCCTGGGTGCGTCCGGAAGATATGGTCGGCAGCATGAAGGCGTAATTCGCCAGAAAGAAAAGAGAAGGCCAGCGCTGCTGGCCTTTTTTCGTCAGACCGGGCAGTCTACACCACAGGTGCAGATGCGGAATCAGCAGATTAAGCGGCTCCGCCACCGGTTTATAGCGATGCTGGATATTGTTGGCGTTGTAGTTGAGCAGCTCGCCCAGCACCGGCACCTGAGTGCGGTCGCGGCACAGCACGATAATCGGCGACGGACAGGCCAGCTGGGTCTGCTTTTTCTCCTCGGCGCGTCAGACGCGGGCGATCGGCTGCACTTTTACCGGCCGCTTGATCTTCAGCCGTGCGCTGGCGGGCAGGGCGCGTACGCGCTCCAGTTCATCCTGCACCCTCTCCGCCCACTGTTCGCGCGGAGAGGGCGCCTAGGCGCGATTGCTGGATAAGCCGTAAAACATTTTCGTCCGCCTCTTCTCCTTTAACCTATTTTGCGTGATAGTAATGACGCTTGATATTAGTAATTCTCATTATCATTTATATGGGGTAATTCGATGAAAAAATGGATGTTAGCGCTGGGGTTACTGTGCATCACGGGCACGGCGGCGGCAAAAACCATTACCGACGTGGCGGGCCGTCAGGTCGAGGTGGCCGTCGAGTCAAAACGCATTATTTTAGGGGAAGGGCGGCAGATCTACCTGCTGGCGGCGTTCGATACCGATGCGCCGTTTCAGCGCGTGGTGGGCTGGCGCGACGATTTTCACAAGGCGGACTGGGACGGCTATCAGGCGTATGAAAAGTGCTATCCGCAGATTAAGTCGCTGCCGACCTTCGGCGGCGCGAAAGATGGCACCTTCAACGTCGAACAGGCGCTGACCCTTAAGCCCGATCTGGTGCTGATGAACCTGGAGTCGAAATCGGCGACCGAAGAGGGCAAGCTGATTGAGAAGCTGCAGGCGGTGGGCATCCCAGTGGTGTTTATCGACTTCCGCGAGGCGCCGATGATCAACGCGGAAAAAAGCATTCGCATTATGGGCGAGCTGCTGAACAAGCCGGCGCGCGCGCAGGCGATTATCGACTTTCGTCGCCAGCAGATTGCGCGCGTCACCGATCGGCTGAAAGATTATCTGGGGCCGCGGCCGAAGGTGATGATCGACCGCGCGGGCGGCTACACTGATGAGTGCTGCATGTCGTTCGGCAATGAGAACTTCGGCCAGATGGTGGAGATCGCCGGCGGCCGCAATATCGCTAAAGATCTGATCCCCGGCACCTTCGGCACGCTGAACCCGGAGCAGATTATCGCCAGCCCTCCCGATGTAGTGGTGGTGACCGGCGCCAACTGGAAGAACTACAACACCGTGGGCAAATGGGTCGGCGTCGGGCCGGGCGCCGACGTCAAAGAGGCTGAGGCGCGCCTGCGCACGCTGATGATGCGCGACGCCTTCAAAACCCTGCCGGTGGCGCACAACGGCCACGCGCATGCCATCTGGCACCAGTTCTACGACAGCCCCTATCAGTTCGTCGCCATCCAGGCGCTGGCGAAGTGGCTGCATCCCGATCTGTTCGCCGATCTTGATCCAGACGCCACCTTCCGCGTCTTCCACCAACATTTTCTGCCGCTGCCTTACCAACCTGGCTACTGGGTGACGCTGCCCGCCGATCGCAGCTGACGACGCCACGGCGACAGGGCGGTCGCCGCATTCTGAATTTTTCCATTTTCTTGATATTTTAATATTTTACAAGCGGCAGCGCGGTAATTGCGCTGAGACGCCTACCTCTAATGGAATGGCAGGTTAAGGACGTGCGGCTCTCTGAATGATAAAGTTACCTGGTCATAATTAAAGCCATTTTCCGCGAGAATGATAACAAGGTTTGTAAACGTGCAACTTATTTAACATAATAAACATTATGCGCACTTTAGCCG
>NZ_SMDS01000002.1 GCF_013753875.1 Candidatus Pantoea persica
CATGCTGGCTCTCCCAGCGTTCAATTTCCGCCGTGCCAAAGGTTGCGCCAGGCGCGACATCGCGTACATCAATCAGCCCAGCCGCACCTGCCTGCATCAGCCGCTGGATGTAATCCTCATACCCCTAAATCCGCCACGACCAGCTTGCCGCGCACCTGTTCCGCCTAGGCTTGACTGTCGAAGTCGGGCAGAAAGGCGAGCGAGCGGCTGTCGTAAACCAGCGCCGCGTCAACGCCCTGCGGGCAATCTGCGGCGAAAGATCGGGTTTTCGCTGCGATCGTCACGCCTTCTACGGTTAATAACGCCGACAGCGAATCGCTCAGCCAGAGATCGCAGCGGTCGCGGCGTACCGCGATACCGTGCGAGGCCAGCCGCTGGCAAAGCCAGTCAACGCTGCGCTCAGCGTCCACGCTGCCGGACAAACGATGCAGCTGTTGAAAATGCGCCAGCATCGCGCGCATTTCGGCGGTCAGGTCAGTGGGGCGCATCAGCCGCTCCCGAGCGCGTCACCTTTATCTGCAGATCGCCGAAATAGTGCTGCTTCACCTTCTCCCAGGTGCCGTCGGCCATGACTTTCGCCAGACCAGAATTGAGCAGCTGCTGCGTTTTTTAATCTCCCTTGCGCGCGACCAGGGAGGTGGGAATGTGATAAATAAAATCGTTGAAGTCGATTGACTTACGCCGCTTTTCCGTGGCGCCTAGCGGCGAGATAAAATCAACTTTCTTCGCCATCAGCGAGGGAATTTCCGCGTTGAAGCTGCTGACCACATACTCGCACTTCACCTGCATCGCCGCGCAGACCGCATTGGTAATATCGATTTCGAAGCCGGCTGGCGTGCTGTTGCTGTCGCGATACTGGAAAGGCGGATAGGTCAGGTCGGCGGCGACGTGCAGGGTTTCGCCCGCCGCCATCGCCTAGCCCGCCAGCGTCAGCGCGGCAAAAATCATCACGGACAGGATCTTTTTCATCGGTTTTCTCCTGAAGCAAGGTGAACGGCCTGCCAGGCGAGAAATTCATCGCGCACGGCCTTGAAGGGAGCGGAATGCTGAAGATCGAAGGTGATCATGGCCAGTGCGCGCGCAACGTTTAGCATGGCGTCGATGCCCGCATTGGAGGCGGCGGCTGCGGTAAATTCTGCCGTGTGTGGCACCATGTCGCCGATGCGCAGATAGGGATGGATGGCGGCGGTCAGCTGGCTGACGTTGCCGATATCGGAGAAGCCGACGCCGCCCTGCGCAGGCGCCGCGTCTGCGTGTAATCCCAGCTGTTCGATATTGGCCTGAAACAGCGCCGCCAGCGCATGTTTGTTATTGCGCTTGGCGTAGGTAAGACCCTCCTCAATCTCCAGCCGCGCGCCGCTCATTGCCGCCGCGCCCTGCGCCGCCGCGAACACATTCGCGCGCACCTGCTGTAATCCCGCAACCGTCGCGGCGCGCATCAGAAACTTCGCCTCGGCAAAGGCGGGCACAATATTGGTGGCGCTGCCGCCGTGGGTGATAATGCCGTGCACGCGCACATCGTCGGTAAAGAACTGACGCAGCGCATTGATGCCGACAAAGGTCTGGATCACGCAGGCCAGGGCGCCGCGCGTCATCATATTTTTCTCACGCGGGTGGAACATCATCACCGCGTCGACGCCTGCAAACACGCCCTGATCCGCCATAACGATCTTGCCGCCGCCTTCTTCTTCTGCCGGCGTGCCGATAACCTCCAGCGTCCCGCGCTGCAGCACGCCGCTGCTCGCCAGCGCTAGCGCGGCGGCCACCGAAGCGGTGCCGATAAGGTTATGGCCGCAGGCGTGCTCCAGCTCCGGCAACGTATCATACTCCGCCAGCAAGACAACGTGCGCGCCCGGCTCGCCGCTGTCGAGGCGGGAGCGAAAGGCGGTCTTCATGCTCGTGGTGCCGGTGGTCATGTCGAATCCCGCGGCGCGCAGCGGCGCCTGCAGCGCCGCGCTGGTGTAGTGTTCGCTAAAGCTCAACTCCGGCCGCGCATGAATCGCGCGCGCAAGCGCGGCCATCTGCGGCGCAATCTGCTCGATGGTGAAAAGAATTTTATTTTTCTGCTCGGTCATCGTGCATCCCGTGGTGCGGCGCTCACCAGTCTGGTGCGCTTAATCCGTTGAAATTAAAAACCTTATCCAGATATAAACCGCTTAACTGCAAATTCCCAATCGGGCTTTTTTATCGCTTGCCGCGCGCCGGAAAAAAATATTTTATGGAGCAAGGGGCGGGGAGATCGCGATGAACGAAAAAGACTGGCTGATAATTCATAACGTCTGGCACCACCAGAACGTAACGCGCGCGGCAGAGCAGCTGTTCACCTCGCAGCCTGTGCTCAGCTACCGGCTCAAGCAGATCGAGCGCAAGCTGGGCGTCACGCTGTTTGAAGAGGGCGGTCGTCCGTTAACCTTTAGCGCGCAGGGACGCTATCTTGCGCAGCACGCCGCAAAAATGCTGCATTAATCGGAGCAGCTGAGGCAAACCCTGCAGAGTCTTTTACAGCCTCTGCCAGGGCGAGCTGCGTCTTGGTGTGACCAGCAACTACGCCGCCTATCGACTGCCCGATATACTGGCCCGCTTCAGCAGGATGTATCCGGGGATCCGCGTTAATCTGCTCAGGGGGCTGAGCGAAGAGATCTACCAGCAGCTGCAGCGCGAAGCGATCCACGCCGCGCTGGTGAAAGATGACTATCACTGGCGGCACGGTAAACGGCTGGTGGACATGGATGACTACTGGCTGGTGAGCCTGCAGCCACTGGATCTGCGCCTGCTGCCGCAAATTCGCATCAACTACCGCGGCCATATCACTCATCTGATTGAGCGCTGGTGGAACGCCAACTACTCGCTGGCACCGCGCGTCGCCATGCAGGTGGACAAGCCGGAGGTGTGCCTGGCGATGGTAGAGCGCGGGCCGGGCTACACTATCGTCTCCAGCTATCAGCCGTTGCCGGCGTACCTCTGGTGCCAGTCAGTTAGGGTGGCGGGCGAGGCGCTGAAAAGCCGCACCTGGCTGCTCTGGCACTACGCCAGCGCCGATGCCTCGGTAATCTTGCCCTTTACCGAGATGTTTGCCGATTTAAGCTGAAAGATTTTCATCTATCGCATGAAGACTCGACAACATAGCATGGCCAGGCTATGCTTTGGGTATCTGGATGTCTAAACGTATATACGGTTGTACAGAGGAAAGCGATCCATGCCAATCAGGGTTCCCGACGAGTTACCGGCAGTTAATTTTTTGCGTAACGAAAACGTCTTTATCATGACTTCGTCGCGCGCCAGTGTTCAGGAAATCCGTCCGCTGAAAGTGCTGGTACTCAATCTGATGCCGAAAAAGATTGAAACCGAAAACCAGTTCCTGCGACTGCTTTCCAACTCGCCGCTGCAGATCGATATTCAGCTGCTGCGCATCGACAGCCGCGAATCGCGCAATACGCCTATGGAGCATCTCAACAACTTTTACTGCAACTTCGACGACATCCAGCACGATAATTTCGACGGCCTGATTGTGACCGGCGCGCCGCTTGGGCTGGTGGATTTCAACGATGTTGCCTACTGGCCGCAAATCCAGCGCGTGCTGCACTGGGCGAAAGAGCACGTCACCTCTACGCTCTTCGTCTGCTGGGCGGTGCAGGCGGCGCTGAATATCCTGTACGGTATTCCGAAGCAGACGCGGCAGACCAAGCTGTCGGGCGTCTATGAGCATCAGATCCTGCATCCGCACGCGCTGCTGACGCGCGGCTTCGACGACAATTTCCTCGCGCCCCATTCGCGCTATGCCGATTTTCCAACGCAGCTGATCACCGACTACACCGATCTGGAGCTGTTTGCGGAGTCGGAGCAGACTGGCGCCTACCTGATGGCGAGCAAAGACAAGCGGCTGGTCTTCGTGACCGGCCACCCCGAATATGACGCGCTGACCTTGTCTGGCGAATATCACCGTGACTATGAGGCGGGTTTGCATCCGGAGGTGCCTTGGAACTACTTCCCGCAGGACAATCCCGAGCTGCCGCCGTGCGCCACCTGGCGCAGCCATGGCAATCTGCTCTTTTCCAACTGGCTGAACTATTACGTCTACCAGATTACGCCATTCGATTTGCGCCGCATGAATCCCACGCTGGAGTAGCCATACCAGCCGTCCTGTTTGTCCTTACCGTGCCAGCCGCAGGGCTGCTGCGGTTTTTTTATCCTCTGTCCTAGGCGGCTAGGACGCGGCGGCTTTTTCCCTCCATGAAGTTATGCCAGGATGATCGCCAGGCACGTTAGCCAGCGGACTGCGCTGAATGAGACAAGAGTGAGCAACAAAACTGACGCGCTGCATCAGCAGCTTGCGCAACACATCATGGTGCTGGACGGCGGCATGGGCATCATGATCCAGCGCTATAAACTGGACGAGCAAGATTTCCGCGGCGATCGCTTCGGCGACTGGAGCTGCGATCTCAAAGGCAATAACAACGATCTGCTGGTGCTGACCAAGCCTAAGGTGATCCGCGAGATCCACCACGCCTGTCTCGACGCGGGCGCGGATATTCTGGAAATCAATACCTTTAACGCCACCACCATTGCGATGGCGGACTACCAGACGGAAGCGCTGTCGGCGGAGATCAACTACGCCGCTGCCCGGCTGGCGCGTGCCTGCTGCGACGAGTGGACGATGAAAACGCCCGATCGTCCACGCTACGTCGCCGGGGTGCTGGGGCCGACCAACCGCACCTGCTCTATCTCGCCCGACGTTAACGATCCCGCCTACCGCAACGTCACCTTCAGTCAGCTGGTCGCGGCGTACCGCGAATCGACGCGCGCGCTGGTGGAAGGCGGCGCGGATATCATCATGATCGAGACGGTGTTCGACACCCTGAACGCCAAGGCGGCGATTTTTGCGGTGCAGAGCGAGATGGAGGTACTGGGCGTCAACCTGCCGCTGATGATCTCCGGTACCATCACCGACGCGTCGGGCCGCACGCTCTCCGGCCAGACCACCGAAGCCTTCTACAACTCACTGCGCCACACCGAGCCGCTGTCGTTCGGCCTCAACTGCGTGCTCGGCCCGGATGATCTGCGCCAGTACGTGGCGGAGATGTCGCGCATCGCCGAGTGCTACGTGACCGTGCGCCGGTTTTCGCAATATTATCGTCGGCTGCTGCGGCGCTACGTCGCAGCATATCAAAGCGATGGAGGAGAGAGTGGCAGGCGTGGCGCCGCGCAGGCTGCCAACGCTGCCGGGAGCCTGTCGTCTCTCCGGCCTTGAGCCGCTTAACATCAGCGGCGACTCGCTGTTCGTTAACGTCGGCGAGCGCACCAACATCACCGGCTCGGCCAAATTCAAGCGCTTGATCAAAGAAGAGAAATATAGCGAAGCGCTGGAGGTGGCGCTGCAGCAGGTGCAGAACGGCGTGCAGATTATCGACATCAATATGGATGAGGGGATGCTCGACGCCGAAGCGGCGATGGTGCGCTTCCTTAACCTGATCGCCGGCGAGCCGGATATTGCCCGCGTGCCCATTATGATCGACTCCTCGAAGTGGGAGGTGATTGAAAAGGGCCTACAGTGCATCTAGGGCAAAGGCATCGTTAACTCCATCTCGATGAAAGAGGGCGAGGCGACCTTTATCCAGCATGCGCGGCTGGTGCGGCGCTACGGCGCGGCGATGGTGGTGATGGCCTTTGACGAGGCGGGCCAGGCGGATACACGCGCGCGCAAAATCGAGATTTGCCGCCGCGCCTACAAAATTCTTACCGAGCAGGTCGGCTTCCCGCCGGAAGATATTATCTTCGACCCGAATATCTTTGCCGTCGCCACAGGCATCGACGAGCACAACAACTACGCGATGGACTTTATCGGCGCCTGTGAAGACATCAAGCGCGAGCTGCCGCACACGATGATCTCCGGCGGCGTCTCCAACGTGTCGTTCTCCTTTCTCGGCAACGATCCGGTGCGCGAAGCCATTCATACCGTGTTTCTCTATTACGCCATCCGCAATGGCATGGATATGGGCATCGTCAACGCCAGCCAGCTGGCGATCTACGACGATCTGCGCGACGCGGTCGAGGATGTCGTCCTTAACCGCCACGCCGACGGCACCGAGCGCCTACTGGCGCTGGCGGAGAAGTATCGCGCCAGTAAAGGCGACGGCGCGTCCGATCGAAGTTATCGAAGGGCCGCTTATGTCGGGCATGAACGTAGTGGGCGACCTGTTTGGCGAAGGAAAGATGTTTCTGCCGCAGGTGGTGAAGTCGGCGCGCGTGATGAAACAGGCGGTCGCCTATCTGGAGCCCTATATTCAGGCCAGCAAAGAGGCGGGCCGCAGCAACGGCAAAATCGTGCTGGCGACGGTAAAAGGGGACGTGCACGACATCGGCAGGAATATCGTCGGCGTAGTGCTGCAGTGCAACAACTACGAGATTATCGACCTCGGCGTGATGGTGCCGAGCGACAAGATCCTGAAGACCGCCATTGAACAGAGGCGGATATTATCGGCCTGTCGGGCCTGATTACGCCGTCGCTGGATGAGATGGTCAACGTCGCTAAAGAGATGGAGCGCCAGGGCTTTACGTTGCCGCTGCTGATTGGCGTCGCTACCACCTCGAAGGCGCACACCGCCGTGAAGATCGAGCAGAACTACAGCGGGCCGACGGTTTACGTGCAGAACGCCTCGCGCACCGTCGGCGTGGTCTCGTCGCTACTGTCGCCGACGCTCAAAGCCAATTTTGTGGCGCGTACGCGCAAAGAGTACGACACCGTGCGCGTCCAGCACGCGTGCAAAAAGCCACGCACGCCGCCGGTGGCGCATCGACTCGGCGTCAGCGAAATAACCGTCAGCATCGATACGCTGCGCCTGTTCGCCGACGCCATGCTGGACCTCTTTCCCGCCAACCGCGTCGGCGACGATATATAAGTGTACCGTGACGAGAGCCGCCGCGAGGTTATTGCCGTCAGCCATCATCTGCGCCAGCAGACGGAGAAAAGCGATTTCCCCAACGACTGCCTGGCGGACTACGTGACGCCGAAGTCGAGCGGCAAGGCGGACTATCTGGGGGCATTCGCCGTCACCGGCGGCCTTGAAGAAGACGCGCTGGCGGAGGCGTATGACGCGCGGCACAACGACTACGACAAAATCATGGTGAAAGCGGTGGCGGATCGGCTGGCGGAAGCCTTCGCTGAGTATCTGCACGAGCGGGTGCGCAAGGTGATCTAGGGCTTCGCTGCCCATGAGAACCTGAGCAACGACGAGCTGATCCGCGAGAACTATCAGGGCATTCGCCCGGCGCCGGGCTATCCCGCCTGTCCGGAACACACGGAAAAAGCGGCCATCTGGCAGCTGCTGGATGTGGAGGCCGACACCGGCATGAAGCTGACCGAATCCTTCGCCATGTGGCCGGGCGCGTCGGTTTCCGGCTGGTACTTCAGCCACCTCGACCGCCGCTACTTTGCCGTGTCGCAGGTCCGGCGCGATCAGGTGGAGGATTACGCGGTGCGCAAAGGCATGACGGTGAGCGAGGTGGAGCGCTGGCTGGCGCCCAACCTGGGATATGACGCGGCTAACTGCTCAGGCGGCTGAGAAAGTTGAAAGACGGACGGCAGCGTCAGCACTGACCAATAAAAAAGGCGGCCATCAGGCCGCCTTTGTTCATCAGTTGAAGCGCGCGTCGCGATCGGACGTCAGGTCATAAAGCTGATACTTACGTCCCAGCATCTGACCGCCGTCACGCGTCAGCGGCACCAGTTCACATGCGCGCGGCTGCGCGTCGGCGTCACGGTGAAGAGATTCATCGGAATCGACAGATAGAAGCCTTTGGTGAATTCTCCTTCGCCATACTGCTCCGACGATATGTTGGTTTTGGTGGCGTAAATGCCTACCATTACGCCGCTGTCGAAGTGCTTCGAGGCGTCGAACTGACCGACGCTTGCCTTCACCAGCATATCCTGTATAAACCACGGACGCCAGTAAGCGGTCAGATGGCCGGTCGGCGCCTTATAGTTGGTGAACTGCATCATGTTGTCCCAGTTGCGCTGGCGCACATAGTTGGCGTCGACGCCCACGGCCCAGTTGCTGTTCACCGGACGATAAAGCAGCTCGCCGCCGACGCCGCCATACATGGTCTCCAGGTAACCGCCGTACATCTGGCCGTAGAGGCCGTTGCCGAGGTAGCCCATGTAGTTGGCCTGCAGATCGTTGACGTAGATGTTGTTCTCGACATAGTCGCGGATATGGGTGCGCACACGTGGCAGCGTCGAGTCGGCGGGCGCGCCGTTGTAGTTAAACCGGTCGTAGTTATTGGCGATATTGCCGAACAGGCTGCCGCCCATCAGCAAGTGATCGGTCAGCCAATAGTCTAGGTTGCCCATCACCCCGACCTGATACATGTAGAAGCTTTCCGGGCCGCCTACCGACTGGTTTAGCACCGGCGACAGGCTGTAGCTGAGCCGCTCTTTGCGAATAAAAAAGCCTTGCTCGGTCTCGCCTGCGTCGACGGGATTTTCCCGCGAATGGCGCGGCGGCTGCTCGTGGCCAAGCGGATAGCCGACCAGCTAGTGGCGCAGGCTGTCGACGTCGGTGCGCGTGGTTACCTGCGGCATATTAAAGCGCGACTCGGTGATCTCGATGGCCTCAATACTCGCCGGCAGGTTATTCGTGATGATGCGGTTGGCGCGATCGACCCCTTCGCGCGTGTCGCGATATTTTGTCTGCTCACCAGAGACGTAAAGCGTGCTGCCCTTGGTCTGGATGCGCGGCCCGCTCAGGCCGGCGTTATATTTCAGATCGGTCAGCTGGCTGGCCACCACCGTCGGCTCCAGCATGCTCTCCTACGGGTGAGGGCGGTATTCAGGTTTCGCGCTGTCGATATGCGCCTGGCGCAGATCGTTGAAGTTGGTGCGCACCGTCACGCCGAACATAAAGGTATTGCCGCGCTCGTAGCTGGCGTTGATATCGGCCCAGTCGGTCAGGCGGTAAATCGCGCCGACGTTGACCTTGCTGCTCTGCTCCAGCCGACCGGCAAAGTCATCCTGATAGTCGTTGCCCTCATACTCCAGCTTCAGGCGCAGCGGCTGCCACGGCGTCTGATACTCTACGCCGCCGAACAGCGCCGACGGGCCGTGGAACATCTGCGAGCCGTTGATCGAGCCCGCTTCGCCAATGCTCGGGCGCTAGCAGTAGCTGTCGCTGTAAGAGAAGGGATTTTTAACCGTGCCGCTGTTGCCGAGATAGCCCCAGCCGAGGCCGAGCATAAAGTCAAATGGCCCCCACGCCTTGCTCGCCCCAGATATTCACTGTCGAACAGGCCAGTACCGCCGAGATCGCGCGTGCCGAACGCCACCTCCGGCAGCCAGTAGCTCTCTTTCAGCAGGCGCAGCTTGAGGTCGAACGCCTTGTCTTTATAGCTCTGGTTACCGCTGAAGCTCTCAACGCCGCGGTAGCGGCGCGTGCGCACGTCGGTGTAGTGCACCGTGGCTTCTAGCCAGGGCAGCAGCTACAGCGAGGCGGAGTAGTAGCGGTACTGGTCGTTGTCGCGAAAGTTAAGGCTGAACTCCCCTTCACGCGCCATACGCGCGGTCAGCAACTGCAATAGGCCGACACCGCCGAAGTCGGACTGCGACGGGCCGATCGGAGCGGGAAAGGTCTCGGCCTGCGCTTGGCCCGCCGCCCACGCGGCGCTGCTGCCGGCCAGCATCAGCCCGGCCAGCAAAGAGAGTGTTGTTTTCATTATTTCGCCGGCTTCAGAAGGGTGGTGGCAACAGGGAAGTCGTCCGCAGCCAGCATCTGGTGCGCCTGCACCACGTCGCCGCTGCTGTTGTTGATCCAGAAGGTGTTTTCCCATGCGCGGCCGCTGGCCTCGATGTGCGCCTGCTCGATCCAGACGCGACAGGCGACGCGGCGCCCCGCACGAAGCGGGAGCTGACCGTGGCCGCGCGCAGTTCGTCCCCCTCGGTCCACTGCACGATGCGCGTCCAGCTGGCGCCGTCGCGCAGCTACAGCGCGTTCGCCAGCGGATCCTGCGACAGATTTCTGACCTGCTGCAGGTTGTCCGTCAGGCCCAGGGTTTTCACTAGGCGGCCGTGCTGCGTCACCAGCATGGTGTTGTTCTGAGTGATCCACTTCTGCTGGCCGTTTTCGTTATAGCCGAGCACCACGAATATCTGCGGCCCCGCATTGATGCGGGCATAGAGGCTGGCGTAGGGCAGATCGGCGATCTGCTAGTTGGTTTTAACGACGTTGTCGGGGCCAGCATAACGGTCTGTTCCAGCCCTTTTTGCGTCTGCGTGCAGGCCCTGTAGTAGCAGGCAAGCCAGCAAAAAAGAGAGTCGGCGCACTGTGTGCCCCTGTAAAAAAATACCAACGTAAAAAATAACCACACGGCTGTGTGGTTATGTTTAAAGTTGCTACATCAAAGTGTGGTGCTCGTTGTGGTCGTGGTTGTTGTACCGGTGTTCGCACCGTCGCCACCGCCAGATGTGGCGATACCGACACCTACTAATGCGCCAAGCGCGCCGATACCAACAGTGGTCGTGGTGCCGGCGGAGATTGCTCCTGCCTGCGCGCCCGCTGCCGCACTTGCTTCTTCCAGGGCGGCAAAAGCCACGGAATGCGCTGCGACGTAGAGTAGAGGGTTGCTCCGGCAACCAGGATTTTCTTCATACTGCGTTGTCCTGCATTGAGTGAATGAAGGAGGTACCCGTTACGGGCGCTTCTAGTGTAGGATAACAAATTACCAGCGTTCAGCATGGGAAAAAGCAGGCTAACAGCGCGTCGGAAAGCGGGCGAAAACGAGCCATAAGCGCATTAACCCTTTTTTATTGCGGCGTTTTTTAAGCGTGGCGGAAGATCCGTTCGGGCGAAAGGCAAATGCAAAGCGTTTTGTTCTTTTTTATTAATATCTGGACCGGAACGGAGATTATCAGATTTTCCCTGGCGGCAAAAAAATAAAAAAATTTTGAAATCAAAAGTTTAATTATGAAAACGGGCCAGCGTAAACTAAAAGAGAGGTAGGCGTTTGGGCATTATCTTTGTTTAACCCGAGGCGACTTTAAGAATTATCCCGTCTGCAGCAGGTCGCTTCAGGCCGTTGACGATGCTGTTTTGCAGAGCAGGGCAGAAAAAAGGCGGCCACAAGGCCGCCCTGAAGACAAGCGCGCAATAATTAGCGCCAGGCTTTATAGCGGTTAATCAAGCCATTGGTGGAGCTGTCGTGGCTGGTTACGTCCTCGCCGTTTTCCAGCTCCGGCAGGATGCGGTTAGCCAGCTGCTTGCCTAACTCTACGCCCCACTGATCGAAGGTAAAGATATTCAGGATGGCGCCCTGGGTAAAGATCTTGTGCTCGTAGAGCGCAATCAGCGCGCCGAGGCTGTACGGCGTGATCTCGCGCAGCAGGATCGAGTTGGTCGGACGGTTGCCCTCGAACACCTTGAACGGCACGATATGCGCGACCGACTCGGCGGATTTGCCCGCGTCGGTAAACTCTTTCTCTACCACCTCGCGCGACTTGCCGAACGCCAGCGCTTCGGTCTGGGCAAAGAAGTTAGAGAGCAGCTTCTGGTGGTGATCCGACAGCGCATTGTGGGTAATCGCCGGGGCGATAAAGTCGCACGGCACCAGCTTGGTGCCCTGGTGGATCAGCTGATAGAAGGCGTGCTGGCCGTTGGTGCTTGGTTCGCCCCAGATAATCGGGCCGGTCTGGTAATCCACCGGGTTGCCATCGCGGTCGACGTACTTGCCGTTGGACTCCATGTTGCCCTGTTGGAAGTAGGCCACGAAGCGGTGCATATACTGATCGTAAGGTAAGATTGCCTCGGTCTCAGCGCCGAAGAAGTTATTGTACCAGATGCCGATCAGCGCCAACAGCACCGGCAGGTTCTGCTCGGCTGGCGTGATGGAGAAGTGCTGATCCATCGCGTGCGCGCCGCTCAGCAGCTGCTCGAAGTTGTCGAAGCCGACAGAGAGAATAATTGACAGGCCGATGGCGGACCAGAGCGAGTAGCGGCCGCCGACCCAGTCCCAGAACTCAAACATATTGGCAGTGTCGATACCAAACTCGCCCACCGCTTTGGCATTGGTGGAGAGCGCGGCGAAGTGCTTCGCCACATGCTGCTGATCGCCGGCGGTTTTCAGGAACCAGTCGCGCGCGCTGTGGGCGTTTGTCATGGTTTCCTGGGTGGTGAAGGTCTTCGACGCCACCAGGAACAGGGTGGTTTCCGGGCTGAGATCTTTCAGGGTTTCTGCAATATGTGTGCCGTCAACGTTAGAGACGAAGTGCATATTCAGGTGGTTTTTATAGGGGCGCAGCGCCTCCGTCACCATGAACGGCCCGAGATCCGACCCGCCGATGCCGATATTTACCACGTCGGTGATCGCCTTGCCGGCATACCCTTTCCACTCGCCGCCGATGATGCGCTCGGAGAAGTGTTTCATCTTCTCCAGCACCGCGTTCACTTCTGGCATCACATCTTTGCCGTCCACCAGGATCGGCTTATTGCTGCGGTTGCGCAGCGCGACGTGCAGCACGGCGCGATCTTCGGTGCGGTTGATTTTCTCGCCAGAGAACATCGATTTAATGGCACCGCTCAGGTCGGTCTCTTTTGCCAGTGCCTGCAGCTTGTCGAGCGTCTCCTGCGTAATGCGGTTTTTCGAAAAGTCCACCAGCATCTGGTCGTCGAAGGTGGCGGAGAATTTCGCAAAACGATCGGGATCCTGGGCGAACAAATCGGCGATTTCGACCGATTTCATCTGTTCAAAATGCTGTTGCAGCGCTTGCCAGGCCGCGGTTTGCGTCGGATTGATATTTTTCATAGCAACACTCTTGTTAATTTAAGAACTGTCATTCCATCGTGGGCAATCACACCCGTATAGCGTTTCAGTATGACAACAGTGTCCACGGAAAGGAAAAATTTTGTCGGCGCCGTCACTTTCCGGCGGCATGGATGGCGCCTGCGCGCCTGAGAATCCGCGCTGCGGCGCCGTTTCGCCACCGGTGATTTTCAGATTAGGCGACGCCTGTTGTGCCGCGCGCCGCGCCGCCGTTCTTTGTGCCGGGTCAGCATAAACCGGCCGGAAGCGAGCCGCTTAATCCACCGGGCGTGACGATGCGCGGTAAAAAAGAGCGCGTCGCTGACGACAGACGTAGACAGCAACCTTATGACCCGGTATTTTTATGCGGCTACTTGCGCACCCGTGCGCAAGCCAGAAGAGGCGCGTCGCCTAGGCAGTGTGTTGGAGGAACCGTATCCGGGGAAAACACATCAGGGGGAGCGACGCCGAGGTGGACAACACACGGAGTGTTGCCTGTCGGCTGCAGGGGCTGAATCCCCTGGGTTGTCACCAGAGGCGTCCACAGTCGGGCGCTCTGCAAGGTGAAGTGCTTCTGGGTGACTCGTCTCCTAATCTTGTTTGCCCAATTCTGCTCTTCCCTTGTGCCAAGGCTGATACAATGCTCCCGTCCCATACACGCGGGAGAAGATAACCTGACACGAGGTCGTACATGTCTCAAACTATGATTGTGGCGAAATTCGGTGGCACCAGCGTTGCTGATTTCGATGCTATGAACCGCAGCGCCGACGTGGTGCTGGGCGACGCCAATACGCGCCTAGTAGTGCTTTCCGCCTCGGCGGGCGTGACTAACCTGCTGGTTTCCCTAGCGGAAGGCCAGGAGCAGGCGCAGCGTGCTTACCTGCTCGACGAGATTCGCCGCATCCAGTATGCGATCGTCGAACGTCTGCAAAACCCGGCGGTGATCCGCGACGAAATCGATCGTATGCTCGAGAACATCACCATGCTCTCCGACGCCGCCTCGCTGGCGACCTCCAACGCCCTGACCGATGAACTGGTCAGCCACGGCGAGCTGATGTCGACGCTGCTGTTCGTCGAGATCCTGCGCGAACGTCAGGTCGAGACGGAGTGGTTCGACGTGCGCAAAGTGATGCGCACCAGCGACCGCTTCGGCCGCGCCGAACCGATCGTGGCGACGCTGGCCGAGCAGGCCGCGGTGCTGCTTCAGCCGCGTCTGGCGCAGTCGCTGGTGATTACCCAGGGCTTTATCGGCAGTGAGCAGAAAGGCCGCACCACCACGCTGGGCCGCGGCGGCAGCGACTACACTGCTGCGCTGCTGGGCGAAGCGCTGAAAGCGGCGCGCGTCGATATTTGGACCGACGTGGCGGGTATTTATACTACCGACCCGCGCGTGGTGCCGTCCGCCAAGCGCATCGACGACATCACCTTTGAAGAGGCGACCGAAATGGCGATCTTCGGCTCCAAGGTGTTGCATCCGGCGACGCTGTTGCCGGCGGTGCGCAGCGACATTCCGGTCTTCGTCGGTTCGAGTAAAGATCCGGCCGCCGGTGGCACGCGGGTGCACCGCGAAACCGACAATCCGCCGCTGTTCCGCGCGCTGGCGCTGCGTCGTCGCCAGACGCTGCTGACGCTGCACAGCCTGAATATGCTGCACTCGCGCGGCTTCCTCGTCGAAGTGTTCACCATTCTGGCGCGCCACAATATCTCCGTCGATCTGATCACCACCTCGGAAGTGAGTGTGGCGCTGACGCTCGACACCACCGGCTCCACCTCGACCGGCGACAGCCTGCTGACTCAGGCGCTGCTGACGGAGCTGTCGTCGCTCTGCCGCGTCGAAGTAGAAGAGAACCTGGCGCTGGTGGCGATCATCGGCAACAACCTCTCCCGCGCGCGCGGCGTCGGCAAAGAGGTGTTCAGCACGCTGGAGCCATTCAACCTGCGTCTGATCTGCTATGGCGCCAGCAGCTATAACCTCTGCTTCCTGGTGCCGGGCGAAGATGCGGAAAGCGTGGTGCGCGCGCTGCATAAAAACCTGTTCGAATAAGGATCTGTCCGGCTGGTGCGATCCACCGCGTTTGGGCGCGAAAGCCAGCGTATTTCCGGCACTATTCAGCGGATCGGCAGCAGTCGATCTGCATTTTCTCTTCCGACCCTCTTGATCCCGCTCCGCGTCTCTATGGCAAAACACACCATGAAATAACACAACATCTAAAAGAAGGGAGTCTGGCTATGCTCGCCACCTTAACCTGCCTGTTCCCGCTGTGGGCCGTGCTGCTCTCTATCGCCGCCTACTATTCGCCCGGCGTTTTTCTCGGCATTGGGCCGTGGGTTACCTGGCTGCTGATGCTGATTATGTTCGGCATGGGTGTCACGCTGAATATCGACGACTTTAAGCGCGTGCTGGTGCGTCCGGCGCCGGTACCGCCGGTACCTTTCTGCACTACCTGGTGATGCAGCTCGCCGCCTGTGCGCTGGCGAAGCTGTTCCATATGCCGCAGGAGCTCGCCGCCGGCATGATCCTGGTAGGCAGCGTCGCGAGCGGCACCGCCTCGAACGTGATGATCTACCTGGCTAAGGGGGACGTGGCGCTGTCGGTGACCATCTCCTCGGTTTCCGCGCTGGTGGGCGTGTTCGCCACGCCGCTGCTGACCCGCTTCTATGTCGATACCCATATTCAGGTGGACGTGGTGGGCATGCTGCTCAGTATCGTGAAGATCGTAGTGATCCCGATTAGCCTGGGGCTGATCATCCACCACTGCCTCAACGGCCTGGTGCGTCGGGTGAAGCCTTACCTGCCGGCCTTTTCCATGGTCTGCATTCTGCTGATCATCAGCGCGGTGGTGGCGGTCAGTCAGGGCTTTATCGGCTCGGTCGGCCTGATGGTGATCGCCGCTGTGGTGCTGCATAACGCCATCGGCCTGCTGGGCGGCTACTGGGGCAGCAAGCTGTTTGGCTTTGACGAATCGACCTGCTACACGCTGGCGCTGGAGGTCGGGATGCAGAACTCCGGTCTGGCGGCGCTGCCGGGCGCGCTCTTCTCGGTCTGACAAAACCTCTCTGGCTCGCTGCTGGCCGGCTACTGGTCAGGCAAGCCGATCAAGAAGCCGTCATCTCTCTGGGGCCGTTGGCCCCCGTTCTACTCATAGTCCCGCTCGTCGTCCGGCTGCTCCAGCACCGTATAGGCCACGCTGCACAGCAGCGAGTTCAGGCGCTTCATATCCCCCAGCAGGCCGAGATGCAGCGAGCTGGTCTCAATGCTCTGCACGTTCTTCTGATGCAGGCGTTCGACGTGCGCGTGCGAGTAGCGGCGAATCAGAATGCAAAAGCGGTGCTTGGCGCGGCGCAGCCGTCTCGTGCTGGCGAGATCGCGCGACAGAAATACCAACAGACTAAGGCGCAGGTTCGCCACCAGCTGCTCGTGCAGCGCCTCCAGCTCTTTCAGCCCCTCCAGCTCTTTCAGCCCCTCTGCCGAGAAGGCGCGGCGCGGCGTCAGAGATTTGTCCGCCACGTCGGCGCTCATTCGCTCGATAATGTCGCCAGCCTGTTCCAAGTTGAGCGACATCTCAATCACCTCGCCCCAGCGCCGTGAGTCCTCCTCCGAGAGATCCTCTTTGGGCATGCGCGCCAGATAGAGCTTAATGGCGGTGTACAGTACGTCGACGTCGTCATCTAGCCGCCGCACCGTACGCTCTTCGCGCACTTCGCCATGCACCACTTTGCTGAACGCCTCCAGCATCAACTCCAGCACATCCCCGATGCGCAGCGCTTCGCGCGCCGCGTTCACCAGCGCCAGCGCCGGGGTATCGAGCGCGCTGCGGTCGAGGTGGCGCGGCTTCAGCGTCGCTTCCGCCTCGGTATCGTCGCGGATCATCCGCTTGAACAGGTGCGCCATGGGATCGGCGAAAGGCACCATCACCAGGCAGCGCAGCAGGTTGTAAAAGACGTGAAAGAAGATCACCAGCTCTTCGTCATTGACCGGCATTTTATCGAGCCAGGGCGCCAGCAGATTGATAAAGGGCAACACCGCCAGCGATCCCAGTAGCTTGAACAGCAGGCTGCCGAGCGCCAGCCGCTTGCCAGCGGCGTTCGAGCCGCTGGCGTTCAGCATCGCCAGCAGACCACTGCCGAGGTTGGCGCCGATCACTAGGCAGAGTGCAACCTTAAAGGAGATTACTCCGGCGGCGGTCAGCGTGGCGGTGATCAGCACCGCTACCAGGCTGGAGTAGCTGATAATGGCGAACACCGCGCCGATAAGCGCATCCTGCAGAATATCGCCGGTCAAGCTGGAGAAGAGAACCTGCACGCCGGAGGCCTGGGTAATCGGCCGGGCGGCGCTGACTATCAGCTGCAGCGCCAGCAGGATCAAGCCCAGCCCGATGCTGGCGCGCCCCATCTGGCCGACGCGCGTCTGCTTACGCGACAGAAAAAACACCACGCCGAAAAAGATAAACAGCGGCGATAGCCAGGATAGATGGAAGGTAAGGATGCGCGCCATGATGGCGGTGCCGACGTCGGCGCCTAGCACCACCACCAGCGCCGGGGTGAGGCCCATCAGCTTCTGCGCCACAAACGAGGTCACCAGCAGCGTGGTGGCGTTGCTGCTCTGCACCAGCGTCGTCACGCCAACGCCGGCCAGAAAGGCCATCAGTTTCTTTTCAATGCTGCGGCTGAGCACGCGGCGCAGATCGGCACCGAACACGCGCATAATGCCGGAGCGTACGATATGGGTGCCCCAGACCAGCAGGGCGACAGCTGAGAGAAGATTAAGCAGGGTCAACATAGCAACACTTCATAACCGACAGGCTATCAGGCAGCAGCATGCCAGCCTGGCGGAAACAACACTCTGCGAAAACAGGGGACGAACAGGCGCAATTTTCCTGAGCTTTAATCAACATGGCTCGCTGCCAGTTTGTTAACTGTAGACCAAACCCCTGCACTAGGGGGCAAGGAAATCCGTGCCTCGCCGCAGGCGAGGCGGCTAACAGGGCGGCGGCATATTGTGATTTGAATCACGTTACCGCATGATAAGGAATATTTTCAGCAAGTAATTATCAAGGCAAATCATGAATGTAAAACCCGCCGGCGGCCAGTATATCGCGATGGTGCTGCAATGGGTGCTTAACTTGGGGCTGCTGGCGCTGGCGGTTATTCTGGCGGTGTATCTCGGCAAAGAGACGCTGCACCTTGCCAATGTACAGCTGAACACCGGCGAGCATGTGTCCTCCTATCTGCTGATTGAGGGCATCGTTATCTATTTCCTCTATTTCTAATTTATCGCGCTGATCGTCAAGTATTTCCAGTCGGGCTACCACTTTCCGCTGCGCTATTTCGTCTATATCGGCATCACCGCAATTATCCGTCTGATTATTGTCGACCATAAAAATCCCTTCGATACGCTCTGCTATTCCGGCGCCATTCTGATCCTGGTGGTGACGCTGTGGCTGGCGAACAACAACCGCCTGAAACGGGAATAAACGCCGCCAGGTGTGCCCACCGCGCCTCTGCGCTACACTGTTGCCCTCAAAATTGACGGGAGTGGTAAAGATATGCCGCAAGAGGCGCTCAGCCTGTTACGCGCGCTCAACTGGCTGCCAGCCACGCATCCGACGCTGACGGCGCCGCTGCTGGACTGGCTGATGGAAGAGGACTCCATGACGCGCCGCTTCGAGCAGCACTGTCGGCAGGTGACAGTGCTGCCGATGCGCGAAGGCTTTATCAGTGCGGATGAACTCAGCGATGAAAAGGCGCTGCTGCCGGCGGATGCGCGCTTCTGGCTGCGCGAAATCGTACTGTGCGGCGACCACGAGCCGTGGCTCATCGGCCGTACGCTGGTGCCGGAAAGCACGCTCAACGGGCCGGAACAGATGCTGCAGCAGCTGGGCACGCGTCCGCTTGGCCGCTATCTTTTCTCCTCTTCAACTCTGAGCCGCGACTTTATCGAACCCGGCAGCGTCGAGGCGCTCTGGGGGCGGCGTTCGCGCCTGCGTCTGTCGGGCAAGCCGCTGCTACTGACCGAACTGTTTTTACCCGACTCGCCGCTCTATCGCGACCTGACCTGAGAGATAGTAAACGTGCAAAAGAGCTTACAAATGAGCAAGTTTCAGGCGTACAGCCGCCTGATGCGCATCAATAAACCGATTGGCACGCTGCTGCTGATGTGGCCGACGCTGTGGGCGCTGTGGCTGTCGGACATGGGCGTGCCGCCGCTCTCGGTGCTGATGGTGTTTATGCTCGGCGTCGTTGTGATGCGCGCGGCGGGCTGCGTAATCAACGATTTCGCCGATCGCAAGGTGGATGGCTTTGTCAAGCGCACCGCGGGCCGTCCGCTGCCCAGCGGCGTGGTCAGCGAGAAAGAAGCGAAAATCCTGTTTGTGGTGCTGGGGCTGCTGGCGTTCGCGCTGGTGCTGACCATGAACCTGATGACCATTCTGCTTTCGATGGGCGGCCTGGCGCTTGCCTGGTGCTATCCCTTTATGAAGCGCTATACCCATTTGCCGCAGGTGGTGCTGGGGGCGGCGTTCGGCTGGGCGATTCCAATGGCGTGGGCTGCAGTTGGTGAGCACTTACCATTAGAGTGCTGGCTGGTATTCCTGGCAAACATCTGCTGGACTATCGCCTATGACACCCAGTACGCCATGGTGGATCGCGACGATGACCTTAAAATCGGCATCAAGTCGACGGCGATTCTGTTTGGCCGCTACGACAAGCTGATCATCGGCCTGCTGCAGCTCGCCACGCTGGGACTGCTGGCGCTGGTAGGCGAGCGGCTGAAGCTTAACGGCTTTTTCTACGCGGCGCTGGCGGGCGCGGCGGCGCTGTTTATCTGGCAGCAAAAGCTGATCGCCCGACGCGAACGCGACGCCTGTTTTCAGGGCTTCCTAAACAATAACTATGTTGGCCTAGAGGTGTTTATCGGCGTGGTGTTGAATACGCCGCCATTTAGATAGCTGTTTTAAAAGCAAAAAAGGGTGATATCTCTGTCGCCCTTTTTTTCTGCCTGCGGCGGGTTAATCGTGCGCCACCGCGCTCTCGATGGTCAGCCGCACGTCGCTGGTCACCAGGTCGGCAAGAATATGCCAGGTGGCCTGCGTGTGCTCGATGTCAGCGTCGCCGGTATCGCTGATATAACCTTCGTCACGTAGCGTCAGCACCAACGTGGTAAATACCGCTTTATCAAAGAACTCTGGCGCATTGATGCCGTGCAGCACCGACAGACGCTGCGCCAGCATGCGGCTCTCTTTTTCCAGCGTGCCGCGGTTGATGGCGGGTTTCGCGCTGAGGATCGAGAAGGTGATGGCGAAGCGCTGCAGGGTTTCGCGGATGCCGGCAGCCAGCAACTGCAGCGCGCGAACGCGCGCGGCGGTATGGCGCAGCTGGCTGTCCTGAATGGTAATCAGTCCCTGGCGCGCCAGCTCCTGGCAAAGCGCGTTCAGCAGCTTGGGCAGCGCCTCCATATCCCAGCACAGGAACAGCTCGCTCTTCAGCATGGGATAAATCAGCTTCACCTGGCGCAGCAGTTCGGCTTCGCTAAGGTTCGGGTGCTGCTGGATAATCGCGGCGATCAGCGACGGCATCACCAGCATATGGTGAATGTTGTTGCGGTAGTAGGTCATCAGCACCGCCTGCTCGCGCGGTAGGATGATTATATCGCCGATATTGTCCTGCTTGGTCTCGAACTTGTTCATGCTCATGGCATGATCCAGCAGCGCCTCTGCGGAGAGCGGCGGCACCGTCGATTCCGGCGAGTAGGGCACATTGCGCAGCAGCTGAGTGTAGCACTCAAGCTGTTCGATCAGCTGCTCACGGGTTAGTGAGCGCTGACGTGAAGCGAGCAGCGCGGTGACGCACAGGTTCATCGCGTTGGCGGCGCCCGCTTCGTTGATGCGCACCATTAGACGCGCGGCAATGTCATTGACCGTCGGCGTCAGCCAGCTGGGACGCTGCGGCTCTATAGGATCGATGGCGTCGCGCCACTCCGGCACCCGCTTGTTCAGGTAGTTGACCAGCGGCAGCGGCTCGCCGAAGTTGACGTAGCCCTGGCCCAGGTTGCGCAGCTTACGCAGCCCGCGCACCATCTGCATAAAGCCTTCTTTCTCTTTCGCCGCGCCGCGCAGCTCTTTGGCGTAAGTGCCCACTTCCATAACGTGCTCATAGCCGATGTAGATCGGCACCAGCGTAATGGGGCGATTGCCGCCGCGCAGCATCGCCTGCAGTGTCATCGCCAGCGTGCCGGTTTTTGGATGGAGCAAGCGGCCGGTGCGCGAGCGCCCGCCCTCAACGAAATACTCCACCGAGTAGCCGCGGCTGAACAGCTCGCCCAGATATTCGCGGAATACGGTGGCGTAGAGCTTGTTGCCCTTGAAGGTACGGCGAATAAAGAAGGCGCCCAGACGGCGGAAAATCGGTCCGGCGGGCCAGAAGTTGAGGTTGATGCCCGCGGCGATATGCGGCGGCACCAGGCCCTGATGATAGAGCACATAGGAGAGCAGCAGATAGTCCATGTGGCTGCGATGGCAGGGAACATAGACGATCTCGTGGCCATCTTCCGCCAGCTGGCGCACGCGCTCGCCGCCGTTGACGTTGATGCCCTGATAGAGACGGCTCCACAACCAGCCCATTATGCGGTCGGTGACGCGGATCGCCTCGTAGGAGAAGTCGGCGGCAACCTCTTCCATCATTTCAACGGCGTTTTGCTGCGCCTTCTCATTGGAGAGCTTTTTGCTGCGCGCCTCTTCTTCCACCGCTTTTTCAATCGCCTTGGACTGCAGCAGCTTGTTGAAGAGATCCTGTCGCGCCGGCAGGCGCGGACCCACCGCCGCTAAACGCTGACGCGCGAAATGAATGCGCGCTAAGCGCGCCAGCTTCTGCGCAATGGTTTTATCGGTGCCGTGCTGCGTCGCCATCCAGCGCAGCGAGACGGTCGGGGAAAAGCGCACAAAGCTGTCGCGCCCGTGCCAGACGATGGCGAAGAACTTTTCCACGCCGTTCAGCTCGCGCAAGTACGGCGTATCGGCGCCCTGGACCTCGCGGCCCGGTGCGCGGCCGAACATCACCGATACCGGCAGCATCTGAATATCCAGCGCGGGATTGTTGCGGTGCAGATCGAGATACTCATGGAAAATCTTCACCGATTCCGTGCTGGGCACGAAACAGGGGAAGACGCGCGGGCCGTCATGAATAAAGACGTGACGCGGCAACAGCGTGCCGTCGATTTCCAGCGGCGAAAGCGGATCGGGCAAATTATGCCTGAGGCACTGCTGACGCAGCGTCATCAAATCCGCCTTGGAATCGTAAGGCAGCACGTACATAATCGGCCGCGTCGGATCCAGCCCATGTTCGGAAACGGGATCGGCCGGAATAGCCTTACTTTTCACCAAAACGGAAAGTGGTAAATTCAACAGTTTATAATAGAGTTTACGCCAACCTGACATAGACAACATGAAGCCTCTTGTTAGCAAAGCGCCGCAAGCATACCAGAAAGTGCTGCGAAGATCTGTGGTGGTGCCAAACGCACTTGGCCCAGACGTTGACGTTAAACGATTAAAAGGGTTCCCTCGCAATGGCAAGTAATACCACCGGTTTGCTCAGGATTATAAAGGCGGCAGGCTACTCGTGGCAGGGACTGCGCGCCGCCTGGCAGCATGAAGCCGCGTTCCGTCAGGAAGCGACGGCCGCCATTATCGCTATCGTCGTCGCCTGCTGGCTGGATGTGGATACCGTGTCGCGCATCCTGATGATCGGCTCGGTGGTGCTGGTTATCATCGTCGAAATCCTGAACAGCGCCATTGAAGCGGTGGTCGATCGCATTGGTCATAAGCGTCATCCGCTGGCGGGCAGGGCGAAGGATATGGGCTCCGCCGCCGTATTGCTGGCTATCATACTGGCGCTTTTCATCTGGATCGCGCTGCTCTGGTCGCATTTGCGGTAGGCCTTCCATAATTATCAGTCGGCAGCTTTGTACCGGAGTTTCGGTTTTTCATTTCGCCAATACCTATATATACTTACAGAGACTGTATAAACAACCAGGGGGCGGGATGAAAGCATTAACCATCAGGCAGCAACAGGTTTATGACCTGATTCGCGACCATATTAACCAGACTGGCATGCCGCCGACGCGCGCGGAAATCGCCTCGCAGCTGGGGTTCCGTTCCCCGAACGCCGCCGAAGAGCACCTGAAAGTGCTGGCGCGCAAAGGCGTCATTGAGATCGTTTCCGGCGCCTCGCGCGGCATTCGTCTGCTGATGGAAGAGGAAGAGTCGAACGGTCTGCCGCTGATCGGGCGCGTCGCCGCCGGTGAGCCGATGCTGGCGCAGAAACATATCGAAACCCACTACAAAATCGATCCGGATCTGTTTAAGCCTTCCGCCGATTTCCTGCTGCGCGTTTCCGGTATGTCGATGAAAGATATTGGCATTATGGATGGTGATCTGCTTGCTGTGCATAAGACGCAGGATGTACGCAACGGCCAGGTCGTCGTGGCGCGCATCGATGATGAAGTGATCGTGAAGCGCTGGAAAAAGCAGGGTTCCGTGGTGCATCTGCTGCCGGAAAACAACGACTTTCAGCCTATCGTTGTCGATACGCGCACCCAGTCGCTGACCGTTGAAGGTCTGGCGGTGGGCGTGGTCCGCAACGGCGAGTAGCTCTGATCCGCTGCCTTCAGGCGCCTGCATCGTTTTGTCAGGCGTCTGAACACCTCTCTCTCTTCTACTCTGCGGCATGGAGTCGCTGATGAGTCTCTTCACTGCGAAAGACAGACAACTCTGGCGGCTGGCGCTGCCGATGATTCTCTTCAATATCACCGTTCCGCTGCTTGGGCTGGTGGATACGGCTGTGATCGCCACTTTGACAGTCCCGTCGATCTAGGTGGCGTCGCGATTGGCGCTACCGCCACCAGCTTCGTCTTTATGCTGTTTCTGTTTATGAGCATGAGCACCACGGGCCTGACCGCGCAGGCGTTCGGCGCGCAGGACAGGCTGGCACTGGCGCGCGCCCTGACGCAGCCGCTGCTGACCGGCGCACTGTTTATTCTGCTGCGCGACTCGCTGGGCGCGCTGACGGGCAAGCTGGCGGGCGGCGACCCTGCGGTACTGGCGCAGGCGGCGCGCTTTATGTACATCCGCTGGCTCAGCGCGCCGGCGACGCTGGCGAATATGGTGCTGCTCGGCTGGCTGCTGGGCGTGCAGTATGCGCGTGTGCCGGTGCTGCTGCTGCTGGTCGGCAACGGTGTGAATATCCTGCTCGACCTTTGGCTGGTGCTGGGGTTGAAGTGGGGCGTGGCGGGCGCGGCGACATCAGCCGCTTGCTGCGCCTTAATCGCGACATCATGCTGCGCTCGCTGCTGGTGCAGTTTTGTTTCGCCTCGCTGACGTTGATCGGCGCCCGGCTGGGGCCGGAGATCGTCGCCGCCAACGCCGTGCTGCTGATGTTTATCACCTTTACGCCTATGCGGTCGAGGCCGTCTCCGGCGAAGCCTTCGGCGCGCGCGACGGCAGCTAGCTGCTCGACGTATGGCACGCGGCCTGCCGCCAGGCGGGGCTGGTAGTGCTGGCGTTCGCCCTGATCTACGCGCTGAGCGGCGAAGCGATTGCGGCGCTCGGCTACTTTCTGACGCTGCCGACGCTTCCCTGGCTTGGCAATCATGGCTTGTGGCTGGCGGTAACCGTGTTTCTCGCGCTGCGCGGCGTTTCGCTCTGGATCATCTGGCTGCGCGAATGGCGTCTGAATCGCTGGTTTAACAACTAATTAGCGCGAAAGTCGCCGTCCAGAACGCCCGCGCCGATACGGAACATTCTGTAATGCTCCGGCAGTTGTCGATTCGTCTACTATAATTAACCTACAAAAGCGCGATGCAGCAGCGCATTGTATTGTCGTATTGCCTTTAAATGGTGGTATGTAAAACTAAGGATGACGTGGAGGTCTATAATGAATAGATATGAAGCGAGCGGTAACGGGAAGCAGTTCAAAGGAAAATTTAAAGAGAAATGAGGCAAGCTGACTGACGACGATATGTAGGTTATCGAAGGTAAACGCGATCAGCTGGTCGGCAAAATTCAGGAACGCTACGGTTACGCAAAGGACGAGGCTGAAAAAGAAGTCTCCGACTGGGAAACCCATAACAAAGACTACCGCTGGTAATTCCCCCGTTCAGACCGATCTGAACAGACGGCACAGGGAAGTGCCGTTTAGCCTATTTTCCCGCGCTTTTTCCCTTCTGTCTCATGGTCATGGCTACAGCAGTCGTGATGCGTGCAGGCTTCCACTTCCGTACAGGCAACGCACAGCCCATGCGCCTCTATCACGCTGTGTCGTAGCGTAAACTGCACCTCGCCAGCCAGACTGCCAATGATCTTCTCAACGCCTTGCGCCTGCTTTTCCGTTACCGCCGCACAGCGATCGCACACCAGCATCACCGACGTATGTGCGGGCGCTTCAAAGTGATGACAAACCACATAGCTGTTGTTTAACTCCACGCGATGGATAAAGCCCTGCTTCAGGAGAAAATCGAGCGCGCGATAGACCGTGGGCGGTTTCGCCTGCGGCTCGCTGGCGCGTAGCCGACCCAGCAGATCATAGGCACTAATCGACCCGTGCTGCATCGCCATCAGGCGCAGCACTTCGGCGCGCTGCGTCGTCAGGCGCACCCCGCGCTGCAGGCACAGCTTCTCTGCCTGGGTCATGATTTGCTCTGGCGTCATTGTCGACATAGTGACTTCTCCCCAGGAAACGAGATGTTATTCTATCACAATAAATTTGCTCGCGCTGGCGCAGCTGCTTTTTTGCCACAGCTTTGATTTCCGCTTTTATTTTCATCGGATTAACGGCGAAAAACGCAGCCAGGCCTGAGATGCACCCATCAGATAGGGTCAGACTAATTAAGATAATTGTTAACATAACCGACATATTTCTTTAAAAATCAATAGTTTAAGCACTAATGTTCAATGGGCTTTAAGCAACCACTGGCCTTGATTTCCTTTATGAAGACCCCGCAAAACAATAAAAGCGTCGTTTTGCAGCAAAAGCATCCAATCCGGCGAATAAGAATGCTGTTTTGACTGAACTCACAGCAATGAATTGTTAGCCAGCGTTCACAATATCGCTAACAACAAATTCTGGTGATAAATGTTTTCCCGATCAAGGTGATGGCAGACAAATGGCAAATAAACACTCCCGGCGCGCTACGCTTTTATATCCGCTTGTTTTGAATTCGGTTTTCATTTCCTCTTCGGCCTTCGCAGTAGGTACCTGGTACAACACGCGCAATGACGCGATGGACGGCACCGGCGTCGCCTCCTCGACCTATGGCTCAGCGGTACTGGCGAACCCGGCGCTGATGACGCGGGCGCAGCCGGAAAACAACGTGGCAATTATTTTTCTCTTTGCCGGTTTGCAGATCACGGATAAAGACAACAAGATGGTGGATAAGGTCGATGACATCAGCGACACCGTCGATCGCTACAAAGACGTCATCAACAACCTGACCTGTCGCGACTACCTGAACGGCTATCCGCAGCTGAAAGCGGCGTCTGCCGATGTGGCGGACCAACTGCGCGGGCAACAAAGCTAACGCCAACGCGGGTGTGGCGCTGGCGGTAACTATGCCCAACGAGACGCTGCCATTCGCCTTTATCACCAAAGCCTACGGCACGGTGCATCTGCGCGCTGACGTCGCGCAGAGCGATATCGCCTACCTTGATGGTGTGGCCAACGGCACTACTATTCCCGCGCTGGGCAACCAGAATAACCTGCGCTCCAGCGCTCACGGCCTTTCTGCGCTGGTCACCGACTACGGCGTCGCGGTGGCGCACGAATTTAGCGTAGCGGGCCATCCGGTTTCGCTGGGCGTGACGCCGAAGATCCAGAAAACCTGGCTCTATAACTATTCCGCCAGCATCTACAACTACGACAAGAATGACTTTAACGGCAGCCGCTACCGCAACGACAATACTGGCTTTTAACATCGATGCCGGCTTAGCGACGCCGCTGGGCGACAACTGGACGCTGGGCGTTACTGGCCTGAATCTGGTGTCGCGCGATTTGCAGACCAAAGAGACCAACAGCTATCGTGATACCTATCAGATCCGTCCGCTGGTGACGTCTGGCCTGTCATGGAGCAGCGGGCCGTTTACCGCCGCGCTGGACGTGGATTTAACGGAGACGAAGCGTTTTAAGTCGCAGGCGAATAGCCAGTACGCGGGCGTCGGCGGCGAATGTCGCGTGCTGGACTGGCTGGCGCTGTACGCCGGCTACCGCGCGGATATGAAATCGGCCGATGAGAATGTCTTCACCGCTGGCTTCGGCCTGGCGCTGTTCAACAATGCGGTGCATCTGGATTTGGCCGTCTCGGTGGGCGACAACAATACCTGGGGCGCGATGATGCAGCTCGGCTTTAATTTCTGATCGGCCTTGCCATCGGGGAGAAATCGGGCAACGCGCAATCGCCCGGCACCCCGTAAATGTGTTATCCTTGCGCAGATTATCACCACCCTTAACGGATTTTCTGCGCTTCATGAGCAACTCTTTTTCCTCGCAATGCTTTTCCATCGCGCCCATGCTCGACTGGACCGACAGATACTGTCGCTATTTTCATCGTCAGCTGACCGGCGATACGCTGCTCTACACAGAAATGGTGACCTCGGGCGCCATTATTCACGGCAAGGGCGACTATCTGGCCTACAGCGAGGCGGAGCATCCGGTTGCGCTGCAGCTGGGTGGCAGCGATCCGGCGGCGCTGGCGCAGTGCGCGAAGCTGGCGCAGGCGCGCGGCTACGATGAAATCAACCTTAACGTCGGTTGCCCGTCGGACCGCGTGCAAAACGGCCGTTTCGGCGCCTGCCTGATGGGTGAAGCGTCGCTGGTCGCCGAGTGTATCGACGCTATGCGTCAGGTCGTCGATATTCCGGTAACGGTCAAAACCCGCATCGGCATTGACGAGCAGGACAGCTATGCATTTTTAGTCGATTTCGTCTCTACCGTGGCGCAGCGCGGCGGCTGCGATACCTTTATTATTCACGCGCGCAAAGCCTGGCTCTCCGGCCTCAGTCCAAAAGAGAACCGCGAGATCCCGCCACTCGACTACCCGCGCGTCTACCAGCTCAAGCGCGATTTCCCGCAGCTGACCATCGCCATTAACGGTGGGGTAAAGTCGCTGGAAGAGTCCAAAACGCACCTGCAGCATCTGGACGGCGTGATGATGGGGCGCGAAGCGTATCAGAATCCCGGCCTGCTGGCGCAGGTGGACCGCGAGCTGTTCGGCCGCGATACGCCGGCCGTTGATCCGGTGGTGGCGGTGCGCGCCATGTACCCTTATATCGAAGCGGAGCTGGCGAAGGGCACCTATCTGGGCCATATCACACGCCATATGCTCGGTCTGTTCCAGGGGATTCCCGGCGCGCGCCAGTGGCGTCGACACCTGAGCGAGAACGCCCACAAGCCGGGCGCCGGCGTGCGTGTGCTCGAAGCGGCGCTGGCGCTGGTGGCTGACAAGAAGCCCGACCGCCCGTAAAGCCAGCCCGCAAGCTGTTTTTTTACACCATAAAACGGCGAATTTCACTATCTCTTCCCGCGGCGCGCAGGCTATTTATGCTAGATATCAGTGCTTTATAATATGGCACGCTTCTTGTAATAACGCTGTTGAAATAACAAAAGTTGCCATAACAAGAGGAGTTGCCAAGTGGAAATTTTATTCTTTCTAAGCTTTTTTGTGATGCTGATGGTCACCGGCGTCTCGCTGCTGGGGGTACTGGCGGCGCTGCTGGTAGCAACGGCGCTGATGATGGTCGGCGGGCTGTTCGTTTTTATAATCAAACTTTTGCCGTGGCTGCTGCTGGCGCTGGCCGCCGTCTGGCTTTATCGCACCGTCGCCGGCGACGATCGCGTACGCGCACAGCGGAAGCTGCGCTGCAAAATCAGCAGGTTAGATCGCCGTCGCGGCTATTAATTGCGGGCGCGATCACAGAGTGACAGATTGCTTATGCCGGTTTTGCAATTAAACATATTATTTACTTATGATGTTTTCTGCCAAGATGGTCGCCGTTGAGTCGACATGAATTCATCGCCGCTGTCCCTACACCAGCGCAAACGATAAAAGAAAAGGGGCTTCCTTCGGGAAGCCCCATTTGCATTCTGGCCTCAGGGGATTAGCAGGCTGGAGCCCTGCGTGCTGTGGCTCTCCAGCGTCTGATGCGTCCGCGCTGCCTTTTTCAACAGTAATTTCTGCGGCTCAGGCACCTCGATCTTGATAGCGCCGCTGGCCAGCAGCGAGAAGAGATCGTTGCTTGCCTGCTCCAGCTCTTCACGATTGGTGATATAGCCGTAGAGCGACGGCCGCGTCACGAACAGCGAGCCTTTTTAATTAAGAATGTTTAAATCAATGCCGGTCACCGGTCTGGAAGCATTACCAAAATTCACCATCAGTCCCTGGCGGCGCAGCGAATCCAGCGACGCTTCCCAGGTGTCTTTGCCCACCGAGTCGTAAACCACCGCCTTTTTTGCCGTCGGTCAGCTGGCTGACGCGCTCGGCGATATTCTCTTCACGGTACACGGTAATTAATGGTTGCCTAGGCACCCGCCGTTTTCGCGCGCTCCGCCTTTTCCGCCGAGCCGACGGTGCCGATCAGGTGCGCGCTGAGCGCCTTCGCCCACTGACAGGCGATCAGGCCGACGCCGCCGGCCGCGGCGTGGAACAGAAACAGCTCATCCGGCTTCACCTGATAGGTCTGGCGCAGCAGATAGTGCACCGTCAGCCCCTTAAGAAAGCTGGCGGCCGCCTGTTCGAAGCTGATGGCGTCCGGCAGTAGCATCAGACGATCCTCCGCCACGTTATGCTGCTCGCTGTAGGCGCCCAGCGCCGCCTGGCAGTAGATCACGCGATCGCCCGGCTTGAAGTGCGTCACCTCGGCGCCCACGCGCTTCACTACGCCCGCCGCCTCGGTGCCGAATCCGGAAGGCAGGCTGGCGACCGGATAGAGCTCGCTGCGTATATTAGGTATCGATATATTTGATGCCGATAGCCCGGTTTTCGACCTGTACTTCGCGTTCAGCAGGATCGGCGGGATCGACCTCTACCCATTGCAATACCTTAGGTCCGCCCGGCGCGGTGAACTGAATACGCTTTGCCATTTTTACTCCAGTGATTGTTCAACTGATTGTTCAACATGAGGCGTGAGAGGCGCGCCGCCATAAGGTATACTGGCGCGTCCCCTCAGAAGATCGGTATTGCACTCGCTATGGCAGGAAATAAACCCACCAACAAATTGAACGACACGCCCGACCGGCAGCTGGAAGGTATTAAAATGCCGCCGCATTCGATTGAAGCGGAGCAGTCGGTGCTGGGTGGGTTGATGCTGGATAACGAGCGCTGGGATAACGTTTCCGAGCGCGTCGTGGCAGAGGATTTCTTTAACCGTTCGCATCGCCTGATTTTCTCCGAAATGCAGCGTCTGCTGGAGACGGGTCAGCCTATCGACCTGATCACCCTCTCTGAATCGCTGGAGACGCGTGGAGAGCTGGAAATGGTGGGCGGATTCGCCTATCTGGCTGAGCTGGCGAAAAACACTCCCAGCGCGGCGAACATCGGCGCCTACACGGATATCGTGCGCGAACGCGCAGTGGTGCGCGAGATGATCTCGGTGGCGAACCAGATCGCCGACGCGGGCTACGATCCGCAGGGGCGCAACAGTGACGAGCTGCTCGACTTCGCCGAATCCAACGTATTTAAAATCGCCGAGTCGCGCGCTAACAAAGACGAAGGGCCGAAGAACATCCAGGAAGTGATGGAGGCCACGGTGTCACGCATCGAATCGCTGGTTTCCACGCCGCACGACGGCGTCACCGGCGTCGATACCGGCTATCAGGATCTGAATAAAAAGACGGCGGGACTGCAGCCGTCGGATCTGATTGTCGTCGCGGCGCGTCCCTCAATGGGTAAAACCACCTTCGCCATGAACCTGTGCGAAAACGCCGCTATGCTGCACGACAAGCCGGTGCTGATCTTCAGCCTGGAGATGCCCAGCGAGCAGATCATGATGCGTATGCTGGCATCGCTGTCGCGCGTGGATCAGACGCGCATCCGTACCGGCCAGCTGGATGACGAAGACTGGGCGCGTATCTCCGGCACCATGGGCATTCTGCTGGAGAAGAAGAATATGTATATCGACGACTCTTCCGGCCTGACGCCCACCGAAGTGCGCTCGCGCGCGCGTCGCGTATTCCGCGAAAACGGCGGGCTGAGCATGATTATGATCGACTACCTGCAGCTGATGCGCGTGCCGGCGCTTTCCGACAACCGCACGCTGGAGATCGCCGAGATCTCCCGCTCGCTCAAGGCGCTGGCGAAAGAGCTGAACGTGCCGGTGGTGGCGCTGTCGCAGCTGAACCGCTCGCTGGAACAGCGCGCCAATAAGCGTCCGGTTAACTCCGATCTGCGTGAGTCAGGCTCCATCGAGCAGGACGCCGACCTGATTATGTTTATCTACCGCGACGAGGTTTACCACGAGAACAGCGATCTGAAAGGCATGGCTGAAATTATTCTCGGCAAGCAGCGTAACGGCCCCATCGGCACGGTGCGCCTGACCTTCAACGGCCAGTGGTCGCGCTTCGACAACTATGCCGGTCCCACCTACGACGACGAATAGCCGCTCCCTAAGGCATGCGCGATCTGTGCATGCCGCCTCGCATCATAAGAAAATAGTGTTGGACAACCTCGCCGTTTATCGGGTTATCTGTACCACAGCGTATGACTAAGCTTGGAAGCAGCATGACTCACGTAGATGATTACGACCTGAAAATTCTGACTTTATTACAATCCAACGGCCGCTTAACCAATCAGGAGCTGAGCGATTTAGTGGGTTTGTCCGCCTCGCAATGTTCACGTCGCCGCATCAATCTGGAACAGGCGAATCTGATCCTCGGCTACCATGCGCGGCTGTCGCCCGACGCGATTGGCCTGGGGATAGTTGGGCTGATTGAGGTGCGGCTGATAAACCACACCGCCGAATATGTCGATAGCTTTTACCGCATGGTGGAGCAGGAAGAGGCGATAGTCGACGCCTACAAAATCACCGGCGACGCAGACTATCTGCTGAAGGTGGCAGTGGCAGATCTCGCCTCGCTGAGCGCCTTGATCAGCCAGTTGGTGGCAGGCCACAAAAGCGTGTCGCACGTTAAAACCTCGGTGGTGCTGGGCCGCCTGAAAGAGAACGGGCTGATGATGATAGCCGAGCACGGAATGCGCCAAAATAGTGCATGATGTGCTTATTGGGTGCAAAGAAAGCGCGTTCAATGCAAAGAACAAGCACTGCATAGCAAATTTATACACGAAGTAACGGAGAAATCCGTAAAGAGTGCACAAAAAAGAGCAAGAAAAGCGCCTTAGTTATCAACTAGATATTCGTTGGTACCTGCCGCCGCGCCGTTGAGGGCGGCGGTATGGTGCGCTTTTTGCATCAAACCGGCAACTTTTCCGGTTTGACTGCAATGAGAACGCTCCATGGATAACGTCGTAACACCCGTTCGTATTCCCCATTCCCGTATCGAAGATGCGCTGGCGCTCCTGCTCAGCACGCTGATGGTATCCTTTGGCGTCATCATGCTGAAGCAGGCAGGCGCGCTGACCGGCAGTAGCGCCGGCATCGCCTTTTTAATCAGCTACCTGTCGCCGCTGTCGTTCGGCAGCGCCTTCTTCCTGATCAACCTGCCGTTTTACTGGCTGGCGATGCGGCGTATGGGATGGGCATTCACCCTGAAAACCTTCTGCGCTGTGGGGCTGGTATCGCTGTTTACCCACCTGCATCCGCTGTTCGTGCATTTTTCCGCGCTCAATCCCTTTTATGCGACACTGTTCGGTAACGTCATCATGGGCATTGGGTTTATAGTGTTGTTTCGTCATAAAGCCAGCCTGGGCGGCATCAATATCCTGGCACTGTGGCTGCAGGATCGTATCGGACTGTGCGCAGGGAAACTGCAAATGGCCATCGATACCTGCGTGGTGCTGGCGTCGCTGTTTGTGGTCAGCATGCCGATGTTGCTGGCGTCCATCGCGGGCGCGGTGATCCTCAACCTGATTATCGCCATGAACCATCGTCCCGGCCGTTATCAGGTTTAACGCTGCATACACAACTGATTATTACGACCATTTCTGGAGATCTACACCGTGTTTCGAAACGTTGACGCCTACGCCGGCGACCCGATTCTGTCGCTGATGGAAGCCTTCAAGCAGGACCCGCGCGACAATAAAGTGAATCTCAGCATCGGCCTCTATTACGACGAAAAGGGAATTATTCCTCAGCTGCAGGCGGTCGCTGCCGCAGAAGAGCAGCTGAAGGCCGAGCCGCAGCAGGCGTCGCTCTACCTGCCGATGGAAGGGCTCAACGCCTACCGCAACGCCATCGCGCCACTGCTGTTCGGCGCCGAACATCCGCTGCTGAAGGCGGGCCGTATCGCGTCGATTCAGACGCTGGGCGGCTCCGGCGCGTTGAAAGTGGGTGCGGACTTTCTCAAGCGCTACTTCCCCGATTCGGGCGTATGGGTCAGCGATCCCACCTGGGACAACCATGTCGCGATCTTCAACGGCGTGGGCTTCGAGGTGAAGACCTATCCGTGGTACGACGCGCAGACCAACGGCGTTAAATTCGATGCCTTCCTTAGTGCGCTGCAGGCCTTGCCAAAGCAGAGTATCGTGCTGCTGCATCCCTGCTGCCACAATCCCACCGGCGCCGATTTTACCGACGCACAGTGGGACCAGACCGTTGAGGTGCTAAAGGCGCAGGAGCTGATTCCGTTCCTGGATATCGCCTATCAGGGCTTCGGCGCGGGCATGGAAGCGGACGCCTATGCGATTCGCGCCATCGTCGCGGCCGGTCTGCCTGCGCTGGTCAGCAACTCCTTCTCGAAAATCTTCTCGCTCTATGGCGAACGCGTCGGCGGGCTCTCTGTGGTCTGCGACAGCGCCGAAGAGGCGAGCTGCGTGCTCGGCCAGCTGAAGGCCACTGTGCGCCGTAACTACTCCAGCCCGCCGAACTTCGGCGCGCAGGTGGTGGCGCGCGTCCTCAACAACGAGGCGCTGAAGGCCAGCTGGCTGGCGGAAGTGGAAGCGATGCGCCTGCGCATTATCGCCATGCGTAAAACGCTGGTGGACGTGCTGAGCACCGCGCTGCCCGGCAAAAACTTCGATTACCTGCTGCAACAGCGCGGCATGTTCAGCTATACCGGCCTTAGCGCGCAGCAGGTCGATCGCCTGCGCAACGAGTTCGGCATCTACCTGGTCTGCAGCGGGCGCATCTGCGTGGCTGGCCTGAACAATAACAACGTGCATCAGGTGGCACAGGCGTTTGCCGCCGTCATGTAATCCCGCTGTTATTTACCACGGCACGTATTTCCCCTTATAAACTGTCGGCGCAGGCCGGCGGTTTTTTTGCCTGCAGGTTTACCTTTGCCTGACTTCTTGCACACTTAAACGGTGTAACCAACTCAGGAAAAAGGCATGTGGCATCAGCAAACGTCACGCTCGGTGAGAAATCACGCGGTTTTCATCTGGCACCGATGAGATCCTCAGCCAAATCCCGGCGCTGGCGTAGAGCCAGACCGGACTGCTCCATGTGCTGTTACAGCACACCTCGGCCTCTCTGACGCTGAACGAGAACTGCGACCCGACCGTGCGCAGCGATATGGAGCAGCACTTTATGCGCCAGGTGCCGGAGCAGGCGCCTTATCAGCACGATTACGAGGGACGCGACGATATGCCGGCGCATATCAAATCCTCTACGCCGGGCGTCTTGCTGCTGCTGCCAGTACAACGTGGAAAGTTAGTGCTGGGCACCTGCGGGGCATCTGGCTGGGCGAACACCGCATTCACGTCGGCGCGCGGCGCATGGTCGCCACTCTACAAAGGGAAACGAAATGAATACGTCAGATCTGCTGATCTACTGCATGAGCAAGCCGGACGCAGAGCAGAGCGTCCACAGCGACTGGAAAGCAACGCAAATCAAAAGCGGCAGCGTGCTGTT
Organism: Candidatus Pantoea persica; assembly: GCF_013753875.1. Lineage (GTDB taxonomy): Bacteria > Pseudomonadota > Gammaproteobacteria > Enterobacterales > Enterobacteriaceae > Pantoea > Pantoea persica. Next base: position 34,788 of record NZ_SMDS01000002.1, read on the forward strand.
CGCGATGGTGCATGAGGTGAAAGGGCATCCAGCCGTCTCGCTGAAGACGACGCCCGCGCTGGCGGAGCTGCTGCGCGAGGAGCACAGCGATGTCATTCCCAGCGAGCATCTCAATAAAACCCACCGGAGCACGCTGCTGCTGGACGGTTCGCTAAAAGATTCACAGATCTACTATCTGATGGATACGTCTTATCAGCAGGCCGACGCGACCCGCGCGGCGGGGATGTGGCAGGAAAAGCGCAGCGCGCGGGGCCGGTCGCCGTGCGCGCTGTTGGGATTACGCTGCCGCTTCGTCGCGCAGCGTGTTGATATGGATAACAAAGTGGTACTTTACGTCGCTTTTCAGCATGCGTTCGTAGGCTTCGTTAATTTGATGCATGGCGATCAGTTCGATATCTAAGGTGATGTCGTGCTTGCCGCAGAAATCGAGCATCTCCTGCGTTTCGGCGATGCCACCGATCAGCGAGCCGGCAATGCTGCGGCGCTGGGTGATCGTGCTCCGGCGCGCCCACCAGCGTCATATTGCCGTCGCGCTTCAGCAGGGCGATAAAGGGGTTGAGATCGTGCTGCGCCGCCACGGTGTTGAGGATAAAGTCGAAGCTGTTGACGTGCTGCGCCATCTGATCCGCATCCTTCGACACCACCACTTCATCCGCGCCAAGGCGTTTGCCATCTTCGATTTTTGACGCAGAGGTAGTGAACAGCACCACATGCGCGTCCATGGCTTGCGCAATCTTCACGCTCATATGGCCAAGGCCGCCCAGCCCGACGATGCCGACTTTTTTGCCCGGACCGACGTTCTAGTGGCGCAGCGGCGAGTAGGTTGTGATACCCGCACACAGCAGCGGCGCGACGCCCGCCAGCTCGAGGTTTTCCGGCACGCGCAGCACGAAGTTTTCATCGACGACCACCGCAGTCGAGTAGCCGCCGTAGGTACGTCGCCGGTTTCGCGATCCTGGCCGTTGTAGGTGCCGACGAAGCCGACTTCGCAATACTGCTCCAGCCCTTCTTGACAGCTCGGACAGCTGCGGCAGGAGTCCGACCATACAGCCGACGCCGACCAGATCGCCTACTTTTATATTTGCTGGCTTGGTCGCCGACGGCGGTGACGCGGCCGACAATTTCATGTTCCGGCACCACTGGAAAAAGGGTATTTTTCCACTCGTTGCGGGCCTGATGCAGGTCTGAGTGGCAGACGCCGCAGAACAGTACTTCAATCTGGACATCATGCGCGCGTAGCGCGCGCGGGGTGTAATTGAAGGGCGCCAGGTTCGATTTCGCGTCCTGAGCAGCATAGGCGTGCGTAATATTCATGGTGTCTCCCGTTTCGGTGTGTCGTGATGAGATCAATGTGTGCGGCGCAAAGGGCGCGCCGACAAGAGCGCGCGGCCAGAGGACCCTGCCAGTGAGGAACGCTTAAAAGCATAGTCACAGAACGTCAGCGCGACTATGCCTATACATGCATGAATCTTGCCTGATTCTGTTTTTATCAGCGGGAATATGCAGTAACAGAAAGGCCCGCTTGCGGCGGGCCTTTTAAGATTAGCAGTGCGCCAGTCGCTGCTGGCGCACTTGCGCTTCTGCTATTTCGCTAACAGCGGCTTCAGGAAGCGCGCGGTATGCGATTTCTCGCACTCCGCCACGGTTTCCGGGGTGCCGGCGATCAGGATCTCGCCGCCGCTGCCGCCGCCTTCCGGGCCAAGATCGACAATCCAGTCGGCGGTCTTGATCACGTCCAGATTATGCTCAATCACCACGATGGTATTGCCCTGGTCGCGCAGCTGATGCAGCACTTCCAGCAGCTGGGCAATATCGGCGAAGTGCAGGCCGGTGGTTGGCTCATCGAGAATATAGAGTGTCTGGCCGGTGCCGCGCTTCGACAGCTCGCGCGCCAGCTTGACGCGCTGCGCTTCACCGCCAGAGAGCGTGGTCGCCGACTGGCCGAGGCGAATATAGGGGAGGCCCACATCCATCAGGGTCTGTAGCTTACGCGCTAGCGCGGGCACCGCGTCGAAGAACTCGCGCGCCTCTTCGATGGTCATCTCCAGCACTTCGTGGATGCTCTTGCCTTTGTATTTAATCTCCAGCGTTTCGCGGTTGTAGCGCTTGCCTTTGCACTGATCGCAGGGCACGTAGATATCGGGCAGAAAGTGCATCTCTACCTTCAATACGCCGTCGCCCTGACAGGCTTCACAGCGGCCGCCGCGCACGTTAAAGCTGAAGCGGCCAGGATTGTAGCCGCGCGAACGCGCTTCCGGCACGCCGGCAAACAGCTCACGTACCGGCGTAAAGATGCCGGTATAGGTCGCCGGGTTAGAGCGCGGCGTGCGGCCGATCGGGCTCTGGTCAATATCGATCACCTTATCGAAGTGCTCCAGACCGCTGATATCGCGATAGGGCGCCGCTTCGCCGGTGGTCGCGCCGTTCAGCTGGCGCTGCGCGAGCGGGAACAGCGTGTCGTTGATCAGCGTCGATTTGCCTGAGCCGGAGACGCCGGTAATGCAGGTAAACAGCCCGACCGGCAGCGTCAGCGTCACATTTTTCAGGTTGTTGCCGTGCGCGCCGCTCAGCTTCAGCGTCTTCGACGGTTCGCCCTTCACGCGCTCTTTCGGCACTGCAATCTCGCGCTTGCCGCTGAGGAACTGGCCGGTCAGCGACTCTTCCACCGCCATGATCTCATGCACAGTGCCTTCCGCTACGATCTGCCCGCCGTGCACGCCCGCGCCGGGGCCGATGTCGATTACGTGATCCGCCGCGCGGATAGCGTCTTCGTCATGCTCCACCACGATCACGGTGTTGCCAAGATCGCGCAGATGGATCAGGGTGCTGAGAAGGCGTTCATTGTCGCGTTGGTGCAGGCCGATAGAAGGCTCATCCAGCACGTACATCACGCCTACCAGACCGGCGCCGATCTGGCTCGCCAGACGGATGCGCTGCGCTTCGCCGCCGGAAAGCGTCTCCGCAGAGCGCGACATCGACAGGTAGTTCAGGCCGACGTTGACCAGGAAGCTAAGGCGATCGCCAATCTCTTTCAGCACTTTTTCGGCGATTTTGGCTCGCTGGCCGCTCAGCTTCAGGTTGAGGAAGAAATCCATTGCATGACCGATGCTCATATCGGAGATGGTCGGCAGATTGGTGTTTTCCACAAACACGTGGCGCGCTTCGAGGCGCAGGCGCGTGCCTTCGCAGCTGGTACAGGCGCGGTTGCTGATAAATTTGGCCAGATCTTCGCGTACCGCTGTCGATTCCGTCTCTTTGTAGCGGCGCTCCATATTGTGCAGCACGCCTTCGAACGGATGACGACGCACCGAGGTGTCGCCGCGATCGTTGATGTATTTAAATTCGATGCTCTCTTTGCCAGAGCCGTAAAGGATCACCTGCTGCGCTTTGTCGCTCAGGGTGTTGAACGGCGCTTCGACGTCGAAATCGAGATGCTCCGCCAGCGAACGCAGCATCTGGAAATAGTAAAAGTTACGGCGGTCCCAGCCGCGGATGGCGCCGCCGGCCAGCGACAGTTCGCCGTTCTGCACCACGCGATCGGGATCGAAATATTGCTGTACGCCTAGGCCGTCGCAGGTCGGGCAGGCGCCCGCCGGGTTGTTGAACGAGAACAGGCGCGGTTCCAGCTCGCGCATGCTGTAGCCGCAAATCGGGCAGGCGAAATTGGCGGAGAAGAACAGTTCTTCCGCCTCGGCGTCGTCCATATCGGCGACGACCGCGGTGCCGCCGGACAGATTTAGCGCGGTTTCAAACGACTCGGCGAGTCGCGTCGCCAGATCCTCGCGCACCTTAAAGCGATCGATGACCACCTCTATGGTGTGCTTTTTCTGCAGCTCCAGCTTCGAAGGATCGGAGAGATCGCACACTTCGCCGTCGATGCGCGCGCGGATGTACCCCTGCGCAGCTAGGTTCTCCAGCGTTTTGGTGTGCTCGCCCTTGCGATCTTTCACCACCGGCGCCAGCAGCATCAGGCGACGGCCTTCACCCTGCGCCAACACGTTATCCACCATCTGGCTGACGGTTTGCGCCGCCAGTGGCACGTCGTGATCCGGGCAGCGCGGCTCGCCGACGCGGGCGAACAGCAGACGCAGATAGTCGTAGATCTCGGTGATGGTGCCGACCGTCGAACGGGGGTTGTGTGAAGTGGACTTCTGCTCGATCGAGATAGCGGGCGACAGACCTTCGATATGGTCGACGTCCGGCTTCTCCATCAAGGAGAGAAACTGACGCGCATAGGCAGAGAGCGACTCGACGTAACGGCGCTGACCTTCCGCATAGAGCGTATCAAACGCCAGAGAGGATTTGCCGGAGCCTGACAGGCCGGTCACTACTATGAGTTTGTCGCGAGGGATGATCAGGTTGATGTTTTTCAAATTATGGGTGCGGGCACCACGAACTTCGATCTTATCCATTCACCTTTCCCGGATTAAGCAGCACGCTCTGTGTCCTTGTGACACGATTTAGCGTAAACACGATATTATGGCACAAAAAATAGACTGATTAAATATCCAGTATTTTGGGCTTTATGGGTGTAAAATGAGCACTTCTGCGAGCCGGCTCGAAAGTGGGATCGCTCGGCAGGACGTGGTAGAATTTATCATTTAGACTCTTAGCATTAACTCATCGGGAGAGAGCAACATGGCCAGTCGTGGCGTAAATAAAGTGATTCTTGTCGGGAATCTGGGTCAGGATCCGGAAGTGCGCTACATGCCGAATGGTGGCGCGGTTGCCAACATTACGCTGGCCACGTCGGAGAGCTGGCGTGACAAGCAGACCGGTGAAAACAAAGAGATCACCGAGTGGCACCGCGTCGTGCTGTTTGGCAAGCTGGCGGAAGTCGCCGGCGAATATCTGCATAAAGGTTCTCAGGTCTATATCGAAGGTCAGCTGCGCACGCGTAAGTGGCAGGATCAAGGCGGCCAGGATCGCTACACTACGGAAGTCGTGGTCAACGTGGGCGGCACCATGCAGATGCTAGGCAGCCGTCAGCAGGGCGGCGCTAATGCCGGCGGCGCGCCGATGGGCGGTGGCCAGCAGCAGCCGCAGGGCGGCAACCAGTTCAGCGGTGGCGCGCAGTCGCGTCCGCGTCCGCAGAGCGCGCCGGCCAGCAACAACAACGAGCCGCCGATGGATTTCGACGACGACATCCCGTTCTGATTGTCATCTGTTTAACGCTCGCGTTAAGGCCCCGATTATGGGGCCTTTATTTTGCCTGCGGTTTTAGCCGTGGCGAAGCGTCTGGTCCAGCGGCGGTGCTGGCCGCCGCGCCAGCCAGTCAGCGACGATATTCGCCGTATTAACTACCCGCGGCACATTGCCAGGCAGCGACAAACCCGCCCAGGCCTCATTATGTTGCCCAATCAGTTGCTCCGCGCTGGCGTAAGTGCGGTTCGCCGTGGTGTGCTCATCGCCGGCGACGGTAATGCGATAACCCAAAACGGCGCCGACCTTGATCGTGGTATCGATGCAGTAGTCCGTCGCGCAGCCGCAAATCACAAACTCATTCATGGCCAGCTGCGCAAGCGTCGCGGCCAGCGTCGTCCGCCAGAAGCTGTCGCGGGCGGTTTTGGTCACGTAGAGCGATCCTGCAGGCGGGCGCAGCTCCGGAAGCAGTTCAAACGCCTGGCTGCCGGGCTGCATCTCGCCTTCGAGATGGGTGATGAAGATGGTCCGATCGGCTGCGGCAGCGAGCTGATTGATGCGCGCGGTACGACCGGCCCGATCGAAGCGCGGCGTGGCGAACACGCCGTTTTGCATATCCACGACGATAACGACTCGCTGGTTCATCGTGCTTTCTCCTTGCCAAAGGTGTGCCTCAGTTTCACCGCGCCGCCGCGAAATGGCAAAACTGTTTTGCATTTCGCCGGCTATCGCTGGCATGCTGCACCTCTCTCTGGTTAATGAGGCGTCGAGGTGGAAAGCGTTCCGGCTGTTTTTCCCTGTGAGCAAGAGCGCGCGCAGTTTCGCCAGTTTGGCGAACTGCCCGGCGTGGAACTCTACCAGGCGCATATCTCTCGCTATGCTTTCGAGCCGCATACGCATGAGGCCTTCGGCATCGGCACCATCGTGGCCGGCGCACAGCGTTTCCGCTGTCGCGGCGCGCACTACACCGCGCCAGCACAGTCGCTGGTGATGATGAATCCTGATAAGCTGCACACCGGCGAATCGGCGTGCGTGGAGGGCTAGCGCTATCAGATGATCTATATCCAGCCTGAAGCGATGGCGCGACTATCTGCGCGACAATCTTGCCGAGCCGATCGGGCTGGAAGAGCTGGCGGCGCAGGCGGCGCTCTCGCCGTGGCATTTTCTGCGCGCGTTCCGCGCGCACTTTCACGTCACGCCGCACCAGATGCTGATGGCCTATCGGCTGTACGAGGCCAAGCTGCAGCTGGCGCGCGGCACGCCGTCGGCCTGAGCGACCAGGCGCATCTTACTGGCGCCTTTGCGCAGCGTTACGGCATTACGCTAGTACGCTATCAGAAACAGGTGCGCGACGCATAGCGCAATCTGCTACAAGATTTTCCTTCTTGTTTCAGCCACACTTGCCGCCTCACTCTCAATAAAGGAAGAGACAATGTTAGCTGGCGTGCTGTTTGCCCTTGCCGCAGGGCTGATGTAGGGTCTGATTTTCGTCGGGCCGCTGCTGGTGCCGGATTATCCCGGCGCGCTCCAGTCCGCCGGACGCTACGTGGCCTTTGGTTTGATCGCGCTGCCACTTGCCTGGCACGACCGTCGGCGGCTGCGCCAGCTGCTACCTGCCGACTGGCGCGAGGCGCTGAAGCTGTCGCTGGTGGGCAATCTGCTCTATTACACCTTTCTCGCCAGCGTCATTCAGCGCACCGGCGCGCCGGTTTCCACCATGATTATCGGCACCCTGCCAGTGGTGATGGCCATTACCGCCAACCTCTGTTACGGCCATCTTGAAGGGCGTCTGACCTGGCGCAAGCTGATACCGGCGCTGCTGGCGATCGGCGGCGGTCTGGTGTGCGTCAATATCGCTGAGCTGCGCGGGCAGAGCGGCGGAGGCGATATAACGCAGTACCTGAGCGGTATCGCGCTGCCGCTGACGCTGGTGATGTATGGGCTGGTATGCGCCCAGCTCGCCTGGCAGCATCCCGACTTTGCTCTGCCTTTCGGCCCGCAGCCGCATCACTTTCTGCCGCTGATGCTGCTAATTGGCTTGCTCTGCTCCTGGCTGGGCACGCTCTGCTGGAACGCCGCCAGCCAGCGGCTACCGACGGTATTGATGGGGCCGCTTATCGTTTTCGAAACCCTGTCAGGGCTGTTGTGGACGTTTGTCTGGCGGCAAAGCTGGTCGCCATTGTTGACCGCCACCGGCATTTTGTTGCTGATTGTCGGTGTGCTCTGGGCGATGCGTATTAAGCCGCAACCCATTGTCACCTCGATAGAGCATTAATCCTTCCTTCCAGCGACGCCTGCGCACCTGTTTGGCGTCGTTGGTTTCACGCTGTTTTAATAATTATTCGTAGAGCGAAACGGCAAATATCGCCGTTCTTTTGCCAAAGATCATCCAACGTCCGCTGCCCATTAGCGGTAAATAACGATGGCGATCTCATTTTCGCCCTCCTTAAAGCGGATAAAGCACACCGGTAACTGGTGATATTATTGCCTTGCGCGGGCTGACAAGAAGCGTTACCAATAAATCTGCGCTGTTAAGATGGCATTAAATTAGTCATTCCCCTGCGTATTTATTTTCTCCCGCTGCGTTTTTATTACCGTTTGGCCCTGAGAATGCTGTTCGATAAACCATCGTTTTTTCCAGAAAAAGCGTAGCCAATAAGATAAATTCCCAATAAATTTTCTGATAAAAGGTTAGCGTCATTCATATTTTCACGGATTATTCTTAGCGACGCAGGCGGCAAAGGGAGGGGAGTGATAAGAAATCATAAAGCATTTTGCCGGGAAGATTCCTGGCTATTCTAAGTCGGTTCGCTCTTACCGCGTTGGTTAAACAATCTTCAGTGGAAGTAAAATTTGCTGGTGCCTATCAATATTACCGCAAAAAACGAAAGTCGTTTCCTTTGGAAACGGATCAGGAATACATGGAACGGAAATTAAAGCCACGAATGGTATGTTAAAGTGTCATCATCTCTTCTGATAAGAACAATCTCAGCGCTAAGTCAAATTAAAGCAGTATTATTTGTTTTCTGAGTCTGACGGATAGTGATAAACGCTACGGCTAATATCCAGCAGGCGGCAGCTGCGGCAGGTGCCGATGTTGAAAGTGCTCTGCAGAAAGTTAACTGCCTGACGCTTTTCGTTAGTGGTAAAGAAGTTCTTCAGGACGTTTTGCAACATCTCCTTGTCTGATTTGAGTAGCTGTAGCTCACGCGTCGGGGTTTGTAGTTTATCCTCTAGTTCCTTGATTTTACGTCCCTTTTCAGAATAAAGACCGGAGAATTTCTTCTTCCAGCCATAGATGGTTGCCTCAGAGATCCCCAGCTCGTCACAAATCTCCCTAATTTTAACTCCTGATTCGGAAGCTTTAATGGCATTTGTGATTTGCTCTTTGCTATATCGTGACTTTCTCATAAATGCTCTCGTACTATATTAATATCTGTCACTGTAAGTAAAGTATTAATGCAGTATTAAAGTTCGCAATTAGAATTACGTGAGTTAAATTAATAGATTTGGAATAAATATCATTATGGGATAAATCTTATTTTATTCTTATAGGATGGACGCACCTTTCTGGCTAAGGATTTTTGTTATAGATTATTCCCATTCCAAATAAGAAAAATTACTACATACCTTTGATATTTAGCATAAGGTGATTGCTAAAAACGAAGGAAAGTGGCTTGCGAATGGCTGCTGTTTCGCTTGTGAAAACGTTTCCAAATTTGCCGTTCTGAGCCAGATTTAATCAGAATTATCCTGAAAATAATCACCAAGTAGTGTTCTTATTCTCATTTTTCGGGCCAGCCTGGTCTGACATCTTTAATTTACGCCAGGCCCACTGCGCGTTTGTTAATTCGTACAGGGACGTTATACCGATGCGATTGAAGTAAGTAATGCAAAGGATGAGTCAATGAAATTGAGCGTGATGTCTAATGCCGCCTGGATGATGTCCGAAAAGATCGTCTCGGTTTTTGGCGTCATATTTGTGACCTCCTACGTGGCGAAATCATTTGGGCCAAGCGTTTTTGGTCAAATGACATTTTCAACCTCTTTTATTTTCAATGGTACAGACCGTTGCCATCTTCGGTACCGAAACCATCTTGTTTAAACGGATCAGCAAGAACGCGCCGAGAGGGTTGCGCCTGATGAACGTGGCGCGCACGCTGCGCATGATCTTGCTACTGCTGACGGCGGTCCCGGTGATGGCCTGGGTCTGGTTCACCATGTCGGAGAAATTCCTCCCTTTATGCTGGCGTCGTTCGTCGCGTCGGTATTCGTCACCCAGGATACGTTCGGCGTTTACAACAATGCACGCCTCGCTTCCCGGCTCAATACCATGGCGAACTCAGTGGGGATGCTGCTGAGCTTTGCGATCAGCTTCGTCGTCGCCTGGCTGCGCCTCAACCCGATGTGGCTGACGCTCTCGATCGTCGCCGTGACGCTAGTGCCTTACGTTATCAAGCGATACAACTTTTACCGCGAAACCCAGGATATTGCTCCGCTGCAAGAGAAGCGCAGCGCCTAACTGCGTTATCTGATGTATGCTGGTCTGCCGCTTGCCATCTCCAGTATTTTCATCTCTGTTCAGGTTAAGGCCGTGCAGATGTTTTTAGCCGGCATCGCCTCGGCGAGCGACCTTGGGCTGTTTGCGGCGGCCAACACCATTGCGGCTTCGTGGATTTTCATCCCGTGGTGCTCATTACTTCATGCTTCACTGAGATTTTCAGGGAACGCGGCAAAGTGGCCATTAAGCTGGCAGCGCGGCTTAATGGGTATGTCATGGGAGTGTTACTGATGATGCTACTCGTTATTGCGCTGTTCGGCGAAAAAATCATCATCGCTTTATACGGTTCGGAATACACACAGTTAGGAAGTATCATTACGTTGCTGTCAATGGCAACCTGCTTTTCAGCTATGGGCACCTTAGCCTACCGCTACATGGTGAAAGAGGGTGGCTTCAACTACCTGTTGAAGAAAATCATCTACCTGATGGTCATCAGCCTGCCGCTTTCATGGTGGCTGATCCAAGGCTACGGCATTATGGGCGCCGCGTGGAGTGTTTTCGTGTCGGAACTCTTGTCTCTCACCGTAATGAATTACTTCTTCACAAATGGCGTCATTCAAAAGATCCAGGTTTCCTCACTCAACTACGAAACTAAAAAATGAGGTCAGATATGATTAAGTTGAAAGATGAACTCAGAATAAGTGTGCAGTACTTCATTAAGAAGATGCCCTGGGCATACCAGGACCGCATTTACTACTTCCACAAGTTCAAAAAATTACTCAATCTGCGTCAGCCGAAAGTGTTCAACGAGAAGGTGCTGTACCGCAAGTTTGTCTATGGCGACTACCAGATCTAAGGCCGACTCTCCGACAAATATTCGGTGCGCGACTATATCGCCGAGAAGATCGGCAAAGAATACCTGATTCCGCTGGTGCATGAGTTCACCGATCCCGCGACGCTCAACAGCCTGAAATGCTGGAAGAGCACGGTCATCAAGCCGAACCACGCCTCGAGTATGGTGGAGATTCTGCTGGAAGAGCCGGACGCGCGGCGTAAGTAGCAGATCATCAACAGCTGCTATAAGTGGCTGAAAACCGACTTCGCCAACGAGGCGCGCGAGATCCACTATCGCTATATCAAGCCGCGTATTCTAGTCGAGCAGTATATCGGGGAAGGCAAAACAGCGCCGATTGACTATAAATTCCACATGTTCAACAAGCGCGACGGCCGCTTCGAGTATGTGCTGCAGGTGATCTACAACCGTTGCCAGCCGCAGCTGTCGATGAATTTCTACGCCAACAACCTGAGCGAAGCGTTCCATAAAATTCGCGATACCGGGCTCGACGTCAGCAAAATCGCCGCGTCGCTGCAGCATGCGCTCGGCCTGAGCAAAAAGCTGGCCAGCGATTTCGACTATGCGCGCGTCGACTGATATATCCACGATGAGCGCATCTACTTCGGCGAGCTGACCTTTACGCCTGGCGCAGGGCTGGTCATCGGGCTGGATCGAGGATTTAACCAGATGATGGGAGATATGTGGATTCAGGATCGCCGCGGCACGCAGAGACCGGGCGTTTCGGTAACGGATGTCAATATTCCGACCTTGTTGAAAAAATTTTAAATCGACACAGCAATATAAAAAACCCCGCGGAGCGGGGTTCGTTAACAGAATGCGCATCAGGGCATCGGCCAGTCTGGCGGCGTCTGGCTCATCACCTGCATAAAAGTATCTTTGGTAATCAGCATAAAGTTATGCACATTCTCCATGCTCAGCGAAATGCCGAGCAGGCCGGTGACGAACCAGCAGGTCATCCACAGGCCGATGCCACCGCACATAAAAGCCATCACGTGATGGCTGCTCTGGCGGAATTTAATTTTTAACGTGCTGGCAAAAAACATCAAAATTGCGCTGAGCAGTTCCCAACGCATCACAATTAAGCTGGTAGTTATCGTCGCCATCGACTTATGCCTCTGAATCTAAGTGATTATCCCTGACGCTTACTGGACATCACCGGCGACGAAAGAGCCTGTTAGGAAAGGCTTTTTCGTCGACAAAAAAAGGGGGTGGGCAGGAGAATGTGTGACTTGTGTCACGCGATTTGAAATTATAAACAAAATTTGTGCTTGGTACAGTAGAAAAATTTTTATCGAAACAGGTAAGAAAAAAGCGAGGCGGAAAGGTGCGCCCGTCAAGGGCACTGTAAACTTAGCGAATCGGGCAGTATTCGCCGGTGGTGCGCTGGGTAAAGCTGGCCGCCGGTTCGCTACAGTCAAAGCTGACTAGGCGCGGGCGCTGAGCGCTCTGACGGCGCATAAAGTGACGATAGGCGGTCGGCGTTTACGCAAACTGGCGGCGGAACACGTGAGAAAAGGTCTGCTGCGAGTCATAGCCATACTGCATGGCGATATCGAACACCGGACGCTGGATCTGGTGCAGCGCCTCGGCCGCCAGCGTCAGCCGACGTTCGCGAATATAGCCACCCAGCGTCTGTTTCGTCACGATACGGAACATACGCTGCAGGTGCCATTTTGAATAGCCCGATTTCGCCGCTACTTCATCAATCGACAGATTCTTGTCGAGGTTTTGATCGATCCGGTGCGTCAGGGAGTAGGTGATCTCTTCTTGCATCATAATCTTGTCCTTTAGTCCTGAGGGATTCGTTATTTGACGCAGGGGAGTATAATTCCTCAAGTTAACTTGAGGTAAAGTCCCCAATAAAAAAGCTCGCAACTACCCAAAACCGGTGCTGACGCCCGGCGAAGTGGCGCGCCGCAGCGGTGTCCGCGCTGCATTTTTTGAGAGCAAAGGGCTGATCTCCAGTACGCGCAACGGTGGCAACCAGCGGCGCTATAGCCGCGACGTGCTGTGCCGCGTTGCCATTATCAAGATTGCCCAGCGCATCGGCATTCCGCTCGCCACGCTCAGCGACAGCCTGATGCAGATCCCCGCCAACAAGCGCATGTCGATGCAAGAGTGGGACGCACTGACGCAGCACTGGCGCGAGGAGCTAGATAAGCGCATCGAACTCTGACACGTCTGCTCGACGATCTCGACGGCTGCATCGGCTGCCTGTCGATGCTCGACTGCCCGCTGCGCAATTCCGGCGACCGACTGGGGCAGCAGGGCTCGGGGGCGGTGTTGCTCGATCCCGAAAGGGACGAAAAGGGCGAGCTGCCGCGCTGAAGAGGCTGAGCGCTATACTTGCCTTAGGCTCACAACAGGGATTCATTATAATTACTGTCCACCACCTTGAGCAGTCACGCTCGCCCCGCGTGCTGTGGCTGCTGGAAGAGCTGGAGGTGCCGTACCAGATTAAACGGTATCAGAGCGAGGCGTCGATGCTGGCGCCGCATCGTCAGATGATCGAGCAGCAGCTGGCGTCGCAGCCTTGGTTCGCCGGCAAGCGCTTCAGCATCGCCGATATCCAGATGAGCTTTTCGCTGCTGGCGATGCAGTCGCGCGGCGGCCTGACGGATATGTCTTCCACCGCGGCCTGGCTTGCCACCCTTCAGCAGCGCGCTATCGAGCAGGGCGGTGGGGTCGTGCCCGCCAGCTAGCTCGCCCTCTACTCTGCAAGCCGCCTGCCGCACGGCGGTGACGTTGCGTCGCCGCCGCATAACCCCTAAAAAACGCATCGCACGCTTGGTTTTATGCTGAATAAAGGCGAAAAAGCAGTTGAAAATCGGCTGCCAAACGCCAAGTAATCCCCTGCCTTTTATCTGACCGCACTGCGGACAGTTATTCGCCGCGAAGTAATCGTTTGCCTGCCGTCTGGCGCTCCTTGCGCCCGACCAAAAATCAAGGATTGCGCAGGCGGCGACGCAGGGTGTTTCACACAACAAAAATTCTTGAGGTCAACTATGCCATATTAATCACGCTCGTCCGCTGGCAAGCTGGACGCCTGGTTCTCTGTTTCTGCACGCGGCAGCAGCGTTCGGCAGGAAATTCTGGCGGGACTGACCACTTTCCTGGCGATGGTCTACTCCGTTATCGTGGTGCCGGGCATGCTGGGCAAGGCGGGCTTTTCGCCCACAGCTGTCTTTGTCGCCACCAGCCTGGTCGCCAGCGTCAGCTCTATCGTCATGGGGCTGTGGGCCAATCTGCCGCTGGCAATTGGCTGCGCCATCTCCCTGACCGCATTTACCGCCTTCAGCCTGGTGCTGGGCCAGCAGATCAGCGTGCCGGTGGCGCTTGGCGCGGTATTCCTGATGGGGCTGCTCTTTACCTTTATCTCCGTCACCGGCATCCGCGCCCGGATCCTGCGCAATCTGCCGATGGGCGTGGCGCACGGCACCGGCGTTGGCATCGGCCTGTTCCTGCTGCTGATCGCCGCAGACGGCATCGGGCTGGTGGTGAATAATCCCGCTCCCGGCATGCCGGTGGCGCTGGGCCACTTCACCTCGTTCCCGGTCATGATGTCGCTGCTGGGACTGGCGGCGATTTTCGGTCTGGAGAAGCGTCGGGTGTCGGGCGGCATTCTGCTGACCATCATCGCGATTTCCGCGCTCGGGCTGATTTTCGATCCGGCGGTGAAATATCAGGGTCTGTTCGCCTGGCCCAGCCTGCGCGATAGCCAGGGAGAGTCGCTGCTGTTCAGCCTCGACATCATGGGCGCGCTACAGCCGGTGGTACTGCCGAGCTTGCTGGCGCTGGTGATGACCGCGGTTTTCGACGCCACCGGCACCATCCGCGCGGTGGCGGGGCAGGCGAACCTGCTGGATGAAAAGGGGCAGATCATCAACGACGGCCGCGCGCTGACCACCGATTCAGTCAGCAGCCTGTTCGCTGGCCTGGTGGGCGCGTCGCCGGCGGCGGTCTATATCGAGTCGGCCGCGGGCACGGCGGCGGGCGGCAAAACCGGCCTGACGGAGATCGTGGTCGGCCTGCTGTTCCTGGTGATTCTGTTTATGTCGCCGCTGGCTTACCTAGTGCCGGCCTATGCTACCGCGCCCGCGCTGATGTACGTGGGGCTGCTGATGCTGAGCAATGTGGCGAAAATCGACTTCAGCGACTTCGTGGATACGATGTCCGGCCTGCTGACCGCCGTGTTTATCGTGCTCACCTGCAATATCGTGACCGGCATTTATGCTCGGCTTCGCCGTGCTGGTTGTTGGCCGCCTGTTTGCCGGCGAGTGGCGCAGGCTGAATGTTTGCACCGTAGTGATTGCCGCTGCGCTGGTAATTTTTTATGCCGGAGGCTGGGCTATTTAACTGTTTGTCCGGGCGGGCGCCGCCCCGTCCGGAATTTTCTCTTGTTTTCGCCGCGCCGCACGCGTGACTTGCCCCTCTCTGCGAACTTTGCTTTACACTTTAGCGCTCACGATCTTGTTCTCTGTTCTGACTTTACGATTCGCCTAAGGAAAGCATGGAAATCTTTTTTACTATTCTCATTATGACGCTGGTAGTGTCGCTGTCCGGGGTAGCGGCGCGCATTCTCCCGTTTCAGATCCCGCTGCCGCTGGTGCAGATCTTCGCCGGAGCTCTGCTCGCCTGGCCGACCTTCGGCCTGCACGTCGATTTCGATCCCGAACTCTTTCTGGTACTGTTTATCCCGCCGCTACTGTTTGCTGACGGTTGGAAAACGCCGATCAGCGAGTTCCTGCATCACGGCCGGGAAATTATCGGCCTGGCGCTGGTGCTGGTGCTGATTACCGTGGTCGGCATCGGCTACCTGATCTACTGGACGGTGCCGGGCATACCGCTGATCCCCGCCTTCGCGCTGGCGGCGGTGCTGTCGCCAACTGACGCCGTGGCGCTCTCCGGCATCGTCGGCGAAGAACGCATCCCGAAAAAAATTATGTCGATCGTGCAGGGCGAAGCCCTGATGAACGACGCCTCCGGCCTAGTGTCGCTGAAGTTTGCCGTGGCCGTGGCGATGGGTACCATGGTGTTCACTTGGGGCGGCGCTAGCGTCGAGTTCCTTAAGGTAGCCATCGGCGGCCTGATTGCCGGCGTCGCGGTCTGCTGGCTCTACGGCAAATCGCTGCGTCTGCTGAGCCGCTGGAGCTGCGACGATCCGGCGACGCAAACCGTGCTGCTGCTGCTGCTGCCGTTCGCCTCCTATCTGATTGCTGAACATCTCGGCGTCTCCGGCATCCTGGCGGCGGTCGCGGCGGGCATGACCATTACCCGCTCCGGCATTATCCGCCGTGCACCGCTGGCGATTCGCCTGCGCGCCAACAGCGTCTGGCAGATGTTGGAGTTTGTGTTCAACGGCATGGTGTTCCTGATGCTCGGCCTGCAGCTGCCGGACATTATCGGCACCTCGATTGACGCCGCTAACGCCGATCCCAACGTCGAGCTGTGGATGCTGTTCACCGACATTATCCTAGTCTACGGCGCGCTGATGGTGGTGCGTTTCGGTTGGCTATGGATCATGCAACGCTTCAGCAAGCGCGTGCTGAAGAAGCGGCCGCTGGAGTTCGCCAACTACTCGCTGCGCGAGCTGTTGATTGCGACGTTTGCCGGCGTGCGCGGGGCGATTACCCTGGCGGGCGTGCTCTCGATTCCGCTGTTCCTGACCTCCGGCGATCCCTTCCCGGCGCGCTATGAACTGGTGTTTATCGCCACCGGCGTGATCCTGTTTTCGCTGCTGGTGGGCGTCGTGGTGCTGCCGCTGCTGCTGCGCGGCGTGGACGGCATCGATAAGGCTGGACACCGCCGCGAGCTGCAAAACGCCCGCGCGGTGATGGCGAGCGTCGCTATTGAAAGCCTGCATAAAATGGAAGCGCGGCTGGAGAACAGCAGCGAAGAGAACATCGATCCCGAGCTGCTGAAAGAGGTAAGCCTGCGCGTCATCGGCAACCTGCGCCGCCGCGCCGACGGCAAGAGCGACCTGGAGCAGGCGCTGTTCGCGGAGAATCTTGAGCGCCGCTTCCGCCTGACCGCACTGCGCGCCGAGCGCGCCGAGGTCTATCACCTGCGCGCGACGCAGCAGATCTCTGACGAAAGCATGCAGCGTCTGCTGCGCGATCTCGACCTGCTAGAAGCGCTGCTGATCGAGAAAGAAGAGTAAGCCGCGCGTCGCGCCTGGACTGACAGGCCCGGCGCTTTATCCGGCCAGTGTTCGCGGCAGCAGGCGATCCACGCCTGCGCGCTGCGTGACAGATAGCTGCCCTCGCGCCAGATCAGGCCCAGACTCCACTTCAGCTCCTACGCCAGCGGCAGCCACAGCAGCGATTGCTTATCGAGCCGCTCGCAGATCGGCTCCGGCAAAATCGCCAGCCCCATCTCCGCCTGCACCATCGCCGCCAGAAAATCCCACAGCCCGCTGCGCACCGCGATATGCGGCGTCACGCCGAGCCGCTGGAACGCCGTCATCAGCTGGCGATTAAGCGCAAACTCCTCGTTGAAGATCAGCAGCGGATGCGCCGCCAGCTCCGCCAGCGTCACGTGGCTGCGGTCGAGCTACGCCGGCTGGCGCGGCACCAGCACGCAGAGCGGGTGATGCATCAGCGCAGGGTATTCAGCGGCAGCTCGGGGTCGACCGGCAGCGCGGTGAGGGCGATATCCAGCGAGCCAGCCAGCACCGCCTGCTGCACCGTCAGGCCGCCAAACTCGGCAATATTCAGCTCGACGCCGGGGTAGCGGAGGCGAAACACTGAAATCGACCCGGCGATTTGCATGCCGACCATCGGCGGAATGCCGAGGCGCAGCTCGCCGGTTTTCAGCTGATTAATGTCGCCAATCTCCACCCCCAGCTGGTGAAACTCCTGCAGGATCGCCAGCCCGCGCTGATAGACAGCCTGGCCGCTGTCGCTCAGGTGCAGCTATCGCCCGTCGCGCAGCAGCAGCGTGCAGCCCAGCTCCTCTTCCAGCTGACGCACCATTTTGCTGATGGTGGGCTGGGTGATGAAAAGTTTTTGCGCGGTGCGGGTAAAGCTTTGCTGATGCACCACTTCGGTAAAATAGTGCAAGGCGCGCACGTCCATAACTATTCCCTTTTGGCATAATTTGAATAATTTTAATTCATTTTTTTCACCCTCTCTGCAGCGGATTTATACTGGGCACCAGATATTTTGTCGGAGGAAGGAAAAATGGCGTTGGCGCTCAGCCCGCAGCGCGCGGGCAGGGTGCAACGACTCTGGCTGCCGCTGCTGCTCTATATCGGCATGTTTATTGCCAGCGACCGGCTGGTGAGCTGGCTGCATCTGCCGCTGCCCGCCAATATTCGTCGGCATGCTGCTGATGTTGGCGCTGATCGCCACGCGCGTGCTGCCGCTGCGCTGGGTCAAGGCCGGCTCGTGCTGGCTGCTGGCGGAGATACTGCTGTTCTTTATTCCCGCCGTGGTAGCGCGGTGGTGAACTACGGCGATCTGCTGCGCGTCGAGGGCTGGCGCATCTGCGTGGTGATTGCAGTTAGCACATGACTGGTGCTCGCCTCTACCGTGTGCTGGTGGTGGATCGCCGCTAATAAATATGAACTGGCGCGCGCGGTGGGTAAGCAGGGCGGCGATGCGGGATCTGCTCCTGAGCCTGCTCTGCACGGCGGTAACACTGCTGCTGATGCCACTGGTGGCGACGCTGCTGCTGCACGTCTCCTGGCAGGACTATATCGCCGAGAGCGACTGGCTGCTGTGGCTGCTCGGCCCGGCGACGCTGGCGTTCGCCGTGCAGGTGTATGAAAAAATGGCGATTATCCGCCGCCACTGGCTGTCGCTAAGCGCCGGCGAGCTCACCGCCACGCTAGTCGCGGTGTGCAGTTCGGTGTAGCTGGCGCGGCTGCTGACGCTGCCGGAGTCGCTCTAGCGCAGCCTGGCGGTGCGCTTCATCACTACGCCCTTTGCGCTGGCGGCGGCGCAGCCCATCGGCGGCCAGCCGGATCTGGTGGCGCTGTTTGTGGTGATCACCGGCGTGTTTGGTATGGCAATCTGCGATGTGCTGTTTCTGTGCATCGCTATTCAACAGGGTGTGGCGAAACGCGGGATTCGGCGCGGCCTCGAACGGCGCAGGCACGGCGCGCGCTTATCAGCTCGGCGAACAGGAGGGCGTGGTCTCTAGCCTGCTGCTGAGCGGCGCCGCGCAGGCGATTGAAGGCAGCATCGATGTGGGCGAGCATAACACCAATCTGAACATTGGTCTGGGCACCACCTCGCCGGGCCTGTTCCTCAAGGGCAACTGGCTGCGCAGCGATCACGACGGTAGCACCTACGGCCTGGGTCTGGGTTACAACGTCGATATCGGCAGACTGCTTATGGCGCCGACCGCCAAGACCATATCACCCATCCGGAAGATGGCAAAGATGGCTTCGCCATGGCGCTGGGCGGCGGCGCGCAGTACAGCTTCAACAGCATGTGGGGCCTGTACGGCGATACTACTACGCGCCGGAAGGTCTGACCGACCATCTTGACAGCTACCAGGAAGCCGCGGGCGGCCTGAGCTTCACCCCGATTTCGCTGATCAAACTGCGCGTCGGCTATCAGTACATCGAGCTGAACAACAAGGGCAGCCGCAAAGACAACGTGCTGGTCGACGGCCCGTACGTCGGCGCCTCGCTGCGCTTCTGATTCAATCAAGACAAGTGCTGTGCAAGCCGGTTGCATGCGCGACCGGCTTTTTTATTGCCATAACTTCAGGGCTGACGTTTTTTCACCACATTCGGCAGACGCGACTGATGAATAACCGCGATGACCTGTCGTAGGGCTGGTAAAAGACGCCCGGCCAGGTCTCATTGCTGACGTCAATGCCGGCCTGATGATTCGCCAGCATTTGCATCGCCACGCGTATTCCCTGTAAGTAATCTTTTGTGATAACAGTCCCCTATTGCGTTAATGAGTGGGCTTTGATCTCTTTTAAATCCTCTTTCCGTCATCCGTGAGCGTAAACTTTCCCATTACAGATCCTTCATTAGCTTATCAAAGGCAGCCTCGCCGTTGTGCAGCTGCTCATTTTCCGCCTGAGCGATGGCGTGAGCCAGCCTGCTCCTCAGGCTTTCCAGCTTGAATTGCTCATAGGCCGCATACTCTTCGGCGGGAGACAGGCAAAGGCGGTACGGCCATTTTGGGTGATAGTCACGGTTTTGTGCTGCGCTTTGTTCATTAGTTCGCCAAAACGCGTTTTAGCCTGGTTAGCGGTAAGACTCAGCATAGGGATCCCTTAATCGTGCGATTAACGCCTATTTTAGCCTGCACGCAGAAAAAAATGCCAGCGTTCGAAAACGCTGGCGAGAGAGGATACCGGTTAATGCGACTTCCCCTGCGAAATCCCGATGCCGGTCTGCGAGCGGATAAACTGCGCGCGGAAGCGGCCACGCTCCTGCGCGCCCTGCGGCGAATGGTCGGTCACCGAGAAGAACCAGGTGCCGATAAAGGCGATCGCCATGGAAAACAGCGCCGGATACTCATAGGGATAAACCGGCGTGGCGTGGCCCAGCACCTGCACCCAAACGGTCGGGCCGAGGATCATCAGCACCACTGCGGTAATCAGACCCAGCCAGCCGCCGATCATCGCGCCGCGCGTGGTCAGCTTCGACCAGTACATTGACAGCAGAATGATCGGGAAGTTACAGCTGGCGGCGATAGAGAAGGCGAGGCCGACCATAAAGGCGATGTTCTGCTTCTCAAACAGAATGCCCAGCGCAATCGCCACTACCCCCAATACCAGCACGGTGATCTTCGACACGCGCAGCTCTTCGTGCTCGCTCGCCTGACCTTTGCGGATCACACTGGCGTAGAGGTCATGCGACACCGCCGAGGCGCCCGCCAGCGTCAGCCCGGCCACCACCGCCAGAATGGTGGCGAAGGCCACGGCGGAGATAAAACCGAGGAAGGTGCTGCCGCCCACCGCGTTCGCCAGATGCACCGCCGCCATATTGGTGCCGCCGATCAGCGCGCCGCTGGCGTCCTTAAAGGCGGGGTTAGCGCCGACCAGCAGAATCGCGCCGAAGCCGATAATAAAGGTCAGGAAGTAGAAATAGCCCATAAAGCCGGTGGCCCAGAAAACGCTTTTCCGCGCCTCGCGCGCGTCCGCCACGGTAAAGAAGCGCATCAGGATATGCGGCAGCCCGGCGGTGCCGAACATCAGCCCCAGCCCGAGTGACAGTGCCGAAACGGGATCCTTCACCAGCCCGCCCGGCTGCATAATCGCCGCGCCTTTCAGGTGCACAGCCATCGCCAGGGTAAAGAGGTTATTTAAGCTGAAGCCCGTCGCCTTCATCACCATGATCGCCATAAAGCTGGCGCCGAACAGCAGCAGCACCGCCTTGATAATCTGCACCCAGGTGGTGGCCAGCATGCCGCCGAACAGCACGTAGAGCACCATCAGAATGCCCACCAGCACCACGGCGATATGGTAGTCGAGGCCGAACAGCAGCTGGATCAGCTTGCCGGCACCGACCATCTGCGCAATCAGGTAGAGCGCCACCACCACCAGCGAGCCGCAGGCGGAGAGGGTGCGAATCGGTTTCTGCTGCAGACGGTAAGAGGCGACGTCGGCAAAGGTATAGCGACCAAGGTTGCGCAGGCGCTCGGCGATCAGAAACAGAATCAACGGCCAGCCCACCAGGAAGCCGAGTGAGTAGATCAGGCCGTCGTAGCCAGAGGTATAGACCAGCGCGGAGATGCCGAGAAACGAGGCGGCGGACATAAAATCGCCCGCCATCGCCAGCCCGTTCTGAAAGCCGGTGATATTGCCCCCCGCCGTATAGTAGTCACTGCGCGAGCGGGTGCGCTTCGACGCCCAGTAGGTAATGCCCAGCGTGGCGGCGACAAATACCACAAACATGATAATCGCCTGATAGTTCGTGGCCTGCTTCTGCACCGCGCCGGTCAGCGCGTCCGCCAGCGCGGCGCCGGGCAGCGCCGCTGGCAGCCAGAGGGAGAGACGATTCATGATTTTACCTCGCTCAGGATCTGCTTCGTCAGGCGATCGAATTCGCCGTTAGCGCGCCAGACGTAAACGCCTGTCAGCACAAAAGAAATTACAATCAGCCCCACGCCGATAGGAATGCCGCGCGTGACGTTGGTGCCCGCATGCAGCGGTGTGCCGAGCCAGCTAGGGGCGAAGGCGATCAGCAAAATAAAGCCGACGTAGAGCACCAGCATAATTAGCGACAGCACCAGGGCGAACGTCTGGCGTTTGTGCACCAGCTCCTGAAAGCGCGGATGGCGTTCAATCTGCTGATTGAGCGCCTCCTGGGTGGAAAGGGCGTCGTTCATCACAGTTTCTCCAGAGGTTGTGCAGGCGGCAGCCTCACGCCGCTGCGTGAGAAAGGCCCGATTAGGTATTGTTATGTGACTTCAGAAACACACTGCGTAAGGAAAGGGCGGCGGCAAGAAGAGCCTTCCCGGCCGGTAAAGGCGTTTAAGGCATGCGGATCGTCTGCTTCTCCTCTAGCAGTTTGTCTACCACGCCCGGATCGGCCAGAGTCGAGGTATCGCCTAGATTGCTGGTGTCGCCGGCGGCAATCTTGCGCAGAATGCGGCGCATAATCTTGCCGGAGCGGGTTTTCGGCAGCGAATCGGTCCAGTGCAGGATATCGGGCGTGGCGATGGGGCCGATCTCTTTGCGCACCCAGCTGCGCACTTCGCTGTAGAGCTCCGGCGACGGCTCTTCGCCGTGGTTCAGGGTGATATAGGCGTAGATCGCCTGGCCTTTGATGCTGTGCGGGATGCCCACCACCGCCGCCTCGGCGATTTTCGGGTGCGACACCAGCGCGGACTCAATTTCAGCGGTGCCGAGGCGGTGGCCGGAGACGTTGAGCACATCATCGACGCGCCCGGTGATCCAATAGTAGCCATCCTCGTCGCGGCGCGCACCGTCGCCGCTGAAATAGCAGTTTTTAAAGGTCGAGAAGTAGGTCTGCTCGAAGCGTTTATGATCGCCGAACAGGGTGCGCGCCTGGCCCGGCCAGGAGTCGGTGATCACCAGATTGCCTTCGGCCACGCCCGCCTGCGGGTTGCCTTCGTTATCCACCAGCGCCGGCTGCACGCCGAAAAAGGGCTTCGTGGCAGAGCCGGCCTTCAGCTCAGTAGCGCCCGGCAGCGGGGCAATCATAAAGCCGCCAGTTTCGGTCTGCCACCAGGTATCGACAATCGGGCAGCGGCCGTCGCCGATCTTGTTGTAGTACCACTCCCAGGCTTCCGGATTAATGGGTTCGCCCACCGATCCCATAATGCGCAGGCTCTGACGGCTGGTGCCCTCAATCGCTTTGTCGCCTTCCGCCATCAGGGCGCGGATCACCGTCGGCGCGGTGTAGAGCAGCGTCACCTTGTGCTTGTCCACCACTTCCGCCATGCGGCTCGGCTTCGGCCAGTTGGGGACTCCCTCAAACATCAGCGTCGTCGCGCCGCAGGCCAGCGGGCCGTAAAGCAGATAGCTGTGGCCGGTCACCCAGCCGACGTCGGCGGTGCACCAGTAGACATCGTCCGGATGGTAGTCGAAGACATATTTGAAGGTGGTGGCTGCATAAACTAGGTAGCCGCCGGTGGTGTGCAGCACCCCTTTGGGATTGCCGGTCGAGCCGGAGGTATAGAGGATAAACAGCGGATCTTCCGCCTGTATTTCGGCGGGTGCGTGCTGCTCGCTGACCTTATCGATCAGCTCGTCCCACCAGAGATCGCGCCCGTCGTGCCAGTCGACGTCGCTGCCGGTGCGCTTCAGCAGCACCACATTTTTCACGCTGTTGACGCTGGGATTGTTCAGCGCGTCGTCAACGTTTTTCTTCAGCGCAATGGTGCGGCCGGCGCGCACCCCTTCGTCAGAGGTGATAATCAGCTTCGCGCTGGAGTCCACCACGCGTCCCGCCACCGCCTCTGGCGAAAAGCCGCCAAAAATCACCGAGTGCACCGCGCCAATGCGCGCGCAGGCGAGCATCGCCACCGCCGCTTCCGGCACCATCGGCATATAGATTGCTACCACGTCGCCCTTTTTCACCCCCAGCGACAGCAGCACGTTGGCAAAGCGGCACACTTGGTTATGCAGCTGGCGGAAGGTGATGGTCTTGCTTTCGCTGGCGTCGTCGCCTTCCCAGATAATGGCGGGATGGTCGCCGCGTGTCGCCAGATGGCGGTCAAGGCAGTTTGCCGCTAGGTTGAGCGTGCCGTCTTCATACCAGCGGATGGTGATATTGCCCGGCGCAAAAGAGCTGTTTTTGACTTTGCTGTAGGGCTTGATCCAGTCGAGGATTTTTCCCTGTTCGCCCCAGAACGCATCCGGGTCGCGGACGGATTGCTGATACATCGTCTGATACTGCTCAGCGGTGATCAGTGCGTTAGCGGCGATACTGGCAGGTATCGAGTGTTTATGTAGTTGGCTCATGGCGGATCTCCTTGAAAATTTTAATAATATGTCAATCAAAGGTTGATTAAAGCCCGTGCCATCGCTTTGTTTCTTTTTTGCGTCTCAGATCACGAGAGCAGATTTGCGCCTCCCAACAGGGCGCAAAGGCCATCACTTTTGCGCGGCCTGTTGCCTGACAGTGTAGGTAAATCGCAGAGAAGATGATGAAAAAATAGGCAAACGCGCCCGGCGACAATTTGCGCAAGCTGCATAGCTATGCGGAAAAAGGCGAGACTATTATTTTTTAGAACAGTAAGTTAGGGTTTTGATAACAAAACAGCATTTTATGCTATAAGAGTGGCTAATCTTTAATCGAACGCGCCAGGGGTTGCATTTACCACCGTGAAAATGGTACTTATCTTGACTCCTGCTCAGCAGGAGCTTAACCAGACGGCGTCTGAAAAGGGTACGGGAATTCTCGCATGTTCGTGCGGGACGCTGTCCTCAATAACATTCTAATTTACCTGGCTTTTGCTCACTTCCCTGTGTGTATCCTTCTCTGCACCTTCGCAGCGTAGCAATAGGGGTTCTGACTGAGGAAATAACGCGTTATGAAAGGTTTTAAAATAACCTTCGCCTGGCAGATTTTGATTGCTCTGGTGCTCGGCATTGTTGTCGGTTCCGTGCTGCATAATCAGCCAGACGATCGTGAATGGTTAATCACCAATATTCTCAGCCCGGCGGGCGATATCTTCGTTCATCTCATCAAGATGATTGTTGTGCCCATCGTGATCTCATCCCTGATTGTCGGCATTGCCGGCGTGGGTGATGTAAAAAAATTGGGGCGGATTGGCGTCAAAACCATTCTCTATTTCGAAGTGATCACCACCCTTGCCATTGTGGTCGGCATTACGCTGGCTAACGTGTTTCAACCCGGCACCGGCATTGATATGTCAACGCTGGCAACGGTGGACATCTCTAAGTATGAAGCCACCACCGAAGCAGTGCAGAACGGGCCCCACAGCCTGGTGACCACCATTCTATCGCTGATCCCGCAGAACATCTTCGCCTCGCTGGTGAAGGGCGACATGCTGCCGATTATCTTCTTCTCGGTGCTGTTCGGCCTGGGTCTCTCTTCGCTGCCGTCCGAGCAGCGCAATCCGCTGGTGAACCTGTTCCGCAGCGTGTCGGAAACCATGTTTAAAGTGACGCATATGATTATGCGCTATGCGCCGGCAGGCGTGTTCGCGCTGATCGCCGTCACCATCGCCAACTTTGGCTTCAGCTCGCTGTGGCCGCTGGCAAAGCTGGTGATGCTGGTTTACGCCGCCATTCTCTTCTTCGCCTTCATTATCCTTGGCGGCGTGGCGCGGCTGTGCAAGCTGCACATCACCACCCTGATGCGCATCCTGAAAGATGAGCTGATCCTCTCTTACTCCACCTCTAGCTCGGAAACCGTGCTGCCGCGCATTATGCAGAAGATGGAGGCCTACGGCGCGCCGAAGGCGATCACCAGCTTCGTGGTGCCGACCGGCTACTCGTTCAACCTGGACGGCTCGACGCTCTACCAGAGCATCGCTGCGATCTTTATCGCGCAGCTGTACGGCATCGATCTGTCGCTCACCGATGAGATTATCTTGGTGCTGACGCTGATGGTGACCTCGAAGGGCATCGCCGGCGTGCCGGGCGTCTCGTTCGTGGTGCTGCTGGCGACGCTGGGCAGCGTTGGCATTCCGCTGGAAGGCCTGACCTTTATCACCGGCGTCGACCGCATCATGGATATGGCGCGCACCGCGCTGAACGTCATCGGCAATGCACTGGCGGTGCTGGTGATCGCCCGCTGGGAGAATCAGTTCGACGCCGAGCAGGCGAAAGCCTACGAGCTGAAGCTGCGCACGCAAACGGCGAGCTAACGCGTTAGCATCTTGCTAGCCAGCGTAGCGAAGATCAAAGGTTCAGACCACGTCTGAACCCTTTTTTTTTATCCCGCAAATATGATAAAACCGGGCCTGTATACTTTCCCCTAGAGCACGCCCCATAACTATCGACCTCAGCCAGCTGATCACCGAAGGCCGCAACCAGGCCAGCCAGAACATCGACGAACTCGCCACCGACGCCATGCTGTGCGTCATCAACAACGAAGATAAAAAGGTGGCGCAGGCGGTTGATGCCATCGTCGCTGCCTTCGCGCAGGGCGGCCACCTGGTGCGGCGCCGGCACCTCCTGGCGACTCGGCATTCTCGACGCCAGCGAATGCCCCCCGACCTTCGGCACGCCGCGCGGCCAGGTGATCGGCCTTATCGCCGGCGGCCACCAGGCGATCCTGCAGGCGGTAGAAAACGCCGAGGACAACCGCGAGCAGGGCGCGCAGGATCTGCGCGACATCCAGTTCAGCGCCAGCGATGTGCTGGTGGGCATCGCCGCCAGCGGCCGCACGCCTTACGTGCTGGGCGCGCTAGCGTATGCCCGTTCGCTCGGCGCTACCACGGCGGCGCTGAGCTGCAATCCCCACAGCCCGATGGCGCAGGAGGCCGACATTGCGCTGACGCCGGTGGTCGGCCCGGAAGTGGTCACCGGCTCCTCGCGTATGAAGGCGGGCACCGCCCAGAAGCTGATGCTCAATATGCTCACCACCGGCGCGATGATCCGCAGCGGCAAAGTCTACGGCAACCTGATGGTGGACGTCGAGGCCACCAACCAGAAGCTGGTGCGGGGCTTTATGTCAGTGCGACCAAACCGGGCGAGGCGGAGGTGCGCCAGACTGAAGCGCTCTACCGCGATTTCCGCGATGGGCGGGCGAAAGGGCGCCGTTTCCACAAAAGGCTGCTCGTGCGCACCGGCTGGCGCCGCGTCGGCTCGCTGCTGAAAACCCTGCCGCGGCGCTCGGCTGCTTTACCGGCGACATGGCGATCCTGCTGCTGCTGGCCAGCCTGTGGATGAAACAGCAGATCTCGCGCCCCATCGAGCGAATGTGCCAGCAGGCGATCAGCGTCGCCACCGGTGCCAGCCACAAGGTCGAGAAGATGGATCGCGTCGATGAGGTCGGCATGACGCTGCGTGCTAGATGTTCCGCTGGCTGGTGGACGACGTCAGCGGCCAGGCGATCAACGTGCTCAGCGCCAGCGACGACAGTAACAACGAACTGAGCCGCCGCACCGACCAGGCGGCGGCCAACGTGCAGCAGACCGCGGCCACCATGAATGAGATGACCACCACGGGGAAAAGCAACACCGAAACCGCGGGCGAGGCGAATACCCTCTCCGCGCAGACCAGCCAGGCGGCGAGCAAGGGCGGCGAAGTGATACAGGAGATGGTCAGCATTATGGCGGAGATCGCCGACAGCTCGCAGCGCATCGCCAGCGTGATCGACAGCATCACCTTCCAGACCAATATTCTGGCGCTCAACGCCTCAGTAGAGGCGGCGCGCGCCGGCGAGCAGGGCAAAGGGTTCGCCGTGGTGGCCGGTGAGGTGTGCAACCTGGCGCAGTGCAGTGCCACGGCCGCCAGCGAAATCAAAACAGCGCGGGCCGCGTCCGCCTGGGCAGTGATCGCGGTAATGCGGCGGGCCGCACCATGCAGGATATCGTTGTGCAGGTGCAGAACGTCTCATCGCTGATCGCCCAGATCAGTGCGGCGACCGTCGAACAGTCCACCGCACTGAGCGAGGTCTCCACGGCGGTGGAGGATCTCGACGACATCACCCACCGCAACGCGGCGCGGGTGCAGAAGAGCGTCGAGGTGTCGGGCCGTATGACGCACTAGGCCAACCGGCTAGTGGAGTCGATCAGAGTCTTCCGCTAGGAGGCGACGCGCGCCTCGTCCCGTCCGGCGCGCAGCGCGGCTGGCCGATAATGCGCTTAAAGGCGCGGCTGAAGGCCGCCAGCGAGCCATACCCCAGCTGGAACCGCTTCGCCGTTATTGACGATGCGCTGCACCGCCAGCCGCATGCGCAGCTTGGTCAGCGGCGTCATGGTGGTGGCGTTCTGAAAGCGCTCGGCAAACACCGAACGCGAGCAGCCCGCCACGCGCGCCGGCCCCTCAACCGTCCAGTTTTCGCCCGGCACGCGATGCATCGCGGCGATTGTCTTGCTCAGGCGCGGATCGCGCATCGCCGCTGTTCAGCTGAAAAATCTCGCCCGATTCGCCGCGCACCAGCAGCGGTCCGCGCCCGACGAAGTGGAACTGCGCGCGGCCCGGCGCATGCGGATAGCGCAGGCCGAACGGGGCGGCGAGCTGAATGCGCTGATAGGTAACGCTGTGCAGTCGCATGCCCATCAGCATGCTTGCTGGTCAGATCTTCATAGTGGCTCATAACAATCAGGACGAATTATCAAGAATGAAGGTGTAACCATCATAGATCGTCTTGACGCGCACCTCATTCTCCCCCTTTATAAATTTTCTCTGGAGAAGCAGCATGAGTCTGAGTTCAGAAGTGGCTGATGAGATTTCCGTACCCGCGCGTCCCACCTAGGCCGCGGTCTTTTCAATGGCGTTTGGGGTATTTGGATTGATCACCGCGGAGTTTCTGCCGGTCAGCCTGCTGACGCCGATCGCGGCCTCGCTGCGGGTGTCGGAAGGGCAGGCGGGACAAACGGTGACGGTGACTGCGCTGCTGGTGGCGCTGGCGGGCAATTTAACCTTGCTCCTACTGGCGCGCGTGCTGCTCGGCATGGCGATTGGCGGCTTCTGGACGCTCGCTACCGCCATTACCATGCGGCTGGTGCCGAAAGATCAGGTGCCGCGCGCGCTGTCGATCGTTTTCAGCGGCATTTCGCTGGCGACCATTATTGCTGCGCCGCTCGGCAGCTATCTGGGCTCGCTGATCTGCTGGCGCAATATCTTTATGTTATGCTCACCACCGCCCTAGGCGTGGTGGCGCTGGTGTGGCAGGCCTTTACGCTGCCGGCGATGCCGCCGGAAAACAAGGCGCGCAGCGGCGGCATGCTCGATCTGCTGCGCAGCGGCCTGATGCTCTGGGGCATGCTGGCGGTGATCATGATGTTCACCGGCCACTTCGCCTTCTTCACCTGTCTGCGCCCTTTCTGGAAAGCGCGGCGCAGCTTAACGTCAATCAGCTCTCGCTGGTGCTGCTGGCGTTCGGCGTGGCTAACTTCTTCGGCACCTCGCTGGCGGGCGGCTATCTGGTGACGCGCAGCGTATCGCTGACGCTGAGCGGCGTGGCGCTGCTGCTAGTGAACTTCGGCGACCTTTCCCTGGCTGGTCGGCGCGGGCGTGGCGCTATAGGGACTGGCGTTTGGCTCGATGTCGACCGGCTGGTCCACCTGGATTTCGCGCGCGGTGCCGGACGACGCTGAATCGGGCGGCGGGCTGCTGGGTGTTCGACCTGCGCGATGCGGGCGGCGTCTTCCTCTACAGCGGCGTCTTGATGCTGCTGGCGGCAATAACTATCTTCACGCGCGTACGTCATCATGGATAAAGGTTAAAGGACAGCGCAATATGCTGACCTTTCCCTTTCTGCCAGCGATTTGACCTTTTGTGGCGCGGCTACCCCCTTTGTGCGCTTTATTAATCAGTAAATTTGATAAAGAACGGCAATTATCTCCGCTATTCACTATCTGCCCCCAGTCTATTATCTCTCTCAACAAGGCGATACGCCTTACCTGAATAAACATCTACCGAGGAATTGACCATGAAAACTATCAAAAATTTTGCTGCTGTTATCGCGATTTCCGTTCTTCCGCTGACCAGCTTCGCCCAGAGCGTGACCGCTGTTGACTCAACGCTGGACGGCGCGGAAGCGAAAATCGCCGCGTAGGCGA
Source organism: Candidatus Pantoea persica (assembly GCF_013753875.1). GTDB lineage: Bacteria > Pseudomonadota > Gammaproteobacteria > Enterobacterales > Enterobacteriaceae > Pantoea > Pantoea persica. The sequence goes on from NZ_SMDS01000002.1 coordinate 64,429, forward strand.
AAGAAGCGAGCGCCTTTTATAAAGTGACCGAAGCCTACAATAACAACGGCGTTCACATGACGTCTGAACTGCTGAAATAAGCGCGATCTCGTTGCTGACAGGACGCCTGCGGGCGTCCTGGCGGCGTTTAAAGAGGTGAAAAAGCTTCCCTTCCGGCAATAAATCCTTATGATTTGCAAAAAAATATCCTTCGTCGGCCTTAAGGCTGTTTCTCTTTTTTGTATGGTTGCAATGTGAGCTTTCCTGCACTGCCTGACGGCGGTGAATTTTTGCTATGGAGAGATCATGAAATCTTTATCTTTTGCGCTGCGCACCACGCTGCTCGCCGCCGCCCTCTTCGCCGCCACCGGTACACTGGGCGCGCGGACGAACTCAACTAGCCGGTCAGCAAAGGCGCCTATGAGCTGGCCTTTAGCCCCAGAGACAACGCGCTGTTCCTTGCCGCCTCGCAGGGCAGCGCGGTATTCCGCCTTGATCCACAGAACCTGGCCGTTAAGCAGACCATCCCGACCGAGCTAAAAAGCTTTGGCGCGGCCATCAACCCGTAGACCAACGTGCTCTATATAGGCAATACCGTGAACAGCGCGCTGATCGCTATCGACACCGCCAGTGGCAAGGTGCTCAATACGCTGGTGCTCGACGGGCGCAAGCGCGGCGAGAACGTGCATCCGCTGCAGCCGCGTGAGATCGCCGTCGACGTTAAAACTAATCACGTTTACGTCACCGGTCTGGGACCGCAGAGCGTGGTCTGGGTAGTAGACGGCAAGACAATGCAGTTGATCAGCACGGTGCCGAACACCGTTAAAATGGGCACCGGCCTGGCGGTGGGCAGCGAGAAGCAGAAGCTCTAAGTTACCAACGGTGACGGAGAGCTGGTCACTATCAACACCCGCACCAACACCGTGGAAAAACGCCAGAAGATCGACGGTGATAAAGAACACTTCTTCCTGAATATCGCGCTGGACACCCAGGGTTAGCACGCCTTCCTCAGCTATTCGAAACAGCCGCAGGTGCTGGTGGTCGATCTGCGCGATCAGACGGTGATGCAGACGATCGCCGTGCCGGAGTCGCTGGCGGTGCTGTTCAACCCGCAGCGCAATGAGCTGTACGTTACCCATAGCAAAGCGGGCGAAGTGAGCATTATCGACGCGGAGAGCTACAAGGTGAAACGCACGGTGAAAACGTCGGGTCTGCCCAACAGCCTGGCGCTCTCTGCCGACGGCAAGGCGCTGTTCGTCAGCGTCAAGCAGCCTGGCTTGCGCAAAGCACCGCCGAAAAACCCGGACAGCGTGATGTGCATCGTGCTTTAATTTCACTAATCGCATCAGGGGCGGCCGCTGGCCGCTCTTTGCATTTCTTCGGCTACCTTTAAAGCGTGCCGCTGCCTGGCGGCATCAACACCAATGGAGAAGATGTAATGAGCCAGTTCCTGATGAATGAAAAAAATAATCTGGTCAACGAAGCGATAGCGGGCGTGCTGCTGAGCACGCCGTGGCACAACCTCAGCCGCCTCGATCTGGGCGACGATATTCGCGTGGTGGTGCGCAACGACTGGGACAAAAGCAAAGTGGCGCTGATTTTCGGCGGCGGCTCCGAGCACGAGCCAGCCCACGCGGAATTTGTTGGCAAAGGGATGCTAACTGCCGCGGTGTGCGGCGACATCTTCGCCTCGCCCAGCGTGGACGCGGTGCTGAGCGCCATTATCAACGTGACCGGTGACGCGGGCTGCCTGCTGATTGTGAAGAACTATATCGGCGACCGGCTGAACTTCGGGCTGGCGGCGGAAAAGGCCCGGGCGCTGGGCTACAGCGTTGAGATGGTAATTGTACAGGACGATATCGCGCTGCCGGACAACCCGCAGCCGCGCGGCATCGCCGGCACCGCGCTGATCCATAAAATCGCCGGTCACGCCGCCGAGCAGGGGCAGTCGCTGGCGCAGGTGAAAACCCTGGCGCAGCGCGCGATAAAGGGCACGGCGAGTATCGGCGTCGCTTTCTCTACCTGCCATATTCCCGGCGAGCGGCGCGACAATCGCGTCAAAGAGGGCGAGAGCTAACTGGGCATGGGTCCACGGCAAGCCGGACGTGATCACGCTGGACACGCAGAACAGCGCGCAGCTGGTGACCATCATGACGGAAAAGCTGGCGAAGCATCTCTCGGCCGGCACCAAAGCTGTGCTGCTGGTCAACAACCTTGGCGGCTTTTCAATGCTAGAGCTAGCGCTGGTAACGCGCGAGGTGCTGAAAAGCCCGATGGCGGCGCAGATCAGCCATCTTATCGGCCCGGCGACGCTGGTCAGCGCGCTGGATATGAAGGGCTTTTCGCTCACGGTGCTGCAGATGGAAGCCGCATTTCTCGAAGCGCTGAAGGCGCCGGTGGAGGTGCTGGGCTGGACGCCGATCCATGCGGTGGAGCCGGTGACCTCCCTGACCAGCGAACGCGTGGTCATCCAGCTGGAATTTACTCCATCACAGGATGAGCAGGTGGGTCAGGTGGTGGCGCGCGTCGCCCAGAAGCTGATCGATCTGGAGGTGGGGCTCAACGCGCTTGACGCGAAAGTCGGCGACGGCGACACCGGCTCCACCTTTGCCGCCGGGGCGCGCAAGGTGAAAAGTGCGCTTGAGGCGCAGCAGCTGCCGCAGGGCGCATCGCTGCCGGAGGCGCTGAAGCAGGGGCTGGAGCAGATGAAGCACTACGGCGGCGCGCAGATTGGCCACCGCACGCTGGTGGAGGCGCTGGTAGCGGGCAAATCGCTGGCGGAGGCGGCAGAGGCTACGGCGCAGGGCGCGGAATCCACCGCCCAGATGCAGAGCGCCAGAGCGGGCCGCTCATCCTACCTGAATCAGCAGACGCTGGACGGGGTAAAAGATCCTGGCGCGTATGCCGTTGAGAAGGTGTTCGCCGCACTGGGGGAAGCGCGGCGCGGCAGCCAGAGGACGTGCTCTCCACGGAGGCGAAGCGTCGTATTCTAGCTGCTGGTCCGGCGCGGCTGCGTGCCGTATCTGAACGCGCACGCTGCTGCGGATTAGCGCGAAGCGCGGTGTTAAACGCGTCCGGCGTCTGCTGCCGTGGGCCGCATTGCTCAGCGGGCCGTGCCGCGTTGAACCGCCGCCCGGTGTGGGGCGGCCTACTCGCTTTCCGCCGCTTCGCGCATCATCTCTTCATGCGGAATATCCTGCAAAATCTGCTCAAAGCTGCGCAGACGCTTGTAGATCGACATTAGCTCCACCAGCGTCGACCAGGAGGTGATCAGATACTGGAATGACGAGCGCACCTGATCGAAGACATTGGTGATCTGGTTCAGCAGGCCGAGCGTAATGGTGCCCGCCACCATCGACGGAAACAGCACGAACAGACCGAAGACGTTATCCACCTGCAGATAGAGAATGCGGGTGATATTGAAGTAGAGATAGTGAAAGTATAGGCGGAAATAGTTGAAGCTCACGCGGCTGAACAGCGCCTGCACCGTCGGCGGCGTGGCGCGATCGGGATTATCTTCGCCGTAGACCAGCTCTTTACGATAGGCCGCCTCCACCCGCTGATTGCGGAACTCCAGCCCTGGCAGCTTAATGCCCACCAGCGCCAGCAGCGCCGTGCCGAACAGCGACCAGAGCAGCGCCGCGATCACCAGCGCATAGGGAATATTGCCGAGGATCGGTACATCTTTGACGTGGTGCGACAGCGCGATCAGCACCGGCAAAAAGGCCACCAGCGTCATGATCGCCTGAATAAAGCTGACGCCCCAGTCCTCCAGCGTGCTGGCGAAGCGCATGGTGTCTTCCTGCACGCGCTGCGCGGCGCCCTCGACGTGGCGCAGGCGCTGCCAGTTATGCATGTAGTAGTTATTCATAGCGGTACGCCAACGGAATACCCAGTGGCTGATGAAAAAGGAGTTCATCACGCCGATGACCACCGCAATCAGCGCGATGCCGAGGAAGGCCATCACTTCCGCATAGAAACGGCTAATCGGCACCGAACCCGCCTTGGTCAGCGCCTGCTGGATCAGATCGTAAAACGGGCCATACCAGGTGTTGACGCCGACGCCGACCTGCACGCCGAACCAGGTGACGAAGATAATCAGCGCCGAGCCCCAGACGGACCAGCGCTGCCAAGGATGATTATCGATAACGCGCCAGGCGAGGGCGAAAATCGCCATAATGATCCAGTAGTAGCTGTAAAACCAGAGCTGGCTGGGGGCGATAAAGCGCGCGGCCGTGGTCGACAACGGCTGCTGCATCGCGGTGTGCAGCGTAGGCCAGCGAGACGGCAAATAGTCGGCAAAGCCGAACCAGGCGAAAATCGCGATCAGACTCCAGATCGCAGCCGAGCTGAAAAACAGCGCTGGCCGGGGGAAATAGGACTTAAACATAGGCTCTCCGCTGTTGTGTGCACCTTTTTATAACGCCTTTCAGCGTTATTTGTATGTTGTGTGTTGTTCCGATGATGACAATCGCGCGTGACGTAGGTAAAAAGCGCTCGCAAGATGTTAATAAATGTGTGCGAATTTGTTTCGCCGATCTAAATGTTTAACCGCAACGGCAGTTATACTGCCGCCCGTTATTGCCGGTAACAACCCGACTGTATCCCTTAATCCGCAAAAAAATCATTATAACGCAAGTTTTTAACTTTCATGCCGCATTACAGGCGGTACTGAGGCAATGTCATGTCAGAACAAAAACGTGGGCAGACGCGCAGGGATTTCCTGTTAAAGACCATCGCGCTGGTACCCGCCGTTAGCGGCTTTAGCATGGTGCCTGTGGCACAGGCCGCCGATCCCGCTGCCGCGCAACCCGCGCGCGACTATCAGCCCAGCTGGTTTACCGCAGAGAGAGTTCGCCTTTATCAAGGCCGCAGTGGCGCGCCTGCTCCCCAACGACGAGAGCGGCCTAGGGGCGCTGGAAGCGGGCGTGCCGGAGTTTATCGACCGCCAGATGAACACCCCTTACGCCACCGGCGCCAACTGGTACATGCAGAGGCCGTTCAACCCGAGTCTGCCGAAAGAGCTGGGCTATCAGCTGCCGCTGGTGCCGCAGCAGATCTACCGCCTGGGGCTGGCGGACGCCGACGACTACAGCAAACGCCAGCACGGCAAAATCTTCGCCGAGCTGAGCGCCGAGTAGCAGGACGTGCTGCTGCAGGCGATGGAGAGAGGCTAGGCCGATTTCCGCCAGCTGCCGGCGAAAACCTTCTTCGCCTTCCTGATCCAGAACACCCGCGAAGGCTTCTTTAGCGACCCGATCCACGGCGGCAACCAGAATATGGTGGGCTGGATGCTGATCGGCTTTCCCGGCGCGCGCGCCGACTTTATGGACTGGGTTGAGCGCGGCGAGCGCTATCCCTTCCCGTCAGTATCAATTCGCGGGGAGCGCGCGTAAACATGGTAAACGAAATGAAAAAAGCGGACGCGGTGATTGTCGGTTTCGGCTGGGTCGGCGCCATTATGGCGAAAGAGCTGACCGAAGCGGGTCTGAATGTGATGGCGCTGGAGCGCGGCCCGCATCGCGGTACCTATCCTGACTGCACCTATCCGCAGTCGATTGACGAGCTGACCTACAACATCCGCAAAAAGCTGTTCCAGGATCTGTCGAAAAGCACCGTGACCATCCGTCACGACGCCTTGCAGACGGCGGTGCCCTATCGCCAGCTGGCGGCGTTTCTGTCGAGCACCGGCACCGGCGGCGCGGGCCTGCACTGGTCTGGCGTGCACTTCTGCGTCGACCCGACCGAGCTGCGCCAGTGTAGCCACTATGAAGAGCGCTACGGAAAAAACTTTATCTCGGAAGGGATGACGATCCAGGATTTCGGCGTTACCTACGACGAGCTGGAGCCGTTCTTCGACAATGTGAAAAAGGTGTTCGGCACCTCCGGTACGCCGTGGAGGTACGCCGGCGCCCAGATCTCGCGGAACTTGCCGCGCTTCGGCAGCTGCGCCGCCGCGTCATCCTGCGGGAAATCCGCGCCGGGCGCGACGCCGCAGCGTTTTTCCATCGCGCTCAGCACGTGATGCGCCTCCTGATGGCGGCCCTGTTGCGCCAGCCAGCGCGCCGACGATCACCACCCAGCGCCAGCCCTCCAGGCTCAGCAGGGGCTGCGGCACCAGCCACCACGACATCAGCGCCACCGCCGGCACGGAGAGGAACTGCACGAAAAACGAGAAGGCGAAGGCGCGGCTGCGCAGATGGGTCGGCACCTATTCAGATAGGTAGGTATCGATAGTGACCAGCTCGACGCCCAGCCCGATGCCCACCAGAAAGCGAAACAGAATGATCGTTTCGGCGCTCTGCTGAAAAGCCATCAGCAGAGAGAAAACGCCGTACTAGACCAGCGCGTACATAAAGGTCAGGCGGCGGCCGAAGCGGTCGGCCCAGTGCGCCAGCAGGCTGGCGCCTACGAACAGGCCGAGAAAGGTAGCAGAGGCGAAGATGGCCTGATCGGCGATGCCAAACGCGCCCGCGCTGCCGGTGTGAAAGACGCCGGCGGCCAGCAGCCTAGAGCTGATATAGCCGGTTTCAAACAGATCGTAGAGTTCGAAAAAGCCGCCGAGGGCGATAAAGCGCCACAAACCCGGCGATGATAGCAGGGCGTTAATACGCCCCGCTAAGCTGTTTTCCGGCGTCGGCGCGGCATACCCCGGCGCCATCCCTGAAGTGCAGGCTGTAGTCATTTTGGTTTAAACCTCGGTGTGACGATGTTTGCATAACCTGCTGACGGGTGGAGGAGATTTTTTTAATAATCAACCATTAGCAAGCAAATAGATGGCAGAATAATCAATTCAACGATCCTTACCGAGGGGGTTGTTGATGAGTTTTTAGCAAGGCACGTTGCACTTTTCGCCGTTCTGCGCGGCCCGTCACGCCAGCCTGAACGGGCGCGGCTTATATTCGCCGCTGCTAGGCTGGACTGGCGCTGCATTTATCTGTGCCTTACCGCTTCGCCGATGCTTGGCAGATAAAGGACCGAAAACAGTAAGGATCCCGCTGCTGGAGCAGGCCGCTTTTTCAGCACTGGCTGTTATTTCTCCTTTAGTAAGAAATCAGCTTATTGTTGTGATGCATTATCCCAGCCGCACAGCGCAATGAAGCTTTAATAAATAAAAGATGTTAACTATTTTACTGTATCGCGCGTGGATGATATCCGTGCCCGCTTTTTTATCGGGCAAGAAGTGCCTTGGCGTGGATGCTGGAAGTAAACAGGATCAATCCCAGAGCAGTACCGCCACTGCGAATAACCTCCTCAGAATAACCATAATTGTTACCTGATTGTCTTTTATTGTGCTGTGAATTAACAAAATTTGGTTTGTTAATTTTATTTGGCAATAAAGGTTATGGTGTTAATGGTATGATTACAGAGAGAGCAGCTGGCAAGAGATTATTAACGCTTTACAATCGAGCCTGCTCTGCCAGTAACTGATTGCCAATTTGGAATAAGTGAAGTTTGTATGTTATACAGCAGCATATTGACAATATTTTTCGCAGATGGTCTCCTTGTTCAACGCAAGCTAAACAATCTGCTGATTGAAATTAAATGATAAAAGGAACGGGCAAGATTGCTTCAGAGAAAAAACAGCGGCGCTTTTCAGATAGTTGAATGCCACATATCACCCGTCGGAAATGAATGATAAAGAAACCGGGCGTCGGGTCAGGGCAACACGCCTTATTATTTAATAGGGCTTGTTGCTGACGTGCTAAAGAGTTGGGGCAGTTATAAAATTTTTGTATCTGGGTACGTAAAGCATTATGTGTCAGGGAATTTTCTATATTTTGACGATGTGCTTCCCTGATGACTAAGTTTCGCTCTTCTCGCGCGATGAAATCCCCACCGCGGCGCCAAAACAGCAATTTGACATCATCATTATGAATTGCGAAAGCATCGAACAGCGTCCAGACTTGCTTGCGACCGAGCGCGAATTGTCCGGCATGAAAACGCCTGTATTAGGACTCTCAACCAACAGCCACCTGTTTCACCATCTTTATCGCGAACTGCCCGCCTTTCGCGGCCTGATCGATCAGGAGAGCAGCGTAGAATTTTTTATCTCAGCCATCAGAATCGTCGCGGCGGGAGGCTTCTGCTACTCATGGGATGTGCTGGAGTCAGACAGCAATACTAATGAAGAAATGTATGAAAAAGCCGGATTAACGCGGCGGGAACGTGAAATCCTAAAGCTGTGCCAGTCGGGAGAAAGCAATAAGGCTATATCAATCAGGCTTTACCGCAGTGAAAAAAACATCAGCGCTCATAAATTCAATATATTGAGCAAGCTTGGCATGAAAAGTTCTCAGCTTATTCATAGCGCGCAGCCAATAAATACGCATACAGATAATTAATCTTTGTCATAATTTCCGTTGTAATCTGCTTAAAGGAGTAAAACTGATCAAGGATGAGATTATTATTTTAAATAACACGCGAGGCGGAACATTTTTTTCGGAGAGTATGTCTGTCAGATTTTTCTTTCCCCTGTGCTTTTTCTGATTTAAGCGGCGGCCGCTTTTCTGTCTTTACGTCTGAAAAAAATAGGTAGACTTACGCCTTTGAAACAGGTTAGTTCCGGTTCGCTAAGTGAATAGCATATTGAACAGTGATGTCCGATCGATAAGGAATATATTTCTATGAGTGAAAAAAGTATTGTTTTCATAGTGCGTAGCGCTAACGGAAAAAATGAAAGCGTTAAGGGATATAATGCTCAGCTGGGAAAAATTAGCGTTGCGTCAGGCAAACAATATCTGATCAAAAATGAAGAAAATAACTTCGCGCCAGAAAACGTGACGTTAAAACGCGCAGGCAACGATCTGCTGGTTATTCAGGAGGGCGATGACTCGCCTTCGCTGGTGCTGGCCGATTACTTCGCCAATGCTGGCGAGCCGTCGCCCCTTTTGCTCGGCATGGCGGAAGACGGCATGATCTATTCCTATGTGCCGCTGTCAGGCAAAAGTTACGAAACGGGCTATCTGCTTACCGAAGGGCGGCTGGAAGCGGTCGCGCTGGGGGGTGATGCGGTTGAGTCGGGCGTGACGTTCTTTGCCGCGCAGGAAGAGAGCAACTATCTTTTCCGCTGTTCGGACTTCTCGCTGGCGCCGGCACGATAGGTGCTGACGCTGCCATTATTCATCACTATAACTAGGATGACGCCGCTTCCGGCGACGCTGCGCTGCCGCAGAGCCTGGGCATCAGCGAAATTGTCGATAGCACCGGCGTCATCACCGGGGTGCTGGCGGATGGCGATATTACCGATGAATCTTTTCCGCACATCGCGGGACAGGGTACGGCAGGCAATATCGTCACGCTTTACGACAACGGCAGCGCGATAGCCTCCGTGACGGTGGATGCGGACGGGCGCTGGCGCTGGACACCAGATGCCGCTTTCGCTGACGGATCCCATAAGCTCTACACCACCGAAGCCGATCCTGACGGCCGTGTAAGCGGCGCGTCCGCGACCATCACCATAACGGTCGACACCATCGCACCGGAAGAAGCCAAGGCGCCAGCCGCTGCGGATGATTTCGGCGATATCACCAGCGCGCTCAGCAGCGGCGACGTCACCGACGACGCGCAGCCTAAGCTCTCCGGCCGCGGCGACACGGGCAGCACCGTGACGATCTACGACAACGGTGCGGCGATCGGCTCCGCCGTCGTCGGCGCGGACGGAAGCTGGCATTAGACGCCGGAGGCCGCGCTGGCGGACGGGGCGCACCGCCTGCGGGCGGCGGCGACGGACGTGGTAGGCAACGAGAGCGAGGCCTCGGCGGCGTTCAGCCTGCGGCTTGACTACACCGCCCCGGATGCGGCGAGGCTGGCGATCACCGGCTACCTGGACAACGCGGGCGAGGTGACTGGCAACTTGGTGAGCGGGGGCCGCAGCGACGATCCGACCCCGGTGATCAGCGGCACCGGCACGGCGGGAGACCGGGTAGCGATCTACAGCACCCCCAACGGCGCCACCGCCCTGCTGGGCACGGTCACGGTGGAGGAGCACGGCAGCTGGCGGCTGGCGCTGGACGAGAGCGGTGCGCTAGCGGCAGGCACCCACGGCCTGACGGCAGTGTAGACGGACGCGGCGGGCATGACGACCGCCGCCGCGATCGTCACTGATACGTCGCACGGTTTAGCTGTCGGCGATCTTTTCAACCACAGCGTTGACGCCGCCAACAGCGACGGGGTGACGCGCGACACTACCGTGACCATCACTGGCACGCTGAGCTAGATGCTGAAAACAGATAAATATCTGCAGATCACCTTTGATAACGGGGCGACGTGGGAGACGCTGCTGTTGGAAAGCGGCACGGAGTGGCGCTATCCGCTGGCGGAGGTGACGTAAAGCACGGCCTTCAATTTCAGTCTGCGTATCATCGACGGCGCAGGCAATATCGCGACCACGACGGCATTTGAAAAAATGCTATCAGGTTGTTGTCGATCTTACCGATCCTGAGGTACTGGCGCTGGCGCCCGCCGTAGCCGCTACGCTCAGCACCAGTGATGTGCTGATATTTGACAGCAACACCTATGGCACGGTTGAGGCGGGCGCTATCGTTTCGCTGATCAGTGACGTCAACCAAAACGGTACCTGGTCGTTTGCTCAGAGCGTGCGCGGCACCAGTGGTACCAGTGCGGCGAACGCGCTACGCATCTACAGCGCCGATAACCTGACGGACTATACCTCCACCTGTCTGGCGGAGCCGAGCACGGCCAACGGCGCCGAATACAATGTGAGCGGCCCCTGGTATGGACACTTCGTTAACTCCATGACCTTCGCGGATATCAACCGCGATGCTATACCGACATTATGTCGCAGGTGAGCGATTACAATAACGGCGGCCGTACGGCCTACTGGACGCAAAACGCCGACGGCAGCTGGCAAGCGCACGCGCTGGACCAGGGCACCCTGAATCATTTGGGTGGCGTGATCGCCTACGACCGTGAAGGCGACGGTTATCTCGACTTTGTGCTGGCCGATTCCGCGTATGACTCGATCTCGTTTGTCAAAAACGTGAACGGCACGCTGACCTACGAGTCGAATACGGGTTTCGCTAACGGTCATCCGGGCGGCGCGATACCCGCCGATCTGGGCGTTATGCATGAGGTCGGCGCGGTCGATATCGACAACAACGGCACCGTCGATATTACTGCGCACATCGACTACAATGGCGCGGGCGTGTCGGTGCAGAGTGACTACTCGCGCGGGCTGGGGATCCTCAACAACACCGTTAACGGCGACGGCATTACCAGCTTTAGTTCGGTAGGGCTACTATGCCAACGTCTTCCGTGCGGACGGCGGCACCTCTCTGGCCATCGACTGGAACCACGATGGGCTGATGGACATCATCGAGATCCCGCGTTCAGACGTAGATGACACGCCGACGCTCTATATGAACAGCGGCAACAACAACTGGCGCGCGGCGGGTATCGCCCTGACGGAAAACCCCTACAAGCGGGCTGACCGGCGCGGTCGCGCTCGATTACGACCGGGATGGCTCGATGGATCTGGTAGTTTATAGCGCGGGAAGCGATACAGATGTCGTTTCCGGTGACGCTTCCGCGCCTACGTTACTAGTGAAAAACACTAATATCGCGGCGGACGGCACCAGCCTGAAGATTCGTATTTTGGACGGCAACGGCATTAACACCTTCTACAGCAACACTGTGGAGCTTTACAACTCGGCACGCGAACTGGTGGCGACCCAGCTGATCAACCCGCAGGCGTCGGGCTCGAGCAACAGCATGGGCTGGTCAGCTTTTTCGGGCTGGACGCCAGTTAAACCTACTCGGTGCAGCTACTGCGCGTCACCAACGGCGTTGCGAACCATTTGGGCGCGACCGAGAGCATCGGCGGCTATACCAACGGCACGATGAACTAAACCTGGAGCGGCCTGACCACCGGTAAATCGCACGATGCCTACGTGCTGACGGCGGAAAGCAGCGGCGACGCTAATTCTACCATCTGCAGCGGCGGCATTGTCGGCACCGGCTATAACGACACCTTCTTCAGTACGGCCGGTGACGATACCTATACCGGCGGCGGCTGGAACCTGATCGTCAGCGGGAATGCCATCTGGAGCGAAGAAGCCGGGCTGGACATCATCGACTATAGCAGTGCGCCAGGCGCGGTTAACGCCAACCTGATGACCTGAGTGGCAACCGTTCACGGCACGGATACCTTAATCGGCATCGAAGGGCGCCGGCGGCAACGGTCACGATACAATACACGATTTTCACATCGGCGATCTGGCGACCGACAGTAATGCGGATCTTATCGATTTGAGCGAGCTGCTGGACTACACCGGCAGTCTCTCCTTCTATCAGGATGGGGGGGGCAGCTGCAGCTGGACTACGCCTCCAGAGACATCCTGAACTATCTGAAGGCAGATATATCCGGTAATAACACGGTCATCAGCCTCGATCGTGACGGCAGCGGTGGCGATTACAGCTTTACCGCAGTGGTGACGCTGGCCAATACCCAGACAGATCTCGTCACGCTGTTGCAGAATAACCAGATCATGATTTAGTGCGCTGGCCGCGCGTCGTTACTGACGGCGCGCGGCATAAATTGCCACTGAAAGGATTGTTCAACAACGTTATTGTCGATCGAAAAATAATGTTAAAAATATGGAGTCCAGAATGGATGCCAATATCATTACGATTGCGAGTAAATTAAAACTGTTAAGTTTTCTCTTATCCTCTTTTATTTCATTTGGGGCACAGGCAGAAAAAATCCCGCTTGCGTCTGGCAGTGAAAACAGTATAAATAATTTCGGCTACCGTTCAGTTCCTCAGGTTGTTCCCGAGCGGTCTCTGCTGGTTTATTACTATTCGAGCGATAATTAAACATGGGCCGATCAATATCTATATTGATAAAGCCTTTCACACCACGCTGCTTCCCGGCGAATTTACCCTGCTGTGCGTCGGGCCGGGCGAGCACAGCTTCGCCGCCGCGCTGGATGATGCGCCGCGCTACGCAAAAAAGACGCGGCCGGATACCAAAGCGCTGTTTAAAATCGGGCAAACCTATTTTGTCCGCGCGGCAGTGGCGGACGGCAGCGTCAGCAACCAGCCCGTTGCGCGCATCAGCGCGGAGCGCGCTTGCCGCCATTCAGCGGCAGCACAGAATCGTCAACCGGGCCTCAGCCGTGAAGCCCTGTCAGTATACGGGCGGCGAAGGCGTCACGCTGGTGCAGGAGTCGGTGCTGTTTCGCTTTGCTGGCAGCCGCTACAAGGATCTGCTGCCGGAATCGCGCGTCAAGCTGGACACTATCATCGCGGTATTAAAAAAAGCTAGCCGCATTAATTCGATCAATATCACCGGCTATACCGACGGCATCGGCTATGTTGGCAGCCTCAGCCCTCCCAGACGATAAACAAGGAAACGGATATGTTGCCAGCAACTCCACGCTTCGCCCTGATCGGCAGCGGCTTTATCGGCCAGGTGCACGCCGCCAACCTAGCGGCCCGTCCGGGCGCGCAGCTGGCGCTGGTGTGCGATCTCAACGACGCGCGCGCCGGGGCGCTGGCGTAGCGCTATGGCGCACGCGCGGGGTGGGGCGGTGAGGCGATCAACCGCGACGACATCGATGCGGTGCTGATCGCCAGCTCGACGCCCACCCATGCCGACTTTCTGGCGCAGGCGGTCAGCGCGGGCAAGGCGGTCTACTGTGATGTGAAAAGCTTATCGATCTGTCGCTGGCAAAGGCGCGTGCGGTGGTGGATCGGCTTGCGCCGCTGCGCGTTGCGGTCACCGTTGGCTTCAACCGGCGCTTCGACGCCAGCCATCAGCAGCTGCGGCAGCGCATTCAGCAAGGCGCTATCGGCGCGCCGGAACTGGTGCAGATGGCGTGCCGTGCCTCGCAGATGCCGTCGCTCGACTACCTGCGCGCCTCGGGCGGCCAGATGCGCGACTAGGAGATCCACTTTTTTGATCTGCTGCGCTTCCTGACCGCCGACGAGGTGGAAACCGTTGGCGCGCTGCGCGAATTCAACGACGTCGATACCTCGGTGCTGATTATGCAGTTCAGCTCCGGCACGCTGGCGCAGCTGGATAACACGCGCCGTACATGATGAGCACATCAGCGTGGTCGGCGCGCGCGGCATGCTCGTCTCGGAGCCACAGGCGGCGCGCAGCGCGACGCTCTATCAGGAGAACGGCATTACCGGGCCCGGTTTGTTTCCCGACTGGTTCAGCCGTGTGCGCGATACCTACTACGCGCATCTGGACGCCTTTCTGCGCCAGCCCGGCGGCGAGAAGGTCGCTGAGCTGCCCGGCCTGGCGGACGGCCTGCGCCGCAGGCGATACCGACCGCCTTAGCGATCCGCTCGCGGTCGCCCCTCAGTGCCGTCCGCGGCTCAGTAGCTCGCGCTCGATCAGCTCGCGCGTCTCCACCGCCTGCACCTTCATCTTCTCCGGGTAGCCGAACAGCGCAGAGGTGATAATGGATTCGCCGCCTACCTTGTAGGTACGGTTGGCGAAATTCATCTCGCGCAGCGTCTGGAACAGGGTATCGAAATCGACTTCGCCTTCGCCGACGCCGACGTGCTGGTGGATGGTGGCGTCGACACCCGGCGGGTTGACGATATAGCGGCAGTGCTTGGTGTGGTTCATGGTGTCTGCGATCAGCACGTGCGACAGATCGTCGCCGACGTACTCCAGCATCGGCCTGATGTCGCCCTTGCCGTTGTCATAGAAAAAGGTGTGTGGCACACTGTAGAGATACTTCACGTTGTCGCTGCGGAACGACTTCACCATATCGGCGGTTTCGTTGCTGTTCTCGCAGAAGTCCCACGGGTGCGACTGGATCTCGACGCGGATATTCTCGCGTTCGAAAATCGGCAGCAGCTCCTCCATCGAGCGGTAGAACATCTCTTCGCAGATCTCCGGCTCGTTAGGGTTGCCGGACAGCTCGGTGTTGATCACCTGCACGCCCATCTCCACCGCGATCTCAATCATGCGCTTCCAGTTTTTTACCGCCGCCTGGCGCCGCAACTCGTCCGGGCCGGACCAGCGGTAAACCACGATAAAAGATGAGAGCTCCACGCCGGTGGTGTTGAGGGCGTTTTTGTATTCGTGCATGGTTTCGCGGCTGGCTTTGGGGTGTTTGTAGAACGGGTTGATCTGCGGATGGGGCGACTGTTCAATATATTTATATCCCCACTCGGCCACCTGGTGAACCATGCGGGTGATGTCCATATCTCGGATTACATCCACGTCAAAAGCGATTTTCATCTTACAACTCCGGAGTCAAAGTGAGCGTTTTTCATTGAATGTCACGCCGATCTGGCGGCGCACCTCACATGGCGCACAGCGTCAGCAGCGAGGTGGTCAGCGAGCACGTTGGCGACTCAGGCAGGCTCTGGCCTAAGTGGTCGATCTTATGCCACAGTTGCTGGTAGCTGTTGGCGGGTTCTTCCCAGTGCAGGGTATGGCGCCTGTCGCTAGAGACCAGACGGAAGTTGCCCGGTGCGTGGAACTGGCCGTCAAGGGAGAGCGTCGCGTCCGGCAATCACCGCCGTGCCCGGCGTGTTGCTGAACTGCGTGGTATGCAGTACCGACTGCATGCCGCCCGCGTGGGTAAACAGCATCGCTGTCTGGCCATTGACGCCGCCCGGACCGACGATGCTCCAGCGCAGCGCGGGAATAGCGTGCGCCTCAGGCAGTGCGGGCGAGGTAAGGCAGAGGGAAACATAGCATCTCCATAATTATTAGCCTGTTGTGGCGCCGGGCGGCTGACCGCGCCGCCGTCAGGCTTCCACCACTATAGAAAGCCTGACGCAGCCTCTCTAACCTTTTGATGATGGGATTCCATCAACGCTAACGTACTGCCCGGAGTTTTACCAAATTTTTTTTCTGAATAAAACACGAAAAGGAATATATTTTTCATTTTGCGAAGGGGATAAAACTTGCTCTGCGCGCGGGTTGATTACGTGGCGCGGCGGACAGGCAGGAAGGCAGAGCGAAACAGATATTTCGCCATCTGGCGGGTAAGGGGAAGAAAATGAAGGTGCGCCATGCCGTCCGCGGTTTTCAGGCGAACGGCGGGCCTGACATTAGTTCACGGCGACAGCCTGGCGCGCCTCATCGCCGTGGCTCTTCTTGCTGGCGCGCGAAGGCGGATGGCACAGGCTGCGGATAAACTGGGCGCTGGTATAGCGCGCGGTAGAGATAAAATTACTGCCGCACGCTGCGCAGGCCACCTATTCCAGCATCGCGCAGCTTTCGCAGGGGAACAGCCGTTAATCTATTTTTATAGAGGCGCAATAATTTCCTGCGGCTGAGCGTGGTTTCACTTTCTAATACCTGCATACGCGCGCTGGCGGAAATTAACGCCATCGCAATATGGATATCGTTGACTTCATAGAGGATGCTTTGCTCGCTCATTGCATGGTCATCACTTTGCCGTGTCAGCGGCGGGAAGAGTATGAAGGAGATCGGTGGACAAAATGATGCCGGTATGGACGTGCTGCCGTGCATCGATACACGAATCCTTCGTCAGAAAATCGATAACCGCTTAGCTGCTGATGCGCAGCTGACAAATTAACTGGTTGGTCGAGGCGAGTTTTATCGGCTGAGGCACGGAGATATTTTTCAGACTCTCCATTAACGCCTCCGTTAAGCCCAGGCGAAAGTGGGCGGCTTCTTTATCCTCTTTAATGAGTGTTTGCGCTAAAAGTAAATAGGGGAGATTCAGGTCATTAATATTTTGTACATTATTATATTGCTCAGGAATTTTTTGCATTG
Source organism: Candidatus Pantoea persica (assembly GCF_013753875.1). GTDB lineage: Bacteria > Pseudomonadota > Gammaproteobacteria > Enterobacterales > Enterobacteriaceae > Pantoea > Pantoea persica. The sequence goes on from NZ_SMDS01000002.1 coordinate 81,146, forward strand.
CTTTTCTCGATTAACATCGTGCAGTTGTTATTTCATTCATGACCACGATAAATTAGTATCGGAAAGGTTAGTGAATATTCAATAAGCCTGGAGTTAAAAACGGAAATAGTGATCTCAATCAATTATCACCCTTTCACTTTTCCGCTCCGCGCGAAATAAAATCTGCTGCCTGAGGTTTTGCTGTTTCCCGGCGCAGAGGCCATGCTAGGCGGCAACTGCACGCTGGCTGCGATGGGGAAACACCTTATTTATGCTTTTTGCGGCGCGTGATTAAAAGGTGATGCTGGTTGCCAGCTCATCCACTAGCCGCACCACGCGATGACTCGCCGCCTCCATGCCGGCGCTGTCCTGATTGAAGAAGGCCTCCAGCGCCGTGCGTCCGCTGGCATGCACCTCGGCATGGGGCTGCTCAAGCTGGCGGTAAGCCTCAAGGTGAGCGAAGTGTTTGCCTTCCCCTTTGTTGTACCATTTTCCCAGTCGGCAGTCGGTATGGGTATTGACGCGGTAATCGGCCTCTTTATCTAGCAGCAGCTGGTAGACCTGCAGCTTCCAGATCATATGATCCAGCTTGACGGTATTGAGAAACTGCAGCGTGGAGATAAAGGCGATAATCGACTGCATCTTGGCGGAGCGGGAGATCACGAACTCCTCGTCGATCCAGATGGCAGGCAGCTGGAAGGCTGGATCCCGCCCGTGAACGCCCTCCAGCTCGCCCTCCGCGCAGCCGGGATCGATCGCCATCCAGCGCTCGGGATGGACCTCGCCGCTGGTGATCTCCACTCCGTTCAGCAAGATGCGGTAGGCGGTGGGCTTCAGGTCGAGATTGTCGCAAATATGGATGGCGGGCGGCAGAAATCCCATGCTCTGGGCGAATTTTTACGTATGCCGCGAATGCGCGTCAGCAGCTGCCTCTCCTGCGCGCTGTCCACTAGCGGGATCAGGCGATAGCCCACCTCCAGCCCCAGCACATCCTCCAGCGCTACGTCTGACTAGGAGGCCTCTGGCGCCTGTTCAGCCTCGCTGACGGCACCGCCCGGCTGAGCAGGGGACGCGGCGCGCTGGTTTGCTGGCCGCGCAGCCACCAGGCGAGGGCGAGCAGCGCGGCGGTAAAGAGTAAAAACATCAGGTTAGGCATGCCGGGAATGATCCCCAGCAGGCCGATAACCCCGGCGGCCAGCAGCATCACGCGCGGATTGTTAAACAGCTGGCTGACCATCTGTTCGCTGACGTCCGCCTCGGTTGAGACGCGGGTCACGATCACCCCCGCCGCCGCCGTCGAGACGATCAGCGCCGGGATCTGCGCCACCAGCCCGTCGCCGATGGTCAGCAGGGCATAGGTCTGTGCCGTATCGGCGAACGACAGGTCGTGCTGCAGCATGCTGATCACCAGCCCGCCCGATAATATTGATCGCCATAATCAGCAGCCCGGCGATGGTGTCACCGCGCACGAACTTGCTGGCGCCGTCCATCGAGCCGTAGAAATCGGACTCCTGCGTCACCTTGCGACGGCGGCGCTTCGCCTCCTCTTCGCCGATCAAACCGGCATTGAGATCGGCGTCGATGGTCATCTGCTTGCCGAGCATGCCGTCCAGCACGAAGCGCGCGCCCACTTCGGCAATGCGTCCCGCCCCTTTGGTGGTCACCATAAAGTTAATGATGATCAGGATGGCGAAGACGATGATGCCGATGGTGAAGTTGCCGCCCACCAGAAAGTAGCCGAACGCCTCGACCACGCGGCCGGCGGCGCTGGCGCCGGTGTGGCCTTTTATCAGGATGATGCGGGTCGAGGCGATATTGAGTGCGAGGCGCAGCAGGGTTGAGCACAGCACCACCACAGGGAAGGAGGAGAAATCGAGCGTGTTCTAGCGTAAACATTGCCACCAGTAGGATCATCAGCGCCAGGATAATGTAAAAGGTAAGCAGCTGGTCAAGCATAAACTCCAGCGGCGCGGCCTGCAGCATCGGGATCTGGTGCGCGGCGCCTTTGTCGCGAATGCGCTGCGCAATCTCGCCGGCGCCTTTCGCCAGCACCACCGGGGCGCGCATGCTGCTCGCCTGCCAGCACAGCGCGACGGAGTAGTGCGTTGGGTTGTTGATAATGACGTCCGCTTTCGGCACCTGCTCCATCATTCGGCTGCGCGCCAGCGCGTGGCGCAGCTATTTCAGGCGGCCTTTGACCTGCGGATCGCCTTCGCTCTGCTTCAGCTCGTCGCGGATCTTCTCACGGCTCATGCGCAGTTTTTTCAGGTGGCTCATCAGCTGATAGAACACGTCATAGCCCACCATCGGTGCCAGCGCGACGATGGCCACGCAGGCGGCGACGGCCACGGCGTAAAGCGCCAGCGTTAGCGACAGCAGCGCGCCGGCGCGGAACGTCAGCGCTCAATCCGCCAGCAGCATCAGCCATGAGGTCAGCTCTTTCGAGCGCGGAATGGTTCCCTATTCCCACGCTTTATTGTCGTCGCTGGGGCGTGGGCTCTTCGATTTTTTCAACGTATCTCTCTTCAGACACGGGCTGCTCGGCAAGATCGTGGCGGGCGGGAGAGATCGGGCATCAGGGCGGTCTGAAGCCGAGATCGGCGAGCAGATCGTCCACCTGCTCCTGGGTGGCGACCACGCCAGTCTGGTTGTGGCGGATCGGCGGGCCGTTTATTCAGGCTCTCCGACGGCTTCTCCGCCTCGCTCGCCAGATTCAGTATGGTTTCCACCAGCACTTGGATCAGCTTTTGCTCGATATTCTCAATCAGCTGCATCATGCGGTTGAGCACCTGGCCGGTGAGATCCTGAAAGTCCTGCGCCATCATGATTTCCGTCAGCTCGGCGCTGGTGCGGCCGGTCAGGTCGGGCACCGCGCGCAGGAAATCACGGGTGTCGCCGACCAGCTCGCTGGCGATCGGCAGCGCCACTGGATCGGCAAACCAGGCGTCCCAGCTCGCGCTGAGCTGCGTCGCCTGCTGGAGCTTATTCAGCGCATCCTGCCCGTCCTCCGCCTCCTCAACGTTGTTGAAGCCGAGATCCTCGAGCAAATTGCGCACGATGCGGCGCATGGTGGCGAAATCGTCCACCACTAAAAAACGCAGAGTTTTATCAGCCATACAAGGGAGATCCAGATTAAGGAAAAAGCCATGGCGGCGAGCTGACCAGCCGACTGATCGCCGCGCTGCAAGTGGGCATCGCGCTCGGCGGAGATGTGGGGCCGGTGCTCTCGGCAGCGGGGAAAGTGGTGGACGACTATACCTGGCCGCTGGTGGATTTGCGTATCGAATGGGCCGACTCCGAACGCGCACGCTCGATCCGCGCGACGCGCCGAGCTACGGCGTGCCCGGCGATGAATAGCGCGCTGCGCACGCTGGTGGCGCATCTGTGGGCGTCGCCGGAGAAGCCCGCGCTGTGCATTATCGGAGAGCCGACGGAGATGAAGCCGGTTTACGGCCACAAGGGCAAGGCGGCGATGCGCTGTGAGGTACGCGGCCGCGCCTGCCATTCAGCCTATGCGCCCTCGGGCGTCAATGCGATTGAGCAGGCGGCGAAGCTAATTGGGCACATCGTCGAGATTGGTGAGACGCTGCGGCAGACGCGCGACGCGCGCTTCGATCCGCCCTTCAGTACTCTGCAGGTCGGCACGGCGCTCAATATCGTGCCGCAGGATTGCCAGTTCGACCTTGAGCTACGCACGCTGCCGGGCGCCGACGCGGCGGCGGTGCTGGAGGATATCCAGGCGTTTGCGCGCCGCTTTAATCAGGAAGTAATTGCGGCGGGCGACCGCGCGGCATTCGAGGTGCTGGTGGCGCCCGGTTTTATCAACCACTCCGCGCCGCTGGGTGCGCCCCGCGACCGGGAGAGCCTATAGCAGACCTTTCACCAGCTGCTGCGCCCGGCGTTCTCTCTCTCTCTCTCTCTCTCTCTCTCTCTCTCTCTCTCTCTCTCTCTCTCTCTCTCTCTCTCTCTCTCTCTCTCTCTCTCTCTCT
>NZ_SMDS01000020.1 GCF_013753875.1 Candidatus Pantoea persica
TCTCTCTCTCGCGACTATCTCTCTCTGGATCCTCCCTCTCTCTCTCTCTCTCTCTCTCTCTCTCTCTCTCTCTCTCTTCCAGACAGCGCGCCGCCTCGTTGAGCATCATCATCATGCAACGCTCGGCGATCTGCTTTTCGCTCTGCTTCGCAGCAGGCTGCAACCCCAGCAGCGCGTAGAGCGTGAGATCGGCTTTCTTGCCGCCGCGCCCGCCGCCATAGCGATAGAAGCCTTTGGCCCCTTGCGGTCGTCTTTCAGCACCGCCTCTAACGCGGCGAAGCGCTCGCCGTACGCCTGCTGCAACACCGTGGTTATTTTACTACCGACGTCGATGCCCACCTCGTCCAGCAGCTGAATCGGACCGACCGGGAAGCCCGCCCTGACCAGCGCGCGATCGATATGCTCCATCGGCTCGCCTTTCAGCAGGCAGCGCATCACCTCATTTATATAGGGCGCAAGGATACAGTTGACGTAAAACCCCGTGCGGTCCGCCACTATAATCGGCGTTTTGCCCTGCTTTTTCGCCAGCGCGACGGTGGTGCCAGCGTTTGAGCCGAAGTGGCGACGTGTGGGATCACCTCCATCAGCACCATCTTCTCGACCGGGCTTAATAAGTAGGGTAGGCCGATCACGTTTTCCGGCCGCTGCGCCTGCGCGGCGATATCCGCAATCGGCAGTGACGAGGTGTTAGAGGCGAAGATGGTGTGCGGCGCGCAGTGGGTCTCGACCTCGCGTACCATCTGCTGCTTGAGCGCGAGATCTTCGAATACCGCCTCAATCACCAGATCGCGCTGCGCGAAACCCTGATAGTAGATGCCGCCGGAGATGCGCGCCATCTGCTGATGACGCTGCGCCGGGCTGATATAGCGCCGCTCTACCCTGCGGCAGAGCAGCTCCCAGCCAACCTTCAGGGCGTGGTCGCCCCCTGCAGGCTGACATCCTTAGATGCGCACCGGCAGGCCGGCGTTGATGGCGGTGACGCTGGCGATGCCGCCGCCCAGCACGCCGATCTGGCGACCGGCGTCATCGCCAGCTCGCCAAAGGCGCTCGCCTCCGCCTGGTGCCCTACCACGGTGCCGCGCTCGATGCCCGTGCGCACTACGTCGATAATGCGCGACGCGGCTGGATAGTTGCCATGGGTTTTGCGCGCGGTTTCGCGCTGCGCCAGCAGCGCCTGCATCACGCGGTCGCGCAGCCGCAGCGCGCGGCTGGCGCGCTTGCCCTTCAGCGCCCGCGCTACCGCCGTCTCCAACAGGATCGCCTGCGGCACAGCGTCATCCACCAGCCCCAGCCTGCGCGCCTGCTTCGCCCGCAGGGTTTTACCAGTGAGGATCAGCGGCAGCGCCTGCTGCAGGAGCCGCGGCAGCCGCTGGGTACCGCCCGATCCCGGCAGCAGCCCCAGCTGCACCTCCAGTAGGCCGAGGCGGGTTTTGTCGTCCAGCGTGCAGATGCGCGCGTCGCATGCCAGCGCCAACTCCAGCCCGCCGCCTAAAGCTGTCGGGCTTGCTGGAGATCAGCACCAGCCCGGCCAGCTGCGCGTCGCGTCGCGCCTCCTCTATTACTGCCGCCAGCTGCTGCGCAAAGGCGGCGCGCAGGGTATTCATCTTTTCGCCCGGCACGTCGATGGTGATCACACCGACACGATCCGACCTCATCTGTAAGTGAAACGCGCTCTGCTCCATTATTCCGCCTCCAGTACCATTGCCGCGCCTAAGCTACCCGCCGCGCAGGCGGTTACCAGCCCCAGGCCGCCGCAGCTCGCGCAGCGTTTGCGCCGGTGGCGGCGAAAGGATGCCCATAGGCGATAGAGCCGCCGAGCACGTTGAAGCGCGCGTCGTCCACTTCGCCCAGCGCGTGCGGGCGGTTGAGTTTATCACGCGCAAAGCGCTCGCTGTTAAAGCAGCGCAGGTTATACAGCGTCTGGGCGGCGAAGGCTTCGTGCATATCGATTAGCGTCAGATCCTGCAGACTGAGGCCGGCGCGCGCCAGCGCCAGCGCCAGCGCCAGCGGCGAGGCGTAGGCGGGACCGAGCAGCATATCCTGCTGAACGTCGATGGCGGTGAAGGCGTAGCTGCGCAGGTAGCCGAGCGGCGAGAGGCCGAGCTCGCACGCGCGTCCCTCGCTCATCAGCACCACCGCCGCGCCGTCGGTCAGCAGCGTGCTGTTGGCCGCCGTGACGACGCTGCCGTGCTGGCGATCAAACGCCGGGCGCAGCCGCGCATAGTCCTCGATTTTCGCCGTCATGCGCACATTGTCGTCCTGTTCGATCGGCGCCTTCCACGGCGGCGCAAAGGCGGGCATCACCTCTTCCTGCAGCACGCCCGACTGCCAGGCGCCGGCGGCGCGCTGGTGCGAGCGCAGCGCCAGCGCGTCCTGCACGACGCGCGTGATGCCGTGGCTTTTCGTCATCTGCTCCGCCGTGTCGCCCATGCGCAGGCCGGTGGAATACTCGGCACTGACAGCAGATCGCGCGGCCTCAGGTGGCGCAGGATCGCCGCCTTCTGTCCAAAGCTGCGCGCCTTGCTGAGATCCAGCAGCGCGCGCACCAGCGCTTTGCTGACGCCGATCGGCAGCACCGACGAGGAGTCTGCGCCGCCGGCGATACCGGCGCGGATCGTGCCTGCCATCAGGCTCTCCGCCACGTTGGCTACTGCCTAAACGCTGGTGGCGCAGGCGCGGCTAACGCTGTAGGCGTCGGTGTGCACGCCCAGACCGCTGCTGAGCACCACTTCGCACGCGATATTGGGCGCTTCTGGCATCTGGATCATCTGGCCGAACACTAGCTGTTCAATCGCCTCGACAGGCAATTCGCTGCGCGCCATCAGCTCGCTTACTACCATGCGACCCAGCTCTACCGCCGGGACTCCGTGGAATCCCGTCGCCTGGCGCAGGAAAGGGGTGCGTAATCCGTGAGTGATAGCTATGCGATCGCCCACGCGCGTCAGCAGCAGCTGCGCTTTGCTCATTTTTCCCTGTTTGGAAAATGGCGACCCCTGGGTCGCCATTGCTATTTTTACCGCCGTTACTGCGCGTCGATATCTTTCAGATCGTCCTGAATCGCGCTGGCGTTCAGATTCTCTTCCGGCTTGAGCCGGCCGCCGTTCGCCAAGAAATCGTGACGCTGGAAATAGGCGTTGCGAATAAAGGCGTACGGATCTGACTGCTGCTTCAGCAGCGCGTCCGAATCCAGCAGCTGCGCGCGCGTCTCTACCCCTTCCAGCGTCCACTTGGCGATGGACATCGGCCAGGTCAGCCAGCTCAGCAACGGATAGAGCGTATCGACGTAGTAGCCGCCATCTTCTCGAATGGTGAAGCTGCCATAGGCGGGCAGCTCCACGTAAGGTCCGTAGCCGACGCCGTAGTGGCCGAGCGTGCTGCCGAAGCGGCGCGGCACTTCACGCGCCAGCTCGGGATTGGCCTTGCCCGCCACGTCGATAAAGCCACCCAGCCCCAGAACGGAGTTCAGTAAGAAGCGGGTAAAGTAAATGCCTGCCTGGCGCGAATCGCCCACCAGAATCGCGTTCACCATGCTGGTCGGCTCTTCCAGGTTGCCGAGGAAGTTGCTCAGGCCGGTTCGTGCCGACACCGGTACATAGCCGCGCCACGCCACCGCGACGGGACGCAGCACATATGGATCCACTACGTTGTAGTTAAAGTTAAACATCGTGCGGTTAAAGCCTTCGAACGGGTCGCTGCGCTGGGCAGACGCCTCGCTCTCCGGCTTTGAACTGGCGCATCCAGCCAGAATGAAACTGGCCAGTACAAGGCTGGTCAGGCGGTAAGTCATTGTTATCTCCCTGTGCAGTTTAATGAAGTATCACTTCAGGGCTGCCGTTGATTAATCTCTACAGCCATGTGCTGATGACCATCCCAGGGCGTCACCACGCTCAGACCAAACCAGTCGCCGCTCTGTGGAGTGACGCTGCCGTCGCGGGAAATACGCACCCGAACCTGTACCTGATGCTGCGCCGAAAGCAAGCGCTCTGGCATCATGGTGTTGCTGTCATCCAGCGTAAGCGATAACGGGAAGTAGCTCAGCGGCAGGCGCTTGACGGCCACGGGCACAGATAAAACACTGTCAGAAACAGAAATATAAATGACTCCGCCCGGCGGTAACATTTTTTCTGCCTCTGGAGTCAGCGTCACGGTCAGCGCCAGCTGCGTATTTTGCTGGCTCGCGTCGGTTTTCGCTTGTTCAATGCTGCGCTCTATCATTGCGCGGCGTCGATCGTCAGCCGGGATCAGTTTAAGCATAGTCTGCCAGGTGCCGATAGCCTGATCAAACTGCTGCAGCTCATAGGCATTAAACGCCAGCAGGCCGAGGGTGCGCAGATCGCTGCCGTTATCTTTCAGCATATCGCGCAGCATCAGACCCGCCTGGCGGTTATCCTGCGGATCGCTGGAGCGCGTCAGCACTTCGGCATAGTCCTGCTTCAGCGCGAGGTTATCGGAGGCGAGCTGCAGACGCGCCAGCTCCTCCATGGTCAGCGGCTTCGCCTGCGGATCCATCACGCGCGCGCAGCGACGGGTATTCCTGCTGCACCGCTATCCAGCTGGCAACCTGCGTCAGACCGCCGCTTTTCAGGTACATGCCGAGCGACGCCGCCACCAGCAACAGCACGCCGGGCAGCAGCACCAGACGGCTGCTGGCGCGCGAACGCGCCGCCTCGGCGGGCGGAACGTCGTTCAGCAGCGTCTGCTGCAGTTCGCTCACCATGGTGGCACGCTCGCCGATTACGCCCTGCGCCTCATCCTCTTCCAGCTCGCGCAAGCGCTGATGGTAAAAATCGGTATTCAGGCAATCGCGATCGTTGCTGCTCGCCTGACGCTGCCGCCAGCCCGCGCCGAGAAAAAGCAGGCTGACAACTGCCTGCAGCACAAAAATCGTTATCCACAATGCGCTCATTTCCGCTTCCCGTTGCTGTTCAGTATGGTGTTGAGGCGCTGTTGTTCAGCCTCGTCCAGCTCGCTGCGCGTTTTAAGCTGGCGGCTGCGCAGAATAATGATCAGGCCGCCAAGCAGCGCAAACAGCGCCGGGCCGCCCCAGAGGATCAGCGTCGAGGGCTTCACCGGCGGCGCATAGGTGACGAAATTGCTGTAGCGCGCCACCATATAGTCGATGATCTGCTGGCGGCTCTGCCCCTGCTTCATCAGCTCATACACCTTGAGGCACATATCCGCCGCGATCATCGCGTTTGAGTCGGCGATGCTGTTGTTCTGGCATTCGGGCAGCGCAGTGAGGCGGTCAGGTCGCGGTACTGCTCCTCCTGCGCCACCGATTCGAACTGGTAAGTGTCGATCGCCGCCCACAGGATAAAGCTCAGCATCAGGCCGCAGAGAATAAAGAGAAAGCGTTTCACGCGCCCTCCTTGCTGTATTTCCGCCACAGCGGCAGCACTTCCTGCTGCCAGACGCGCGCGTTCAAATCGCCGGCGTGGCGATAGCGGATAATGCCCTTGCCATCGATAAGGAAGGTTTCCTGCGCGCCTTAGACGCCGAGATCCAGCCCCAGCATGCCATCGCCGTAATAGAGGCTGAGCGCATAAGGGTTGCCCAGCGTATTGAGCCAGGTCACCCAGACGTTAAGCAGGATTGGCTGGCCGTCGGTCAGGATCTTCTGGTCGTAGATCTTGCCCAGGCGATCGAGCGCTTCCAGCTTAAACAGCGGCACCGGCTTGCAGATCAGCACTGACTCCAGCTGCGTGGGATCGTCGCCGCCGGCGTTGCGCGCCTGCTGCCACAGCAGCGCCGCCGCCAGCACTAAAAACATCCCTAGCGGGATAAAAAGGATTTTCTTGTTCATGCCCGCTCCTCCCGCGCCGCTTTTTTCCGCGAGCGGTAGCGCGGCTCGAGCAGGCAGAGCAGGCCGCTGATCGCCATAAACACGCTACCGAACCAGATCCAGCGCACAAAGGGTTTGTAATAGATGCGTACCGCCCAGGAGCCGTCGTCCAGCTCTTCGCCCAGCGCGGCGTAGAGGTCGCGCGTAAAGCCGCCGTCGATCGCCGCCTCGGTCATCATGGTGCGCACCGCGGAATAGAAGCGCTTCTCAGCGTGCAGCACCGCTTCCGGCTTGCCGTTACGGCTGACGTCGATAATGCCGACGCCGCCGCTGTAGTTCGGCCCTTGCAGGTTATGCACGTCGCGGAATACAAAGTGATAGCTGTGAATATCGGCACTGTCACCCACCTTCATACGCACGTCGCGCTCGAAGCTGTACTGGGTGCTGAAAGCGATGCCGATCACCATGACGCCGACGCCGAGATGGCCCAGCACCATGCCCCAGTGGCTGCGCAACAGATGGCGCAGGCCGCGCAAGAAGGTGTGACGATGCGTGGCGCGCTCGTGCAGCTCCAGCAGCGTCAGTACGATGATCCAGACCGACATTATTAGCCCCACCACCATCATCGCCTCGATGCGGTCCTGCAGCCACCAGGGCAACAGAGCACCGAACAGGCCAGGGTGACGACCAGCGCCAGCGCACCAGCTTCCCGATGCCGAGCATCAGGGCGAGCGACGCCATTAGCCAGCTGAACATGGTGTTGAAGAACGGCTCGCCAATCGAGATGCTGCCGAGGCCGAGCTGCTTGTGCACCAGCGGCAGCAGCGTACCGAGCAGCACTACCAGCATCGCGGCGATCAGCAGCACGTTGTTGCCGAGCAGGAAGGATTTGCGTGACTAGGCTTCGTTCTGCACGCGGCTGCCCTTGATAGCGTAGAGCAGCAGCAAGCTGCCGATCAAGATCACCAGGAAGGCGAGGATAAACATGCCGCGAGCCGGCCAGCAGCACCGTCCAGGCTTTAAAGGTGCCGCGCTTTTCCGTCACCGCCAGCGAGTGCATCAGCGCGGTGTCCGCCAGCCACGGCATAAAGGAGGCGTTTTCGACCTGATCCCAGAACCACCAGCCGCCCCAGCCGAGTTTGTAATAGGCCCACACCGAGCCGAGCACGATGCCCGATAGTGAGAAACACCCAGGCGGTGGTGGTCCAGGGACGCGACCAGCGCGTCCAGGCGGTATCCAGCCGTCCCGCCATCAGCGGTTAAAAAATCGGGTCCGACACGTCTGACGCATGTGCGGCTCAGTGCAGCGCGATACGCAGCGCAGCGGCGGTGGCGAACGGCGCCAGCATCGCGCCGAGGATCGCCAGATAGCCGCCGATAGGCAATCCCTGGCTCACCGCGTTGATCGCTGCGCTGCGAAAATCAGCACCGGTATCTCGCCAGCGGCAGCACCAGCAGGCTCAGCAGCACACCGCCGCGCCGCAGCCCGACCGTCAGCGCGACGCCGATGGCGCCGAGAAAGCCGAAGGTCGGCGTGCCGAGCAGCAACGTCAGCGCCATCGCCAGCCAGCCGTTAAAGTCGAGCGACAGCAGCAACGCCGCCAGCGGCGACAGCGGCGACAGCAGGATCAGCGGCAGGCCGGTCACCAGCCAGTGCGCGATCACTTTGCCCAGCACCGTCACCGGCAGCAGCAGCAGCAGCAGCAGCAGGAGCTGCTCTAGCGAGCCGTCGAGAAAATAGTCGCGGAACAGGCGCGCCAGCAGCTAGTGCGGTTCCGGCCCGGTGCCGAGCGGAAACAGCGTAATCACGATCAGGAAGAACCAAAGCGGATTGACTACTTCCGCGCCGCGGCGAAAGGCGATGCGCAGTTCGCGCTGAATGACGCGCAAGGACATCAGCAAGACTCCGCGCCGGTCAGCCGGATGGCACGCACCCACACCGCGCTTTGCGGCAGATCCTGATGGGTGGTAAGGATCACTAGTCCGCCCTGTTAGGCATGCTGCGTAAACCGCTTCATTAATGTCTCCACGCCCGCTTTATCTATCGCCGTCAGTGGCTCGTCCAGGATCCACAGCGCGGCCTCGCTGAGCCAGAGCCGGGCCAGCACCACGCGCCGCTGCTGTCCCGCCGAGAGCTGTGCCACCGGCACCTATTCAAAGCCGAGCAGATCGACGCATGCCAGCGCGTCAAATATCTGCGACTCACTGTGGTCAGGGTGATAAAAGCGTAAATTTTCCAGCGGCGATAGTACCGCTTTTACCCCCGGCTGATGGCCGAGAAAAAGCAGGTTTTGATGCCCCTGTTCGCGCTGTTGCTGGCTCGGCTGCGCTTGCCAGCGCACCTCGCCCGCCTCTGGACGGCTCAGGCCCGCCAGCAGCCGCAGCAGCGAGGTTTTTCCCGCGCCGTTTGGCCCCTCGATCTGCACAATATCGCCAGCCGCGACGCTAAACGTCAGGCTGTGAAACAGAGTGCACTCATCGCGAACACAAGAGAGATTAATGACATCGAGCATACAAGAGGAGTCGCGCCAGGTAAAAAGAGGCCAGGATAATACCACAAGGTTGCTGAGGTCCGAACCCCATGCGGTGCGTCGCGGCGCGCCTGAATGGAGGGTTACACCTCTTTTGCGGCGGATATGCTGAAAAATTGCACAGTGTTAAAAATTTCTAACACTTCATGGATAAGATAGTTACATTTCGCCCTTGCCAAAACCGACTACGCTTATTATGCGCTGCAATAATAACAACAAGGAGCCAACATGAAACCTCCCCCATCTATTCGCCAGGATGAAAACGATGTTGATAGCGATGAAAAAGAGCAAGGAACTGAAATTGGGGTAGATGAAGACGCCCTGCCCTCGCGCGCGGCGGCGATACACGAAGAGATCCGCCAGGATGGCGAGAAGGAGTTAGAGCGCGACGGCATGGCGCTTCTCTAGTCGGCGGTCGCCGCCGAGCTGCCGATGGGCGCCTCGCTGATGGCGAAAGGGATTTTCTAGGTGCATCTAGAAGGATTGCCGGGCGCCTTTTTGCTGGAGAACCTGGGCCTATACCTTTGGCTTTGTTGTCGTCATCATGGCGCGCCAGCAGCTCTTTACCGAGAATACGGTGACGGCAGTGCTGTGTCGGTGAGCATAAACCGACAATTGGCAATGTCGGATTGCTGCTGCGGCTGTGGGGACTGGTGCTGCTGGGCAACCTGATCGGCACCGCCCTCGCCTCGCTCGCCTTTGCGCAGATGCCGATTTTCGACGACGCCACGCGTCAGGCGTTTAGCGCCATCAGCGAGAAGGTGATGGAGAATACCATTGGCGAGATGTTCGCCAATGCGGTGATTTCCGGCAGGATTATCGCCACAATGGTGTGGATGATGCCGCAGGCGGGCGCTATTAAACTGATCGTCATCGTGATGATGAACTAGCTGGTCGGGCTGGGGGATCTGGCGCATATCGTGGTGGGTTCGGTGGCGATCCTCTATCTGATCTTTACCGGCCAGGTCGGCTGGCAGGCATTTATCTGGCCGTTCGCGCTGCCGACGCTGCTGGGCAATATTACCGGCGGCACTCTGATTTTCGCCCTGATCAGCCACGCGCAGATCCGTAACGATATGAGCGAGGCGGCGAAAGCGAAACAGCGCAAAACGGCAAAGCAGAAAAAGCAGTAGCGCTAAGCTGTTGAGGAAATGAGCAAACGCGCCGCAGCCGGGGTATTCTTGCGGCGCGTTTGCGCTATACTGCTGCGCGCCGCGGTCCCCTTAGTTAAATGGATATAACGAGCCCCTCCTAAGGGCTAGTTGCAGGTTCGACTCCTGCAGGGGACGCCATTCTGACTGACCCGAACCCACCTCCACCACCGATACGAACAAAACCTGCGCTCTGCCTGACAGCAGCCCTGACTGAACAGAACCACCATGAACCGGCATGAATTGACTACGCCAGTTTTTTGCATGCATATTGTGGGCACAACGTAAACTGCACCCGGAATTATGCCCACATGCTTACGGTAAAGTAGATCGACGCCGCTAAACCTAAGGGTAAGTCATATCGCCTGGCTGACGCAAGAGGCCTTTTCCTTTTCGTCCCGCCTACCGGAAAAGAGGTGTGGCGCCTCCGCTACCGCTTTGACGGCAAAGAGAAAACGCTAGTCATTGGCCCCTGGCCGCAGATATCCCTGACAGAAGCGCGTGCACGACAGTCGGAAGCGAAAATGAAACTGCTGTCTGGCATCGATCCTGCTCAGGAAAAACAGGCAATAGAAGAAGAAAAAGGTGCCGGATACCTGGACCTTTGCCGACATTTTCAATGAGTTCAATGAGTGGTATGCCCACAAATCAGTCGTGTGGTCGAAAAGCTATGCAGCTGAACTGTACCGTATGTTCGATAACAATATTCTGCCGCTCATCGGGCATCTCAGCATAGATGAAGTTGAGCCAATGTTGCTTCTGAAAGTAATCAGTCTCTATGAAGACAGAGGCGCACTGGAATGGGCGAATAAAGCCAGAAGACGGTGCGGCGAAGTATTTCGTTATGCGATTATTACCGGCCGGGCCAGTATAACCCGGCACCTGATCTCATCAAGGCGCAGAAAGGTTACCAGAAACAGAATTTCCCCTTTCTTACCATGGGACGTTATCCCGACCAGCAACAGTCATGCCTCGCCAGCATCAAAAAAGTACAGGCCGCATTTATACTCAAGGAAATCAGATTTGCGCTGATTTGAAGAGTGCGTGAAACATATGTCGAGGACGAGCCGCTGCCTCGGAACGAGTCTTAAGATGAACAATTTTGAAAGGGAGTTCGCAACGTCTACGTGCGAGCACGGTACGCCAGTAGGGGATGAGCGCCTCACCGGCAGCATGCCCCGGTTCTGCCCCTTGCTTCCAACCAAGTAATGTAGATTTAGCGACCTGAATGTCATCCGCAATCTGCTGCAGAGAACAACCGGTCCGAGTCAGGTCTGTGATCACCTGGAACCAGTCCACTTTCACCGACTGGATAACTGGCATATGGCCTCCCAAAACATGTACGCAAGGATATGATAATCAAAGCTGTCACTTTGGTTCTGTCTTTCTTTTTCCATCGCTGCCAGAATAATCCATTACCTTAGGCTCCTGTCGTTTTATTATCCGTTACAGTAATGCTTCTATACAGCGAGCGCATTTCGGGATTTAATGCTGCCTGAGCACGTCTTTTTCCTGACCAGTTCATTCTGAAGAATCTTCAATTTTAATGCTACTTAAGGTAACGTCAGAGAGCAGCAAACGGTGCTTTTCCCCGACTTGCTGTTTTGAGGAAAAAGGAGAATTATTTGAACTACAGCGTTGATGAATTTTCTTTCATTCTGGCCGTTATCGGAAAGGCAGTCGCGGACACGCTTGAATCTGAAGGGCATCTGACGTTACCGCAGTTGATGGAAGCACTTCGTGTTATGAAATAACAGACTGAGGATGAGGCTGTGCGTGGAGCCTGCCAGGAAGCTCTGAATATACTGGTACAAAAATTGCGCAGAAAATACCAGTATCAGAAAGCGCGGCGGGATTGAAATGGATAGCCTGATAATCTGTTGGCCAGAATGAGTCCAAGAATGGTGCAGCAGTAGCAGGCCCCCGGGCTACCACTGCTGTAAGAAAGTGACCTGAAGAAAGCAGTTCAACGTACCTGAGCAAGAGCCCAACCTTTTGGCCGCAAGTGATACTGAGGCTTTGTGCGCCTCGCTCTTTGTCTCTCCGGCTTGCTGTTTGATTTTTTCAATCAGGCTGTGACGAGATATGCCTTTTCCTTCATTGGATCAACTCCATTAAAGCGTTACCAAGAAGAATATTACTGTGATGTACTCTTCAGGTGATTCCATAAATAACCATTGTCAGGACGACGCGGAATCTCGCCGGGTAGTGCTAGCATACATAAAGCGCAGCACTGTTGGCATCTGATAAAAGCGATGTGGGAAGCCTGTTATGAGTATGCTTAAGCTGAGACCCTATACCCTTGCAGGAATGTACAGATATCAAAAATGTGCAGTCTAGACTGAAGAAGCTGATAGCTTCGTTTGATAAATTCTGCCCACACCAGAAAGTGATTTCTAACCACTGATGCACAAGACCTCTACAACTAAACAGACCGGCAAACAGACATCATAAAATATCTGGCCCTGCGTGAGATTAAGTCTGAACGTGACAAGTCCTTCACTTGCGGTGATACTAACAGGCGTACAGCCATCTGGCCATTTAAGCGGTCAAAATAAATCAAAAAATTTTGCTAATCAAACCACGCCGTGTCTTAATAGCTGCGTCGGTTTGAAATACAGACCTTATGAAAGCAGTTTTAGTAAAGCAGTCCTCAGTTCAAGTGTTATCTATAGATACCCTTCTTCGTGAATCTCCTCCTAAGTGCCCAATAAGTCACTTTCTCATTACAGGCCATCTTCGCCGCTTTTAGTGGCTCATCAATTAAGGAACTATCTATGTCTAATAAAATGACTGGCTTAGTAAAATGGTTTAACTCAGATAAAGGTTTTGGCTTTATCACTCCGGATGACGGCAGTAAAGACGTATTCGTACATTTCTCTGCTATTCGGAGCGACAGCTACAATACTCTCGATGAAGGTCAGTGCATCTCTTTTGCCATTGAAAATGGTGCTAAAGGCCCTGCAGCCGGCAACGTAACAATGTATTTTCTTAGTTCCATAAAAACCCCTCCAGAAAAGTCGAGTTGATTAAATACTAGACCGATCGTCAGGTATTTGCTTGTTTAGCAATTACTAATCAATATAGTTGAATGAACATAAAAGAGACTAGGCGCCAGCGCCTGCAGGAGCAGGAATAGTTTGCTGATAAATAGCTGCCACCTCAAGATGATAGCTGAAATTGGTTCTCATTCAACCGCTAATCTAAAAAATATCATTCAAGAGTGCGAAAACCATAGTTTAAATTTTTACCTAACGTGGATTGGACCTTAAGCGATGGTGTTAAAAAGGTATCTTTGAATTCTATGAATATCCGACGGCTTACTGATCGGTTGTCCATGACAAGTATTGCCAAGCCTCCAGATGAACATGTCGCGGGTGAACTCGCTCTTTTATCTATGTATGGAAAACTGGAAGCAGTAAGTGAAAACGGGAAGATAAAAGCATCATATCCTATTGATATACCCAGTGATATTCAAAAAATATAAAGTTGGTGAACGAGTATCTTTGATCGCTAGCGTTTCAGAAGTTCATAGTGAGAATCTAGGTGTAACCCGTAGAAGCTATATGATTAAAAGTATAGATTAGCCTAGCCATCTTTAATGCCTAGACCTTTTCGCATTTTGTTTCAGCCCGCTATTGAGCGAGCTTTTTTGTGTCCGCAAAAAATTGCTAAACAAATAAATGGTGTTTAGTAAATGCAAACCATTTTTTTAGTAAATACTGGACAAAATCAATTACTATTCACTAAACTATGATTCATCAGCAGGATGTTGAACAACAATCAAATGGATGACAAGTTCTTTAACAACGAGCGGGAAGCTCTACGGCAGGTGCCGAGAACACACCTAACCTAAGGTTATTGAGTGCATTGTTGCGACAGTGCAGCCAGTAACTTAACAGGGGATGTATGGCAAATATCAGCTATGGCATATCTGTTAAACCTGTGGTGAAAGACAACGCCAGAACACGCCGGCATATGCGCCGCAAGATTGAGGAGATTTTGGCAGCTCATTTGGGATGGTAACCGCTAGTGCGGTCAGCAGAGATGAGCCGGGAGGAAATCTCCTGTAAGCATAAAGCTGCCGATCGGGTCAGCAAGACGGTAGAAACGGAAACCGATTACCACAAGCAGATTCTGGCTGGCGCTGCGAAGTACGTTGAACACCGCATCAGCAGTAAGTACCAGAAGGTCATCAACGAAGCCGGCCGCCAGCTTCGTGCAGTGCAGAAGCCGCGCCGAAGAAGCATACCGCTTGTTTAATCAGTTACTTCTTCTTTTTGGTTATTTACTACCAAGAAAAGCCGGTACCGATTTCCGGATTTGACCGGCTAACCACAGCCGCAGCAAATGGCTCCGTGAGGCGTTCCGGCTGCTTCATTTTTGAAGATAAATTTAAAACGGTGATATCCATATAATGAGCACCGAATCTTGGCCTGGCCCAAATGTAGACTCCGTTGAGTATCGAAATGACAATTGCTAAGTTTGGCCTCTTTAAGAGGTTAGCGAAAGAAAAAGTTATCAGATCGTCTGAGGTTTTGCAGAAAGAGGAATGACGAGAAAGACCGAGCAGCAGGAGTAGAACCTGCATCTTCAACTATAAGTATAAAGCTGACTAATGCCCTTATACGATGCCCGTTTCGAAATATTGCTACCCTTCATGGCTGCGTTCAAACCGAGCAGTAGCATGCTGTACAGGTTGGCTGCTGACGAAGCATGAAATAACGGTTCATGGGGTGACTACATATCGCGCAGGCCGCTCCATGCATGGGAGAGTTTTTTCTCGTTTCGTTGAGTAAATATGAATTTATTTGAGCCATACCTTTGGCAACAAAAGCATAAAGAGCCCACAGGAACCCCCTCAGACAGAGACAGGAAATCAAAGTAAACTGACTAAAAATTCAAACCCGTTATCCTGGACAAGTCCCGTTCAAAGTAAAATTAGCAGAATTCTGTATATCTAATCGTTTCGATAAAGCCTCCCTTACTAACGTTCACCAGCATGGGTTATACAGAGTTATGAGTAAGTGAGATAACGGCTTTTAACCCAAGCGGTTTCAATAACAAATAGGGGCGTGAAAATATACACCTGAAAAGATGAACAGGGGGACACTGGCAGGGCTCTTCACAAGCGACCTGGAGTTTCACCATAAACATGCTGGTTAAAACTTGTTGATAATATTGAAATAAAGAGCCACAGAACGAAAGCCCCGACATCGATGCCGGGGCCTGCGGTTCAACCAGAATATTTTAGATTCTGGTTATTCAGATTTACGTCCGCCACCTTTTTTACCAGCTTCTGAAGCTTTTTCGCGGTCATTGGCAAAACTATCGCCGCTGTTCTGCCCGCCTTTTACCTGCTTCTGATGCTCTCTCAGGATTTTCTGCAAAATTACCTGAACCACCACGATGTTCGGCCATATATATCCTCCTAGATATATTGCCATTAATAAATGGCAACCAACATAAATCAGTTATGCCCGCCGTTTTCGTGTTAAGATTTTTATTCTAGAAGAAGCCTCCCTATTTGTAAGCACTAACAAGCAAGCCAGATAAAATATTCAAACAAGCGAGGCGAGCTATTAAATATACTAATCCAGACGGTAAAAGATAAATTTAAGAGAAAACTCCCTCTTATGGGAGGATTGCAAAATATGCAAACCCAATAGAGAATTAATAAAGGTTTACATTTATCAAGATTTCATCAAAAAAATAAAACAGAAAATCCTGCTGTATATGCCTTGTATCCGCCATTAAATACCATGCAAATAGTAAAATTTTTGATCGCGACAGATCATAGCAGATAGAATCCCGACGCGCACAGATTAATCACCTTGCCCGATGTGGCTAAAAGCAGGCACAAACCGTCCACTGAGGCAGTTTTTTTACGCACAAATCTGGAGACGCCATGAAAAGTGACAAACCGTCAGAAGTCGTTACGCAGAAAGAAATACAGCGCCTCGCCCTTACTCATGTGCAGGCGTATGTAGGTGCCTGCCACTGTCAGATCCGCAGCGATGTGCTTCTGGCGCTGGAGCACTGGTAGAACGTGGGCGGCGATGTCGCTGATTTCATCAGAACTACACGCATCGTTTCGTCCATGAATATGGCACTCATGAATTTTGAGACGTCGTTACGTTAACCCTGCCTGTCAGGGCATTCATCCGACCCGGAGGTCACCATGCAAGATCGCGAAGTTGCAGAAAAAGTCACCGAGCCCCTTTTCGATGTGGCTGAAAAACTGTACACATCAGTGAACATGATTGATGCCTGTGCGCAGGAAGGAAAAGTGAGCCAGGAGGAAGCCGATGCATACCGTACCAATGTGCTAAGCTCACTGGATGAGCTGCTTCAGGCCATTATCGGCCCGATTTATGAAATTCATCCTGAATTAAGCCCTACCTGCTGTTGTTGCGGCGAGTCCGAAGAGAGTGAGGAAGGCCAGCAGCCGTGAAAGTTTAACTGACAGCCCTGAACACAACCGCCCGCTGTGGCGGTTTTTTATGCCTGAAGGAGGCCCGGTATGGCTATTCAGATGCATGATGGCTGGTATATCTTCACCGCCAGCGTATTAAACAGAAGCCGGCAGTTTGTCAGCTTCAGTGAAGGCATTGCCTGGGTGTTTGTGCAAAAGCTGGCCGCCGCCTGCGCCGCTGAGATGAGGCAGCCATTATGTCGAAACCTCATGCACCCGAAAGGATAACCCGGCGCGCAGAACAGCAGCTCAGGCAGTGGCGATCAGGACACATTCACGCGAGACGAACTTACCGTGACGGATACCTGACACTGCGCGTCACCCCGCACTGACACCTGCTTTCACGAGACAACGGCCTGAGCTGGAACTTACTCAGCCATGCCGACTACAACAACCAGATTTAATCTCCCAGCTTGACAGAGGAACATTTCCCATGATGCAGTCACACATCATGGGCGATGCCGCTTTTTCTCGCCCTTTTAACGCTATCTGCAATATCGAGTTTGCACCTGAAAATATCGTCACCGGTGCCAGCTTTTCCTCCCAGCCGCCGGCTCTTCCGCCGCAGCCACCGCTGCCGTTGTTATAGATTGCCTTGACCATGATGTCGTTCACCCAGCTCGAACGCCGTCAGGAACAACTGGACGCGGAGGAACAGGCTGCGATTGAAAAAGATCAGTGGATAGCGGATGAGGCAGAGCGTCTGCTGTACTTTTTCCCTGAGCAGCTTTATGCCTTCCGCCACTGGAATCTGCATCCCGAGGTGAAAAGCTGCTGCGCCTGTAAAGGCGCCGATAACACCTACCAGGATTTTATTCTCCGTCTGGCCTATCTCCAGGCTGAGCGCAATTACGATCTGCAGGTCGTGCTTGGCTGGGAGGAGCCAGCTTCATGAAGCCTGGAATCTACTATGGCCTCAGTAATGAGGCCTGTCACGCAGGCCCTGACGTCAGCAAATCGCAGCTGGATGAATGCGATCGACCCGGCGGTTTATTTCTGGCGTAAGAACGCGCCCGTCGACAAAGCAAAAACCAAGGCGCTGAATACAGGGGCGCCCTGCATTGCCTGCTTCTGAAGCCGGATGCGTTCGACAGGTGATTTGTCGTGGCGCCAGCGTTCAACCGGTGCAAGATGAAAAAAAGCCAGCGAAAATCCTCCCTGGACTGCTGTCCAGACCTCGGTGTGAAGGTGCTGGATAATGAGCAGCGCCGGCAGCTGCGGCTGATGCGCGACAGCGCCCACGCCCACCCTGCTGGACGTAGGCTGCTAAAAACTGAGGGCCATCAGGAAACCTCAGTCCAATGAGACGACCAGCAAACCGGCGAACTTTACCAGGTGTTACTACTGACGCCATGGCAATCAAGAGGCAGCATGATGCGTTCAGTTGGACAGCTTGAACGAAGCAAATATTTAGGCGGCAGCGATGTCGCCGGTATCCTCGGCATATATCCCTGTCGCACTCCGCTGGATGTTTATCTCGATAAAGTGCAGCCAAGCCGAGAGCCCCTCTCACCTGACAAACAAAAGATATTGAGCCGCGGTCAAAGGATGGAACCTTACGTTATTGACCTTCTCTCTGAAGAAGCAGGCCTGATAATTGCCCGGCGCGGGGAGCGTTATCTTGATCCGGAGTTACCCTACATGGCCGCTAAAATAGATGCTGAGGCAGAGAGTGGGGAAAACATCGAGATAAAGACATGTAGCCTCTTTAAAGCGCGGGAATGGAGAGAGCAGCAGACAGATGAAATTCCGGTTCATTACACCACGCAGGCCATGCTCGGGCTGATGGTTACCGGGAAAAAGGTGTGCGTGTTCGGCGTGCTGATTGGCGCCGATGATTTTCGCGTTTACCGGGTTGAACGCGACGACGAGACGATCGCCGCAATACGGGAAAAGGAAATCCAGTTCTAGGACAGGGTTAATACCCTGTCGCCGCCACCGGTCACGGCAGTAAGCGACGTGATGCGCCTCTTTGACAAAGACGCCAGAACAGGCATTGAAGCCGATGGAAAAACACTGGAGACCATTATCCAGCTCCGGGAGTTGCTGGCGCGACGGAAAGAAATATCGGAAGAAATCGACTTTGCAGATCATAAGCTGAAGCTATTCATGCAGCAGAACTCGTTTATCAGCCTCGAAGGAAAGCAGCTGGCTACCTGGCGCACTCAGGAATTTAACCCGATTCAATATTGCCGCGTTTAAAGAGGCTCACCCTGAGCTGTACGACGCGTTTAAAACCACTACGAAATCTCGCGTTTTCCGCATCAAATAAGGCCCCTAAATGTCATCAGCAGCACTCAAATCCGCAGCGATCGGAGACGACGTCGCGCCTGTGCAGGACCGCAAGCCTAAAACCCTGACGCAGCTTATGCTCGATCCGAATATCAAGGCACAGATTGCCCTCGCCCTGCCCAGGCATATGACAGCCGACAGACTGGCACGCATCACAATGACTGAGCTGCGTAAAACACCGAGCGACCAGATGTCGTTCCTCGACGTCATTATGCAGTGTGCACAGCTCGGTCTGGAGCCCGGCGGCACGCTTGGGCACGCTTACCTGCTTCCTTTCGATAAGCGACAGAAACAGGGAAATCAGTGGGTCACTGTTGCCACTGAAACGCAGCTGATTGTCGGCTATCGCGGGATGATCGACCTCGCCCACCGCTCAGGCCAGATCGTCAGCCTGTCAGCCCGTGCAGTATTTGAAAACTAAACTATAAGTTCAGCTATGTATACGGCCTTGAAGAGAAGCTGGAGCACGTGCCGAACGAAGACAGTAACCCCGGCGCCTTTCCCATGTTTACGCGGTAGCCCGCCTTAAAGATGGCGGCGTGCAGTTTGAAGTGATGAGCAAAGCAGCAATCGATAAGGTGCGCGCGCTCAGCAAGTCAGGCGACAAAGGGCCTTAGGTCGATCACTACGAAGAGATGACTAAGGTGAGGTTGATTGATGGCTTTGCGCGCAATCTAGTAAAGCAGTACCCGCTCATCGTCTTGATCCTGATCGGCCATAGAGAGCAGTTTTAACGCCAGCGTTGATTTGGTCACCGGCTGCTGGTTCTCGCTCAGTTCAATCACTGCCTGACCGATGATGCAGCGCACTTCGTTCTCGCAGCTAAGGGGTTCATATGCTCGGTCTTTCATATTTCCTCCCTGTTAAGTGAGCTCTAAGCCTGGCAAAAACTCTGTATTCCTGCAGCCAGAACCGCGCATATGACATATTCGCTTACTTCAGGTAACCAAAGATTATCATGATGCCGCTTTTATCACAGATTAGCGAAGCGACAGGCGCTGCCGTTCATTCCCTCTGAAGCAGCATTTCATGACGCATTTCATCCTGTTCATGCCGTTTTGCTGCGCGCGCGTAACGAGGGCTTAAGCTGGCCTCAGTGTCCAGATCCCTGAACGGGAGAGAAAATCATGAACCAGACAAACCTGTCCTCGTACCAACGCACGCGCTGGCTGAACTTAGTCGGCACCATTATTACCCAGTTCACGCTGGGCTCGGTCTATACCTAGAGCCTGTTCAACGACCAGCTCGCCATCAAACTAGACGCGGCGGTCAGCGAGGTCGCCTTTTCGTTCGGCCTGCTGATCCTTGGGCTGGCGGTCGCCTCGTCGCTGGCGGGCAAACTGCAGGAGCGCTTCGGCGTGCGCCGCGTCGCTATTGGCGCCGGTATGCTGATGGCGGCCGGCTTCTGGCTCACCGCCCATGCCGACAACCTGATGATGCTCTACCTCAGCGCAGGCGTCATGGTCGGGCTGGGCGCAATCGGTTCGCCTGCCGCAGTATTGGATGCTGGCGCTGATGTTTTTAACCGCCTGCATGAGCGGCCTCTACATGATTGGCGTGGCGAAGGGCTGGTGCCCCTCAGCGCGCAAACCGCCGCCAGCGCGGTGATGGTGATCGCCGTTGCCAACTTGAGCTGACGTCTGGTGCTGGGCGTACTGTCGGACAAGATGGCGCGCATCCGAGTGATTTCGCTGACTGGCATGAGCATTCTGCTGTTCACGCGCATGAACGAAACCACCTTCTTTGTCTCGCTGGCCTGCGTCGCCTTTAGCTTCGGCGGCACCATTACCGTGTTCCCGTCGCTGGTAAGTGACTTCTTCTTCGGCCTGAACAATCCGACCAAAAAATATGGCCTGCTCTATCTTGGCTTCGGCATCGGCAGCGTGCTCGGTTCGCTGGTGGCCTCGTTGTTCGGCGGCTTCACCGTGACCTTTAGCCTGATTATGACGCTGCTGATGATTCGTCTGCCGCAGCGCCAGTCGCTGGCGGACCCGCAGCTGCAGCGCAGCTGAGGGTTGTTCCCGCGCGGCAGGCCCACCCCGCCGTGGGGACAGACGCAGCGGACGCGCTAATCGGCAAAGGGCGCGCCTCCGAAATGAGGCGCGCCCTTTTCGCTAACTGACGCATTGAAATGCCGCTAACGCGGCGTCGGACTCGCGCCGCCCGCCCCTGCGCCAGCGACGCAGGGTTATGTCGGGAACAGCGGCTCCGCCAGGCCCGCCACCTCAACCTCCACCGCTAAAATATCGCCGGACTGCGGATAGTGCGCCAGCTCCTCTGCCTTGCGATCCTCGCGCGAGCTGGTGATATAGAGGGTTTTCAGATCGGGGCCGCCGAAGGCCACCATGGTCGACCAGCGCACCGGCAGCGCGATTTCATCCACGATTTGCGCGCTGACGGGATCGATGCGCACAATGCGGCCGCCGTCAAACTGTGCCGACCAGTAGTAGCCTTCACTGTCCACCGCCGCGCCGTCCGGCAGGCCACCTTTGGCGTCAAAGCGACGGAACAGCTCGCGCTCGCCCGGTTCGCTCTTCTCATCCAGCGCATAGCGATAGAGCACCTCGTTTGGCGTATCACTGTGATACATCCAGCGGCGATCGGGCGAAAAGGCGACGCCGTTAGAGATCTTAATGTCGCGCCCTTTGACCTCCAGCTGCAGCGGCGGCGTCATGCGGCAGAGCAGCGCGCCGTTTTTATCCAGCAGCTCCTACAGGCTGCCACACCAGAAATTGCCCCAGGGATCGACGCGCCCGTCGTTGAAGCGGCTTTTCGCCGCCTCGCCGGGATTGTCGGCGACTTTGCGCTGCGGTTTGCCCTGCGCGTCCAGCAGCCAGACGCCGCTGCAGCCCACATCTTCCTGCAGCGGAAAGGTCTCCAGCGCGCCGCTGTGCGGATCAAAGCGGTGAATGGCTGGCGCCAGAATATCCACGCACCATAACGCCTGCTCCGCCACCAACCAAGTCCGACACTCTCCCAGCTCCGCCTGCATCGCCAGCACATTTTTTACGTTACGCTTCATTATCTTTCCTGATTTATTGGCATCCGCTTACTTTAGTCGCAATTTGCCCTAAAGGGTGAAAACAGACGGCTTGCTTTTCAGAATTGTCTTGCCGAGGATCCCTTTTATTCAGGCTGTTCCGATAGGCTTAAATTAACCGGCTATTTATTTTTACTCACAATGAAATATTCGGCAATATTTCTCTAAATAACTCTACACTTGCCGCATCCTCGCTCCACTATTCCAGCGTATTGTCATATCCATCGGAAAAGAGGAGAGCTTCCCGTGAAAAAATCGTTAAAGTTGCAGCTGTTATTGCAGTTATCTCTATGCTGAGCGGATGTATTATCGACCGAGGCCACGGCGGCGGCTGGCATCATCACCGCTAAGGGCAAAGATTTCACACAGCAAAAAAATAAAAAATGGCGGGATATTACCCGCCCATTTTATTGGTTATTCCCGTCGCTGTTACGCTAGCTTCTGATCGCATAGTTAAACTGGAACCAGTTTGTTTTCAGCCCTAGAATATGGCTGTCCTTCGGCGGCAGCGCTTCAACTTTATCAAATCCTTTACTGTTGCAATAACTGGCCAGATCGAGTTCCAGCACATCTTTGTTTAATTTTTGCGGGTCATAGCGATACTGCACAGTATTTGAGCTGGGATCTTCATCTATATGTTCAAATCCGCCCGGCTTGCTGACGCTACAGCCGGACAGTAATAAATAATAACAGTGCCATCGCGCCGGCAATAATTGTTTTCATCTTATTCCTCTCATTGCCGCGGCAGTTTAAGCCGCTGCACAGCCGACGGCTATCGGAAAATTGCCCAACTTAACATAAATAATGCTAACTTTCACCGATTAAAGTGATTCGACCAAACGGTTATCACGCTGTGATAAAGGGTAAGAAGATGCCTTCAGACCAAACAGCGTCTGCACCACACCAGGTGAAACCCAAGAAGACATTCTGATTGATCTTATGCCCTTACTGAGCGGACATTTTTTGCCCGTCAGCCGGAAAGTGCCACCATTTTACGCAACAGATTGGCCGCCTGCTTGTCCGGCAATGCGAGAATCGCGCTGTAGAGATTGATCGACATGGCGCACATCGACGAGTGGTCGACCGCCGTATCCGCTGGCATATTGAGCTGCTGCAGCTTATATCCCCACTTTTTATAGAGCGTCGCCACAATACGCTGCAGATCGCGCCGCGCCTGAGGCTGGTCGACGGCGAGATGGTCGCCGCAGCATCTTCCGCGTTGGGCGCGGGAGAGAACGTAGCCACCAGATTGGCGCCGCCGCTCACCTGGGGATAGAGAAACCGAAAGCAGAGCTGAGGATCGTTCTGCTCAAGCGCCTGTATTGCTTTTACCAAGACGCGCACGTAGTTGACCACCGCGGCATCGGGCGCGCGCATCAGCCGCTGGTTAATAAGGTCCGCCAGCCAGCCGCGCAGCTCGCCCGCTGCCTGCTGCGGCGTTGCGCCGCGCCGCATCTGATGCTGCATTTCCTGCTGCAAAAGCTGCCACAGCGCAGGTTCCTAGGTTTGCAGCATACGGTAGCCCGGCGCCTGCGCCAGATAGCTCAGCGCCGCCTCGTTCTGTGCCACGCGCTGCTGCTGCGGCTTCAGCCAGCTGAACCAGAGCACGTTAGCCAGCAGCAGCAGCGGCATAAACAGCAGTATGCCCTGCCAGAGGCGCAGCCGGGTGGTTATTGAGCAGCAGCAGAATAATCAGCGCCAGCAGCACAAAGGCCGCCAGCGTGGCGATAAACGACGAGGTCATGCAGGGCCGCTAATCCTTACGAACGTCGATTAATACCGGACAGTGGGCGCGTTCGATCACCGCCCCGCTCACCGAGCCCTTCAGCAGACAGTTGAACGACGAGAGGTGGCGTCGTCCCATGATGATCATATGGGCGTTAAGCTGCTGCGACTGCGACTGCGCGACGATAGTGTCCGCCGCCTCGCCGGCGACAATCAGACCGCGGGCGTCGACGCCGGTGCGCAGTAGCGGTGCTAGCGCATGGCGCACCACCAGCTCGGTGGAATTCTGCTCATCCTGCGCCACGGCGAAATCCGCCGGATCTTCGCCCACCGTGATATCGATGGGCTGGTTGCAGGAGGAGTAGGCAGGATCGACGCAGCACAGCACCACCACCTGCACCCGATGCGCCTGCGCTTCCTCAATTGCCGTCGCGATCACCTTGTCGGCGACCGGTGAGTTATCTACAGCAATCAGCAGCGTTTTCATGTGAGTTTATCCTTCAACAGCGGCGATTTTGCCGATTTCGCGCATCAGCGCCTCTTTGCATTTAAGCATATCTTCAAGATAGATCGCTTCATTTTTCTGAAAGCGGGTTGTGGGCACCAGCAGAGAAATGGAGAAGCGGCCAAAGAGCGTATCCAGCGCCACCGCTATGATGGAGATGCCTTCAAGGGGTTCGCCGCGATCGTAGGAGATACCGCTGTTGCGCACCTCGTTAATCAGCGCCATCAGCTGCGGCAGGGTTTTCACCGTTTTGTCCGTCAGCTCGCGGTACGCTTCGCCCACCATCACGCGTACATCCTCATCGCACTCCAGCACCAGCAGCGCGCGTCCGCCCGAGATGCTGTAGAGCGGCAGTTTTAGCCCCATGCGCGGCAGCTCGCGCGAAGCGACAACGTAGTGTAGTGAATGGTGGTCAGCTGCGTGCCGCTGGCGCGCGACAGCGACATCGTTTCGTTGGTGGTGGCGCACCGCGCCTCCAGCTTGGGACGCATCAGATCGACGACGCCGGTGTGCACGCTGGAGATCAGTTTCAACAGCGCCGGGCCGAGGCGCACGCCGCCCGTGCCGCTGCTGCGCACCAGCTGGGCGTTATCGAGCGCGGCGACGATGCGCTGTAGCGTGGCGATCCACCGCCTGCGCAATTCCGCCAAGGCTCATACCTTCGGGATGCTCTCCCAGCGCGTTGAGAGTTGAGAGTTGAGAGTTGAGAGTTGAGAGTTGAGAGTTGAGAGTTGAGAATTGTTGCCGCGCGTGCGATGACCTGAATACCGCCGGTTTTATCGCGGCTGGAGGAATGTTTTGCCATAGGTCGTCCTTTTTAGCTCTACCGCGAAAAAGGCACGATTTACAGCCTGTACCAGGCTATATTACAGTATATCGAGATGTAAAATTGCGCCTTGTATCACATCGCAATACATTGCATCAAAATAATGAGAAACCTGCTATGAACGTTCAGCTTGCCACCGCGCCAGCGCCGCATCCCTTTACGCTTCGCCTCGCGCTGGGGTTGATCGGCGTCAGCGTCGATCAGGGCAGCTGGATCGTCTCTGCCTATCAAGCCACCGAAGTAGCGGCGATGATGATCGCGCCCTAGTTCGCCGTGACCTTTTCGCAGCGCCGCTTCTCGCTGGCGGTTTCCGCAGAATCCGCTGCGGCTGGAGCGGTTTAAGCAGATTGATCTGTTCGGCATGCTCACCGGCTGCAGCGGCATGGCGCTGCTGAATATTCGCTGGATCGACTGCCGCTGGGTGCTGGCGGCGGGCGCCGTGCTGCTGATGAACGCCTGCCTGCTCGGCATGCAGATCACCAGCGACTGGACGCGGCAGAACTTCTGGACGCTGCAGGTGTAGCAGGCGTTCGGCCAGCCAATGGTGATTTTGCCGATCCTGATGAGCGCCACCAGCGTGGTGGCGCCGCCGGAAGGCCCCTTCGCCTCAGCGATGTTCAATACCGTGCGCGGCTTCTCCAGCATTGCTGCCTCGGTGCTGGTTGAGGTTTTCCTCTGCCATCGGGGAAAAATTCACTCCAACATTTTGCTGATCAGGCAAAATGCCGTCCGCTGCTGATGGACGGCAGCGTCAGCAGCAGCGAGAACCTCAGCGGCTTCGCCACGCTGGTGAAGCATCAGGCCACTGTGCTGAGCCTGAGCGACAGCTGGCTGCTGCTGCCGAAGCGCGTCTGGCCACCGCAAACCCTGATTCAACCTGCTTCAACGACATCGAGATAACAAGATTATGCGTGCTTTAGTAATGAGAAAAACCGTGCTGCTGCTGGTGTTGCTGGCCACCGCCTTTTTTATCTGGTCAGCGATGACCGGTAACGATCACCGCACCAATGACGCCTAGGTCAACGCCGACTACACGCTGGTGGCGCCGAACGAAGATGGCTGGCTATATCGCCGAGGTCAGAGTGCAGGACAACCAGCAGGTCAAGGCGGGCGACGTGCTGGCCACGCTGGACGACCGCGACGACCGCGTTGCGCTGGAGAGCGCCGAGGCGGATCTGCAGGTGAGCCAGGCGCAGCTTGAACAGCAGCAGTCGGCGATTGAGCAGTCGAAGGCGACGCTGGCGGCGAATCAGGTAACCGCGCAGTATGCCGAGCAGAACGCCGAGCGCTACAACCGCCTGTATAAAAGCGGCACCATTGCGGCGGACGATCAGCAAAAATCGAGCTCGACTCATCGCTCCTCGGCGGCGGTGAAGGCGATCGGCGTACTGCAGGCGGCGGTGCGTCAGGCGCAGGCGAGCGTCGATCAGGTGCGTCTCAACCTTTCCTATACGTGTATCGTGGCGCCGGTTGACGGCATGGTGGGTCAGTGCGCGGCGCGCGTCGGCGCCTATGTTTCCGCCGGCACCCGCTTGCTGGCGGTGCCGCCGCTGCAGCAGACCTATATCACGGCCAACTATCTGGAGACGCAGCTCAACGACGTGCGTCCGGGCCGGCGGGTCAAAGTCACCGTCGATGCGCTGCCGGGCAAGCATTTCACTGGCCGCGAGGACAGTATCGCACCCGCCATCGGCGCGGCTTTTTCGGCAATTTCGCCCGATAACACGACAGGTAACCATACTAAAGTCGTCCAGCGGCTCCCGGTTAAAATCGTGCTAGATAAAGACCAGCCGGAGCTGTCGCAGCTGCAGGTTAATATATCGGCGATCCCGGAAATTGACGTACCGTAATAATGTGACAAAACTCTCATACTGGGCCTATTTATTTTAGGATCGATTACGCGTAAATTAGCGCTCGATCCTGTTCTGAGTTACTCAGAACGACCTGAGAAAATGCCTGAGGCGATGATGCCCCGATACGTTTTTCTCATTCTGTTCGCGTTGCGCTGACCTGGATCGCTGTTGTCGTAACCGCTCAGAGGAGTTGTCTGTGAAATACGCTTTGATGGGAATATCTTTCTTTGTGCTGCTCTGGGTCGGCACATTCGTGCTGATGCTGTAGCACCGGCTGAGGGGCGACACGTTGTCGCCCCGTTTCGTTTTACTCCGCTTCTTCCACCGCTTTCACGCTGCCCGGCAGGATACCGTCCGCACGGAACATCGCCTTAATGCCCCGCACCGCCTGACGAATGCGATCGCTGTTTTCAAGCAGCGCGAAGCGCACGTGGGTATCCGCCGTAGTCGCCGAAGCCCGGCGAAACGCACGCCTTCGCCTCCTGCAGGAGCTTTTTGGCGAACTCCAGCGAGCCGAGATGGGCGTAGTAGTCCGGGATCTTCGCCCAGATGTACATCGAAGCTTTGGGGTTTTCTACCATCCAGCCCGCCTCATGCAACCCTTTTACCAGCACGTCGCGGCGGCGCTTGTACTGCTCGGCGATATCGCGCACGCACGGCTGATAGCCTTCCAGCACCGCGATAGCCGCTAACTGCAGTGGCGTGAAGGTGCCGTAGTCGTGGTAGCTTTTGATACGCGCCAGCGCGGCGACCAGATCCCTATTGCCCACCATAAAGCCGATGCGCCAGCCCGCCATGTTGTAGCTTTTCGACAGGGTAAAAAACTCCACCGCCACGTCGCGCGCGCCGGGCACCTGCATAATCGACGGCGCCTTCCAGTCATCGTAGACGATGTCGGCGTAGGCGAGATCGTGCACCACCAGCACGTTGTACTGCTTCGCCAGCGCGATAACGCGCTCGAAGAAGTCGAGCTCGACGCACTGCGCGGTCGGATTCGACGGGAAACCGAGGCTCATCATTTTCGGCTTGGGGTAGCTTTCGCGAATGGCGCGCTCCAGCTCGGCGAAGAAATCGACGCCCGCTACCAGCGGCACGGAGCGCACCTGCGCACCCGCAATCACCGCGCCGTAGATATGAATCGGGTAGCTGGGATTCAGCACCAGCACGGTATCGCCATGATCCAGCGTCGCCAGCAATCGTGACCAGCCCCTCTTTCGAGCCGATGGTCACGATTGCTTCCGACTCGGGATCGATCGCCACCTGATAGCGCTCGGCGTACCAGCACGAAATGGCGCGCGAAGTGGAGTAGCAGTGGGTATCTTCGCGCTGCGCCACCTGGCAGAGCTTGTCCTCGATATGCGGCGGCGTGGCGCCGTCGGGACTATCTTCAACTCAGCAGTGATGTTGAACACATAGGGGGGAAGGCGATCGATACGCGAAAAACGACGGGGTGTGCTGTTGTCAGCCATAATGTCCTCTTGGATACGTAAGCGTCCGGACCGTCCGAGCTACGCAGGCCACTGGCGTGGTCGAAACAAGAACATAACGTGGCGATAACAAAGTTGTCGATGGGCAAATTATATTTTTTAATTTTCCAGATTCAGACGACCAAACACCCAATCGTTCACCCACTCGCAGCTTAGCAGATAATTATCCCGCAGCGTGCCTTCCAGCCTGTAGCCGTTTTTTCCAGCACCACGCGACGCGACGCCTGGTTGTCCTCCACCACCATCGCCTTGATCTTGTGGAAACTCGCCGACAGCAGAAAATCGCTCAGCGCCTCGCTGCCGTAGCCCTGGCCGCAGAAGCGGTGCAGCAGCATATAGCCGACCTCCGCCTGGCGGTAAGGCTGCCATTCGGGGCTGCAGCCAAACAGGCCGATCGGCTCGCCGCCGTCGCGCAGCAGCACCACGCAGAGCATATGAAAGCTGGTGACCTGCCAGGGGGCGAGCCGCTTGCTGAAGCGCTGGCGCAGATCGGCCTCGTCCGGGACCTCGCTGACCTAGCGCATCGTCTCCGCATCCTCATGCACCGCGCGAAACAGCAGCCAGTCTTCTGGCTTCAGCGTGGTCAGAGTCAGACGTGAGGTAGTTAACTGCATAAAGTGCTCCTGACGGCGTAAGGTGAGTGCAAGGCGAAGGCCGTCAGAACATAATAAACTTCCCTGATGCTCACCAGCCTGCCGGTCGCAAAAAAGTGTTCTCCCTTTCTCCACTCAGGTTTCCTCTTTTTCGTAGTGTCAGCAATTTTGATCCAGAACAGCAACGGCCTGAATGCTCTTTTTGGCCGCTGGCGCATCGCCATCATATTTTTTTATCATAGGCCCCTGACTCTGCTTACCTGAAGGCTGGCCGTGAACTCCCACTTCGATATGCTGCTGGCGGTGTCTGACCGCACCGTCCTAATGTTGATCTGCCTGTTTTTCCTGACCCGTACGCGCCCCTTCCGTCAGCTGCGGCAAAAGATGAACATTCGCCGCTGGAGAAAGCGGCGGTCATCGCGATTTTTTCGCTGTTCGCACTGTTCAGCACCTGGTCGGGGGATCCACGTCGACGGTTCGCTGCTGAACGTGCGCGTGATCGCTGTAATGGCGGGCGGCATTCTGTTCGGTCCCTAGGTGGGCATTGCCACTGGCATGATTGCCGGACTGCACCGTTTTTTTATCGATATCCACGGCGTGACCTCGGTGCCCTGCCTGGTGACCAGCATTATCGCCGGGGCGATCAATCGCCGCGTGCCGAAAGCGCAGCGCTGGCGCGCCGGCATCATCGGCGTCATGCTATGCGAAAGCCTTGACGATGGTGTTGATTCTGATGTGGGCCAAACCTTTCGCGCTGGGCAGGTCGATTGTGTCAGAAATCGCGCTGCCGATGATCCTCGATGCCTCCAGCATCGGCCTGATTGTTCTGCTGGTGCAGAGCGTCGAGGGGGAAAAAGAGGCGATTGCGGCGCGCCAGGCGAAGCTGGCGCTGGAGATCGCCAACAAGACCCTGCCGCTGTTTCGCGACGTCAACAGCGTCGCGTCTGCACCATTATTTGCCGCGACATCAGCACCGATGCGATCGCCATCACCAACAAGACGCATATCCTCGCCTACGTTGGCTATGGAGAACAGAACTGCCAGAACGGCGACGACGGCATCAGCCCCACCACCGCGCAGGCGATGTCCAGCGGCAAAATCATCATCAAGAACAACGACGAAGCGCATCGCACCAAAGATATTCATTCGATGATCGTAATTTCGCTGTGGGAGAAGGGCCACGTCACCGGCACGCTGAAAATCTACTACCGCCGGGCCCACCGCATTACCGGCTCGCTCAAGGAGATGGCGATCGGCCTGTCGCAGATTATCTCCACCCAGCTGGAGGTGTCGCGCGCCGAGCAGCTGTGTGAGATGGCGAATAAAGCGGAACTGCGCGCCCTGCAGAGCAAAATAAATCCCCATTTTCTGTTCAACGCGCTGAATTCCATCAACTCCTCGATCCGGCTCAATCCCGATACCGCGCGCCAGCTGGTAATCAATCTTTCGCGCTATCTGCGCTACAACCTTGAGCTTAACGATGACGAAACACTACGTAGAGGCACATGAGAAGCTGACGTTTATTTATACCCGACGCGAGGCCTATGTGATGTCGATGAGCATCAGCGAATTTTGCGCCCGCCTGCCGGAGCAGCATTTTTTCCACTGCCACCGCTTCTTACTGCGTTAATCTCAGCAAGATCCGCGAGATCGAGCCCTGGTTCAGTAATACCTATCTGCTGAAGCTACGCGATCTGGCGTTTCAGGTGCCGGTCAGCCGCAGCAAGGAGAAGCGCTTTAGCGAGCTGATGCGCCTTTAGGTTTATCGGCTGTGCTCACACTTCTGCAGGTTAATCCGCGCGTGCGGTGGCGCTGGGCGGGAAATCCCGCGCCTGGCCATAAAAAAACGGCCTGCAGGCCGTTTTCAGAGGATTACAGAATACGCCCCAGCGTCTGGCGCAGATGCGCGCCGGCGCCGAGCAGGCCGGGCTGATCGTGGGTGATCATATAGACCGGAATGCGGGAAACGTAGTCGCGGAAACGCCCTTTATCCTCGAAGGCGGCGCGAAAGCCAGAGGCCTTAAAGAACTCTAGGAAGCGCGGCACGATGCCGCCGGCGATATAGACGCCGCCGAAGGTGCCAAGGTTCAGCGCCAGATTGCTACCGAAACGGCCCATAATGACGCAGAACAGCGACAGCGCGCGGCGGCAGTCGGTGCAGCTGTCGTCTAGCGCGCGCTCAGAGACATCCTTCGGCTTGAGGTTTTCCGGCACGCGATTGTCCGACTTGACGATGGCGCGGTAGAGGTTGACCAGCCCGGCGCCGGAGAGCACGCGCTCGGCAGAGACGTGGCCCAGCTCGGCGCGCAGCACCTCCAGAATCAAATCCTCTTCGTCGCTGTTGGCGGCGAAATCGACGTGGCCGCCCTCGCCCGGCAGGCTGACCCAGCGCCGATCGACATGCACTAGATGGCTGACGCCCAGGCCGGTGCCCGCGCCGTAGATAGCGATAGGCTTATCTTTGACCGGCTCGCCGCCACCGAACTGAATCACATGCTTCGCGGTCAGCATCGGGATCGCCATGGAAACGGCGGTAAAATCGTTAATGATCTCCAGGTGGGCAAAGCCCAGGCTGGCTTTCATTTTGCTGGTGGAAAATGCCCAGTCATGGTTGGTCATTTCGACCCAGTCTTCCGTGACGGGGCAAGCAATGGCGATGCAGCCGTCCGCGACATCGTGCTGCTGCTTGCCAAGATAGTGGCGGATGACGGCTTCGAGGCTGTCGTAATCTGACGTTGAGAACGTTTTGGCCTGGGAAATTTTGCCGGTTTCCACCTCACACAGGGAGAGTCGCGCGTTGGTGCCGCCGACGTCGCCGACTAGGGCATAGGTTGTCATTCTTCTGTTGCTCCGCTTGGGGTCCCTAAGATGCAGGACACTATAAAAGTCTGCCGGTAAAACAACAACGCTCGCCGTGACAAAAGGCGAGCATTGAAGATAGTGCGCACAGCCTACCCGTCAGGCAGGACGCTTGACAGCGGCAATACTTCGAAACTTATGCACCGTTGTGCTGCGCCAAGCAGGCGGTCACCTTCCGCAGCAGCGGCGGCAGATCCGCTTGCGGCATCACCACCTCAACCAGCGTCAGGCACGCCGGCGCCTCCAGCCGCGCCATCACCTCTTCCAGTTGAACGCATTCGGTGACGCGCCATCTCTGCGCCTGTCCGTGAACGCTGGGTCGCGCCGTGAATGGCGCGCTCCACCGTATAGCCCTCATTGTTCAACAACAAAAAGATTAGCGGCTTCTGCCCATCCCGCAGCATCGAGCCCAGCTCCTGAATGGTGAGCTGCGCCGAGCCGTCGCTGATAATCAGAATCACCCGCTGCGCGGGCACCGCGGTCCGCGCGCCGAAGGCTGCGGGTAGAGTATAAGCCCCACAGCGGCTGCACCAGCAGCTGTGCGCCGTTCGGCAGACGCAGCGCCGCCGCGCCGAAGGCGGCTGTGCCCTGATCCGCCAGCAGGCTGTCGCCCATCCGCAGCATGCGCTGCATGGCGCGCCAGAAGGCGCACTGGCTGATGGGCGCCTCCTCTTCCGGCGCCGCGTCAGGCTGCACGGGCGGCACCGGCGTCCAGCGCTCGCCGTAGCGCGCAAACAGCGTCTCAAGCTTGGCGAGCGCGTCCGCCATGCTGAGCGGCGCAAAGCGTTAGCCCACCACGCTGGCGGCGAAGGGCTGGATATCGATCAGCTGCGCCACCGGCAGGTTGTGCGTAAAGCCCGCAGTCAGGGTGTCGGTAAAGCGCACGCCGACGCAGATCGTCATGTCCGCCTGCTCGATCAGCTCGCTCACCCCACACTCGCTGCCCGCCACCGCGTAAGTGCCCACGTAGCCCGGTTGCTGCTCATCCAGCACCCCTTTGCCCATCAGCAGCGTGGCGCACGGAATCGCCTGCTGCTGCCAGCGCGCGGCGAGGAAATCGGCCAGCAGGGTCACGCGCGTCGGCAGAGCAGCGGTGCGAAAGGCGCGGCACGGCGTTCAGCGGCTCGGTCGGCGGCGCGATCTCCGCCGCCAGCATCAGATAGCCGGGCCGCCGCTCGCGCAGCGCCGTAGTCAGCACCCGATCGATCTCGACCGCGGCGTTGCCTGCGCTGACCTCGCCAGCAGACAATCGCCTACGATCATGCATTGCATATGCCACTCCTTTTACCCGATGCCTGGTTTGAGTATCCGCTATGCTGCCAAGCCGGCACGCAAGCAGCGCAATCCTCTGCGCAACAAAAACGTGGCAAGCCGACGTTACGACGGGGTATTATTCTGTAAGTGCGTAATGTGCGATGATTTATCACTGTGTAACCGTATACACGACTACTCTGGCGCTTTTAAATCCTCCCTTGAGACAGGAACGCTGTATGACCTACCTTGCGCATCCCGACCGTTATCTGCAGATAGAATACCGCCGTAGCGGCCTCAGGCTGCCCGCCATTTCCCTGGGGCTGTGGCATAACTTCGGCGACAGCACCCACGTTGACAACAGTCGCGAACTGCTGCGCCACGCCTTCGACTGCGGCATTACCCATTTTGACCTAGCGAATAACTACGGCCCGCCGCCCGGATCGGCGGAGGGGAATTTCGGCCGCATCCTGCGCGAAGATTTTCGCGGCTATCGCGACGAGCTAATTATCTCCACCAAGGCGGGCTACACCATGTGGGACGGCCCCTATGGCGACTGGGGATCGCGCAAGTATCTGATCGCCAGCCTAGATCAAAGCCTGAAGCGTATGGGGCTGGAATACGTCGATATCTTCTATCACCACCGTCCGGATCCCGACACGCCGCTGGAGGAGACAATGCGCGCGCTGGGCCAGGTGATGCGTCAGGGCAAGGCACTGTACACCGCCATCTAAAACTACCCGGCAGCGCGCGCGGCGAAGGCGATCGCTATCTGCAGGGCATCCCGCAGGATTCGCGAGCGGCGAGCGGCAGCAAATTCCTGCGCGAGGAGCAGCTGACCGATGAGAGGATAGAGAATATGCGCCAGCTGAACAAAATTGCCCAGCAGCGCGGCCAGAAGCTGGCCCAGATGGCGCTCGCCTAGGTACTGCGCGACGCGCGCGTAACCTCAGTATTGATTGGTGCCAGCAAAACCGCGCAGATCGATGACGCCGTGGCGATGCTGGCCAACTGCCACTTCACTGTCGCCGAACTCTCCGCCATCGAGGCGGCGAGACCGCGATCGCCGTGGTTATTTCTGGGACGGCGGCCGCTGGCGCGAGCCGCACTGGTGGCACGATCGCTACCAGTACAACAACCATCGCTGGTGGCGTCACTAAGAGTGGCGCCGTCACCAGCAGTGGGAGCGTGAACGCCGCCATCACTGGCGCGAGGCGCAACGCCATCACCAACGCCACGACCATAACGATCGTCACGGCCACCATGACCATCATCACTGATGGTCATGCCGGCAAAGAGGCGCTTTTGCCGCCTCTTTTTTGCTTTGCCGTTGACGCCAGCGCTCTGCGTCTCCCCGTCGGCCTGCCGCCGAAAAAAGCCCGCTCTGCCCGACGCTGAATCCTGCCGCGCCTAACAGAAGAGCCGACTGCCGTGAGCAGCAGGCTGGCCGGACGCGGCGTTACGGCCCCAGAACCTCACCCACCAGCAGATAGGCATTAAGAGCCACCACCAGCACCACGATAGCGCGCCCTGCGTTCTGCATCAGACGGGAATTGACCATATCGCCCATGATATCGCGGTTGCCGGTAAAGGAGAGCAGCGGCACCAGCGCCAGCGCGATGCCGAAGCTGAGCAGCACCTGGCTCATTACCAGGATGCGCGTCGGATCCCAGCCCGCCATAATCACGATAAACGAGGGCAGCATTGTCACCAGGCGGCGCACCCACCGCGGAATATGGAAGCGAATAAAGCCCTGCATCACCACCTGCCCCGCCAGCGTGCCCACCACTGTTGAGGAGAGGCCCGCCGCCACCAGGCTCAGGCCGAATACCGTAGCCGCCGCATGGCCGAGCAGCGGCGTCAGCGCCAGGTAGGCCTGGTCCAGCTCCGCAATGCCGCTATGCCCGCTAAAGTGGAACGCGGCCGCGGCGATCGCTATCATCGCCAAGTTAACGAAGCCCGCGATGGTCATGGCGATCGCCACATCGAGTTTCGTCGAGGAGTAGCGCTCGCTTTTGCTGCCACCGCTGTCGACCTGCGTCAGCGCCGAGTGCAGATAGATAACGTGCGGCATAATGGTCGCGCCCAGCACGCCCGCCGAGAGGAACACCGCATCTGAGGTCGGCAGCGAAGGCAGCGCCATGCCGGTAAACAGTTTGCTGACTTTCGGCTGCGAAAAGAACAGCTCGACTAAATAGGCCGCCGCCACAAACAGCAGCAGGCTGCCGATCACCAGCTCCAGCGATTTCTGCCCGCGGCTTTGCAGCATCAGGATCAGGAAGGTAGCCACGCCGGTCAGCACCGCGCCCTGCAGCAGAGAGATGCCGAGCAGCAGCTTAAAGCCGAGCGCCGCGCCGATAAACTCCGCCAGATCGGTGGCCATGGCGATAATTTCCGCCTGCACCCAGTAGAACCACACCGCCGGACGCGGAAAACGGTCGCGGATATGCTCCGCCAGATTTTTTTCGGTAGCGATGCCAAGCTTGGCGGATATCAGCTGGATCAGCATCGCCATGATATTGGCCCAGACCACCACCCACAGCAGCTTATAGCCATAGGCTGCGCCGGCCTGAATATTGGTCGCGAAGTTACCGGGATCAATGTAGCCGATGGCGGCGATAAAGGCCGGCCCCAGCAGGGCGAGCTTGATTTTTCTGGCTCCGCGAGCGGCGGTACGGCTCTCAAACATAATTCTCTACCTGATCTGAACGCGTTTTAACCACGGCAGCTTACGGCCCGCTCGTGGCAGTGGCAAGTGAAAGGCGGTTATCGTTATCTTTTTAAATAGACAATACCATAAAGTATAGCAATTGCTATACATCTTAGTAAAGCTAGCCGTGTAAAAAATTCGCAACGGGCTTTAATTCTACGCTCAGGATAACTTATAGACAATAATTTTGTGGGTAATTAGTGTGAATAATTTGTGAACGAGCAGTGACGCGTAAGAGTTTTCTGAGAAATGCGGTGATAGCGAATCCTTATAATGTGGATTTGATCTCGTTTTTAAGTAACGCATTACATAGAATATGTAGCAAATTATAATCCTCCTCAAATCAAATTTGGAGCAAGCATGTCCCATATTTTGCACTTCCTTTTAGCACTGGCGGTGGTAGCCGTGCTGGCGTTGCTCGTCAGCCACGACCGTAAAAGTATTCGCATTCGCTACATTGTCCAGCTTCTGGTCATTGAGGTGATTCTGGCGTGGTTCTTCCTGAACTCCGAGGCAGGGCTTGGATTCTTGAAAGGCTTCGCCGGCTTGTTCGACCATCTTCTGAAGTATGCAGGCGAAGGCACCAACTTTGTGTTTGGCAGCATGAACGACAAGGGTCTGGCCTTCTTCTTCCTGAACGTGCTCTGTCCCATTGTCTTTATCTCCGCGCTGATCGGCATCCTACAGCACTTCCGCATTCTACCGTGGGTCATTCGCGGCATCGGCACCCTGCTGTCAAAAATCAATGGTATGGGCAAGCTGGAATCCTTTAACGCCGTCAGCTCTCTAATTCTGGGACAGTCAGAAAACTTTATCGCCTATAAGGATATTCTCGGCAAAATGTCGCAGCGCCGCATGTACACTATGACCGCGACCGCGATGTCGACCGTGTCAATGTCGATCGTCGGCGCCTACATGACCATGCTGCAGCCGAAATATGTGGTGGCCGCGCTGGTGCTCAACATGTTCAGCACCTTTATCGTGCTGTCGCTGCTCAACCCCTACCGCGTCGACAACGAGGAAGATCTGCAGCTGCAGGATATTCATAAAGGCCAGAGCTTCTTTGAGATGCTGGGCGAATATATCCTGGCTGGTTTCCGCGTGGCAATCATCGTCGCCGCAATGTTGATCGGCTTTATCGCGCTGATCTCCGGCCTGAACGCGTTGTTCGACTTTATCTTCGGCATCAGCTTCCAGGGCGTGCTGGGCTACGTTTTCTACCCCTTTGCTTGGGTAATGGGCGTGCCGACGCACGAAGCGCTTCAGGTCGGCAGCATCATGGCGACCAAGCTGGTCTCCAACGAATTTGTGGCGATGATGGATCTGCAGAAGCTGGCGGGCCAGCTGTCACCGCACTCAGAGGGCATTCTATCGGTGTTCTTGGTCTCCTTCGCCAACCTCTCCTCTATCGGCATCGTGGCGGGCGCCATTAAGGGCCTGAACGAAGAGCAGGGCAACGTGGTATCGCGCTTCGGCCTGAAGCTGCTTTACGGCTCAACGCTGGTGAGCGTGCTCTCCGCGGCGATCGCCGGACTGGTGCTGGCGTTCTGACAAGCAAACAGCGCCGGCAAGGCGCAGCGGCCGCAGGGCGGACAGGTTCTCGCCCTTTTTCTTAAATATTCCTACTTGCTATCCTCTCTTTCCGCCCTTCCCGTCTGCGCACCCCCGCCCTTCCCCGCCAGACGCAAAACTATTGCACAATAACGAATTTCATCTCGTGCCGTTCGCCCCGTAGTTTTTCAGGTAACTCAACAGCGGGAGAAGAGCATGAGCATTCAGTTCCTCGGCATGCTCGGGCCATCGCCTGGCCTCTGAAATTATTCTGGCCAGCGGCCCCCTTTTCGATAAACAGTACATCGCCGATTTTTCCCGCGCGCATGAAGAGGCGGGGTTCGATCGCATTCTGGTCGGCTACTGGTCCGATCAACCTAACGGCTTTTTAGTGACGGCGCACGCGGCGGCGCACACCTCGCGATTAAATTTTTGCTGGCGCAGCGGCCGGGCTTTGTCTCGCCCACGCTGGCGGCCCTCGATCACCTGACTGACGGCCGCCTGGCGGTGCATATCATCAGCGGCGGCAGCGATAGTGAGCAGCGGCGCGACGGCGACTTTCTCAACAAAGCGGAGCGCTACGCGCGTACCGATGAATTCCTCAGCGTGCTGCATAAAAGCCTGACCTCAGCGGAAGCCTAGGAGCATCAGGGCCGCTTTTACCAGGCGGAACAGGCGTTCTCCACAATTAAGACGCTGCAAAGCAAACTGCCGGTCTACTTCGGCGGCTCCTCGCCGGAGGGGATCGACATCGCCGCGAGCCATGCCGACGTGTTCGCGCTGTGGGGCGACCCTCTGCAGGGCGCGGCGGAAACCGTGCGCAACGTGCGCGCCGCCGCGGCGCGTCAGGGACGCGAGATCAAACAATATCTCTTTCCGCCCCATTATCGGCCGCACCGAGAAAGAGTCCTGGGCGAGCGCTGAGCATATTTACGCCACGGCGCAGAAGCCGCTACAGGAGTCAGGCTACACCTTTGGCCTGCCAAAACTGCAGAGCGTCGGCGCGCAGCATCTGCTGGCGGCGGCGAACGAGAGTGACCGCCACGATAAGGTGCTGTGAACCGGCATCGCGAAGCTGGTCAGCGACGGCTACAACTCCATCGCGCTGGTGGGCACGGCAGATCAGGTCTCCGACGCGCTGTTGGATTACTACCAGCTCGGCATCGACAGCATGTTGA
Source organism: Candidatus Pantoea persica (assembly GCF_013753875.1). GTDB lineage: Bacteria > Pseudomonadota > Gammaproteobacteria > Enterobacterales > Enterobacteriaceae > Pantoea > Pantoea persica. The sequence continues at coordinate 37,810 of NZ_SMDS01000020.1, forward strand.
TCCGCGGCTTCGATCCGCTCAATGATGCCGTGGAGTATGGCCGCGAGCTGCTGCCGCTGACGCGCGGCAGAAGGAGCGCCTGATGCGTCTGACCGCGCTCTTCGCCAGCCTCGTGCTGGCGTCAAGCCTGCATCACGCCGCGGCCGCCGAAAGCGGAAAAGTGACGCTGCGCCTCGTCGACGTCAGAGGCGACCGTTTTGTCTCGCTGAAGACGTCAGGGGAGCTGGATAATCTGCCCTATACGCTGCAGCTCACCGCCTTTGAGGCCGGCGCGCCGGTGCTGGAAGTGCTGAACGCGGGGGCGCTGGACGTCGGCCTGACCGGCGATCTGCCATTTCTGTTTGTCTATGCCGCATGCGCGCCGGTAAAAGCGGTGGGCGCCGGGCAGAACAACCCGGACAGCATCGCGCTGCTGACACGTCCCGATGCCGATATCCATCGCCTGCAGGATTTGAAAGGCCAGCAGATCGCCGTGAACCGCGGTGGCTGGGGACACTATCTGCTCCTTGGCCTGCTGGAGCGCGCCGGGCTGAAGCCGGGCGACGTGACGCTGCGCTTTCTCGGCCCGGTCGGACGGCCGCGCGGCGCTGACCTCCGGCGCGGTAGCCGCCTGGGCGCCGTGGGAACCCTATACCTATATCGCCACCTCGACACAGGTTGACGGCACGGTGCGCGTACCGCAGGGCGGCGGCCGAGGCATTATGTCCGGCTACTCTTTCGCACTGGCGCGCCAGACGGCACTGGCCGATCCAGAGAAGCGCAAGGCGATTGCCGATCTGCTGACGCGGCTGGCCCGGGCGCAGGTCTGGGCGGCGCAGCATCCGCAGCCCTTCGCCGCGGCGCTGGGCCAGTCGCTCAACATGCCGACCGCCATTACCCGCAGCTGGATCGACGACGTGTGCTGCCGCTCCGCGTCGACGTCAGCGCCGCCTTTGACTTCAGCCTGTCTGGCGGCGCCAATCAGGTAGCGCAACGGTTTCAGGAGAACAAATCATGAGTGAACCGCAACACCGCCGCCTGCGCGATTTCGTGGCGCAGCTGGCCGCCCGGCTCGACCGGCAGCCGAAAGAGGCCGCGCTGCTAGAGCAGGGCCGCGCGCTGCTGCTGCTGCATGACGACTGGCTGGAGGTGGCCTTCGCCCGACCGCATCCGGAGCGCTATCAGCAATACCTACTCTATGCCGACGCGCAGCAGCGCTTTTCGGTGGTGAGCTTCGTCTGGGGGCCTGGCCAGCAGACGCCGATCCACGATCACCGCGTCTGGGGCCTAATCGGCATGCTGCGCGGCGCGGAGCTTTCTCAAAGCTACAGGATCGGCGACGGCGGGCTGGTGGCGGAAGGCACGCCGGTGCGGCTGGAGCCGGGCTATATCGAGGCGGTTTCACCGCGCGTTGGCGATATCCACCGCGTCAGCAACGCCTTCGACGACCGGGTTTCCATCAGCATTCACGTTTACGGCGCCAATATCGGCGCGGTCAGCTGCGCGGTCTACCGCGAAGACGGCAGCGAAAAAACCTTTATCTCCGGCTACAGCAACCGCTATCTGCAAAACATCTGGGATAAATCACATGGCTAAAACCTTTCCTCTGCACGACGCCGCAGAGATTCAGCAGGCGCTGTGCCAGCAGCAGGAAGTGGCGCTAGTCGACGTGCGCGACGAGGCGCTTTACACGCGGGGGCATCCGCTGTTCGCCGTCAATATTCCGCTCTCTAAGCTGGAGCTTGAGTGACTGGATCGCATTCCCCGCCGCAACACCAAGGTAACGATTTACGATAAAGGCTCGGGCCTGGCGCAGGCGGCGGCGCGCGCGGCGGCCTGGGGCTACAGCAATATCGCCCTGCTCAAAGAAGATCTGGCGGGCTGGCAAGCGGCGGGCGGCGAGCTGGTGCTGCGCGTGCGCGATATCGCGCCCTCGCCCGCCACCACGGTTATCGTCAACTGCGCTGGCCGCACGCGTAGCATTATTGGCACGCAGTCGCTGGTTAACGCCGGCATCAGTAATTCGGTCTATGCGCTGTGCAACGGCACCATCGGCTGGACACTGGCGGGCCTGGTGCTGGAGCAGCAGCAGAGCCGCCGCTACGGCGCCGCCAGCGCTGACGCGCATCGTCACGCGCTGGCGCAGGCGCGTCAGGTAGCGGACGCCACGGGCGTGGCGCGCATCGACGCTGCCACGCTGGCGCGCTAGCAGCGGGAGGCGCGCACCACCTACCTGTTCGACGTGAGCGACGTGGAGGCGTACAGCCTGGGACACCTGCCGGGTAGCCGCCACGTGCCGTGCGGACAGCTGGTGCAGGAGACCGATCACTACACCAGCGAGCGCGGCGCGCGCATCGTGATAATGGATGAAGACGGCGGTGCTTGACGGCTTCCAGCCGCAGGATTTCAACGCCACCGGCGGCTGGACGCCGCAGCTTCCCGCCCCCTGTCGCCGCAGCAGCTAAGCGACTGGCTCAGGCAGGGCGACACCCAGCTGCTGGACTTGACGATGCACGCCAACCATATCAAAAGCCATATTCCCGGCGCCGCCTGGCTGCTGCACTCCACGCTGCAGCAGCAGGGCAAGGTGTCTCTGCCAGCGGCCGAGCACTACGTGCTGACCTGCGACAGCAGTTGGCTGGCGGGCTATGCGGTTGAACAAGTCGAGGCGCTGACCGGCAAGCCGGTTTTCGTGCTGGCGGGCGGCAACACGGCATAGCGCGCCGCCGGGCTAGAGACGACGGCGGGCGTAAGAGGCCTGCTTTCGCCTGTGATCGACCACTATCGTCGCCCGTATGAAGGCACGGATATCGGGTCGGCAGTGATGCAGGCCTATCTGGAGTGGGAGTATGGTCTGGTGGCGCAGCTGGATCGCGACGGTACGCACGGTTTTCGCGTGTGGCGGCCGGAAAGGCAGCGCGCAACGGTGCCAGCGCAGGGCGGCAGCAGTGTCGCTCTTGTCGCACGCTTTACAGCAGTTTTTGAGATTGCCTGAGAAATCAGGACTTAGAGAATGGTGGAGATTAGCGGGATCGAACCGCTGACCTCTTGCATGCCATGCAAGCACTCTCCCAGCTGAGCTATACCCCCACATCTGGAATCATTTTTTCAAGTGCCAAATCGTTGGGAAGCGACTTAGTGGAGCTAAGCGGGATCGAACCGCTGACCTCCTGCATGCCATGCAGGCGCTCTCCCAGCTGAGCTATAGCCCCGAACCGAAAAAACCGCCGTATTACGCGACGGACAGCATAATATGAAACTCCCCTCGGGAGTGTCAACGCTAAAATGATAAACTAGGTTTAATCGCTGAAAAAGACGTCAACTCGCGGATATTGCTGCTTTTTACCGCGCTTTCGCCCTGCGGATCCGCTTTTCGCAGTCTGGCTGGCGTCAACGCCATAGCAGATTGTTGCGCATTTAGGTTAAATTCTAGTTACACAGCCTTTAGGATTTTCTTGTTTTCCGTTAAGGCTCATGTGAAACTTAGCCCGCTAATCAAGTGGTCATCGCTGTCCACGCCTTTACACAACATCATCCCTGTCACAACTATTAATAATATTAAAGATACTATGTCGCTGCATTCACCTAAAGAGCTCGCCCAGCTGGCGATTCAGGTTGGCGTCACTAAAAGTCGCGCTTCCATTCCCACCTTGTCAATTGTCGGCTTTATGGCTAGCGCCTTTATTGCTACCGGCTTCCTGCCAGATCTACATGTTATTAACTCCCTGCCCGCTGACTGGGGCTCCCTTTGGCGGCCTGCTGGGCGCGGCGGTATTCCCGGTGAAATTGATCCTGACTGTGCTGGCTGGCGGCGAACTGCTGACCGGCAATATCAATATGATGACCATGCCGGTGGCTTGGTTTGCTCGCCGTATTAGCGGCTTTGCGGTACTGCGCAACTGGTTCTGGGTCACCATAGCTAACTTCATAGGCAGCCTCGCCATCGCCTAGTTCTTCGGCCATATGCTGAGAATGACCGAGGGCGACTACCTGAAAAAAACAGCTGCCATCGCCAGCGCCAAGGTGAACACTGATTTCCTGCACGCCTTTATTTCCGGAATCGGCTGCAACTAGCTGGTCTACCTCGCAGTCTGGCTGGCCTTCGCCAGTAAAGATGTAGTTGGCAAAATTTTCGGCATGTGGTTCCCGGTGATAGCGTTCGTCTCGATCGGTTTCCAGCACGTCGTTACCAACATGTTTACCGTGCCGGCGGCGATTTCTGCCGGTCAGCTGAGCTGGGCGGAATACCTGCCGAACTTCGTTGCCGTATTTTTAGGTAACGGCGTGGGCGGTGCGGTCTTCGTCGGCCTCGCCTATTTCCTTGCGGTCCGTCAGGCGAAGCAGTCGGTACGGTGCAATAAGGGTCTGCCTCTTGCCCGCCGGGCAAGAGGCAATTTCATTCAGGTTACTTTCACGTGTAACGATTTGCTGTAATATGCTTAACTAATTTTATTAAACAGGGACAGTATCGTGAAAAAGGAATGGTTAACACTTGATGAACTCACGAATGAGACAGGTTACAGTCGTCAGACGGTAAACAAATGGATTAAGCGTGAAAACTGGACCACGACGCCAAAGCCGGGCGTACAGGGCGGCAAAGCCAGATTGATCCACGTTGACGAGCGCGTTAAAAGCTTTATCCAGTCAATGCGCAACCTGAATGAACCCAACGCTTCCTACGCCACTCAGCCTAACTCTTTACCTGCGCTTTACCTGCGTTACTATTAAGTTCTGTGCAGCAAATGACGCAGAGCGAGCAGGATCTGCTTGACGCAATGATTTTGCGAGGGATTAAAGGAGTATTGCAGCGGCTGGGTATCAGCGAAGAGTAGAAAAACCGGAAGCCTGAGGCTTCCGGTTTGCGTTTATCAGCCCTGCGCTTCGCGCTGCGCAATAAAGGCGAGCGCCTTTTCGATGCGCGCGACGCTGCGGCTGCGGCCGATCGCTTCGACCGTGACGTCTAGGCCTGGCGACTGACCGGCGCCGGTTACGGCAACGCGCAGCGGCATGCCGACCTTGCCCATTCCGACTTCCAGTTCGTCTGCCGCGCTCTGAATCACGTGATGCACATTCTCCGCGTTCCAGTCGCTAATGGCGGCCAGCTTGTCGCGCACCACTTCCAGCGGCTGACGCGCCACCGGACGCAGATGTTTTTTCGCCGCGTCGGCATCGAACTCGTCGAACTCTTCGTAGAAGTAACGGCAGGAAGCCGCCATCTCTTTCAGCGTCTTACAGCGCTCGCCCAGCAGGGTAACCAGCTTCGCCAGTTCCGGGCCGGTGCGCGTGTCGATGTTCTGCTGTTCGATATGCCACTGCAGCTGCGTCGCCACATACTCCGGCGGCAGGCTGTTAATGTAGTGGTGGTTCAGCCACTGCAGCTTTTCGGTGTTGAACGCGCTGGAGGATTTGCTGACGGCGTCTAGGGTAAACAGCTCTTTCATCTCCGCGATTGAGAAGATCTCCTGATCGCCGTGGGACCAGCCCAGACGTACCAGGTAATTGAGCAGCGCTTCCGGCAGGTAGCCGTCGTCGCGATACTGCATGACGCCAACCGCGCCGTGGCGCTTAGATAGTTTTTTGCCGTCGTCGCCGAGGATCATGGAGACGTGCGCGTAGACCGGCACCTGCGCGCCAATCGCCTTGAGGATGTTGATCTGGCGCGGCGTGTTGTTGATGTGGTCTTCGCCGCGGATCACATGGGTGATGCCCATGTCCCAGTCATCAACCATCACGCAGAAGTTGTAGGTCGGAGAGCCGTCGGTGCGGCGGATAATAAGGTCATCCAGCTCCTGGTTGCTGAATTCGATCGGACCGCGGATCTGGTCGTAGAAAATAACCGAGCCTTCCTGCGGGTTGCGGAAGCGTACCACGCAAGGCTCATCCGCCGCATGGTGTTCATGGCTGTCGCGGCAGTGGCCATCGTAACGCGGCTTTTCGCCGTTCGCCATCTGGGTTTCGCGCAGCTGTTCCAGACGCTCTTTCGAGCAGTAGCATTTATAGGCGGTGCCCGCCTCCAGCATCTCGTCAATTACCGCGTTGTAGCGATCGAAGCGTTTGGTCTGGTAGTACGGGCCGTCATCCCAGCCCAGATTGAGCCAGTTCATGCCGTCCATAATGGCTTCGATAGCTTCCGGCGTTGAACGCTCCAGATCGGTGTCTTCGATGCGCAGGACGAATTCGCCCTGGTTACGGCGCGCATAGAGCCAGGAGTAGAGCGCGGTACGTGCGCCGCCAACGTGCAGGTAGCCGGTCGGGCTGGGGGCGAAGCGAGTTTTGATTTTCATTCAGCAGTGCCTTAGAAGCGCGGGTTCGTTGTCGGGATGACAAAAAAACCGGTCAGAAGCGAAAAAAAGAATGCGCACATTCTAGCACCTTGCCGTGAATCCTCAATGATTGCTCGTCTGCGGAAGCGGAAAGAGGTTAACGGGCGCGATTCTACCAATAAAACCAGCACATTGGCTAAAAGCAGCGCGGGATGTTTATTTTTGAAGCGAACGCGCATTTTTATTTTAAAAAGCGTTGACTCACTTCGAAGGATCCCTATAATGCGACTCCACACAGCGGGGGTGATTAGCTCAGTTGGTAGAGCATCTCCCTTACAAGGAGGGGGTCGGCGGTTCGAGCCCGTCATCACCCACCACTCTAAAGGTGGCCCGCAGTGAACAAGAGATAAGATATGGGTGATTAGCTCAGTTGGTAGAGCATCTCCCTTACAAGGAGGGGGTCGGCGGTTCGAGCCCGTCATCACCCACTACTTCTTCTTCTTCGGGTCGTTAGCTCAGTCGGTAGAGCAGTTGACTTTTAATCAATTGGTCGCAGGTTCGAATCCTGCACGACCCACCAATTTAGAGAAAAGGGCCTGTTAGACGCTTTTTTCGTTTCTGCACGTCGTTATGTATGGTGTTGCGGGCTGTGGAAACGTGCCTTTCAGGCGCGGACAGGGGGCCGCTACGTAAAGTCGGCGTGAACACGTCCGTGTGGCCTCGACCACCGCTTCCCTACGGCGGACGCTTTTTCCTAGTTCCCTGCCCACGCCTTTATGCCAACCTTTTCCAAACCTTAACGCTTTCCTGCCCCATGCAATGTTCTGCCGGTCCGATAACGATCTTGTCTATTTACAAGGAGAAAACCTATGACATCAATATCCGCGTGATCAGGCAGTACGGGCAGCAGCGCAGGCGGGGCAGCAGCGCCAGCATTACAAAGCAGGTTAAGGAGCTGTCAGACAACCAGGAATTGACCGACGAGCAGAAGTCGGAAATGGAGCAGATGTATCAGTCGCAAACCGCCATGCTTGAGGCGCAGATCGCTCAGCTTGAGCAAAAACAGGCGCAGCAAAAGAGCGAGCCAGCCCAGCAGGCGACACAGGTGAAAGCGGCCGACGGCATCAATTGTCCGACCGAGACCAATCAGCTCAATGTCTACATCTAAAACGCCGGACTTCACGTGCGCTGGTACGTCAGCAGCGCCGCCTGCTGACGCACTTCCTGCCAGATCGCCTCGGCCGCAGGCGTCAGCGAACGGTTCTTGCGCTTGATCAGCATCAGGCTGCGATTTATCTCCGGATAGAGCCGCCGCACCGTCAGCGCCCTGCCCGAGGGCAGCGGCAACGCCAGCGCCGGTAGAATACTGATGCCGATGCCCGCATCAACCATAGGGAACAGGGTCGCGGGATGGCCGATTTCCTGAACCACATTCACCGCTATATGCTGCTGACGCAGCGCCGCGTCGATCAGCACGCGGCTGCCTGACGCATAATCCTGCAGTACCATGGTGCGCCCTACCAGCATGCTCCAGTGCACCGCGTCGACTTTCGCCAGCGGATCGTCATTGCGGCACAGCAGCAGGAACGGCTCGTCGAGAATCGCCGACAGTCCAGGTCGCTGTCGCTGAGCGGGCCAATCACGATGCCGAAATCGACCTCGGCATTACGCACGCTCTGTAGCACCCACTGCTGAGCCCGGTCATGCAGGATGACCTTGATATCGGGATAGCTTTGCTGGCTGGCCGCCAAGCACTGCGGCATCAGGTGCGCCGAGATGGTCTGACTGGCGGCGATGCGTGCCGCGCCGCTGCTCGCCGTAGCTGCGGATATCCAGCAGCGTCGTGTTGACCTCTTCTAGCAGCCCCGCCATGCGCGCGGCCAGTTGCTGGCCCGCTTCGGTCAGCATCACTTCGCGCGTGGTACGATCCAGCAGACACACGCCGATCGCCGCCTCACAGCTCTTTGATGCTGTGACTGACCGCTGACTGGCTCAGGTCGATAGATTGTCCAGCCCGGCTTAACCCGCTGTAATGGGCGACGGCGACAAAGGTGCACAGCTGACGTAGGGTGTAATTCATCGAAGTGGCTCATAGATTAATGCAATAAATCAATTTTATTTCTAAACCCGCTTCGGAGACAATCTCCCCATGTTATTTTTAACCGGATTTTAACAATGGGATTTTTACGACTCGATCCGATGATGCTCAAACTGATCATCGCGGTGCTGTTGGCAACCTTCCTGCCTGCTAAAGGCATCGTTGTCGATATCTTCGAATACCTGACGACCGCCGCCATCGCCCTGCTCTTCTTTATGCACGGGGCCAAGCTGTCGCGCGAGAAGATTATCGCCGGCAGCAGCCACTGGCGGCTGCACCTGTGGATTATGTGCAGCACCTTCGTACTTTTCCCGCTTCTTGGCCTGCTGATCGTCTGGTGGCATCCGGTTAACGTGGGGCCGGAGATCTATACCGGCTTTATCTATCTCTGCATTCTGCCGGCAACCGTGCAATCCGCCATCGCCTTTACCTCCATGGCGGGCGGCAACGTGGCAGCGGCGGTGTGCAGCGCCTCGGCCTCAAGCCTGCTGGGCGTTTTTATCTCTCCGCTGCTGGTCAATCTGGTGATGGACGAGCACAGCAGCGCGCCGACCGACGGGCTCGAGCAGGTCGGCAAGATTATGCTACAGCTGCTGGTGCCGTTCGTGCTGGGTCATCTGTCGCGCCGCTGGATCGCCGGCTGGGTGGAAAGGCATCGCAGCCTGATTGGTAAAACCGACCAGACGTCGATTCTGCTGGTGGTCTATTCCGCCTTCAGCGAAGCGGTCGTCAACGGCATCTGGCATCGCGTCGGCGTCGACACGCTGCTATGGATCCTCGCAGGCTGTCTGCTGCTGCTGGCGCTGGCGCTGGCGATTAACTTCGGCGCCTCGCGCCTGTTCGGCTTTAGCCGCGCCGATGAAATCGTGGTGCTGTTTTGCGGCTCGAAAAAAAGCCTGGCGAACGGCGTGCCGATGGCGAATATTCTTTTCCCGGCCAGCGCGGTGGGTATTATCGTCCTGCCGTTGATGATTTTCCATCAGGGGCAGCTGATGGTCTGCTCCTTTATTGCTCAGCGCTATAAAGTCGGCAACGAGAAAAAGCGGGCGCAGCAGGTGAAGCCCACCGTGATTGAGTTGCAGAAATAACAAAAAGCCCGCCGAAGCGGGCTTTTTTACGTCTGCTGTTTCAGCGGCTTGACTAGGCCCTTCCAGCCCTTCGATCTTAATAGCGAGGGTAAGCTGCATCAGCTCGCCCAGATGGTCAGCCGGAAATTCCGCCTTGCGCGCAAACCACAGCAGGTAAGGCTCCGGCAGATCGATAAGCAGCACGCCCTTATATTTGCCGAACGGCATCGGCGTGGTGGCGATCTCTAGCAGCTGCGACTTGTCCATCTCAGGCGTCCAGCCGGCGGATCATTTCCGCTTCGTCGATCACCTCAATGCCCAGCAGCTGCGCCTTCGCCAGCTTGGAGCCCGCCGCCTCGCCGGCGATCACCAGATCGGTTTTCTTCGACACGCTGCCGCTGACTTTGGCACCCAGCGCGGTCAGGCGGTCTTTCGCCTCGTCGCGCGTCAGCTGGGTCAGCGATCCGGTCAGCACCACGGTTTTTCCGGCGAAGGGGCTGTCGATCGCCTCGGCGTTAACCACCTCGATATGTGGCCAGTGGACGCAGATATCCTCAACCAGCTGGCGGATCACCTCGCGGTTGCTCTCCTCTTCCATAAAGTTACGCACGTGCGTCGCCACCACGCTGCCGACGTCTTGTACGGCAATCAGCGCCTCCAGATCGGCATCCATCACCTTCTGCAGGCTGCCAAAGTGGTTGGCGAGGTTGGCGGCGGTAGCTTCGCCGACTTCACGAATGCCCAGCGCATAGAGAAAGCGCGCCAGCGTGGTCGATTTGGCCTTTTCCAGCGCGTTGACCACGTTCTGCGCCGACTTTGGCCCCATGCGATCCAGGCCCTGCAGCTTTTCCGGCGTCAGCCTGAAGAGATCGGCGGGCGTCTGGACATATTCTGTCTCTACCAGCTGGTCGATAATTTTGTCGCCTAGGCCATCGACATCCATGGCACGGCGCGATACGAAGTGCTTTAGCGCCTCTTTACGCTGCGCGCCGCAGATCAGCCCGCCGGTGCAGCGCATGACGGCTTCGCCCTCGACGCGCTCCACGTCGGAGCCGCATACCGGACAGTGGGTTGGAAACACCACTTCGCGCGTGTCTGCAGGACGTTCAGATATAACCACGTTGACCACCTGCGGAATAACGTCGCCAGCGCGGCGGATAACCACCTTGTCGCTGATGCGCAAGCCGAGGCGCTCGATTTCATCCGCGTTATGCAGGGTGGCGTTGCTCACCATGGCGCCCGCCACCAGCAACGGCTCCAGCCGCGCGATCGGCGTCACGGCGCCGGTGCGGCCTACCTGAAACTCCACGTCGCGCACCACCGTCATCTGCTCCTGCGCCGGGAACTTAAAGGCCACCGCCCAGCGCGGCGCGCGCGCCACAAAGCCCAGACGTTCCTGCAGCGCCTGCGAATCAACCTTGATCACCACGCCGTCGATATCGAAGCCCAGCGCCGGACGATCGTTTTCCACCTGACGGTAAAACGCCAGCGCCTCTTCCGCGCTGTGCACTAGGCGAATGCGGTCGCTTACTGGCAGGCCCCAGGCTTTGAACTGCTGAAGGCGCGCATAGTGGCTGCCCGGCAGCTCGCCGCCCTCCAGCTGGCCGAAGCCGTAGCAGAAAAAGGTCAGCGGGCGCTTAGCGGTAATGCGCGGATCGAGCTGGCGCAGCGAGCCGGCAGCCGCGTTGCGCGGGTTGGCGAACACTTTGCCGTCGGTGCGGCGCGCTTCGTCGTTCAGCTTCTCAAAGCCGCGCTGCGTCATAAACACTTCGCCGCGCACTTCCAGCCGCGCCGGAAAATCGTTGTCTTTCAGGCGCAGCGGGATGGCGCCGATGGTGCGCACGTTGGTGGTGATATTTTCGCCGGTGGTGCCGTCGCCGCGCGTCGCCGCGCGCGTCAGCAGGCCGTTCTCATACAGCAGGCTCACCGCGAGACCATCCAGCTTCAGCTCGCAGCAGTAGGCGATGTCGTCGCTGCTTTTCAGGCGCTCCTGCACACGCTTGTTGAAGGCGAGAAAACCTGCTTCGTCGAAGGTATTGTCCAGCGACAGCATTGGCACTTCGTGGCGCACCTGGGCAAAGGCCGTCAGCGGCGCGGCACCAACGCGCTGCGTCGGCGAGTCGGGCGTCACCAGCTCGGGGTGCTGCTCTTCCAGCGCGCGCAGTTCGCGCATCAGGCGGTCATATTCGGCGTCGGGGATCTCCGGCGCGTCCATAACGTGATAGATATATTCGTGATGGCGCAGCGTGGTGCGCAGTTCGGTGATTTGGTCCTGAACGGATTTCATAATGCCCCATCAGACAAAAAAACCCCGACAGTCGGGGGTTAGGTGAGCCAGGTTAGACGGCCCAAATTATTCTCTGGATTCTATGACTTCGCGAATGAGGGTCTTATAGATTTCGAGCTTCTGCGGCGTCATCATGCGGCGCTCGTCATCCAGTACCACGCCGCCGACGTCATCGGCGATGCGCTGCGCCGACTGCAGCATCAGCTTGAAGTTCTGGTTCGCGTCGCCATAGGAGGGCACCATCATAAAGATAGAGATGCCGGGCGTGGAGAAATCGGACATCTCATCCAGGTTAAAGGAGCCGGGCTTAACCATGTTGGCCAGGCTAAACAGCACCGGGCCGCTGCCCGCCGGGCTGAGATGACGATGGAAGATATTCATTTCGCCGAACTGGAAGCCAGCCTGCAGAATGCCCTGCAGTAGCGCTTCGCCGTTCAGGGTGCCGCCGGTATGAGCGGCGACGTGCAGCACCAGCATCGCCTCCTTGGGTTTGCCGACGGCGGCTTTCGGCGTCTCCTGACGAACGGGTTCGGCGGCATGCTGCGGCTCAGAATAGGGCTCAGGCTGGCGCGGCGCGGACGGCTGCGGTTCAGGCGCCGCCTGGAACTCCGGCTCGGGCTGTACTGCTTCCAGAGTATCGTGATCCAGCCGCAGATCGGCCTGAATCCGCTGTGCCGGGGCGAAGCGCGGCGCTTCTGCCGAGGCGCGGAATACCGGCGCGTCGTCCTGCTCGTCGTCGCGGAAATATTTGAAGCGCGGCTCCTGATGCGGACGCTCCTGGCGCACGCGAACCTCGCCGACGCTCTCTTCGTCGTCGCGCCCGTCGCGCTGCTTGAGCCGTTTATGCGGGCAATCGCGAAACACTGACGAGCGCTCTTCACAGCTGGTCCACAGTCCGTGAAGAAGAAGCGCTATAATGGCGATCGCGCCAACAACGATTAATATCAGACGCAAATCCTGCATCATTGTATTCTCTGTTGTTCCAATACCTTGCCACTGCGGCAAACTTTATCCTCTAACTGTATTTGCCCTGTTAAACAAGTGCAAGCTCGTGCAGTATTTTCTGACAAATAAGATAGTCGCCCCACGTTTTTTTGCTGTTTTTTCACCCAATCGCCTCATGTTCAGAAGAAAAAGCCAGGTTATCATGGTCTCGCCCGATAATTTTCCAGGAGTTGCCTGTTATGGCCCGTGAGAACACTGTCTCAAGTTTCAATGGTGTGCACTATTTTAGCGAAGGTTGGAGACTGGTTCGTCTGCCCGGCATCCGACGTTTTGTAGTCATCCCGCTGCTGGTGAATATCGTGCTGCTGGGCGGCGCGTTCATCTGGCTGTTCGATCGCCTCGGCAGCTGGATCCCGCAGCTGATGGCGCATATTCCCGGCTGGCTGCAGTGGCTGAGCTATCTGCTCTGGCCACTGTCGGTGATCTCTATCGTGCTGGTGTTCAGCTACTTCTTTTCTACTATTGCCAACTGGATCGCCGCGCCCTTCTGCGGCCTGCTGGCGGAGCAGCTGGAGGGGCGCCTGACGGGCAAACCGCTGCCAGACAGCGGCTGGGCGGCAATGCTGAAAGATGTGCCGCGCATCATGAAGCGCGAGCTGCAAAAGCTGGGCTACTACCTGCCGCGCGCGCTCGGCCTGCTGCTGCTCTACTTTATCCCCGGCTTCGGCCAGACGGTGGCGCCGGTGCTGTGGTTCCTGTTCAGCGCCTGGATGCTCTCGGTACAATATTCCGACTACCCGTTCGACAACCATAAGGTCAGCTTTCAGCAGATGCGCAGCGCGCTGCGCCGTCATAAAAGCGCTAATATGCAGTTCGGTGCGCTGGTCAGCCTGTTTACCATTATTCCGATCCTTAACCTGGCGATTATGCCTGTGGCGGTGTGCGGCGCGACGGCAATGTGGGTCGATCGCTACCGTAGCCAGCTTGGTCGTACTGAGCTATGCTGATACGCTTCAGAGTCTCTTATGCATTTTTTAGCAAGGCTTATTGCCTGGGGACATATAGATATGCGTTTTCTTTCCTTCCGCGCGCAGGCAGAAAGCGTATGCTCTGAGGGTTCCCAATATTTCATACAGTTAAGGACGGGCTATGAGTAAGATCTATGAAGATAACTCTTTGACAATTGGTCATACGCCGCTGGTTCGCCTGAACCGCATCGGTAACGGCCGCCTTCTGGCGAAGGTGGAATCCCGTAACCCGAGCTTCAGCGTCAAATGCCGTATCGGTGCCAATATGATTTGGGACGCAGAAAAACGCGGTATCCTGAAATCCGGCGTCGAGCTGGTCGAGCCAACCAGCGGCAACACCGGCATCGCGCTGGCCTACGTCGCTGCGGCGCGTGGCTATAAGCTGACGCTGACCATGCCGGAAACCATGTCCGTAGAGCGCCGCAAGCTGCTGAAGGTGCTGGGTGCCAACCTGGTGCTGACCGAGGGTCCGAAAGGCATGAAAGGCGCCATCGCCAAAGCGGAAGAGATTGTCGCCAGCGAGCCGGATAAATTCGTGCTGCTGCAGCAGTTCAGCAACCTTGCTAACCCGGAGATCCATGAAAAAACCACCGGTCCCGAAATCTGGGAAGATACGGACGGCGCGGTAGATGTTTTTATCGCCGGCGTCGGCACCGGTGGCACGCTGACCGGCGTTTCGCGCTACATCAAGAACACCAAAGGTAAAAAGGATCTTATCACCGTGGCGGTCGAGCCGACCGATTCACCCGTCATTGCTCAGGCGCTCGCTGGCGAAGAGATCAAACCCGGCCCGCATAAAATTCAGGGCATCGGCGCAGGCTTTATCCCGGGCAACCTAGATCTCGACCTGGTCGACCGCGTGGTGGCGATCACTAATGAAGAGGCGATCTCTACCGCACGTAAGCTGATGGAAGAGGAAGGCATCTTGGCGGGTATTTCCTCCGGCGCCGCCGTTGCCGCTGCGGTCAAGCTGCTGGAAGATGAAGCGTTCGCCAACAAGAATATCGTCGTTGTGCTGCCCTCTTCCGGCGAACGCTACCTGAGTACCGCGCTGTTTGCCGATCTCTTCACCGAAAAAGAGCTGCAGCAGTAACGCCAGCCTGCGAAAACGCCGAAAAAAGCACCCCAAGGGGGGCTTTTTTGTGGCTCAGATCCCACTTTTACCACCGCCCAGATTGATTTCAGTGACGCTGCTCTGGTACTTAAGCTGGAAATAATTTAAGTGCCTGAAATTAATCAGCCTTTGAATTAGATCAAGCTGAATCGATTTACGCATTTGGCGTTACGTCGAATCACGGCATAATTAGTAGCTGAAGCGCTCTACACGGACTGTGACCCATTCATCTGGAATGACACGCTCATTAAAGCGCATTCATTGGTCAGCGACAGGCTATACCCGCGCACCTACACAGGCTAAAGTTACGGCTCCAGGCTAGACTTTAAGTCCATAACACCAAACCTGATAACGTTGGGGAAACAGAATGTTCCAGCAAGAAGTTACCATCACCGCGCCTAATGGTCTCCACACCCGCCCTGCCGCGCAGTTTGTTAAAGAAGCGAAAACGTTCCAGTCAGAAATCACCGTTACCTCTAACGGCAAATCCGCCAGCGCCAAGAGCCTGTTCAAGCTGCAGACGCTGGGTCTAACGCAGGGCACGGTTGTGACGCTCTCTGCAGAAGGCGAAGATGAGCAGCAGGCGGTTGAGCATCTGGTTAAACTGATGGCTGAACTGGAATAATCCGCTCAGCTTTTGCATTATACCGACTCCTTTGCCCCTGAGTGCAAACATCTTGATCGCGGACAATCTGTCCGCGTTATCACATCCGTAGAGTACAGCTCCCGCGACAATGGCAACGTATTGGGTCAAAGAGCCATCGTGATTAAAAGGTAGGGTTATGATTTCAGGCATTTTAGCATCACCAGGTATCGCTTTCGGCAAAGCTCTGCTGTTGATTGAGGATGAGATCGTCATCAACCGCAAGAAAATTTCTGACGAACAGGTCGATCAGGAAGTGAAACGCTTCCTCGACGGTCGCGATCAGGCTGCGCAACAGCTGGAAGCCATCAAGGTGAAAGTGGGTGAGACCTTTGGTGAAGAGAAAGCAGCCATCTTCGAAGGCCACATCATGTTGCTGAAAGACGAAGAGCTGGAGCAGGAAATCATCGACCTGATCAAAAAAGATCACGCCTCGTCCGACGCTGCCGCCTATTTCGTGATTGACGGACAGGCAAAAGCGCTGGAAGAGCTGGATGACGAATACCTTAAAGAACGCGCCGCGGACGTTCGCGATATCGGCAAACGTCTGCTGCAAAACATTCTCGGTCTGCACGTTGTTGACCTGAGCGCCATCCATGAAGAATCAATCCTGGTGGCAAAAGATTTAACGCCGTCGGAAACCGCACAGCTGAACCTGAAAAAAGTGCTGGGCTTTATCACTGATCTCGGCGGCCGCACCTCGCACACCTCTATCATGGCGCGCTCGCTGGAGCTGCCGGCGATTGTCGGCACCGGCAACGTCACCGCGACGGTGAAAAACGGCGACTTCCTGATTCTGGACGGCGTCAACAATAAAATTTACGTCAACCCGTCGGAAAGCGTGCTGGAAGAGCTGAAAGCGGTCCAGACGCAATACCTCAGCGAAAAACATGAGCTGGCCAAGCTGAAAGATCTGCCGGCGATTACGCTGGATGGTCACCCGGTTGAAGTGTGCGCCAACATCGGTACCATTCGCGACGTCGCAGGCGCCGAGCGCAACGGCGCGGAAGGCGTGGGCCTCTACCGCACCGAATTCCTGTTTATGGATCGCGACTCGCTGCCGACCGAAGAAGAGCAGTTCCAGGCTTATAAAGCCGTCGCGGAAGCGATGGGCGCACAGGCGGTTATCGTGCGCACCATGGATATCGGTGGCGATAAAGACCTGCCCTACATGAACCTGCCGAAAGAAGAGAACCCGTTCCTCGGCTGGCGCGCGATCCGTATCGCCATGGACCGCAAAGAGATTTTACACGCTCAGCTGCGCGCCATTTTACGCGCCTCGGCGTTCGGCAAACTGCGCATTATGTTCCCGATGATTATTTCGGTTGAAGAGGTGCGCAGCCTAAAGGCGGAGCTGGAGCTGCTGAAAGCGCAGCTGCGCGAAGAAGGCAAAGTGTTCGACAAAACCATCGAAGTCGGCATCATGGTGGAAACGCCCGCCTCCGCGGTGATTGCCCGCCACCTGGCGAAAGAAGTTGACTTCTTCAGTATTGGGACAAACGACCTGACGCAGTATACTCTAGCCGTTGACCGTGGTAATGATTTGATTTCTCATCTGTATAACCCGATGTCGCCGTCGGTGCTCGGCCTGATCAAGCAGGTTATCGACGCGTCCCATGCCGAAGGCAAGTGGACCGGCATGTGTGGTGAGCTGGCCGGTGATGAACGTGCTACACTACTTTTACTGGGTATGGGGCTGGACGAATTCAGCATGAGTGCCATTTCAATCCCAGGCATTAAGAAAATCATTCGCAACACGAATTTCGAAGATGCGAAAGCTCTGGCGGAGCAGGCTCTGGCTCAACCTACAGCGGAAGAACTGATGAATCTGGTGAATAAGTTCATCAAAGAGAAAACACTCTGCTGATCCACGAGACGCTATCCCAACAATACTGTTTAGGAGAAGAATATGGGGTTTCTTGACAAGCTTTTCGGCAATAAACCAGAAAGCACATCTGGGACGATTGATATTGTTGCGCCTCTGTCAGGCGAGATCGTAAACATTGAAGACGTACCGGATGTGGTATTCGCTGAGAAAATCGTTGGCGACGGCATTGCTATCAAGCCAACCGGCAATAAAATGGTTGCGCCGGTTGATGGCACCATCGGCAAGATTTTTGAAACCAACCACGCCTTTTCAATCGAGTCTGACAACGGCATCGAGCTGTTTGTCCACTTCGGTATCGATACGGTTGAGCTGAAAGGTGAAGGCTTCCGTCGTATCGCCGAAGAGGGCCAAAAGGTCAAGAAAGGCGACGTCGTGATCGAGTTTGATCTGCCGCTGCTGGAAGAGAAAGCGAAATCGACGCTGACGCCTGTGGTGATCTCCAATATGGATGAGATCAAAGAGCTGACGAAGCTTTCTGGTAAGGTTAACGTTGGCGAAACGCCGGTGATCCGCATCAAGAAGTAACAGCTATCGCGCATAAAAAACGGTACCTCAGAGTGCCGTTTTTTATTGCCTTTTTCAGGCGCGCAGCGTCAGGCAAGCCGGTGAAAGGAGCCGAAGCGCAAAGTGTCCCGCGCGCTGCCGCTGGTGGCCTCGATCAGCCAATCGCCCGGCGCGATGTCGCCGCGCAGCTCGGCCTGATGGATCATCGACCAAGCGTCGCGGTCTTTAACGGAGCCGGCGGGATTATTGCCTCCTAGCTTGAGCCAGATTTCGCTGCCGTTGGCAGGCGTCAGGCACTGTAGTCTGATCAGCGGCGTATTGCCGATGGTGTTTTGCAGTGTGGTCAAGGTGCGTTTCCCGGCGAACAAAAGCGTGCAAAAAAAGGGGCGGGATAAGAACCCGCCCAATATCATGCGCTTTCGGCAAAGGCAACTGTGCGCAGCGGCGTCGCGCCCTGATAGAGCCGCGCCTGCTGTAAGCCGACAAATAGACGCTCGCCGCGCACCGGCGCCGTCTGGTCGCCCTCGAATACCAGCGAGAAGGGTTCACTCTGCCAGCCGGTCGGCTGCACCACCAGTTGCCAGAAGTGGCCGCGCAGGCTGACCTCCAGCACCTGCACCGGCAGCGGCGCCTCCAGACTGCTCTGGCGCGCCACGTCGATCTCCCACGGGCGCAGGAAAAGCTCGACCGCGCCCTGGTGCGCCGGCGTATAACCGAGCGGCCAGCGGTGCGCGCCGACATGGAACTGCGAACCGTGGATCTCGCCGTCGAAGCGGTTTACCTCGCCGAGGAATTCCAGCACAAAGCGGGTGGCAGGCTCGCGCCACACCTCGTCCGGCGTGCCGACCTGCTCGATATTGCCCTGGCTCATCACCACCACGCGATCGGCCACCTCCATCGCCTCTTCCTGATCGTGCGTCACGAAGACGCTGGTAAACTTCAGATCTTCATGCAGCTGACGCAGCCAGCGGCGCAGCTCTTTGCGCACCTGGGCGTCCAGCGCGCCGAACGGCTCGTCGAGTAGCAGGATCTGCGGTTCGACCGCCAGCGCGCGCGCCAGCGCCACGCGCTGCTTCTGGCCGCCCGACAGCTGCGCCGGGAAGCGGTTCGCCAGATGCGCCAGCTGCACCATCTCCAGCAGACGCGTCACGCGCTGTTTGATCTCGGCGGAAGAAGGACGCTCGCGGCGCGGCAGCACTGTCAGGCCGAAGGCAATGTTGTCGAATACCGTCATATGGCGGAACAGCGCGTAGTGCTGAAACACGAAGCCGACCTGGCGGTCGCGCGCATGCAGCGCGCTGACGTCTTTGTTGTGAAAGCGGATCTGCCCGCTGTTCTGATGCTCCAGCCCGGCGATAATACGTAGCAGCGTGGTTTTCCCGGAGCCAGACGGCCCTAGCAGCGCTACCATCTGGCCAGAAGGAATATCCAGAGATATATCGTTCAACACCGGGGTGCGGCCGAAAGCTTTGTTGATCTGGTTAATCTCAATGCTCATGATTTTCCTCCTGTTGCAGGCGATGCTGCTGTTGCTCTAAACGCCACTGCAACACGCTTTTCAGAAACAGTGTCACGATTGCCATCAGGGTCAGCAGCGCGGCGGCGGTAAAGGCGCCGACCACGTTGTAATCCTGATGCAGTAATTCAACCTGAAGCGGTAAGGTGTAGGTCTCGCCGCGAATCGATCCCGAGACCACCGAGACCGCGCCAAACTCGCCAAGGGTGCGCGCGTTGGTCAGCACCACGCCGTAGAGCATCGCCCAGAGAATATTGGGCAGCGTCACGCGGCGGAACATCTGCCAACCCGATGCGCCGAGCAGCACAGCCGCCTCATCTTCATAGCTGCCCTGGCTGAGCATCACCGGCACCAGCTCGCGCACCACAAAAGGACAGGTCACGAAGACGGTGGCCAGCACCATACCGGGCCAAGCGAACATCACCTGGATGTTATGCGCGTCGAGCCAGCCGCCCGCAGGCCCGTTGATGCCCCAGAACAGCAGATACATCAAGCCCGCCACCACCGGCGAGACGGCGAAAGGAATGTCGAACAGCGTCAGCAACAGCTGGCGGCCGGGAAAGTTAAAGCGCGTCATCAGCCAGGCGAGCAGCGTGCCAAACACCAGGTTAACCGGTACGGTAATCAGCGCCACCAGCACCGTCAGCCAGATGGCGTGCAGCATGTCGCTGTCGGCCAGATTTTGAAAGGTGACGCCAAGCCCCATCCTGAAAGCTTCGTAGAAGATAGAGACCATCGGCACTACCAGCAGCAGCAGTGAGATCAGCACGCCGATGCCGATCAGCAGCCATTTGCCCCAGTTGACCGGCTGACAATCGGCGGCTTTGATGTGGAAGATATCCGCCATTAGTGACCTCCCAGACGGCGGCCGAAGCGGCTCTGCAAGGTGTTAATGGCGAACAGCAGCACCAGCGACGCCGCGAGGATCACCGAGGCGATGGCGCTGGCGGCCGGGTAGTCGAACTCCTGCAGGCGCACGAAAATCATCAGCGAGGTCACCTCGGTTTTCCAGGCGATATTGCCGGCGATAAAGATCACCGCGCCGAACTCGCCGATGCTGCGGGTAAAGGAGAGCGCTGTGCCGGCCAGCAGCACGGGCGCCACTTCCGGCAGCACTACGCGGCGGAAGCTCTGCCACGGCGTCGCGCCGAGCGTCTGCGCCGCCTCTTCATATTCTGGCCCCAGCTCCTCCAGCACCGGCTGTACGGTGCGCACTACAAAGGGGATGCTGGTGAAGGCCATGGCAACGGCGATGCCGAGCCAGGTGTAAGAAACCTTGATGCCGAAGGCGTTGTAAAGCCATTCGCCATACCAGCCGTTGACGGAAAAGAGGCCCGCCAGCGTCAGGCCGGCGACCGCCGTCGGCAGGGCGAACGGCAAATCCACCAGCCCGTCCAGCAGCGTGCGGCCGGGAAAGCGATAGCGCGTCAGAATCCACGCCATAATCATGCCAAACACCGCGTTGAACAGCGACGCCACCCCCGCTGACAGCAGCGTGACCTTATAGGCCGCCACCAGTTGCAGGTTGCTGATCACCTCCCAGTACTGCGCCAGCGTCATCTGCGACAGCTGCATCAGCAGCGCGCTGAGCGGCAGCAGCAAAATCAGGCAGGTAAACAGCAGGCTGGTGCCGAGGCTCAGCCCGAATCCAGGCAGTACGCGCTTCTGAGTTAACGCTAACATTATCCGCGCCCCACTGACAGCAGTTGATCCAGTTCGCCGCCGCTGGCGAAGTGCGTTTTCATGGCGTTATCCCAGCCGCCGAACTGATCCTCTACGCGGAACAGCCGCGTCGACGGGAAGCGATCTTTATGCTCGCTCATCAGCTTCGGGTTGTTGACGCGATAGTAGAAGTCGGTGACGATTTGCTGCGCCTGCGGCGTATAGAGGTAGTTGAGATAGGCTTTTGCCGCATCAGCACTATGGTTGTGCCCGACGTTTTTATCCACCCTGGCCACCGAAAACTCAGCAAGAATATCGGTTTTCGGCACCACGACCTCTAACTCATCTTTGCCGTAGTGTTTACGAATGTTGTTCACCTCGGACTCGAAGCTGATCAGCACGTCCCCGAGACCACGCTCGGCGAAGGTAGTGGTCGCGCCGCGTCCGCCGGTATCGAATACCTCTACGTTCTTCAGAAACTGCGCCATAAAGGCGCGGGTTTTCGCCTCGTCTCCGCCGTTCGCCTGATTGGTGGCGCCCCAAGCTGCCAGCCAGGTGTAGCGGCCGTTGCCTGAGGTTTTCGGATTAGGAAACACCAGCTTTACGCCGGCGCGGCCCAGATCGGCCCAGTCGTAGATCTGCTTTGAATTCCCTTTGCGCACCAGGAAAGCCATAGTGGAGTAGAACGGCGAGCTGTTGTTAGGCAGACGGCTTTGCCAGTCGGCCGCAATCAGGTTGCCTTTGTCATGCAGCACCTGCACGTCGGTCACCTGGTTATAGGTCACTACATCGGCACGCAGCCCCTGCAGGATCGCCAGCGCCTGTTTGGACGAGCCAGCGTGCGACATTTTGATGGTGAGCTTGTCGTCAGGATGGCTGGCATCCCAAGATTTTACGAACGGCGCATTCAGGGCGACAAACAGCTCGCGCGCGACGTCGTACGAGCTGTTGAGCAGTTCGGTGGAGCTGGCCGCGCCCGCAAGGCTGAGCGACAAGGCGATACCGCCAACGATATTTTTCATCGTTCTTTTGGTCATGAGGCACCCTGAGAAAACAAGAATTCTGGCCTGGGCCAGCGGTTTGCTCAGTGTATTTATAACCCCACGGAAAGCAGTAGCGGTTTTATATATCGTTTGATGATTTCAAAGTCGAAAATGGCATAAGACGCCATATACGCGCGACAGGAAAGCAGCGGGCCGCTGGCGGCGACCCGCAGAGGGTTACAGCGCCTGCAGCTGCGTCAGCGACGGCGCGTAGAAGTAGAAGTAGCTGCCGCTGACCGGCCGGGTAAAGCGCAGCATGGCGTCGAATTTGCCGTCGCGCTCGCCGAACATGCTCAGCAGCTGCTGCTCGATATTGTAGAGCTGCGCCGCGCAGGCGAGAAAGTAGAGGCCGTGTTTGCCGCTGGCGCCGCCGTAAGGCAGGCTATGGCGCAGGATTTTCAGCCGCTTTCCCTCCTCTTTAAGGTCGACGTGCGCTAGATGCGAGGTCGCCAGGCGAGCCTCGCCCTCCAGCTCTTGATTGTCGACTTTGGTGCGGCCGATGATCGCCTCCTGCATCTCCACCGCCAGGCGGTTCCACAGGTTGAGATTGTGCTCCCAGCGCTGGGTGAAGAGATAGCTGCCGCCCGCGTCGAGCCCTCGGCGATCAGCGCCACCGCGACGCGCTCCGCGCCCTGCGGATTTTCCGTGCCGTCAACGAAGCCTGAGAGGTCGCGATCTTCGATCCAGCGAAAGTCCTGCACCTCTTCCTGTACCGCGATGGCACCGCCTGCGCCAGCGAAAAGTTGACGTCATGACGCAGCGACTGGATATGGATCAGCAGATCGCGCTGGGTGGCGGGCGCGACGCCCTTGCCCAGCGGCTGAAAATCCTTCAGCGCCGGCGCACACCGCCGCGATGTCGCCCTGAACGTTGGCCTCCAGCCAGATGGCGAAACGGCGGTGTTCCAGCAGAATACCGCTCTGGTAATCAGACATTGCTATGCTCTCCGTTATCAAAGACTTTTCGCCCGCATCATACCAGAAAGCCGCATGGCGCAATCGCCCGAGCTTGGCTTCCAGCTTTTCAGCACCTCGTCGGATGGCATCAGGCCATCCGGTCCGTGCCGCTCGCCGCTGTAAGCGTAGGAGAGGTGCTGGCTGCCGGGCGCGCGGCATTCGACGTCGTGGCCGCTGCCGCCGGCCGCCAGCCTGCAGTTGTTGAAGGCTTTGCTGAACCTATCGCTAAAGGCGTCACCGATACGCGCGCCGTCCTATGCGGGGATATCGCTGTCCATCACCTCGATACGCTCGACGCTGCCGCCGCCGCTGATCTGCAGTTTGACCTAGCCGTCATCCAGCGCCTGCCAGAAGGCGATCACGTCCCCGTTATCGCTGCACATGCCCTGACGCAGTTTGTAGTTGCCCTTCAGTCCGTCGCTGATCGCCTCTTCTGCGCATCGCCGTCGCGCTGCCGACGCCCTGCTCAGTCGCGGTCAGCGAGGCGCCAAACCAGTTCCACGGCAGCGACGCCGACCATTGATAGCTCAAGGGGTTATACCAGCTCACCGTGGAATCGGATGAGGAACCGCCGCCGGAGCTGACGCAGCCGCTGAGCAGCGCGGCGGCCACCAGCAGCAAAGTGGGTAACGCTTTCATGAAAACTCCTGTTAACACTGTGCCGAAAAGCAGAACTCCTTGGAGTCGCCCGTCGGCAAAAAGTTTATTCCGTCAGTTAATGTTGCGGCAGAAAGCAGTGGCGCAGCCTAGCGTTGACCATCAGCCACAGCAGTGCCAATCGGTCGAACAGCATCAGCATCAGCAGCCAGGGCGAGCTAAGCAGATCGCTCGCCGCCATGCCGCGCGCCTGCCAGCCGAGATTCACCGCCAGCGA
Organism: Candidatus Pantoea persica; assembly: GCF_013753875.1. Taxonomy (GTDB): domain Bacteria; phylum Pseudomonadota; class Gammaproteobacteria; order Enterobacterales; family Enterobacteriaceae; genus Pantoea; species Pantoea persica. The sequence continues at coordinate 61,677 of NZ_SMDS01000020.1, forward strand.
AAGCGCCAGCACCCAGCGCCAGCCCGAGCTAGAACGCCTGGCTATCGAGATAGAACAGCCCAGCAGATCGTTGCCCTGCTGGCGCGACGCGCCCGCCATCAGCAGCAATAGGTGCGCGCTAGCAGCAGCAGGATCGAACAGAAAAGAAACGGCAGCCGCAGCTGCCCTTTCGCATCATATTCCTCCGGCGGATAGTTCACCGCTTCAATACTCGCGATCTTCAATCAGACGCTTGCCGAGCAGCAGCGAATCGACCTGCTCGTAATCGAGCTTTTCGTAAAAGGCGACCACCTGATCGTTCTCTTCGCGCACCATCAGGTTGATTTTGGGGCAGCCGCGTGCGATCAGCTTCTTCTCCAGCCGGTTCATCAGCGCGTTGGCGAAGCCGCGCCCTTGGTAGTCGGGATAAACGGCCAGATAGTAGGCGCTGCCGCGATGGCCGTCGTAGCCGCCCATCAGCGTGCCGACCACCTCGCCGCCCACTTCAACAACCAGGAAAAGATCCGCGTCATGGTTCATCTTGCGTTCGATATCCAGCTCCGGATCGTTCCAGGGGCGTAACAAATCGCAACGCTCCCAGAGCGTGATTACCTCTTCAAAATCTTCCTGGCGGAAGGCGCGAATTTCCATCGTTTTTACCTTGCAAATAAGCACAATTTGCTGATTATCACGCATTCGGAGCCGCGCGCAACCTGCTTAACGCAGCGCGCCGGAAAAAGCGGCAAATTTCCTGTTAGCAACCTGACATACAAAGTAAAGCCCTGAAAGGGTTGCGGGGTCACGGCGAACAAAACGTTACGATATAGTACCTTGCACGATTTTCGCTAATGGACCTGCACATGCAAAAACTCGTCCTGCTCAAGTGCCTCACCAACTGTCGCCAGCTGCTGCTCTCCAGCCTCGCACTGGCGATTCTCTCGCCGCGCGCCATTTAGGCGAAAGAGGAGACGACGACGCTGCACGTGGACCCACGCCAAGCCCTTCCCGACCCGCCGCAGAACAGCGGCAAGCGCATCGTGATGATCGATCCCGGCCACGGCGGCATCGACTCCGGCGCGGTGGGCGGCGAAGGCTCGGAGGAGAAGCATGTGGTTCTGGCGCATCCCCGTATTGAGGTGCGCCTGACGCGCGACAGCGACCACGTTATTCCCCTCTCTACCAGCGCGTCGAAATCGCGCATCAGCACGGCGCCAGCCTGTTTATGTCGATCCACTTTATGTCGATCCACGCCGACGGCTTTACCAGCCCCTGCCAACGGCGCCTCGGTATTCGCCCTGTCGAACTGCGGCGCCAGCAGCGCCATGGCGTGCTATCTGTCGGATAAAGAGAATGCGGCGGACAAGATAGGCGGCGCACAGGTCGAGCAGCAGGATAACTATCTGTATCAGATCCTGTTCGATCTGGTGCAGACCGATACCATCCGCAACAGCCTGACGCTGGGCAAGCATGTGCTGGATCAGATCCGCCCGGTGCACCATCTGCACAGCGAGCACACCGAGCAGACGGCGTTCGCCGTGCTGAAATCGCCCTCGATCCTCTCGGTGCTGGTAGAGACCTCTTTTTACCAACCCGCGCGAAGAGCAGCTGCTCGGCACCACCGCGTTCCGGCAAAAAATCGCCGCGGCGATCGCTAGCGGTATTACCCGCTACTTTGATGAGTACGATCGCTGCAATGGTCAGGTATAATTGCGCCACATTTTTGCCAAAAGTCGGATCTCATGCCCGATATTTCCCGCGTAAAAGCCTTTCTGCTCACTCTGCAGGATACGATCTGTAATCAACTGGCGGCGGCCGACGGCGGCGCGCAGTTCGCTGAAGACAGCTGGCAGCGCCCGGGCGGCGGCGGCGGCCGCAGCCGCGTGCTGCGCGACGGCGCGCTGTTTGAGCAGGCGGGTGTAAACTTTTCGCACGTGCATGGCGATCGCATGCCCGCGTCGGCCACGGCGCACCGCCCGGAACTGGCGGGCCGCAGCTTCGAGGCGATGGGCGTTTCGCTGGTGATCCATCCGCACAGTCCCTATGTGCCCACCAGCCACGCCAACGTGCGCTTTTTTATTGCGGAAAAGCCCGGCGCCGAGCCAGTGTGGTGGTTCGGCGGCGGCTTCGATCTGACGCCCTACTACGGCTTTACCGAAGATGCGGTGCACTGGCACCAAACCGCGTTCGATCTCTGCCAGCCCTTTGGCGACAACGTCTATCCGCGCTACAAAAAGTGGTGCGACGACTACTTCTACCTGAAACACCGCGACGAGCAGCGCGGCATCGGCGGGCTGTTTTTCGACGATCTCAACACGCCCGACTTCGACACCAGCTTTCGCTTTATACAGGCGGTAGGCGAAGGCTTCCCCGACGGCTATCTGCCGATTGTTGAACGCCGCAAAGCGCTGCCGTGGGGCGAGCGCGAGCGCCAGTTTCAGCTCTATCGCCGCGGGCGCTACGTCGAGTTCAACCTGGTGTGGGATCGTGGCACGCTGTTCGGCCTGCAGACCGGCGGCCGCACCGAGTCGATTCTGATGTCGATGCCGCCGCTGGTGCGCTGGGAGTATGACTACCAGCCGGCGCCGGACTCGCCGGAAGCTGCGCTGACGCGCGACTTTCTCCCGGTGCGCGACTGGCTGAAGGATGACGCCTCCCCGCTATAGCGGCTGCGTTTGCGCTTCGACGACCGCCAGCGCCACCATATTGACGATGCGCCTGACCGAGGCGATGCGCGTCAGCACATGTACCGGTTTGCTGATGCCCATCAACACCGGGCAGACGGTGACGCCTTCGGAGCTGGAAACCCTTAGTAGGTTGTAACTAATGCGCGCCGCTTCGACGTTGGGCATCACCAGCAGGTTCACCGCGCCCTTCAGCGGACTGTCCGGCATCAGCTCGCGGCAAATGCTCTCTACCAGCGCCGCGTCGCCGTGCATCTCGCCGTCCACTTCCAGATGCGGCGCGCGGCGCTGAATAATCGCCAGCGCCCGGCGCGTTCGAGGTGCTGAAGCTGGAGTGCGACAAGAGCGCGACGCGCGGCTCAATGCCGAAACGGCGCACCGTTTCCGCCGCTAGCAGCGTCAAATCCGCCAGCTGTTCCGGCGTCGGATCCTCATTGACGTAGGTGTCGGCAAAGTAGGCCAGCGCTATATCGCGCTGGGTGGCGAGAGGTTTAGTGGGCGAAATCTGGATCTTTCCCGGGGTGGGATACTGATGAAAATCCAGCGCGCTCTGCCTGAGTTGCTCGTCCAGTGTCGTTTCCTTTTTTCAGCTTCAGTGCGCAAGCAGTATAAAAGTTAGACAGAATGGAAAACGTTGGAGGGACCGCGATAACGCGGATTGCCGTATGATAAGATCATCGGGCGGAAAATGCGGTTCATCCGGCAGAAACCGTCAGTTTTGCTAATCTTTGTGATGAGCGATTTTCGCCCCCCCGGCTGGCTGACAGGATGTTGCAGCGTGCTCTCCCTGTTTGGCGTCACGCTGTTTTCGCCGCGTGGGGCCCAGATGAGTTCAGCCCATAGTAATAATCAGAAAAAGAGTATATTCAACGTCGAACACCTGATGCACTGTATTGCAGGGTGAAATCATTTGCATTAAAAGAATTGATCATCAAGGAGTTAAAAGATGAACCAGCTAGAGGCTTTAAAACAGTTCACGACCGTTGTGGCGGACAGCGGCGATATCGAATCCATCCGCAACTACCATCCTGAAGACGCCACCACCAATCCCTCTCTGATCCTGAAAGCCGCTGGCATCGAGGGCTATAAGCACCTGATCGACGACGCCATCGACTATGCGAAAAAGCAGGGCGGCAGCAAAGAGACGCAGATTATCAACGCCAGCGATAAAGTGGCGATTAACCTCGGTATGGAAATCCTGAAAAGCGTACCGGGCCATATTTCGACCGAAGTGGATGCGCGCCTCTCTTTCGATCGTGGCATGTGCGTCACCAAGGCGGAAAAACTGGTTCGCCTGTATGAGGAGCACGGCATTGACCGTTCGCGCATTCTGATCAAGCTAGCCTCCACCTGGGAAGGCATCAAGGCGGCGGAAGAGCTGGAGAAAAACGGCATCCACTGCAACCTGACGCTGCTCTTCTCCTTTGCGCAGGCGCGCGCCTGCGCCGAAGCGGGCGTGTTCCTGATCTCCCCGTTTGTCGGCCGCATCTACGACTGGTACAACAGCCGCAAGCCGCTTGACCCGTATGTGGTGGACGAAGATCCAGGCGTGAAATCAGTACGCCGCATCTACGACTACTACAAAAAGCACCGTTACAGCACTATCATCATGGGTGCCAGCTTCCGCAAGGTTGAGCAGATCGTCGCGCTGGCTGGCTGCGACCGCCTGACTATCTCCCCTAACCTGCTGGAAGAGCTGCAGAACAGCGATGCGCCGGTTGAGCGCAAGCTGGAGCCATCCACCGAGGGCTTCTACCAGCCTGCGTCGCTGTCTGAAGCGGAGTTCCGCTGGGAGCACAACCAAGATCCGATGGCGGTAGAGAAACTTTCCGACGGCATTCGCCTGTTTGCGGTCGATCAGCAGAAACTGGAAGACGTGCTGGCCGCGCGCCTGTAGTTGCTGCCTGTTTAATTCGTCGGGCGGGTCATCCGCCCGCACTTCTGCTAACACGAAGGGAGAACCCTATGTCATCACGCAGAGAGTTGGCGAACGCGATTCGTGCGTTAAGTATGGATGCGGTACAAAAAGCAAACTCCGGACACCCGGGCATGCCGATGGGCATGGCGGACATCGCCGAAGTGCTGTGGCGCGATTACCTGAAACACAATCCTACTAACCCAGCCTGGGCCGACCGCGACCGCTTTATTCTGTCGAACGGCCACGGCTCGATGCTGCTCTATAGCCTGCTGCATCTCTCCGGCTACGATCTGCCGATGGAAGAGCTGAAAAATTTCCGTCAGCTGCACTCGAAAACCCCGGGTCACCCGGAAATCGGCTATACGCCGGGCGTGGAAACCACCACCGGTCCGCTGGGCCAGGGCCTGGCCAACGCCGTGGGTCTGGCGATCGCCGAGCGCACGCTGGGCGCGCAGTTCAACCGCCCGGGACACGATATCGTCGATCACTTCACCTATGTCTTTATGGGCGACGGCTGCTTGATGGAGGGGATCTCCCACGAGGTCTGCTCGCTGGCGGGCACGCTGGGTCTCGGCAAGCTAATCGGCTTCTACGACCATAACAGCATCTCTATCGACGGCGAAACAGAAGGCTGGTTCACCGACGACACCCACAAGCGCTTCGAATCCTATAACTGGCACGTAGTGGGCGAAATCGACGGGCACGACGCCGAGGCGGTGAGCCGCGCGATTAAAGAGGCGCAGAGCGTCACCGACAAGCCGTCACTGATTATCTGCCGCACCATTATCGGCTTCGGCTCGCCGAACAAAGCCGGTAAAGAGGAGTCGCACGGCGCGGCGCTGGGCGACGCGGAAGTGGCGCTGGCGCGTAAAGAGCTGGGCTGGACCGCGGCGCCGTTCGAGATCCCGCAAGAAATTTATCAGCAGTGGGACGCCAAAGAGGCGGGCGCCGAGCGCGAGCGCGCCTGGAATGAGAAGCTGGCGGCTTACAAGCAGGCGCATCCAGAGCTGGCGGAAGAGTATCAGCGCCGCATGAACGGCGAAATGCCGTCGACCTGGGAGAGCGAGACCCACAAATTTATCACCGAGCTGCAGGCCAACCCGCAGAAAATCGCCAGCCGCAAGGCGTCGCAAAATACGCTGGAGCATTTCGGCTCGCTGCTGCCGGAGTTCCTTGGCGGCTCGGCGGATCTGGCGCCCAGCAACCTGACCATCTGGTCAGGTTCGAAGCCGATCAAAGAGGATCCGGCGGGCAACTATATTCACTACGGCGTGCGTGAGTTCGGCATGACCGCCATCGCCAACGGCATCGCCCACCACGGCGGCTTTGTGCCCTACACAGCCACCTTCCTGATGTTCGTCGAGTATGCGCGTAACGCTGCGCGTATGGCGGCGCTGATGAAAGCGCGCCAGATCATGGTCTATACCCATGACTCTATCGGCCTCGGCGAAGATGGCCCGACGCACCAGCCGGTCGAGCAGCTCGCCAGCCTGCGCCTGACGCCGAACTTCAGCACCTGGCGTCCCTGCGATCAGGTTGAGACGGCGGTGGCGTGGAAGGCGGCGGTCGAGCGCCATCACGGCCCGACTGCGCTGATCCTGTCGCGTCAGAACCTGCTGCAGCCGGAGCGCTCACTAGATCAGGTGCAGAACATCGCGCGCGGCGGCTATGTGCTGAAAAATTGCGACGGCACGCCGGACATCATCCTGATCGCCACCGGGTCGGAAGTGGAAATTACCCTCGGCGCGGCGGAGAAGCTGACCACCGACGGCCACAAGGTGCGCGTGGTGTCGCTGCCGAGCACCGACGTGTTCGACAAGCAGGACAGCGCCTACCGCGAGTCGGTGCTGCCTTCGACGGCGCGCGCGCGCGTGGCGATCGAGGCGGGCATCGCCGACTACTGGTACAAATATGTCGGCATCGACGGCAAGATTGTCGGGATGACCACCTTCGGCGAATCTGCGCCGGCGAGCAAACTCTTCCCGGCCTTCGGCTTCACCGTTGAGAACGTCGTCGCCCAGGCGGAGTCGTTACTCAAGCCGGTATAATGCATTGGCGCCTTCCCGTACCGGCGGGAAGGCGCGCTTCTCTTCAAAGACCGAAACAGAAAAAAATCCGCACCGCCCCCCTTCACCGCTTGCGTAAACCCATTACTCTATAAGACCTTTCCCGTTTCTCTGCCCGGATGCTTCCCCGTTGAAAAAACGTACGCCCTATTTAGCCGCATTAATGATTTCGCTCTTTCCGCTGGCAGGCAAGGCGCAGGTCGCGCCCGATCCGCTGCTCGCCTCGCAAATCGTCGATCGCTACGCCGAGCATATCTTTTACGGCAGCGGCGCCACCGGCATGGCGCTTGTGGCGATTGACGGCAATCAGAGCGTCTTCGCCAGCTTTGGCGAAACCCGGCCGGGCAACAATGTCCGACCGCAAAAAGATTCCCTGATCCGCATCGCCTCGCTCAGCAAGCTACTGACCAGCGAGGTGATGGTGAAAATGGCGGAGCGCGGGCAAATTCGCTTTGACGACCCGCTGAGCGGATATGCGCCGGCGGGCGCGCGCGTGCCGAGCTATGCCGGAGAGCCGATCCGCCTGATCAACCTCTCGATCCACACCAGCGGGCTGCCGCGCGAGCAGCCCGGCGGCAAGCCGCATAGTCCGGTCTTTATCTGGCCGACGCGCAGCGAGCGCTGGGACTGGCTCGCCGGCGTGAAGCTGAGGGCCGCGCCGGGCACCGACGCCGCCAACTCCAACCTTGGTTATGATCTGCTGGATGACGCGCTGACGCGCGCTGCCGGCATGCCCTAACCCGGCGCTGCTGCAGCAGCTGATTACCCGTCCGCTGGGCATGAATGACACCACCTTTACGCCGTCGCCGGAGCAGTGCGGCCGCCTGATGGTGCCGGAGAAAGGCGTCACAGCCCCTGCCACAATACGCTGGCGGCGATCGGCAGCGGCGGCGTCTACTCCACGCCGGAAGATATGGGCCGCTGGATGCAGCAGTTCCTCAACTCGGCGGTCAACCCGCGCTCGCCGCTGACGCGCTTTACCGCAATGAGCGACGGCGTTAACGATATGCTGGCGGAGCTGGTCGGCAACCAGAACGGCTCTCCGATAAGGGTACAGGCGATCCGCTAGGGCGACGCTTCGGGCGACGACCGGGAGACCCACAGGGTCAGCCAGTCGTCGCTGCTGTGCCAGGCGTCGCAGGTCGACTCTTCTGCAGACTCCGAAAGGGTAAAATCGCTGCCGTTGAAGCGCCAGCGCGTGGCGGTGCTGCAGTCGCCCAGTCCGCGTCCTTTACTGAAGGTGTAAAGCTGTCCGCTGCTGGTGTCATATTCGGCGTTGATCAACTCCAGCTGGCGTTCGCCGCGCGGCGGCGTAAAGGGCAGCGTCAAGCTGATGCCGCGCGCAACATAGGGCGCGCTGCGCGTCACCTCAAACGCCAGATCGATCACGTTATACGCCCCCACTTCACAGCTCACCATCAGCAGCGCCTTGCTGTCAGTTAAGGGCGCGACGTTGACCTCGCGCTGCATCGGATCGAGCAAACAGGAATCGGAGTTGATGCGCCAGGTGCCGTAATCGAGCAGGCCGCTGCGTTTCGCTGCGCGTCGGCGCGGCGGGCTGCGGCGGCGCGGGGGGGAACATCCCACTACGTGCGCGAGCCGCGCTTTATCCAGGCGCTCATGCCGTTTACCCTGCCCTGCACGTCATCGATCAGCAGCAGCGCCGCCTTCTGGCCGTGCAACGAGACGGCGGCCTGCGCGTTATAGGTCAGCTGTATGGCGTCCGCGTCGAGAATCTGCGCTAGGAACTCGTCGATAGCGATGGCGTTGCTGGTGGCGAGGTGGTGAGGCTCTACTGTCCAATGCTTCAGATCGGGACGCAGCCGCCGCTGATCCAGCAGCAAATTATCCTGCAGTGGCGCGCCGGGCACTTCGCCGCTGTAGGCGCTGCCGTAATCGATGCGCAGCAGCGGGCGATCGCTGGTGCCCGCATGGAGGGCAATGGTCATCACCAGCCCTTTATCGCCCGGAATATTGCGCGCCACGCAAAATCCGCCGTTATTGCAGGTCACCTGCCAGTCGGAAAATGACTTTTGCAGTGGATCGGCTTTTGCGCCGGCAGCGAAAAGGAAAGGCAACAGCAGCAGTGTCTTCGTCCAGGTCGACATCAAGAAAAACGGTCCCCAAAATCTCAGAGTGGAGATGATAGCGCAACGGCCGGGCGTCAGGTGGCCTGAAACTGTGACTCCGTCCGGAAAGCGCACTTAACTGCTGCAAAAGCATACGATAACTGGGCGCGGCGCGCGAGGGACTTGCCGCTTTCATCATCGGTAGCGCGCAGGCTGACCTCAATCAGATTAATCGGACAATGTGGCGCAGGCGCCGGGGCGCCCGCCCGGTCAGGCGGTGAGCCAGCCGGCGAGCTGCGCATGCTGCTGCTGCATAATGGTTTTACCGTCGCGGATACGGCCATCCTTCACCATCGCCAGCGCGTCAGGGAAAGCCAGCTCCAGCACGTCGATATACTCATCTTCTACTCCGCCACCGGCGTTGTCGCACAGCGCGTCATTATATTCGGCGGCGAAAAAGTGAATAAGCTCGGTGACGCCGCCCGGCCACATATAGGCTTCGTAGAGTTTGGTTACCGCGCCTACCGTGTAGCCGGTCTCCTCGCTCGCCTCTTTGCGGATGCAGTCTTCCGGCGTGTCGTTATCCAGCAGTCCCGCGCAGGCCTCAATCAGCATGCCGTCCGCGTTGCCGTTAACCCAGGTCGCCATGCGAAACTGCCGCGTCAGCACCACGCTGTTTTTGTCGCGGTCGTAGAGCAGGATGGTCGCGCCGTTGCCGCGGTCATAGACCTCACGGCGATGACGCACCACTTCGCCGCTTTTGGTGGCGATCTCATAGGTATACAAAGTAGTTATCGGAAAGCAGCTTATCTTTGATAAGCGTGATGTTAGCTGACGTGGTGGCTCCACTGTGGATTTAGAGGAGCCTGCCATCATAGGCGGAAGCAAGAGGGAAAACTATCTGAAAGCGTCGCCAGTAAAACGCCTGCCCTTGCGGGCAGGCGCTACGCGATTTAGCGCACGTTGTCCGCCAGCGTGTGCGGCTGGTCGCCGTCGTCGTGCGCGTGCAGATGATCGTGTTCGGTCTGCGCGATGGCATTCACGCGCTTGCGCACGCCGAACCAGCCCAGAACCAGAATCACCGCCAGCACCGGAATCGTGACGATGGTGTAGGTGCCGTTCGGGTAGTCGAACGCCATCAGCACCAGCACGCTCAGCAGGAACAGCAGCGTCAGCCAGGAGGTGACCGGCGCACCTGGCAGCTTGAAGCTGACGTCGTCCGCCTTGCCCTCTTTGATCGCCTTACGCAGACGCATCTGGCAGATCACGATAAAGCCCCAGGAGGCAATAATGCCGAGCGACGCGACGTTCAGCACGATCTCGAACACCTGAGAAGGCACATAGTAGTTCAACACCACGCCCACCACGTAGACCGCGATGGTCACCAGGATACCGGCGTAAGGCACCTGCTGGCTGCTCATTTTCGACATGAACTTCGGCGCCGAGCCACCCATCGCCATCGAGCGCAGGATGCGGCCGGTGGAGTAGAGGCCGGAGTTCAGGCTGGAGAGCGCCGCGCTCAGCACCACAATATTCATGATGCTGCCGACGTAAGGCACGCCCAGCTTCGAGAAGAAGGTTACGAACGGGCTCTGTCCCGCCTGATAGGCGTTCCACGGCAGTAGCAGCACCAGCAGCACCACCGAACCGACGTAGAACAGGCCGATACGCCAGATCACGCTGTTGATCGCTTTCGGCAGCATAGTTTCCGGATCTTTACACTCGCCGGCGGCGGTGCCTACCAGCTCGATGGAGGCGAAGGCGAAGACTACGCCCTGCACTAGCACCAGCGCGGGCAGTAGGCCGTGCGGGAACAGCCCGCCGTTGTCGGTCACCAGATGGAAGCCGGTGGCGTTACCGTCCATCGGTTTGCCGGTGCCGAGAAACACCACGCCCACCACCAGAAAGATGGCGATCGCCAGCACCTTGACCAGCGCGAACCAGAACGTCATCTCGGCGAACCACTTCACGCCGATCATGTTCATGGTGCCGACAATGGCCAGCGCGCCCAGCGCGAAGACCCACTGCGGCACGTCGCCAAAGGCGCCCCAGTAATGCATATAGAGCGCTACCGCGGTGATATCGACGATGCCGGTCATCGCCCAGTTGACGAAGTACATCCAGCCCGCCACATAGGCCGCTTTTTCGCCGAGGAATTCGCGCGCATAGGAAACGAAGCTGCCGCTTGACGGACGGTGCAGCACCAGCTCACCGAGCGCACGCAGAATAAAGAAAGAGAAGATTCCGCACACCAGATAGATCAGCGCCAGCGCCGGCCCCGCCGCCTGCAGACGCCCGCCGGCGCCGAGGAACAGACCGGTGCCGATGGCGCCGCCGATAGCAATCATCTGAACGTGACGATTGCCCATCGCCTTGTGGTAGCCAGTGTCGTGTGAGTTCAGCCAGCGTCTTTTCGCAGCGCGCATTTCGGCTGCGGTTTTATGAGTATATTTCATAGCCTTCCTGTTTGTCCTGTTTGTCCTGACCATCAATCACGGCGAACACAAACGATTGCGCGCGCCATGCGAAATGGGGTAATTGCCTTGTTATCTACCTGTGAGTTATTAGTAAAAAGGCAGGGGAAATTACGGCGATGAATCCTACCCGTTCTGCGTGAACGAAGCAAAAGATCCCGACGGGGTGCACAAAGTGTTTTGTAATAATCGGGTTTGTTGCACAAAAAACAACGGCCATTAGCAGGCCGGCAAATGCTATAGGGATTAAAAATGTGGCAGAGGGGTAGCGATAAATCTCAGCGGTAACGCGCCACAGGCTGGAGTCGCCCGGGTTTTCGACGCCGATAATGCGGTAGTGGTTGGCGCCCATCTCTTCAGCTTTTTGCGAAAGCTGACGCGTTGCGTCATCCAGCGAGCCGGGGGCGTTCGAGATAGAGACGCTGCCGACGCTCTGCAGGCCCTGCGCCTGCTCTTGATCAACTAGCGTGGCCGCCAGCGAGGAAAATGAAGCGGTGGCTAACAGTGCACCAGCCAGAATCACGATACGTTTTTTCACAGGATGCTCCTTACCAGAGGTGACAGGTGATTATCTTAATTCAGGTTTACAGTATTAACGTCCTAATGAAAGCCAAATGCGTCCGATATAAACCTGTGTACTTTTTACGCGCCTGCACGTGCGCTCTCTTGGGATATGTCAGCACCGGTTGTTTTTTGTTCACCCTGTAACAGGCTGCATAACGATGCCGGGGCGCGGCGTGGCGCTCGCAGGGCTTCTTCTCTATAATGCCCGTACGAAAAACAGGGGTATCGCCGTGATTGTAAAACGTTCCGTAACTCGCAGCATCGCTCAGGCGCTGAGCGCTATCGTGCTGCTGGCGCTGATGACACTCTCCAGCAGCCTGCGCGACGCCGAGGCGATCAGCCTGGCCAACTCGCTGCGCATGCAGAGCTATCGGCTGGCCTGGGACAGCACCAGCGCGCCGCAGCAGCTCAGGCGCCACCTGCAAGAGTAAGCCAGCGCTGCGCGATCTCGACCGCCCCTGGGTACCGCGCGAGGTGGTCAACCGCTACCAGCATCTGCGCCACGCCTGGCCGTCGCTGCAGATCCAGCTACAGCGCGGCGACGACGCGGTCTATCAGCAGCAGGTAGCAAACTATGTCGGCGAGATCGACCGCTTCGTGCTGGGGCTGCAGCGCTACAGCGAGCGCAAAATAGAGCTGGTGGCGGCCAGCAGCCTGCTGGGGGTGATTGCCATCGTGGCGCTGGCGCTCGCCACCATTCGCTTTAGCCGACGGCACGTGGTGCGCCCGCTCAATGCGCTGGTGACCGCCAGCCGCTACGTGGAAAGCGGCAATTTCGCCTTTCCACCGCTGGTGGGCGAACAGAACAACGAGCTGCTCGTGCTGGCGTAAACCTTCAGCGCGATGGCGGCGCGGCTGCATTCGCACCACCAAGCGATGGCCAGCGCGGTCGAGGAGAAAACCCGCGATCTGCAGGAGGCCAACCGCACCCTTTTCCCGCTGAAGCCGAAGCTGCACGACTGACGGGCAAAAACAGAGGCAGCCACCGAAGTGGCTGCCTTGTATTACTGTGTGTGGTCAGAATCAAAGCAAGGGGGACAGGTCCTGCCTTTTTCGACGCCTGTTACTTGTTGTGTAACATCGCGGCGATGAAGTCTTTCCCGTTCCCTATTTCAGCATCAATCATATGAACCGCTCTTAATAGTGCTGCCGATTTTACGCATAAATTTTCGACAAGTGAATACGGTTACACCGGTTTTCACTATCGGCAAAGGCGATTAATGGCTTTAGTTTTCTGGATCTGCTTGCTGACGTATATTTCAGCAATAGCGCGGCTCAGCAGCGATAAACAGCGTGATAAATGGACCAGATGGTCTGAATTTCGCTTAAGATAATTCTTAACACTCTCTTGATTAACCGCGTGACAATAAGCGGCTAAATAAAAGCGGTTACTAAGAGTATTCTTACATGCTTTTTTTTCGCCGCATATTCACGCGCATGGACAATGGCGGATTCGGCACGCCGGCGGTCTGTGGTAAACTGATGCTCTTTTTTTACACGGGGAAAGGATGATGACAGCGCAGTGGGTGATGTACGGCATAAAAAATTGCGACACGATAAAAAAAGCGCGCCGTTTTTTAGAGGCGGCCGGCCTCGAGTTTGCATTTCATGATTACCGCGCCAGCGGGCTGAGCGATGCGCTGTTGACGCAGCTTATCGATCAGCTAGGCTATCAGACGCTGCTTAACACGCGCAGCACCACCTGGCGCAAGCTGCCAGAAGCGGATCGCGAGGCGGTTACTAACAGCGAGAGCGCCAAAGCGCTGATGCTGGCGCACCCCGGCGTGATCAAGCGCCCGGTACTGCGCGCGCCGGACGGCACGCTGCTTGTCGGCTTCAGCGAAGCCGCCTACCAGACGTTTATCCAAGAGAAGTCATAACATGTTCTGTCCGGTTATCGAACTGACGCAGCAGCTGATTCGCCGCCCCTCTCTCAGCCCGGATGACGCCGGTTGCCAGGCGCTGCTGATCGCCCGTCTGGAAGCGATTGGCTTTCAGGTAGAGCCGATGCACATCGACGACACGCTCAACTTCTGGGCGACGCACGGTCAGGGCGAAACCCTGGCGTTCGCCGGCCACACCGACGTGGTGCCGCCGGGCGACGCCAGCCGCTGGATTAATCCGCCCTTCGAACCTACCATTCGCGACGGTATGCTGTTCGGCCGCGGCGCGGCTGATATGAAAGGCTCGTTGGCGGCGATGGTGGTGGCGGCGGAGCGCTTTGTCGCGGTGCACCCAAACCACAAGGGCCGTCTGGCGTTTTTGATTACCTCCGACGAAGAGGCGAGCGCGAAAAACGGCACGGTGAAGGTGGTAGAGCGCCTGATGGCGCGCAACGAGCGCCTCGACTACTGCCTGGTAGGCGAGCCGTCCAGTACCGAAGTGGTGGGCGACGTGGTGAAAAACGGCCGCCGCGGCTCGATGACCGCGAACCTGACCATCCACGGCATGCAGGGCCATGTCGCCTATCCACATCTGGCGGACAACCCGGTGCACCGCGCCATGCCGGCGCTGAACGCGCTGGTGGCGACCGAATGGGATCGCGGCAACGAATTTTTCCCGCCGACCAGCATGCAGATCGCTAACGTGCAGGCCGGCACCGGCAGCAACAACGTCATCCCGGGCGAATTTTTCGTGCAGTTCAATTTCCGCTTCAGCACCGAGCTGACCGACCAGATGATCAAAGATCGCGTGGCGGCGCTGCTCGACAGCCACCAGCTGCACTACACCCTGGAGTGGAACATTTCCGGCCAGCCCTTCCTGACCTCACGCGGCAAGCTGGTAGAGGCCGTGATCAAGGCGGTATCGCACTATAATGAAATCAAGCCGCAGCTGCTGACCACCGGCGGCACCTCAGACGGGCGCTTTATCGCGCGGATGGGCGCGCAGGTGGTTGAACTGGGGCCGGTGAATGCCACCATTCACAAAATCAACGAGTGCGTGAAGGCGGCCGATCTACAGACGCTGAGCCGTATGTATCAGCGCATCATGGAACAGCTGGTCGCCTGAAGCGCGAGAGGAGCAGGCAAATGGAATTTATTAAAGATTACTGGTGGATCATTGTGATCCTGTTGCTGGTTGGCGTGCTGATGAACGTTTATAAAGATCTGAAGCGCATCGATCATAAAAAATACATGGCAAACAAACCTGACCTGCCGCCCCATCGCGACTTTAACGATAAGTGGGACGATGAGGACGACTGGCCGAAGAAGAAGAAGCTAAAGCGGCGGCCCAACGCGCCAGCTTCCACGTCAGATAACACTGGAAAGCGACGCCTGGCGCGCCGACAGCTCGGGCCGCGCTTAACGCCCTCGCCTGCGCGAGGGCGTTTTTACACCATCATAATCACATCGTCGCCGCCGGGCTTCGCCCCGCTCAACGCCTCGTCGAAATAGCGCTTCGGCACCGTATAGTGCAGATGCTTCAACGCCAGCGCCATGTTGCGGTCATCCACCGCGTGCGGCAGATCTTCTACAATATCGAGCGTTACGTCGCCGCCCAGCATGGTGAGGCGCTGCGCCGCCTGCTCGGCGTGCTGCATCGGGATCTGCTCATTATATTCGCCGTAGTTCAGGTGAATCGTGGTGCGCGTCGTCGCGCTCTCCGGCAGCGTGGCGTAGCGGCCGCTGAAGGCCACCACGCGGCCCGCCAGATCCGGCTGCGCCTTTACCCCCCCTCCAGCACCATGGTGCTGCCCTGAGAAAAGCCCACCAGCGCAGTGGCGTCGGGACGCAAGCCGCTCTGCTGCTGCCAGTGGCGCACTGAATCGACGAACTGCGGCAGCACGGCATTGACCCGCTGCTGCTTGCTCTGGTCATGCTGCGCCGTTTCGCTGAACCAGTAGTGGCCCGGCGCGGGTGCGCCGACCGCCACCACCTGCGCCTGAGGAAACTCGCGCGCGAACCAGCTGCCCAGCTGCCCAGCTGCGCCATCGAGTGCGGATTATCGCCTACGTCGTGGTAGAGCAGGAGCAGCTGTTGCGCTGCCATGCTCGGCTGCTGAACGATTACATATTGCAGTGTCATATTGCCCTCCTCGGATCACTATACGCCGCCCTGCGCAGCGCGCTATCGGGAAAATTTGAACAACCTGTTGCAATTATTCGACCTGGCGCCGCAGCGCCTCGGCGTGGATGGGATCCAGCGGCATCAGCGCTGTGGCGGCGTCGGCGCGCAGCTGCGCCACCAGCGCCCGGCGGCCGCTCAGCCCTGCCCGCTGCGCCAGCTGGCCGACATCAGCCTGCGGTTCCAGCGCACTCTGCAACAGCGGCGAGAGGCGCGCGCCAGCCGTTCGGCGGCACTGCAGCAGCGCACGCATAGCCATCGCCGCATAGCAGCCGCTGCTGGCTTCGCGCTGCGTGCCAATGTGCACCAGCTGAAAGCCGCAGTCGCGCCAGAAAGTCCACAGCAGCTTGGTGTAGCCAAAACTGACGGAGAGAAAATTGACGTCGCGCTGCGCCTCAACGGCGGCGACAGCACCTAGCCGATGCCCAGCCTGCGCTGCTCTGGCGCCACCGCGATGCGCCTGATGCGGCACGAGCGCAGCACCGCCGCCTCAATAAACCCCACGTGCGCCGCCAGCGATTGCACCACCAGATTACCGCGCGGCCGTCGACGCCTCGCCCAGACCGCCTGCGCCAGCGCGGGCGACAGGCCGCCCTCCTCCACCAGCCACAGCGCGCCCTGCAGAGCCGGCGCCTCGCCGCTCAGCCACAGCGTCATGCCCGGCGCGTCCATCAGGCGTCGCAGATCAAGGGGCGAGGTGCGGTAGTGCGCGCTGGCCAGCAGGCGGTAGGCGGCTTCCGGCTCGGAGGGATGCTGCGTCCAAGCGTTTTCCGCCATGCGGCGCGGCGGCCTCATCGACAATCAGCCAGTCAGCCAGTCAGCCAGTCAGCCAGTCAGCCAGTCAGCCAGTCAGCCAGTCAGCCAGTCAGCGTCGGGCTGCGCCAGAATGGCGTCCGGCGCCATAAAGCGAAAACGGTCGCCGGCAAACTGCGCCAGCACCTCGGTGGCGGCCTTCGCCGGGGCGGCGATCGCGCGCGGCACCTGGCGCGCCAGCATGCCCGCCAGCGCCGATTTGCCGAGGCGGCGCGGCGCGGCGCGGCGCGGCGCGGCGCGGTGAGCATCGCGACGCCGAGCGCCATTGTCAGCAGCTGCTGCAGGATCGCCTGCTGCTGCGGCGGCGAGCAACACTGCCAGTCCGGCCTTGCGGACAACGGCGCAACGCGATCCGCACTGCCCTAGCGCAGCAGCGCCACATCCGGATCGGCCAGCAGCCTCTGCTGCTAATGATGGATAAAGTTCGGCGCAGCAACGGGGTCCGCCACATCGGCCCAGCGCAGGCTGTCCTCATCGGGCTGCTGCGGCCAGCTCGCCCACGGCGGCGCCAGCAGCAGCAGCCAGCTTCCGGCGTGCAGCGTGCCCGCCAGCGCGGCGAACGCCTCGGCGTGGAAACCGCGTCGCGCATTAAAAATGACATGGGTGAATTCGCGGCCGAGCAGCGTGCGTAGCGCTGCGGGCGCGTAGTGGGGCAAGCCGGCAATCGGCGGTGCGCGCCAGCGACCAGTCGGCGTCGCCGGCAATCACGCAGAGTCGCCTGACGCCCGCCTGCCGCATCGGGCGGCTGAGCTGTTCAGGCGACATCAGTTAGCGGCGAAGGTATTGCACTGGCCGGGATCGCCGCTGTCGAATCCGCGTTTAAACCAGGTATAGCGTTGCTCCGAGGTGCCGTGGGTAAAGCTGTCAGGCACCACGCGGGCCTGGCTGCGCTGCTGCAGGCGATCGTCGCCGATTGCCTGCGCCGCATCCAGCGCCTGCTGCAGATCGCCGGTCTCCAGCCAGTTGTCTTTGCTGACGTTGTGGCCCCAGACGCCGGCGAAACAGTCCGCCTGCAGCTCCATTTTCACCGAGAGATGGTTGATCTCCGTCTGGCTGGCACCCTGCTGCATCTCGCGCACCTTCGGCTCGATGCCGAGCAGCTTCTGCACGTGATGGCCGACTTCGTGCGCCACCACATAGCCCTGCGCGAACTTGCCGCCCGCGCCGAGCTTGTTCTTCATTTCGTCATAGTAAAGAGAGGTCGATATAGACGCGCTGGTCCGCCGGGCAGTAGAACGGCCCCGGTGCCACAGCGGGTCTGGGTGGCGCCGCGGTACATCACCAGCGTCGGCGGCACATACTCTTTGCCCATCTGCTGGAACAGCTTGCCCCAGGTGTCTTCGGTGGAGGCGAGGATAACGCGGGTAAATTTCGCCGCTTCGTCATCGTTGGCGCTGACGCGCTGCTGCTGGCTGGTGGGGGCGACGTCGCCGCCGGTTAGCAGTTCCATCAGATCGTAGCCGTAATAACCGGAGACCGCGACGATGATTAACAGGATTACGCCGCCTTTGCCGCGCGGCAGATGGATCATCTATCGTCCGCCGCCGTAGGAGGCCTTGATCTCGTCGGTCTTCCATATTGTCGCTCTCGCGACGTCCTTGCCAGCGCATACTCTGCTCCTGATTGAGGTAATTTCAGGTGATTTTAGTTACGCCACGCCACAACTACCAGCATTCAGGCCAAATGAAAAAGGAGAGCCGCGGCTCTCCTTTTGTCGTTCAGCTGCAGTGCCTAGTCGAGCTTAACGCCCAGACGCTGCGCCACTTCCTCATAGGCTTCGATCAGGCCGCCAAGGCTCTGACGGAAGCGATCCTTGTCCATTTTGTCCATGGTCTCTTTGTCCCACAGGCGCGCGCCGTCTGGTGAGAACTCGTCGCCCAGCACCACTTCGCCCTTGAACAGACCGAACTCCAGCTTGAAGTCCACCAGGATCAGACCGGCGTCGTCAAACAGTTTGCTCAGCACCTCGTTAGCCTTAAAGGTCAGCTCCTGCATGCGCGCCAGGTTCGCCTTGCTGACCCAGCCGAAGGTTTCGCAGTAGGATTCGTTGACCATCGGGTCATGTTTCACGTCGTCTTTGAGAAACAGATCGAACAGCGGCGGATTGAGGATCATCCCCTCTTCCACGTCTAGGCGTTTCACCAGCGAGCCGGCGGCGCGGTTGCGCACCACGCACTCCACCGGCACCATCTCCAGCTTTTTCACCAGCGCTTCATTGTCGGAGAACAGCGCCTCCATCTGGGTGGGAATGCCTGCTTCCTGCAGTTTGGTCATGATGAAGTGGTTAAACTTGTTGTTCACCATGCCCTTGCGATCGAACTGCTCGATTCGGGCTCCGTCGCCTGCTGACGTATCGTTGCGGAATTCGAGTACCAGCAGATCCGGGTTGTCGGTACTGTATACAGTTTTCGCTTTACCGCGATACAACTCAGCTCGCTTTTGCATCTTGTTAACTCCAGACTTAGAAATTTCGGGTGTTTGGCGGCGGCGGGCCGCTGCGGGATTGCCGCGACGCAATCGTTTACTTCGCCGAGTGCTATTATGCCTGAGACGAAAAAAAGGCCGGAGAATCTCCGGCCCTGAGGCGATTTATTTGTTGAGTGCCGCCTGGAACACGGCCACCAGCGCATCGTTTTGCGACTGGGTAAGCACATGCCCTTTGGGATCGATAAACTGCAGGCTGCTGCGGTTATCGAGGTCGCCGACCTGAACCTTATAATCGCCGTTCGGCAGCTCCGGATCTTTGGCGCCAAGGTCGTCCCACGCGCCGCTGCCCGGCGATTTATAGGTAACGTTCAGGCTGCCCTGCGAGCGGTTGCTGTCGGTTACTTTCATGCCGACGCGCTTCATCGCCTGCGGCAGACGCTGCCAGGCGACGTTGAACGGCGTGCGCAGCACCAGCAGCGGCAGGCCGGTATCGTCCGCGCCGCTCTGGACGTCGACGCTGCCGCTGGCGCGGCCCGCGGCGGCGTTTTCATTGGCAATGTCGATCTTGTGGAGGCCGGTGCTGATGTCGTTCAGCATCTGCGCGGTGTAGCGCTGGATCTTCACGGGCGAGGTGACCGTCTCGCCTTTCTGCTGCAGCTCAAGCAGGCGCACCGTCAGCACCCGCTGGTAGCTCTGCGACTGCAGGCTGATCTGGTAGCGGCCGCGATACTGATTGTCTTCGTCGGCACGGTTCCACTGCACCCAGTCGGTGGTGAGCTGCTGCGCCGCATCGTTGCGCTGGGCGACGGGGAAGTTATAGGACGCCACCACTTTCATCAGCTGCGGCCAGAGCGAGCCACGGTTGTTCTCCAGCATCAGCACGCCGGAGTTGCCGGTGAACTGCGCGCGGGTGCCGTTCGTCAGCGCCAGCGGCAGCACCGGCGGACGGATGTCGAGCTGTTTGCCGACGCTGCCGCTGGCGGCAGTGTGCGGCACGTCGTAGTCGCCGTGCGCCACTGGCAGGATCATGCCCGCAGGCGCTTTCAGATCCTGCAGTTCGCTAGCCTGCAAATAGGACTCGTCGCCGCTTACCTGGCGCTTATAGCGCTGATCACTTGAACATGCGGTTAACAGCATCACAGTAGAGAGAGCCACAACGGTGGCAACCGCTGAGCGCTTTACAGAATGGTTCATTAAAATTCCCTAACTTATCGCAAACCCGCTTTAATCAGCGCCTGCTCAACTTTTGGTATGGCCGCTGAAGTCAGCGGCGTCATCGGCAGACGCAGCGTGTCACTGGCGATTAATCCTAACTGTTTTGCCGCCCATTTGACCGGGATAGGATTGGGTTCACAGAAAAGCGTCTGGTGCAGGTGCATCAGACGCTGATTCAGGCGGCGCGCCTCGGTGAAATTGCCCTGCTGCGCCAGCGCGCAAAGCTCGGCCATTTCCCGCGCCGCGATGTTGGCTGTTACCGAGATAACGCCCTTGCCGCCCAGCTGCATGAGTTCCAGCGCGGAGGCGTCGTCGCCGCTCACGATAATAAACGCCTCATCGACCAGTGCTTGGATCTGGCTAACGCGCGATAAGTTCCCGGTGGCTTCTTTGATCCCGATAATATTTTTGATTTTAGCCAGGCGCGCCACGGTTTCCGGCAGCATGTCGCAGCCGGTTCGCGAGGGGACGTTATAGAGCATCTGCGACAGCGCCGTGCTTTCCGCGATCGCTTTGAAGTGCTGGAACAGCCCTTCCTGCGTTGGACGATTGTAGTAGGGCGTGACGGTCAGGCAGCCGACCACACCGCTGTTTTCAAAACGTTTGGTGAGAGATATGCCTTCGGCGGTGGCGTTGGCACCGGTGCCGGCGATCACCGGAATGCGTCCGTCCGCCAGCTCCAGCGTCAGCATCACCACGTTGCCATGTTCTTCATGGCTCAGCGTCGCGGACTCGCCGGTGGTGCCGACAGAGACGATCGCCGCGGTGCCGCTGGCGACATGATAATCAATCAGTTTTTTCAGACTCGCACGGCAGACATTACCTTTGTCATCCATTGGCGTAACGAGTGCAACAATACTTCCCGTGAACATTGGTGATCCCCTCGACAAACAAGTGCTTCATGGTACGTTTTACTCTTGCTGAAAAGCAAGCAGGCCACGCCGCTCCTGTGCTTGTCAGCAGTTTTTTTTATGTTTACCTTAGTGGTTATTAGCGAATGAACAGGAAATCCCACTTTGCCGCCATCTCATCAGCTCCACCATCTGGTGATCAGCGCATTGGGCGTTGACCGTCCGGGTATACAATACCATTACCCGCCACGTTAGCAGCTGTGGTTGTAATATTGAAGACAGCCGTCTCGCCATGCTCGGGATGGGTTCACCTTTATTTTATGCTGCTCTCCGGCAGCTGGAACGCCATTACGCTGATAGAATCGACGCTGCCGCTGAAGGGCGCGGAGCTGGAGCTGCTGATTGTGATGAAGCGCACCCGCGCCAAAACGCGCCCGCCGATGCCGGCCACGGTGTGGGTGCAGGTGGCAGTGCCGGATTCGCCGCACCTGATCGAGCGCTTTACCGACCTGTTCGACAAGCATACGATGAACATCGCCAAGCTGGTGTCGCGCACCCAACCCGCCCAGGCGGATCGCACGGCGACCCTCTATATTCAAATGACGGCGCACAGCCCGGCGGGCGTCAGCTACTCTCAGTTTGAACAGGCGTTTTACGCCCTGTGCCAGGAGCTGAACGCCGAAGGCACGCTGCGCTTTTATAGCCTGGAGGAGGAAGACGCGGCGCCGCTCCAGGCTTAGCGCTAAGCTGTAACTGAACCGGGGCTATTCCTCCACGTTACCGATAGCTGGCTATGTGGCGCGATATCCCCTGATGGCCGCCCTCTCCTGCTGCTTTTGGCAGGCGGAGGCGCAGCCCACAGCACAAAGAAAAAAATGGAGAGTAGCGATGAATCCACTGAAAGCCGGTGATACCGCACCGAAATTTAGCTTGCCCGACCAGGATGGCGAACAGGTAAATTTAGCCGACTTTCAGGGACAGCGAGTTCTAGTCTATTTCTACCCGAAAGCGATGACGCCGGGATGCACCGTGCAAGCCTGCGGCCTGCGCGACAATATGGATGAGCTGAAAAAGGCCGGCGTGGAAGTGCTGGGCATCAGCACGGACAAGCCGGAAAAGCTGTCGCGTTTCGCGGAGAAAGAGCTGCTAAACTTCACGCTGCTCTCGGATGAGGATCACCAGGTCTGCAAGGCGTTTGGCGTCTGGGGTGAGAAGTCCTTTATGGGCAAATCCTATGACGGCATCCACCGCATCAGTTTCTTGGTGGGCTCAGACGGCATTATTGAAAAGGTATTCAACGACTTCAAGACTTCGAACCACCACGATATCGTGATGGATTATCTGAAACCCGTCTGATCCCTGGCGGATGCAGCGCGGCGCCGCATCCGTTGTTTCTTTCGCCGCGCCTAGGCCAGCACGTCGCCCGACAGCGCGGTAGCTTCCCCCGCCACCACCACGCGATTACGCCCGGCATGCTCGGCGCGATAGAGCACGTCATCCGCCTGCTTCAGGCTGCTTTCCAGAGACGCCGCTTCGCCCTGCCAGGCGGCGACCCCTACCGACAGCGTAATATTGCCGACCTCTTTTATGGGGGTGTCGGCCACGGCGACGCGCACGCGCTCGGCGATGCGGCACGCCTCTTCAACGCTGGTGAGCGGCAGCAGCATCAAAAACTCCTCGCCGCCGTTGCGGCACACCACGTCGCTCTGCAGGGCACTGACGCTCAGCGTCTGCGCCACTTGCTGAATCACCCGATCGCCGACGTCATGTCCCCAGCTGTCGTTGACGCGTTTGAAGTGATCGATATCGAGCGCCAGCACGGCAAAAGGCTGGTGCAGGGCCTGATACAGGTCGAGCACCGCCCTCAGGCCGCGTCGGTTCAGCAGCTGAGTCAGCGGATCGGTTTGCACCTCCGAGCGCAGGCGGCCGATTTTGTCCTGCACCAGGCCGATGCAGCTCAGCAGCTCGCGCTTCACCTGCGCCGCTTCAAAGTACCAGGTACGAATGGCGCCGATCTCGCCCGAGACGCCCGACGCATCCATCTGGCGCGCCTTGCGCGCCAGCTGCCAGAGCGGCAGCGCGGGATCGTCGAAATTTTCGCCCAGCAGCCGGGCGCTGTAGTGCAGCTGCGACTGCGCCAGCTGAAAGAAAATTTCGGTGGTGGAGGCGAGCTTGGTGGCGTAGGCGCGGTTCACCTCCAGCATGCTGTCGATCAATACCATGCGCTGCACGCGCCATATCGCATAGATCGCTTTGATCAGCGTAACGACAATACTGACAATGGCGAGTTAGGCGATAAGCGTGCACAGATCGGTTCTGGGACGCAGGCGCATCAGCATAGCGCGCCCGCCACAAAAAGGAGATCCATACGGGAAAGCCTGAGAATGTAGTTTTGTTGGAAGTCATTTGCCCTGGTGAGGCTGGGCGTAAGTGTACACCTTGCTACCGCCTTGAGCACTCTTCCGCTTCGGACATTCTCAGAAAGTTTCCGTTTACGCCCGGCGCTAGTCGATCAGCCCGTTGTGATCGTAAAACGGCCACGGCCCCGAATAGTCGCCGATGGCGCATTGGTGCGTCACCATGCCCTGCGCCGGGTGCCAACGATACAGCACGAAGCCGGGCGGCTCCAGCACGAAATGCGCCGGGCCGTCGGGCAGCAGCTCCAGCGCTACCTGATGGGAAACGCCCGGCGCGCATACCGCTAAGGTGCCGGCGAAGCGCACCTGCAGGCTGTGCGGTGCAGGTGCCCGCACAGTACCGCGCTCGATCTGCGGATGGCGCGCCACGATCGCCGCCAGCGCATCGGGATTGCGCAGCCGCTGGCGATCCATGTGGTCGATGCCGCAGGGAAATGGCAGATGGTGCAGCATCACCAGCGTCGGCGCGCCCGGCTCGCGCGCCAGCGCCTCCTCCAGCCAGAGCAGCTGATGCTCGTCGACGTAGCCCCAGGGCTGCTGCGGCACGCTGGAGTCGAGCGCCAGCAGCTTCAGCGGCCCGACCCTCATCTGCCAGTTAAGCGTCGCGCCGTGCTGCAGATAGTCGTGCTCGGCAAAGACCTCGCGCAGCGCCTAGCGATCGTCACGATTGCCCGACATCAGGCGGAACGGCAGCTGCAGGCGGCGCAGCGCCAGACGCAGCGTCTGGAACTCCTCCACCGTGCCGAAATCGACCAGGTCGCCGGTGATCACCACCATATCCGGCTGCGGCCGTAGCGCGTTCAAGATGTCGATGGCGCGCAGCAGCGCTGTCTGGGTATCGACCTTTTTATAAGACAGGCGGCCGTTGGCCTTGATATGCAGATCGCTGATCTGGGTAATCAGCACAGGTTGGTCGGACATACTGCTCTCCTTAATAACCGTTAAATTCCAGCGCGGCGCGCGGCGCCAGCGTCCAGATGACACACTGCCCGGCCTGCCACATTTCGCGCGCGTGGCGCTCGACCTGAATCGGCGCGGCCAGCCCGATATCGATCAGCAGCCGCTGCGCTGCGCCGAGAAAGGTGCTGCCGACGATGTAGCCGTGCCGTGCGTAGCGCTCGTCCTCTGCCAGCAGGATATCTTCCGGGCGGCAGAACTGGCGCGGCCGGCCCTGCGCGTCGGTCTCGACGCAGTTGATGGCGCCGACGAAATCGGCGACGAAGCGCGTTGCCGGACGCTGATAGATCGCCTGCGGCGTATCGATCTGCGCGATGCCCCCCCTGCTCCATAACGGCGATGCGATCGCCAAGCGCCATCGCCTCCTGTTGATCGTGAGTGACATAGACCGCAGTGATGGCGAGCTTTTTCAGCAGCCTGCCAATCTCCAGCCGCAGGCGCTCACGCAGTTTGGCGTCCAGCGCCGCCAGCGGCTCGTCGAACAGCAGCACTTTCGGCCGTGCGGCCAGCGCGCGCGCCAGCGCCACGCGCTGCTTCTGGCCGCCGGAAAGCTTGTCGATGCTGCGGTTCGCCAGCGGGCCGAGATCCACCAGCGCCAGCATCTCGCTGACGCGCGCTTCGTGCTTGGCGTGCCCTACCGCTTGCACCTTCAGGCCGTAGGCCACGTTCTGCGCCACGTTGAGGTTGGGAAACAGCGCGTAGTTCTGATACACTATGCCGACGTTGCGCTTCTCAATCGGCAGCGCAGTGACGTCGCGGTCGTCGAACCAGACTTCGCTTCCCGCATCGCTGCTCTCCAGCCCGCTGATAATGCGCAGCGTGGTGGTTTTGCCGCAGCCCGACGGGCCAAACAACACCAGCGGCCTGCGTGCACGGTCAGGTTGAGCGGATGCAGAGCGGTATGTTGATGAAAGCGGCGCGAACAGTTGCGCAGCGTGACGGCGACGGCGGCGTGATTCATGCCAGCTCCTTAACAGCGTTTCGCGTCGCCTGGCGCGCCAGCCAGTGATTGCAGGCGTTGAGCAACAGCGGTAAAATCATAGCGATAAAGATCAGCGTGTAGGCCGATCCAACTTCCAGTCGCATCGAGGCGTAGCTGTCCGCTAGCCCTACCGGCAGGGTTTTGGTCAGCGGCGTATACAGCATCCAGGTAATGTTGAACTCCTCCACCGACAGGGTGAGCACCATAAAGGCGCCCGCCAGCACCGGTCGGATCATAAAGAGCAGCGTAAAGAGCACGTGCCCGATGAGGATAAACAGCCAGCTGTCGCGCAGGCCATGAACGCCGCCGTAGAGCAGAATAATGCCCAACGCAGTGGCGAGACCCGGCAGCATCAGGCACTCTTCAATGCGTCTGGCTAAACGCGGCGGCGCCTTCAGCAGTCCCCATGCGGCGGGCACGCCGAGCGCCACCGTCAGCGCCGCCGCGGTGGCGAAATTTGCGTAGTTGGTGAATTCGCCGTAGATGGTCAGCGGTAGCACGCTCAGGTTGGTACCGAGGGTAAAGGCGGTGCCGAAGGCGCCCATGCTGGTGGCGAAACAGAGCGCTCCTCTGGAGAGCAGCGCCGGCTTCAGGCCCGGCACGATAACGTCCTAGGTGATGCGCCACTGGCTGGCGCCCAGCGAGCGGTCCAGCTTTTCACTGGCCGCCACCAGCGTGACGATGGCGCGCGGCAGCGAGAAGTAGAGGTAGCCGATAAACAGGCCGCTGAGGGAGTAGGCCAGCGTCCAGCGCTTGTGAAACAGGCTCATGCTCAGCTGCGCCAGCATCACCATCAGAAACCCCGCCACCACGCCGGGAAAGGCGAGAGGAAAAGGTCAGCAGCGTGCAGCGCCCGGCGAAGCGCTGCCGCGCAAGAAAGCAGCCGATCACCGCCGCAATCAGCAGCGTCATCAGGGTGACTGCCAGCGACAGCAGCACGGTATTGACAGGCTTTGCAGATACTGCGGCTAGCTGAGCACCGCCCAGTAGACGCTTTGCTGCGTGCTGCGGTCCGGCAGCATGCCGATTTGCAGCAGGCGCGCAAAGGGCAGCAGCCAAAAGGCGGCGAAAAACAGCAGCGCCGGCAGCAGCATCCAGGGCCAGCGTGCCTCTGGCTGGCGAGCGGCTGCGGGTGTCCGACAACGACATTAGTAGATCTCGCTCAGGTAACGGGCGGAAAAGGCTTTCTGCGCGTCAGCCATCTGCTGATAGTTCACGGTCTGGGCGCGGGCGTAGTCGCTGTCAGGCAGGAACTTCGCTTTCGCCTCGGCGGACATCGCCGACAGACGCACCGGGCGCAAATAGGCGTTCGCCCTGATCGCTAGCCCTTTGTCCGACAGCACGTAATCGATCACCTTTTTGCCATTGGCTTCGTGCGGCGCGTTCTTCACCAGGCTGATCACATAGGGCACCGTCACCGTGCCCTCCTGCGGGATAACAAAGGCGACGTTAGTTGAAGTCGTAGTCCAGCAGAATCGGGATCTCGCCGGAAATCAGGCGCGCGTAGGCGGTCTGCTTGGGTACGATCGGCTGATTGGCCTGCAGCTTTTTGAACCAGGTCAGCGCCGGGGTGAAGTCCTACATGCTGCTGCCTTTCGCCTGATTTACCGCTACCGCGGCGACGTAGCCGACAAAGGCGCTGGCCGGATCGAGGTAGCCCACTATGCCTTTATATTTCGGCTTCAGCAGATCGTCCCAGGCTTTCGGCACCGGCGCGCCGCCCAGCTCATCAACATTGACCGTAAAGCCCATGGTGCCGGAGTGCAGCGCTACCCATTTGCCGTCGGGATCCTTCATGCCCGCCGGGATATCGTCCCTGTGCGCCGGCTTATTATAGGCGGTGGTCACGCCGGTGCCGGCCGTCTGAATGCCGAAGCTCACGCCGTAATAGACCACGTCGGCGACCGAGCAGATGGCAGTTTCCGCCTCGTGGGCGAACGGGCTCGCCATGCCGCAGGCGGCCAGCAGCGCCGCACTGGCGAACGCGATGCTCTCGCCCAACCGCAGGTGATGCGCCAGCATGCGGAGACCGCCGCTGGATCGTTGTAAAAGCATATCGATGGCGCAGGCGCCGAGCAGATCCCCCGGCTGCACCACAGAGGCGAGTGACGGCGAAAGGTGCTCGCCGGTTTCGATGCCGTCGAAGCCCATTACCGAGAGCTGCGTCGGCACCTGAACCCCGGCGCGTGCGGCGGCACCCATCAGGCTGATGGCCAACAAATTGTTATTGCATATCACCGCCGTCAGCGGGCTGGCACGGCGCAGGCGCGGCGGCAGCAGATTGAAATCGGATCGCGTATGGCTCGGCATCTCAATCAGCGGCGCGGGCTTCAGCCCCGCCTGCTGCATGGCGTCGCAGTAGCCGAGAAAGCGCTGCTGCGCGCGATCGGACTGCAGCACCGGGCCGGCGACCATGCCGATATGGCGATGGCCGAGGGCGAGCAGATGGGCGGTGGCTTCGGCCATCGCGCGGCGGTTGTCGACGCAGACGCCCTGCCAGGCGGCGTCCTGCGGCACGTTGTGCGCCAGCACAAAGGGCATGTGCGCCGCCGCCAGCGTTGGCAGCACCGCACTGCGATCCGCGTCGGCGACCGTCAGCACCAGCCCAGCCAAGCGCTGGCGCAGCATATGCTCAACAATCGCCGCCTCGCACTCCGCCTAGTAGTCGCTGATGGCGGCCAGCAGGCCGAATCCCACCAGGCGCGCCTGCCGCTCCATCGCCTGCAGCTGCTAGGCAAAGACCGGGTTCAGCAGCGAAGGCAGCAGCACACCGAGGGTGGTGGAGCTTTGCGTGCGCAGCTGGCGCGCAATGTGGTTGGGTCGGAAGCCAAACTGCTCCGACGCGGCCAGCACGCGCTGCAGCGCGTGCTCGCCTTCAGCAGATAAGGCGACTCTGTGACAGAACAATCTCAGCAAGATGACGGAGAGATGACAGCAGCCGCCGCCGTCGGGGCGCGACGTTACAGCATCAGGAAGGCGTAGCCCGTGTTCTTCAGGGTGGCGACCGTGGTGCCGCTGGAGATAGTTTGGGTGACGCGCTGATCGATCCAGTCGCGCTGCAGGTTATGGAAGGCCACCGACTGGTCGCAGATCGAGACCTCAACGCCCGCCTTTTTCAGCTCGTCGATCAGCTTCAGGTTGGGATTATCGACGCCGTAGGCTTTATGGCACTGCGCGTTATTCAGCGCCGCCGGCACCGCATCGCTGTTGATCGACACCACAAACTACTGCAGCTGACTGGCGGGCATACCGGAGGCGACATAGAAATTGACCATGCGCGCCACGAGCTCCAGCCCCAGGTTGACGTCGGTCATCGCGCCGTCGCTGCGGGTGATCTGGAATACGATTTTGTTGCCCAGCCCCGCCACCGGCTTAAACGCGTCGTCCGACTCGTAGTGAATTTTTCCATAGCCTTCCAGCACGGGCGTGCTCCAGAAGCCTTCAGGATCGCTAGGCTTTGCCGCAAAATGGTTAACGACTTTTTGATAAAGCGCGCCACTCTGGACGACGCCCGCGCCAACCGCACCGCCGATAATGGCAATAAGCACACAGGATAGAGCTGAACGTGTTATTTTCCCTGGACAACAGCAGTTTACTGTCTTCTCCTCTGATTTGGGTGGCTTATCTATACCACAGCCCGGGCGCGGAAAACCGACGCGCCGACGCAGCACAGTGCGCAATTCATTGCACATAAAATTATTATCTGTGTTAATTAATAAAAGATATCGATAGCGGTGGGCAATGGCTTCAGCATTGAACTGGATCGGGATAAAAAGCGACCGGCCGGAGTGGATAACAGGTGACAGAAAAATAGCGGGCCAGCGATTATCAGACGAAAAAATCCGCCTGCCTTTTCACCATAAAAGTTACTGCTTTTCACGCTCGACGCTTTCCGGTTCAGACGCCTGGTTTTTAAGAGAAAGCCTGGAAAAATTTATGCCACATTCAGTTTTTTTGAGCAAACTTACATATCTTTAATCAATGCGCGGCGTGTCTCGACAAAGAAGCGGAGTCGATGACGCTGACGGCGCCGCGTTACGGGCGGCGCGTCCCGTGGCTTTTGCCGGCGTGGCAAAGGCGGTTGAAGGTCCGCGCCAGAGAGACGTTCAATTTTTTGCGGCAAAATCTGTGTGCGGCCGCGCTTTTAAGCCGCCGCTGACCGTTTCTTTCTCCGCAGGCTGTGGTTAAGATAGACGCGACGCCGCTTTTACTCTGAAAAACTAGACGCTACGCTTCCCGCCTCAGGGCTTTTCTAAAGGATCCTGGCATGCTGAACCGGTTAAAGAAAACGCTACTCGCCGCGCTGCTCCCTACGCTGATGCTGCTGCCGCACGCCTCCGCCTGGGCTGACGTCAGCGATTCGCTGCCCGATATGGGCACCACCGCAGGCTCAACACTCGCTATCGGGCAGGAGATGCAGATGGGGGATTTCTATGTGCGTCAGCTACGCGCCAGCGCGCCGCTGATCAACGATCCCCTGCTGAATCAGTATATTAACCATCTTGGCCAGCGGCTGGTCGCCCATGCTGATTCGGTGAAGACGTCCTTAAACTTCTTTCTGATCCAGAACGACGAGCTGAACGCCTTCGCCTTTTTCGGCGGCAACGTGGTGCTGTACGCCTCGCTGTTCCGCTTTACCGAAAACGAAAGCCAGCTGGCGTCGGTAATGGCGCACGAAATCTCCCACGTCACGCAGCGCCACCTAGAGCGCGCGATGAAGTATCAGAAGCGCAACGCGCCGCTCGTCTGGGTTGGTGCGCTGGGCTCGATTCTGCTAGCGATGGCCAGCCCGCAGGTGGGCATGGCGGCTCTGACCAGCACGCTGGCGGGCACGCAGCAGAGCATTATCAGCTTTACCCAGAACAACGAGCAGGAGGCGGATCGCATCGGCATTCAGGTGCTGCAGCGCGCCGGCTTCGACCCGCAGGCGATGCCCAATTTCCTGCAAAAGCTGGCTGACCAGAACAGCTTCTCCTCAAAACTGCCGGAAATCCTGCTGACGCACCCTCTGCCGGACAGCCGCCTGGCGGACGCGCGCAACCGCGCCAACCAGATGCGCCCGGTGGTGGTGCAGTCGTCGCAGGATTACTACATGGCGAAGGTACGCGCGCTCGGCATGTACGCCACCGGCCGCAATCAGCTCACCGATGAGCTGCTGGATAACTACGCGCGCGGCAACAGTCGCGAGCAGCAGGCGGCGCAGTACGGCAGAGCGGTTCAGTTTTTACAGGCGAAAAGCTTTGCCAACGCGAAAAAGCTGATTGAGCCGCTGCTGGCGAAGCAGCCCGACAATGTCTGGCTTCTCGAGATCATGACCGACATAGACATTGGCCTGAACCAGCCGCAGCAGGCGATCGCGCTGCTCAACGGTGCCGGTGCAGCGAAAAACAGTCCGGTGGTGCTGCTTAACCTAGCGAACGCCTACGTCAAGGCGAAGCAGCCCGCCAACGCCAGTCGCATCCTCAATCGCTATACTTGGTCGCATCCCGACGACGTCAACGGCTGGGATCTGCTGGCGCAGACCTCGGCGCAGCAGGGGCTGAATGATGAAGAGATGTTGGCGCGCGCTGAGACGCTGGCGCTGAACGGCCAGCTCGATCAGGCGATTACCGCACTCAGCAGCGCCAGCGCGCAGGTGCCGTTAGGCAGCCTGAAGCAGGCGCGCTACGACGCCCGCATCGACCAGCTGCGCCAGCTGCAGAACCGCTTTAAACAGTATCAGAAAGGATAAACGCGCATGGTGACCCTCTATCACAACCCGCGCTGCAGCAAGAGCCGCGAAACCCTGGCGCTGCTGCAGGCGCACGGCATCGCGCCAGAGGTCGTCCACTATCTGGCGACGCCGCCGGATCGCGACACGCTGCAAATCCTGCTGCGCAAGCTCGGCATGCGCAGCGCGCGTCAGCTGATGCGTACCAAAGAGGATCTTTATCATGCCCTCCAGCTGGAGAGCGCCAGCGAAAGCGCGCTGCTTGACACACTGGTCGCGCATCCGAAACTGCTGGAGCGTCCGATTGTGATCAACGGCGATCGGGCGCGTCTCGGGCGGCCGCCGGAAGCGGTTTTGGCGATCCTTTAAAGGCCGAGCGTCTCTTTCACGAAGGGAATAGTGAGTTTGCGCTGCGCGCTGATTGAGGCGCGGTCGAGACGATCCAGCGTCTCGAACAGCGTGCGCATTTCGCGATCGAGGCGCTTCAGCAGGAAGCGCCCGACATCCTCCGGCAGCTCGAAGCCGCGCATGCCGGCGCGCAGCTGCAGTGCCTGCAGCTTATCCTCGTCGCTCAGCGGCTGCAGCCGGTAGATCTGACCCCAATCGAGCCGCGACGCCAGATCGGGCAGATTGAGGTTAAGCTGGCGCGGCGGCCGATCGCCGGTGATCAGCAGCCGGGTCTTGTCGGTTTCCAGAATGCGGTTGTAGAGATCGAAGAGCGCCATCTCCCACGCCTCTTCGCCGGCGATGCATTCGATATTATCGATGCAGACCAGCGCCAGCTGCTCCATGCCGTCTAGCACGTCCGGCACGAACCAGGTACGCTTATCCAGCGGCACGTAGCCCACCGCTTCGCCGCGCGCCGACATTTCCGCGCAGGCCGCATGCAGCAGATGGCTGCGGCCGCCGCCTTCGCGCGACCAGAAATACAGATAGCTGCCGTGTTGCTGACTGAGAGCACCTTTCAGCGCGGCAATAAGCGACGGGTTTTCCCCCGGCCAGAAACTGGCGAAGGTTTCGTCATCCGGTAAGTAGAGTGGCAGTGAAAGTTGTGCCGGCGTGTTCAGAAGCACCTCAAAGGGAACAGGCAAAAAACGGGGCAAGTCTACCACAGTTTTCGTCCTGAGAGGATAACGGGCGTCCCTGCCCGCAGAAGCCTTAGTGGCTGCGCTTCTCGCCGGCGTCCAGCACCACTTCTTCCGGCCACAGCAGCGTGATGGCGCGGAAGCTCAGCGCCAGCAGCCCCCCGACGATGGTCGCCAGCGCCATGCCCTTCAGCTCGGCGGCGCCGATATTCACCTTCGCGCCGCTGACGCCGATGATCAGGATCACCGAAGTCAGGATCAGGTTTTGCGCCTTGCTGTAATCGACTTTGGATTCGATCAGCACGCGGATGCCCGACGCGCTGATAACGCCGTACAGCAGCAGCGAGACACCACCCATCACCGGCACCGGAATCGCCTGAATCGCCGCCGCCAGCTTGCCGACGCACGACAGCAGGATAGCGATGATCGCCGCGCCGCCGATGACCCAGGTACTGTAGACGCGGATAATCG
This sequence comes from Candidatus Pantoea persica, assembly GCF_013753875.1. Taxonomy (GTDB): domain Bacteria; phylum Pseudomonadota; class Gammaproteobacteria; order Enterobacterales; family Enterobacteriaceae; genus Pantoea; species Pantoea persica. The sequence continues at coordinate 94,420 of NZ_SMDS01000020.1, forward strand.
CCATCACGCCGATGTTTTCGCCATATGTGGTGTTAGGCGTCGAGCCGAAGAAGCCGGAGATCACGGTAGAGAGGCCGTTGGCGAACATAGAGTGGTGCAGGCCGGGATCGCGGTTCAGATCTTTTTTTCACGATACTGGCGGTCACTACCAGATGGCCGATGTGCTCGGCGATCAACACCAGCGCGGCGCGCAGAATGGTCAGCATCGCCGCCCATTCGAAGCGCGGCGTATAGAAAGTTGGCAGCGCGAACCAGGGCGCGTTGTAGACCCGGCGTACAGTCCACGATGCCCATCGCGAAAGAGAGCGCGTAGCCCACCACCACGCCGACCAGGATCGGGATAATGGCGAGGAAGCCGCGGAACAGCACCGAGCCGAACACCGTCATGCCCAGCGTCACCAGCGAAATCAGCACGGTGGTACCGTCGGCTCTGCTGCCTTCAGCGGGCAGCAGACCCGCCATATTGGCCACCACGCCCGCTAGCTCTAGGCCGATCACCGCCACGATGGCGCCCATCGCCGCCGGTGGAAACATCACGTCGATCCAGCCGGTGCCCGCCTTTTTCAAAATCAGCGCCACGATGCAGAACAGCAGACCGTAGAGGATAAAACCGCCCAGCGGCAGCAGCAGCACCGGCAAGATAAAGGCGAAGCTGGAGCCGAGGTAGGCCGGGATTTTGCCCTTGCAGATAAAGAGATAAAGCAGCGTGCCGGCGATGTTGAACAGCAGCACCGTTCCCGGGTTGATATGGAACAGGATCGGCACCAGCACCGTCGCGCCGAACATGGCGAACAGGTGTTGCAGGCTGAGCGGTATGGTTTGCAGTAGCGGCGGTCGTTAGCTGACGCCAATGGCGCGACGAGTTATCATTTATCCCATTGAATATTATGTTTTTTGCAAAAAAAGCCGACCCTCTGGTCGGCTGATGCGGTTATTTAGTTCCGAAAATCTTGTCTCCGGCGTCGCCGAGCCCCGGAATGATATACCCTTTTTCGTTCAGTCCCTGATCGACGGACGCGGTGTAAAGCTCTACGTCCGAGTGCGCCTTTTCCAGTGCCGCGATCCCTTCCGGCGCAGCCACCAGCACCAGCACCTTAATGCTGCTGCAGCCCGCTTTTTTCAGCAGGTCGATAGTGGCGATCATCGAGCCGCCCGTGGCCAGCATCGGATCCACCACCAGCGCCAGGCGCTCTTCGATATTCGACACCAGCTTCTGGAAGTACGGCACCGGCTCCAGCGTCTCTTCGTCGCGGTAGACACCCACGACGCTGATGCGCGCGCTCGGCACGTGCTCCAGCACGCCTTCCATCATCCCCAGACCGGCGCGCAGAATTGGTACGACGGTGATTTTTTTACCTTTGATTTGATCGATTTCCACCCGGCCGTTCCAGCCCTCGATGGTTACGCGTTCGGTTTCCATATCGGCCGTGGCTTCGTAGGTCAGCAGGCTGCCCACTTCCGACGCCAGCTCGCGGAAACGCTTCGTGCTGATATCATGCTCACGCATCAGGCCCAGTTTATGTTTGACCAGTGGGTGTTTGACTTCCACGATCTTCATTGGTGTTCTCCCGGAATGAGTTGAGCTAAAAAAAACGCGAGATTATACCGCCTTATCGCCAGCGCGCCATATGTCGTTGCGCAAAGGGGGAAAGTTTCAGGCTGCAGATTAAGGATTGATGAAAATCCTGCGGCGCGCAATTTCACCCGCCGATGGGACTCGCAAACGTTTGCCTGCGCTGTTAGAATTGCCGCGCTTTTTGTTAACCACCAACCGCAATCGCGTGGGGATTCCGCAGTGACCGACAAGACCTCTCTCAGCTACAAAGACGCCGGCGTTGATATTGATGCCGGTAATGCTCTGGTTGACCGTATCAAAGGCTTAGTGAAAAAGACCCGCCGCCCGGAAGTGATGGGTGGACTGGGCGGTTTCGGCGCCCTTTGCGCGCTGCCGCAAAATTACCGCGAGCCAGTGCTGGTCTCAGGCACCGACGGCGTCGGCACCAAGCTGCGTCTGGCGATGGACCTGAAGCGTCATGACGCTATCGGCATCGATCTGGTCGCCATGTGCGTGAATGACCTGGTGGTTCAGGGCGCGGAGCCGCTGTTCTTCCTTGACTACTACGCCACCGGCAAACTGGACGTCGACACCGCCTCCTCCGTGATTACCGGCATCGCCGAAGGCTGTCTGCAGTCGGGCTGCGCGCTGGTGGGCGGCGAAACCGCCGAAATGCCGGGCATGTACCACGGCGAAGATTACGACGTCGCGGGCTTCTGCGTCGGCGTGGTGGAGAAGTCGGAAATCATCAACGGTTCTAAAGTGCAGGATGGCGATGTGCTGATCGCGCTCGGCTCCAGCGGCCCGCACTCCAACGGCTATTCGCTGGTGCGCAAGATTCTGGAAGTGAGCCAGACCGATCCGCTGACCAAGCAGCTGGAGGGCAAGCCGCTGGCGGATCACCTGCTGGAACCGACGCGCATCTACGTGAAAAACATCCTCAGCCTGATCGAGCAGGTCGACGTGCACGCCATCGCGCACCTGACCGGCGGCGGCTTCCGGGAGAACATTCCGCGCGTGCTGCCGGACAATACCCAGGCGGTGATCGACGAGAAGAGCTGGGAATGGCCGGCCATCTTCACCTGGATACAGCAGGCGGGCAACGTCAGCGGCCACGAGATGTACTGCACCTTTAACTGCGGCGTGGGCGTGGTGATCGCGCTGAGCGCCGCCGACGCCGACAAGGCGGTGGAGCTGATGCGCGCCGCGGGCGAAAAGGCGTGGAAGATTGGCGAGATCAAGGCGTCTGACGCTGAAGAGCGCGTGGTCATTAACGCATGAAAAAGCTGGTTGTACTGATCTCCGGCAACGGAAGCAATCTTCAGTCCATCCTCGACGCCTGCGCAAGCGGGCGGATTAACGGCAGCGTCGCTGCCGTTTTCAGTAATAAAGCCACCGCTTTCGGCCTGACGCGCGCGCGCGAGGCAGAGGTGCCGGCGCACGCGCTGGCGGCCGGCGATTTTCCCGACCGCGAAGCCTTCGATCGTCAGCTGATCGCAGAGATCGACTCCTACGCGCCGGATCTGATGGTGCTGGCGGGCTATATGCGCATCCTCAGTAGCGATTTCGTTGCCCACTATCAGGATCGCCTGCTGAATATCCATCCCTCTCTACTGCCTAAATATCCCGGCCTGCACACCCATCGTCAGGCGCTGGCGAACGGCGACGCCGAACACGGCACCTCGGTGCACTTCGTCACTAACGAGCTGGACGGCGGCCCGGTCGTTCTGCAGGCGCGCGTGCCGGTGTTTCCCGGCGACGATGAAGCGACCATTGCCGCGCGCGTGCAGCATCAGGAGCACGCCATCTATCCGCTGGTAATTAGCTGGTTTGTCGAGGGGCGCTTAGCGATGCGCGATGGCAAGGCCTGGCTGGATAATCAGCCGCTGCCACCGCAGGGCTATGCGTACGACTAAGGAATGATCAAGGCATCTAAAGCATTCGCGCTTACGTGGTGGCATGGACAGAAGAGAAAAGCGTCCTGCGCAGGACGCTTTTCTCTTCTGTCCATGCCACCACGTTTTAACTTTGTTAGCTGCCTGTGAGAACAAGCATCTCAATCTCAGTCGTAGCGACCGGTAATATAATCCTCGGCGCGCCGGTTGCGCGATGCGGTGAACATGCGGTCGGTTTCATCAAACTCCACCACCGCGCCCTGATACATAAACGCCGTATAGTCCGAAACACGCGACGCCTAGTGCATATTGTGGTTGACCAGCACCAGCTTAAAGTGCTGCTTCAGCGTGGTCATCAGCTCCTCGATTACCAGCGTTGAGATGGGGTCGAGCACCAATAGTCGGCTCGTCCAGCAGCAGCACCTCCGGCCCGATGGTGATGGCGCGGGCGATCACCAGCCGCTGCTGCTGGCCGCTGGAGAGCGTCAGGGCGTTCTGCCCCAGCTGATCCTTCACCTTGCTCCACAGCGCCGCCGCTCGCACGCCTCGTTCAGCACGCGCCTGTCGCGCACGCCCTGCAGCCGTAGGCCATCACCACGTTTTCATAAATCGATTTGGGAAACGGGTTGGGCCGCTGGAACACCATGCCGATGCGGCGGCGCAGCGCCGACAGATCCTGCGACGGCTGCATAATGGCGTGGTGCCCAAGCAAAATCTCCCCTTCAATGCGGCAGCTGTCCACCACGTCGTTCATACGGTTAAAGCAGCGTCGATTTGCCGTAGCCGGACGGCCCTTACGGCGCGCCGGAATGCGCAACGAGATAATGCAGCGCCTGGCGCTCGCCGTACCAGAGCAAAAGGTTGTTTACAGTCAGTGCCGTGTCGGTATCGGGCGTCATAGTCTTCATCTTTTATTGTGTCATCAGGCGATAGCGTTCGCGCAGCCGGTGGCTCAGCGCCATAGCCAGCAAGTTGAGCGACAGGATAATCACCACCAGCAGCGCCGTGGCGTAAACCAGAGGGCGATCCGCCTCGACGTTTGGGCTTTGGAAGGCGAGATCGTAAATCTGGAAGCCAAGATGCATAAATTTGCGGTCGAGGTGCAGCCAAGGGAAGACTGCATCGACCGGCAGCTCCATGCGCCACAGTGTCTCCGCCTGAGTTGCGCCGAGCGCCAGCGAGCCCTGACGCAGCGAGTCGGGAATGCGCGACAGCCCCTCTTCGGTGGCGACGATCACCACCGGCAGCGTCAGCGTCAGCGCGCTATCGCCGGCGGGCGCGGGAAAGCGCGACTTGTGCTCCAGCGTCTCGCCCAGCAGCGCCGTGGTCTGGCCGTCCGGCTGCGTCAGGGTATAGAGATCGACGTGTTGCGGCCAGAAAGCGCGCATGCCCTGCCGCGCCAGCAGCGCAATCAGCAACGTAAAGGCGAGCAGCGCGACGGCGACCGCCCCCGCAGTCAGCCAGCGCCAGCGATCGTTTTGCCGCATCGCCTTCATAGCTGCCCCTCATGCTGGCTGTAGCGCTGGCGCAGCCGCTGCCGAAACAGCTCTGCCAGCGTATTGATAATCAGGGTGAAAACCAGCAGCAGCGCGCTGAGAAACAGAATACGGTAGTGGGCGCTGTGCCCGCCACCGCCTCCGGCATCTCCATAGCGATATTGGCAGAGCGCGCGCGCAGGCCGGAAAAAGGCCGTCCTGGCTCTGCGGCGTGTTGCCGGTCGCCATCAGCACAATCATGGTTTCGCCCACCGCGCGGCCGAAGCCGATCATCAGCGCGGCGAAAATGCCCGCCGAGGCGCCTAGCGGCACCAGCGCAAAGCCCATTGCCAGCCCCGCCACCAGCACCAGCGGCGTGGCGAACAGCAGCGACAGCGCCGCCGCCTTCAGCGTGCCCGTAACCATCGGCATCAGACTGAATTTCGGCTGATAGCTGTCCGCCGCGTTGCTGGACTGCCACACCCAGTCGGGCGCGGGGTAGTTTTCATACAAGATTTTTTGCCAGAAGCTGCACCAGCTGACATCGAGCCAGGATCGCTAATGTGCACCACCTGCCAGCTACCTGCTCTCTCCAGCAGCAGCGCTTTCCCAGCGAGCGAAAAGGCGAGGCTTTCGACGCCGGGCGTCAGCTGGCGCTGCACGATGGGACCGGACTGCTTGCTGGCGAACAGCTTCAGCGTGCCGTCGGGCGCCAGGGTGGCGAACACCCGACGCTGCGCCTCTGTCGCCACCAGGCCCGTCGGGCTGCTGCCGGCAAAAGTGCGGATTTCGTGCAGGCGCGGCCCGTGCTCGCCGGCGATAGCGAACCACTGCGTCACGTCGCGGCTGTCCTGATTCAGCAGGCTCTGACCGCCCGTCAGCAGGTGCAGGCTGCACGGCGGCTCGCCCTGCGGCTGCGTTTCGCGCAGCGTCGCGCCCTCGTCGCCGATCTGCCAGACGCGCAGCACGCTGCCTTCGCTGGCGTAGAGCAGATCGCCCTGCGGCGACAGCAGCAGATGATCGGCGCGCGCCTGCGGCAGCGCGATAACGCGCGGCGACTGCTGCGGTTGCAGCGTCAACAGGCTAACGCCGCCGGCGGTCACGGCGGCGATGCGCCATTTGTCCGGCGCGAGAGTCGACAGCGGCAGCGCGCCCTGCGCGTTAAGCAGCATCGTCTGCTGGTCAGCGCTGCTCACCACCTGCGGCGGCGCCGGGCGCAGCAGTAGCAGCGGCGGCTCGGCTGGCTGGCCGTTCAGCGGAATAAAGCGCGCCGCTCCGTCGCGGCCGATGCGCCAGCCCTGCTCGCCGAGATGGCCCACCGCCAGCGCCGGTCCACGATCCCACAGCTGCTACGCGGCCTGCGGCTGTACCGCTGGCGCGGCGAACAGCGGCAGTACCACCCAAATCAACCAAAATAAAGAGCAGCAGCATCAGCAGCAGTATCGAGATGCCGCATGACGTGACCAGCCGCCGCGTAAAACGGTCGATAGCGCGACGACGACGATTGCTGAAGTTAACGGGGATATGCTTTAGGCTCATGCAGCTCTGAACGGGATTGGTAGTAAGCCCGCTATGTTGCCCGTAGCTGGTTGATAAGACGACCATTGACGTTGGACAAGCTTGCCATACTCTCGCCATAATGATGACGGACACTGGTTCTTTAAGTCCTGCAAACGCGATATGGAGTCAGAATGGGTCAGGAAAAGCTGTATATAGAAAAAGAATTAAGCTGGTTATCCTTCAACGAGCGCGTGTTGCAAGAGGCGGCAGACAAAACTAACCCGCTGATTGAGCGTATGCGCTTTCTGGGGATCTATTCCAACAATCTTGATGAGTTTTATAAAGTTCGCTTCGCCGACCTCAAGCGTCGCATCCTGATTGGCGAAGAACAGGGCGTGCCCAACCTGCCGCGCCCCCTGCTCATAAAAATTCAGCAGCGCGTGATGAAGTCGGAACAGGAGTTCGACGGCCTCTATAACGAGCTGCTGCTGGAGCTGGCGCGCAATCAGATCTTTTTAATCAACGAACGCCAGCTGTCGCCCAATCAGCAAATCTGGCTGCGCCACTATTTCAAACACGAACTGCGCCAGCACATCACGCCGATTGTGATCAATCACGACACCGACCTGACGGAATTCCTGAAGGATGACTACACCTATCTGGCGGTAGAGATTATTCACGGCGACGATATTCGCTATGCGCTGCTGGAGATCCCCTCAGACAAGGTGCCGCGCTTCGTTAATCTGCCTGCCGAGTCGCTGCGTCGACGCAAACCGATGATCCTGCTGGACAATATCCTGCGATACTGCCTCGACGATATTTTCAAAGGCTTTTTCGACTACGACACGCTGAACGCCTACTCGATGAAGATGACGCGCGACGCGGAGTATGACCTAGTCACGGAAATGGAGTCGAGCCTGCTGGAGCTGATGTCTTCCAGCCTGAAGCAGCGTCTGACCGCCGAGCCGGTGCGCTTTGTTTATCAGCGCGATATGCCCGACGCCATGGTGGAGCTGCTGTGCAACAAGCTCACTATCTCCAACTACGACTCCATCGTGTCGGGCGGCCGCTACCATAACTTCAAAGACTTTATCGGCTTCCCGGACGTCGGCAAAAGCAATCTGGTCAACCGTTCGCTGCCGCCGATCCGCCATATCGGCTTTGACGGCTTCCGCAACGGCTTTGATGCCATTCGCGACCGCGACATTCTGCTCTACTACCCCTACCACACCTTTGAGCACGTGCTGGAGCTGCTGCACCAAGCGTCGTTCGACCCCAGCGTGCTGGCGATTAAAATCAACATCTACCGCGTGGCGAAAGACTCGCGCATTATGGATGCGATGATGCACGCCGCCTACAACGGCAAAAAGGTTACCGTGGTGGTGGAGCTACAGGCGCGCTTCGACGAAGAGGCCAATATCCTGTGGGCCAAGCGGCTGACCGAAGCGGGCGTGCACGTGATTTTCTCCGCGCCGGGCCTGAAGATCCACGCCAAGCTGTTTTTGATTTCGCGCCGCGAAGGCGACGAGGTGGTGCGCTACGCCCATATCGGCACCGGGAACTTCAACGAAAAAACCGCGCGCATCTATACCGACTATTCGCTGCTGACCGCCGACGCACGCATCACCAACGAAGTTCGCCGGGTATTCAACTTTATCGAAAACCCCTATCGTCCAGTGAGCTTTGAGCACCTGATGGTGTCGCCGCAGAACTCGCGTCAGATGCTTTATCAGCTGATCGATGCGGAAATCGCCAACGTGCAGCAGGGACAGCCCTCTGGCATTATGCTGAAAATTAACAACCTGGTGGACGATGGTCTGGTCGATCGCCTCTACGCCGCGTCGGGTGCCGGAGTGAAGGTCAACCTGCTGGTGCGCGGCATGTGTTCGCTGATCCCCGATCTGCCCGGCATCAGCGAAAATATTCGCGTGATCAGTATTGTTGACCGCTTTCTCGAGCACGATCGCGTCTATATTTTTGAAAACGGCGGCGACAAAAAGGTCTTTCTCTCCTCCGCTGACTGGATGACGCGCAACATCGATCATCGCATCGAGGTGGCGGTGTCGATCCTCGATCCGCGGGTGAAACAACGCATTCTGGATACTATCGCTATTCTGTTTAGTGATACGGTGAAGGCGCGTATCGTTGATAAAGAGTTGGGGAACCGCTATGTTCCGCGCGGCAATCGTCGTAAGGTCCGCTCTCAACTGGCGATTTATAATTACATCAAGAAACTGGAACAGCTTGAATAATCTATGCCCATTTCCCATAAAAGTACGCCGAGGCCGCAAGAGTTTGCGGCAATCGATCTCGGATCAAACAGCTTTCATATGGTCATCGCTCGCGTGGTCAATGGCGCCACGCAGGTGCTTGGTCGCCTGAAACAGCGTGTACATCTGGCTGACGGCCTGGACAGTAAAAATCGCCTGAGCGAAGAGGCGATAGAGCGCGGACTGAGCTGCCTGGCGCTGTTTGCCGAACGTCTGCAGGGCTTTAACGCCAGCAACGTCACTATCGTCGGCACCCATACCCTGCGTCAGGTGGTGAATGCGGAAGAGTTTCTGCAGCGCGCAGCCGAGGTGATCCCCTACCCTATCGAAGTGATCCCCGGCAACGAAGAGGCACGCCTGATCTTTATGGGCGTCGAGCATACGCAGCCGGAAAAAAGCCGCAAGCTGGTGATTGATATCGGCGGCGGCTCGACGGAGCTGGTGATCGGCGAAAACTTCGAGCCACAGCTGGTGGAAAGCCGCCGCATGGGCTGCGTCAGTTTCGCCCAGCTCTACTTCCCCGGTGGGGAGATCAGCCGCGACAATTTCCGCCGCGCGCGGCTGGCGGCGGCGCAGAAGCTGGAGACGCTGGCGTGGCAGTATCGCCTGCACGGCTGGCAGTATGCGCTCGGCGCGTCGGGCACCATCAAGGCGGCGTGCGAAGTGCTGCTGGCGATGGGCGAGAAGGAGAAAATGATCACTCCGGAGCGTCTCGACAAACTGTGCGACGAGGTGCTAAAGCATAAATCCTTTAGCGCGCTGAGCCTGCCGGGCCTTTCGGAAGATCGAAGGCGGTGTTCGTGCCAGGGCTGGCGATTATCTACGGCGTGTTCGACGCGCTGGCGATCCACGAGCTGCGCCTGTCGGATGGCGCGCTGCGCGAAGGGGTGCTCTACGAAATGGAGGGCCGCTTCCGCCATCAGGATATCCGTAGCCGCACGGCGCAAAGCCTGGCGAACCATTACGCCATCGACAACGATCAGGCGCGCCGGGTGCTGGACACCACCGAGCAGCTCTATCTGCAGTGGCGTGATCAGAACCCCAAACTGGCGAACCCGCAGCTGGCGGCGCTGCTACACGAGGTGGGGCTGACTATCAACCACAGCGGCATGCAGCGCCATTCCGCCTATATACTGCAGCACACTAATCTGCCCGGCTTTAACCAGGACCAGCAAATGCCGCTGGCGGCGCTGGTACGCTTACACCGCAAGGCGATTAAGGTCGAAGAGCTGCCGCGCGTGACGCTGTTCAAGAAAAAACAGTTCCTGCCGCTGCTGTTTCTGCTGCACCTCGGCACCCTGTTGAACAACCAGCGCCAGGCGACCACGCGCCCCGAGTCGCTGAAGCTGAAAGCCGACGACGGCCACTGGAAGCTGACCTTCCCGGCGGGCTATTTCAGCCAGAACAATCTGGTACAGCTCGACCTGGAACGCGAGCAGACCTACTGGAACGAGGTGGCCGGCTGAAAACTGACGCTGGAAGAAGAAGCCTGAGGAGGTGGGCATGCGCGCCCACAGATTAAAAGCGAACCATGACGAAACCTGATAACTATTTTGCCGATGCCTACGGCCTGACGCCGACGCACTCTGAAGTGCTGGCAGCGCTGCCCTTTGTGACGCCCGGCAAGGCGCTGGATCTCGGCTGCGGCAACGGGCGTAACAGCCTGTTCCTCAGCCAGCAAGGCTTTGACGTCACCGCCTGGGATCACAATCCCGCCATCCTGGCGCGCCTTGAGCAGATCGCCGCGCAAGAGGGCATTACCACCATTCATACCGAACAGCGCGACCTCAACCAGACGCGCTTCAACGGCGGCTACACCTTCGTGTTGTCCACGGTGGTGATGATGTTCCTGCAGCCGCAAACCATCCCGCAGCTGATTGCCGACATGCAAGCAAGCACGCTGAAAAACGGTCATAACCTGATCGTGGCGGCGATGAGCACCGACGACTATCCCTGCCCGCTCGACTTCCCGTTCACCTTTAAATCGGGTGAGCTGAGCCACTACTACCGCAACTGGCATATCCTTCGCTATAACGAGCACATCGGCCAGCTGCACAAGCGCGACGAGCACGGCAACCGCATCAGCTGCCGCTTCGCCACGCTGCTGGCACAAAAGGCGAGCCTGTAACGCCGCGCCGCACGCCACGGCCCGCTCTTTTTTAATCAGCGATTGCTTTCAGTGTGACGATGTGACTAAATGTTGCCATCGCCCAGTTGGGTACTTACAGGAAACACCTTGCGTGAACAGCGCCATCCCCTCCCGAAGACGTCCAAAACCCCGTTCGTTTACCCGGATCGTTCTACTGATTAGCTTTATCATTCTTTTAAGCCGCATGATTTTTATCCTGCCTGCCGCGTTTGAACATCATCAGCAGAAGAAAGCGGCGCCACCATTCGCCCCATTGAGCCTTACCGATCGCGACAGCCGTTAACCTTTCGTGTCCTTTGCTTCTCTCTGTTAAACGCAGCCTGAATCGCCGCGCTTTTTTTTACGCCCATTTGCAAGGCGAGCCGCTACACTTCGAGCTGTAACTTTCAGACACAAAGGACTCGTTATGTCTGCTTCGCACAGTCAACGTTTAAGTGAAATACGTCATCGCATTCTGACGCTGCTGCTTAGCGAGCCGGATATGGTGGAGGCGCTGCTGGAAAAACCCAGCGAACGCACCCCTGAACAGCAACGTGAAAATGCGGCGCATCAGGCTGCGCCAACGGCGGATATCGATCAAAACTGCACACGGCGGACCTAGCCGAAATTCTTGAAGCGCTGCCGGAAGAGGCGCTCTGGCGGCTGGTGCCCCCCGAGAAACGCGGCCACGTGCTGGTGGAAGCCTCGGAAACTGTCTGGGCCAGCCTGACGGAAGAGATGAGCGACCGCGATATTCTGCGCGCTATCGAACCGCTCGATATTGATGACCAAGCCTATATGCCGCGCGACCTAACCGGTCGCCTGCTAGCGACGCTCGATCGCAGCCTGCGCGCCCGCGTGCCCAGCGTGGTGGAGTTCGACCGCGATCGCATCGACCGCATCATAGACGTCAATATTCTGACGGTGCGCGCCGACGTTACGCTGGCGACGGTGCAGCGCTTTCTGCGCCATAAAAAAAGCATGCCAAACGGCATGGATAAAATTTTCATCACCGATGAAGACAATCTGCTGCTGGGCGAGTTGCCGCTCACCAATATCTTGCTGAACAAGCCGAAAAAGCGCGTGGAAGAGGTGATAAATTCCTCCCCCACCACCTTCCAGCTCAACGACAAGGCGGAAGATGCGGCGGGCGCGTTTGAGCGCTACAACCTTATCTCCGCCGCGGTCATCGACGCCAAAGGCAAGCTGATTGGCCGCGTCACTATTGAGGACGTGGTCAATCTGCTCAACGAAGAGAACGAGAGCAATATCCGCCGCATGGGCGGCATCAGCCAAGAAGAGAGGATGTGTTCGCGCCGGTGCGCAAGACGGTGCGGCAACGCTGGGCCTGGCTGGCGATTAACCTCTGCACCGCCTTTATCGCCTCGCGCGTCATCGGCCTGTTTGAGGAGACACCATCTCGCAGCTGGCGACGCTGCTTCTGCTGCATCACTGAGTCAGATAGCGGTTTTATGGCTGGCGCAGCCTGCGCCGTAATGCGTTCAAAAGCCCGCAACGCTTTTCTGCCGGGGGGCGCGGCGCGCCCTACACATGCTTAAAACCAAAGGAGAAAGAGATGTTTCAACCTGATGATTTTGTGCAGTCGAAAACCGGTGGTCCCAAAATGCAGGTGCTGCGGGTAGAAGGTGAAACCCTGTAGTACGCGCGCGTCGATGACGCCGAGAAAAAGGAGATTGAGGTCAACGCCGACAGCGTCAACCTCTACCACGAAGAGGGAGATTCGGCGTTTGCTGACCCCTGCGCCGGGCGGTCAGCCCGGCGGATTGTCCTGCTGTACGTTCTCGTTGCCCAGCCCGCCGATAAACGGCAGGCGCAGGCGCAGCGGTGTGAAATCGAGCCCCATATTCAGCCCCAGCACGTTAAGCTCAAAGCCCTCTTCCGCCCCCAGCGTCACGCCAGCCACGCCGAGCACCGACACCTGTATGCCGCGGCCAGACGGCGGCAGCCCAACGGGACGCCACAGCGGCCGGTAATCCTTGCCCAGCGCGTTGGCGGGCAAATCGAGCTTCAGCGCCGGCACCTCGCGGCCGATATGCGCCAGAAAGGTATTGCTGTTCGGCCCGAGCTAAGCATGATAGGTGTGCGACTAAGGATAGGATTGAATCGCCGCCTCGATGCGCGGGATCATCGCCTCGGCTGCCGCGCCGCGATGCTCTACCAACAGGCGAAGCCGGGCGCCGTACCAGTAGCCGTCCGGCAGATAGCAGTTGTAGCGCGTCTCGCCCACGCGCTTGAAGATAATCCACGGGTGCACCGCTACCGCGCCTTTCCAGCCGTAGGTCGGCGCGGCGTAAACCTGCACGATCGCCAGATTCGCGTAACGTTCTGCATCGGGCACCAGGCCCGATGAGTCGCGGCGCGCCAACCACCAGCCGCCCTGCGCGCCGGCGAGATCGCCGTGGCGCGTAGCCTGCGCCAGGCTGGCACCCAGCGACAGCTGGCATCACAAGTAAAATACAGAGACCCAAGGCTTTCAGTGACAGCATGGTGCGATTCCCGGCGTAAACGGCAGAAAAAAAATCGCCAGCTTATCTCGTTTGATAAGCTGGCGAGAGTTTACTCAACGCGCTTCAGTGTAAGCGGAAAGGTTATTCCCACTCAATGGTCGCCGGCGGCTTGCTGCTGATATCGTAGACAACGCGCGAGATGCCATTGACTTCGTTAATGATGCGGTTAGAGACGCGGCCGAGGACATCGTACGGCAGATGCACCCAGTGCGCGGTCATAAAGTCGATAGTTTCCACCGCACGCAGCGAGACCACCCAGTCATATTTACGGCCGTCGCCCATCACGCCCACCGAACGCACCGGCAGGAAGACGGTGAACGCCTGGCTCACTTTGTTATAGAGATCCGCTTTACGCAGCTCTTCGATAAAGATCGCGTCGGCGCGACGCAGCAGGTCGCAATACTCTTTCTTCACTTCGCCCAGCACGCGCACGCCGAGACCCGGACCCGGGAACGGATGGCGATAGAGCATGTCGTACGGCAGGCCCAGCTCGAGGCCGATCTTGCGCACTTCGTCTTTGAACAGCTCTTTCAGCGGCTCAACCAGACCCAGCGTCATCTCTTTCGGCAGGCCGCCCACGTTGTGGTGGGATTTGATGACGTGCGCTTTACCGGTGGCGGAGGCGGCGGACTCGATGACGTCCGGATAGATGGTGCCCTGCGCCAGCCACTTCACGTCGGTCAGCCGGCTCGCCTCGTCGTCGAACACCTCAACGAAGACGCGACCGATGATTTTACGTTTGGCTTCAGGATCGTTTTCGCCCGCAAGCGCATCAAGGAAGCGCGCTTCCGCCAGAACGTGCAAGATATTCAGGCCAAAGTGATCGCCGAACATGTCCATCACCTGCTCAGTCTCGTTCAGGCGCAGCAGACCGTTGTCGACGAAGACGCAGGTCAGACGCTCGCCGATGGCGCGGTGCAGCAGCATGGCAGTGACGGAAGAATCGACGCCGCCGGAGAGGCCGAGGATCACCTTGTCGTTGCCCACCTGTTCGCGCAGACGCTCAACCGCGTCCTCGATGATTTTCGCCGTCGTCCACAGCGCTTCGCATTCGCAGATGTCGAGCACGAAACGCTCCAGCATGCGCAGGCCTTGACGGGTGTGCGTCACTTCCGGGTGGAACTGCACGCCGTAAAAACGCTTCTCTTCGTTGGCCATAATGGCGAACGGACAGGTTTCGGTGCTGGCGACGGTAACGAAATCGGACGGAATGGCGGTGACTTTATCGCCGTGGCTCATCCAGACGTCGAGCAGTGGCTTGCCTGCGGCGCTGATGGCGTCTTCAATATCGCGGATCAGCGCGCTCGGGTTGACGAGTTCCACCTGCGCATAGCCGAACTCGCGCTCGTTGGAGCCTTCTACTTTGCCACCCAGCTGCATCGCCATAGTCTGCATACCGTAGCAAACGCCGAGCACCGGCACGCCGGCGTTAAAGACATATTCCGGCGCGCGCGGGCTGTTATGTTCGGTGGTGCTTTCCGGGCCGCCGGACAGGATGATGCCGTTCGGGTTGAACTGGCGGATCTGCTCTTCGGTGACATCCCATGCCCAGAGTTCGCAGTACACGCCCAGCTCACGTACGCGGCGCGCGACCAGTTGCGTGTATTGAGAACCAAAATCGAGAATCAGAATGCGATGCTTATGAATATTTTCCGTCGTCATTGAGGCGTTTCCTGAACGGTGACTTGATAATAAAAGCGCCCGGCTTGAGCCGGGCGGTAAATCTTACGGGCTTAAGAGCCCATGCGGTAGTTCGGCGACTCTTTGGTAATGGTCACGTCGTGCACGTGGCTTTCGTTGATGCCGGCGCCGCTGATGCGGACAAACTCCGCCTTGGTGCGCAGATCGTCGATTGTCGGGCAGCCGGTCAGGCCCATGCAGGAGCGCAGGCCGCCCATTTGCTGATGCACGATCTCTTTCAGACGGCCTTTATAGGCGACGCGGCCTTCGATGCCTTCCGGCACCAGCTTGCCGGCGGCGTTATCGGTCTGGAAATAGCGGTCAGAGGAACCTTTGGACATCGCGCCCAGCGAGCCCATGCCGCGATAGGATTTGAACGAGCGGCCCTGATAGAGTTCGATTTCGCCCGGTGACTCTTCCGTACCAGCCAGCATTGAGCCGACCATCACGGCGGCGGCGCCAGCGGCGATCGCCTTGGCGATATCGCCGGAGAAGCGGATGCCGCCGTCGGCGATAACCGGAATGCCGGTGCCTTCCAGCGCGTCAACCGCGTCGGAGACGGCGGTTATCTGCGGCACGCCCACCCCGGTGACGATACGGGTGGTGCAGATTGAGCCAGGGCCGATGCCCACTTTCACCGCGCTCACGCCCGCTTTCGCCAGAGCCAGCGCGCCGGCACCGGTGGCGATGTTGCCGCCGATAATGTCCAGGTCGGGATATTTATCGCGCGTTTCGCGAATGCGCTGCAGCACGCCTTCTGAATGGCCGTGTGACGAGTCGATCAGCAGCACGTCGACGCCTGCAGCGACCAGCGCGTCAACGCGCTCTTCGTTGCCCGCGCCCGCGCTAACGGCGGCGCCTACGTGCAGACGACCCTGCGCATCTTTACAGGCGTTCGGCTTACGCTCCGCTTTCTGGAAGTCTTTGACGGTGATCATGCCGAGCAGGTGGAAGCTGTCGTCCACCACCAGCGCTTTTTCAACGCGCTTTTCATGCATTTTCTGCAGCACGACGTCGCGCGCTTCACCCTCTTTCACCGTAACCAGGCACTCTTTCGGCGTCATCACTGCAGTGACCGGCTGCGTCAGGTCAGTGACGAAGCGCACGTCGCGGCCGGTTATGATGCCGACCAGCTCGTTGCTTTCGTTGACCACCGGGTAGCCAGCGAAGCCATTGCGCTCGGTCAGCGCTTTCACTTCCGCCAGCGTGGTGGTAGGCAAAACGGTTTGCGGTTCGGTTACCACGCCGCTTTCATGTTTCTTCACCTTGCGAACTTCTTCCGCCTGGCGCTCAATCGACATATTTTTATGGATAAAGCCCAGACCGCCTTCCTGCGCCAGCGCAATCGCCAAGCCTGCTTCGGTCACAGTATCCATCGCGGCGGAAAGCACAGGAATATTGAGACGAATGTTTTTCGTCAGCTGGGTGCTGAGATCGGCCGTGTTAGGCAGAACAGTGGAGTGAGCAGGAACGAGCAGAACGTCGTCGAAAGTGAGTGCTTCTTTAGCAATTCTTAGCATGGCAATATCTCAACCTGGGGTGATGGGGTGATGGGGTGATGGGGTGAATGAGAACAGATAAAATATTGCCGCAGGATTATACAGGCCGAAATTGTTTTCCTCCAGCATTATTTTAGAAAAAGTCTTGATCCTCGCTATCGGCCATGTAGTATTGGTCAATTAACCCTCTGATTTACTATTTGATCTCCATCACATGTCGCTACCGACGACCGCCAATATTTTTACTATCAGCCGCCTGAATACCGTGGTGCGCCAGCTGCTCGAACAAGAGATGGGATCGGTGTGGCTGAGCGCGGAGATCTCCAATTTTTCCCAGCCCGCGTCGGGTCACTGGTACTTCACCCTGAAAGATGACGGTGCCCAGGTGCGCTGCGCCATGTTCCGCAACAGCAACCGGCGCGTCACTTTCCGTCCCCAGCACGGCCAGCGGATTCTTGTGCGCGCCACCATCACGCTCTATGAGCCGCGCGGCGACTATCAGCTAATTATCGAAAGCATGCATCCGGCGGGCGAAGGCGCGCTGCAGCAACAGTTCGAGATGTTAAAGGCGAAGCTGGCGAGCGAGGGGCTGTTTGATCAGCAGCACAAGCAGCCGCTGCCCGCGCCGGCGAAACAGGTCGGGGTGATTACCTCAGCCACCAGCGCAGCGCTGCATGACGTACTGCGCGTGCTGCATCGTCGCGACCCCTTGCTGCCGGTGATTATCTACCCCACGCCGGTGCAAGGCGCGGAGGCACCGGCCGCCATCGTGCGCGCGATTGAGCTGGCTAACCAGCGCGCGGAGTGCGACGTGCTGATTGTCGGGCGCGGCGGCGGCTCGCTGGAGGATCTGTGGAGCTTTAACGAAGAGCGCGTCGCGCGCGCCATCTTCGCCAGCCGCATTCCTGTCGTCAGCGCCGTCGGCCATGAAACCGACGTCACTATTGCCGATTTCGTCGCCGACCTGCGCGCGCCAACGCCCTCCGCCGCCGCTGAAATAGTGAGCAAGAATCAGACAGAACTGCTGCGACAGTTGCTCTCACAGCAACAACTGCTGGAAATGGCGATGGATTACTATCTGGCGCAGCAACAACGCCGCTTTGCGCGCCTCGCTCATCGCCTGCAGCAGCAGCATCCGCAGCTGCGCCTGGTGCGGCAGCAGACCGTGCTGTTCCGCCTGCAACAGCGCCTGAACGAGGCGATGGAAAACCGGCTGCGTCAGACGACGCGCCAGCAGGATCGCCTCGCGCAGCGTCTCGCCGCCAATCAGCCGCAGTCGCGCCTGTATCAGGCGCAGCGCCAGCTGGAACAGATGCGCTACCGCCTGCAGCAGAGCCTAGAAAAACAGCTGAACCGTGAACGGCAACATTTCGCCACGATCGCCGCGCAGCTGGAGGGCGTCAGCCCGCTGGCAACGCTGGCGCGCGGCTTCAGCGTCACCACCGATCAAACCGGTCAGGTGGTGAAGAAAACTGCCCAGCTGCAGGCGGGCGATCTCCTGCGCACCCGCCTCGATGACGGCTGGGTGGAAAGCCGGGTCACCAGCCTGCAACCAGAAAAAAAACGACGCCGCAAACCCGCTACCTGATTACACATTACTTGTGCCAAGAAGTCGGGTATGTCTTACAGCGTTATTCCTCCCTACATGTTGCGCAACATCGTGACTCACGGTTCCGGCCATCAGCAGGACTATGCGCGCCGCACGCTGATGCACGTGCAGCACCTGATGGCGGAGAACTGGCAGAAGCCGGTTGCGCCGCGTAACGCCGTGGGCGGCCATGTCGAACATGAAATTTACGACGCCAAAAACACCCAGAACCTGCAGGGCGACCTGCTACCTACGATTTTTTCTGGCAAACCTATCAGCGCAACTCGCTCGACAACCAAGGGCTGAAGCTGCTCGGCACCGTTCACTACGGCAAGGAGTATCAGAACGCCTTCTGGAACGGTTAGCAGATGGTGTTTGGCGATGGCGACGGCGAAATCTTTAATCGCTTTACCATTGCCATCGACGTGGTAGCGCACGAGCTGGCGCACGGCGTCACCGAAAATGAAGTGGGCCTGCTCTACTTTGAGCAGGCGGGCGCACTGAATGAATCGCTTTCCGACGTCTTCGGCTCGCTGGTGAAGCAGTTCCACCTGAAGCAGACCGTCGACCGCGCCGACTGGATTATTGGCGAAGGGCTGCTGGCGAGCGGCATTAACGGACGCGGCCTGCGATCCATGTCCGAGCCGGGCACCGCCTATGACGATCCGATGCTGGGCAAGGATCCCCAGCCTGCGCATATGGACCACTATGTTAAAACGCGCGAGAACAATGGCGGTGTGTACCTGAACTCCGGCATTCCTAACCGCGCCTTCTACCTTGCGGCCAAAGCGCTGGGCGGCTACGCCTGGGAGCTGGCGGGCCAGGCCTGGCACGATACGCTCTGCGATAAATCGCTGCCGCAGGATGCCGATTTCAGCACCTTCGCCCGACTGGCGATCCAGCATGGCGAACAGCGGTTTAACCGCTCCGTGGCGCAGTCGATCGAGCAGGCATGGCTGGAGGTTGGCGTGCTATGAGCTCCTTGCCCGAACTGGCCGACGACGCGGTCATTGAAGTCGAACACGAAGGCGGGCTGGCCTTTGATTCCCGGTCTGCGCGGCGCTCGGCGCTTTGCGCTGGGCCCAGCTGCCGCAGCCACAGAAGCAGCGCGTCTGCCAGGTAATGGAACAGGCGCTGCCGCTGGGCGAGCCGGAGGATAAAGCGCCGGAGATCGGGCGTAGCGATCATCGCTACTTCCGCATTCAAATCAGCTACGCCATGCACCGCGAAGTTGGCACCATCGTCCTGCTGATTCCGGAGCCGGAGCAGGTCGCGCCACCGGAGCTGGAGGCGCTGTGGCGCGACGGCGACAAGCCGGCGCATTAAAAAAGGCCGCCACCTGAGTAGCGGCCTTAAGAAGGCGCCTGAAACCTGTCCAGCCAACAGCCAACAGCCAACAGCCAACAGCCGGCAAAGGCGGGAGTCACCTCCTGCCTTGCGGTTGCTACTTACCAGATTCGTAAGCCATCAAAGTAGCCAACTCGCGCTGGTTGTCCCGGTAGCGGATTTCGCACAGCGATTTCCGCGTCAGCCAGGTAAAGATTAAAAGTGTGAGACACACCAGTAATACGCAACAAACCAGCGTTAGCTGCGGCAGTTTCATGGTTACTCCTCCTTGTGCAGAGCGCGGTAAGAGGCTAGCCTGCTGTTGTTCGGACAGTGGGGCTGACTCGTGAGTTAATGAAAATTAACTACGGGGCTTTATC
Organism: Candidatus Pantoea persica; assembly: GCF_013753875.1. GTDB lineage: Bacteria > Pseudomonadota > Gammaproteobacteria > Enterobacterales > Enterobacteriaceae > Pantoea > Pantoea persica. Next base: position 114,244 of record NZ_SMDS01000020.1, read on the forward strand.
TTTTCTGCCTCACAACCAGCATGCCGATTGCTTAAGGCAGAAACCTCAAGCGCCGCCGCGATTATACCCTCTTCCCTTTCCTGCCCAACCGGCGCGCCGCGACTTAGCGATCGGTTTCTCGCGCGCGGGTGCAACCGCCGTCACGCTTACACTTTCCTGTGCGCCAAATAAAAAACCCCGCGCCGGAGCGCAGGGTTTTGCGGGTCACGCCTGGCCGTTACGGCAGCGCGTAGGCAATCACATAGTGCCGCGATCCGGCGACTGACGCGCGCCGCCTGCGGAGATCAGGATGTACTGCTTGCCGGTTTTTGGTGAAACGTAGCTAATCGGGCCGCCCTAGCTGCCCAACGGCAGGTGTGCTTTCCACACCTCTTTACCGGTTGAGCTGTCGAAGGCGCGCAGGTCGTAGTCCTGCGTACCGGCGATAAACACCAGGCCACCCTGCGTCGCCAGGGTACTGCCCAGTGTCGGGATGACGATCGGCATCTGCGCATGCATTTTTGATGTCGAACGGACCGGTATCCTGCACCGTGCCTACCGGCACCTGCCAGACGATCTTACGCGTATTCATATCGATCGTCGACAGTGTGCCGAACGGCGGCGCCTGGCAAGGAATGCCCAGTGGCGACATAAAGCGGTTTTTGTTAACCGCGCATGGTGTGCCTTTCAGCGGCACTGAGCCCATACCAGTGTTGATCGCTTCGCCGCCGTTGCTGCCGTGCGCGATTTTGTCTGTATCAGCCGGGATCATCTGCACCCACAGGCCCAGACGCATATCGTTGACGAACATGTACTGGTTGTTCGGTTCGAATGACATGCTGCCCCTGTTCATGCCGCCGAGCGAACCCGGGAAGCTAAGCGACTTGTCGGTATCCGGCACCGTGAACAGGCCGTTGTAGCGCATCGATTTAAAGGCGATGCGGCACGCCAGCTGATCGAACGGTATGGCACCCCACATGTCAGACTCGGTCAGCGTCTGGCTGCCGATCTACGGCATCTCGGTGGAGTGCAGCTGGGTTTTGGTGTACTACTCGTTCGGGATATGGCCCTGCGGCATCGGCAGCTCTTCGACTTTCGTCAGCGGCTTGCCGGTTTCGCTGTCCAGCACGAAGATCATGCCGGTTTTGCCACTGATGACCACTGCAGGCCTGGTGGTGCCGTCCTTCATCGGGAAGTCAACCAGGCTCGGCTACATCGGCAGGTCGAAGTCCCAGAGGTCATTATGCACGGTCTGGTAGACCCACTTCTCTTTGCCGGTAGTCGCATCCAGCACCAGCACCAACGCGCCATATTTGTGATCCAGTGCAGTACGGTTGGCGCCCCACAGGTCCACAGACAAGCTGCCCATCGGGATAAACACGGTGTTCATCGCCGGATCGTAGGACATCGGCGCCCAGGAGTTTGGGGTGCTGCGCTTGTAATCCTAGCCCGGCATCAGCACGGCGTTTGGATCAACATTGCCCGAGTCAAACACTCAGCGCTGCTTACCGGTAATCACGTCGAAGCCGCGCAGTACGCCGCCAGGCATATCGGTCTGCACGTTATCCGCTACGCGACCGCCAACCACGGCCGTGGTGCCCGCCAGTGTCGGCGCTGAGGTCAGCTGATATTTCGGATCCTGCGCTTCGCCCAGGCCCTCTTTCAGATTCACCACGCCATTGTTGCCGAAGTCGGCGCAGAACTCGCCGTTGTCGGCGTTGATGGCGATCGGACGCGCGTCAATAATGGTGTTCGTCAGGATACGGCGTTGGCAGGTGTCGCCTGCCGCCAGCGTGACGGCCGGCACCGGCGTAGAGCCAGGCTTGCTCGGCTGCGTCAGCGGCTTAGTGGCATTGAAATAGGCCAGACTTCTGCCTGCGCATTGATTTCGCGCTTCCAGATCTGTTTGCCGCTGTTGGCCTCAACCGCAATCACGTTGTTGTGCGGCGTACAGAGGTAAAGCGTGTTGCCTATCTGCAGCGGTGTCTGCTGATCTTCCGCGCCGTTGCCGGTCGGGCTGATCGCCGTTTCGCCGGTGTGGAAGGTCTAGGCAACTTTAAGATCTTTCACTTTATCGCGCGTGATCTGGTCGATAGCGGCAAAGCGGTCGCCGCCCGGCGTGCGGCCGTAGTTATTCCAGTCCTGCTGCGGCTTGCTCTTATCAACCGAGATTAGCGGCAGCCCTTTGCCGATGAAGGCCACGGTCGGATGCGGCTGGAACATATGCACCAGCGTTCCCACCATCCCGACGGCAATAATCGCCGAGAGCGCGTAGGAAACTTTCGCCAGCGAGGATTTGCCTCCGCGCTTGCGCAGGCCAGGTCAGGAAGGCCAGCAGCATCAGGCCAGCCGGCATCATCAGACGCGAAACCAGCGGCCAGAATGTCCAGCCCGCATCAGCCAGCGCCCAAATCAGCGTGCCGACAAAGACTAGAATAAACAGCACGACGGCAGAGGATTTCCGGCGGAAGAACCGGATCGCCGACAGCAGCATGAAAATGCCTGCAATCAGAAAATACCAGCTGCCGCCAAGCGAAACCAGCTTGCCGCCGCCGATAGCGAAGAAGAGGCCAACCGCCAGCAGCCCCGGCCCCAGCAGTAAAACCAGATACCCAATCCTTTGCTGGATCGGGAAGATGTTTCAGCCATAACACAAACTCTCCTGAAAAAAAACAGAACCTTCACGTCTGGACAGGCGCCGGCCGCTATGGCACTTTTCACGCCGGACATAGCTCTATTTTACGTCGTAATGGTACGGACCCATGTTCGGGTTGCAGGCATTGGGAGCGAGGAAGCAATAAGAATGTTCTGCCCTCGACGCAACACGGGGCATTATTGTACCACCTGGTACAGGACAAGGTGAACATCTATAATGGGAACTAAACGTGGCAATCGCATTTTTGCTACAAACGCAGAGGTAAGTGTTTCAATTTGCACGGTTCGCTGCGCGAACTTTGCGCTGTGCGCAGAGGTAAGCAAATGTATGGCGCAAAAAGGGACCTTGCGGTCCCTTTTTGCTTAGCGTCTGTTTTTCTTTAGGTGCGAGAGCAGACGCTTACGCTTGCGCTGCTGCGTCGATGTCAGCAGGTTGCGCTTGCCGGCGAAGGGGTTGTCGCCCTCTTTGAACTGAATACGGATCGGCGTACCCATAACGTTGAGGGAACGACGAAAGTAGTTCATCAGACAGCGCTTGTAGGAATCGGGCAGATCTTTTACCCGATTGCCGTGGATCACTACGATAGGTGGGTTGTAGCCGCCGGCGTGGGCATATTTCAGCTTCACGCGACGGCCGCGCACCAGCGGCGGCTGATGGTCTTCGGCTGCCATGTTCATAATGCGCGTCAGCATCGAAGTATTAACGCGTTTGGTGGAGCAGTCATAGGCTTCGGTCACCGATTCGAACAGGTTGCCGACGCCGCTGCCGTGCAGCGCAGAGATAAAGTGCACGCGGGCGAAGTCGATAAAGCCGAGGCGGTAGTCCAGCGTCTCTTTGACTTCATCCTTGATCTCCTGCGTCAGGCCGTCCCACTTGTTCACCACGATCACCAGCGAGCAACCGCTATTGAGGATAAAGCCGAGCAGCGACAGATCCTGATCGGAGATGCCTTCGCGTGCGTCGATAACCAGCAGCACCACGTTGGCATCTTCAATCGCCTGCAGCGTTTTGATCACGGAGAATTTTTCTACCGTGTCGGTGATTTTGCCGCGCTTACGCACGCCCGCGGTATCGATCAGGATATATTCGCGGTCGTCGCGCTCCATCGGAATGTAGATGCTGTCGCGCGTGGTGCCGGGCATATCGTAGACCACAACGCGATCTTCGCCAAGGATGCGGTTGGTCAGCGTCGACTTGCCGACGTTGGGGCGACCAACTATGGCCAGCTTGATCGGCAGACCGGTGGGATCGAACGCCTCTTCTTCCTCATCTTCCGCCGCTTCGCCGTTCTCTTGCGCCGCCAGCGCCGCCCAGTAGGCTTCGTTCTCGTTTTCTTCGGTCACTTCGCGTGGATCGATTTCATCCATCCACGGCAGCAGCACGGTTTCCAGCAGGCTGGTGACGCCGCGACCGTGCGAGGCGGCGATGGCGTGGATATCGCCCAGTCCCAGCGAATAGAAGTCGGCCACCGCCGAATCGGGATCGAGTCCGTCGGTTTTGTTCGCCACCAGGAAGGTCGCTTTCTGACGCGAGCGGATATGGTTGGCGATCTGCTTGTCTGCCGGCATCAGGCCCGCGCGCGCATCCACCATAAACAGCACCACGTCGGCTTCTTCAATCGCCAGAAGCGACTGCTCCGCCATGCGCGTTTCGACGCCCTCTTCCGTGTTGTCGATACCGCCGGTATCAATAACGATGAATTCGCGCCCTTCCACTTCGGCGCGACCATATTTGCGATCGCGAGTCAGTCCGGGAAAATCCGCCACCAGCGCATCACGAGTGCGTGTCAAACGGTTAAACAGCGTGGATTTCCCCACATTGGGACGCCCAACCAGCACGACCACAGGAATCATAACAGTGCCTCAATACAAAAAAGAATCGTCCGAATGGCGTGATTATAACGGTTTTACCCGCCAGGTTCAGGCTGAAGGCGCAAAAAATACTATGCCTCACTAAAAACGAAACGGCCCCTGACGCATCAGGAGCCGTTAAACGGAAGGCAAAACCGGGGCGGATTAACGCGTAATCGCGTAAACCTCGCCGCTTTTCGCCTGAATGATCAGCTTATCGCTGGCGACCACCGGCTCGGTCTGGAAACCGTCGCTGTCCACTTTTTTCTGCGCCACGAAGCGGCCGTCAGAGGTGTTCAGCCAGTGCAGATAGCCTTCGCTGTCGCCGACCACCAGGTAGCCGTCAAACAGCACCGGCGCGGTCAGGTTGCGATGCAGCAGATCGCTCTGACGCCAGATGGCGACGCCGCCGTCGGCGTTCAGCGCGATAACGCGATCGTCCTGATCTACTAGGTAGATGCGGCCGGCATCGACAATCAGATCTTTCACGCCGCCGATTTCGCGTTTCCACAGGATCTGGCCGGAGCGCAAATCCAGCGCGGTCAGGTTGCCGTTATAGGCCAGCGCATAGACCACGCCGTTAACAATAACCGGCGTGGTGTCGACGTCGTTCAGGCGATCAATTTCCGTGGCGCCGCTCGGCTGGGAAATGCGCTGCTGCCAGATCAGCTGGCCCTGATTCATGATCACCGCGCTGACGCGGCCGTTGTCGCCGCCAACAATAGCGCCGCCGAACGCGGTGGCAGGCGCAGATTCGCCGCGCAGCGAGAGCGCTGGCATGTCGAGGTTAACGCTCCACTTCACCACGCCGCTGCTCTGGTCAAGCCCCTGCAGCATGCCGTTGCTGGTGTGCACCAGCACCAGGCCGTCGCTGACCACCGGACGCGACAATGCTTCGCCCGCCACTTTGGTCTGCCACGCGATGCTGCCGTCGTTGCTGTTCAGCGCGAACAGCTGGCCGCGCTCGCTGCCGATATAGATATGCTCGCCCGCCGCGGTCACGCCGCCAGAAAGCAGCGCGGAGATGTTTTTCGAGAAGAAGCCGGTTTTCTCAGAGAGATCGACCTGCCATTTTTCCTTGCCGTCGGAGGCATCCAGCGCCTTAACGACGCCGAAGCGATCCGCCGCGAATACGGTATTGTCCTGCCATGCCGGATGCAGGTTGAAATAGAAGTCGCCAACGCCGTCGCCTACCGAGGTGCTCCACGCTTGCTGAGGGGTAAACTGGTTTTCAACCTTCGGCAGCGGAGCCATTTTCACTACATCTTCTTCGCCGCTGAACAGCGAGCAACCGCTGAGCAGAGTGACTGAAATCAGCCCCGGCAGCAGGTATTTACGTAATTCCATGCGCCCTCTCTTGACTGGCTTAGCTTAAGTTATTCATCTTCATCTGCATTATTTCCTTCAGCGCCGGCGAGGCGTCTGACTCCACGCCTTTGCTCCACGCGTCGCGCGCGCCCTGCTTGTCGCCTTTGCTCAGCAGCGCTTCGCCGCGGATGTCCGCTACAATGGCTGTCCAGCCATCGCCCTTGACAGCGTCAAGGGTTTTAAGCGCGGCGTCCGCCTGATTTTGTTGCAGCTGAATGTGCGCCAGACGCAGGTTAATCACCGCCTGCAGATTGGTATCTTTAGTGTTTTTCAGGCCGTTCTGCAGCAGCGCAGAGGCCTTGTCGAGCTGGTTAGCGTCTACATACTGCTTAGCCACGTCCATCGCCGCCAGCGCGCCGTAGGTGTTGCTGTTTTCGCTGGCAAACTTCGCCGCCGCGTCCAGCGTCGCAGGCTGATCCGCCGTCATGGCGCTGGCTACCTGCTGATACTGCGCCGACACCGCTTTTGACGAGCTCTCCTCATGGCTGGCAAAGTAGCGCCAGCCGCCCAGCTCGGCAATGCCGATGATCACGCCGACCGCCAGCGCCTTGCCGTTGTTGGCAAAAAAGCGACGTAGCGCGTCGACCTGCTCGTTTTCATTGCTATAGACTTCCACGCGATCCCTCTCCTTTCTCTGGTTGGTGCCGTGCCACGCTTACTGCAACAGCGTGCGCAATGCAGCAGCAGCCTCTGTCTGCGCCAGCGTTTGCTGATCGCCGCTGCGCAGATCTTTGATGACCACCTGACCGGCCTTCACTTCGTCTTCGCCAACGACCAGCGCAATGCGCGCACCCCACTTGTCGGCACGGGCAAACTGCTTCTTGAAGTTTCCGCCGCCGAAGTTGGTCATCAGCCTCAGTTCTGGCGCTTCATCGCGCAGTTTTTCCGCCAGCTGCATCGCAGCGGACTGAACGCCCTGGCCCGAAGCGATAACATAGACATCAACAACACGCGTCGGTTCAAATTCTGGATTGACGGCCTGCACCAGCAGTAATAGACGCTCCAGGCCCATGGCGAAACCGACAGCTGGCGTGGCGCGACCGCCCAGCTGCTCGACCAGGCCGTCATAGCGGCCGCCGCCGCATACCGTGCCCTGCACGCCGAGGCTCTCGGTCACCCATTCAAAAACGGTGCGGTTGTAGTAGTCGAGGCCGCGTACCAGACGCTGGTTGACGCGATAGGCGATGCCCGCATCGTCCAGCAGGGCACACAGCCCCTGGAAATGTTCGCGTGATTCGTCGTCGAGATGATCCATCAGCTGTGGCGCGTCGTTCAGCAGCGTCTGCACGTCAGGATTTTTACTGTCCAGCACGCGCAGCGGATTGCTGTACATGCGGCGCTTGCTGTCTTCGTCCAGCATCTCTTTATGCTGCTCGAGGAACGCCACCAGCGCGTCGCGGTAGTTGGCGCGCGCCGCAAGCGAACCGATGGAGTTAAGCTCCAGCCGCACGTGGTCGGCGATGCCCAGCGCCTTCCACCAGCGCGCGGTCAGCATAATCAGCTCGGCGTCGACGTCCGGTCCCTGCAGGCCGAATACTTCCGCGCCCAGCTGATGAAACTGGCGATAGCGCCCCTTTTGCGGACGCTCGTAGCGGAACATCGGTCCCATATACCACAGATGCTGTTCCTGATTGTAAAGCAGGCCATGTTCGATACCGGCGCGCACGCAGCCGGCGGTGCCTTCCGGACGCAGCGTCAGGCTTTTGCCGTTGCGGTCCTCGAAAGTGTACATCTCTTTTTCGACCACATCGGTCACTTCGCCGATGGCGCGTTTAAACAGCAGAGTCTGCTCCACGATCGGCATGCGGATTTCGCTGTAGCCGTAGCTGGCCAGCACCTGCTTGAGGACGCCTTCAATCCGCTGCCAGATAGCCGTATCCGCCGGCAGGTAGTCGTTCATGCCGCGGATAGCTTGAATATTCTTCACCACGTTAAAATCTCTTAATGCAAAAAAACCTGTCCGGCCTCATACCTTATGAGGATGAAACCGCACAGGTTAGTGAAAAAAGTCGCCCCGCGCCTCAGCCTTCGTTTTCCAGCTGCTGTACGTTGATGCGGCGGCTCTTGTCCAGCATGGTTGCTTTAGCGCGAATACGCGCCTCAAGCTGGTCGATCATATTGTCATTGTCGAGGCGCTCGCGCTGGCGCACGCCATCCTCGTAAAAGCCGCTTTTCTTGTTGCTGCCGGTCACGCCCAGCGTCGACACCTTGGCTTCGCCCGGCCCGTTCACCACGCAGCCGATAATGGAAACGTCCATCGGCGTGATAATGTCCTCCAGACGCTGCTCCAGCTCGTTCACCGTGCCGATCACGTCGAACTCCTGACGCGAACAGGTTGGACAGGCGATAAAGTTGATGCCGCGCGAACGGATGCGCAGCGACGTCAGGATATCGAAGCCGACCTTTACCTCTTCCACCGGATCGGCCGCCAGCGAAATACGCAGCGTATCGCCGATCCCTTCCGACAGCAGCAGGCCCAGACCGATGGCGGATTTCACCGCGCCCGCGCGTGCACCGCCCGCTTCGGTGATACCGAGATGCAGCGGCTGGTCAATCTGTTTCGCCAGCAGGCGATAGGATTCCACGGCGAGGAAGACGTCGGAGGCTTTTACGCTGACCTTAAACTGGTCGAAGTTGAGGCGATCAAGGTGGTCAACATGGCGCATCGCCGATTCAAGCAGCGCCTGCGGCGTCGGCTCGCCATATTTTTCCTGCAGATCTTTTTCCAGCGAGCCGGCGTTGACGCCGATGCGGATCGGGATATTGTTGTCGCGCGCGCAGTCCACCACCTGGCGGATACGCTCGTTGTTGCCGATGTTGCCGGGATTGATGCGCAGGCAGTCAACGCCATATTCGGCGACCTTCAGCGCGATACGGTAGTCAAAGTGGATATCCGCCACCAGCGGCACGTTGACGCGCTGCTTAATCAGCTTAAAGGCTTCGGCGACGTCCATGGTTGGCACAGAGACGCGCACGATATCGACACCGACGCGCTCAAGCGCTTTGATCTGGTTAACCGTGGCATCTACATCGGTGGTGCAGGTATTGGTCATCGACTGCACGGCGATAGGCGCGCCGTCGCCGACAGGCACCTTGCCGACATAAATCCGGGTCGATTTACGACGGATAATGGGTGCTTCGTTATGCATATTCTTTCTCCATAATTGCCCCAGGCGCGATGCAGTGTTATTGCGCACCCAATGTCAAGCGAGCAACCTGGTTAGTACGAATAAAGCGGCTCAAATCAACCGGCTGGTTCTGGTATTGCACCTGCACTGCGCGCGGCGCGCCGATTTTCAGGCGATAGGGCACATTGCCGGAAAGCGCGAGTTTACCACCGCTACGTTGCATTCCGCTGAACAGTTTCTTACCGGTGGCGTCGCTGACTGCCGCGCCGGTGGTCGGCAGCTGGCCACCAGCGGCGGTAGCGGTTGGGCTGGCCCGGCGCCTGGCTCGGCGCAACCACGGCGTTGCCGGCCGCGGTCGCCGCTGGGAGTTGACGCGGCGGCGGACGCAGTGCTGCTCGGCTGGCTGGCGGCTGGCGCCGCCGCGCTGTTGATTTCGTCCGGCGCGGCAGGCGTGGCGGTTTCGTCGCTGCCGCCTTCCAGCGCGCTCGACTGACTGTTGTCGCCGCTGCTGCCGTTCTGATCAGCCAGAGAGACCAGATCGTCCTGGGAGGCTTTATGGTTCTGCCACCACCAGGCGCCGGTCAGGCCAACCACCACGAACAGCACCAGCCAGGTGAAAATCATCAGCAAGCCGTTGCGCTTTTTACGGCGCTTGCCCAGCGAGAAGTTCTGCATCAGCTCGATTTTGGCCGCGCACACCGGCGTCTGCTTCGCCATCATCGGCAGCAGTTCCTCTTCAGGAATGTGCACCAAGCGCGCATAGGAGCGAATGTATCCACGCAAAAAGGTCGATGCCAGATCGGCAGGCAATTTGTCCTCTTCAATATGGCGTACCGTCGAGAGTTTCAGGCACAGGCGTTCAGCCACGTTTTGCTGGGTCAGGCCCATTTTCTCACGTGCCAGACGCAGGCGTTCACCTGTGGAATGTACTGCAGAGTTGTCTTGATTGGCTTCAGTATTCATTAGCTAAATAACGCTGGTACTGTATCGATTGTTGAAAACTTCGCGCCAACCGGTCGCCATAACGTGTAACGTCAGCAGCGTTTCCCTGTTGCGCGGCGAAACGTATCTGTAACTCTAAGCTGCGCGCCGTAGCAGGCAGATGTTGCTGATAAAACGTCGTTAACAGTAAAGCACGGGTCGGCTGGCGCAGGCGCACTTTTTCCGCTTCATCCAGCAGCGCGTTGCCTTTCGCTAGATCCGCTTCCAGCGCCTGGCTCAGTGCCGCGCGCGCGGCCAACGACTGGTCTGCCTGCAGATAACAATAGCCCGACAGCTCCCACGCATCGTCGCGAGCCTCGCTTTCCGACGCCTGTATTGCCCGCTTAAACTGTTGATGCGCTTCGTCATACTGCCCTAAAGCGCAGAGAAACGCACCGTAATTGTTAGCGACAAAGCTATTTGCCGGCGCCAGCCGCTGCGCCTGTTGATAGCGCAGCAGCGCTTCATTGCGCTGCTCCTGTTTCTCCGCCAGGCGCACCAGCGCCATCCGGTAGTCACGCGGCAGCGAAATCGCCTGCCGCCAGATAGTGCATGCCCAGCGCTAAACGCGTTTCCGCCGCCCCAGTTTGCGGGGCGCGGCTGACACACCCGGTTACAACAATCAGTGCCAGCAAGCTGGCCGGTATGCCCTTACCCATAGCTTTTCTCCTGACAGTTTGCGCTGCGGCCAAGCCCGCCACGCGTGCTCGTCAGGAGAAACCTTTAGCTGCGCGGTTTTAGAGCGCCTTCACAGCGATCGGCTCGCCCGCCATTTTTTTGCGCAGGGTGCGTTTGGTGCGGTCGATCACGTCGCCCGCCAGCTGACCGCAGGCCGCATCGATATCGCCGCCGCGGGTTTTACGCACGATAGTGGTAAAGCCGTATTCCATCAACACTTTAGCAAAGCGGTCAACCCGGCTGTTGGAGCTGCGGTCATAGGGCGCGCCCGAGAAAGGGTTCCACGGGATCAGGTTGATTTTGCTCGGCGTATCCTTCAGCAGCGCCGCCAGCTGATGGGCGTCGTCGGTGCTGTCGTTAATGTGGTCCAGCATCACATACTCGATGGTGACGCGGCCCTGGTTGGCGTTCGACTTCGCCAGGTAGCGCTTTACTGCGCCTAGGAACATCTCTGTGTTGTACTTTTTATTGATCGGCACGATGCTGTCGCGCAGCTTGTCGTTCGGCGCATGCAGCGAGATCGCCAGCGCGACGTCGATCATATCGCCCAGCTTGTCCAGCGCCGGCACCACGCCAGAGGTTGACAGCGTAACGCGGCGTTTCGACAGGCCGAAGCCGAAATCGTCCAGCATGATTTCCATGGCCGGCACGACATTGTTCAAGTTAAGCAGCGGCTCGCCCATGCCCATCATCACCACGTTGGTGATAGGACGCTGGCCGGTGACCTTGGCGGCGCCGATGATTTTCGCCGCGCGCCATACCTGACCAATAATTTCCGATACGCGCAGGTTCCGGTTGAAGCCCTGCTGCGCCGTCGAACAGAATTTACACCCCAGCGCGCAGCCGACCTGTGACGAGACGCAAAGCGTGGCGCGGTCATCTTCCGGAATATAAACGGTTTCCACCAGCTGGTCGCCGACACGGATCGCCCACTTGATGGTACCGTCGCTGGAGCGCATCTCTTCCGCCACTTCCGGCGCACGGATCTCCGCGATCTGGCTCAATTTGCCACGCAGCACCTTGTTGATGTCGGTCATCTGCTCGAAATCGTTGCAGCAGTAGTGGTACATCCACTTCATCACCTGATCGGCGCGGAAAGGCTTCTCGCCCATGGAGAGAAAAAGCTCGCGCATCTGCTGACGGTTGAGATCCAGCAGGTTAATTTTTTCGCTTTTCGGGGCAACAACAACGGAGGAAGCGGACGACGGCATCATAATCTGTTCGGACATAATGTTCTCTGGCATCGTTATTACACGTTATGGCTCTGGTTAAGGCTGGTTAAAGGATAGAAAAAAAGACGCCCTTGCTAAGCCAAGCTCAGCAAGGGCGCGATATTTTACAACATCTGCGGTGTGATGCCAGGGTAGACGGCGGCACGTTAGCGAGAAAATTGTAAAGCGCGCGGTCCGACTGGCAGCGGAGCCATTAACGGGTGCGCGGGCAGATCTCGTTTTCGCCGAAGAAGTAGGCGATTTCACGCGCAGCAGACTCGGCAGAGTCAGAACCGTGGGTGGCGTTTTCGGTGAAGCTGTCAGCGTAGTCTGCGCGCAGCGTGCCAGCCAGCGCGTTCGCCGGGTTAGTTGCGCCCATCAGATCGCGGTGACGCTGAACGGCGTTTTCGCCTTCCAGTACAGACACCACAACCGGACCAGAGGTCATGAACTCGACCAGACCGTCGAAGAACGGCTTGCCCTGGTGCTCAGCGTAGAAACCTTCAGCATGCTCTTTGCTCAGCTGCAGCATTTTAGCGCCAACGATTTTGAAGCCTGCGCTCTCAAAACGGTTGTAGATAGCGCCAATGACGTTTTTAGCAACGGCGTTTGGTTTGATGATGGAGAAGGTACGTTCGATTGCCATATTGACCTCTGTCTTTAGCATCCTGAAGAAACCGGGAACCCGCTCCCGGTAAGAAAACGCGCCGATTATAGGGAGAACCGCGGGTGTTGCCTATTGGCTATCGTATGATTTGTGGAAATTTATTGATTTTCATCGGTGCAGGCACGCAAAAAATGTGCGACAGGGCACCCTGACAGCGCTGCCCTTCCACTCTTACTTGTCTGGCAGCGATGCTGTGGCAGCGCAAATCCATCGCCCTGCCGCGACTTTATCAACGCCACTCTTGAGATAGTGTACACATTCCCCGACACTGGGCTTTTCCTAACGATAAGAAGAGGTTGCAATGACAGCCATATTTGTCTCCGCTGACTGGTTAAATGAACACTATGCCGAGGAGAATGTGCAGGTGCTGGACGCCCGCATGCTGCCGCTGGACCAGGAGGCCGTACGCAATATCACGGAGGAGTACCTAGCGGGTCACCTGCCAGGCGCGCCTTTTTTCGATATTGAAGCGCTTTCCGACCACACCAGCCCTTATCCGCATATGATGCCGCGCGCCGAGCGCTTCGCCGTCGCGATACGCGAGCTGGGCATCCACAGCGATAAGCATCTGGTGGTATACGACGAAGGCAACCTCTTCTCCGCGCCGCGCGCCTGGTGGATGCTGCGCGCCTTCGGCGTTGAGCAGGTGTCGATTCTGGCGGGCGGCGGCCTACAGGGCTGGAAAGCGGCTGGGCTGCCGCTAGCGACAGGAGCGGTCGCGCTGCCGGAAGGAGAGTTCGAGGCCACCCTCGACGACGCGCAGGTGAAGCGCCTGACCGACGTGTTGCTGATCAGCCACGAAGGCGGCGTGCAAATTGTCGACGCGCGCGCGGCGAACCGCTTTAACGCCGAGGTAGACGAGCCGCGTCCGGGCCTGCATCGCGGCCATATTCCGCGCAGCCTTAACGTGCCCTGGAACGATCTGGTGGTCAACGGCGCGCTGAAGCCGGAAGCGGAACTGCGCGCGATTTTCGCCCGCGCGGGCGTGAAGCTGGATGAGCCGGTGGTGGCGAGCTGCGGGTCGGGCGTCACCGCCGCGGTGGCAATCCTGGCGCTGACCGCGCTGGGCGCGCGCAACGTCACACTCTATGACGGCTCCTGGGGCGAATGGGGCAGCCGGGACGATTTGCCGATTGAGAAATAAAAAACAGGTGCGGCATCATGCCGCGCCCGCCTCAGATAATGCGCGTGCTGCCTTTGAAGTTGCGCAGGAAGCTACCCCAGCGACGCTCGTAAAAGGGCGTGATGTGGAAAAGTGGCTGATGCCCTTCTCGTCCGCCACCACTTCGCAGATATCGACCGGCGCGTCATCCGGCAGCGTATCGGTCGCGACGCTACCTGCCGCCTGGATAATCGCCTCAATATCGCTTTCCGCCTCGATGCCGATCAGCAGGTTCGGCTGCTCATCCGCGCGCTCGCGCGAATACTGGCGACAAAGGCGCGGCGCACCTGTTTGTATTTGCTGAACAGCTGCGTCAGCGAATCGATCATCTGCGCAGGCGGCGTTGCCACTTCTGATAGCAGCAGCGCGTGGCCGCCCTCCAGCACGGTCTGCTGGCTCAGGGCGTCGCCCTCTTCGCCCAGCAGATAGGCGATCTCCGCCGGCGAGAACTCTTTGCCGGTGGGCAGTTTCGGGTTAAGAAACAGGGTCTCGCCTCGCGTCATCTCAAACAGCGTGCGCACTGGCAGGCGCAGATAGGCCTGCTCTTCGGCGATCGCTTCGCTCATCGCCTCCTGCGAGGTAAAGAACGGAGTGACGCTGCGCCCATCCTCTTTCTCCTAGTGCTGTAGATCGACCGGCGTATCGGCGGCGAAATGCGCCTGGGTGCTGGCGCCAGGCACCCAGACGTCGGCAGCCAGCAACAGCTGAAAAAACTCCGGACGGTACGCCGGCTCGGTGGCCGCCAGCTTCAGCACCTATTCAACTGCTCTACCGCGCTTTTGCAGTATGTCGCCGAGCAGTCAATGTGCAGTCAGCCCTGCTGGTAGCGCGCCACGAAGTGCGAGAGGAAGGCCGCCGCACTGCTGGCGCCTGCGGAATGCGCCGCGCTGGCGATGTTATTGAGATCGGCGAAGTTAGACGGCAGATGGCTGCGGTGGAACTCCGCCAGCGGTAAACGCCAGAACGGCTCGTTTTCGCTGGTCGCGCTGCCCATCAGCGACTGCGCCAACACGTCGTCGAAGGTAAAGAGCGCGTGGTAGTCGTTGCCCAGCGCGGTTTTCGCCGCGCCGGTCAGCGTCGCGGCGTCGATCAGGCCGTCGGCCAGCACCAGGCGCCCTTCCGCGTCGGTGTTCATCACCTCGACCGACTTGCCGTTGCGGTAGCGAATAATGTCGCCCAGACGGAAAGCGTTGCCGCTCACCATGTTGTCGGCGCAGCAGAGGAACAGCTTCACGCGCTGCTGCAGGCCGCGCACAATCGCCAGCGCCAGCGCGCCGGTAACAGTGGCCGCGCCGCCCATATCGGACTTCATCGAGTCCATAAAGGTGCTCTGCTTCAGGCTGTAGCCGCCGGTGTCAAAGGTGATGCCTTTGCCGACCAGGCAGGCGTAGACCGGTGTGCTGTCGTCGCCGGTCGGATTGTAGTCGAGCGCCAGCAGCACGGACGGACGGCTGGAGCCGCGGCCCAAGGTGTGCAGGCCGAGATAGCCCTGCTCGCGCAGATCGTCGCCGCGCGTAATTCGGTAGCTGACCACCTCGCCGCCCACTTCGCGGAACAGATCGACGGCGCTGTGCGCCAGATCTTCCGCCGGCATATTAATGGTGTCGCGCACCCAGTCGATGATGTGCAGACGGCACGCAAACTCCGCCTGATCCTGCTCGTTCAGCGTCGGCCAGTTAACCTGGCGCGCACCTTTCGGGCCTCGGTAGCCCTGCCAGAACGCCCAGCACTGCTCCAGATCCCAGCCTTCGCCGCTAAGGGCGACGTGGCGAATGCCCTGTCCGTTGATTTTGCGCGCCGCGCGCTGGATGGTATTAAGCACATCCGCGCCGGTCAGGTGAATGGTCAGGCCGCTATCGTTGCTGGTCAGGATCGCTTTTTCGCCCCAGCGCGCATCAGCGGGCTGGTGGCTCAGCGTAATGTTCATGGGGTGTGCTGTCATCGCGAAACTCCGTATGCGTTATATGTATGATCCAGCCAGAAGCCAGGGGTTATCCGTTTAACGTCAGTCCTGATAACAGATATTGCCTGCTGATGCCAGCAGATCCAGCCGGAGGCGCGCCGTTTCCAGAAGCTTACCGGTAAACGGCGCTAGAGATTAACGTGCGGCAGGCGCCAGCGCGCGCAGGCGCGTCACCACTTTATGCACCAGCGCGATAGCGTAGTCGATCTCCTCTTCCGTGGTGAAGCGGCCAAGGGAGAAGCGCAGTGAACTGCGCGCCAGCGCCTCGTCCAGACCGATGGCGCACAGCACGTAGGAGGGCTCCATGCTGGCGGAGGTGCAGGCGGAGCCGGAGGAGAGCGCCAGATCTTTCAGCGCCATCAGCAGCGATTCGCCGTCAACGCCGGCAAAGCTGAGGTTCAGGATAGTGGGCGCGCTCTGCGCCAAGTCGCCGTTGAGCTGCACGCCTTCAAGGGCGCTCATCCCCTGCCACAGCCGCATACGCAGCGTCGTCAGACACGCCATCTCGGTTTCGCGCGCCTCGCGGGCCAGCGAGAAGGCCTCGCCCATGCCGACGATCTGATGCACCGGCAGTGTGCCGGAGCGCATGCCGCGCTCATGGCCACCACCGTGCATCTGCGCTTCGATCACCGCTTTCGGCTTGCGGCGCACGTAGAGCGCGCCGATGCCTTTCGGCCCGTAGAGCTTGTGGGCGGAAAAGGACATCAAGTCGACCTTCAGCGTGCTGAGATCGATCGGCAGTTTGCCGACGCTCTGCGTGGCGTCGACGTGGAACAGAATATCGCGCGCGCGGCACAGCTCGCCGATGGCGGCGATATCCTGAATCACGCCGATTTCATTATTGACCTGCATCAGCGACACCAGCACGGTGTCGTCGCGCAGGGTGTCGCGCACCATGTCCGGCGTAATAATGACGTTGGCGGGCGGCGTCAGGTAAGTGACCGTAAAGCCTTCGCTCTCCAGCTGTTTGCAGCTGTCGAGCACCGCTTTATGTTCGGTCTGGCTGGTGATGATGTGTTTGCCGCGGGCGCGCTGCGCATGGGCGGCCCCTTTCAGGGCGAGGTTGTCCGATTCGGTGGCGCCGGAGGTAAAGATGATTTCGCGCGGATCGGCATTGACCAGCTCCGCCACCTGATTGCGCGCAACGTCCACCGCCTCTTCCGCCTGCCAGCCGAAACGGTGCGAGCGGGAAGCCGGATTACCGAAGGTGCCGTCCAGCGTCAGGAACTGCATCATTTTGCTGGCCACACGCGGATCGGCCGGCGTGGTCGCGGCATAATCCAGGTAAATCGGTAATTTCATTGCGCTAAAGCTCCATATCAAAAAACATACGTCTTTATAGCAGATTTGGCCCTTGCCGCGTTAGCAGTAAGGGCCGCAAGGCGGGGATCAGGAGGCGCGGAGGTTGACGTTGATTTCCTGAACGCGGTTGTTCTGGAGGCGGCGATTGTCCTGTGCGTTCTGGCGGTCAGCCACGTCGAGGATCTCCTGTTTATTCACCAGTTCCGCCAGCGTGATGTTATTCAGGAACTCGCTGATGCGTACGCTGAGGTCGCGCCACAGCACGTGCGTTAGGCAGCGCTCGCCGCCCTGGCAACCCTCTTTGCCCTGACATTTGGTGGCATCCACCGACTCATCCACCGCGGTGATCACTTCGCCCACAGCAATGGCGCTGGACGCTTTGCCCAGCAGATAGCCGCCGCCCGGACCGCGAAAGCTGGCCACCAGGCCATGTTTGCGCAGACACGAGAATAACTGTTCCAGATAGGAGAGCGAAATACCCTGACGCTCGGAGATATCAGCCAGTGGAACCGGCCCTTCATGGGAATGCAGGGCAACGTCCAGCATGGCGGTAACGGCGTAACGTCCTTTGGATGTCAGTCTCATAGCATACTACCTTAATAGCGTCCGGTTATCGGAGGATTAGCAAACAGATGTCCGAAGTCTGACATTCCCGATTGTTTTGATCAACTATTTAACTGACTATTCTGCTCAACTATTTAACCTGGTAATTTACTCAACTATTTCTTGTTTCCTTGTCACCTTTGCGCTTTTCAAACGAGGCCAGCATGCCGCGCAGAATGTTCAGCTCGTCGCGCTCTGGACGTGCGCGGGTATAGAAACGGCGCAGCTTGCTCATGACCTGGCCCGGGTTGCCTTCGCGGATAAAGCCGCTGGTGAGCATCATCATCTGCTCAAGGTGCTGGTAGAAGCGCTCAAGATCGTCCACCAGCGGATAGGGCGACTCCGCATAAGCGGGTGCCGGCTGCGCCTTTTCCTGCGCCGCCAGCCACGCCATACGCACCTCATAAGCGATGATCTGCACCGCCATCGCCACGTTAAGCGAGCTGTACTCCGGGGTCGCCTGGATCGCCACGTGATAGTGGCACTTTTGCTGCTCCTCATTGGTCATCCCGACGCGCTTGCGGCCGAACACCAGCGCCACCGGCGCCTGCGCGCCCTCTTCCACGCTTTTCACGCCGCATTCGCGCGCGTCGAGCATAGGCCAGGGCAGCGAGCGAGCGCGCTGGTGCCGACCACCAAGGCTACAGCCGGCAATGGCGTCGTCCAGCGTATCGACGATCTTTGCGTCGCCAATCACGTCGCTGGCGCGCCTGCCGCCAGCGAAATCGCTTGCGAGTCGGGTTTGACCAGCGGATTAACTAGGTAAAGCCTACTCAGGCCTATGGTTTTTATAGCGCGGGCGATAGAGCCCATGTTGCCGGTGTGAGAGGTCTCAACCAGCACCATTCGAATGTTCTGCTGTTCTGCAGCATAGATAGATAGTTGGCATCAGTCAGGAAATGATGGTCAGCATGCTAACCTAAATCGAGACATTTAAAGAACGCGCTGCTATACTCTCCACCTTTTTTTCCTCGTTCTTTAACATCTAGTGAGATATACTGATGCATCCGATGCTCAACATCGCCGTGCGCGCTGCGCGCAAGGCCGGAAACCTGATTGCCAAGAATTATGAAACCCCGGACGCGGTCGAAGTCAACCAGAAAGGCAGCAACGACTTCATGACTAATGTTGACCGTGATGTAGAACGACTGATTATCGAAGTGATTCGTAAATCTTACCCGCATCACTCTATCGTCACCGAAGAGAGTGGCGAACTGGCGGGCGAGGATCAGGATATTCAATGGGTAATCGATCCGCTGGATGGCACCACCAACTTTATCAAACGTCTGCCCCACTTCTCCGTCTCTATTGCCGTACGTATCAAAGGCCGCACCGAAGTGGCGGTGGTTTACGATCCGATGCGCAACGAGCTGTTTACTGCCGTTCGCGGCCAAGGCGCGCAGCTTAACGGCTACCGTCTGCGCGGCAACATCGCGCGCGATCTGGATGGCACGATTCTCGCCACCGGCTTCCCGTTCAAAACCAAGCAGCATGCGCCGGCCTTTATTAACGTGGTAGCGAAGCTGTTCACCCAGTGCGCCGACTTCCGCCGCACCGGCTGCGCCGCGCTGGATCTGGCCTATGTCGCCGCCGGTCGCGTTGACGGCTATTTTGAAATCGGCCTGAAGCCGTGGGATTTCGCGGCAGGCGAGCTGCTGGTGCGCGAAGCGGGCGGTCTGGTTACCGACTTCACCGGCGGCCATGGCTATATGCATTCTGGCAACCTCGTTGCGGGCAACCCGCGCGTGGTGAAATCGCTGCTCTTCAGCATGCGTGACGAGCTGAGCGAAGCGCTGAAGCGCTAACAGATAAAAAAGGCGGCTCTGTAGCCACCTTTTTAACAATCGATTCCATGCCGACGTTGGTGACATAAACCGATCGCAAAGTCGCTCGAATCATCCCCGATCGCTCGGCCCGCTCAATTACGCACCTCCTTCCTGAGGTGCGCCCGTTACCAGGCCAACGCGCTGCGTTGTTCAAAACGCCTCGGCGTTTTTGTCCCTGGCGCGGGATGCTTTGCTCTTCGCTTTATATCACCCGCGTTTTAGCGGCGCTGCGAACCTGAAAAAAAAAGCGGCCTTTCGGCCGCCTTTCTTTTTTACCTCGCCGGTTAGCGACGTTCGTGACTTAGCACCTGACGCGGCTGAGTGCGACGACCAACGCGTCCCATCACCGCCGCCAGCACTGCTTCAATCAGCAGCATAAAGAAGGCGTACCAGCTCGCTTTCGCGGTTGCCCTCGCAGCCTGCTCCGCCGCTTCGCGCGCTTTCTGCTCTGCTTGCTGTTTCAGCTGCTGATACTGCTGCATCGCTTTCTGATAGCTCTGTTCGCTCTGGCTGACGATCTGCTCTACTTTCTGATCGCTCTTACCAGTGCACGCCTTGATGATATTTTTCAGCGCGTCACGGTCAGCCGCTTGCAGGGTATCAGCATGACGGTTCATCACGCCGCTATTCCTGTTGGTAATATCCGTATCGGCGTTTTGCGGATTTTGCGCGGTATTCTGCGCCTGGTTTTCCGCATTATTCGCTTCGTTATTCACATCCTGCTGTAAATTCTCCGGCTGCAGTTCAGGCTTGCCGGTCTGGCGCAGCGTAGTCTGCAATTCATTTTGCAGATCGTCCAGATTGATATTATTTTCCTGCAGCTTCTGTTTAGCAGAATTGGTTACCGTCGGCGCGGCGGCGGAAATTCCGCTGCCCATCGCCTGGAAGGCCGCGCCAACAATATTGAACGCGCCGCCGACCAGGGAGGTAGCGAAAGAAATCGCCAGCCATATAGTGAATAAGGTGCTGAGGCCAAACATTAGCAGGCCATGCAGCGCACCCTCACGCTGCGCCAGACGGCCAGCCAGATAGCTGCCCACCGCCATTGCGATCAGCATGCTCAGGCCCGTCCAGACCAGCACGCCCGTGCCAAGATGCTGCAGCGGGTTCTGCTCCTGCTGCGGATCAACGGTGGTAGCACCAATCGCCGTGCCAAGCAGCGCCAGCAGAATATGGACAATCAGCGCACCAATTACGCCTGCGAATACCGCACTCCAAGAAATACGTTTTAACGGTAATCCCGCGTGGGTTTCAGTGATGGTTTCTGTTGTACCATTATTAATCCGGGTTTCATGCATGGTAGTTCTCCTCGCAACAGACAACGTTAAATAATCAATATTAATTAGAGGACTAACTTTGGGTTATTTTTATTTAGCGTAGACGAAAAAACTATTTTCACCACATATATCGTTAAGGGATTGCGCTTAACGCGCGTTCGATAACAAAGATAAGCAAAGCGGAATAAAACAAACCGGCAACGCTATTTATTTGCCTGACGCCCTACGCTCCGTTAGCCGAAAGGACGAATACCGCCGGGCACCGCCGCCGCGCTCTGCCAGAGCAGGCCCCCTATGACAATCAAAAACAGGCTGCCGGCCAGCACCAGCGACGCCGTCGGTGAGGCGCTATTATCGCGCGTCAACCGCTGCGCCAGCGTGCGGGCACGCTGCACCGTCAGGCCAATGGCAGTAATGGTCAGGGCATTGCCAAGCGCCATGACCCGCCGCCGACAGCACGCCCTATCCATACACGCCGATGACGCGGGAAAAGAGAAGCATCATAATCGCGCCCGAGCAGGGACGCAGCCCCATCGACAGCACCAGCAACAGCTGGGTTTTCACGCTGACCGCCTCGGCGACCTGCTGCGCGTCGGGAAGATGCGCATGGCCGCAGCCGCAGTGCGCCGAATGATGATAGTGCGCGTGCAGTACGTAAATGCGTACGCCCCGCCGCGGCTGGAGATGCCGCCACAGCGCGCGCAGGCTGCGCATGTCGGTCCACAGCCCCAAGGCGATCACCAGCAGATAGCTGCCCTTCTCCAGCCAGCTGCTGCTGAGGTGCAGCTGGCGCGACGAGGTTTGCAGCAGCACCAGCATCAGGATAACCAGCGCAATCGCCAAGCTGCCCTGCAGCAGCGACGCCAGCAGCGTCAGCCGGAGGCTGGTTTTAAGCCGCGTCGGATGCGTGGCGAGAAAGGTGGCGATCACCACTTTACTGTGGCCCGGCCCCAGCGCATGCAGGATGCCATAGGTAAGACTGAATGCCACCAGCATCACGCCAGCGCGATTGGGCTACGCCTTCACCTGCTGCTGCAGCTAAGCCATCGGCTGATGCAGCACTTTCTGCCAGATCACGCTTTGCAGCAGGATCTGCGACCGGTAGAGCCAGAGTGCGAGGCCGGCTCCCGCCAGCGCGGCGGCCAGCAGCCAGAGCGGCCAGACGCGACGCGCGCACCGGAGAGCGTCAATGACATGCAGGGTCACCTTTTGCATGAACTGCCGCCAGATCCATCTGCTCCGGCGGCGCATCCGCCTTGTCGAGCGACAGCGCATACTGCTTCAGGCTGTCGTCCGGCTTCGGCGTCGCCAGCACAAAGGCGGAGCGCGTTCGCGCCGCGCCGGTTGTATCGACAAAGACAAAGTAGGTAGGATCGAAGGTCAGGATCTCAAAGCGCTGCCCGGCCAGCTGCTGCGGCTCCGCCAGCGGCATGACAAATTCCAGCACCGCTTTGTTGCCGCTGCGCGACAGGCTGTAGTCCTTCGGCAGATTAAGAAATTTCACGCGCTGGCCGTTGTGACACACTTCGGAAAAGTACTGTTGCCCCAGCACATTCGCCACCACGCCAGCCGTCAGCTTTTTCCACACCGTACTGCCGGGCTGTGCATCGCCCGCACATAGAGCAGGTCGGCAGATGTTATCTCATCCATCGTCCAGGTCATCTTCAGTCCGGCAAAAGCGTCGCCGTCGGCGAGCAGCTCGGTTCGCATATCGATAAAGCTGTGCGGGTAGGCCCAAGCGGCCACACTCAGCAGCATCAGCAGAAATAAAATTATGCGCTGCATAATATTATAAAGCTACATTTCCCGATGAAAGCCATTATGAGTACCAAAAAATTGTGACCCGTGCTGAAGCATTGCAAAAAAAACTGACGAACGCCGCGGCTTTTTTCGCCATTGGCTATCCTTAGCGCAATACTGGACCGCTGGAATCTAGACTGATGAGTTCTGCTCCCTCTTCGGCACCACTCTTCACACGATCGCAGCGCCGTTGTCATTTACTACTGCTGCTCTATCTGCCCTCTCCCGCGCTTACGCTTAAAAAACTCTGTCAACTGAACGGGGTTGACGCCGTCGTCGCCCGACAGGATATTGAAGATGTCGGCGATGAGATACACCGTTACCACCAGCTGGAGCTGCATCAGATGGTGGACGGCAGTTTTCGCATTCATGGTACCGAGCTGGATCGACGACTTTGCCTGCTGCACTGGCTGCGGCGCGCGCTTCGCTTGTCAGAGGCGTTCGTGCGCGCGCATTTCGCCACGCCGCTGCGCCAACGGCTGAAAGCGATGAAAATCGAAAAGGCGCTCTATGACGAAACCAATCTGCAGGCGCTGATCCAGCACTGCAGCCTGAAACTGGCGCGCGACTTCAGCGCGCGCGATCGTCTGTTTTTGCAGATCTATATGAAATATGGCCTGATGCAACGCCAGCCTGCGCTGTTTGACGAGCGCCAGCGCGCCTGGCTACAGCAAAAAGTGGAGCACGACGCGGCGCTGGACGTCATTCTGCACTGGCAGAAGCGCTGTCACCTAGCGCCCCCGGTCAGCGAAGCGGATTTCTGGACGCTGCTGTTCAGCCTGATCCACGCGCCCGGCGCCGACACCCTGCACCATCCCAGCGGACAGCGCCTGATGCAGGCGACAGAGCAGATGATCGGCGCGTTCGAGCATCAGGCGGCGGTTCGCTTCGGCGATCGTGCCAGGCTGACGCAGCAACTTTATACGCACCTGGCGCAGGCGCTGGACCGCCACTATTTCGCCATCGGCATCGATAACAGCGTAGCGCTTGAGGTCAGCAAGCTATATCCGCGCCTGCTGTGTACCACCCAGCAGGCGCTGAGCAATTTCGAAGCGCACTTTGCGCTGCGTTTCAGCCAAGAAGAGATGAGCCTGACCGCGGTGATATTCGGTGCCTGGCTGATGCAGGAGAGCGCGCTGCAGGAGAAGCAGGTGCTGCTATTGACCGGCGACGATGCCCACCTTGAGCAGGAGATTGAGCAGCAAATCCGCGAGGTCACGCTGCTGCCGCTCAATATCAAGTATCAGGACAAAGAGGGTTTTCAGCGCGACGGCGCGCCGCGCGACATTGCGCTGGTGATCTCGCCCTACGCCACTTCGCTGCCCCTCTACTCCCCGCCGCTTATCCACGCCGAACTGCCGCTGAGCGAACATCAGCAGCAGCGCATCCGCGCGCTGCTGGAAGCCTGAGCGGGACGCGGGCGCAGAAACAGCGCCGGCAGCGCCATGACCCAGAACAGGTGTCCCTGCAGGTGGCTAAAGAGCACGCCGCAGATCATCGTCATCACGGCAATGCCGCCGCCCATCACCAGCGCCGAATAGACCGACTGCAGGCGAATCACATCGGGACCGCGGCGAGCGGCGATAAAGCCGGATCGCCGCCAGATGGCAGACGGTAAAGCTGCCGCAGTGCAGGATCTGCTCGACGATGAGCAACGGCAGGTCGGTGGTCGCGCCCAGCATCATCCAGCGCACCATCGCGCAGACGCCGGAGAGCTGCAGCAGATCGCGCGCGGCCTAGCAGCGGAACTAGCGGTTGCTCAGAGCGAAAATCACAATCTCCGCCACCACGCCAAGCGACCGTCGGTAGCCCACTACCGACGCGGAGTAGCCGCTCTGCTCCCACCAGAGGGCGCTGAAGCCATACATAGTAGGCGGCGTGCGCGCCCTGCATCAGGGTCACGCACAGCATAAAGCGCCAGACGCTGTTTTCGCGCAGCAGATCGCGCCTCGCCTTGCGGCGGCGTGCCCGGCGTCAGCAGCATGCCGATCAGCATCGCCAGCAGCCCCACAGAGAGCAACGCCAGAATCGCCTGGGAAGACTAGTAGTTCACCAGCACGCCGGTCAGCGCCAAGCTGATGACAAACGCCAGCGAGCCCCACAGCCTCACCGGCCCATACTTCAATACTTCAGGCCGATCTGCTGCGTCCAAGTGGCGGCTAGCACGTTGCTGAGCGGCACCAACGGCGAAAAAAAGAGGTTGAAGCCGACCATCACCAGCAGCAGCCACTGCGTCCCCACCCAGTAATCGGCGGCGAACAGGCAGGTCATCAGCGCCAGCAGCCGCAGCGCGGTCACCAGCTGCGTCGGCTGCCTGACCTGCGAGGCGATCAGCAGGCTGCCGACAAGGCGCGCTACCATGCCTCAGCCAAGCAGCAGGCCGATTTTTTCCGCATCAAGGGCGGCGCCCTTCAGCCAGCGCTCCAGAAAGGCAAATAAATGCCATAGCAAAAAAAGTAGGTGAAATAGCCGAGACCCAGCTATTTCGACGAGCCGATCGCCATGTTCCCACCAGCAACACCTGTCCTTTAGTAATAGTGCGCGCTACTTTACCGGAAAAGCACCAATAAAAAAGGATGGCCGAAGCCATCCTTTTACCGCTGTCGCGCAACATCGGTCGCTTATGCGTATACCGGCAGGCGGGCACACACTTCCAGCACTTTCTGCTTGGTGCGTTCGATAGTCGCCTCGTCGTTGACGTTATCCAGCACGTCGGCGATCCAGCCCGCCAGCTCACGCACTTCCGCCTCTTTAAAGCCGCGACGGGTGACCGCTGGGGTACCGATGCGCACGCCGGAAGTAACGAACGGGCTTTTCGGATCGTTCGGCACGCTGTTTTTGTTCACGGTGATGTTGGCGCGGCCTAGCGCGGCATCCGCCTCTTTACCGGTCAGATTTTTGCTGACCAGATCGATCAGGAACAGGTGGTTATAGGTGCCACCTGAAACGATGTTGTAGCCGCGTTCGATCAGCACTTCTACCATCGCTTTGGCGTTCTTCGCCACCTGCTGCTGATAGGCTTTGAATTCCGGCTCCATCGCCTCTTTGAACGCTACCGCTTTACCGGCGATAACGTGCATCAGCGGACCGCCCTGACCGCCCGGGAAGACGGCGGAGTTCAGCTTATTGTAAAGTT
The DNA here is from genome assembly GCF_013753875.1 of Candidatus Pantoea persica. Classification (GTDB taxonomy): domain Bacteria; phylum Pseudomonadota; class Gammaproteobacteria; order Enterobacterales; family Enterobacteriaceae; genus Pantoea; species Pantoea persica. The sequence continues at coordinate 139,831 of NZ_SMDS01000020.1, forward strand.
CTTCGTCGCCGCCTTTCGCCAGGATCAGGCCGCCGCGCGGACCCGCCAGGGTTTTGTGGGTGGTAGAGGTAACGATATGCGCGTGCGGCACCGGGTTCGGATAGACGTCAGCCGCGACCAGTCCTGCCACGTGCGCCATATCGACGAACAGCCAGGCGCCCACGCTGTCGGCGATTTCGCGCATTTTCGCCCAGTAGCAGATGCCGGAGTAGGCAGAGAAGCCGCCGACGATCATTTTCGGCTGGTGCGTTTTCGCCAATTCAGCCAGCTCGTCGTAGTTGATTTTGCCGCTTTCGTCGATGCCGTAAGGCACCACGTTATAGAGTTTGCCTGACAGGTTGACCGGAGAACCGTGAGTCAGGTGGCCGCCGTGCGCCAGGTTCATGCCCAGAATAGTGTCGCCCGGCTGCAGCAGCGCGGTATAGACAGCAAAGTTAGCCTGCGAGCCGGAGTGCGGCTGGACGTTCGCGAAGTCGGCACCGAACAGCGCTTTGGCGCGATCGATAGCCAGCTGCTCAATGATATCCACATACTTACAGCCGCCGTAGTAGCGTTTGCCCGGATACCCTTCCGCGTATTTATTGGTGAGCTGCGAACCTTGCGCCTGCATTACACGTGGGCTAGTGTAGTTTTCAGAAGCAATCAGTTCAATGTGCTCTTCCTGACGCACTTTCTCTTGCTCCATCGCCTGCCACAACCCGGCATCATAATCGGCAATGTTCATTTCACGCTTTAACATCCGCATCTCCTGACTCAGCTAACTTTTTAACGGCAGTTTAGGCTCCCTGCCCCTGCGAGAGCTCGTAAGCTAAAGGCTCACAGTGTAAACCGTTTTGCCAGGTGACGGTAGCAGCAATTCCCTCTTTCACGCAAACAATTGGCCGCGCGCTGGCACAGGATGTTTACGCTTTTTTCACGCCAGCTGGCATGCTGAAATTTCTTTCTCTAGCGACGCGTTTTTTTCATGTTGTAGCAAAAGCTTGCCACCGAACTGGACCGCACATCTTTCGGGTTATTTGCAACGACTGACACCCTATCATAACATGCATTTAAAATACAACTTTAAGAAGCCGGAGAGATTCTCCTATGCTTGACGCACACACTAATGCCACCGTGAAATCCACCCTGCCCGCCGTCGTCGCCGTCGGACCGAAACTTACCGCCCACTTCCTATGCTGGCGCAGCATTCCGAACTGAAAAACGTCTTCAATATGAATAACCAGCGCAACGGCAACCAGCGCGAAGCGCTGTTTAATGCCATCTGCGCCTATGGTGCCAATCTGGATAATCTGGCGACGCTGCTGCCAGCGCACGCAGTTCTGGCTGTGCGGACCGGTCGGCTTTATGCAGTTTATCGCCGGGCAGCTGCGCGATGCGGGCGTTGACGCCGCGCGCATTCACTAGAAGTATTTGGTCCGCACAAAGGGCTTTGAGGACGCGCCAGAAGCGCGCCGCAAACGGCATATCGCGTTGGCAAGCGGATGAGATGAAGCGGGAAGCCAGGGCTCGCGCGCCGGGAACCACAGCGCCGAGTCCTTTTCGCCTGCGCGAAGCCTTTGTCCGGTAAAGGGCGCGCCTCAGGGGCAAGGTGGGCAGCCGCGCAGGAAGGATCGGCAGAGAGATACGTTAACCTCTTTGCGATCGCGCCATTTCACCCGCGCTGACGCCTAGCTAACCGACAACGCCCGCAGGCGCTGTCGGTTATTGCCGAAATTAAATCGCCTCTTCGTCCTCTTCGCCGGTACGGATGCGCACCACGCGAGAGACGTCGAAAACAAAGATTTTACCGTCGCCGATTTTGCCGGTCTGCGCGGTTTTCATAATGGTTTCCATACAGGTGTCGACGATGTCGTCGCCGACCACCATCTCGATTTTCACCTTCGGCAGGAAGTCCACCATATATTCCGCGCCGCGATACAGCTCGGTATGCCCTTTCTGGCGGCCGAAACCTTTTACTTCGGAAACCGTCATCCCGGTGATGCCGACCTCGGCCAACGCCTCGCGCACATCATCGAGTTTGAACGGCTTGATAATTGCATCAATCTTTTTCATGTCAGCCCCTTTTCTCACTCCCTCCGTGGCCGGATGGGGTGCCTTAGTGATACCCGCTGCCTGAAGCAACGGGTGCGTTGCCGGCAAGATCGCTGAACCGCGGATCTTGCCCGCTGCATCCGCCAGCGCGCTCAGGTGCTTCTCCGCGCCAGAAAGCTACTCTTTAAAATCGCTGGCGTCCAGTTCATGTCGGGACAGCAGCTTATAGAACTCGGTGCGATTGCGCCCCGCCAGCCGCGCCGCATTGGTGACGTTGCCTTTGGTCATCTGCAGCAGCTTGCGCAGATAGTTCAGCTCGAACTGGTTGCGCGCCTCGACGAAGGTTGGCAGCGCGCTGTTTTCGCCGCTGAGCGCCTGCTCTACCAGCGAATCGTTGATCACCGGCGATGAGGTCAGCGCCACGCACTGCTCGATGACGTTGACCAGCTGCCGCACGTTGCCCGGCCAGCTGGCCGACATCAGGTGCTTCATGGCGTCCACCGAGAAGCTGCGCACAAAAGGTTTGTGCCGATCCGCCGCCTGCCGCAGAAGATGGTTGGCGAGCAGCGGAATATCCTCAGTGCGCTCGTGCAGCGCGGGCAGGCGCAGGTTCACCACGTTGAGGCGGTAAAAGAGATCCTCGCGGAACTCCTTTTTCTCCATCGCCTTAGGCAGATCGAGGTGCGTCGCGGAAATGATGCGCACGTCGATATCGCAGTCCTGATTGCTGCCGAGCGGCCGGATTTTACGCTCCTGCAGTACACGCAGCAGCTTAACCTGAAGCGACGGCGGCATATCGCCGATTTCATCCAGAAACAGCGTGCCGCCTTCCGCCGCCTGAAACAGCCCTTCGCGCGCGCTTACCGCGCCGGTAAAGGCGCCGCGGGCGTGGCCGAATAGCTCCGACTCCAGCAGCTGTTCAGGCAGCGCGCCGCAGTTGATGGCGACAAAGGGTTTGCCGGCGCGCGGGCTGGCGGCGTGAATCGCCTGCGCCAGCATCTCTTTGCCGCTGCCGCTCTGGCCGTTAATCAGCACGCTGACGTCGACCTGAGCCACCATATGCGCCTGCTCCAGCAGCCGCAGCATGATCGGGCTGCGGGTGACGATCGCTTCGCGCCAGCGATCGTTGCTGGCCGGCGCGCGCTGCGCAAGCGCATCGTCGATAGCCTTGTAGAGCACATCGCGATCCACCGGCTTGGTCAGAAAGCTGAATACGCCCTGCTGCGTGGCGGAGACGGCATCAGGAATCGAGCCGTGGGCGGTGAGGATAATAACCGGCAGGCCGGGATCGCGCTTCTGAATTTCGCCAAACAGCGCCAGCCCGTCCATTTCATCCATGCGCAGATCGCTGATCACCAGATCGATCGGCGCTTTCTGCAGCTGGCGCAGCGCCTCCGGGCCGCTGGCGGCGGTGGTAATCTGGTAGCCTTTGCTGCTGAGGCGCATGCCCAGCAGCTTCAGCAGGCTGGGATCGTCATCCACCAGCAGTAAACGTGCCATTTGTCTCGCCATCAGGGCTCCTCGCGCTGCGGCGCTTCCGGGGCATGCCCGCCCTCTGTCACGTCGGGGGCCTTACGCGACGAGAGCTGACGCTCGATATCGGTCAGGCGCTCCAGCTTATGCTGCGTGTCGCTCAGGGTTTTGCTCATCTTCATCTGCTGCTGGCGCAGCGCGTCAAGCTGGGCGTCACTGCTCTGCTGCAGATGGGCGAAGCGCGAACGCGTTTCGCTGAGATCGAGCTGGGCGACCTGGCTGCTGCGCCACAGCTGAATCAGCGGCCGCACCGCGCCGGGAAAACGGCTGCCGTACTCGTCCAGCAGCTCGACATAGCGGCGTCGCTCCAGCTGGGTGACGTTGCCGTTGGCCATCAGAATGCCGTTCTTGAAGGCGCGTGCCCAGCCCTCTACCGGCCAGCGGTGCGCTTCGGCTCGCGCCTCGGCGGGCGAAAGGCGCTCAGCGCAGTCGATGGCACGTAGCCAGTAGAGCGGATTTCCCGTAGCCGCGCTGCTTTCGTTGCGCCAGACGCTGGCGCAGTCGGTCGACAGGTAGTCGGGTAGCTTAACCTCCGGCTCGGCGACCACGGCGTCGCTATGTACGGAGGTGGGCGCCAAGGAGGCACTGCCGCCGCAGAGCGACAGGCCCAGCAGCGCCGTAAGAAGTGGAGCAAAGATGATTCTCATCGGTCAGAAATCCCGGCTGTGTGGTTCAGTTCAATACGAAAACAGACGTCGGCCTCGCTGCTGTCGACCAGCTGCAGATCGCCCTGCATGCGGCGCAGACAATCTTTCGCAATGCTCAGCCCCAGCCCGCTGCCTTTTACCGGCCCTTTGCGCTGCTGGCTGCCCTGAAAAAAGGGTTCGAATATCATGGCCCGCTCTTCCGCGAGAATGGGCACGCCGGTGTTGGCCACCTCAATCCACACTTTCTCGCCGTGCAGTCGGCTGCGTAGCCAGATGCTACCGGATTCACCGCCATAGTTCACGGCGTTAGAGTACAAGTTGTCAATGGCGCGCATCAGCAGCATCGGTTCGGCAAGGCAGCGTTTTGCCTGCAAATCGCAGTGCACATGCATCAGCTTAGCGCGCGCCGGCAGGGCATGCGAGCCGATCACCATGTCGACCAGCTCGACGATATTCACCGGCTCCAGCGCCGTCGGCGCCTCCGCCAGCTTGCGGTTGTATTCCAGCAGCTGTTCGATCAGGCGTTGCAGATGGCGACTGCTGCCGTCGAGAATGGCCACCACCTCTTTTTGCTCGCCGTTAAGCGTACCGACCACCTCATCTGCCAGCAGCTCGGTGCCTTCACGCAGGCTGGCCAGCGGCGTTTTCAGCTCGTGCGACAGGTGGCGCAAAAATTCGTGACGCTGCGTCTCCAGCCAGGCGAGGCGTTCACTCAGCCAGACGATGCGCTGGCCCAGCGATCGCAGCTCGCGTGGGCCGCGAAACGCTACGCTGGCGCCCAGCTCGCGCCCTTCGCCGAGCCGGTTGATCATGCGCTCGACGCTTTTGACCAGCCCGATAATCATGCGCGTAAAGAGCAGCACCAGCGCCAGGCTGACGATAAACAGGATCAGCGCCTGCCAGCCGAAGAACTGCCCGCGGTCAGCGATTTCGCGCTGCAGCTGTAGCCCGCGCGCAAACACCTCCTCGCGCGTCTCCTGCACCAGCTGCGCATTGGTAGCGGAGAAGCGCTCCAGCACCTGCGAGGCGGCGGCCGCTGGGTTGCCGTTATCGCAGCGTAGCTCGGTCAGCTGCGGCAGCTTCGTGCGCAGCGTCTGAAAGGCGGCCAGCGCCGGCAGGCTGGCAGCATGCGCGTCGAATATCTGGTTGTAGCGGGCGCGCTGGGTCTGATAGAGGCGCGCTAGCGTCGCGTCGCCCAGCACGCAGTACTGACGGTAGCTGCGCTCCAGCTCCAGCGCGGTGCGCGCCATCGCCTCGCTGCGGCGCACGTCGGTAAAGGCGTTGCGGTTGGTATCGGCGGCCTGATTGCTCAGCGACGACAGGCTTTCCCAGGCCTGCCAGGTCAGCAACAAAAGCGGCAGCAGCAGCAGCAAAGAGGCCATCAGCACCAGCTGGCGCAACGAACGGGGAAATAATTGCCATTTTTTCACGCGGTCGCTTCCTTCAGTAAACGCTGTGAGGATGCTAACGAAGTCCGCCGGTTGAAGATAGAGTGTAAATGAAAACGGCAGACCTTTCGGTCTGCCGCTAGAGCGACGCCACAGCATCGCCGGAAAAGAGGTGGAGCCTTACTCAACGTTGCGCCCGGTGTCTGATAACGTAGCAGAGCAAACGATTATCGGTTAGTGGACGGCAGGCTCCGTTTGGTGCGTCATTCAGTTTTTATGAGCTCTTGACCGCAGTGTGGGGCAATCATAAACAGGAGAATGAGCCACGTCCTGATTTTTAGCAATTATCATGCCACAAAATAAATAACTTTCTTTTTCAGCAAGTTGCCTATATCGGAGTGCAGCGCAGGCGATACCGCTAGCGGGCCGAGGTAGAAACTGTCGTCAACACCCAACAGTCTATGGCGGAAAATAATTAACCATTTATTTTCAATGATTTAAGTGTCGCCTTTTGCGACACTCAATCTACCTGCCTGTCGCCGTTTGCCAACAGACGTAAATAAAGGAGACATCGCTGTCTCCTTTTTATTGCTGCTTTCACGCTTAGCCTCTTAGCCGAGCTGCCTACGCGCGTTGCGGAAAATACGCATCCACGGGCTGTCTTCGCCCCACTCCGCCGGATGCCAGGAGTTGCTTACCGTACGGAAAACGCGCTCCGGGTGCGGCATCATAATGGTGACGCGTCCGCTTTCGTTGGTTACCGCCGTAATGCCGTTTGGCGAGCCGTTCGGGTTAGCGGGATAGCGCTCGGTCACCTTGCCGTAATTATCGACAAAGCGCAGCGCCACCAGACCTTTCGCCTCCAGCGCGGCGAGATGCGCGCCGTCACACACTTCGACGAAGCCTTCGCCGTGCGAAACCGCAATCGGCATATGGGAGCCGATCATGCCGTCCAGCAGCAGCGACGGGCTGGCCGCCACTTCAACCAGGCTAAAGCGCGCTTCGAAACGCTCAGACTGGTTGCGCACAAAGCGCGGCCAGAGTTCGCTGCCTGGGATCAGCTCGCGCAGGTTCGACATCATCTGACAGCCGTTACAGACGCCGAGCGCCAGCGTCTGCGGAAGATGGAAGAAGGTCTCGAACTCATCGCGCACGCGGTTGCTGAACAGAATCGATTTTGCCCAGCCTTCGCCTGCACCCAGCACGTCGCCGTAGGAGAAGCCGCCACAGGCTACCAGCGCCTGGAACTCCTCCAGACCGCGGCGTCCCGCCAGCAGGTCGCTCATATGCACGTCGACGGCGACAAAGCCGGCGCGATGGAAGGCCGCCGCCATCTCAACATGAGAGTTGACACCCTGCTCGCGCAGCACCGCCACGCGCGGGCGCGCGCCGGTGGCGATCATCGGCGCCGCGACGTCCTCTTCCGGCTTGAAGGTCAGGTGCACGTTCAGGCCCGGATCGTTGTCATCCTTGCGCGCGTCATGCTCCTGATCGGCACAGAGAGGGTTGTCGCGCAGACGCTGCATCTGCCAGCTGGTTTCGCCCCACCAGATGCGCAGCGTGGTGCGGCTTTCGCTGTAGACCGCGCTGTCGCCCGAGCGGATCACGAAGCGGTCGCCGCGCTGCGCACTGCCAAGCACGTGGCTGCAGCTGGCCAGACCGTGATCCGCCAGCAGCTGTTCTACGGCTGCGCGATCCTCCGCCTTGATCTGAATGACCGCGCCCAGCTCTTCGGTAAAGAGCGCCGCCAGCGCATCGCCGCCCAGCGCGGCGATATCAACCTCGATGCCGCAGTGGCCGGTAAAAACCATTTCCGCCAGCGTCACCAGCAGGCCGCCGTCGCCGCGGTCGTGGTAGGCTAGCAGCTTCTGCTGCGCCACCAGCGCCTGCATGGCGTTAAAGAAGCCCGCCAGCTGCTGCGCATCACGCACGTCGGCCGGCTTGTCGCCCAGCTGACGGTAGACCTGCGACAGCGCGGTGGCGCCCAGCGTGTTCACGCCGTTGCCGAGATCGATCAGCAGCAGCAGGTTGTCGCTGTCTGGCTGCAGCTGCGGCGTCACGGTGCGGCGCACATCCTCTACGCGAGCAAAGGCGGTGATCACCAGCGACAGCGGCGCGGTCATTTCGCGCTGCTCAATGCCCTGCTGCCAGCGGGTTTTCATCGACATGGAGTCTTTGCCCACCGGAATGGTGATGCCGAGCGCCGGGCAAAGCTCTTCGCCTACCGCTTTTACCGCTTCGTACAGGCCAGCATCTTCACCCGGATGGCCTACCGCGGCCATCCAGTTGGCGGAGAGCTTGACACGTTTCAGATCGCCAATCTGCGTCGCCGCAATGTTAGTAAGCGCTTCGCCTACCGCCAGACGGCCGGAGGCGGCGAAATCGAGCAGCGCGACCGGCGCGCGTTCGCCCATTGCGAAAGCTTCGCCGTGATAGCTGTCGAGGCTGGCGGTGGTGACCGCACAGTTGGCGACTGGAACCTGCCACGGACCGACCATCTGGTCGCGCGCTACCATGCCAGTCACGCTGCGGTCGCCGATGGTGACAAGGAAGGTCTTCTCCGCCACGGTTGGCAGATGCAGCACGCGGTTGACCGCGTTGCTCAGGGTAATGTTGTCGCGCAGCAGCGCTTCGCCTTTGGCCTGCTGCGTCACGACGTCGCGCGTCATTTTCGGCGTTTTGCCCAGCAGCACGTCGAGCGGCATATCGATAGGGGTATTGTCAAAGTGCGGGTCGGCCAGGCTCAGATGCTGCTCTTCGGTCGCTTCGCCAATCACCGCGTAGGGTGTGCGCTCGCGCTGACACAGCGCGTCGAACTCCGCCAGCTTCTCTGGCGCCACCGCCAGCACATAGCGCTCCTGCGATTCGTTGCACCACACTTCCAGCGGACTCATGCCCGGCTCATCGCTGAGGATGTCGCGCAGGTTGAAACGGCCGCCGCGGCCGCCGTCGCTCACCAGCTCCGGCATCGCGTTAGAGAGGCCACCCGCGCCGACATCGTGAATAAACAGAATCGGGTTCGCTTCGCCCATCTGCCAGCAGCGGTCGATCACTTCCTGGCAGCGGCGCTCCATTTCCGGGTTGTCGCGCTGTACTGAGGCGAAGTCGAGATCGGCGTCTGACTGGCCAGAGGCCATTGAGGAGGCCGCGCCGCCGCCCAGGCCGATATTCATCGCCGGGCCGCCCAGCACGATCAGCTTCGCGCCCACGGTGATTTCGCCCTTCTGTACGTGATCGGCGCGGATGTTGCCGATACCGCCCACCAGCATGATCGGCTTATGGTAGCCGCGCAGCTCAACGCCGTTATGGCTGTTGACCTGCTCTTCATAGGTACGGAAGTAGCCGTTCAGCGCCGGACGGCCGAATTCGTTGTTGAACGCCGCGCCGCCCAGCGGGCCGTCGGTCATGATATCCAGCGCGCTGACGATGCGGTCTGGCTTGCCGAAATCCTCTTCCCACGGCTGCTCGAAGCCCGGAATGCGCAGGTTAGACACCGAGAAGCCCACCAGGCCCGCCTTCGGCTTGGCGCCACGTCCGGTGGCGCCTTCGTCGCGAATTTCGCCGCCGGAACCGGTGGCCGCGCCCGGCCACGGCGAGATCGCCGTGGGATGGTTATGGGTCTCGACCTTCATCAGGATATGCGCCGCTTCCTGATAGTACTCATATTCGCCCTTCTGCGCGTCGGCGAAGAAGCGGCCCACTTCCGAGCCTTCCATGACCGCCGCGTTGTCCTTATAGGCGGACAATACGTGATCGGGCGTGGTCTCGAAGGTGTTTTTAATCATTTTAAACAGCGACTTCGGCTGCTTTTTGCCGTCGATGATCCAGTCGGCGTTGAAGATTTTATGACGGCAGTGCTCGGAGTTGGCCTGCGCAAACATATAGAGTTCGATATCGTTCGGGTTGCGCCCCAGACGCTGGAAGGCGTCGAGCAGGTAGTCAATTTCGTCGTCCGCCAGCGCCAGGCCCAGCGTGAAGTTGGCCTGCTCCAGCGCCTGACGGCCGCCGTTCAGCACGTCCACGCTTTTCAGCGTCTGCGGCTCATGATGGGCAAACAGCGCCTCGGCCTGCGCCAGATCGCTGAACATGCACTCCATCATGCGAACGTGCAGCAGCGACTGCAACGTCTGCCACTGCGCCTCGGTCAGCTGCGGCGCATGGACATAGAACGCCAGCCCGCGCTCCAGACGGCGCACCTGCGGCAGATCGCAGTTGTGCGCGATGTCGGTTGCTTTAGAGGACCAGGGCGAAATAGTGCCGGGACGCGGCGTTACCAGCAACAGGCGGCCTTGCGGCGCATGTTCGGCGAGAGAAGGACCGTATTTCAGCAGGCGCTGCAGGCGCGCTTTTTCATCATCGTTCAGCGGTGCGCTGACATCAGCAAAATGGACGTACTCGGCGTAAATGTCACTCACCGGCAGGTGTGCGTCCTGAAAGCGGGTCAGCAGTTTGTTTACACGAAATGCCGACAGGGCGGGCGAACCACGCAGAATTTCCATCATTTAATCTCTCGTCAGAGCGCTGGACGACGCTTCATAGGGCACAACAAGAATAAAACGGGCGGTATTATAGAGAAACATCCCGCATGACGAAACCGTTTGCGCATAATTTCTCTGTCACCGGATTTGCCTGATTTTTGCGCAAAACTTGCTTTATAAGTTGCTCTACGCCGCCGAGTTGCGCAAAATGCCCCTCGCTCTGGGAGTCAAAAAAAGATCAATACTGCCTGTTAAGGACAGAGGCCTGAGAGCCAGAGAGAGACAACTATTTGAAACGCCTGAAATTTAACTACCTGCTTATCGGCCTTGTCACCTTGCTGCTAGCCATGGCGCTGTGGCCTTCCATACCCTGGTATGGCAACGGACAAGACGCGATTTCGCAGATAAAATCACGGGGCGTACTGCGCATCAGTACAATTAATTCCCCGCTGACTTACTACACCTACACCATAAACAAAGCCCCCGTCGGTATGGATTACGAGCTGGCGAAACGCTTTGCCGACTACCTAGGCGTCAAGCTCAAGGTCACGGTGCGCCCGAATCTCAGCGATCTGTTTGACGATCTCGACGACGGCAAGGCGGATTTGCTGGCGGCGGGTCTGATTTACAACAGCGAACGGCTGGCGCGCTACCAAACCGGGCCAAGCTACTACTCCGTATCCCAGCAGCTGGTCTACCGCGTCGACAAGCCGCGCCCGAAAAACCTCGGCGATCTGAAAGGCGAACTCCGCATGGCGTCCGGTTCAGCCTACCTCTCCTCGCTGAAAGCGGTGCGCGACAAGCAGTATCCCGATCTCAACTGGGTGATTTCCAGCGATCAGACGCCGAAAGCGCTGCTGGAGGCGGTGGCTGACGGCAAGCTCGACTACACCATCAGCGATTCGGTGACCATTGCGCTGCTGCAGCGCGTTCATCCGCAGCTAGCCGTCGCCTTCGACGTCACCGACGAAGAGCCGGTGACCTGGTATGTGCCGCACAGCGACGACGACAGCCTCAACGCCGCGATGCTCGACTTCTTTAACTCAATGGGTGAAGAAGGCGCCATGGCGCGGCTGGAGGAGAAATATCTCGGCCACGTCGGCACCTTTGACTATGTCGATACCCGCACCTTTTTACGCGCCATCGACGTCACGCTGCCTGATATCAAGCCGCTGTTTGAAAAATATGCCGCCAGCATCGACTGGAGGCTGCTGGCGGCGATCTCCTATCAGGAGTCGCACTGGAACCCGCTGGCAACCTCCCCTACCGGCGTGCGCGGCATGATGATGCTGACGCGCAACACCGCCGACAGCGTGGACGTCAACGATCGCACTGATACCGAGCAAAGCATTCGCGGCGGCAGCCTCTATCTGCAGCGAATGATGGACAAAGTGCCCGCGACGATTCCGGAAGAGGAGCGCATCTGGTTCGCGCTGGCGGCGTACAACGTGGGGTACGCCCATATGCTGGACGCGCGCAGGCTCACGGCGAAACAGGGCGGCAATCCCGACAGCTGGGCCGACGTCAAGCTGCGGCTGCCGATGCTTAGCCAGAAGCGCTATTACGCGCAGACCACCTATGGCTATGCGCGCGGCCATGAAGCCTACACCTACGTAGAGAATATCCGGAAGTATCAGCTGAGCCTGGTGGGCTATCTGCAGGAACAGGAGAAGCGGATCGCACAGCAGTCTGCGTTGGAGGCGGAACTGGGCAGCGGCTATCCGGCGGTGGCACCAGATATCGCCATAAACTAGAGAGGCGCCGGATAGCAGAAGTGAAATCGGCGCGTAGCGCCGGCCAGAGGCTGATCAGCCGCAAACCGGGCCGTGAACGCGCGACCGCCCAGCATGACGTTCGACTACAGCGTGCCGCGCTGCGCCTGACGCAGCGCTTTTTTTTGCTCGCGCCGCATGCGGAAAAAGTCGCTCAGCATCACAGCGCACTCGTCCGCCAGCACGCCGGAGGCCAGCGCGACCTGATGGTTCATACCGGGATGGCTGAGCACGTCGATCAGCGAGCCCGCCGCGCCAGTCTTTTCGTCACTGGCACCGTACACCAGCCGCGTGATGCGGCTGTGCACCATCGCGCCCGCGCACATCACGCACGGCTCCAGCGTAACGTAGAGGGTAGTATCGAGCAGCCGGTAGTTTTCCAGCACCTTGCCGCCCAGCCGCAGCGCCATGATCTCGGCGTGCGCGGTGGGATCGTGTTGGCCGATAGGCCAATTCCAGCCTTCGCCGATAGCGCGATCGCCCTGCACCAGTACCGCGCCTATCGGCACTTCGCCCTGTTCCCAAGCAATACGCGCCAGCCGCAGCGCATGGCGCATCCAGTATTCGTCTCGTGATTGATCCACGCAGGCCCACTCCCGGCAACAGCAAAGCGGCGCATTATAGCGATCCCGCCTGCAATTTCGAAGATGAAAGCGCTATTCCAGCTGCTGGAGTTCGCCGTGCGGTGTGACGCGCCAGCGGTGCTGGCAGAAAAAGAGCAGCGGGTTATCCTGCTTGCTGTCGCTGTAGCCGCTGTAGAGCTACAGCGGCGTGCCGATTTTCTCCTCCAGCTGCGCCACCTTTTCATGACCAAGGCAGCGCATCGCCAGCACGCGCCCGCCGAAGCAGGCGATTACACTCGGCGCGGCGATCTATGAGATTGACGCCAGTCGCTGCACGGAATCGTCGGCCACTATGATGCGCTGACCTGCCAGAGCGTCTGCCCTATCGACAACACCATTATCACCGACCCACAGCACACCGAATCGCGCGATGCGCTGTGGGAGAAGTTCGTGCTGCACAACCACTAGCTTTCGATGATCACCGTCGCGCAGGCGTAGTGCAGCTCATCCGCTAGCGTGACGTGCACGTGGCGGACGCCCAGCTTTTCCGCCATGTCGCAGGCGTGATTGAAAAAACGTAGCCCGGGTTTGCCCAACTCATCGTTGTAAACTTCAAACTGATTGAAGGCCAGCCCGCCGCGAATGCCGGCGCCGAAGGCTTTCGCCGCCGCCTCCTTGACCGCGAAGCGCTTGGCAAGAAAGCGCACCGGCTGCTGGTGGCGCTGGTACTGCTGCCACTCTGCCTCGCTCAGCACCCGCCGCGCCAAGCGATCGCCGGATCGCTCAAGTACGCCGGCGATGCGCTCGATCTCCACGATGTCGGTACCCAGTCCGAGAATAGCCATTAGCGACGCGCTTCGCGCATCAGCAGCTTCATATCTCTTACCGCGTCCGCCAGGCCGCTGAACAGTGCGCGGCCGATAATAGCGTGGCCGATATTCAGTTCGTGCATCTCCGGCAGCGCGGCAATCGGCTGGACGTTATGGTAGGTCAGGCCATGCCCGGCGTTCACCTTGAGGCCGAGGCTGGCTGCAAAGGTCGCGGCGTGACAGATGCGCGCCAGCTCAGCGTCGCGCGCCAGCCCTTCCGGCGCCTCGGCGTAGGCGCCGGTATGGATCTCGATATAGGGCGCGCCGCTGGCGACCGCCGCCTCAATCTGACAGTGGTCGGGGTCGATAAAAAGCGACACCAGAATGCCCGCCGCGCTCAGCTGCTTCACCGCGGCGTTGATTTTGTCCTGCTGCCCCGCCACGTCAAGACCGCCCTCGGTGGTAACCTCTTCGCGCTTTTCCGGCACCAGGCAGACAAAGTGCGGCTGGATATCGCAGGCGATGCCGACCATCTCGTCGGTGACCGCCATCTCCAGATTCATACGCGTCTGGATGGTGTCGCGCAAAATGCGCACGTCACGGTCGGTGATGTGGCGGCGATCCTCGCGCAGATGCACGGTGATGCCCTCTGCACCCGCCTGCTCGGCGACAAAGGCCGCCTGCACAGGGTCGGGATAGTTTGTGCCGCGCGCGTTACGTACCGTGGCAATATGGTCAATATTGACCCCTAACAGCAACTCAGCCATGACAATCCTCAGGTTAGCTATCTCGTAAAGCAGGAGTGTACCGCGCTGCGCGGCGCAGGCAACAGCGACTGCGCTATTCGCTCGCGGCGTCTGGTCGCTTTTTCGGCACGAACTGGCGAAACAGCTCGGTGCTTTTCAGCGGTTTGCCGCCCAAGTAGGGTTTCAGCGCGATGCGGGTAAAGCGTTTGGCGGCGCGCAGCGTGTCGGCATCGGGAAAGTCACGCTCCCATAGCGCGCGCAGCTGGCGACCGGTAAAACTGCGCTGACCGGCGACCAGACTGGCGATAAAGCCCTTCTCTTCGCGGTAGCTGTAGGTCATAGCGTCGGCAACAGGTTCGCCGCTGCCGGCGCAGTGCAGAAAATCTACGCCATAGCCGAGGTGCCCCAGCAGCGCCAGCTCGAAGCGCCGCAGCGCCGGCTCCGGCGAGCTGATGACCGCCGCCAGCGTCTGCAGGCAGTTCAGGTAGTCAAAAAAGAGTTCTGAGAAGGGAAACTCCCGCTCCAGCACGCGCGACAGCAGCTCATTGACGTAAAGGCCGCAGTAGAGCGTGATGCCGCTGAGCGGCAGCGCCAGCGAAACCGCTTCGGCCTTGGTGAGCGTTTTGACTTCGCCGCACCCGGTCCACAGTGCACCAGCAGCGGTGTGAAGGGCTGCAGCGTGCCTTTCAGCTGCGAACGGCGCGCGCGCCCTTCGCCAGCACGCGCACCCGGCCGTGGCTTTCGCTGAAAAGATCGAGCAGCAGGCTGGTTTCGCTGTAGGGTCGACTGCAGCACAAAGGCGCGTTGCCAGCCTTCCATAGGATCAGAGGTCGTCTACGTAACCCAGGCTGCGCAGCGCACGTTCGTCGTCGGCCCAGCCCGATTTAACTTTGACCCAGAGTTCGAGATGCACTTTGGCTTCGAAAATCTCTTCCATATCCTTACGCGCTTCGATGCCGATGGTTTTGATTTTGGCGCCTTTGTTGCCAATTACCATCTTCTTCTGCCCTTCGCGCTCGACCAGGATCAGGCCGTTGATATCGTAGCCGCCGCGCTTGTTCGCTACGAACTGCTCGATTTCCACCGTCACAGAGTACGGCAGCTCGGCACCGAGGAAGCGCATCAGTTTCTCGCGAATAATTTCCGAAGCCATAAAGCGCTGCGAGCGGTCAGTAATGTAATCTTCCGGGAATTGGTGATCCGCCTGCGGCAGACGCTTACGCACGATCGCCGCAATGATACCGACGTTTTTGCCACTTTCCGCCGAAATCGGCACGATATCGAGGAAGTTCATCTGCTGGCTCAGGAACTGCAGATGTGGCAGCAGGATGCTTTTATCCTGAATGTTGTCCACCTTGTTGATGGCCAGCACGACCGGCACTTTGTTTTCGCGCAGCTTGTTCAGCACCATTTCGTCGTCCGGCGTCCAGCGCGTGCCTTCCACTACGAAAATGATCAACTCGACGTCGCCAATAGAGCTGCTGGCCGCGCGATTCATCAGGCGGTTGATTGCGCGCTTCTCTTCCATGTGCAGCCCGGGCGTATCGACATAAATCGCCTGATATTCCCCTTCGGTATGGATGCCCATGATGCGGTGACGCGTGGTTTGCGGCTTACGCGAGGTGATCGACGCCTTCTGCCCCAGCAGCTGGTTCAGTAAGGTGGATTTGCCGACGTTGGATCGGCCGACAATCGCGACAAAGCCGCAATAGGTATTCTGTTCGCTCATTCGAGTCCTGACTTATGCGGCGCCGGTTCAGGCGCCAGGATGTTGCTATTCGAGACCAAGCTTGATCAGCGCCCGTTCAGCAGCAGCCTGCTCCGCTTTGCGGCGGCTTGATCCGACGCCGACCACCGGCTCAGCCATGCCACTCACCTGACAGTGAATGGTGAACTCCTGATCGTGGGCTTCGCCGCGCACCCACACTACCAGATAAGAGGGCAGCGGCAGATGGCGTCCCTGCAAATACTCCTGCAGGCGGGTTTTCGGATCTTTTTGTTTGTCGCCCGGGCTAATCTGCTCAAGGCGCGTCTGATACCAGTCAAGGATCAGCTTTTCCACCGTCTGGATATTGCTGTCAAGGAAGATGCCGCCAATCAGCGCCTCCACCGTATCCGCGAGGATCGATTCACGGCGAAAACCGCCGCTTTTCAGCTCACCCGGTCCCAGGCGCAGACACTCGCCAAGGTCAAACTCCCGCGCCATCTCTGCCAGCGTATTGCCGCGCACCAGCGTCGCGCGCATGCGGCTCATATCGCCCTCGTCGACGCGAGGAAAGCGATGATAGAGCGCATTGGCGATCACATAGCTGAGAATAGAATCGCCCAGGAATTCGAGACGCTCATTGTGCTTACTGCTGGCGCTGCGGTGCGTTAGCGCCTGTTGCAAAAGTTCCGGATGAGTAAAAGTGTAGCCCAGTTTGCGCTGAAGCTTATTAATGAGGATGGGGTTCATGCGATTCCAGTTCTTTTGTGCGTCTGTGACTCTGCATACGAAACAGGGCTGGGCATTCAACACAATCTGTTTCGTGTGCAGTGGCCTCCCGCAGGAGGCCAACCGTTTTGCCCCTTTATCCGGGCCAGATTAATCAGTGAATGCCGCCGATACGACTCAGACGAACGCCTGTCGGCCACTGACCTTCCTGCTTGTCGAAGCTCATCCAGATGGCGACCGCCTTGCCAACCAGGTTGCGTTCCGGGACGAAGCCCCAGTAGCGGCTGTCGGCGCTGTTGTCGCGGTTGTCGCCCATCATGAAATATTGCCCTTGCGGCACGACCCAGCTCGCCTGCGGCTGACCCGGCTGCTGGTAGTACATGTCCGCCTGGCTCTGCGCCTCATTCACCAGCAGAATGTCGTGCGTGACCTTGCCCAGCGTCTCTTTGCGCGTGCCGAGACGCAGCCTGCCGCGCATGGTTTCGCCCTGCGGCACCTGATAGAAGCCGTTGCCGCTTTCGTTGCCGTCAAACCCGCTAAAGGTCTGAATAAAGTTGCTCGGCTCGACGTTAGTATAGGTGATCGGCAGCGAGCTGGCGCAGCGCTGACCGGCGGCGCAGTTCGGGCTGACGGTCAGCGTTTTGCTGTAAGGATCGTAGACCACTTTGTCGCCCGGCAGGCCGATAACGCGCTTGATATAGTCTAGGCTCGGATCTTTCGGGTATTTAAATACCGCGATGTCGCCGCGCTGTAGATGGCCGGTCGGGATCAGCGTTGTCTGGGTAATCGGCTCCTTGATGCCGTAGGCAAACTTCTCCACCAGGATGAAGTCGCCGATCAGCAGCGTCGGCATCATCGAGCCGGACGGGATCTGGAACGGCTCGTAGATAAACGAGCGCACCACGAACACCATCAGCAGCACCGGAAAGACCGATGCGGCGGTTTCAATCCAGCCAGGCTGACCTTTGACTTTCGCCAGGGTTTTGCTGTCGAGGGTATTGCCGGCCGCAGCCTGCGCTTCCGTCTGTTTAGCCCGGCGCGCCGGCGCCCACTTAACACGATCGATGCACCAGATGACGCCGGTAACCAGCGTCGCTATCGCCAGAACCAGGGCGAACATATTAGCCATAGGGGATCCTTATTTGTTATCCTTACTGACATGCAGAATGGCGAGGAAGGCTTCCTGCGGCAGCTCAACGTTACCGACCTGCTTCATGCGCTTCTTCCCTTCTTTCTGCTTCTGCAACAGTTTTTTCTTACGGCTGACGTCGCCGCCATAGCATTTGGCTAGCACGTTTTTACGCAGCTGCTTCACGGTAGAGCGCGCAATGATGTGGTTGCCGATTGCCGCCTGAATCGCGATATCGAACTGCTGACGCGGGATCAGATCTTTCATCTTCTCCACCAGCTCGCGGCCGCGATACTGCGAGTTGTCACGGTGGGTAATCAGCGCTAGTGCATCAACGCGTTCCGCGTTGATCAGCACGTCAACGCGCACCATCTCAGAGGCCTGGAAACGTTTAAAGTTGTAATCCAGCGAGGCGTAGCCGCGCGACGTCGATTTCAGACGGTCGAAGAAGTCGAGCACCACTTCCGCCATCGGAATGTCATAGGTCAGCGCCACCTGATTGCCTTGGTAAACCATGTTGGTCTGGACACCGCGCTTTTCCACGCAGAGCGTGATGACGTTGCCGAGATACTCCTGCGGCAGCAGCATATGACACTCGGCGATCGGCTCGCGCAGCTCTTCAATGTTGTTCAGCGGCGGCAGCTTCGACGGGCTGTCGACATAGACGGTTTCGCCGTCGGTGGTCTGCACTTCGAACACCACGGTCGGCGCAGTGGTGATCAGATCCAGGTCATACTCGCGCTCCAGGCGCTCCTGAATGATCTCCATATGCAGCAGGCCGAGGAAACCGCAGCGGAAGCCGAAGCCCAGCGCGGTGGAGCTTTCTGGCTCGTAGAACAGCGAGGCGTCGTTGAGGCTCAGCTTGCCGAGGGCGTCGCGGAAGGCTTCATAGTCGTCGGAGCTAACCGGGAAGAGACCGGCGTAAACCTGCGGCTTCACCTTTTTGAAGCCCGGCAGCGCTTTGTCCGCCGGATGACGCGACAGCGTCAGGGTATCGCCCACCGGCGCGCCGAGGATGTCTTTGATGGCGCAAACCAGCCAGCCTACTTCGCCGCAGTTGAGTTGGGTGCGGTCGACCTGCTTCGGCGTGAAGATGCCCAGGCGGTCAGCATTGTAGACTTGGCCGGTGCTCATCACTTTCACCTTGTCGCCTTTGCGCAGCGTGCCGTTTTTCACGCGGACCAGCGACACGACGCCCAGGTAGTTGTCGAACCAGGAGTCGATAATCAGCGCCTGTAGCGGCGCCTCAGGATCGCCTTCCGGCGCCGGAATGTCGCGCACCAGGCGCTCCAGCACTTCCGGCACGCCGACGCCGGTTTTCGCCGAGCAGCGCACCGCGTTGGTGGCGTCGATGCCGACGATATCTTCGATTTCCTGCGCCGCGCGCTCGGGATCGGCGGCAGGCAAGTCGATCTTGTTCAGTACCGGCACGACTTCCAGATCCATCTCGATCGCGGTGTAGCAGTTTGCCAGAGTCTGCGCTTCTACGCCCTGCCCCGTATCCACCACCAGCAGTGCGCCTTCGCAGGCTGCCAGCGAGCGCGACACTTCATAGGAGAAGTCCACGTGCCCAGGAGTATCGATGAAATTGAGCTGGTAAGTTTCTCCGTTCAGCGCTTTGTAATCGAGCGTCACGCTCTGCGCTTTAATCGTGATGCCGCGCTCGCGCTCCAGGTCCATGGAGTCCAGAACCTGTGCCGCCATCTCGCGATCGGTCAGGCCGCCACAGATTTGAATCAAACGGTCAGAGAGCGTCGATTTACCGTGGTCGATGTGCGCGATGATGGAGAAGTTTCTTATGTTCTTCATTTATATGAATATCTTCACGTAGAAAAACAGTTGAGAACCTGAACACAGACACATTCAGGAAGATCGCTCTTTACCCGCAATCTTGTCAGCCTCATTAATGACGACGCATCTTACACTGTTAAGGCCGCGCATAAAAGAATGGAACGTTGCGGAATCGCAACACTTTTTGCCGGGAAACAGGCAACAAAAGGCCGCGATGTACGCGGCCTGGCGATGGATTACGCTTCGCTTTCCACCCGTATGGCGTCAGGCGGCAGCGCTACCTTTAAAATGACCGGCTGAAAGGCGGCGCAATCGCCGACTTTCAGCGATACGCCTTTGGCGATGATAAAGCCGCCCACGCCGCCGAGCAGCGCGCCGCAGGCCGCCGCCAGATCGCTGTGAAACAGAGCCTGAAACAGGCCGGCCAGCAGAAACAGGCCAAGCAACGGCGACATGTAGACTAGCAGCGCCGAACCCAGCAGGCTGCTCTCTTTGATGCCCAGCTCAATGCGCTGGCCCGGCTGCAGCGGCGTCGCGCTGGCGATTTCCATCACGTGCGCGTCTTTGGGGCCCAACTTGTTGAGCATATGGCTGCCGCAGCCTTTGCGCGCCGAGCAGCTGTTGCAGGAGGTTTTCGCCTCGGTATGCAGCATGGTGATGCCGTCACGCCATGCCACCACGGTGGCCCATTCTCTCATCATCGTTGTGACCCTAAATCAATACTGTCCGCAATGCGTTTCGCCGTCGAGGGCGACACTTCGCCCACCACGCTAATTTCGCTATTATTGCGCACTTCGGTCTGTACCGTGCGGTGTCCTTGTGCGCAAGGTTTGCGTCACGCTGCTTTTATTCGCTGGCGAAATGTTGATGGCGAAGCTGAAGAGACCGTCGCTATAGAGGCGCGACTCGACCGTTTTGTTCATCGCAGGAATGTCGCGGCGGCTCTGCGACACCAGCATCATGCCCGACGGCACCCAGCCAGGCTGCCAGCTGAGCTGGACCTTTTCCCCTTCCGGCACCGAGATCGCCGGCGGCAGATTCGCCTTTTGCAGCCCTGCATCGGGCTGCGCCCCCCTTTGTCCACCGCAAAGCTGATCACGCGGAACTGCTCCAGCGTTTCGCCGTCGCGATCCAGCAAATCGATGCGCAGCGGTAAGCCGGGTATCGACATCCAGCCACACCATGTAGCTGTAGCGCGTGCCGTTGCGCGACACAATGCGGCTCACCTCGCACAGCTGATCGGCGATGTGCGAGCGGCCGACCGGGATAAAGTCCCAGGCGCTGGCCAGCCTGTCGAAGTCGGCAAAGATCAGCGACAGCAGGCCGTCAATGATATGGTTGCCCGGCAGAGAGAAGGGATCGAGTCCAGGTTCAAAGTAGCTGATATCGGTGCCGCGCTGGATCACTTCACGGCGCGGGCCGTCCATCTGCTGCAGCTGCACATAGACGCGGCCACCGATCAACGCATGCCGATAGCGCAGCGACTCGATGCCCATGCGGGAGACGTTGATATAAGCGAATTCGTAATTGAGGGTCTGGCTTGCCTGCTCCATCTGCTGCGGCTGATGACCAGAGCAGGCTTCCTGCCAGCAGGCTAACGGCACACCAAAGCTGCTTCATTACTGCTGCTGAATACCTAAAGACTGGTTACCGGGAGCGTTCGCCTGCGCCTGCTGCGGCGCGTTGGTTTCAAACTGCAGGCGGTCGGAGTACAGACGGCGCTGCAGTTCGTAGTCCGCGTTGACGCGACGACGCTGATCCTGCACCTGCTGGCTGGAGCTGCTGGTGTCAAACGCTTCAAACGGCACGCCCAGGCTGACCATCGACGCTTTGCCCATCATTGGCAGCGTATTAAATACCGGCGCATCAGATGGCTCTACACTAGTGCCGCTCGGCTGGGTATAGTGCTGCACGCCCACGATGACCGCCAGCGACACGCAGGCGGCAACGCCGATCTGCGTAAGCTGGGCTGCCCAGGGGCGCGCCTTGCGCCAGAACAGCATCTTATTAGGCTTCGCTTCCGGGATCAGCGTGGTGACGTTGCGCACTGGCTCTTGCTCAAGAGCCTCCGCCACGCGTGCGGAGATATCGAAATGCAGCACATCCCTGACGTCGCCGCGTAGGGTATCGCGGATAAGGTGATAGCTTGTCCAGCACTGCTGCAGTTCTGCATCCTGAGACAGTTCTGACAGCAGCGCGTTATCGAGCACTTTGCCATCCATCAAAGCGGAAAGTTGTTCTTTCTGCATGCCTAAGTACCCTTCCAGTAGCCGTTATCACTGACGTTGGATAAGCGGTTGAACTTTATTATCAATGGCCTCTCGCGCACGGAAGATACGTGACCGCACGGTGCCCACCGGGCAATCCATAATCGCGGCAATCTCTTCGTAACTCAGCCCGTCCAGTTCCCTGAGCGTGATCGCCATACGCAGATCCTCAGGGAGTGCTTCTATGGTACGAAAGACAATTTGTTTCAGTTCGTCAGACAACATTAAGTTCTCAGGGTTCGAAATTTCTTTTAGCGCGCCAGCACTTTCGAAATTTTCCGCATCGATCGCATCTACATCGCTGGACGGCGGACGACGCCCCTGAGCCACCAGATAATTTTTCGCAGTATTTACTGCAATGCGGTAAAGCCAGGTATAAAACGCACTGTCGCCGCGGAAAGACTCCAGAGCGCGATAGGCCTTGATAAAGGACTCCTGTACGACATCAGGAATGTCTCCCGACGGAACATAGCAGGAAACCAGACTCGCCACTTTATGCTGGTAACGAATCACCAGTAAATTAAAGGACTTCTGATCTCCCTTCTGTACTCGCTCTACGAGAACCTGATCCGTTAACTGCTCGCTCATCCGAGGTAATGTCTCCCCAAATTCTTTTAAATGCGTAAAGGAACTGCCAGCACATCTTCTTCATGGTTCTAAGCAAGCATGCGCTCAGAGTCGTGGTGCGGCAGAAAGTTCACTTTACGCCCTGATAATGGCTATCCAGTTTTGGCTGCCGTTTGTTTTTCATTCTCAATGACAGTGTAATCCAAGCTGCGGCTATCAACGCAGAATCGCAGGCAGAGTACCCTATGACGATGGCTTTTTCATCCCAAATTCCGTCAGCGACGCCAGGTTTTATATAAAAAACAGTGATGATATACCTCTTTTTGTAACTGCCTGATTCGAAGTCAATCTGCTATTTTATTAATCCAGATCCGTCTGCCACATGTTTAAAATCCTTCACAGAATCGAAATAAGCACTTATTCTCGCCCCACCCATATTTAGTAAATTAAACGCCATGACGCATTCAACCTCTCCGGATTACCAGTGCGACGTCTTGATTATTGGCAGCGGCGCCGCGGGATTATCGCTGGCGCTGCGGCTGGCGGCCCACCACGACGTGATGGTGATCAGCAAGGCGCAGGTCAGCGAAGGCTCGACCTTTTACGCACAGGGCGGCATCGCCGCTGTGTTTGACGACGCAGACAGCATCGAATCCCATGTGGAAGATACGCTGGTCGCGGGCGACGGGTTATGCGATCGCGACGCCGTCGCCTTTGTCGCTAGCAATGCCCGGCACTGCGTGCAATGGCTAATCGATCACGGCGTCGCCTTTGACCGCGAGCCGCAGGCATCGGGCGATTTGCGCTATCACCTGACGCGCGAAGGCGGCCACAGCCACCGGCGCATCCTGCACAGCGCCGACGCCACCGGACGCGAGGTGGAAACCACGCTGGTGAGCCAGGCGCTCAGTCATCCGCGCATTCGCATTCTTGAGCGCGCCAACGCTGTGGATCTTATTCTGTCAGACAGGCTGGGCCTGCCTGGTCCGCGCCGCGCTACCGGCGCCTGGATCTGGAACCGCAATCGCGAACGGGTCGAGACCTGCAGCGCGCGCGCGGTAGTGCTGGCGACCGGCGGCGCGGCGAAGGTGTACCAGTACACAACGAACCCCGACGTGGCGTCCGGCGACGGTATCGCTATCGCCTGGCGAGCGGGCTGTCGCGTGGCTAACCTTGAGTTCAACCAGTTTCATCCAACGTCGCTGTTTCATCCCGACGCGCAAAGCTTTCTGCTAACGGAAGCGCTGCGCGGCGAAGGTGCCTGGCTGCTGCGCCCGGGCGGTACGCGCTTTATGCCAGCGTTTGATCCCCGCGGCGAGCTGGCGCCTCGCGATATCGTGGCGCGCGCCATCGATCACGAAATGAAACGGCTCGGCGTCGACTGCCTTTATCTCGATATCAGCCACCAGCCGCCAGACTTCGTGCGCGCTCACTTCCCCACTATTTATGAAAAGCTGCTCACCTTCGGCCTTGACCTGACGCGCGATCGCATCCCAATCGTGCCGGCGGCGCACTATACCTGCGGCGGCGTGATAGTGGATGCGCACGGGCGTACCGATATCAGCGGGCTGTACGCCATCGGCGAGGTGAGCTACACCGGGCTGCACGGGGCGAACCGCATGGCGTCCAATTCGCTGCTGGAGTGCCTAGTTTACGGCTGGTCGGCGGCGGAGGATCTGCTGCAGGCGCTGCCGCAAACCGAGCGCGTCAGCGTCCTGCCCGCGTGGGATGAGAGCCGCGTCGACGACGCCGACGAGCGCGTCGTGATCCAGCATAACTGGCACGAGCTGCGTCTGTTTATGTGGGATTATGTCGGCATCGTGCGTACCACGCGGCGGCTGGAACGCGCGCTGCGGCGCATTCAGCTGCTGCTGCAGGAAATCGACGAGTACTACGCCAACTTTCGCCTCTCCAACAATCTGCTGGAGCTGCGCAACCTGACGCAGGTGGCGGAGCTGATGGTGCGCTGCGCGCTGGCGCGCAAAGAGAGCCGCGGCCTGCATTTTACCCGCGACTATCCCGAGCCGTTGCCAGAAGCCAAACCGACGATTTTAACGCCGTCTTACATTAAAGAGGTATAAAGTCGCGTGTCAGGCTGAACCAAGCGTCTGAATAGTGGCGATACTGATTGCATATCGCCATGCGCTCCAGCAAGGTTTCGCCCGCGCGGGGCGAGAAGCCGAGCAGCACGCGATGCAGCGGACGATGGGCTTATTCTGCCACGTCGATGCGAAAGCACAGATGCCAGCCGTCGCGCTCGGCCAGCGCAATCATGTTTTCCCCTACCGCCTCCGGCAAAACAACGCAGAAAAATCCCTCTTCCTCAATCAGCTGCGGCGTGGCGCAGTCCACATCGGGCGGACAGTAAGGTGGGTTGCTGACGATCAGCGAATAGCGTTGCGGGCAATCTGTGGCGAAAGCGGCGATATCCTGCGCGTGGACGTGAATGCGCGCAGCCCAGGGCGACTGCGCCACGTTCTCCTGCGCCTGCTGTGCGGCGTCAGCGTCCAGCTCAACCGCGTCGATGATCACCTCGTCGGGCTTACGCCGCGCCAGCAGCAGGACAATCAGCGCGCTGCCGCTGCCGATATCCAGCACGCGGCGCGCCTGCGCCACCGGCGCCCATGCACCCAGCAAAATCCCGTCGGTGCCGAATTTCATGGCGCAGCGGTCGTGCGCGACAAAAAGCTGTTTGAAGGTAAACCCGTTTCTTTTTAACAATGGCCGCATAGGCGGCTTTTCCTGCGTCATACTTTGCAACCATACCTTTCGCGCATCAGTGTAGCGTGACGGCATAAGGAATACAGCCATCGCGGATAAAGAGATGAAGATTGCGCGCGATCTGTCTATAATCAGCGCCCCAAACTGAGGTAGACCATGACCGTAACCATATTTTCCGAACTCGAACTCGACGAAAGCCTGTTGTATGCCCTGCAGGACAAAGGCTTCACGCGCCCGACAGCAATCCAGGCTGCGGCGATCCCGCCAGCGCTGGAGGGCCGCGACGTTCTGGGTTCAGCGCCTACCGGGACCGGGAAAACCGCCGCCTATCTGCTGCCGGTGCTGCAGCACCTGCTCGATTTCCCCCGCAAGAAATCGGGCCCGCCGCGTATTCTGATCCTGACGCCGACGCGCGAACTGACGATGCAGGTCGCCGATCAGGCGCGCGAGCTGGCGAAACACACCCATCTGGATATCGCTACCATTACCGGCGGCGTCGCCTATATGAACCATGCTGAAGTGTTAAGCGAAAATCAGGATGTGGTGGTGGCGACCACCGGCCGTCTGCTTCAGTACATAAAAGAAGAAAACTTCGACTGTCGTGCCGTCGAGACGCTGATCCTCGATGAAGCCGACCGTATGCTGGACATGGGCTTCGCTCAGGATATCGAAACCATCGCAGGCGAGACGCGCTGGCGCAAGCAAACCATGCTCTTCTCCGCCACGCTGGAAGGCGACGTAATCAAAGACTTCGCCGAGCGCCTGCTTAACGATCCGGTCGAGGTGGAATCCGATCCCAGCCGTCGCGAACGTAAAAAGATCCAGCAGTGGTACTACCACGCCGACGATCTCGAGCATAAAACCAAACTGCTTATCCACCTGCTGAAGCAGCCAGAACTGACGCGCACGATCATATTCGTCCGCAAGCGTGAGCGTCTGCATGAGCTGGTGAAATGGCTGCACGAAGCGGATATCCGCTGCTGCCATCTGGAAGGCGAGATGGTGCAGGCCAAGCGCAACGAGGCGATCAAGCGCATCACCGATGGCCGTGTCAATGTGCTGGTGGCCACCGATGTCGCCGCGCGTGGTATCGACATCGAGGATGTCAGCCACGTCATCAACTTCGATATGCCGCGTACCGCCGACACCTATCTGCACCGTATCGGCCGCACGGCGCGCGCCGGCCGCAAAGGCACCGCGCTGTCGCTGGTGGAAGCGCACGACCATCTGCTGCTGGGCAAAATCATTCGCTACCTGAACGAGCCGATTAAAGCGCGCACCATTGACGAATTGCGCCCGGTCACGCGTGCGCCGAACGCGAAATCCACCGGGAAACCGTCGAAAAAAGCGCTTGCGCGTCGTAAAGAGAAAAAAGAGAGCGAAGCGGAAAAACCGCGCGTGAAGAAGCGTCATCGCGACGTTAAAAACATCGGCAAACGCCGCAAGCCAAGCGCCGCCGCGCCAGCAAACGGCGATGCGGAATAAATCAGCACCGCGGTAAAAAATCACCCCATTTGGGGCGATTTTTTTGTTTTAAGGATGATAAAAAGGCGTTAACTCCGATTTAACCTGCCTGACGCGCAAAGCGGCTCTCTCTTCGATCACACCTCGGCGGAAAAACAGGGTATTCAATTGCCTTTCAAGTGATTGCGATCGTTACGCCAGTGCGTCAGTTTTCAGCAGGCCATCAAACTTCGTTTTACAGGCTTTCGGTAAAGGTGCGTGTAATAAAGTCGCGCTGCTGCTCTGGCGTCAGCGCATTGAAGCGCACGGCATAGCCTGACACGCGAATGGTAAGCTGCAGACATTTTTCCGGATGTTTGACCGCATCTTCCAGCGTTTCGCGCCGCAACACGTTGACGTTCAGATGCTGGCCGCCTTCAATGCGCACCTGCGGCTGCATTTCCATCGGCACTTCACGATAGGCGAATTCGCCCAGTTCGCTGAGCGCGACGATCTGATCCTCTTCATAGCCCGCTTTGGCGCACAGGCATCGTGCTTCCGCTTTCTCGTCGTCAATCAGCCAGAATGAGTGCATCAGCGCGAGGTTACTGGTTTGGGTGACCTGAATGCTAGCGATCATAATTCATAAATCAAAACTTCGCTCTGATATAGCATTCGCTTCTGGAGGAAGTTTTGACCCCAATCAATTTTTCCAGCGCTATCATTCGCTTCTAACTTCAATTAGTTGATTCAGATAAATTTTCGCCTAAAAATATTTTGTATTTTTCAACTATTTTACCTTCAACCTGGCGCAGCGAACAGTTAAGCTAGCGGCACAGACTGAGAGGGAGTAGAAAGATGACGGATAAACTGACCTGGCACGACGTGCTGGCCGAAGAGAAAGAGAAACCCTACTTTACAGAGACGCTGAAATTAGTGGCCGACGAGCGGGCGGCGGGCGTCACGGTTTATCCGCCGCAGAAGGATGTATTCAACGCCTTTCGCCAGACTGAACTAGGCGACGTCAAGGTGGTGATCCTCGGGCAAGACCCGTACCACAGCCCCAATCAGGCGCACGGCCTCGCCTTTTCCGTGCTGCCCGGCGTGCCCGTTCCCCCTTCGCTGCAGAATATGTACAAAGAGCTGGAGCAGGAATTTCCCGATTTCCGCCGTCCGCAGCACGGCTTTCTGGAAAGCTGGGCGAAACAGGGAGTGATGCTGTTAAATACCGTGCTGACTGTTGAGGCGGGCAAAGCGCACTCTCACGCGTGTTTCGGTTGGGAAACCTTTACCGATAACGTGATTGCCGCCATCAATGAGCATCGCGAGGGGGTGGTGTTTCTGCTGTGGGGATCGCATGCGCAGAAGAAAGGCAGCATTATTGATCGCCAGCGTCACCATGTGCTGCAGGCGCCGCACCCTTCGCCGCTTTCGGCGCACCGCGGCTTCTTCGGCTGCGGCCATTTCGCCGAGGCTAACGCGCTGCTGACGCAGGCGGGCGAAACACCCATCGACTGGATACCGCAGCTGCCTTCCGCCTGAGCCTGAAACGCAAACGGCCGCGTCACTGCGCGGCCGTCTGGTTCAGACTCTATTCAGCGACGATTAGCCTTTGGCTTTGGCTACCGCGACCATGGCAGGACGCAGCAAGCGACCATTCAGGGTATAGCCGCGCTGCATCACCACCATCACGTGGTTAGGCGCCACCTCATCAGATTCTATCATCGACATCGCCTGATGGATTTCCGGGTTAAAGGGCACATTGGTTTCGCCAACGACCTCAACGCCAAACTTGCGCACGGCGCCCAGCAGAGATTTCAGGGTCAGTTTGATCCCTTCGATCATCGCCGCCAGCTCGTTGTTCTCTTTATCAGCGACTTCCATTGCGCGCTCAAGGCTGTCGATAACCGGCAGCAGCTCGTTAGCGAACTTTTCCAGCGCAAACTTGTGCGCCTTCTCGACATCCATTTCGGCGCGGCGACGGATATTCTCGATTTCCGCCTGCGCGCGCAGCTGGGCGTCACGTACGTCGGTTTGCGACTGCGCTAATTCAGCTTCCAGTTGGGCAATACGCTCATCACGCGGATCCACCTCAACTGCCGTCTCCGCTTCCTGAGGTTGTTGCTGATCCTGTTGAATTTCGTCTGAGACTTGCTCATTAGGGGTGTTCTGTTCTTTACTACTCATGAATTTCTCCGCGTTTTGCACATTCATCTCGCCAGTCCGCTTATTATGGGGATCGATTTGACGGTTTCAAGAGAACCCATCACATTGCCTGATCGTTTTGGCTTATGAGGAAAGCCCCACCAAATGAACAAACTCTTTAACTGTATTGGTATTGTAGGCCATCCGCGTCATCCTACCGCGCTCACCACCCATGAGATGCTGTGGCGCTGGCTGACGTCCAAAGGTTATCAAGTGATCATGGAGAAGCAAATCGCCCAGGAGCTGAATCGGCATGACGTGCAAACCGGCACGCTGGCGGAGATAGGCCAGCAGGCGGATCTCGCCGTGGTAGTGGGCGGCGACGGCAATATGCTGGGGGCGGCGCGCGTACTGGCGCGCTATGACATCAAGGTGATCGGCATTAACCGCGGCAACCTCGGTTTTCTCACCGATCTCGATCCCGACAACGCGCAGCAGCAGCTGGATGAGGTGCTGCAGGGCAACTACTTCGTCGAAAGCCGCTTTCTGCTGGAAGCGCGTGTCTGCAAAAATGAGTGCTCGCCGCGTCTGGGCCTCGCGATCAACGAAGTGGTGCTGCATCCCGGCAAAGTGGCGCATATGATTGAGTTTGAGGTCTATATCGACGAGGTGTTCGCCTTTTCGCAGCGCTCCGACGGGTTGATTATTTCCACGCCGACCGGCTCGACCGCCTATTCCCTCTCCGCGGGCGGCCCGATTCTCACCCCTTCTCTCGACGCCATCGCGCTGGTGCCGATGTTCCCGCACACCCTGTCGGCGCGCCCGCTAGTGATCAACAGCAGCAGCACCATTCGCCTGCGCTTTTCCTCGCGCCGCAGCGACCTGGAAATCAGCTGCGACAGCCAGATCGCCTTGCCGATTCAGGAAGGCGAGGATGTGCTTATCCGCCGCAGTGAAAACTACCTCAACCTGATTCACCCTAAAAATTACATTTATTTTAATACTTTAAGCTCAAAACTCGGCTGGTCGAAAAAATTGTTTTAATTTCAGCGCGCCCTCTTTACTGGATAAAAAACCAATTAATGCTGTACGAAAAACCATATCTGTTTTTCCATACAGGTGATTCTATGCTAGCACAGCTGACCATCAGTAACTTCGCTATCGTTCGTGGGCTCGACATTAATTTCCAACGCGGTATGACGGCGATTACCGGTGAAACCGGCGCGGGTAAATCGATCGCGATTGACGCGCTTGGGCTGTGCCTGGGCGGACGCGCAGAGGCGGACATGGTGCGCCAAGGCTCGCCGCGCGCCGATCTCTGCGCCCGCTTCAATCTCAAATCCTCTCCCTCCGCGCATCAGCTGCTGCTCAAGGCCGATCATCAGAAGCACCTGCTCGACGCCTATGCCGGCCACGACGACCTGCAGCAGCAGATGCGCAGCCACTACTTGGCCTGACATCAGAGCTGCCGCAATCTGGCGCAACATCAACAGCTGTCGCAGTAGCGCGCCGCGAGCTGCTTCAGTATCAGCTGAAAGAGCTTAACGACTTTGCGCCGCAGGCCAACGAATACGAGCAGATCGATCAAGATTATAAGCGTCTCGCCAACAGTGGACAGCTGCTTTCTACCAGCCAGCAGGCGCTGCAGCTGCTCGCCTACGGCGATGACAGCAACCTCAACAGCCTGCTCTATACTGCGCGCCAGATGGTGACGGAGGTCGTCACGCTGGATGACAAGCTGAGTGGCGTGCTGAATTGCTGGAAGAGGCGGCGATTCATCTTAGCGAAGCAAGCGACGAACTGCGTCACTATGTCGACCGACTCGATCTCGATCCCAACCGTCTGTATGAGCTGGAGCAGCGCATCTCGCGCTATATCGCACTGGCGAGCAAGCATCACGTGGCGCCGGAAGGCCTGGCGGAGCTGCATCAGCAGCTGCTGGCAGAAGCGAAGCTGCTCTCTCAGTAGGAGAACGCTCAGGAGAGCCCGCAGGCGCTGGTAAACGAACACTATCAGGCAGCGCTGCAGAGCGCTAAGCGCCTGCGTCAGCGCCAGCACTATGGCGCGGAGCTTGAGCAGCTGATAACCCAGAGCATGCATCAGCTTTCCATGCTGCACGGCCGTTTCACTATCGCGCTGACGTTCAACGCCGATCATCTGACGACGGACGGCGCGACGCGTATTGACTTCCAGGTCACAACTAACCCAGGCCAGCCGTTAAAGTCGCCTCCGGCGGCGAGCTGTCGCGTATCGCGCTGGCCATACAGGTGATCACCTCCAAGATGATGGAAAACCCGGCGATGATTTTCGACGAAGTGGATGTCGGCATCAGCGGCCCGACGGCTGCCGTGGTAGGACGCCTGCTGCGCCAGCTGGACAAATCGACGCAGGTTATATGCGTGACACACCTGCCGCAGGTAGCGGGCTGCGGCCATCAGCATTTCCTCGTCAGCAAAGAGACTGACGGCGCGATGACCAAAACTCATATGCAGGCGCTGGACAAGCGTGCGCGTCTGCTCGGCAGCATCGAGGTTACGCGCAATACGCTAGCTAACGCCAAAGAACTTTTAGCGGCGTGATGCCGCACTTTCTTCCTGCTGTGTGGTCATATGCTTGCTCTGTCGATGTGGAGGTTTCCAATAGCAAAAAGGTTTATTATCATCGGCAACTTATATCGCCTGAATAATAAAGCCTGCCGCAGGCAGAGGTCAGAATTTGATGGTAAAAAAACAGCCTGAGAAAAGGCGTTTGGCCCCAGAAAAGGAATGTAGAGATGCGCTGTACAACGCTGATTGCCGCGGCAGTGGTGATGCTGATGATGACCGCCGGATGCTCCACCCTGGAGCGCGTGGTTTACCGTCCCAATATCAATCAGGGCAACTATCTAGTTGCCAACGACGTGGCGAAAATCAACAACGGCATGACGCAGCAGCAGGTCGCCTATACGCTCGGCACACCGATGATGCGCGCCCCATTTGGCAGCAACGTCTGGTATTACGTGTTCCGTCAGGATCCGGGTCATGAGGGCGTGAAACAGCAGACGCTGACGCTAACCTTTGACAGCAACGGCGTGCTGACCAATATTGATAACAAGCCCAACCTGACGTCATCGCAGAACTGATTGACTTCGCAACAAAAAAGGCGCCGCTGGCGCCTTTTGCATTTCTGACTTCTCTGCTGCCGTCAGGGCTATTTTTTCGCGCTGGCTGAGCGTTCGGCTCGCTGGCGACGCAGCTCTTTAGGATCGGCAATTAACGGACGATAGATTTCGACCCGGTCGCCTTCCTGAAGCGTGTCGCCCAGCTTAACTGGGCGGCTGAAGACGCCGACTTTGTTGCGGCTGAGGTCGATATCGCGCCGCAGCTCAAGCAGGCCGGACGCCTGAATAGCCTGCTCGACGGTGCTGCCCTCTTCCAGCGTGACCACGCGCTGATACTGCTTTTCCGGCAGCGCGTAAACCACTTCAACCGAGATGTCAGGCACTGTAGACCTCTTTGGCTCGCTGAGTAAACGCCTGCACCATGCTATTGGCTAGCTCTTTGAATACGCGGCCAAACGCCATCTCTACCAGCATATTGGTAAACTCAAACTCGAGGCTCAGTTCGACCTTGCAAGCATCGTCGCCGAGGGAAACGAACTGCCATCCGCCGGTGAGCTTGCGGAACGGACCGTCTACCAGCTGCATATGGATGCACTGATTATCGGTGAGCGTATTGCGCGTCGTGAAGGTTTTACTAATGCCCGCCTTTGAAACGTCTACCGATGCAGTCATCTGATTTTCAGACGATTCCAGTACGCGGCTGCCGGTGCAGCCTGGTAAAAACTCGGGATAGGCATCCACATCGTTAACCAGCTGGTACATTTGCTCAGCGCTGAAGGGCACCAGCGCCGAACGACTAATCTGAGCCATACCATAATGGTTCCTGTTCATCACAAAACCGCTGAATTGTAGCATTTCCAGCTATCAAACAAAAATTACCCGCATTCAGAGATGTGCTAGAATATCCCGTCTCCCGGAGCCCCGCAGGACAAGGGGTGCGATGGCCGCTTAAGTGATGTATAAAATACGCCGCACTATGACAAAGAAAAAAGTACATAAACCCGGTTCTGCCACTATTGCCCTTAACAAACGCGCCCGTCATGAATACTTCATTGAAGAAGAGTTCGAAGCGGGATTGTCGCTACAAGGATGGGAAGTCAAATCGCTCCGTGCGGGTAAAGCCAACATCAGCGACAGCTACGTTCTGCTGCTCGATGGCGAAGCTTATCTGTTCGGCTCAACCTTCCAGCCGCTGGCGGTGGCCTCAACGCACGTTGTCTGCGATCCCACGCGCAACCGCAAGCTGCTGCTTAACCAGCGCGAACTCGACTCGCTCTATGTCCGCGTTAATCGCGAAGGCTATACCGTCGTCGCGCTGTCGCTGTACTGGAAAAACGCCTGGTGCAAGCTGAAGATCGGCGTCGCGCGCGGTAAGAAAGAGCACGACAAGCGCGACGACATCAAAGAGCGCGAGTGGAAACTCGACAAAGCGCGCATCATGAAAAATCGCAACCGCTAATCGCTGGATAGTTCTCACGTTTTTTGCTAGAGTAGTTGGTTGTTGGGGCTGATTCTGGATTCGACGGGATTTGCGAAACCCAAGGTGCATGCCGAGGTGCGGTAGGCCTCGCTAAAAAACCGCAAAAAAATAGTCGCAAACGACGAAAACTACGCTTTAGCAGCTTAATAACCTGCTAAGAGCCCTCTCTCCCTAGCCTTTGCTCTTGGGACGGGGATCAAGAGAGGTCAAACCCAAAAGAGATCGCGTGGATGCCTTGCTTGGGGTTGAAGCGTTAAATCTAATCAGGCTAGTCTGTCAGTGGCGTGTCTGTCCGCAGCTGCTAGGCGAATGTAAAGACTGACTAAGCATGTAGTACTGAGGATGTAGGAATTTCGGACGCGGGTTCAACTCCCGCCAGCTCCACCAGAATTCTTCTTCAAAGATGATTACCAGAGTCATCTGTAGAAGACCAGAAAGCCCGCACGGCGCAAGCCTGGCGGGCTTTTTTGTATCCGCTCTCTTTCCAGTCAATCCACTGCTATTGGTATCCCCTTCACTGCACTGAGAAACATTTTCCGGCGCAAGTAAACTGCCGATGATGAATTTTTGATGACGGCAGCCGCGCGCTTTCTGATCGTTCTCCTCGTTTGATAGAGTGAGCTGGCACGGCTAAGGAGGCAGGATGGACACCGCTTTTTCGGCTTCGTTAAGCAGCAGAGAGCAAGCAGCAACAGTTTAATGAGGTAATCAACGCTTTTCAGGGCGATCTGTCAGCCGCAGCGGCACGCCTCTCAGTCGATCCCCGGTTACGCTTGGAATACTCAACGCGTATAAAAGAGATGGCTGAGGACCTGAAGTCCAGAGTAAATCGTGGCTTTATCACATGGAAACAGGCCGCACAAGAAGCGCAGGAGACACGCAACCTGATAATGGAGATGATCAGATCGTGAAGCACGCCACTCGGCCGGGCAATGGCAGAACAGATAAAAGCGTCGGGTAAAACGCTTAATGAACTAGTCGCCAAAAAAGCTACATCGCTTTTCGGTCAACAAACCCTCTTTTGCTGCCCTCACTGAAACGCAAAAAAACCAAGTGTATGCCGCTATTGTCGAGTCCGCGGGTAAATCGAATCCCAGAGTCAATCTGAAGATGCTGCGGCTTTCGCGCGCAGGCAAAGGCCTGATCGTTCTCTCGGTTGCCCTGTCTGTCTACGAAATTTACACCGCTGAAAACAACTTTGCCGAGACGGGTAGACAACTCGCTATTAAACGGGGTTCGGGTATTGCCGGCGGAGCGGCAGGAGGCGCTATCGCGGGGTTAACGTGCGGTCCTAAGCACCCGTATGTGTTCTTGTCGGCGGCTTTGTAGGGGGCGCACTGGCCGCATTTGAGATGGGACAAATCTGCCGTGCCGAGTCAGATCATTATCGATCCGGCGCATCAGGGCAAAGGGCTGGCGAGCCAGGCGGCGAAGCTGGCGATGGAGTATGGCTTCTCGGTGCTCAATCTCTACAAGCTCTACCTGATTGTCGATGAGAAGGCGATTCACATCTACAGCAAGCTGGGTTTTAAGACTGAGGGCGTGCTGAAGCACGAATTCTTTATCAATGGCGAGTACCGCGACACCATCCGCATGTGCATTTTTCAGCATCAGTTTCTGGAGCGGTTCCGCTCCGGCGGTGGTATGGTTAAGCCCACCGCGCAGTAGCCGCCGTCAGCTGCGCGCGCCTACCGGACTCAGGAACGGGCGCGGGTGTTCCGGCTGGAGGTTGTACATGCCGCCGTTAAAGGAATCGACCAACAACCAGCCGGGAAAGCCGCCCAGCGGAATATTGCCGAGCAGATACCAGAGATTGGATTTGCCTTCGAGCGACAGCGTCACCGGTACGTAGCCCGGACTCTCCAGCATCACCTGACAGTGCTTTTTGCCGAAATAGCGGCCGGTGGATTTTGCCAGCTCGACGGTCTGCGGCGTGTAGCCCTCTGCCACCGAACGGCCATTCTCATCCTGTACGGTAAAGCGCGCGCCCGGCGGCAGCGAGTCGATGCGCACCGCCTGAGTCGACGAGCCGACGATGACGATAAAGGCGCAGCCGCTGAGCAGCAGCGCGGCGGCCAGGAGAATGAAGTCGCTGTTTCATAAAGGGCTCCGCTAAAGGGTCAGAAAGGGCAGTGTAAACCGCCCTCACCCCGTTAATCGGCTTAGCATCGCCTCTTTTTTGGGCTTTATTGCGGTTGACAGCGCTGCGCGATCGCCGCCGGCGTGGTGCGGCAGCAGCCACCGAATCAGCCGCGCACCAGCGCCGCGCCACGCGGGCAGCTGGTCATGCAGCGTGCAGCCTAACGGCGCGGAGTGCCCGGTTTTGCTGGTGGCGTCGTACTGCTCGCCGGAGTGGGGATAGACCACCAGCGGCGTGCCGTCGCTGATATGCTCGCTGTCGCGCAGCGTAAAGAGAACCACGCCTGCGCGTCCGGGAACTCGGTCAGCAGCGCGGCCAGCGCCTGCGCCTCGGCAAACGACGGCAGGGTTTCGAACGCCAGCAGCGTCGCCTGGTTGCCGCTCGCGGCACGATAGTCGTCGCGCGCACCGCACCAGCTCGACGCTGCGGGCGATCAGCGCCAGCGACTGCGCCTCGTCCAGCTCGCGCGCGGCGAAGCCCTGCGGCGTCGCCTGGTAGCTAGCGGTGATGGCGACGCGTGCGCCGGCGGCGAAATAGTCGTAGTGCACCTGATAGATCAGCTCGGGATTTTCCATTAGCGCCTTCGCCGACCAGAGCGACTCCGCCAAGTTGCAGCCGCGCGCCTCCAGTTCGGTCGCCAGCGCGCCATCGAGTATCAGGGTGTCGTTTTCAGTCAGCGCCTGCACCAGGGAATCATGCTGCATCTTTGGCCTCCTCGGCCTGCGATTTTTTGTGGTAACAGCGTAAACCGCATAGCAGAGCAGCACAAA
Organism: Candidatus Pantoea persica; assembly: GCF_013753875.1. GTDB lineage: Bacteria > Pseudomonadota > Gammaproteobacteria > Enterobacterales > Enterobacteriaceae > Pantoea > Pantoea persica. The sequence continues at coordinate 175,785 of NZ_SMDS01000020.1, forward strand.
GGAATGCCGCACCAGAGCACGATGCGCTGAGAGGGATCGAACGCCAGCCCGACTAGGTCGCCGGGCTGATAATAGCGCGCAGCGTAGACATGGAAGGCGCCGGTTTCCAGCATCGCCACGGCCAGTTCGCCGAGGCAGACCATCACCAGCCAGACCACCAGCGCGCCGATCAGGTAGGCGAGCAGCGTGCCCGCCGTACCGGTGGTAGAGATGATATAGCCGGTGTTGAAAAACAGCCCGGTACCGATCACGCCGCCCAGCGACAGCATTACCAAGTGGCGCGTTTTCATGGTGCGTTTGAATTGTTCCCGTGACGAGGCTTTCTGCACGCTCATAAACCTATCCGCATGGACGTCTAACCATCTACATGGCATGCATTATAAGCGTCGGCGGCAGGAATTACAACGTGAGAACCATTAAGGAAGGGATAAAAACGGTGCCGCGCCTGGCAGCGACGGAGCTGGCGGCCGTCAGCCGAAGACGCTTTGCAGATAGCGCTCCAGCGCGACGCGCGAGCTGAATCCGTGGGGAATACCGTAGTGCTCCTGCGATTCGCCCGCCAGATAGAGCGAGAACCGCGTGTAGTGATCGCAGATCTTCACCTCTGAGCGGGCTCGGCGAACGGCTGGCTCTTCTCTTTCAGCATCGGGGGGATCACCAGCGCCGTGCGCCCCATGCGCGCCTCGCGAGTTAACGTAGACATAGCTGTCGCCGCGGCGATAACCGTAAGCTTTTGCGTGACCTCATCCACTTCAAATCCCGCCTTTTCCAGAACGCGCGCTACCTCATCGGCTCGTAAATACATGCTCTTTCCTCTCTCTTCCAATCTCTTCCAATCTCTTCAAAGCTTCGCAACCTTAAAACAGCATGGCGCCGCGCAGCATTCGGAATTTCCCTAAACCCCGGCGCTGCCGATGCGTTTATGGCGGCATCGTCTACACTCAGTATTACGTTTAAAATCAAAGGGAGCGAAAAAATGTTTAATCGAACCACTAAAAACGATGACATCGATAACCAGGATGTAAACGATCTCGCGGATTCGCTGAAAGCGCTGTTGAAATCTTACGGCAGCGAGGCGATGGATGAAGTGGATAGTGCGCGCAGCCAGGCGCAGGCGCTGCTGAAGCAGACGCGGGCGAAAATGAACGGCGGCCACAATCGCGTCTCTCAGGCGGCGCGTGACGCAGGCTACTAGGTTGACGCCTATGTGCATGACAAGCCGTGGCACGGCGTAGGCATCGGCGCCGCTGTCGGCCTGGTGCTGGGCACGCTGCTGGTAGGCCGTCGCTAAGGTAATAACATCAGTATGTTGCACGCCCTCGCTACGGCGGGGCTTTTTACTGCCCATATTTTAACCTGCCGCCTTTACAAAAATCCCGCAAAATTTTTTAACGTACGCTAAGCTGCATCACCGCTGGCATCAGCCCGGTTATCCCCAGACTTATCCGCAAAACCATACATATTGTGGCCTTGAAGTTAAATAACGCTATATCTAGTATTAAAGGCATCACGCAGACACAAGGTGTGAACAGGGATGAAGCAGAAAATGCCGCGATTCCCTTGGCAATTACAAGCACCTTGTCTACGTCTACTACAAAGGTAAATACGAATCATGCACATTATTATTTACACCAAAAATCACTGTGTCCAGTGCAATGCGACGAAAAACACCATGGATCGTCATGGCATCGATTACCAGCTGATCAACCTTGACGCGCAGCCGGAGGCGATCGACACGCTGAAATCGCTCGGCTATCGCCAGGTGCCGGTGGTGATGGCGGACGGCGACCACTGGAGCGGCTTCCGCCCGGACAAGATCGCCAGCCTGCGCCAGCTGGCAGCGGCCGGAGAGTAACAGCGTGTTCCCGCTGGTCTATTTTTCCAGCCAGTCGGAAAACACCCATCGGTTTATTGCTCGTCTGGGCCTGCCGGCGCGCCGCATTCCGCTCGATCTCGCGGCGCGCCTGCGCCACGACCAACCCTATATTCTGGTGGTGCCCAGCTACGGCGGTGGCGGCAGCCGCGGCGCCGTGCCAAGACAGGTAATCCATTTTCTTAATGATGAATCGAACCGGCGCGGCATTCGCGGCGTGATTGCGGCGGGCAACCGCAACTTCGGCGAGGCGTTTTGCCTCGCCGGCGACATCATCGCGCAAAAATGCCAGGTCCCCGTACTCTACCGCTTTGAGCTGATGGGGACGCCGGAGGACATCGCCACGGTGAAAGCGGGAGTAACCCAATTTTGGCAACAACAGACACCCTTGATGGCGTAGCACTGGACTACCACGCGCTGAACGCCATGCTGAACCTCTACGATGCGGATGGCCGCATCCAGTTCGGCAAAGACCGCGAGGCCACGCGCCAGTTCTTTTTGCAGCACGTTCAGCCGAATACGCTGGCCTTCGCCAGCGCGGCGGAGCGCCTGCGCTATCTGGTGGAAGAAGGCTATTACGAAGCGGCGGTGCTGAATCAGTACGACTTCGACTTTCTCTGCGCCTTTCACGACGAGGCGGCGGCCTGGAGCTTTGAATTTAAAACCTTTCTCGGCGCGTGGAAGTTCTATACCAGCTACGCGCTGAAAACCTTCGACGGCAAACGCTATCTGGAAACCTTCGAGCAGCGCGCCTGCATGGTGGCGCTGACGCTGGCGCAGGGTAATGAAACCCTGGCGCGCTCGCAGCTGGAAGAGATGCTGAGCGGCCGCTTCCAGCCCGCGACCCCTACCTTCCTCAATTGCGGCAAGCAACAGCGCGGCGAGCTGGTCTCCTGCTTCCTGCTGCGAATCGAGGACAATATGGAGTCGATCGGCCGCGCGGTGAACTCGGCGCTGCAGCTCTCCAAACGCGGCGGCGGCGTGGCGTTTCTGCTATCTAACCTGCGCGAGAACGGCGCACCGATTAAACGCATTGAGAACCAGTCATCTGGGGTGATCCCGGTGATGAAGATGCTGGAGGACGCCTTCTCCTACGCCAACCAGCTCGGCGCGCGTCAGGGCGCGGGCGCGGTGTGGCTTAACGCCCACCACCCCGATATCCTGCGCTTTCTCGACACCAAGCGGGAGAATGCCGACGAGAAGATCCGCATCAAAACTCTGTCGCTCGGCGTCGTGATCCCCGATATCACCTTCCAGCTGGCGAAAGAGAACCGCCAGATGGCGCTCTTTTCGCCCTACGACGTGGAGCGCATTTACGACCAAGCGTTCGGCGATATCAGCATCAGCGAAAAGTATTATGAGATGGTGGCGGACGATCGCATCCGCAAAAGCTGGATCCAGCCGCGCGACTTTTTCCAGACGCTGGCAGAGATCCAGTTCGAGTCGGGCTATCCCTACATCATGTATGAGGACAGCGTCAACCGCAGCAACCCGATCGCCGGGCGCATCAACATGAGCAACCTCTGCTCGGAGATTCTGCAGGTCAACAGCGCCAGCGAGTTCAACGAAGATCTCAGCTATCGCCGCGTCGGCAAGGATATCTCCTGCAACCTCGGCTCGCTGAATATCGCCCACGCTATGGACTCGCGCGATCTGGCGCAGACCGTGGCGGTGGCGGTGCGCGCGCTGACGGCGGTCTCCGATATGAGCTATATCGGCTCGGTGCCGTCGGTGGCAGAAGGCAACGCGCGCTCACACGCCATTGGCCTCGGCCAGATGAACCTGCACGGCTATCTGGCACGGGAAGGCATCGCCTACGGCTCGCCTGAGGCGCTCGACTTCACTAACCTCTATTTCTACTGCGTCACCTTCCACGCGCTGTGCACCTCTAACCAGCTGGCGCGCGAGCGCGGACAGCGCTTCGACGGCTTTGAACGCTCTGCCTACGCCAGCGGCGCCTACTTCGACAAATATGTCGAACGCGACTGGCCGCCGCGCACCGAACGGGTGGCGCAGCTGTTCGCCGACGCCGGCATTGCGCTGCCGACGCGCGCCGACTGGCAGGCGTTGTGCAAGGCGGTGATGGCGCACGGTTTATATAATCAGAACCTGCAGGCGATCCCGCCTACCGGTTCGATCTCCTATATCAACCACGCCACCTCGAGCATTCACCCGATCGTATCGCGCGTTGAGATCCGGAAAGAGGGCAAAACCGGCCGCGTCTACTATCCCGCGCCCTTTATGACCAATGAAAATCTTGAGCTTTATCAGGATGCTTATCACATCGGGCCGGAGGCGATTATCGACACCTACGCCGAGGCGACGCAGCACGTCGATCAGGGGCTGTCACTGACGCTCTTCTTCCGCGACGACGTCACCACGCGCGACATTAACAAAGCGCAGATTTACGCCTGGAAAAAAGGCATCAAGACGCTTTACTACATTCGACTGCGCCAGATGGCGCTTCAGGGCACGGAGGTGCAGGGCTGCGTTTCCTGCGCCTTGTGATGAAAACTATGCGACTACAACAAATTCAGGCCATTAACTGGAACCGCCTTCAGGATGAGAAAGACCTTGAGGTGTGGAACCGTCTGACCAGCAACTTCTGGCTGCCGGAAAAGGTGCCGCTCTCCAACGATCTACCGGCATGGCAGTCGCTGGACAGCCAGCAGCAGCAGCTGACCATCCGCGTGTTTACCGGACTGACGCTGCTCGACACCATCCAAAACGTAATCGGCGCGCCGGGCCTGATGCTCGACGCCCTGACGTCGCACGAAGAGGCGGTGCTCTCGAATATCAGCTTTATGGAGGCGGTGCACGCGCGCTCCTATAGCTCGATCTTCTCGACGCTGTGCAACACCAGCGACGTGGACGCCGCCTATCAGTGGAGCGAAGAGAACGCGGCGCTACAGAACAAGGCGCGCATTATTCTGGAACACTATCGCGCCGACGATGCTCTGAAGAAGAAGATCGCCAGCGTGTTCCTCGAGTCGTTTCTCTTCTACTCCGGCTTCTGGCTGCCGATGTACTGGTCAAGCCGCGGCAAGCTGACCAATACCGCCGATCTTATCCGGCTGATCATCCGCGACGAGGCGGTGCACGGCTACTACATCGGCTACAAGTACCAGAAAGCACTGGAACAGGTCGATGACGCGCGCAAAGAGGAACTTCAACAGTTCGCTTACGATCTGCTGTTGGCGCTGTATGAAAACGAGGTAGCCTACACTGAGGCGCTCTACGCCGACGTCGGCTGGGTGAAAGAGGTGAAAACCTTCCTGCACTACAACGCCAACAAGGCGCTGATGAATCTGGGCTACGAGGTGCTGTTCCCGGCGGAGCTGACGGCGGTAAACCCGGCGATCCTCGCGGCACTGTCGCCCAACGCCGACGAAAACCACGACTTTTTCTCCGGCTCCGGCTCCTCCTATGTGATGGGCAAAGCGGTGGAAACCGAAGACGAAGACTGGGACTTTTAATTCACGCCTGTCGGGCCGGTCGCGGCCCGATGCTATTCTTTTTTCCGCACGGCCAGAGGCGCCCGCTATTTCCATTAACGCCACTATCCCTATTATTACCGCCTGATGACGCGCTATATTGTCATAATAGGACTCTCCGGCCCCGGAAAATCGACTATGGTTCGCCTTCTCAATCGTCTGATAGAGCCGACACGCGGCGAGGTCATCATTGACGGCGTCGATATTGCAAAAATATCAGCCAGCGAGTTGCGCAACGTGCGGAAAAATAAGATCAGCATGGTGTTCCAGTCATTTGCGCTGATGCCACATATGAGCGTGCTAAATAATACCGCCTTCGGCATGGAATTAGCCGGCGTTCCGCTGGCGGAGCGTCAGGAAAAAGCACTCGACGCGCTGCGTCAGGTGAGGCTGGAAAATTACGCCCGCGCTTATCCCGACGAACTGTCCGGCGGCATGCGTCAGCGCGTTGGATTAGCCCGCGCGCTGGCGATTAATCCCGATATTTTGCTGATGGACGAGGCCTTTTCCGCGCTCGATCCGCTGATCCGCACCGAAATGCAGGATGAGCTGGTGAAGCTGCAGGCGAAACATCAGCGCACCATTATTTTTATCTCTCACGATCTCGACGAAGCGATGCGCATCGGCGACCGCATCGCCATTATGCAGGGCGGCGAAGTGGTACAGGTCGGCACGCCGGACGAGATCCTCAATAATCCCGCCAACAACTACGTGCGCACCTTCTTACGCGGCGTCGATATCAGCCACGTTTTCAGCGCCAAAGATATCGCGCGCCGTAGCGCCGCCGCGCTAATCCGCAAAGCGCTGGGCTTCGGGCCGCGCTCCGCCATCAAGCTGCTGCAGGATGAAGATCGTGAGTTCGGCTATGTGCTGGAGAAGCAGAAGTTTATCGGCTTGGTCTCCACCGATTCGCTGAAAGCAACGCTGGCGGCGGGCGAAGAGCTCGACAGCGCCCTGCTCGACGCGCCAGCCGCCGTGCCTGCCGAGACGTCGCTGAACGATCTGCTCAGCCACGTCGCGCACGCACCCTGCGCCGTGCCGGTGGTGGGCGAAGCGGATCAGTACATCGGAATCATTTCCAAAGGTATGTTGTTACGCGCGTTAGATCGAGAGGGAGCCACGTCATGAGTCAGCAAAACAGCCAGCCGTGGGAAAGCGCGAGCGCGGCTCCGCAAACCGCCGACGCCTCACAGGCAAACAGCGATCCCTTGTCCAGCGCGGGCGACAGCGCGGCGTCCGCCAGCCACGGCGCGGACGCCTGGGGCGCGCCGGACAGCGGCGGCACCCATGACGCTGCCAGCAGCAGCAGCAGCAACAGCGACTGGCTGAGCAGCGCTCCTCAGCCGTAGCCGTATCATTTTAATCCTACTCGATCCTCTCCATAAGACACTGATCCCGCTCGATCGCTGGGTAACGGAAGGCATCAGCTGGGTAGTCAGCCATTTCCGCCCACTGTTTCAGGGCATTCAGGTGCCGGTGGACTATATCCTCAGCGCCTTCCAGCAGTTGCTGCAGAGCCTACCCGCGCCGGTGGTTGCCCTGATCGCCTGGCAGATCGCCAGCCCGGCGATGGGCGTCGCGACGCTGGTTTCGCTGGTGCTGATCGGCGCTATCGGCACCTGGTCGCAGGCGATGGCGATGGCGATGGTGACGCTGGCGCTGGTACTGACCGCGCTGCTGTTCTGCATCCTTATCGGACTGCCGCTCGGTATCTGGCTGGCGCGCAGCCCGCACGCCAGCCGCATTATACTTCCGCTGCTGGACGCGATGCAGACCACGCCCGCCTTCGTCTATCTGGTGCCGATCGTTATGCTGTTTGGCATCGGCAACGTGCCGGGCGTGGTGGTGACCATTATCTTCGCCCTGCCGCCGATGGTGCGCCTGACCATTCTCAGCATCAGGCAGTTGCCTGCCGACCTGATCGAGGCCAGCGAATCCTTCGGCGCCAGTCCGCGCCAGATGTTGTTCAAGGTGCAGCTGCCGCTGGCGATGCCGACCATCATGGCGGGCGTCAACCAGACGCTAATGCTGGCGCTGTCGATGGTGGTGATTGCCTCAATGATCGCTGTCGGCGGCGTCGGCATCGTGATCCTCGCCATTATCCTTGACCGTCTGACGCAGTCCGTGGGCCGCGACGGCCGCAGGCGCGGCAGCCGCCGCTGGAGCCATACCGGCCCGGTTGGCCTGCTGACCCGCCCTTTCCGCAAAGCCTGTTTTTGGGCGGCCCGCCGCGGCCGCCTGCCTCGCAACGCCGACAATAAGGAAAAACTACGCGCAAGACCGCACCTCTCCTCGCCGCCGTGTTGACCACGCTCGCCGTCGCCCAGACCGCCGCCGCTGAGCTGCCGGGCATGGGCATTACCGTGAAGCCTGCGCAGAGCACCATCGCCGAAGAGGGCTTCCAGACGCTGCTGGTCAGCCGCGCGCTAGAGAAGCTGGGATATAAGGTCGAAAAGCCGAGCGAAATCGACTATAATGTCGCCTATACTTCCATGGCTGCCGGCGATATCACCTTTATCGCCACCAACTGGCAACCGCTGCATGATGATATGTACAACGCCGCCGGCGGCGACAAGGCCTTCTATCACCAGGGCACCTACGTCTCCGGCGCAGCACAGGGCTACCTGATCGACAAAAAAACCGCCGAGCAGTACCACATTACCAATATTGAACAGCTAAAAGATCCGAAAATCGCGCAGCTGTTCGACAGCAACGGCGACGGCAAAGCGGATATGACCGGCTGTATGCCAGGCTGGGGCTGCGAGGCGGTTATCAATCATCAGAACAGCGCCTACGGCCTAAGCGATACCCGCCAACATGGGCAACTACTCGGCGATGGTGGCCGATACCCTGACGCGCTTTAAGCAGGGTAAGCCGATCCTTTACTACACCTGGACGCCCTACTGGCTGAGCGACGTGCTGAAGCCGGGCCGCGATGTGGTTTGGCTGCAGGTGCCCTTCTCCTGGCTGTCGGGCGCGCAGAGCAAGGTCGATACGAAGCTGGCGAACGGTTCCAACTACGGTCTCCCGGTCAACAGCATGCATATCGTGGCAAACAAAGCCTGGGCGGAGAAGAATCCAGTGGCCGCGGTACTGTTTAGCGAGATAAAGCTGCCGATTAAGGATATCAACGCCGAAAACGCGGCAATGCATGGCGGCCAGGCTTCGGAAGCGGATATTAATCGCCACGTCGATGGCTGGATTAAGGCCCACCAGCAGCAGTTCGATCGCTGGATTTAGGACGCACTCGCCGCTGCAAGGCAAGTAAATGCTCACATCAAGGGCGTCGGCCGACGCCCTTGCACATTAATGAATAGTTTTTTAGGTTATTATTACCGGATTATGATTATTATCGCCTGCCTTATATAAATGAACGCTAACCGCCATTCCCTGACGCCCGCGCTGGTTGTGCTGATGTCGATCGCCAACGATCTCTCCGTGGCCAGCAACTACTATGTGCAGCCACTGCTCCATACCGTCGCCAACGATTTTTGCCTCTCCGTCAGCCTAGCGGGATTTATCGTTACCACTGCGCAGCTCAGCTATACCTGCGGCCTGCTGCTGGTGCCGCTTGGCGATATGCTGGAGCGCCGCGGCCTGATCGTCAGCATGAGCCTGCTGGAGGCGGGCGGCATGGTGATTACTGCCACCTAATCCAGCTTCACGCTGCTGCTCGGCACGGTGCTGACCGGCCTGTTTTCGGTCGTGGCGCAGATCCTCGTGCCGCTCGCCGCCACGCTGGCGGCGCCGGAGAAGCGAGGCAAGATTGTCGGCACCGTAATGAGCGGTCTGCTGCTGGGCATTTTGCTAGCGCGTACCGTCGCGGGCGCGCTGGCGCAGCTCGGCGGCTGACGCAGCGTTTACTGGACCGCCAGCGTGCTGATGACGCTGACGCTGTGTCGCTTTTTGCCGCGCGTGAAGTAGTCGGTCGCGCTTAACTACCCGCAGCTGCTGCAATCTATCTTCAGCCTCTATAAGGCGAACCGCGTTATCCGCACGCGCATGCTCACCGGCTGCCTCTCTTTCGCTAATTTCAGCGTGCTCTGGACCTCAATGGACTTTCTGCTCGCCGCCCCGCCCTATGGCTTTTCAGAAGGCGACGCGCTGGCGGCGCACCAGGCGGGAACGCTGACGGATAAAGGCAAGGCGAAGCTGACTACCACGCTGGGGCTGCTGATTATGCAGGCGTCCTGGCGGAGACAGCGCTGGGGGCGCACAGCCTGCTGGCCCTGATCGTCGGCATTCTGCTGCTCGATCTGGCAGTACAGGGCGTGCACATTACCAATCAGAGCGTGATCTACAGCAACCGGAAGCGCGTAACCGTCTGACGGCTGGCTACATGACCAGCTATTTTATCGGCGGCGCGCTGGGTTCGGTGCTCTCCGCTAATGCCTTCCATATCGCCGGCTGGTACGGCGTCTGCGCCGCCGGCGTCGTAATGACGCTGCTTAATCTGCTGATCTGGTGGCGCGGCTACCGCTTCGAAGCAGGTGAGAGTGTAAATTAAAAGCCAATTTCGTGATTGAGTCTGGTCACGAATGGTTAGTTTTGCTATCGTTAGCAACGAACTTATTCACACTAGTGATTTTTTTCTAAGAAATTATTTACCATGCAGAAAGTTTCCTGCTGGGCTGGATTACGCGCTGAAGGCCCGGCCGCAGCGCGAGGGTGATGTGCCCTAGGTCAGGGAGTGGCCTGGAGACACCTGATGATGGCAGGGTGATCGACTGACAATCGCGCAGAGTAAACATCGCTACGCTTAATCTGTCCCCATCGTTACTATATAAGTTGCAACTAGTGAGTTTTTTATAATGGAAAGTTCGTTCACTCCCATTGAACAGATGCTCAACATCTGCGCAAACTGCCATAAATATTTTCCTCTGCATGAGATCATTTTGACGCGCTTCTGGCAGGGCAAGCTGCTGGAAAACCGCAATCAAGATGTTAAAGGCGTAGGGAATTAACGAAACCTTTATTTATGGTGCTGATCACGCTGGATACGCAGGAGAACCAGAGCATTCAGCCCTCCGAGCTGAGCGCCGCGCTCGGCTCGTCGCGCACCCGGACAAACTGGAGAAGCGCGGCTGGATCGAACGTCGCGAAAGCGATAACGATCGCCGTCACCTACACTGACGGAGAAAGGCAACGAGTTTCTGCGCCAGCTGCTGCCACCGCAGCACCAGAGCCTGCAGTACCTCTGGTCGTCGCTGACCACCGACGAAAAATCTCAACTGGAAGGTATCACGCGTAAATTGCTTAATCGTCTTGATAAAATGGACGAATACCAAGTCATCACCTCTCTCTCTCTCTCTCGCTAATAGCAAGAACTGCGACACAATCACCTGTCGAAACCGTTATTTTAATTTTCCTTTTATCCGGCCAGCGCTCTGTCGCTGGCTTTTTTCGACTTGGGCTCCGTGAAAAGGATTTTCGCACCCCGACAATATGAAACAGTTGGAGAACGACATGAGTACAACGGCGGAGGCGCAAAGCCCGCAACAGCCAGCCAATAAAAAGAAAACGCGCAAAAAAGTGCTGCTTCTGCTGGCGCTGCTTTTTGTGCTGATTGGTATTGCATGGGGGGCTTACTGGTTTCTGGTGCTGCGTCACTTTCAGGAAACGGACGACGCCTACGTGGCCGGCAATCAGGTGCAGGTGATGGCGCAGGTTTCAGGCAGCGTCAACAAGGTCTGGTTCGACGATACCGACTTTGTGAAGAAAGGCGACGTGCTGGTCTCGCTGGATAAAACCGACGCCGAGCAGGCTTTCGAGAAAGCGCAAACCGCGCTGGCCACCAGTGTGCGCCAGACCCACCAGCTGATGATCAACGGCAAGCAGTATCAGGCGACGATCGCGCTGCGGCAGACCGCGCTGGCGCAGGCGGAAGCCGATCTGAAGCGCCGCGAGCCGCTGGCCGCCGTCAACCTAATTGGCCGTGAAGAGCTGCAGCACGCGCGCGACGCGGTCGCCACCGCTAAAGCGCTGCTCGACGTAGCGACGCAGCAGTACAACGCCAACCAGGCGATGATCCTCAACACCTCGCTGGAAAACCAGCCCGCGGTGAAACAGAGCGCCGCCGAGCTGCGCGACGCCTGGCTGGCATTGCAGCGCACCGATATCCGCAGCCCGATGGACGGCTACGTTTCACGCCGCAGCGTTCAGGTAGGCGCGCAAATCGACACCAGCACGGCGCTGATGGCGGTCGTGCCTGCCACCAACCTGTGGATTGACGCCAACTTCAAAGAGACGCAGCTGGCCGGCATGCGCATCGGCCAGCCGGCGACGGTGGTGGCGGATATCTATGGCGACGATATGGTGTATCACGGCAAAGTGGTCGGCCTCGATATGGGCACCGGCAGCGCCTTTTCGCTGCTGCCTGCTCAGAACGCCACCGGAAACTGGATCAAAGTAGTGCAGCGCCTGCCGGTACGTATCGAGCTGAACCCGCAGGATATCGCGCAGCATCCGCTGCGTATTGGGCTGTCCACGCTGGTGAAAGTCGATACCACCAGCAAGGAGGGCAGTGCACTGGCAACCAACGTGCGTCAGCAGGCCGCCTACAGCAGCAACGCGCTGGCGATCGATCTGGCGCCGGTGAACCAGCTGATCACTGATATCGTCCGCGCCAACGCCGGATGATGACGCGGAGGCTGTTATGGCACAAAAACCCCTAGAGGGCGCACCGCTGGTCCTGATGACCATTGCGCTGTCGTTGGCGACCTTTATGCAGGTGCTAGATTCCACCATCGCGAACGTGGCGATCCCCACTATTGCGGGGAATTTGGGGGCATCCAACTCGCAGGGCACTTGGGGCATCACCTCGTTCGGGGTGGCGAACGCGATCGCCATCCCGATTACCGGCTGGCTGGCGAAGCGCGTCGGCGAAGTGAAGCTTTTTACCAGGGCGACGATTCTGTTCGCCCTCACCTCCTGGGCGTGCGGCATGTCCGAAAGCCTGGAGATGCTGATATTCTTCCGCATCCTGCAGGGCATCGTGGCAGGCCCGCTGATCCCTCTGTCGCAGAGCCTGCTGCTCAGCAACTACCCGCCAGCGAAGCGCAGCATCGCCCTCTCGCTATGGGCGATGACGGTGATCATCGCTCCGATCTGCGGCCCGATTTTAGGGGGCTGGATCAGCGACAACTACCACTGGGGCTGGATCTTCTTTATCAACGTGCCGTTCGGCGCGGTGGTAGTGATGCTGACGCTGCAGACGCTGCGCGGCCACGAAACGCGCACCGAGATCCGCCCGATAGACGTGGTCGGCCTGGTGCTGTTGGTGGTGGGCATTGGCTCGCTGCAGGTGATGCTGGACCGCGGCAAGGAGCTTGACTGGTTTAACTCCACCGAGATTATCGTGCTGACGGTGGTCGCCGTGGTGTCGCTGGCGGTGCTGCTGGTATGGGAGCTGACCGACGATCACCCGATTGTCGATCTGGCGCTGTTTAAATCGCGCAACTTCACCATCGGCTGCCTCTCTATCAGCCTAGCCTATATGCTATACTTCGGCTCTATCGTGCTGCTGCCGCAGCTGCTGCAGGAGGTCTATGGCTATACCGCCACCTGGGCGGGGCTCGCCTCCGCGCCGGTCGGGATTATTCCGGTGATCTTGTCGCCGATTATCGGCCGCTTCGCCCACCGGCTGGATATGCGGCAGCTGGTGACCTTCAGCTTTATCATGTACGCCGTCTGCTTCTACTGGCGCGCCTACACCTTTGAGCCGTCGATGGATTTCGGCGCCTCCGCTTGGCCGCAGTTTATCCAGGGCTTTGCGGTCGCCTGCTTCTTTATGCCGCTTACCACCATTACCCTTTCCGGGCTGGCGCCGGAGCGGCTGGCGGCGGCCTCCAGCCTGTCGAACTTTGTGCGTACGCTAGCGGGCTCTATCGGTACTTCCATCACCACGACGATGTGGACCAACCGCGAGGCGATGCACCACAGCACCTTCAGCGAGTCGGTGACGCCCTATAACCCTAATGCGCAGCAGATGTACCAGCAGCTGGAAGGCATGGGCATGTCTCATCAGCAGGCGTCAGCCTATATCGCGAAGCAGTTTACCAATCAGGGGCTGATTATCTCCGCCAACGAGATCTTCTGGGCATCCGGCGGCGTGTTTCTGATCCTGCTGGTGCTGATCTGGTTCGCCCGTCCGCCGTTTGGCTCTGGCAGCGGTGGCGGTGGCGGTGGCGCGCATTAGCGTTGTAGTGGCAGCGCAGAGTTCAAAAAGCGGATGGCCCAGGCTGAGGAGCAAAGCGTCCCGCGACAGGGACAAAAACGCCGGGAGCGTTTTTAAACAACGCAGTGCATTGGCCCGGTAACGGGCGCGCCTCATGGATGAGGTGCGTATCCGCGCGGGACGCGCTGTCAGGGATAACGGATTTTGCCTCTTTGCCATCGGCCTGAGCTAGCCGCTTCTGCACTTTCAGCTTCGACATTCATCGCCAGAAACAAAAACGGGCCTTTCGGCCCGTTTTTTATGCGTTCTGTCGCCACCATTCGGCAAGCAGAATGCCGGTCGCCACCGACACGTTAAGACTTTCAACGTTGCCGGTGCCGCCGATTGAGAGGCTGAGAGCGCCCTGCGGTAGGCGCTCTGTCAGAGAGGCCTTACGCGCTCCTGCCCCAGCACCAGCAACATTTTCGCCGGCAGATCCGCTTTCGCCAGCGGCGTGCCCTGATGGCTGGAGGTGGTGACGATGGTGTAGCCCGCTTTGCGCGGAACACCTCCAGACCGACGGCAAAGCTGTTGCCGCTGATCGCCTGCACGTGCTCGGCGCCGCCTTCTGCGGTACGAACCGACGCGCCGGAGTCTAGCAGCGACGCATCATTCACCAGCAGCCCTTTGACGCCGAAGTGCGCACAGCTGCGCATAATGCCGCCCAAGTTGTGCGGGTTGCTAACATCTTCCAGCGCCAGTAAGCAATCTTTTTCACCCGCCTGGCTCAGCCACTCGCTGACCGCGATACCCAGACGTTTTTTGATAATAAAGCAGACGCCGCCGTGATGTTCCGTGCCGGACGCCTTCGCCAGTTCGGCATCGTCCACCACGTGATAGGCTTTGCGGTTCGCCGCCAGCCAGCGCAGCGCCTCGCGGAAGCGCGGCGTAACGCTCAGCACAAACCAGGCGCGCACGATCGCCTCAGGGCGGCTCTGGAACAGCGCCTGGCAGGAGTTTTCGCCGTAGGCGCGCGCGCTCGGCGGACGCGACACGGTACGCCATGGAGAAAAGCCGTCGTCCTTGACGTCCACCGCGGCTGCCTTTCTCTTCGCCAGGACGGCCAGAGGAGCGACGCGAATCTTCCTGGCGGGCGGGGCGGCCTCCTCCTTTACCGGTACGCGGGTTCGGCGCGCGTGAGCTTTTCTCGCCCTCATCACGCACGTACATCACTTTTACCTTGCCACTTTTGCCTTTAAATTCGTCGTTCATCTGTTCCTCTTACATTGAGAGCGCGAAGATTACCTGATGTGTCTGCGCTTAGCTATCAACTATTGAACCTATTGGACAATCCAGTTTGTAGGCTGTTTGCAACCTTTTCATAATGGACGACATTCACGTGATTGACACGTTTCGAAAACCCCAGAGGTGTATATGAATACGGTATGTGCCTCCTGTCAGGCAACCAATCGCGTTCCGCAAGATCGCCTTGCCGACGGAGCAAAATGTGGTCGCTGCGGCAGCGAACTGTTTAACGGCGAAGTGGCTAACGCCACCGCCGCGATACTGGATAGCTATCTACAGGACGATCTGCCGGTCGTGGTCGATTTCTGGCCCCCCCCTCTCCCCCCCTGGTGCAGTCCCTGCGTCAACTTCGCGCCAATGTTCAAAGAGGTGGCGCAGGAGCGCAGCGGCCAGGTACGCTTTATCAAGATGAACCCCGAAGCGGAACCGGCGCTGAGCACACGCTTCCGCATTCGCAGTATCCCGACCATCATGATCTTCAAAAAAGGCGAGCTGGTGGACATGCTGAACGGCACCATGCCGAAAGCGCCCTTCAACGAATAGCTCGACGAATCCCTGTAATGCCCAAGGCCAGTGCTGCTGGCCTTTTTCTTTTCCCGCGCGCTTCGATTACACTGACGTTTTCCTTCTGTTACTAAGCCATGATTGACAACGCCGTACTCCGCCTGCGCGCGCAGCGACTCGCCCGCGGCAACCGCGTGCTGCGCTGCCAGCTGCCGCAAAAAAAATTGCCTGTGCAACACCATCCAGCCGCAGACGGCGCGTAGCCGTTTTTGCCTAGTGATGTTTGATACCGAACCAATGAAACCCAACAATACCGGACGGCTTATCGCCGATATCCTGCCGCAGACCGAGGCGTTCGGCTGGTCGCGCACTGAGCCGAATCCGGCGCTGCTGGCGGCGGTCGCGCATCCTGACTATTAGCCGCTGGTGGTGTTTCCCGCCGCCTATGCCGATGCCGATCGCGAGGTGCTGACCGCGCCGCCTCTGTTCATCATGCTCGACGGCACCTGGACCGAGGCGCGGAAAATGTTCCGCAAAAACCCGTGGCTCGATGCGCTGCCGGTGATGTCGCTAAACGTCACCGCGCCGTCGCGCTATACACTGCGCGAAGCCTACGGCGAGGGCCAGCACTGTACCACTGAGGTCGCCGCCGTGCTGCTGGAACAGGCGGGCGACGTCGCGGCGGCGTAGGCGCTGCATCAGCACTTCGAGCACTTCCGCCACGCCTATCTGGCAGGCAAACCGCCCTATCCGGCCCATTACGCCACCGTAGTCGACAGCCAGTAACGGACGCCGTGCACGCCAAGCCAACGCGGCGGAAAGGGTGCCGCGCCTCTCAGGCTGCGATCCCCGCACCAGCAGAGCGGCGCAAAAGCGGTTACACTTACGCCAGTCGACTCTGGGAGAGCAGAATGAGCCAACGCGGACTGGAAGCGCTGTTACGACCTAAATCTATCGCGGTGATTGGCGCGTCGGTAAAACCGGGACGCGCCGGCCATTTTATGATGCGCAACCTGCTGGCGGGCGGCTTCAGCGGCCCGGTACTGCCGGTGACGCCGAAGTATCAGGCGGTGAACGGCGTGCTAGCTTGGCCGACCATCGCCAGCCTACCCTTCGCGCCCGACCTTGCCGTGATCTGCACCCACGCGAAGCGCAATCTTGAGCTGCTGCTGCAGCTGGGCGAAAAAGGCTGCAAGGCCTGCATTATTCTCTCCGCGCCCGCCAGCCAGTTGGAGGCGTTGAAAACCTGCGCCGCACAGTGGCAGATTCGCCTGCTTGGCCCGAACAGCCTCGGCCTGCTGGCGCCCTGGCAGGGACTCAACGCCAGCTTCTCGCCGGTGCCGATAGAGAAAGGACGCATCGCCTTTATTTCGCAGTCGGCCGCGGTCTCCAATACTATTCTCGACTGGGCGCAACAGCGCAACCTCGGCTTCTCCTGGTTTATCGCGCTGGGCGACAGTCTCGATACCGACGTTGACGATCTGCTTGATTTCCTGGCGCGCGACGGCAAAACCAGCGCCATTCTGCTCTACCTTGAACACCTCAGCGATGCGCGGCGCTTCGTTTCCGCCTCGCGCAGCGCCTCGCGCAATAAGCCCATTCTGGTAATCAAAAGCGGACGTAGCCATCAGGCGCAGGCGCTGCTCGGCACCCACAGCGGTCTTGATGCCGCCTGGGATGCGGCGATCCAGCGCGCCGGGTTGCTGCGCGTGCAGGATACCCATGAGCTCTTTTCCGCCGTTGAGTCGCTCAGCCATATGCGCCCGCTGCGCGGCGAGCGGCTGATGATTATCAGCAATGGCGCTGCGCCGGCGGCGCTGGCGCTCGATGCGCTCTACGCGCGCAACGGCAAGTTGGCGACGCTCAGCGACGAGACGCTGGCGGCGCTTGACCGGATGTTGCCGGAAGGCGTGGGGCACGGCAACCCGCTCGATCTAAAAGATGACGCTACGCCACAGCGCTATGTCGGCTGTCTTAACCTGCTGCTCGCCAGCCACGAGCTGGATGCGCTGATGATTATTCACGCCCCCAGCGCGGTGGCACCCGGCACGGCGTCGGCGGAACGCATCATTGACGCCATCGCCGCCCATTCGCGCGGCAAGCAGGTCACGCTGTTGACCAACTGGTGCGGCGAATACTCCTCCCAGGCAGCGCGGCGCGCCTTTACTCAGGCGGGCATTCCCACCTGGCGCACGCCGGAAGGCACCATCACCGCCTTTATGCACCTGGTGGAATATCGCCGCAACCAGAAACAGCTGCGCGAAACACCGGCGCTGCCCGCCAGCCTGACGCAGGACAGCGCCCAGGCGCACCTGCTGTTGTCGCAGGCGCTGGAACGCGGCGTCACCTCGCTGGATACCCATGAGGTGCAGCCCATCCTGCAGGCTTACGGCCTCGCCACGCTGCCTACCTGGATCGCCAGCGACAGCAGCGAAGCCGCCGCGGTAGCGGATCGCATCGGCTATCCGGTCGCTCTGAAGCTGCGCTCGCCCGATATTGCCCACAAGTCCGAGGTGCAGGGCGTGATGCTCTACCTGCGCAGTGCTGCAGAGGTGCAGCAGGCAGCCGAGGCGATCGTCGATCGCGTCAGGCAGACGCTGCCGCAGGCGCGTATTGATGGTCTGCTGGTGCAGAGCATGGCGAACCGCGCCGGCGCACAGGAGCTGCGCGTCGTGGTGCAGCAGCACGCGCTGTTTGGCCCTATTATTCTACTGGGCGAAGGCGGCGTAGAGTGGCAGGCGGATAAGCAGGCGTCGGTTGCGCTGCCGCCGCTGAATATGACGCTGGCGCGCTACCTGGTGATTCAGGCGATTAAAAGCGGCAAGATACGCAGCCGCAGCGCACTGGCGGCGCTGGATATCGCCGCGCTTAGCCAGCTGCTAGTGCAGGTCTCTAACCTGGTGGTGGATTGTCCCACCATCCAGCGGCTCGACATCCACCCGCTGCTGGCGGCCGGCAGCGACTTTACACTGCTTGACGTGACGATGGAGCTGGCGCCGTTCAGCGGCGACAGCGAGGCGCGCCTAGCGATCCGCCCCTACCCCCAGCAGCTGGAAGAGTCGGTGACGCTGAAGGATGAGCAGTGCTGTCTTTTCCGCCCGATTCTGCCGGAAGATGAGCCGCTGCTGCGAGAATTTATTGCGCAGGTGACCCAAGAAGATCTCTACTATCGCTACTTCAGCGAGATCAATGAGTTCACCCATGAGGATCTCGCCAATATGACGCAGATCGATTATGACCGCGAGATGGCGTTTGTTGCAGTGCGCCAGCGGCAGGAGAGCAGTGAGATCATCGGCGTCACGCGGGCGATTTCCGACGCTGACAATATCGACGCGGAGTTTTCGGTGCTGGTGCGTTCAGATCTGAAAGGGCTGGGAATGGGGCGCCGCCTGCTGGAGAAGATGATTCGCTATACGCGCGATCATGGTCTGCAGCAGCTTAACGGCATAACCATGCAGCACAATCGCGGGATGATTACGCTAGCGCGCAAGCTGGGCTTCGGCGTAGATGTTCAGCTCGATGAAGGGATCGTCAGCCTGAATTTACCTTTACATAAAGACATCAGCTAACCTTGTAGAGAAAGGTAAAAAATGGCCGCCCCTGTCGGGTTGATGTTATTATTTACCGTTATACCCTGATTTGATGGCAAAAGGCCATGCAATGAAACGAGAAGAAGCGCACTGCGATGTTGTCTAAATTCAAGCGCAATAAACACCAGCAACACCTCGCCCAGTTGCCTAAGCTGTCGCAGCCCGCGGCTGATCTGTCGACGCTTTATTCGCCTGCCGATTTTCGCCGCACGCTGCTGGAAAAAATTGCGGCGGCGCAGCACCGCATTTGCATCGTCGCCCTCTATATGGAGAACGACGCCGCAGGACGGGCGATTATGGACGCGCTCTATGTGGCAAAACGCGCCCGTCCGACGCTAGACGTTAGCATACTGGTGGACTGGCATCGCGCCCAGCGCTGGCGCATTGGCGCCGCGCGCGGCGTCACCAATGCCGACTGGTATTGCGAGATGGCTACCCAGCATGCGGATATCGCTATTCCGGTTTACGGTATCCCGGTGAATACCCGCGAGGCGCTCGGCGTGCTGCATCTGAAAGGCTTTATCATTGACGACACGTTGCTCTATAGCGGCGCCAGTATTAATGACGTCTATCTGCACCAGCACGATAAGTATCGCTATGACCGCTACCAGCTGATCCTCAATCCGAAGCTAGCTGACACCATGTATGAGTGGATCAATATCAACCTCAAGCAGTCAGAAGCGGTTAACCGTCTCGATCGGGCCGAACGCCCCTCCAGCCTTGAAATCAAAAATGAAACGCGTCAGTTCCGCCAGGATCTGCGCGGCTTCAACTATCAGTTTAAGAGCGACGGCCACAATGAAGAGCTGACGGTCACACCGCTTGTCGGGCTGGGCAAGCATAGCCTGCTGAACAAAACCATCTTCCACCTGATGCCCTGCACCGAGCAGAAGCTGACGATCTGCACACCCTACTTCAACCTGCCGGCCATTCTGGTACACAGCATTATTCACCTGCTACGCGAAGGAAAAGAGGTGGAGATTATCGTCGGCGACAAAACTGCTAATGACTTCTATATTCCGCCGGATCAGCCT
This sequence comes from Candidatus Pantoea persica, assembly GCF_013753875.1. GTDB lineage: Bacteria > Pseudomonadota > Gammaproteobacteria > Enterobacterales > Enterobacteriaceae > Pantoea > Pantoea persica. The sequence continues at coordinate 195,740 of NZ_SMDS01000020.1, forward strand.
TTCAAAATCATCGGCGCGCTGCCCTATCTCTATGAGATCAACTTGCGCCGTTTTCTGAGCCGACTGCAGTATTACGTTGATAACGGCCAGCTGGCGGTGCGTCTGTGGAAAGATGGCGAGAACAGCTACCATCTCAAAGGCATCTGGGTGGATGACGAATGGACGTTGATTACCGGCAACAATCTTAATCCGCGCGCCTGGCGCCTCGATCTAGAGAATGCGGTGCTGCTCCACGACCCGCTCCAGCAGCTGGCGGCGCAACGTGAAAAAGAGCTGGCGCTGATCCGCACTCATACGCATGTGGTGAAGCACTTCCGCGAGCTGGAGAGCATTTCAGACTATCCGGCGAAGGTGCGCAAACTGATACGCCGCCTGCGCCGCATCCGTATTGACCGTTTGATTAGCCGTATTCTCTGACGTGATGCCCAGCGGCTGCGTGCCATAAGGTTGGCTGCCGCCGGGCCCGTTCAGCTAATCATCGCGCAATAACAGCGGCGGCTCTTCGTCGCCGCGAGAGCCCCGCGCCAAAGCTGGTCGTCTCGCCAGCGCCATGCTGTTTTCCGAGCGCCGGCCCGGCATTGATCTATGCGCTACAGCCTAATCCCCTTGCCGCGTTTATGCAGCAGCAGTGACACCAGAAACGCCAGCGCGCCCATTGCCGAGACATACCAGAAAAAGGTTGTCTCGATCCCCTCACTCTTCATCAGCAGCGCTGACATACTCCGCCGAGCTGCCGAAGATGGCGTTAGCGACCGCATAGGACAATCCTACGCCCACCGCACACACCTCGGGCGGGAACATTTCCGCTTTCAGAATGCCGCTGATAGCAGTGTAGAAGCTGGTAATCAGCAGCGCCAGCATGATCAGGCAGAACGCCACGGTGGGACTTTGCACATTCTGTAGCGCCGTCAGGATGGGAACGGTGCAAATGGTGTGGCGCCAGCGCCGAAGATCAGCATCGATGCGCGACGACCAATTTTGTCAGAGAGCGCGCCGATGATCGGCTGAATTAGCATATAGGCCAGCAGCGCGCCGGTCATCAGGCCGCTGGCGCTCTTCGCATCCATTCCCGCCATGTTCACCAGGTACTTCTCGTATAGGTATATATAGAAGCTCAGCGAGCCGCCTGCGGTGAAACCCAGCACCATGATAAAGGTGCGCTCGTGGTTGCGAAGCAGGCCGGCGATGCTTCCGGCATCCTTATGGTGGCGGCTCTGGCTGTCAGAGGTTTCGTTAAGCGAACGGCGCAGCCAGAGCGCCACGACGGCGAGTATCGCGCCGAGGAAAAATGGAATGCGCCAGCCCCAGCTGCGCAGATCCTCGTCGCTGAGGATAAACTGCAGCACGACGACTGTCAGCACCGCCAGCAGCTGGCCGCCGATTAAGGTGACGTATTGGAATGAGGGTAGAATCCTTTGTGTCCTTTCAGCGCCACTTTACTCATAATAGGTGGCGCTGGTGCCATATTCGCCGCCGACCGACAGCCCCTAGAACATGCTCGCCAGCAGCAGGATCGCAGGCGCCGCAACGCCGATGCTGGCATAGCCGGGCAGGAAATGACCAGCGATCCCAAGCACATCATGCAGATCGAGATCAGCATCGACTTTTTACGACCATGGCGATCGCCGATATAGCCAAACAGCCAGCCGCCAATCGGGCGCATCAGGAAGCCGGCCGCAAATACGCCTGCGGTTTGCAGCAGCTGGGTGGTGGTATCTCCTTGCGGGAAAAAGATATGGGCAAAGTAGAGAGAGAAAAAAGAGTAGACGTAAAAGTCGAACCATTCGACCAGATTGCCCGATGACGCACCGACGATAGCCCAGACGCGCTGTCGGTTAAATCCCCAGCATCCTCTGCGTTCTGGGATGAACGGCTATGTAGTTCTGTCATGCGTAACCTCATGTTCCTTGCTGATAAGCAGCGTTAAAACAACGAGTAAAGCATTTCATGGCGAGCAGCGGAACTTAATCAAGAACGCGGTGCCGGTAAATGTGACGCAGCAGAGGATTTGACTGTAACGCGTGTGTTGGATGCCTGGCAGTTCCCTACTCTCGCATGGAGAGGCTCCGCACTACCATCGGCGCTACGGCGTTTCACTTCTGAGTTCGGCATGGGGTCAGGTGGGACCGCCGCGCTAAGGCTGCCAGGCAAATTCTTTTTTGCCGAACTCTCATGTAACTGGTGCTGATACCCAGAGTCGAACTGGGGACCTCACCCTTACCAAGGGTGCGCTCTACCAACTGAGCCATATCAGCACACTATATTTGGATGCCTGGCAGTTTCCTACTCTCGCGTGGGGAGGCCCCGCACTACCATCGGCGCTACGGCGTTTCACTTCTGA
>NZ_SMDS01000021.1 GCF_013753875.1 Candidatus Pantoea persica
GAACTCAGAAGTGAAACGCCGTAGCGCCGATGGTAGTGCGGGGCCTCCCCACGCGAGAGTAGGAAACTGCCAGGCATTCAGTTTGGTACCTGCCCGCGAGGGCAGACACCGGTTATCAGCGAGACTCCGCTGGTAGCAGCAGTATTCGGTGGTGCGGTAGTTCAGTCGGTTAGAATACCGGCCTGTCACGCCGGGGGGCGCGGGTTCGAGTCCCGTCCGCACCGCCACCCTAATTTAGGGGCGTAGTTCAATTGGTAGAGCACCGGTCTCCAAAACCGGGTGTTGGGGGTTCAAGTCCCTCCGCCCCTGCCAGAAAAAAACAATGCCGAAGCAAAGGATTGTTTTCCTGCTATCCAATAAAAAAGGCCGATTGGATCAGCCTCGTTTTAGCCCTCACTCACGCCTGTCAGCGCGCCAGTACGGGAAACTTAAGCAACTGCCGAATGTGCGCCTGCTGATCGCTGTTCTGCAGCCATACCGCATATAACGGACGCACGGCTACTGGCGTATCCGGAATTATCATCAGATCACTGTACAAGCTGTGCCAGAAGTCCGGTAAAAAGGCGCATGCGCCTGTCGTATAAAGCAGCTCGCGCGTCATCTGTGCCGAAGTGGTGGTCAAAACCGGCACATCATCGCCGCCGGAGAGGTAGCTCTCATGCTGATGAAAATCAGCGCCCCATTCCAGCTTGATATAGTCATACTTTTCTCGTTTTTCAGTTTTACGCGCCCGGAAAAGCGCCAGAGAGATATGGCCAATCTGTTGGCTGGTCAGCTCATCCATTTTGGGCGCTTCAGTCGTAATCAGCAGATCAAGCTGCCGTTCATGAAGTTGCTTAACCAGCAAATGACGCTGCGCTACGCGCGCTTCAAGATGCAGACTCTCCCGGTCCTCATAGAGCGTTTGCAGCCACGGCGTCAGATAAGCCTCCCACAGCGACGCACTGGCCCCTATCGACAGCTCATGGTGCTGCTGCGTATGCGATACCTCTTTCTTCGCCATCAGCCAAGTACTCATCAGACTTTCCGCATAGGGCAGCAGGCGTTTGCCTGCCGATGTCAGACGTATGTTATTGCGGTGACGAGTAAAAAGGTTAACGCCCAGCTGATTTTCCAGCTGACGGATGCGAAAACTGACGGCGGACTGCGTGAGATAAAGTGCTTCGGCAGCGCGCCCGAAATGGCGAGTTCTGCTCACTTCCAGGAAAGTTTTCAGTAATTCCGTATCCACAGTTTTCTCCCAAAATGTTTGTCGTATAGATTTAAATGTTTTGTTTTACACTCTGTCAAGCCTATCTAATACTCCGCGCCATTAATAGCTCGGCCATAAGAGAATCAGGAGCGTGTAAGATGGCGGAAAGCTTCTCAACCACAAATCGTTTCTTTGATAACAAACATTATCCGCGCGGGTTCTCGCGCCATGGTGACTTCACCATTAAAGAAGCCCAACTGCTGGAACGTCATGGTTTCGCCTTCAACGAACTCGATTTAGCGAAGCGTAAGCCGATAACCGCAGAAGAACATCAGTTTCTGGAAGTATGTCGTGGATTGCGTGAGCCGCAAACCGAAGCTGAGCGAGTATGGTTTAAATATACTGCTCGCATTAAGCGTCCGAAGCGCTTTCACACCCTGTCAGGCGGCAAGCCGCAGATGGACAGCGTGGAAGATTACAGCGACAGCGATGATTAAACAGAATGGGGCGTTAAGCTCCATTTTTTATTCCAGGTTACGATGCAGATAAATCTTCAGCCTATCAGATCAATAGTACGATAGCCCATCGCCTCCTGAAGATGCATACGGCCAATACTCTCCGCGCCGGTCAGATCGGCAATAATGCACGCGACCCTCAGAATACGCTGCCAAGCGCGTACGGAAAGCCCCAGCTGATTAAGTATTGTCTCTAGCCTCTCCTCATCATCCTTAGCAATATCGCACCATTTTCTAATCTCTCGGTTATTGAGATGCGCATTGATTTTCCCTTCGCGCGCCAGCTGCTGATCGCGCGCCGCTGTTACACGTTCACCTACGCTGGCTGAGCTCTCCCCGGCAGCTGGTCGATTGCTCAAGGTTCCGCTCGGCAGCAGAGGTACCTCTATCGACAGACCAAGCGATCGAGGAAAGGTCCGGAAAGCTTCCTTAAATAGCGCAGCGCCTGCTGAGGCGAACAGCGACAGTGCTGACCCTGATAATGTCCGGTTGGGCTGGGATTCTCCACACCTATCGCCGCCCGGGTCAGTACTCTGGATAGTGTCATAACCGCTCCTTAATGCAGCGATGGTGAACTACTCGCGGCAAGGGGGCTACTGCGGATAGTCACAATGCTAAGGCCCGCCGAAATAAAGAGGGCGCTAATACAGCCAGCTACATTTTTCTTCAGCACTGCTCGCAAATTGACTGTTTATGGTTGTGGCACGGTCGTGATGAATATTTATCACCATCTAGAATAAGCCTTGCTTTACAGCGGGATATCGTCTGGCGGCGCGCGCAGGCATAAAAAAATCTGATGGAAAAGTTGTCACGGCACCCGTAACTGTGATAGGTCTGTAGGTATTACTTCGAACAAATGAAAAAATAGACAACAGATGAAAGCCCTTCTACAAGTGGTTAGCCTAGTCGTGATTAGCATGGTGGTAATTATTAACCCATCGTGCGGGGCTATGCTTGGAGAAAGAAAGGCTTAAAAAATCAAGCCTGGAATTCGAAAACCCCCGCACCGAAAGGTCCGGGGGTTTTTTTCGACCAGTGCAAATATCAGGCTAATTACCGGGGAGCAAACAGTGAGCAGTAGCATAAGATTCTGTTGTTCCCCTAAGGATACAGGAGAATAACACATGACAGGTGCACAGTGGGTAGTTCAGGCTTTACGCGTGCAGGGTGTCGAAACCGTATTTGGCTATCCTGGCGGCGCCATCATGCCAGTGTACGATGCGCTCTACGATGGCGGCGTGGAACACCTACTGTGTCGTCATGAACAAGGCGCGGTGGTTGCGGCGATCGGCTATGCCCGCGCGACCGGAAAAACCGGCGTCTGCATCGCCACCTCCGGGCCTGGCGCGACGAACTTAATCACCGGTCTGGCCGACGCAATTATGGACTCCGTACCGGTCGTCGCCATCACCGGGCAGGTCTCTTCGGCGTTTATCGGCACCGACGCCTTTCAGGAGATTGACGTATTAGGCCTGTCGCTGGCCTGCACTAAACACAGCTTTCTGGTTGAATCGCTGGATGATTTGCCCTCCGTAATGGCGGAAGCCTTCGCCATCGCGCAGTCAGGCCGTCCCGGCCCGGTATTGGTTGATATTCCAAAAGACATTCAAATCGCCAGCGGCGAGTTGACGCCGCACTTGCTGCCGGTTGAAGAACAGACCGCGCATTCGCCACAGCATATTGAAGAAGCGCGCGCGCTAATGGCGCAGTCGCAAAAGCCGATACTCTATATCGGCGGCGGCGTCGGCATGGCGCAGGCAGTGCCCGCGCTGCGCGCAATGGCGCAGCAGACCGGCATTCCCATGGTTTGCACGCTGAAAGGGCTGGGCAGCGCCGATAGCGAAAGCGACGTTTACCTTGGCATGCTCGGCATGCACGGCACCAAAGCGGCCAACCTTGCAGTTCAGTCCAGCGATCTACTGATCGCCGTCGGCGCGCGCTTCGACGACCGCGTGACCGGCAAGCTGGACACCTTCGCGCCGCACGCCAGCGTCATCCATCTCGATATCGATCCGACGGAGCTGAACAAACTGCGCCGCGCCCACGTCTCGTTGCAGGGCGATCTGAATCAGATGCTGCCGGCGCTGAGCATGCCGCTGCACATCGACGGCTGGCGTAGCGAAGTCAAAGCGATGAAGGCGGAATTCACCTGGCGCTACGATCATCCCGGCGAGGCGATCTATGCGCCCCTGCTTCTGAAGCAGCTGTCAGACCGCCTGCCGGTCAGCTCCGTGGTTACCACCGACGTCGGCCAGCACCAGATGTGGACCGCGCAGCATATGAACTTCCGCGCACCGGAGAACTTCATCACCTCCAGCGGCCTCGGCACCATGGGCTTCGGCCTGCCGGCCGCGGTCGGCGCGCAGGTCGCCCGTCCTGACGATACCGTGATCTGCATATCGGGCGATGGGTCGATCATGATGAACATTCAGGAACTGGGCACCATCAAGCGCAAAAAGCTGCCGGTAAAAATCCTGTTGCTGGATAACCAGCGTCTCGGCATGGTGCGCCAGTGGCAGCAGCTCTTTTTCGATGGTCGCTACAGTGAAACAATTCTGACCGACAATCCCGATTTTCTGACGCTGGCCAGCGCGTTCGATATTCCCGGCCAGCGTATTACCCGTAAAGACGAGGTCGACGCCGCACTTGATGCTCTGCTGAACAGCGAAGGTTCCTACTTCCTGCATGTTGCGATTGATGAGCATGAAAACGTCTGGCCACTGGTGCCGCCTGGCGCTAGCAACGCAAACATGATGGAGAAAACCGTATGAACCAGCATCAATTGTCTATCGAAGCCCGCTTTCGTCCTGAAATATTGGAGCGCATTTTACGCATCGTCCGCCATCGCGGCTTTCAAGTCTGTGCGATGAATATGGCAACAGTGGCTAACGCCGAGAATGTGAATATCGAAATGACCGTTGCCAGCCAGCGTTCAGTCGATTTGCTGTCTTCGCAGTTAAGCAAACTGATGGATGTCGCGTGCGTCCAGATCCAACAACATGCAACACAACAAATCCGCGCTTAGTCGCGAAAGGAAATAAGAATGAGCACGAAGAAAGCAGACTTTATTTGGTTCAACGGGGAGATGGTAAAGTGGGAAGAGGCGAAGGTCAGCGTCATGTCTCACGCGCTGCACTACGGCACGTCCGTGTTCGAGGGCGTGCGATGCTACGACTCATACAAAGGCCCGGTCGTATTCCGCCACCGTGAACACATGCAGCGTCTGCACGACTCCGCCAAAATCTACCGTTTCCCGTTGAAATACAGCGTTGAAGAGCTAACGGAAGCGACCCGCAAAGTGCTGCGTGACAACAATCTGAAAAGCGCCTACATCCGTCCGCTGGCGTTTGTTGGCGACGTGGGCCTGGGTGTCAACCCGCCGGACGGCTACACTACCGACGTAATTATTGCCGCCTTCCCGTGGGGCGCCTATCTAGGCGCGGAAGCGCTGGAGAACGGCATCAACGCTATGGTCTCCTCCTGGAACCGCGTTGCACCGAACACCCTGCCGACCGCGGCCAAAGCGGGCGGCAACTACCTCTCCTCACTGCTGGTGGGCAGCGAAGCGCGCCGCCACGGCTATCAGGAAGGCATCGCGCTCGACACCAACGGCTACATCTCCGAAGGCGCGGGCGAAAACCTGTTCGAAGTGAAAGACGGCATCCTGTTTACGCCGCCGTTTACCTCTTCCGCACTGCCGGGCATCACCCGCGACGCCATCATCAAGCTGGCGCAGGATCTGGGTATCAAAGTGCGCGAGCAGGTGCTGTCGCGCGAGTCGCTCTATCTGGCTGACGAAATCTTTATGTCCGGCACCGCCGCCGAGATCACTCCGGTGCGCAGCGTCGACGGCATTCAGGTGGGCGAGGGCAAGCGCGGCCCGGTAACCACGCAAATCCAGAAAGCCTTCTTCGGCCTGTTCACTGGCGAAACCGAAGACAAATACGGCTGGCTGGATCAGGTTAACCCATAATAAGACAGTAACGTGGGTGCAGCAGTGCCCGCGTCATTTTTCAGACTGGAGTAAACAGAGCATGCCTAAGTACCGTTCCGCCACCACCACCCATAGCCGCAACATGGCAGGTGCCCGTGCCTTGTGGCGCGCGACAGGAATGACCGACGCCGATTTCGGCAAGCCGATTATCGCCGTGGTCAACTCATTCACCCAATTTGTTCCAGGCCACGTACACCTGCGCGATCTCGGCAAGCTGGTCGCCGAACAGATCGAAGCAGCGGGCGGCGTGGCCAGAGAGTTCAACACCATCGCGGTGGATGACGGGATCGCCATGGGCCATGGCGGCATGCTCTATTCACTGCCGTCGCGCGAGCTGATCGCCGACTCGGTAGAATATATGGTTAACGCGCACTGCGCCGACGCCATGGTCTGTATCTCCAACTGCGACAAAATCACTCCGGGGATGCTGATGGCGTCCCTGCGCCTCAATATTCCGGTGATCTTCGTTTCCGGCGGACCGATGGAAGCGGGGAAAACCAAACTCTCCGAAAAAATCATTAAGCTGGATCTGGTCGACGCGATGATTCAGGGCGCCAACCCCAACGTCAGCGACGCCGACAGCGAGAAGATCGAACGCTCCGCCTGTCCGACCTGCGGCTCCTGCTCCGGCATGTTCACCGCCAACTCGATGAACTGCCTGACCGAAGCGCTGGGCCTTTCGCAGCCGGGCAACGGCTCGCTGCTGGCGACCCATGCCGACCGCAAAGAGCTGTTTATCAATGCCGGCAAGCGCATCGTGAGCCTGACCAAGCGCTATTATGAGCAGGATGACGAGAACATGCTGCCGCGCAACATCGCCACCAAATCGGCCTTTGAAAACGCCATGACGCTCGATATCGCCATGGGCGGCTCCACCAACACCGTTCTGCACCTGCTGGCCGCCGCGCAGGAAGGCGATATCGACTTCAACATCTCCGATATCGACCGTCTGTCGCGCAAAGTGCCTCAGCTCTGCAAAGTGGCGCCGAGCACCCCGAAATACCATATGGAAGATGTGCATCGCGCCGGCGGCGTAATAGGCATTCTCGGCGAGCTGGATCGCGCCGGTCTAATCGACACCAGCGCCCGCAATATTCTGCAGCAGACGATGCGCGAAACGCTCGATCAGTACGACATCATGCTGACCAAAGACCAGACGGTGAAGGATATGTTCCGCGCCGGTCCGGCGGGCATCCGCACCACGCAGGCCTTCTCGCAAAATTGCCGCTGGGACACGCTGGATGACGATCGCGCTGAGGGATGTATCCGCACCCGCGAACACGGCTATTCGCAGGATGGCGGCTTGGCGGTGCTCTACGGCAACTTGGCGGAAGATGGCTGCATCGTGAAAACCGCCGGCGTGGACAAAGAGATCCTCACCTTCAAAGGCCCGGCGAAGATTTATGAAAGCCAGGATGACGCGGTTGAGGCGATCCTAGGAGGCAAAGTAGTGGCGGGCGACGTGGTGGTTATCCGCTACGAAGGGCCGAAAGGCGGACCGGGCATGCAGGAAATGCTTTATCCCACCACCTACCTGAAGTCGATGGGCCTCGGAAAAAGCTGCGCGCTGATCACCGATGGCCGATTCTCCGGCGGTACCTCCGGCTTGTCGATCGGTCACGCCTCGCCGGAAGCGGCTAGCGGCGGCACCATCGCGCTGGTGAAAGATGGCGACATCATCGAAATCGATATCCCGAACCGCAGCATTAAGCTGGCGGTGCCAGACAACGAACTGCATGCGCGTCACGAAGAGGAAGAAGCGCGCGGCGAGGCGGCCTATACGCCGCACGGCCGCATGCGTCAGGTGTCATTCGCGCTGCGCGCCTATGCGTGTCTCGCCACCAGCGCCGACAAAGGCGCGGTGCGCGACAAGAGCAAACTGGGAGGCTAATGATGGCTGAGGCCCAACCGCTACCCGCGTCGCCCTGCGGCGCGGAATATTTGCGCGCAGTGCTGCGCTCGCCGGTGTATGAAGTCGCACAGGTGACGCCGCTGCAGAAAATGGAAAAAATTTCATTGCGTCTCGGCAACACCATTCTGGTGAAGCGCGAGGATTGCCAGCCGGTGCACAGCTTCAAGCTGCGCGGCGCCTACGCGATGATTGCCGGGCTGAACGAAGAGCAGAAAGCGCGCGGCGTGGTGACGGCGTCGGCCGGCAACCACGCGCAGGGCGTGGCGCTCTCCGCCAGCCGGCTCGGCATCAAATCGCTGATTGTGATGCCGGTAGCCACGGCGGATATCAAGGTTGATGCGGTGCGCGCATTTGGCGGTGAGGCTTATCTCTACGGCGCCAACTTCGACGAGGCGAAAGCCAAAGCGATTGAGCTGGCGGAGCAGCAGGGCTACACCTTTGTGCCGCCGTTCGACCATCCGGCGGTGATTGCCGGTCAGGGCACGCTGGCGATGGAGCTGCTGCAGCAGGACGCGCATCTTGATCGCGTCTTCGTGCCGGTCGGCGGCGGCGGGCTGGTGGCGGGCGTGGCGGTGCTGATCAAGCAGCTGATGCCGCAAATTAAGGTGATCGCTGTGGAGTCGCAAGACTCCGCCTGCCTAAAGGCGGCGCTGGAAGCGGGCGAGCCGGTGGATCTACCGCGCGTCGGGCTGTTTGCCGAAGGCGTGGCGGTGAAGCGCATCGGCAGCGAAACCTTCCGCCTGTGCCAGGAATATCTCGATGACATCATCACCGTCGACAGCGACGCTATCTGCGCGGCGATGAAAGATCTGTTTGAAGACGTGCGTGGGGTCGCGGAGCCGTCAGGCGCGCTGGCGCTGGCGGGCATGAAGAAATATATCCAGCAGCACGACATCAAGGGCGAGCGGCTGACGCATATCCTGTCGGGCGCCAACGTCAACTTTTACGGCTTGCGCTACGTCTCCGAGCGCTGCGAGCTGGGCGAGCAGCGCGAGGCGTTGCTGGCGGTGACCATTCCGGAACAGCAGGGCAGCTTCCTGAAGTTCTGCCAGACGCTGGGCGGACGGGCGGTGACTGAGTTCAACTATCGCTACGCTGATGCCAACAACGCCTGCATCTTTGTCGGTGTGCGCCTGACGCGCGGGCTGGAGGAGCGCGGCGAGATCATCAGCCAGCTTATCCAGGGCGGCTATCAGGTGGTAGACCTCTCCGATGATGAGATGGCGAAGCTGCACGTGCGCTATATGGTGGGCGGACGTCCGTCGAAGCCGCTGCGCGAGCGCCTGTTCAGCTTTGAGTTCCCGGAGGCGCCCGGCGCGCTGCTGAAGTTCCTGCAGACCCTCGGCACCCACTGGAATATCTCGCTGTTCCACTACCGCAGCCACGGTACCGACTACGGCCGCGTGCTGGCGGCATTTGAGATCAGCGACAACGAACCGCATTTTGAGACCTACCTCAACGAGCTGGGTTATGACTTCCACGACGAGGCCAACAACCCGGCGTTCCGTTTCTTCCTCGCCGGGCAGTAGCTACAGCAGGTGCCAGAAGGCGTGAATCAGCGGCTCCCCGAGCCGCTTTTTTTGTACGCACACGCCCAGCTCCAGCGGCGCCAACGATTCTACGTTCTCCAGCGTCAACACGCGATTGCGCACCTGCTCCGGGCTGTTCTCCAGCACCACGTCCGGCAGCAGCGCGATGCCGCAGCCGAGCGCCACCATCGACACAATCGCCTCATGACCCGACACCGTGGCGTAAATCAGCGGGTTGGGGATGCGGCGGCGGCGAAACCAGAGATCGATGCCGCGCCGCGCCGGCCCCTGGTCGGGCAGGATAAAGGGGATCTGCGCCCAGTCGGGCTGCTCCTGCGTCGCCTGGCTGCGAATCGGACAGGGCAGCGCCGGGGCGATCAGCACCAGTGGGATCAGGCCCAGCGGCGTAAAGTCGATGCTGGCGGGCAGCGACTCGGGACGCCCGGCGATCGCCAGATCCGCCTCGCCGGACTGCACCATCTCGATGGCGTCAGCGGCGTCGCCGGTGGTGAGCTTGATCTCCACCTGCGGATGCTCGGCGCGAAAGCGATCCAGAATCGGTGGCAGATGGCTGTAGGCGGCGGTGACCGAGCAGAACAGGCGCAGCTCGCCGCTCAGCGACGGGCCGTTGAGATCCATGACGTGGCGCAGCTGCTGGTACTGTAACAGAGTCTGCTGCGCGAACTGGCGCAGCCGCTCGCCCGCTTCGGTCAGGGTCACGGTACGGTTGTCGCGCAGAAACAGCGCGTGGCCTACATCCTCTTCAAGGCGCTGAATCTGGCGCGATAGCGTAGACGGGCTGACGTGCATGGCGCGCGCGGTGCGGCCAAAGTGGCAGCTTTCCGCCAGATGAAGAAATAGCTTCAGATCTCGTAAATCCATACGCGTTGACCCCTAAGATATTGTTGCAAATTTTGCAATGTGCCCTTGCTAATATATCAATTTAAGCAACAGATTTCCTGTCATATGATGGGGTCATTCGCGGAGCTGCTGGCAGCATCGTTACAGGACAAAAGCAAACACAACATATGACCGGAGTGCCCATGGCTAACTACTTCAACACACTGAATCTGCGCAACCAGTTAGCGCAGTTAGGCAAATGTCGCTTTATGGCGCGCGATGAATTCGCCGACGGCGCCAGCTTCCTGAAAGGGAAAAAAGTGGTCATCGTGGGCTGCGGCGCGCAGGGCCTGAATCAGGGCCTGAACATGCGTGATTCCGGTCTGGACGTCTTCTACGCGCTGCGCGCCGAAGCGATCGCCGAGAAGCGCGCCTCCTGGCGCAAGGCGACCGAGAACGGCTTTAAGGTCGGCACCTATGAAGAGCTGATCCCGCAGGCGGATCTGGTGGTCAACCTGACGCCGGACAAACAGCACTCTGCCGTGGTGCAGGCGGTGCAGCCGCTGATGAAAGACGGCGCGGCGCTGGGCTACTCGCACGGTTTCAACATTGTGGAAGTGGGCGAAACCGTCCGTAAAGACATCACCGTGGTGATGGTGGCGCCGAAATGCCCGGGCACCGAAGTGCGCGAAGAGTACAAACGCGGTTTCGGCGTACCGACACTGATCGCCGTACATCCGGAAAACGATCCGAAAGGCGAAGGCATGGCGATCGCCAAAGCCTGGGCGGCAGCCACCGGCGGCGACCGCGCAGGCGTGCTGGAATCCTCTTTCGTTGCAGAAGTGAAATCTGACCTGATGGGCGAGCAGACCATTCTGTGCGGCATGCTGCAGGCGGGCTCGCTGCTCTGCTTCGACAAGCTGGTGGCGGAAGGTCACGACGCGGCTTACACCGAAAAACTGATCCAGTTCGGCTGGGAAACCATCACCGAATCCCTGAAGTTCGGCGGCATTACGCTCATGATGGATCGCCTCTCTAACCCGGCGAAACTGCGCGCCTATGCGCTGTCAGAGCAGCTGAAAGAGATCATGGCGCCGCTGTTCCAGAAGCACATGGACGACATCATCTCCGGCGAATTCTCCTCCGGCATGATGGCAGACTGGGCCAACGACGACAAAAAACTGCTGACCTGGCGTGAAGAGACCGGCAAAACAGCGTTTGAAACCGCGCCGCAGTTCGAGGGCAAAATCGAAGAGCACGAGTACTATGATAAAGGTGTGCTGATGGTAGCGATGGTGAAAGCAGGCGTTGAGCTGGCGTTCGAAACCATGGTTTCCGCGGGCATTATCGAAGAGTCCGCCTACTACGAATCGCTGCACGAGCTGCCGCTGATTGCCAACACCATCGCGCGTAAGCGTCTGTATGAGATGAACGTGGTGATCTCCGATACCGCCGAGTACGGCAACTACCTCTTCTCCTTTGCCGCAGTTCCGCTGCTGCAGGAGTTTATGACCACACTGCAGCCGGGCGACCTGGGCAGCGCGGTCGAAGGCGCGCAGGTGGACAACGCGCAACTGCGCGACGTCAACGAAGCGATTCGCCAGCATCCGATCGAAGCGGTCGGCCGTAAGCTGCGCGGCTACATGACCGACATGAAGCGTATCGCCGTTGCTGGCTAAACGCCTGCGCCACTTTTCAGCATAAACAAACCCCGGCTTGCCGGGGTTTTTTGTCGCCGTCAGCCGTTAACGCCCTTCATACCCTCTTCGCTATAGCGCTCGCCGCCCTGCACCTGGTGATGAACCTGATTCAGCAGCGCGATATCGTCTCTTCCAGCGAGATATTCGCCGCCTGCGCATTCTCCGTCAGATAGTGAACGCGTTTGGTGTCGGGGATTGGCACCAGCTTTTCATACTGCGCCAGCAGCCAGGCCAGCGCGATCTGACCTGATGTACAGCGGAACTTCTCCGTCAGCGGGCGTACCGCTTCCAGCAGCGCGGCATAGTGGTCGAGGCTGCCCTGCAGAAAGCACGGATTTTTTTTGCGAAAATCATCCACGGCAAAGTCGCTGTTATGACGGTATTTTCCGGTCAGGAAGCTGCGTCCCAAAGGGGGATAGGCGACAAGCCCAATGCCAAGCTGCTTTAGCGTCGGCAAAATTTCCGCTTCGACGTCGCGCGTCCACAGCGAATACTCCGTCTGCAACGCGGCGACGGGATGCACCGCGTGCGCCCGACGCAGGGTGGTAGCGGAGGCTTCGCACAGCCCGACGTGGTTGATCTTGCCCTCTTGCACCAGGCGGCTGAGGCACACCATGCACTCTTCGATCGGCGTCGCCTGACTGATGCGGTGCAGGTAAAAGAGATCGATGCGCTCCACGACAAGGCGCTTCAGCGAGTCGTGGCAGCAGCAGGTGATATAGTCAGCTCGTTGTTGATGGAGCGGGCGTAGGAGGCATCGGGCGCGCGATAAATGCCGCACTTGGTGGCGATGGTCAGTCGGTCGCGCGTGGCGTTATCCAGCCCGGCCAGAAAGCGGCCGATCAGTGCTTCATTGTGACCGCGGCCATACTGGTTCGCCGTGTCGATAAAGGTCACATCCAGCTCGATCAGCTTCTGCAGCAGCAGCAGCGACTGACGTCATCCGCTTCGCCGTAAAATTCGCTCAGCCCCATCGCGCCGTAGCCAATGGCGCTGACCGGCAGTTCGGAGGTTAAATAACGGTGTCTCATTGCGCTCTTCTGTGTTCAGGTCAGATCCCGATTGTTCCAATAGGACGATACGTGAGGAATTGCCGTTTTTGTGATGCTGAAAAGGTATCAGGAAGCGGGCGGCGGGGCGTCGTCAGCGGCGCTGTCGCACAGCAGGCGTTGCGCCTGCGCACCGCCGGGCGCACGTCGTCGCACCGGGTAGCGACGCATCAGCGCCACGCCCTGGCCCCGGGCGATATGAGTCAGCATCGCCAGCGAATCCTCTGGTTCTTTGACCCGCTTCAGCGGCGTCGCCATCGCGGTAAACGCCTGCTCGCACTTATCCTAAAACGCCGGATTGGCGCTGCGCGGAAACCAGAGAAGCGGCAAGTCGTTGACCTGCTCAAGCGAAACTTGGGCGTGCTGGCTGGCGGGATGCGCGGCAGGCATGGCGAGCAGCAGCGGCTCGCGGCAGAGCCAGCGATAGTGAACGTTCTCTTCGCGGCCCGCCCCCCCCCGTCAGCGCCATATCCAGGCGATTTTGCGTCAGGCGCTGCAACAGCTGGACGGAGTTAAATCGGGCGAATCGATCTCATCACGGGCGCCCAGCTGAGCAAGCCGCGCGCCAACCGGCTTAATGCGTTCGAAATTAAGCATGCGCGTTAGGCCAATGCGCAGACGCGGCGGATTAAGCAGCGGATCGGCATGCAGGGCGCTGAGATCGCGCAGAATGCTCTCCGCCTTGCGCGCCAGCGCGCGACCCCGCCTCCGTCAGGCATACCTCGTGCGTGGTGCGGCTTACAGCTGCTGGTTCAGCCGCGCTTCCAGACTTTTGATCTGGCGCGTCAGCGGCGGCTGCGTCATGTTGAGGCGCTCGATGGCCCGGCGAAAATTCAGCTCCTGCGCGACGGCAAGAAAACACTGGAGTTGCTTAACGCTGGGAAGGTGGCGGTCGAACAGAGAGGCTGCAGTCGCCATCGCGCTTTTCCTGAGAGTGAAAAAACGCACTATAGCGCGGCATAAAAAACTCGCCCTCAGCCGGGTCGTGCGTGGTTACACCGCTTCATCGAGCGTCTGATGGCGCGTCTCTTTGCAGGCGATCGGCGTCAGCACCGCCATCGCTGCCAGATAGTAGCCTACCGCCTGCAGGCCGTAGTTGGCGTTCAGCCAGGTGGCGATATAGGGCGCCACCGACGCGCCAAGAATCGACGACAGGTTATAGGAGAATTAGGCGCCGGTATAACGCACTTCCGTCGGGAACAGCTCCGGCAGCAGCACGCCCATCGGACCGAAGGTCAGCCCCATCACGCTCAGGCCGAGCAGCAGGAAGGCCATCACCAGCGCCTGCGAGCCGGAATTAAGCATCGACGGGAGCAGGAAGGCGATAATCATCAGCGTAATCACGATCATGGTTTTACGACGGCCAAAGCGATCCGCCAGCAGACCGGCGATCGGCACCATCACGCCAAAGCCGATGACCGCCACCATCAGCATCCATAGGAAGCTGTTGCGCGAGAAGCCGAGGCCGACCGGCGCGGGTGCAGTGCCGTAGCTCATGGAGTAGACCGTCATAATGTAGAACAGCGTATAGGTCGCCAGCATGATAAAGGTGCCGAGAATGGTCGCGGTCAGATGCTTGCTTAGCAGCACAGTGATCGGCACCTGTACCTGCTTCTTCCCTTTCTGCACCTTGGCGAACACCGGGCTTTCATACAGCGAAACGTGCACATACAGGCCGATGAGCACCAGCACCGCCGAGAGGATAAAGGGCACGCGCCAGCCCCTCAGCATAAACTGCTCGTCGGTCAGCAGCCAGGAGAGCAGCAGGAAGGTGCCGTTGGCGAATGAAGAAGCCGATAGGCGCGCCGAGCTGCGGAAAGGAGCCACAAAGCGCGCGCTTTTTCGCCGGCGTGTTTTCCGTCGCCAGCAGCGCCGCGCCGCCCCATTTGCCGCCGAGGCCAAGCCCCTGGCCGAAGCGCGCCAGCGCCAGCCAGCGGTGCCGCCACGCCGATCGACTGGTAGCCGGGCAGCAGCCTGATCGCCACCGTCGAGATGCCCATGGTCAGCAGCGACGCCACCAGCGTCGCTTTACGTCCGACGCGGTCGCCGAAGTGGCCGAGCACGGCGGAACCGATCGGGCGTGCTACGATGGCGAAGGTCGCCAGCGACTGCAGCGTCGCCACGGTGTTATCGCCCTGCGGAAAAAAATATGCGGGAAAACAATGACGGCCGCGGTGGCGTAAATATAGAAGTCGAAGAATTCAATCGCCGTACCGACCAGCGAGGCCACCACGACTTTGCCGCGCGAGTTCATTGGCGTATCGTCTTGTGACTTTTTCAGAGGTTCTGTGATGGAGGCTTGCATAACTGTTTCTTAATTGTAAATAGAGACAGGGAATATTACGCACCTGCGATGCGCCATTCAACGGCGAAAACCCGCGCCAGAACAGGCTTTGTCGGCGAAAAAGTGGATAATGTACGCTGAAAAGGAATATGTGGATTAAGGCAGGGATAAGCCCGCATTTTGCAGCGGGAATCTCTATAAAAATGGCAAATAAAAGTGACGCTTCAGCTATTCATCCTGCAGATTGCACATTAAATAGCCAAAGGGAAAATTTTTCGCTATCCTTCGCCCTTTATCACGCGCGGCGATGGGAAGCGCGGCCGCCTTCCGGCAGTTGCGGATCGTCTTTATATTTCGCGGTGGCGATCCAGGCGGCGCAAAACAGCGTCAGGTGAGCAAAAAAGTAGAAGAACGCCATCAGGCCCAGCACGGAGCCGAAGGCGGCGCCGGAAGGCGAGGAGGCCAACTTCGGCAGCGTCAGCGTCATGATAAACTTAATCACCTCGAAGCCGATGGCCGCCAGCAGCGTGCCGCGCAACAGCGCCTTCTTGCGCGGCTTGTGGCGCGGCAGTATCCAGAAAATCCACAAAAACAGCATATAGTTGGCCGCGATCGAAATGGCGAGCGCAATGATGGTCATCGCCGGACGCAGCCATTCGATGTCCCCCAGCCCCAGCGCGTTGACGATCGCCGTTTGCGCCGCGCCGGCGATAGAGGTCAGCGACAGGGTGATCACCAGCGCCAGCATCAGGCCAATTAGCGACAGCAGGTCGCTCAGATATTTTTTCCAGAACTTCTCCTGATCGTCCGACTTTCGCTCCCAAACGTCGCGCGATTGCGCGCGCACCGCTTCACGCAGGTTGCCCATCCAGTTGATGCCGGAGTAGAGCGCCAGTAGCAGACCGGTGATGCCGACGGTGGCGCGCTGCTGAATGGCGGTATTCACGGTATTTTTCAATGTGGTGGCGAGCGTGGGATCGCTAATGCTGTTGACGATCTTGATGATCAGCTCCGACAGCAGATCCTGGTTCGACGCCAGCACAAAGCCGACGGCGGCGAACGACACCATCAAAATCGGGATCAGCGACAAAAATGAGAAATAGGTAATGGCCGCGCCGAACTGGCTGCCGAGGCGATCGTTAAAGCGCTCCAGCGCGCAAATAAAATGCGCCACCGCTGGAATCGCCTGAAACCAGGCGGCAAAGCGCGATACGCGATGGATAGAGCCGTCGACGGTTTTGTTGCCGGTGTGAATGTCAATCAGCGGCTTGGGCGCGTCGGCGTGAATCGAAGTTTCCTGTTTGTCCGTCATAGACCGTGATCATCCTGCTTTTAACATGAAAAAGCAATTATAGCCATTCAGGTGACATACTCCTGCTACACCTGACTCAGCCACTCCATAAACACCCGCACGCGGCGCGCTACGTCGCGCCGGTGGGGATTGAGCAGAGAAATCGGCATCGGCTTGGCGGGAAAGTGATGCAGTACCTTCACCAGCTGGCCCGACTCCAGCAGCAGCTGGATGCCTATCGCCGGCACCTGGATAATGCCCAGTCCGGCCAGACAGGCGGCGCGATAGGTTCCGGTGCTATTGACCGTCACCACGCCGCCGGTCTGCACGTAGTGGCACTGCTTGCCGTCGAAATATTCAAAGCCGAGCGACGGCTGGCCGAGCGCTGCGAGTAGTGCACCACGGCGTGCGAGGAGAGATCTTCCAGCCGCGTCGGCATGCCGAAGCGAGAAAGGTAGCTAGGGCTGGCGCAGTTGATCAAGGTATAGGTGCCGATTTTGCGCGCAATCAGGCCGGAGTCTTTCAGCTCGTCCACGCGGATCACACAGTCACAAAGCCTTCGCGGATCACATCCACCATGCGGTCGCTGCTGCTCAGCTCGATCTCTACGCCGGGACAGTGCTGAAAAAACTCCGGCAGGCGCGGCAGGATAAAATTGGTCGCCATCGCGACGGACATATCGACGCGCAGCTTGCCGCTGAGGGTGGCGGGATTGTGCTGAAACAGGCCTTCCATATCGTCGATCATCGATAGCAGATCGAGACAGCGATCGTAGTAGACCAGCCCATCCTGGGTAAGCTGAACGCGGCGCGTGGTGCGATGCAGCAGCCGTGTGCCCATCTGATTCTCCAGCGCCTGTAGCTGACGCGACACGCTGCCTTTCGGCAGGCATACACTCTCTGCCGCGCGGATGAAACTGTCCATTTTCGCCACCCGCACAAAAAACTACATTGCGTGAATTTTGTCCATGTTGTGCACCGATTGTTGTTGTAAATGAAACAGGGCTGCGTATTCCACTGCGTTTATAGATCAGTTTTTAAAGCATATCCTGCAAAGGTGTTCAATTTTGCAACAAGTAAGAAACATGAGTAATAAAATTGCAGTGATCACAGGCGCAAACCGCGGTTTAGGCAAGAATGCTGCGTTAAAACTGGCGCAGAAGGGCACGCATATCCTCTTTACCTACTGCAGTCACGAAGAAGAGACGCAGGCGGTGGTGAAGGAAATTGAGGCGCTGGGCCGCCGCGCGGTGGCGCTGCGTCTGGATGTCGGCGACAGTCGCCAGTTCGACGGCTTTGTCGCGCAGGTCAAAGTGGCGCTGGAAAAAGGGTGGCAGCGCGACCGCTTTGATTATTTAGTGAACAACGCCGGTCACGGCCACTATAAGCCGTTCAGCGAGACCACCGAAGAGGAGTTCGACGCGCTGGTTGCTGTCCCTTTTAAAGGGCCCTACTTTCTGACCCAGAAGCTGCTGCCGCTGATCAACGACGGCGGGCGCATCCTGAATATCTCCAGCGGGCTGACGCGCATGACCTATCCCGGCTCCAGCACCTACGCCTCGATGAAGGGTGCGATGGAGTTGCTGACGCGCTACCAGGCGAAAGAGCTGGGAGAGCGCCGCATTCGCGTTAATATCCTGGCGCCGAGCGCCATCGAGACCGACTTCGGAGGCGGTCGCGTGCGCGATAACAAGGAGATCAACGACACCATTGCGGCGATTACCGCGCTGGGACGCGTTGGCCAGCCGGACGATATCGGCGACGCCATCAGCGCTATTCTGAGCGATGAAACCGGCGGGATCAACGCCCAGCGCATCGAGGCGTCAGGCGGCCAGGCGCTGTAAAAAGCCAGCAGGTGAGTGCTTGCTTTGCCTACAGCGCAATAGTGCCGTCAATGACCGTCACGGTTTTGCCGCCAATCCAGATGGTGTCGCCCTCATAGCGCACCTCGATCCGTCCCTGCCGCTGAATTACCGTGCCCTGACGGGCGCGGTAATTGCGGTGCTGACCCTGGGCGGCAAAGTAGCGCGCCAGACAGGCGTTGGCGCTGCCGGTGATGGGATCTTCCGTCAGGCTGCCGTGCTCCACCAGCAGGCCGCGCACCTCATACTGCTCGCCTGCGCCGTCGGGCAGCGGACCGAACGGCATTACGCCGGTGACGCCCGCATGGGCCAGCAGGCGCTGCAAATCGCTGACCACCGGCTTGATTGCCAGCACGGCGTCGCCGCTGATCATCGGCACTAGTAAAAAGCGGATGCCCATGTCCACTACTACCGGCGTCTGCGTAGTGTCAAAGGCGCCGCTGCTCAGCGCATTGCTCATCAGCGCATCGGTAAAAGGCGTGATGGTCGCCTGCGGCGCGGCAAATGCCAGCGAGCCTTCCGCGCCGATGCGTACCGTTATGTTGCCGACGCTACACTCCTGCACGATGCTGCCGGGGTTTTTCAGCGGCCAACCCGCCTCCAGCAACGCGTGCGCCGTGTCCAGCGTGGGATGTCCGGCAAACGGCAGCTCGCCCTCTACGGTAAAAATGCGCACTCGTTAGTCGGCCTCGGGATGCTGCTGCGGCAGCACAAAGGTGGTTTCCGATAGATTGGTCCAGCGGGCGATGGCCAGCAGCTGCTCATCGCTCAGCCCCTGCGCATCCATAATGACCGCCAGCGGATTGCCGTTAAAGGCTGACGAGGTAAACACATCGACCTGCTTAAACACGACTTTCATGTATGCTCCTTTCATCAGAGAAACTCCGCCTGCGGCATTTGCGTTTATTCCGCGATAGGGTTATCAATATGTTAACAATCCCCGCAGGAGACCGTTATGCTGAAAATTCTTGGGCGCGATTCGTCAATCAACGTGCGCAAAGTGCTCTGGCTGTGTGACGAACTGGATCTCGAATTCGAGCTCGAAGAGTGGGGCGTTGCGCCAGACTCCCTGCACAAAGCGGAGTTCCTGGCGCTCAACCCCAATGCGAGGATTCCCGTCCTGATCGACGACGATCTTGTGATGTGGGAATTGAACGCCATCCTGCGCTACTTGGCCAACGCCTATGAGGGCGACTGGCTCTACCCGCAAAATCCGTGCGCCCATCGATCAGTGGATGGACTGGCAGTCCACCGAGATGAATACCTCGTGGCGCTACGTCTATATGTCGCTGGTGCGCAACTCCCCCCGCATCAGGATCCGCGCCTGCTGGCGGTGGCCTGCAAGGGCTGGTCGCACACCATGGGCATTCTCAACCAGCAGTTGGAGAAAACCGGGCACCTACGTCGCAGGCCGCAACTTTACCCTGGCAGATATCGGCGTCGGGCTGGCGGTGAACCGCTGGTTTGAAACCTCGCTGGATCATCCCACGCTGCCCGCGGTGCGTCACTACTACGAGCGCCTGACGGAAGGTCATCCCTACACCGTCTGGGGCCGCAACGGCAAACCCTGATCGTGTCCGGGCGGCAGTGCTGCCAGCTAGCAGGCGACGGCACCGGCGCGCTTCAGCGCCCAGCTGTAGCGGTCGTCAAAGGGATAGCAGCAGGAGAGGCGTAGAGCATGGTTATAGCGCTCGCTCAGCGAGTAGAGCGCGCCGGGCGTCACGCAAATCTGCTCCTGCAGTAGCCGATGGAACATCGCCAGCGTATCGACTTTCTCCGGCAGTTCAACCCAGAATACAAAGCCGCCGCGCGGCAGCGTTGCGCGCGTGCCCTGCGGAAAATAGCGGGCGATCAAACCGCGCGCCTCGTCCATATTGGCGGAGTAGCGGCGGCGCAGCGTGCGCAAATGGTGATCGTAGCCGCCGCTGGCGAGAAACTCCGCCAGGGTTTCCGACAGCAGCCGCGATCCGGCCGATACGGAAATCGGGCGCCACCGTTTTGGTGAAGCTGGTGCAGTAAATCACCCAGCCGTCGCTGTCGAACGACTTCACTGCAGGCGAGAGCTGCCAGTCGAACTGCAGCTCGTCATACAGCCCATCCTCCAGCAGCGGAACCTTGTAAGTATTCACTAGCTTCGCCAGCCGCTGCTTGTTCTGCCGCGACATGCAGTAGCCCAGCGGATTCTGCGCGCTCGGCATGGCGATCAGCGCCTGAATGCGCTGCTCCTGCAGCAGCATCTCCAGCGCGTCGAGCGACAGGCCATGCTGCGGATCGGTAGGGGTTTCCAGCGCCTTCAACCCCAGCGACGCCAGCAGTGGAAACAGGAAAAAGTAGGTCGGCGACTCCTGGCCAACGCAGTCGCCGGGCCAGGTAACGGCGCGCAGTGCCAGCTGTAGCGCCTCCATACAGCCGTGGGTCAGGGTAATCTGCTCGCTGGTCAGCGAGACGCCGGCGTGCAGCGCGCGGCGCGCAATCTCCTCCCGTAAGCGCTCACTACCTGGCGGCAGCGCATAGCGTCCGATTAGGTAGAGATCGCGCCGCAGCAGCGAGGCGGTAATGCGGCTCAGTCGCGCCGAGGGATACAGTTCGCCATCCTGCGGACAGGCGAGCGAAATATTGACGTAGTCGGGATGGTTCTACGCGGCAAATACCTGCTCGATCAGAGCGAGCTTTTCACTGCTGTGGTCTTTGATGCGCGCGCGTTGCGGCTCGGCAGGCGTGACGGCGTGCAGCACGCTGCGCACATAGTAGCCTGACTGCGGCCGTGCTTAGATCAGGCCGCGATCTTCCAGCATCTGCTAGGCATTGAGCACGGTATTGATTCTGATCTGATGCGTTTGCGCGACGCGGCGGATGGCGGGCAGCCGCTTGCCGGGCTTTAGCGTGCCCCTATGGATCGCCGCCGCGAGGCTGTCGGCAAGCTGGTGAGTGATAGAGAGGCCGATCGCCAGACGAAGTAAGGGACACAAAAGCCTCCGCAGGTCATGGGTACAATTGTCGAAAAGATAAACTGTAACCATGACAATAGTGTTTTTGTGTCTCTGTTACCAGAACTTCGCAGGCTCTAGCATGAGTAAACACTTTCCTCTGCGAGAACGCCGTGATGCTCGATCCCTCTTTTTTCAGCTACGTCACCGTGATGTCGATTACCCCAGGCCCCAATAACCTGCTGCTGGCCACCTCCGGCGTGAACTTCGGCCTACACCGCACGCTGCCGGTGATCGCCGGCGTGCTGCTCGACTGCCTGCTGCAAACCGCGCTGGCGGTACTGGTGCTGGAGTGGCTGCTGAGCTGGATTAGCGCGGTTAGGGTGCCGTTGACGCTGGCGGGCTGCGCCTATCTGCCCTGGCTGTCGTGGAAGCTGTGGCGCCCCGTCGCCCCGTCGCGGCGGGAAAAAGCGCAGCCGATGTCGATAGCGGGCGCGGTCGGCTTTCAGACGCTGAATCCCAAAGCCTGGCTGATGGCGAGCAACGTGGCGCTGCTGTGGAGCGCGCAAAGCGGTTTGCTGCCGGTAATGCTCGGCTTCGCGCTGGTGAATTTGCCCTGCATCCTGATCTGTGCGGCGCTGGGCGATCGGCTGGGAACGCACCTGCAGACAGCGTGGAAGCGCCAGCTCTTCAACAGCCGTGATGGCGCTCTCCCTGATCGCCACCACGGTGTGGATGCTGCTGGAGGCGCTGCGCTAGTCCGGCGCGCCCTCGCCGGTCTGCGACGGCCATTTCCAGTTGCGCACTTCCGGTACGTCTTCGCCATATTCGCGCACGTAGCGATAATGCTCGCCGATGCGCTCCTGCAGTGCAGGTCGTCGAGCAGTTCTGGATACTGCTCCGCCAGCCCCGACACGCGCAGAATCGCCTCCTGCGCCAGATGGTAGCGGTCCAGCTCGTTAAGCACCGTCATATCGGACGGCGTGGTGGTGGTGCCTTCTTCGTTAAAGCCGCGCACGTGGAAGTTACGGTGGTTGTTGCGCTGGTAGGTCAGACGATGCACTAGCGTCGGGTAGCCGTGGAAGGCGAAGATCACCGGCTTGTCGAGGGTGAACAGCGCGTCGAACTCCTCCTCGCTTTTGCCGTGGGGATGCTGCTCCTGCGTCTGCAGCGCCATCAAATTCACCATGTTGACCACGCGGATGCGCAGATTGGGCAGGTAGTCGCGCAGCAGATCCACCGCCGCCAGCGTCTCCAGCATCGGTACGTCGCCGGCGCACGCCATCACCACGTCCGGCTCCTCGCCCTGCGGCGTGGTGCCGGCCCAGCGCCATTTGCCCATGCCCGCTTCGCAGTGCGCGATGGCGCTCTCCATATCCAGCCACTGCGCCGACGGCTGCTTACCCGCCACAATTACGTTGATGCGATCCCAGGTGCGTAAACAGTGGTCGCCGACCCAGAATAGGGTATTGGCGTCCGGCGGCAGATAAATGCGCACGATATCCGCCTTTTTATTGGCGACGTGATCCATAAAGCCGGGATCCTGATGGCTGTAGCCGTTGTGATCCTTAAGCCAGACGTGCGACGAGAGTAGATAGTTAAGCGATGCCACCGGCTTGCGCCAGCCCAGCTTGCGCGTCACCTTCAGCCATTTGACGTGCTGGTTAAACATCGAATCGACGATATGGATAAAGGCTTCATAGCAGTTGAACAGGCCGTGGCGGCCAGTCAGCAGATAGCCTTCCAGCCAGCCCTGGCACTGATGTTCACTGAGGATTTCTATTACCCGACCATCGGCGCCAGCTTGCTCGTCATAGGATTTGATCGGCTCCAGCCAGGTGCGGCTGGTGACGTCAAACACTGGCGACAGCCGGTTCGAGGCGGTTTCGTCCGGGCCGAACAGCCGGAAATTATCTTGGTTGCGTTCAAATATCGCCGTCAGGTAGCGGCCAAACTGTTCGGTGGCCTGCGCCAGCTGCGAACCCGGCTCTTTGACGTCGAAGGCGAAGTCGCAGATATCGGGCGTATCCAGCTCGCAGTGCAGCAGGCCGCCGTTGGCGTAGGGCGAGGCGCCCATGCGCTTATCGCCCTGCGGCGCCAGCGCGCGCAGTTCTGGTTTCAGACGGCCTTGCGCGTCAAACAGATCCTCCGGCTCGTGGCCGCTGACAAACAGCGGCTCATCGCCGTAGCCGCTGAACAGCTGGTGCAGATCGTCGTCGCTGGCGCGGCCCAGAATGGTGGGGTTGGCGATCTTGTAGCCGTTCAGGTGCAGAATCGGCAGCACCGCGCCGTCGCGCACCGGGTTAAGGAACTTAATGCCGTGCCAGCTTGCCGCCAGCGGGCCGGTTTCCGCTTCGCCGTCGCCGATCACGTAGGGTACGATCAGATCCGAATGATCGAGTGCCGCGTCAAAGGCGTGCGACAGCGAGTAGCCCTGCTCGCCCCCTTCGTTGATCGATCCCGGCGTTTCCGGCGCCGCGTGGCTGGGAATGCCGCCGGGAAAAGAGAACTGTTTAAACAGCCGCTGCATCCCTTCGGCATCTTCGCTGACGTGAGGGTAGATTTCGCTGTAGCTGCCTTCAAGCCAGGTATTCGCCACCATGCCGGGGCCGCCGTGTCCAGGGCCGCAAACGTAGATCAGGTTGACATCGCGCTGGCGGATGATGCGGTTCAGGTGAACGTAAATAAAGTTAATCTCCGGCGTCGTGCCCCCCCAGTGGCCGAGCAGGCGAGGCTTGATATGCTCTGGCTGCAGCGGCTCGTGCAGCAGCGGGTTCGCCATCAGGTAGATCTTCCCGACGGAAAGGTCGTTAGCGGCGCGCCAGTAGCGATCCAGTAAGTGCAGCTCGTTGGCGGCGGTCGGTTGTGGCATCGGACATTCTCCTGGTTAGCGAAACGGTGACAGGTAAACATCTTTCCGGCTCGGGCGCCACGGGCGCAAAAAAAAAGTCTCGCCTTTGCGAGGCTTTTTCAGCAAAATACGTTACTCACTGACAACGTCGCGCGGTTTCGCGTCTTTCGTCGTTCGCCGCGCCTGGGATAACCGGCGAGTTGGCGAGCTTGAGGATGCGGCTGGTATCCGCCAGCACTTTCTCCGTCAGCGCCACGTCACCGTTGAGCTTGCGGCCCCACGAAGGCACCACGGCGCGGATGCGGCTCTGCCACTCGACGGAAGCCATCTGCTCCGGCCAGGCCTTCGCCATCAGCTCCAGCATAATCGGCGCGGCGGTAGAGGCGCCCGGCGATGCGCCAAGCAGCGCGGAAATCGTGCCGTCCTGCGAGGTGACCACTTCCGTACCGAGACGCAGCACGCCGCCCTCTTTGGCATCTTTCTTGATAATCTGCACGCGCTGGCCCGCCGTCACCAGACGCCAGTCGTCCGGCTGCGCCTCCGTGCGGTCGGCGTCGCTCTGCAACACCTGATCGACCAGGTATTTCACCAGATCGAAGTTTTTCAGCCCGACCTGCGTCATTGGCAACAGGTTGCCGCCGTTCAGCGAGCCAAACATATCCAGCAGCGAACCCTGCTTAAGGAACTTGGTAGAGAAGGTGGCAAACGGCCCGAACAGCAGCACCTGCTTGCCGTCCAGCACGCGGGTGTCGACGTGCGGCACCGACATCGGCGGCGCGCCAACCGGGAAGCCTGCATAGCCGGCGACCTCTGGAATGCCGCTTTTCTGCAGCAGCGGCAGCGCCGCGCCGCCCGCGCCGATAAAAATATTTTTCGCCTTTAGAAGGCGCGTCTCGCCCGTCGCCAGCAAATGCAGCGTCGCCTGCCAGCGGCCGTCGTTCAACCGCTTAAGATCGCGCACTTCCTGACGCAGTCGCAGACGAAAGCCCGGCTGTTTTCCAGCGAGGCGATCAGCTAGCGGGTAACTTCGCCAAAGTTGACGTCGGTGCCCATCTCCGTCTAGGTCGCCGCCACTTTTTGCTGGCGGTCGCGCCCTTTCATCACCAGCGGGATCCACTCGGCAATATGCTGCGGATCTTCGGAATATGCCATGCCGCGGAACAGCGTGCTTTTTTGCAGCGCCTGATAACGCTTGCGCAAGAAGGTGATGTTCTCGTCGTCCCATACGAAACTCATGTGCGGTGTGCTGTTGATAAAGGTTTCCGGCTTGCGCAGGTGGCCTTTCTGCACCTGATAGGCGAGGAACTGACGGGAAATCTGGAAAAATTCGTTGATCGTCACCGCTTTCGTGATGTCGATGCTGCCGTCCGCCTTTTGCGGCGTATAGTTCAGCTCTGCCAGCGAGGCATGGCCGGTACCGGCGTTGTTCCAGCCGTTAGAGGACTCTTCCGCCACGCTATCCAGCTGCTCGACCATCTCGACGGTCTAGTCCGCCTCCAGCTCCTTGTAGCCAGGCGCCCAGCGTCGCGCTCATCACGCCCGCGCCGATCAGCAGCACGTCAACGTCGTTACGCTCGGACATCTGCGGTTTTTCCGTGCCAATGGCGCTCATCGCGAGCGTAAGGTTTACTACTGTATTGCACATGAGGCGAGATCTCCTCTCTCTGTGTTGAACTGATTCTCAATAGGTTCGCAGGCGAAATAGTCGCGCTTCTCAGAAGCGCGTTGAGCTATTTCTCAAAGGTTAAGACTCAGGTTCGTTTAAGCGGGATGTAGGTTAACTGCACGTTATGCTTTGTCTGTTGAATATAATATTCTCGTCTCTGGTTTAAACATTTGTTTATTTTTTAAATGCGGAAATGATTCAGCATAAGAATTACTCATCGCGGGGCGCGGTGATAAGAGATTTTTTACCAAAAATTCAGCAGGTTAAACAAAGATTATGTTGCGTAAATGCACAATGGCAGTGCCGGGCAGGGAGCGAGGCGAAAATCGCCAAACTTTATAAATTACTGATTTAAAACGATTATTATGCAGGGCGACGATAAAGGATTTTTGCCAACGCGTACCTTTTCAGCCGATTCTGTAAAAGTAATGTTACATTTTTGTGTTTTTGGCCTGCTTTCGCAGGCATAACGGACAGCGCCTGGCAGGCGCCACGTTTAGCTACGGAACCAGCGGCGCCAGATAAAGCGGATAACAAAAAACTCTACCGCGCCCAACAGCAGAAACCAGACGCAAAAATAAGAGCTGGTTGATGTCCTGCAGGTGCAGGTGCTGAGTCAGGCTGCGCGCCACGGTCAGCCCGAAAGTAGGTTCCGCAGTGATCGGCGCGGCTATGTCTCCGGGAATAGCCTGCCAGGTTCAACTCCTGAGACGCCCGACCGCAGGGCAAAGTGATCCGTAAGGCAGTGAAGAAAAGGCTTTACTACCACCGGCTTTACGGTAAAACATAGCGGAAGTTAAAATTTATAGCATTTTCTATAATTAAATTACTGATTTTAATGACTTTTTAACAGGCTGGATGCGTGCTAGACTGCGCGCACTTTTACCAGACTGAACAAAAAGCAGGTTAAAAGGTGCGTTTCATCCGCTATTTGACCTGACTATGACCGTTATGACTTTTATCGCAACCCTGATCCTTGCTTTCGGCATGTCGATGGACGCCTTCGCCGCTGCGCTTAGCAAAGGCGCGGCGCTGCACCGGCCCGGCTTCCGGGAAGCGCTGCGCACCGGCCTGATTTTCGGAGCAACTGAAGCGCTGACGCCGCTGATCGGCTGGGCTGCCGGGCTGGCCGCCAGCCGCTATGTCATGGCCTGGGACCACTGGGTCGCGTTTACGCTGCTCGCTTTTCTCGGCGGCCGCATGATGATGCAGGGTCTGCGCCAGACGGCGACGGCGGGGCCGTGCGAAGCGCCGCAAAGCTACGGCTTTCTCGTGCTGGCGATGACCGCAGTGGCAACCAGCATCGACGCGCTGGCGGTGGGCGTGGGCCTCGCCTTTCTTCAGGTCAATATCGTCGCCACCGCGCTGACCATCGGCATGGCCACAACGGTAATGGCGACCACCGGCGTGCTGGTGGGGCGTCTGGTGGGTCCGGTGCTGGGCAAGTGGGCGGAAGTACTTGGCGGCTTGGTGCTGATCGCTATCGGCTCGACCATTCTTCTTCAGCATCTCCATCCCTTTGCCTGATGAGCACGTCGTCTCAGGCAAATTAATGCGGTTTTTGTGATATACCTCAAAATTCATTACCTGCAAAATGGGCAGAAGTTATACTTTCGCTGCATTTCTTCAACTAATTTTGAAACGGGTATCTCATGAAACGCTTTGTTAAATATGTCTTCCGCGCTTATGTCAAAACCTTTAAATATGCCTACCGGGTGCCATGTATTGATCTTCCCTGCGACGTCGCGCCTTAGTCCTTCTCTACGCCGTCGCACGCTGGTCACCGCGGCCAGAGACCGCGCCGTGATGACCACTGCCATACGCTTTTCTTACCACCTTTTCCCCTGATATCCCCTCTGTACAGCCTGTTTACGCTTTTACCATTAGCGCCGCCTTGCGCTATAGCCGCAGGTTATACCCGACAACTAAACAAGCATTCGTCGCGCCATTATTGGCGTGAAATAGTGCGCTTCAGCCCCTCAACCCTGTCTGAAAGAGAGCGTATTATGCTGATTCCTTACCCCTATCTGCTGTTTCTCGGCGACGTCACCGATCCGCTGGCGGCGAAAACCGCGCGCGGCATCCAGGTGTGGCTGCCTGAACAGTGCGTCGGCGAGATTCGCCTGCCCGACTGCACCGTCTCCCTGGGCCTGGAAGAGCTGGATATTGCCACGGCGAAGGCGCGCGGCGCAAAAACGCTGTACTCGGCACCGCCAACGCGGGCGGCTATCTGCCGCAGCACTGGCTTGAGAGCGTGACCGCGGCGATCAACGCGGGCATGAACGTGGCCAGCGGCCTGCATCATCGCCTGGCGGACGAGCCGGCGCTGGCAGAGGCGCACGGCGTCGCGCTGTTCGATATTCGCCATATGCGGCCGACGCTCAGCGTGGGCAGCGGCAAAAAACGCAGCGGCAAGCGCGTGCTCACCGTCGGCACAGACTGTTCCGTCGGCAAAATGTACACCTCGCTGGCGCTGGAAGCCGCCATGCGTGAGCATGGCATGAAGGCGGACTTTCGCGCCACCGGGCAGACCGGCATTCTGGTCGCCGGCGCGGGCATCGCCATCAACGCGGTGGTCGCCGATTCCATCGCCGGCGCGGCGGAGGCGCTCTCGCCGGCTGCGCCATCTGCCGCACCAGCTGATGGTCGGCCTGGCCGACTGCGTCGAAGCTAACCTGCGCGCGGCGATGGTCACCAGCGACAACCCACAGCTGGCGGGCTTCGCCATCAATACCTTCAACTTCAGCGAAGCGGAAGCGCGCGACTACTGCGCGCAGCTCAGCGACACCTTCGGCGTGCCCGCGACGGATCCGGTGCGCTTCGGTATTGAGGCGATTGCCGCGCTGCTGAAAGAGCGAGGCTGATATGCGCCGCATGCTGACAGAAGTGCTGACGCTGCCGCGGCCCTTCGCCATTGCGCGCGGCACCCGCACCGCTGCTCAAAATCAAGCTCGACCGCGAAGCGATCGTCGACAAGGTGGCCGCTATTCGCCGCGCGGCGCCCGACGCTACGCTGATCGTCGACGCCAACGAGGCGTGGAGCGGGCTGGCGCTGCCGCCGCTGTTCGCGGCGCTGCTGCCCTACCGCGTCGTGATGCTCGAACAGCCGCTGCCGGCGGGCGAGGATGCCGCTCTGCAACACATCGCCCATCCGATTCCGCTCTGCACCGACGAAAGCTGCCACACGCGGCGCGATATCGCCGCGCTGCGCGATCGCTACGAGATGATCAACATCAAGCTCGACAAGTGCGGCGGCCTGACGGAGGCGCTGGCGATGGAGGTGGCGTTGCCGGTCGCGCTACAGGCGGAGCATGTCGATCTCGACGGCCCCATCTGGCTGGCGGCGGACAGCTCGCCCTTTCTCTTCTGTTCACAAGGCTGAATCTGGCTGTAAACGCAACGGAAGCCGCGATGACGCACACTTCTCTGCCTGACGCCGCTGGCGTTGCTGACCCGGACGGCGAGCCGGTGCTGGCGATAGAACACCTCAGCATCAGCTTTCGCGGGCGCAGCGGCGCGCATCAAGCGCTGCACGACGTCTCCTTCGCCATTCAGCCAGGCGAAATCGTGGCGGTGGTCGGCGAGAGCGGCTCGGGCAAATCGGTGACCTCGCTGGCGGTCATGGGCCTGCTGGGCGGCGCGATCTGCTTTCGCGACCGCGCCGGCACAACGCACGATCTCAGCCAACTCTGCGACGAGCGGCGGCGCAGGCTGTGCGGCCGCGAAATGGCGATGATTTTTCAGGAGCCAATGACCTCGCTCAATCCGGTGCTGCGCGTAGACGATCAGCTTACCGAATCGCTGCGCGACCATCAGCTCTGCTCCGGCGCCGAGGCGCAGGCCCGCGCCCGGTCGCTGCTGCGCCAGGTGCGCATCGCCGACGTCGATCGGGTCATGAAAAGCTATCCGCACGCGTTCTCCGGCGGCATGCGACAGCGCGTGATGATTGCGCAGGCGCTGGCGTGCGATCCGCAGCTGCTGATCGCGGACGAGCCGACCACCGCGCTCGACATGACGGTGCAGGCGCGCATTCTGCATATCCTGCGCGAGCTGCAGCACGAAAAGCGTATGGCGGTGCTGTTTATTCCCCATGACATGGGCGTGGTGGCGGAAGTCGCGGATCGCGTGGTGGTGATGTATCGCGGCAACGTGGTTGAGCAGGGGCCGGTGCAGGCGATTTTCGCCGCGCCGCAGCATGACTATACCTGCGCGCTGCTGGCGGCGGTGCCGAAGCCGGGCGATATATGCGACCAGCGCTGGCCCCAGCGCTTTCCGCTGCTGCGCGGCGATGTGATGGGCGACGCGCAGCATATCACCGTGCGCTGCAGCTGGTTGAGATATAGTGGCCGAACTGCAAGTAGAGCGGCTGATCCAGCCCCATTTCCGCGCGCACGTGCTCCACCACCGACTGCGGCGCGTTGTCGCCGACCGTCGCCAGCACCGGATCGGTCGGCATCACGCGCCCGATAAAAAAGGTCAGCACCGTCAGGCCGAACAGCGTCAGCAGCAGGCTGCCCAACGTACTGGCGCCACGTTTGAGCGCGCCCGTCATGCTTTTTTCACCTGCAGCTAGGGCCACTGCTCCAGCACGGTCATATGCACGTCAGTGAGGTTTTTCGCGTAGGCGGTGGTCTGGATCTGCTGCATCATAAAAATAAACGGGCTTTTCTTGCGGTGCAGCTGCTGGATTTTTTGATAAAGCGCGAGGCGCTGCGTCGGGTCGCTTTCGTGCAGCGCCTGCGCGGTGAGCTGGTTAAACTCTTCGTCTGACCAGCCGCAGCGCCATGCCAGGGTGTGGTTGCGCGCGCCGGCGCTGTTGTCGGTATTGACATAGAACGCCTCGGTGTTGGAGTTGGGATCGAAGTAGTCCGCTCCCCAGGAGGTGATCGCCAGCTGATGCTGACGCGCGTGCATCTTGGTCAGCACCTGCCGATTCTCCGAGGCGATCAGCGACACCTTAATGCCGATGGTGCTGAGCTGGGTCTGAATCGCCTGCGCGATATCGGGATAGGGCTGCATCGAGTAGTGTTCGAGGGTGATATCGAAAGCCGTCCGGGTAGCCCGCGCCTTCGCTAGCAGCGCCTTAGCTTTGGCCACGTCGCGGTGAAACGGGGCGTCGTCCAGCGCCGCCGGGAAGCCAGAGGGCAAAAAGCTTTGGTGAACGTTGTAGGTCAGCGACAGGATATTTTTCTGAATGCTGTCGTAGTCGATGGCCCACTTCAGCGCCTGCCACACCTGCGGCTTTTGCAGCGTCTCATGCGTGGTATTGCAGGACATCAGCATAATGGCCGACAGCGGCTACTTCACCAGCGTCACGTCGCTACTTTCGATACGACGCTGCCGACCGTGGCGGAGAGGCAGTAGAGCAGGAACGACTCAGAGGCGGGCGCGCCCAACGTCATCTCCAGCGTATGGGCATTTTTCGCCTTAATCCTGTCGGTGACGTTCTCTTTGGTGAAGCCGAACTGGTTGATGATAAACGCCGGGCTTTTATCGAGCTTAACGGTGCGCTCAAGGGAAAAGGCCGCGTCCTCCGCGGTGACCGGCGTGCCGTCGGCAAAGGTCGCCGCCGGATCGAGATAAAAGGTGAAAACGGTATTGTCAGCGTTGGCCTGCCAGCTGGTTGCCAGCATGCCGATCACTTTATCCGCCTGCTGCGGATCGGGCTGCACCAGCTTCTGATAGAGGTTGCCGCAGATCTGGCTGCCGGTCGCCTAAAAGCTCTCATGGGGATCGAGACTGGTGATATTGTCGAACTGCATCTCCATCACCAGCATACTCGGCGGCGTGGCGGCGGAGGCAACGTTCAGGCTGAGGTAAGATAAAAAGGGCACGGCGCTGCATCCTGCGACAAAGCTTCTTTTGGTGATCATATCAGATCCAACCAATTGATAGTTAATATAAAATTCATAATCTGCGCGTTTTTGTCTTGACATGTGTCGGGGCCGGGAGGATTAATAAACGCTTCCCGGTTGCACAAAACCGCTGTGCTCTACTTTAAGTGCGCCAGCGCCGTTCGCGGGCCGCTTTTGTGCGATCTCCTTTACAGACGGATGGAAAAGATGTCGGAAAATCACCAGGCGGCATGGCCCGCAGTCCTGGAATTTGATGGTCATAACGATTTGCTGTGCCGACTGTGGCAGCATCACCGCGCCGATGCGGTTAACGCGTTTTTGCAGGGCACAGCGTCGGGTCAGCTCGATTTTCCGCGTCTGCGCCAGGGTAAGATGGCTGGCGGCATTTTCGCCGTCTGGGGGCCTTCACATCCCACCGTCGCCGCGACGATGATGGAAGACGCTGCAAGAAACTCGCCAAACCCCCCTTGATTTTCCTCAGGAAATCATTAGCGCGACGCCACCTTTTCCATGCTGGCGCTGCTGTTGCGCATCGAGCAGGCGTCGCAGGGAAAAATCAAAATTTGCCGCAGCATGCGCGATATTCGCGCCTGTATGGCGAGCGATACGCTGGCAGTGGTGATGCATATCGAAGGGGCGGAGGCGCTGGACGGTGACGGCGAGCTGCTCGATCTGTTTTACGCCAGCGGCCTGCGCAGCCTCGGGCCGCTGTGGAGCCGACCGAATCAGTGCGGCGACGGCGTGCCGTTTCGCTATCCCTCGTCGCCCGATCTCGGCAACGGGCTGACCGAGGCGGGCAAGCAGCTGGTGCGCGACTGCAATCGCCGCCGCATTCTGGTTGATCTCTCCCATATGGATGAGAAAGGCTTCTGGCATACCGCCGCCATCAGTGACGCGTCGCTGGTAGCGAGCCATTCGAATGCCCACACGCTTAGCGTCCAGTCGAGCAACCTCACCGATCGCCAGCTGGCGGCGATTGCCGAAACGCGCGGCTTCGTCGGCTTCAACTTCGCCGTGCCTTTCCTGCGTGAAGACGGCAGGCGCGACGCGCCGACCTCGCTTGATCAGATTTTCCGCCATGTCGAGTATCTTCTCGACAAAGCAGGAGAAGATGGTGTCGGTTTCGGCTCCGATCTCGACGGCGCCACCATGCCGGACGACTTCCGCTACTGACGGCGGCGCTGGCGGCGCGCGGCTACGCGCCCGCGCTGCTGCATAAACTCTGCTACGGCAGCTGGTTGCGCGTGCTGGAAGCGACCTGGGGCGAATAGCGATGCGTCTGCGCCATATCGAAGTCTTTCAGGCCATTGACCACTGTCTGCAGGCGATCAATCAGCTGCGGCGCACGCCTTCGGCCAGATGGTGATGGCGCTCGCGCTGGTGCGCTACCGGCAGCAGGCGGCGGCGGTCAACGTCGAGCTGGTGACCGAACATTTCTTGCCCCTGTGCCGCAGCATTCTCGACGACCAGCTCGACTTCGCGCTGGTGTTCGGCCAGCAGGTCGATGCGGATCTGCTGGCGGAGCCGCTGTTTCACTTTTCGATGGTGGCGCTGCTGCCGCCTCACCTGGCGCGACAGGAGCCGGTGTCGCTGGCGTGGCTCTGCGCCAACAACCTGCTGCTGATGCAGGCTGAGGAGCCGCTCGGCCGCGTGCTGCATCGCGCGCCGTAAGACAAGCGGCTCTATCCGGCGGTCTCGCTCTCGATCAAAACCTATTCCGTGATTGCCGACATGGTGCTGGCGGGCGGCGGCGTCGACGTGGTCGATCTCTTTACCGCCTGCCGCTACGCCGATCAGCTCAAGCTGCTGCCGGTGACGCAGCCGCTGCCGTTCGAGGTGATGCTGATCAGCCAGCGCGACCGGCCGCAGTCCGCAGTCCACGTTACACCTGAGATCGCCACGCGCACAGCCTGCTGCGCCAGGCGTGGCGTGACTGGCGCAACGGCCGGCTTGAGCGCCACCGTTCGCCCGCGTCGCTGTCGCGCGTCGACTACGCCAAGGCGGGTCTCTAGCGCGCGTTTAAAACCATGCGCGTGATGATGCACGACCGCATCGAACATCGCCTGCCCTATATCACGGCGCCCACCCTGCTGCTGCGCGGCCCGCGCGACGCAGTTTCGCCCGCGCGCTGGGTCGAGGAGCTGGGCACACTGCTGCCGCGCAGCAAGGTGCTGACGCTGCGCAGCGGCACTACGTCTATCCGTGGAGTTTTTGCCACGCCATCCGCCCCTTTGTGGCGCGTATTCAGCAGGAAAATCGGGATGAGTAAACCGCCGAAGGGCATTGCCCGCTTTGACTCTGCCGCCACCATGCTGATGGCGCTGGCCCATGCCCTGCATGACAAACCCTTCGACAGCCCGAGCCAGTCGCCAATGCTGGATCGCCTGCTGCCGTCGTTGAACCGGCTGCCGACCCGGCTGAAAGAGTGGGGCTACGCCATCGGCGGCATGGCGGAAGGGATCACTGAGGCACAGGCGGGCGATCTGGACATGGAGGGGATTGCGGAATGGATGGTGGGCGAATATCCGGAGCGCGACTATCCCGCCGCCTTTATCGGTTCCACCAACGGCGCGCTCACCCATCTCACTGCGGCCATGGGCTTGCCCTGGCTGCCGCAGACCTTTCTCTGCCCGGTGCGCTCGCCGCATAACGATCCTGACGACGCGCAGGCGGGCTTCGAGCAGGACAAAGCGGTGGCGCCGGCGCTGCTGGCGGCCTAGCCGCGTCTGGCGGTGCACCACATGCAGGATCCTAGTCAGGACCGGCTGATGCTCGACCAAATGAGCTACTTTCGCCTGAAGCTGCACGCTGCCGATGGCATTCAATGAGTTCCTGATGCGTAGCCTGCCGGGCACCGGCACGCTGTTCGTCAGCCACTGTACGCGACAGTGGCCGGTAACGCGCACCAGCGATCGCTCGTTCTTTAGTTCGGCGCGCTGGGCGGGGCGACGGAAAAAGAGTATTTGCAGGGCGGCGGCCGCGTGGCGGAGCTGCTGGCGCGCTACGGCATCGAGCGCAGCCGCTGGAACGCGCCCGCGCCCACCGACAGCGTGCCGGAAGCGGAGTGGGGGCTGGACGAGTACATTAAAGCGCCGCTGAAAAAGATGGCGGACGCACAGGGCTGGCGGCTGCTAGAGATTCGCTATGAGGATCCGGAGGCGCTGAGCTTTATGGTGGCGGAAATTTATCGCGACTGGTATCTGGCGGCGGGCGTACACGCCACGCGCCTGACGGTGGACAGCTTTCTGCTGATGGATCCCTAGTGGACGCTGCGCCAGCACGCGATTCCGTTCTGAATACTGTTTAACACCGAACCGTCCGCGGCCACGCTGGCGCGCTTCCTAGATCGCCAGCCGCGCTACCGTGATATCGACATGATGCTGTTTTCGCACGGCACGGAGAGTATCGGCATGGCACCGATTGCACGCTGGGAGAGCCTGCTGGCGCGCGCCCACCCATGAAGGCGCCTTCGTCGGCGTCGCCACCGAGCGCTACCCGCAGGATTTCGCCACCTTTGCCCGCTTCGACGCCGTGCTGCGCGAGCGGGCACCGCTTTTCGCTCCGACGCCGCCGCTGAGCGTCGAGAAGGTGATCGCCGGCATTGAGCGCTACGGCGCGCGCCACGGTGTCAATCTGCACACGCTCTGAGGCAAAAAAACCGGGCGCTTTGAGCCCGGCTGTGCGTTTACGCGCCTGCAGCGCCTAGCTTACGCGCCGTCAGTAATCGGCTTGCGCACCAGCACCAGATAGGCGAGCGCGCCCACTACGGCGATGCCGGCGCAGATCATCAGCGCCAGGCTGAACGACTTCGTGGTATCCAGCACCCAGCCCGTGATCACCGGCGCAAACGAGGCGAAGACAAAGCTGGCGAAGTTCTGAATGCTGCCGACCGAGGCGGTCATGCGCGCCGTGACGTTGGTGTGGATCAGCCCCCAGCAGGAGGTGCCGGCAAAGTAGATGCAGAACAGCGCCATGACGATCAGCGTCACCGCGCTGGTGGTATCGGTCGCGCGCGTGACGAAAGCGGTAAAGGCGGCCGACAGCAGCATGCCGGAGGTAATGCAAACCTTGCAGAGATGTTTCCTAATTGTACTGGCGGATAGAGCGCGCCATTGATGATTTGGCGGTAGCGAGATGGGTGTGCAGCGCCAGCAGCGCATCCACATCTTAGCGGCCGATCAGCGCCGAAAGCAGCGCCATATGCTCTTCCAGCGCCACGAGTTGCGCTGCTTGAGATCGCGCTCATCCCACTGATAGTACGAGTGAAAATCACCGATACAATCTCCAGCGAGTGGTTGAAGAAGGGGTTGTTGGCGACAGAGAGGATCAGCGAATGCAGCTCCTTGTACAGCGCGGCGAACTGGCGATGGTATCGCGCAGCGCGCGGTGGCGGTCCAGCAGATCGTAGCGCATAAAGCGCAGCAGAAATTCGCGCACCACCAGCGTGCTGACCTTCATCCGCTGCGACAGCTGCAGCTAGCTGAAGGCGTCGCCCGGCAGCAGCTAGCGCTGGTTGATCATCTCGAAAAACGCCTGCTCAAACTGGCTGGCCTGCTGCTCGATCGGCGAGGTCAGCTCGCTGAAGCCATCCTCTTCCTGCGGCTCGCGCACAATTACATAGGTGTCCGCCACTTTCTCCAGAATGCCGCGCTGATGCAGGTATTGCAGCGTATGGCGCACCGTGGTGCGGCTGATATTGAACATCTCCGCCAACGCCGCCTGGGCGGGCAGCGGCGAACGGATATGGCGCTGGGCGATCCCCTCCAGCATCTGGTTAATCACGTTCTGGCGCAGATTCAGGTTTCGGCTCACGGCGGTCGCTCTTTGGTTTTTTATTTACTAAAAACCATTGAGAGCCAAAAAAATCGCTACGCCTCACAGATCGCGCCGGCAAAACGGCTCGCACGCGGGCAATTCGCCATAACTGCGTCAGGACAACCGGAGAATCACTATGACGACAATGAAAACCTTGGTCATCGCAGAACCGAAAAAATGGTCTGGGCGACGCGCGACAAGCCCGCGCCGGCCGCGGGCGTGGAAAACGTTGCGCCGGGCCAGCGCGTGGCGCTGATCTCCTGTCTCTCCTGCCTGCGCTGTGATACCTGCCAGAGCGGCAAAACCAACTGCTGCGAAAACATTTCGGTAATTTGCTGCGTGCATCAGGATGGCGGCTTCTGCGAATTTCTCGCCGTGCCGACCAGGAACCTGCTGCGGGTTTATGAGGTGGCGCCGGACGCCGTGGCGCTGATTGAGCCGTTCGCCATCAACGCGCATGTGGTGCACCGCGCAAACGTTAGCGCCGACGAGCATGTGCTGGTGGTGGATGCCGGGCCGATTGGCCTCGGCGTGGCGGCGATTGCCGCGGCGGCGGGGGCGAAGGTCGCGGTGGCGGACACCAGTGAATTCCGCCGCGCGCACCTGCGCCGCATCGACGCCCAGCGCCACGCGCTGAGCGGGCAGGCCGCGAAAGGGATCGTTGCGCGACGCCAGCGCGCTCAGCTTACGCACCGTCTGCCCGCGCGCGATGCCCTCGGTGAGGGCGCGCAGCGGACCTTCCGCCAGCTGAAACGCCTCGGGCTGGCAGAGCCAGGCGATCGCCAGCGTGTCGTGCAGCGCCATGCCTTCAAAGCCCTCTTTCTTGCAGGCTGTAGGCGAGATAGGGCCGCACGATGGCGTTCAGCACCGGTTGCCCAAACTGGCGCACCTCTTCGCCGCTGATAAACACCTTATGCGTGACGTCGAGCGGCATCACGACCACCTTCAGCGCCGAGCTGAGCACCTGATCGGCGGCATGCGGATCTTTCCAGATATTGAACTCGGCGAAGGGCGTGACGTTGCGGCTGTGGCCGTCGGTGCGGAACGCGCCGCCCATGATCACCAGCTCTTTGACCAGCGGAATAATATTGGGCGCCTGATTGATGGCGCTGGCGATATTGGTCAGCGGGCCAATCGCCACCAGCGTGATGGTGTGCGGCTGCGCGCGCACGCTGTCGATAATAAAAGAGACGGCGTCCGGCGCCGTCTCGTCGTAGGCATTGGCGAAAGCGTCGCCCAGCCCATCCTCGCCGCGCAGCTTCACCGGGTCGCTCGGCGCCAGCGCCAGCGGACGCTAACATCTGTGATAGATCGGCGCATCGATCTGCATCTTCTCGCAAAACAGGCGCGCGTTTTTCACCACCTGGCCCACCGCCATGTTGCCGAACATCGTGGTAATGCCCAGCAGGCGCTGTGCACGCGCCGCATAGGCCAGCGTAAACGCGTCGTCTACGCCGATATCGGTGTCGAAAATCAGAGTGCGCATAGAGGCTCCTTAAAGCACGCCCCGGAGAAAGGCAGCGTGGATGTAATCGGTACGTTTTGAATAGAAATTGACCAGAAAAGCCGATCTCTTTAGACTAACAGAAGCCATAATGGGCGACTAACTTGAACAACCAAAAGAGGTTTTATGCAAAAGTTGAACCTGTGCGATGCAAAAACGAACGTCTCTAAGCTGGTTGCGAATGTCGCGGCGACGGTCGAGGAATACATTATCGCCCGCAACGGTCAGCCCATGGCGAAGCTGGTTCCTCTGACCCCAGCGGAGAAATCGCCGCGTATTGGCTTTATGCAAGGAAAGGGCGAAAGCAGCGTGCCAGACAACTTTAACGCGCTGCACGCCGACCAGATTGAAGATCTGTTCTACGGAAATCGCAAACGTGACGGCGAAGAAAAATAACGCTTCCTCTCTGCTGGCGGGCAGATATTTAATTGATACGCATGCGCTTATCTGGATAGCCTGGCAGCCTGAAAAACTCAATAAAGAGACAATCGCGATTCTGGCCGACCACAATAACCGGCTTTACTACTCGCCCGCGTCGATACAGAAAATTGCGATCAAGGCAGATTCAGGTAAGCCCGATTTTTGTTTTGACCCTGCCGAACTCACGCAAGGGTTAACAGCGGCGGGCTATATTGAACTGGCCATTACAGCTCGTCATGCCTACGCCATCCGACATTAAGACTTTTTTGACCGCCTGCTGGTATCGCAGGCCCGCGCAGAAAGCCTTTTTCTAATCACCAACGACGAGAAAATTATTCAGACCTGCTCTGACTACATAAAAATTATTAAATGTTGCTGAAAAAGATGTTCTTTTTCCTTAAGGCACTTTACGCGGCCATCTGCTGACACGCTTCTTTTCCACCGCCTGCTGCTCGCCTGAGCCGCTTGTCACTTCCTTCCCAGCATCGTATTATCAACGCCTTAAGGTGATGACGTGCCACCTTTTCCAACCGCCAGCTGGCGATCCCAGCGGCTGATGACGCCTGACATTAACCCTAATCCTCTCGCAGGCGTTACTGGTGTGTCAGGCTCTTTTCCCTCCACCACGACCCTGCGCGATCGCTGACTACAGGAGTCCATTCATGTTGAAGTCACTGTTCGCCGTGGTGCTGGGCGGCGCCGCAGGCTGTACGCTGCGCTGGCTGATTTCGCTGCGCTTTAACACACTGTTTCCCTCGCTGCTGCCGGTCACGCTGCTGGTGAACCTGGCGGGCGGCTTTCTTATCGGCACGGCGCTCGCCTGGTTTATCAAATATCCCCAGCTCGATCCCGCCTGGAAGCTGCTGATCGTCACTGGCTTGTGCGGCGGACTAACGACCTTCTCAGCAGAAATTCTCATGTTGCTACAATCAGATAAGTATTTGTGGGCGATGGCGAGCGTGCTGGTGCACGTCACCGGATCGCTGCTGATGACCTTTGCTGGCTTCGCGCTGGTGAATCTGATCGGCTGAGCGCAAATATCGCGTCGCAGACGCCTGCCGCGGCTGCGACAACCGATGATTCCTGACAATTAAGGAGGACGTTCATGACTCAACCTGCATTCCTTAACCTGGTGCTGTTAAGTGGCAAACCCGAAGAGAAGCTACAGGCGGCGCGCGACGCGGGATTCGATCAGGTGGAAATCTGGCGTGAAGACGTCGAGGCGTGCGAAGGCGGCGCGGCGCGGCTGGCGCAGCAGGGGCCGGGCTTCACTAACCTGCAGGTGCTGCGCGATTTCACCGGTGCGCCCGGCGCGCTGCGGCAGCAAAAACGCGACGAGCTGCGCCAGTTTATCGCGATGGCGCAGGCGCTGGACTGCGACACCATTCAGGCGCCCGCCACCACGCGCGCGGATGCGGTGGCGGCGCAAATCGACGAGGATCTCTGCTGGCTGGCGACGGAGGTAGGGCGCTTCGATATGCGCATCATGTATGAACCGATGGCCTGGTGCAGCGTCGATAATACGCTGCCGCTAGCATGGGAGCGGCTGAAGCGGCTGGATCAGCCCAATATCGGGCTGGTGGTGGATCTGTTTCATATCTGCGCTCTGGGCGGCGACGCCTCGCAACTCGACAACATTCCCGCCGAGCGCATTTATGAAGTGCAGCTGTGCGATATGGCGGCTCAGCCGTCGCCGCGGGACAAAGAGGCGATCATGGTTATTGCTAAACATCAGCGCCAGCTGCCCGGCGCGGGCATTATCGACGTTGGCAGCTTTATCGATAAGCTGAAGAGCGCCGGCTATCAGGGACCGGTGGGAATCGAGGTGTTTAACGACGACCTGAAGCGCCTGCCGCCGCGCGAGGCGGCGCAGCAGGCGTATGCGGCGCTACGGCGTTTCTGGCCCTAATCCTGAAGACACTGCGCGATAAAGGCGGCGGCGCGCATCGCGCCCTGTGCGGAAATGGTGTGCTCCGTCCGGGGTTCAAGCTGTAGCTCAAGGGGCACGCCGGCAGCTTTCAGGCGCTGCGCGGCGGATTCGCTTTCGTGCCACGGGATCACCGGGTCGGCGTGACCGTGGATAAGCAGCACGGGCGTCTGAACCAGAGGCGACAGCGGCTCGTCAAACGCCAGCCGGCCAGAGAACGCCACCACGCCTGCTAGCGGGAAGCGTCCTGACGCCAGCGCATCGAGCGCCATAATCGATCCCTGCGAAAAGCCGACCAGCAGCACCTTGTCCCACCGGTCGCGCAGCGCATGCTGCGCGAGTATCGCCACCAACGTGGCGTCGAAGGCGGCGCGCGCGGCGCGCACCCGCCCCGGCCGGTTTTCTGGCGTTACGCCATCAAGGCTAAACCACTCAAAACCTGCGCCGTGTGGAAAAGCGAAGGGCGCATCGGGCGCGGCGAAGATAACGTCGGGCAACAGCGGCGCCCAGTTACGGCCCAGCGCCGCTAAATTCTCGCCGTTACTGCCGACGCCATGCAGAAAAATCACTAACGCTTTTGCCATCCGCTGCTCCTTAAAAAAAACTGCTCACTGATATACGTGCCTGTTGGCATCATCCCGCAGGAATTGAGCGCCAGAATGGAATCGAGGCCCTGTTTGCCGTGCCCGACATTCACCGCCTCGCGCACGCCGCGGAAAGCGACAGCATGCCCTACAGCGCGAGGTTGAGCAACGGATAGTCGTGCGGGCGGCGCGGATGGCGCGGCAACAGGCGATGCCGCCGCCCGGCAGGCGGCGCGTGCGCTTCGCCGAGGCGGAGGTGCGCCGCGCGCGGCTGTCGGAGGCGATTTTTATCGCTTCACATTCGGTGCCATCGCCCTCTCGCTTTTCTCCCCTACAGTTCTGCATGTCTCTGCTTCACCTCGGTTCGCTGGCGGATGTCGATGCCGCTGAATGGGACGCGCTGCTGCCCGACGATCAGCCCTTTTTACGTCATGCCTTTCTGCTGACGCTGGAGGAGAGCGGCAGCGTGCGCGCCGAGAGCGGCTGGCAGCCGGACCATCTGCTGTGGCGCGAAAATGGCGCGCGGCGTTGCCCGGCTACCGCAAGCGCAACTCGTAGGGCGAATATGTCTTCGAGCACGCCTGGGCGGACGCCTGCCAGCGTGCCGGCATCCGCTACTATCAGAAGTGGCTGGGCGCCATTCCCTTTTCGCCGGTGACCGGCGCACGCGTGCTGGGCGAGCAGCCCGACTGGCTGATGCGGCTCGGCTGCCAGTATCACTGGCACAATCGCGGCTACCGCGACTTTCAGGATTTTCTCGACACCCTGATGTCGCGCAAGCGCAAGCAGCTGCGCAAAGAGCACGAGCTGGTGGTGCAGAGCTGCTTTGAATTTGTCTGGTATCGCGGCGACGAGCTGTGCGAGGATCAGTGGGATTTCGTCTATACCTGCTACGCCAATATCTATGCGGTGCGCGGCCAGCGCCCCTATTTGACGCGCGCCTTTTTCAGCCTGCTGGCAGCGCGGATGCCGTACAGCATTCTCGTGGCGATCGCCTTTTTGCAACAACAGCCGGCGGCGATGGCCTTTTGTCTAGTGGACGGCGAGACGCTCTACGGCTGCTACTGGGGCTGTCTGGCGGAGTTTGACCGCCTGCACTTTGAAACCTATTTCTATCAGGGCGTGGACTACGCCGCTATCGCCGCCGGTCTGACGCGCTTCGACGCCGGCGCGCAGGGCGAGCACAAGCTGGTGCGCGGCTTTGAGCCGCAGCTCACCACCTCATAGCACTATCTGGCGCATCCGGGGCAGCACGATGCGGTGGCCGATTTTCTGCAGCAGGAGCGGGAAGGGATGCGCACCTGGGCCGTTGAGGCGCGCGACGCCCTGCCGTATCGTCGCGGCGATCAGTGATCGCCGACGAAACCGCTGGTCTGGTGCCGCCACAGGCGCGCATAGAGGCCGCTGTGCTCCAGCAGCTCGCTATGGTTGCCTATTTCGACGATATGCCCCTTATCGAGTAACACCAGCCGATCAATTTTGGCAATGGTGGAGAGGCGGTGCGCAATCGCAATCACTGTTTTGCCCGCAATCAGCGTCTCCAGGCTCTCCTGAATCGCCCCCTCGACCTCGGAGTCGAGTGCCGAGGTCGCCTCGTCCATAATCAGGATCGGCGCATCTTT
This sequence comes from Candidatus Pantoea persica, assembly GCF_013753875.1. GTDB lineage: Bacteria > Pseudomonadota > Gammaproteobacteria > Enterobacterales > Enterobacteriaceae > Pantoea > Pantoea persica. Next base: position 42,339 of record NZ_SMDS01000021.1, read on the forward strand.
CAGCAGCACGCGGGTGATGGCGATGTGCTGGTGCTGGCTGCCGGAGAGCTTTACGCCGCGTTCGCTGACGTGCGTATCCAGTCCGGTTCGGCCTTCGGCGTCATACAGGCGCGGAATAAATTCATCGGCGCGCGCGGTGGATCGCCGCCTGTAGCTCCTCCTCCGTGGCATCGGGACGGCCATAGAGCAGGTTTTCGCGGATAGAGCGGTGCAGCAGCGAGGTATCCTGCGTAATCATGCCGCTCTGGTTGCGCAGACTCGCCTAGGTCACCTCAGCGATATTCTGATCGTCGATAACGATGAGGCCGCCGTTCAGGTCGTAGAGGCGCAGCAGCAGATTGACCAGCGTCGATTTCCCCGCGCCGGAGGGGCCGATCAGGGCGATTTTCTCGCCGGGCTTGATGGTAAGGTTAAGGCGGTTAATCACCTGATGGTCACCGCCGTAGTCGAAGCGGATATCCTCATAGCGGATCTGGCCGCGCGTCACCTGCAGCGTTTTCGCCTGCGGCGCATCCTGCACGTTGAGCGGCTGGGCGATGGTGTTGATGCCGTCCTGCACCGTGCCGATATTTTCAAAAATGCCGTTCACTACCCACATGATCCAGCCGGACATATTCACCAGCCGCACCACCAGGCCGGTCGCCAGCGCGATGGCGCCGACGCTGCTCAGCGACTGGCTCCACAGCCACAGCGCGAGGCCACAGGTAGAGACGATAAGCAGGCCGTTAAGCGTAGAGATCGTCATGTCCATGCTGGTGACCATGCGACTCAGACGATAGTTCTTGTCGGTCTGCTCCTGAATCGCGTCGCGCGCATAGCGTTTTTCTAAATCGTTATGGGCGAAAAGCTTGAGGGTGGCGATATTGGTGTAGCCATCCACGATGGTGCCACCTGTCCGTTTCCCGTTATCAGCATTGAGCGGCCTCACTGCTGCTCTCGCGGCAGGCACCGTCGGCGTGCGCCATGCGAGCGCGCCGCCGCTGAAGAGCCGCGCGCTTCTATGATAAAAAAGCGATATAATCAATGAAATGATCTAAAATGCGGTGCATGCGCAGCTGCGTTTCATAGCGTAGCACGCCATGAGTTCGGCCTGTCGGCGATCCAGCCTGGGTTGATCCTTTCCACCTTTAGCTGGGCCTATGTGATCGGTCAGATCCCCGGCGGCCTGCTGCTCGAGCGCTTCGGTGCGAAGAAAATCTATGGTATTACGCTGGCGCTCTGGTCGCTTTCCACTATTGCCATGGGCTTCGTCGGCCAAATGGCTGGCGGCATGACCGCCGCGCTGGTGCTGATGTTTACGCTGCGCTTCGCGCTGGGGCTGATAGAGGCGCCGGCCTTTCCTGCCAACGCGCGCGTGGTGATTATGTGGTTCCCCGGCGCCGAGTGCGGACGCGCTTCCGCGCTGTTCAGCACGGCGCAATACTTCGCCGTAGCGATTTTCGCCCCTTTCCGGCTGGCTGGTGTCGCGTTTCGGCTGGGAGTGGCCCTTCTTCGTGCTGGGCGGCATCGGCGTTAGCCGCATGCTCTGGTGCGCCTATCGCCTTTTTCGGCAAAGGCGTCGCGGCGGGCGCTGGCACCTGGAAGGTGATCAGCGACACCGCGCCGAAAGAGGCGCGTGGGCCTTGCAAGGCGGCATATTTAACGGCGTCAGCAATATCGCCGGCTTTGTCACGCCGCTGCTGTTCCTGTTCCTGTTCCTGTTCGTGGTGGGGCCAATCACGCGCGTCGGCGAAGCGCAGACGCCAGAGGCCGCGCGCGAAGAGCAAAAAGCGGCGCGCGGTATCAAAGCGGTATAAGGTTCCCGCCGGTCGGCGCGCACTGCGCCGACCTGTTACTTCCCCCCTGAAGAAAAATTGCGCACTTGCCGATACCTCTATCGGGAGCGATCCTTAGGAGAGATATCGTGATTAAGCAAATCACCGTTGACGAACTGCGGCCAGGGATGTTTATCCACAAGTTTGAGGTTTGCTGGTGACCGATCCGCGGCAGATCGCTATGTTACTCAATGAGGGGATCCAACAGATCTGGATCGATCTGAATAAATCGGTGCAGGCGCCGACCGCGCCGTCGCGTGCCCGAAAGCCGGTTCCGCGCACCCCTTTTTTCCAGGAGCTGGACCAGGCGCAGCAGATTTTCCAGCAGGGCAAGCCGCAGGTCATGGCGATGTTCAGCGAGGCGCGCCTCGGCTATAGTCTGAACCTGGCGGACACGCTTGACCTGGTGGACGATATCGCCGGCTCTATCCGCCGCGAGCCGACCGTGCTGCTGAGCGTGGCGCGGCTGAAAAACCATGACGACTACACTCGGCTGTACTCGATGGCGGTTTGCGGGTTGATGATCTTGCTGGGACGGCAGCTCGAGCTGGATGAGAAACAGGTGCGGCGCGTCGGCATGGGCGGCCTGCTGCACGACGTCGGCAAGGCGGCAGTGCCGCTGGAGATCCTCAACAAATCAGGCAAGCTCACTGACGAGGAGTTTTAGGTGATGCGCCAGCATCCGGTCATCGGCGCGCAGATGCTGATGGAGGCGGACGCCGATGACGATCTGCTGGATATCGCGTTGCATCACCATGAAAAGTACGACGGTAGCGGCTATCCGCACCGGCTGAGAGGCGAGGCGATCTCGCTCTAATCGCGCATGGCCGCGGTGTGCGACGTCTACGACGCGCTCATCTCGATGCGCGTCTACCGCAAGGGCTGGACGCCCGCCGAGGCGATGCACAATATGCTGAGCTGGCGCGGCCACTTCGACAGCCAGATTCTGCATATCTTTGCATCTATCCGGTGGGCTCGCTGGTGCGGCTGGCGTCCGGCCGCGTGGCGCTGGTGGTCAAGGCGGGCGAGCGCTCGCTGCTGAAGCCGGTAGTGCACGCCTTCTGGTCGCTGCACGCCCAGCGCGACGTCAAGCCGGAGCGCATCGATCTCGGCGACAGCTTCTGCACCGACAGCATCATTGGCGCAGAAGAGAGCCCGCTCTGGAAAAATGCTGATCTTAACCGCGTCTGGGCGCAGGAAAGCGTCTGAACGCCTTAGACGCTGGCGCGTAGCGCCGCCTCGCGCGGTTCCCCACCGCGACGCGAGACGGGCGCCAGGCCTTGTCGCCCAGGCTGTTGGCGTTGACCCGCCGCGATATGCGACAGCCGTTGAGCCGCATCCGCCAAGCGACAAAGCGCAAGCCGCACCGCGTTTATTCGCTGCAAACAGCGCGTACACCCTTCATCAGCCTATTTTTCAGGCGTTTTTATAACTTTTTTACGCGCGCGCCACGCAATTTAACCGCTTCTTTATGCCGACAGGCGCAGGCTACAGTCAAACCCTGAACTCTGGAGGTCGCGGTGAGCGTGGGCGCAATGCCTGCTGGCGATCCTGCTGTTTAACCTGCTTGGCCTCGCGCTGCTTATGGCGATTCTGCTGCTGCAGGACAGGCTGCCGCTCAATCCGCAGCAGCTGCCCGCGCTGAGCTGGCACCTGGCGCTCAATACGGCGGTCAGCTTCGTCACCAACACCAACTGGCAGTCCTACGGCGGCGAGAGCACGCTGAGCTACTTTAGCCAGATGGTGGGGCTGACGGTGCAGAACTTCGTCTCGGCCGCCACCGGTATCGCCGTTGCCTTAGCCTTGATCCGCGGCTTCGCCAGCCGCACCGCCGACGCTCTCGGCAACGCCTGGCGCGATCTGACGCGCATCATGCTCTATCTGCTGCTGCCGCTCAGTTTGCTGATGGCGCTGCTGTTTGTCAGCCAGGGCAGCATCCAGAATTTCCTGCCGTACCAGACGGTGATCACGCTGAAAGGGGCGCAGCAGACGCTGGCGATGGGGCCGGTGGCGTCGCAAGAGGCGATTAAAATGCTCGGCACCAACGGCGGCGGCTTCTTTAACACCAACTCGGCGCATCCGTTCGAAAATCCCAACGCGCTGACCAACTTTGTGCAGATGCTGGCGATTTTCCCCATCCCGGCGGCGCTCTGCTTCGCCTTCGGCCAGACTGTGCGCGATCGTCGTCAGGGCCAGATGCTGTTCTGGACCATGTCGCTGATGTTCGTCGCGGCGGTGGCGGCGGTAATGTGGGCGGAGACGCAGGGCAACCCGCATCTGCTCCCACTCGGCACCGACAGCGAACTCAATATGGGGAAGGCAAAGAGACGCGCTTCGGCATCCTTAACTCCAGCCTGTTCGCGGTGATTACCACCGCCGCGTCGTGCGGCGCGGTGAACGCGATGCACGACTCCTTTTTCGCGCTGGGCGGGTATGGTGCCGAAGTGGCTGATGCAGCTAGGCGAAGTGGTGTTCGGCGGCGTCGGCGCGGGGCTGGCATGCTGCTGTTTGTGGTGCTGGCGGTGTTTATCGCCGGCCTGATGATTGGCCGCTCGCCGGAGTATCTCGGCAAAAAGATCGAGGTGCGCGAGATGAAGCTCATCGCGCTGGCGATGATGAGCGAGGCGGGGCCGCGCGGGAATGGCGAATCCGGGCCTGCACGGCTTTAGCGAGGTGCTCTATGCCGTCTCCTCTGCTGCGAACAACAACGGCAGCGCCTTTACGGGTCTGAGCGCTAATATGCTGTTCTGGAACCTGCTGCTGGCGTTCTGCATGCTGGTTGGCTGCTTCGGCATCATCATTCCGGTGATGGCGCTGGCGGGCAGCATGGCGGTGAAAAAGGCGCAGCCGGCGGGCAACGGCCGCTGCCGACTTACGGCCCGCTGTTTGTCGCGCTGCTGCGCGTCGCGCTGAAAAAGCTCGATCCGCGCGTACAGTGGCGCAACCCGGTGATGTTCGTGGTCTGGCTCGGCAGCCTGCTGACCACGCTGCTGGCCATGGGCATGGCGGTCGGCTGGCTCGACGGCAGCGCGCGCTTTACCGGCGCCATCGCCCTCTGGCTCGGGTTCACCGTGCTGTTCGCCAACATCGCCGAGGCGCGCTACGGCGCGCAGTGGCAGCAGGTGCCGGCCGACAGTCTGCGCAAGGGCGACCTGGTGCTGGCGGGCGGCGCGTCAGTGGACGAGAGCGCCATCACCGGCGAATCGGCGCCGGTAATCCGTGAGTCGGGCGGCGATTTCGCCTCGGTAACCGGCGGCACGCGCATTCTCTCCGACTGGCTGGTGATCCAGTGCAGAGTTAATCCTGGCGAAACCTTCCTCGAGCGCATGATCGCTATGGTGGAAGGGGCGAAGCGGCGTAAAACCCCGAACGAGATTGCGCTGACCATTCTGCTGGTGTCGCTGACAATCGTGTTTCTGCTGGCTACCGCTACGCTGTGGCCCTCTACCGCCTGGGCCGGCACGGCGGTCAGCGTCACGGTGCTGGTGGCGCTGCTGGTCTGCTTGATCCCGACCACCATCGGCGGCCTGCTCTCCGCCATCTGCGTGGCGGGCATGAGCCGCATACTGGGCGCCAACGTTATCGCCACCAGCGGCCGCGCGGTAGAGGCGGCGGGGGACGTCGATGTGCTGATGCTCGACAAGACCGGCACCATTACGCTCGGCAACAGCCAGGCGACGCAGTTTCTGCCCGCGCCGGGCGTCAGCGAAGAGCAGCTGGCCGACGCGGTGCAGCTCGCCTCACTGGCGGATGAAACCCCGGAGGGCCGCAGCATCGTAGTGCTGGCGAAGCAGCGCTTCAACCTGCGCGAGCGTGACCTGAACAGCATGGGCGCGAGCTTTATTCCCTTCTCTGCGCAGACGCGCATAAGCGGCGTCAACGTGCAGAACCGCCTGATCCGCAAGGGCGCGGTGGACTCGGTGAAGCGCCATATCGAGGCCAACAGCGGCCGTTTCCCGACGGAGGTCAATGCACTGATGGAAGAGGTGGCGCGCGCAGGCGGCACGCCGCTGATGGTGGCGGAGGGCGCGAGGGTGCTCGGCGTGGTGGCGCTGAAGGATATCGTCAAAGGCGGCATCAAAGAGCGCTTCGCCGAGCTGCGTAAGATGGGCATTAAAACCATGATGATCACCGGCGACAACCCGCTGACCGCGGCGGCCATCGCCGCCGAAGCGGGGGTGGACGACTGTCTTTCGGAAGCGACACCGGAAGTGAAGCTGGCGCTGATCCGCCAGTATCAGGTGGAAGGGCGGCTGGTGGCGATGACCGGCGACGGCACCAACGACGCGCCGGCGCTGGCGCAGGCGGACAACATGGTGGATCTCGACTCCAACCCCACTAAGCAGATGCTGATGACGCACGGCTTGCTCACCACCTTCAGCATCGCCAACGACGTCGCCAAATATTTCGGCATTATCCTGGCGGCCTTAGCGGCGACTTGGCCTCAGCTCAACCAGCTCAACGTGATGCAGCTGCATTCGCCGTCGTCGGCCATTATCTCGGCGGTGATCTTTAACGCGCTGGTGATTGTGTTCCTGATCCCGCTGGCGCTGCGCGGCGTGAGAGCTATCGGCCGCTGAGCGCGGCGGTGCTGCTGCGTCGCAACCTGCTGGTGTATGGCGTGGGCGGGCTGCTGGTGCTGCTGGGTCTGGCGTAAGGAGAAAAAAAATGAGTCAGTTACGTTCGGCAATGTTAGTTTTACTGCTGCTCACGCTGGTGACCGGCGTGGGTTACCCGTTGCTTACTACCGGCTTGGCGCAGTGGCTGTTTCCGGCGCAGGCCAACGGCTCGCTGATTGAACAGCACGGTTCGGCGCTAATCGGCCAGAACTTTACCCGGCTCGGCTATTTCTGGGGTCGTCCGTCGGCGACCGGCGACCGGCGACCGGCGACCGGCGACCGGCGACTGGCGACGGCCCTTACAACGCGCAGGCGTCGAGCGGCAGCAACCTGGCGGCAAGCCACCCGGCGCTGGACAGGGCAGTGGCGGAACGCGTCGTCGCGCTAAGCGCCGTTAACCCGCTGGCGCCGCTCGCGGTGCCGGTGGATCTGGTCACCGTCTCGGCCAGTGGCCTCGACCCGGCGATTTCGCCCGCCGCCGCGATCTGGCAGGCTCGTCGCGTCTCGGCGGCGCGCCAGCTGCCGCTGGAAACAGTCGAGATGCTGATCGACGCCAATACGGCGCGGCCACTGCTCGCCTTTAGCGGCGATCCCACCGTCAACGTGCTGTGGCTTAATCTGGCGCTGGACGCGCTGACCCAACCCTGAAGGATGCGATGAACGACGAACGTGAACACCCCGATCCCGACGCGCTGCTGCTGCAACAGGCCGACGGACACCGCGGCAAGCTGAAAATCTACTTCGGCGCCTGCGCGGGTGTGGGAAAAACCTGGGCCATGCTGCAGGAGGCGAAGCGGCTGCGCGCGCAGGGGCTGGATGTGCTGATCGGCGTGATGGAGACGCACGGCCGGGAAGGGACCGCTAGCCTGCTGCAGGGCCTGCCCGTGCTGCCGTGACGGCCCACCGGCAGCTCGCGCCACGCGGAGTTCGATCTCGACGCGGCGCTGATCCTGATGGACGAGCTGGCGCACACCAACGTGCAGGGCTCACGCCATCCCAAACGCTTGCAGGATTGCTCGACGCGGGCATCGACGTCATCACCACCGTCAACGTGCAGCATCTGGAAAGCCTCAACGACGTGGTGGGTGGCGTGACCGGCATTCGCGTGCGCGAAACCGTGCCCGCCCCCTTTTTCGACAGCGCCGACTAGGTGGTGCTGGTGGATCTGCCGCCGGACGACCTGTGCCAGCGCCTGAAAGAGGGCAAGGTCTACGTTGGCGATCGCGCCGAGCTCGCCATCGAAAACTTTTTTCGCAAGGGCAACCTGTTCGCCCTGCGCGAGCTGGCGTCGCGACAACTTCGCCACGCGCCTCGGCAAGCTGGGGCCGGATCTCGATCTGCTGGTGGTGGCGCTGGACGAGCCGGTCAGCGAGACGCCGCCGTTAGCCGACGCGCGCGGGCGGCGATAAATGGCGCGTGCCGCTGCGCGGCGTGCTGATGGCACTGCTGTTGTGCATCCTGGTCACTGCCGCCGGTCACTGGCTGCTGGCTGGATTAGACACTGCCAACGGCGTCGTGATCTACCTGCTGGCGGTGGTGATTATCGCGCTGCGCTACGGGCGCTGGCCGTCGGTAATCGCCACGGTGATGAACATTCTCGCCTTCGACCTCTTTTTCGTCGCGCCGACCGGCACGGTGGCGGTCTCCGATTTGCAGTATCTGGTGACCTTCGCGGTGATGCTGGCGGTGGGTGTAATCGTCGGCAACTTGACCGCTAGCGCGCGCGTCACCTTTATGAGATAGCGAAATCGCTCGGCAGCGCGCTGACGCCGCGGGATATCGCCGCCACCAGTCAGCGGGTTATCGAGGTTACCCTGCAGGCACTTAGCCTGCTGCTGCTGCCGGACGAGCAGGGCGAACTGCACGCCACCGGTGCGGCGACGCCGGGCAGCGAGCCAGATCGCGCTATCGCCAAATGGAGCTTCAGCAAAGGGCAGCCCACCGGCGCGGGCACCCATACGCTGCCCGCCGTGCCCTACCAGATCCTGCCGCTGAAAAGCGGCAGCTGGTGTCGCGGCTTGCTGGTGGTAGGAGCCGTAAAACCTGCGCCAGCTGATGATCCCGGAGCAGCATCGGCTGATGGAGACCTTTACCGTGCTGATCGCCAACGCGCTGGAGCGCGTGGCGCTGTCGCAGAGCGAGGCGTCGTCACGACTGGCGGCGGAACGCGAGCAGCTGCGCAACATGCTGCTCTCTGCGCTGTCGCACGATCTGCGCACGCCGCTCACTGTACTGTTCGGCCAGGCGGAGATGCTGATGCTCGATCTGGCCAGCGAAGAGTCGAAATATGTCACCCAGGCGAACCAGAACCGCTAGCAGACGCTGAGTACCATTCGGCTGGTGAGCAATATGCTCGATATGGCGCGCATCCAGTCGGGCGGGCTGAACCTGTGCGAAGAGTGGCTGGCGCTGGACGAACTGGTCGGCGGCGCGCTCAGCAGCATGGCGCCATCGTTGAAGGGGCATGAGGTGGCGCGCGATCTGTCCTCGGCTCTGGTGCTGATCAAGGGCGACAGCGCGCTGCTGGAGCGGGTGCTGACCAACCTGATCGAAAACAGCCTGAAGTATGCCGGCAACAGCGACCAGCGCGGCATCCGCGTCTGGCGCGACGGCCACCGCCTTGAAATGGCGGTCTAGGATAACGGGCCGGGCATCGCTGACGAGGATCTGACGCGCATCTTCGACAAGTTCGCGCGCGGCGACAAGGCGTCGTCGGTGCCGGGGGGCGGGCTGGGGCTGGCGATCTGCAAAACCATCGTCGAGAGCCACGGCGGCTGCATCTGGGCGGAAATCCGCATCGAGGGCGGCGTGGCGTTTCGCCTGCCGCTGCCGCCCGCGCCTGAAATTTCTGAAGAGGCGCTGAAATAACTTCACAGATGATGGGTTATACTGCCGACCTGTCTGATTATCTGTGGGAAATTATGGAACGTTTTACCGAAAACCTGATGTATGCGTCGCGCTGGTTGCTGGCTCCGGTTTACGTTGGACTTTGGCTGGGTTTGCTGGCGCTGACGATTAAGTTTTTTGAAGAAATTTTCACCTACTGCCCAATATTCTTAGCATTGCGGAAAACGATCTGATCCTGCTGCTGCTGTCGCTGGTGGACATGACGCTGGTGGGCTGCCTGCTGGTGATGGTGATGCTCTCCGGCTATGAGAACTTCGTCTCCAAGCTGGATATCGACGATCACAAAGAGAAGCTGAGCTGGCTCGGCAAGATGGACTCCGGCTCGCTAAAAAACAAGGTCGCGGCCTCGATTGTCGCCATCTCCTCTATCCATCTGCTGCGTGTGTTTATGGAGGCGCGCAACGTGCCCAATGACAAGCTGATGTGGTACGTGATTATCCACCTCACCTTTGTGCTCTCCGCCTTTGTGATGGGCTGGCTGGACAACATGTCGAAGAGCGACAAAAACGCCTCGTAACGGCTGACAGGCGGCTCCGCCGCTTAGTGCTGAACTGCCCCGGCTGGCCGCGTGCCGGTCAGCTGCGGTATCACTTCCTGCACCATCTCGAAAAATTTCTGCAGCCGCGCCGGGTAGTAGCTCGCCCAGGGATAGGTGAGCCACACCGGCAGCAGCGGCGCCTGCCAAGCGGGCGTCAGCTGGATTAAATCGCCGCGCGCCAGGTCGTCCTGCCCCACCCACGACGACATAATCGCTGCGCCCATGCCCATCAACTCCGCCTTGCGTACCACATAGAGGCTGTCGCTGCTCAGGCGCGGCGTAATCGCCAGGTTCACCGGCTGGCCATCGTCAATGCGCTGCAGCGCGATCTCGTTACGGTAAAAGCTGGTCAGCGCCAGCCAGGGCAGATCCGCCAGCTGCTCTACTGCCTCGACCGTTGCATGCTGCGCCAGCAGGCCTGGGGTGGCGACCACGATGCGCGGCACTTCCGCCAGCAGGATCGCCACCACGGCGGGATAGCTCTGTACGCCGACCTGAATCGCGCAATCGACGTTCTCGGCGATAAAGTCCGGCGTGCGGTCATTGAGTATCCACTCTACGTTAAGGCGCGGATAGCGCATCAGGTACTCCACCAGCGGCGCGACCAGCTGATCCTGGCCGAAGGCGCGCGGCAAGCGCACCGCAGTGTGCCGACCGGCTCGTCGTTGGCGTGGGTCAGCTCATCCTCCAGCGCGTGCCAGGTTGCCAGCAGTCGCCGCGCCTGGGCGTAGCAGCGCTCGTCGTCGGTCAGCTTCACAGCTTCAGTCCCAGACGCTGCTCCAGCGCCTGCAGGCGACGGTTGACGGGGGGCTGCGTGTATTGAGCTGCTCCGCCGACAGGCTGCCGCTCTCGACAATGCGGATAAAGGTTTGCATCAGCTCGATGCGATCGGGAGTGGAGAGATTGCTCATACGCACCACGCATAACGGTTTTGCTTTTCACCAGTCTATAACGTATGGCGGCAATCCGCTTTACTAAGCGCCAGACACCTTTGGAGAATCTCACTATGTCAGCCATCAATAGCGTTGCGGCCCGCCCGGCCGAAAGCCCTCCCGCTCCGCTGGTCTTTACTCTCGCCGCCGGCGCGGGACTGAGCGTCGCTTCGATTTACTACAGCCAGCCAATGCTGGATATAATCAGCAAAGCGTTTCTCGTTGGCGCCGGCGCGGTCGGCATGGTGCCGATGCTGATGCAGGCGGGGTACGCGCTAGGCATTCTGCTGCTGGCGCCGCGGGGCGATCGGCACGATCGCCGGACCATTATCCTGATCAAAGGGCTGCTGCTGTGCGGCTTCTCCGGCGGTCTGAGCGCGCTGCTGATCGCCAGCTTCGTTACCGGGCTGACCGCTACCGTGGCGCAGGATATCGTGCCCGCCTCCGTCGCGCTGGCGCAGGAGCAGCTGTCGGTGGGCTTTAGCGCCTTCTGGTCAACGCTGGCGCTGATTGTGCTCAGCACCGTCGGCTTCGATCTCGGCGTGCAGGTGACGCTGGTGGCGCATCAGACGCTGGTCTACAGCCAGGCGCCGGAAGCGCGCAGCCGCCTGAACGCGCTGCTGTTCACCGTAGTGTTTATCGGCATGGCGACCGGCGCCGCGCTCGGCAGTATGGCGCTGGCGCGCTGGGGCAGGAACGGCGTCGTGACGCTCGCCACGCTGGCCGGCGCTGCCAGCCTCGCGCTGCGCCTGGCGAGCCGCCATTTGAAGAACTGCTCCCGCTTCCGCTCGCTTGTGCCAAGCTTAGTATATTAGCTAAGAAAAACGAAGCATTATGGATTTTCTTGCCTGGATGGCGGCCACCGGCTGCCTGTGGCTGGCTTCGGGGTGGATCCACCGCGGGCCGGTGACCTCATTTGGGCTTTATCTGCTAGCTGGCATCCTCTGCGCACCCTGGGTATTCGACGTGATGCAGATAGATATTCTGCAGCATGCGGAAGCCGCCGCGCATATCATCGAAATCACCATGGCCGCCTCGCTGTTTATTACCGGGCTCAAGCTGCGCCTGCCGCTGCGCGCGCACAGCTGGCGCGTCGGCATGCATCTCGCCTTTCCCGCCATGCTGCTAACGGTTGGCGGCATGACGCTGCTGGTCCACTGGCTGACCGGCTTTGACTGGCCGATGGCGCTGGCGTTCGGCGCCATCGTTGCGCCGACCGATCCCGTGCTGGCGAGCCTGATTTCCGTCAACGACGCACGCGATGACGACGCGCTGCGCGTGGCGCTCTCTAGCGAGGCGGGCATGAACGACAGGTCGGCGCTGCCGCTGATGATCCCGGCTCTGCTGCTGTTTAACGGCGAAAGCCTCACCTGGAGCAGCTTCGGTCACTGGACGGTGATTGAGGTGATCTGGGGCATCGTCGGCGGGCTGGGACTGGGCTTCATGTTTGGACGGCTGGCCGGCTTGCTGGCGGTGCGGCTGCGCAGTGCGCACGGCGATGTGGCGCCCAATGATTTCCTCGCGCTGGCGCTGATCGCCCTCAGCTATGCGGCGGTGGAGGCGATCGGCGCCTCTGGCTTTCTCGCCACCTTCGCCGCGCCGAGCTGCGGGTGTTCAAAGCTCATCAGCCGGAAGAGCTGAGCGAAGAGGAGCGCGTGCTGCCCGCCGAGGCACTGGTCAATCCCAATAACCGCCTTGAGCACGCCGGTGAAAGCGGCGGCATGGTGTGAAGTCGGTGGGGCTGGTGGTCAGCGAAGCCCTGTCGTTTGGTGATACTATTGAGCGCCTGCTGGCGGCAGCAATGATGGTGGTGCTGGGCGTCACGCTGGCGCACCACTGGAACCTTGACGGCAATTATTCTTGCGCTGCTGCTGTTTTTCGTAGTGCGCCCGCTGGCGGTATGGCTGACGACGCTGCACTGCGGCATGCCGATCATGCGACGCCTGCTGATCGGTTGGCTGGTGATCTGCAGCATCGGCAGTATTAACTATATCGCCTTCGCCTGAGTATACGGCATGGCGGGACAGCAGGCCGAAACAATGGTCGATATGGCGCTGACACTGGTGGTGTGCAGCATTGTGATTCATGGCGTGACGGTAACGCCGCAGCTGAACTGGCGTACCGCGCGCCTTTCCGCCCGGCAGAACGATGAGTAAACCGTCACCCGATTAAAACAGGAGCAAATATGAAAAGCCATTATTGATTCTACTGGGGCTGCTGGCCTCATCCGCCGCGCTGGCCGCGGATGACGACACCAATATTCCGCAGGAGAACGTCTACGCCAGCCAGCTCTGCCATATCGTCAGCGGCGAAACGCAGGTCGGCACGGCGGATTCCTACGTGCAAAAAAAAGATGAAAAGCTACACGGCGATGAGCAAATCCTCCAGCGCGATGAACCAGCCGCAGTTCGACGAGGATGTAGCGAATGAAGTGGCGAACGCCAGGCTGCCGCTGGGAAGAAGATGAGCGCGGCAAACTGCGCGCCAACGAGCAGCAGTGCGAACAGACTGTCATGACGCAGTTCCAGCAGGAAGATTAAGCGCGGCCGTTGAGGTCTGTCGCGCTAAAAACGCGTCCTGAGGGCACGTTTTTTTGTGGCGTTTTTCCCCGAATTGCGTACATAATCGCCAACAGTTGATTAACATCACATAATAACAGCGCCGCCGCAGGCAGGCGCGTCTGAATCAGCATACTGGTATTGACTCAACGGGCATCATGATCACGCGTCGACACTTCCTTCTCGGTTTCAGGGCAGCTCTTCTCTCTCTATGACAACAGGCCAGCTTTTTGCTCGCGACGAGGTTATTCCGCTGTGGCCGGACGAGCCGCCAGGCGGCGGGCCCGGGGCCGTTGCGCGTCAATAAGCATGGATCTTGGGGCAATGTGGCCAGCCTGGCCATTCAGCGCTTTCGGCCAGGAAACCCCAACGGCGAAGCGGTGCTGATCGCCGGCGGCGGCGGCTACAAGTTTATCGGCATAGGGTGCGAGGCCTGGCCCGTGGCGCGCTGGCTCAACAGCAACGGCTACACCGCCTACGTGCTGAGCTATCGGCTACCAGAAGAGAATTGGCAGGCGGGCCATCTGGCACCGCTGCAGGATGCGCAGCGCGCTATTCGGCCAGTGCGCTCGTTTGAGCGCAAGGTACAGTGCTGGGCTTTTCAGCAGGTGGCCATCTGCTTGGCATGGCCGCTGAGCGACCCGATTTCCGCTCCTATTCCGCGCAGGACGCGCTCGATCAGGTGGTGCCGAAAGTCGACAGCGTCGGCCTGATCTATCCAGTCATTACGCTGGAAGCGCCCTATACCCACACCACAACGCACCGCATTCTGGTAGGCAACAACGCCTCGCCCGCCGAAGAGGCGAGCTGGTCAGTGCAGAACTACGTTACCCGCAGCTATCTGCCCACCTTCCTGGCGCAGGCGGAAGATGACCCCGTTTCCAACCCCTTTAATACCGAGCTGATGCGCGATACCTGTCGCCGCAACCGCGTGCCGGTCGAGCTGATCGAAATCAGCCGCGGCGGCTACGGTTTTGGCCTCGGCAAAGCGGGATCCCCCGCCGTGCTGTGGGACCAGGCCTACGTGCGCTGGCTCGACCGCCTCAGCTGATCAGGTCAGGATGCGACAGCGGTCCGGCTCCAGCGCGGGCGGCAGCGGAAAGTCGTCGTTCATCTCCCACAGGCTGCGCTAGATGCTGACGCACAGGACGTTAAGTGGCAGATCGTTGGCCTCAACGCCGAAGGGATCCTCCAGCTCTTCCGATACCTACTCTAGCGCCAGAAAGGTATAGGAGATAAACATCGACACCAGCGGCGTCATGCCGAGCTGATCGTTTACCAGCGCAAACGGCTGCAGGGTGCAGAACAGGGAAACGGTGCGGTGCAGGATCAGCGAGTAGGCGAAGGGGATCTGCGTCGAGGCGATGCGCTCGCAGTCGCCCAGCGTCTGCGACAGGCGGTTGAGGTTTTCATCCATGCTCTGCCAGAGAATATCGGAGACCTTTCCCTGCTGGCGCTGCTCCCCCAGCCACTGCCCTATGCACAGCAGCGTCCTGCTGGCCGGCATCGGACTGGCCAGCACCGCGTCGCGCCAGCGCGGCAGCAGCAGCCGCGTCAGATCGGCGCGCGCCTCGCTTTCGCGCAGCTGGTGCTTCATGCTGTAGCTGAACGCTATCTGCAGCGCGGCGAATTCGCGCGCCTCTTCTTTCTCCAGCGGCACGCTTTTTACTTGGCGCAGCAGCGAGCGGTGGGTAATCAGCATATTGCTACAGAGCGTGCGCGCTTCGGTAAAGCGCGCATAGCTGGCGTTGTTGCGAAAGCCGAGAAAAATCGCCAGCGCCACGCCGAGCAGGCTGAAAGGCGCGGTCGTAAGGTGAATGCTGAGCGATTCATACCACGGATAGCAGACGATGGCGGTCAGGGAGATTGCCAGATTCAGCGACAGTCGAAAGCCGATTTTCGGCAGCACCGAGCCGTGCCAGCCCAGCAGCCGACAAAACCAGTGTTGGTCAGGACGAACAATCATAGTGAGTGCGATGAGCAGGTCGTTTTTATATGCGTTAAGCCTACTTCGCCGACGCGACGAACGCGAATAATGGCGCGATTTTCCCGCTGCTGCATGGATAAAATTTTTTATTATCAACTATCTAAAAGAAATTTTGATAAGTTGTAAAATTCTTTCCGTTATCTCCTGGCGGCGGGTCTGCGTAAAGTTCATCTCAACGGAAACACAATATTCAACCTCCTTGAGAGGAACACTACAATGTCTAAATTCGACCCGCTGGACCCACAGAACTCAACTACTGATTTTTATCGACCACCAGCCGCAGATGTCATTCGGCGTCGCCAATATTGATCGCCATCAGCTTAAAAAATAATACCGTCGCCCTGGCCAAGGCGGGAAAAATCTTTAACGTGCCGGTGATTTACATCTCGGTCGAAACCGAAAGCTTTAGCGGCTATATCTGGCCGGAGCTGCTGGCGGTGCATCCGGAATCGAAGCCGATTGAGCGCACCTCGATGAACTCTAGGGAAGATGCGAAACTTGTCGAGTCGGTAGAGAAAACCGGGCGTAAGAAGCAAGTGATCTCGGCGCTCTGGACCGAAGTTTGTCTGACGTTCCCGGCGCTGATGGCGCTGAAAGCGGGCTACGAGGTTTACGTAGTGACCGACACCTCCGGCGGCACCAGCGTGGACGCCTACGAACGCTCCATGCAGCGCATGGTGCAGGCCGGCACGATTCCGGTCACCTGGCAGCAGGTGCTTCTCGAGTACCAGCGTGACTGGTCGCGTAAAGAGACCTACGACGCGGTGATGGATCTGGTGCGTGAACACAGCGGCGCCTACGGCATGGGCGTGGATTACGCCTACACCATGGTGCACAAGGCGCTGGCGCGCCAGGCCTTAGTCAGGCTGCAATAAGGGGTAAACAGGTAAAAGTCCCGCGATGGACTTTTACCTGTTTTTGCTGATCGAGCGACGGTCGCCGCCGCGAGAGAAAAGAGGCCGCATATTGCGGCCTTACTCTCATACATACGCTTCCCCCGGCTCCTCTTTACCTGTCTTGCTAATGACGGGTTCTTTCTTCTGTGTCAGGATCTGCGCATGTTTTTTCAGTGTCAGGAAAGATGAAGAAGAAAAACAGAACCCCGACCCCGCACGATGCGACTTTCCGGCAGTTTCTCGGCCAGCCCAGCGTCGCTCGCAACTTTATAGAACTCCACCTTCCTGCCGAACTGCGTGCTCTGTGCGATCTCAGCACGCTGAAGCTTGAGTCCGGCTCTTTCGTTGAGGACGACCTGCGTCAGTACTTCAGCGACGTGCTGTTCAGTCTGAAAACCCGCCGCGGCGATGACGGCTATGTGCATGTGCTGATTGAACATCAGTCCACGCCCGACAGGCACATGGCGTTTCGACTGATGCGCTATGCTGTGGCCGCCATGAAGCGTCATCTGGCGGGGCACAAAAAGCTGCCGCTGGTCGTTCCGCTGCTATTTTACGCTGGCAAGCGCAGCCCTTATCCCTTTCCTTACCCGCTGGCTGGACAAATTTAGCGATCTGGCGCTGGCGGAAAGCGTCTATGGCAACGCGTTTCCGCTGTGGACGTTACCGTGATACCGGATGAAGAGACCTCTGAGCATCGCAGCATGCCGGCGCTCACTCTGCTGCAAAAGCATATCCATCAGCGGGACCTGGCGGAGGTAATAGACAGGCTGACGTCAGTTTTACTGGCGGGCTGGCTCTCTTCTTCCCAGATATTAACGCTGGGACACTATATTGTTCAGGCAGGGGAGGCCACCGATGGTGGCGCCTTTCTCCACGAGATGGCACAGCGGATGCCGCAACAGAAGGATGCACTGATGACCATTGCAGAACAGCTTAAGCAGGAAAGCAGACTCGAAGGAAAAAGCGTTAAGGCATAGTTAAAGTCGCACTCAGCCTGCTGAAAATGAAAATGCCGCGCGAGGCGATTATGTAGGCCACCGGCTTGACTGAAGAAGAGCTGAACCGCGTTCAGGCCAGTGAACGAAACGCCTGATGCAACTCCGGTCAGAGATTAGCAGGGGCAGCATTGGCTGGCCCGCCGATAATCTTTAGCCCATTGTGACAAACTCTTCCGCCGCCGTGGGGTGAGTCGCCATGGTATTGTCGAAGTCTTTCTTGGTCGCGCCCATCTTCAGCGCTACCGCGAAGCCCTACAGCATCTCATCCATGCCAAAGCCGATGCCGTGAATGCCAACGATTTTCTCTTCCGGGCCGGCGCACACCAGCTTCATGCGGCACGGCTGGCGATGCTGCGTCACGGCGGTGTACATCGCTGTGAAGGTATGTGAAGGTAGATGTATAGATCTTCACCTGCTTGTCGCCGTACTGCTTGCGCGCCTGCGGCTCGGTGAGACCCACGGTGCCGATCGGCGGATGGCTGAACACCACGGTCGGGATATTGTTGTAGTCGAGATGCTCATCCGGCTTGTGGTTGAACAAGCGCTCGGAAAGACGACGGCCTGCTGCGACCGCAACCGGCGTCAGCTCGACCGCGCCGGTATTGTCGCCAACAGCATAAGAGGTTGCTGACGTTGGTGTTCTGATATTTATCGACCTTGATGTAGCCTTTCTCATTCAGCTCAATGCCGGTAACGTCCAGATTCAGGTTATCGGTCGACGGCTCACGGTCAATTGCCCACACTAGGCAACTCCACGGTCTGCTTGCGACCATCTTTCAGCTGCAGCGTCAGGCTGCCGTCTGCGTTTTTAATCACCGCCTTTGGCACGGCGTTGATGTGCAGCGTCGAGCCTTCAAAATGCATTACCTCAACCAGCGTCTGGGTGAGCAGCGGGTCGAAGCTGCGTAGCGGCGCATGCTTACGCACGAACAGGTGCGTCTCTGAGCCCAGCGCGTTGACCACGCCCGCCAGTTCGACAGCAATATAGCCCGCGCCGACGACGGCGGTGTGCTTCGGCAGCGCTTCCAGTTCAAAGAAGCCGTCGGAGTCGATGCTATACTCTGCGCCCGGCATGTCCGGGTGGCTCGGGCGGCCGCCGGTGGCGATCAGGAGGTGATCGGCAGTGATGCGCTCGCCGTTCACCTCCACGGTATGCGCGTCGATGAAGCGAGCGAACCCTTTATAACTTCAACGTTGTTTTTGCCCAGTACTTTGTCGTAAGAGGTATGGATACGGTCGATATAGGCGCTGCGGTTTTTCACCAGCGTCTTCCAGTCGAAATGGTTTACCGTGGTATCGAAGCCGTAATCCGGACTGTAAAGATGGATCGCCTCGGCAATTTGCGCCGCATGCCACATTACCTTTTTCGGAACACAACCCTCTTTTACGCAGGTGCCGCCCAGCTCTTTGGCTTCAATCAGGGCGCATTTCTGGCTATATATCGCGGCGCGGTTAATCGAAGCGATGCCGCCGCTAATGGCGAGATAATCATAGTGTCGTGTCATTGTGTATCCATCCGGTTACGAGAGTCTGGTCGGGATTGTAACGCTGAGAGACGAGACGGCGCAAAGTTTGCACCTATGATTGTAATAGGGTTGAATTCCTCCCATCACTGACAGGGAAGCATAGCATGCGGTTTACATTTCTCGGCACTGGCGGCGGCGCGCCCAGCCTGCAACGCAACGTCACCTCTATCGCCTTTACCCACTCGCCGCGCGGCGACACCTGGCTGTTCGACTGCGGCGAAGGGACGCAGCTCCAGTACATGCGTTCGCCGCTCAGGCCGGGGCGCATGAATAAAATTTTTATTACCCACCTGCACGGTGACCATCTTTTCGGCCTGCCGGGTCTGTTGACCAGCCGCTCCATGGGCGGCATCACCGAGCCGCTGACCATTTACGGCCCGCCGGGCATCAAACTTTTCGTGGAGACCGCGCTGTCGCTGAGCGGCTCCTATACCGACTATCCGCTGGGGATTGTTGAGATCGAGGCGGGCACGGTGCTCGACGACGGCGAGTTCCGCGTCAGCGCTTGGCCGCTGGTGCATCCGCTCACCTGCTTCGGCTACCGCATTGAGCAGCACGACAAGCCGGGCTTTCTCGACGCCGCGCGCCTGAAAGAGGAGGGCGTGCCGCGCGGACCCTGGTATAAGCAGCTGAAAGCGGGAGAGATTGTGACGCTGGAAGATGGCCGGGTGATTAACGGCGCGGAATATCTCGGCCCGGCGACCAAAGGCAAAACGCTGGCCATTTTCGGCGATACCGCGCCGACGCCGATGGCGCTGCAGCTGGCGGCGGATGTCGATCTAATGGTGCATGAGGCCACGCTGGAGGCGGCGCTGCAGGAGAAGGCTAATGGGCGCGGCCACTCCACCACGCTGCAGGCGGCGCAGGCGGCGAAAGAGGCGGGCGCGAAACGCCTGATCGTGACCCATTTCAGCTCGCGCTATCTGCCGCGCGATATGCCGCGTTTGCTGGAGGAGTGCCGCTCGGTGTTTCCCGACACCGAACTGGCGCACGATCTGGCGGTATTTACGCTGTAGCCTTGGCCCGTGCGCTAGCGCTGCAGCGCCGGCCAGCGCAGCGAACAGCACCGGCAGCGCGCTCAGCAGCAGCGCCGTCGGGCGGCCCAGCCTGGCGCGCAGCCGCTGCTGCAGATAGCCGCGAAAAAATGCCTCCTCCGCCAGCGCGACGAAAAAGAGATTTGCCAGCATAAAGCGTCCCAGCCAGTCCGGCAGGTGGCGCTCGAAGCCGAGTCCGCCCGGCAGCAGCGCCAGCCACGCCAGCGTGCGGCGCGGCGGGCAGGTGCGGGCGCGAAATAGCGACGGCGCGCAGGCCAACAGCACAAAGGGAATCAGCGCCTTATCGGCGTTGAAGCTGAAGGCGCCAGGCAGGCTGTGCGGCCCAATCGGCGCGCCATTGAGCTGCGGCACGCGCTGGAAACCGGGGAAAAGGCGCAGAAACAATTCAACGGCAATAGCCGCCAGCGCCAGTTCGTCGCTGCGCTGCGCGATGCCGCGTCGGCGCAGCCAGGCCAGCAGAGGCAGCGCGGCGACCGTAACAATCTGCTGCATCAGCACCAGCGCGCAGGCCAGCACTATCCAGACTGACAGGTCGGCCAGCGTTGACATACGGCAATATTACTCCGCGACGATCTGCGTCACGCTGTAGTGTCCAGTGCCGGTCGGCACCAGCTTCTTGTGCAGCCACGGCAGCAGATCGTTCATCTGCTGCGCCAGCTTCCACGGTGGGTTAATGACGATCATGCCGCGCTGATCGCTGTCGGGACGCATGGCCAGCTCGATCTGCCGAATATTGCGAATGCCGGTCGCCTCCAGATCGCGCAGACGCCGGTCGCGAAGCGCTTGTGGCCTTCGTGAATCGCTTTGACCACCGCTTGGTAGTCGCTTTTCAGCTCGTAGGGCGGATCGATCAGGATCATGCCGCGGCGGGTCGGCGGCGGCAGCTTCGCCTTCAGCTGCTGATAGCTATCGATGCGCTCGACGCGGGCGCGGCTGTCTTTCAGGAAATCGCCGCGCAGCAGGGGGGGGGGGGGAGTCGCTCGGGTGCAGTTCGGTGAGCTGCAGCTTATCCTCTGCGTGCAGCAGATGACGCGCAATCAGCGGCGAGCCGGGATAGTAGCGCAGCGTGCCGCTGTGGTTGAGGTCGCGAATGGCTTTGAAGTAGGGCTTCAGCAGTTCCGGCGCGTCCGGCTGCTGCCAGATGCAGGCGATGCCTTCCAGATATTCACCGGTGCGTTCGGCGTGCTCGCCGCTCAGCAGGTAGCTGCCTGCGCCTGCGTGGCTGTCGAGACAGGGAAACGGCTTCTCTTTCCCTTGCAGCGCGCTAATGATCAGGCTCTGTACGGTGTGTTCATCGGCATGGTTGCCGGCGTGAAAACTGTGGCGATAGCTCAGCATAACAGTGGAGATTCCGCGGTTGGCGTAAAAAAGGGCGTACTGCAAGTAAGCACGATCATACCTGCTGAAGGGGAAAAATGCTGGTCGATCCTCAGACGCGGCGCGCGCCCAGCTGTTTCTTCGCCGCTCAGTCGGGGCCGCCATTGATTTTCGCTACACTTAACCGCATGTTAATACGATTGCGTTGCGCGCGCTGTCGCGCCCCATACATTGAACAAGGACTGCACTATGACCAATCCGTTACTCCAGCCTTTTACGCTGCCGCCTTTTTCCGCCATTCAGCCTGAGCATGTGCTGCCTGCCGTCGCCGAGGCGCTGAACGAATGCCGTGCGACAGTAGAGAAAGTCGTGGCGCAGGGCGCGCCCTACACCTGGGCGAATCTGGTGCAGCCGCTGGCCGAGGCGGATGATCGCCTGGGCCGCATTTTCTCACCGGTCAGCCATCTTAACTCGGTAAAAAACAGCCCAGAGCTGCGTCAAGCCTATGAAGAGACGCTGCCGCTGCTCTCTGAGTACAGCACCTGGGTCGGCCAGCACGCCGGGCTGTATCAGGCTTACCGCGATCTGAAAGAGGGCGAAAGCTTCGCCGCACTCGACGTGGCGCAGAAAAAATCGGTGGATAACGCCCTGCGCGACTTCGAGTTTTCCGGCATCGGCCTTGATAAAGAGAAGCAGAAGCGCTACGGCGAAATCGCCGCGCGCCTCTCTGAACTCGGCTCTGCCTACAGCAACAACGTGCTCGACGCCACCATGGGCTGGAGCAAGCTGATCACCGACGAGAGCGAACTGGCCGGCATGCCGGAAAGCGCGCTGGCGACGGCGAAATCGCAGGCCGAAGCCAAAGAGCAGGAAGGCTGGCTGCTGACGCTGGATATTCCGAGCTACCTGCCGGTAATGACCTACTGCGACAACGCCGCGCTACGTGAAGAGATGTATCGCGCCTACTCGACGCGCGCCTCCGATCAGGGGCCGAACGCCGGTAAATGGGACAACGGCCCGATCATGGCGGAAGAGCTGGCGCTGCGTCACGAGTTGGCGCAGCTGCTGGGCTTCGACTCCTACGCCGACAAATCGCTGGCCACCAAAATGGCAGAAAACCCGGCGCAAGTGCTCGACTTCCTGAACGATCTGGCGAAGCGCGCCCGGCCGCAGGCGGAAAAAGAGCTGGCGCAGCTGCGCGCCTTCGCCGAGAAAGAGTACGGCGTCAGCGAGCTGAATCCGTGGGATCTCACCTACTACGGCGAGAAGCAGAAGCAGCACCTCTACACCATCAGCGACGAACAGCTGCGTCCTTACTTCCCGGAAGCGCGCGCCGTTAACGGCTTGTTTGAAGTAGTGAAGCGCATCTACGGAATCACCGCCAAAGAGCGCACCGACGTCGACGTTTACCATCCCGACGTGCGCTTCTTCGACTTGTTTGACGAAAGCGGCGAGCTGCGTGGCAGCTTCTATCTCGACCTCTACGCGCGCGAGCACAAGCGCGGCGGCGCCTGGATGGATGACTGCGTCGGCCAGATGCGCAAGGCTGACGGCACGCTGCAGAAGCCGGTCGCCTACTTGACCTGTAACTTCAACCGTCCGGTCAACGGCAAGCCGGCGCTGTTTACCCACGACGAAGTTACTACCCTGTTCCACGAGTTCGGTCACGGCCTGCACCATATGCTGACGCGCATCGAAACCCCGGGCGTCTCTGGCATCAGCGGCGTGCCGTGGGATGCGGTGGAGCTGCCGAGCCAGTTTATGGAGAACTGGTGCTGGGAGCCGGACGCGCTGGCGTTTATCTCCGGCCACTATGAAACCGGCGAGCCGCTGCCGAAAGCGCTGCTCGACAAGATGCTGGCGGCGAAGAACGACCAGGCGGCGCTGTTTATCCTGCGCCAGCTGGAGTTCGGCCTGTTCGACTTCCGCCTGCACGCCGAGTTCGATCCGGCGCAAGGCGCGCAGATCCTCGAAACACTGCGCGAAGTGAAAAAGCTGGTGGCGGTGGTGCCGAGCTCGGAATGGGGCCGTTTCCCGCACGCCTTCAGCCATATCTTCGCGGGCGGCTACGCGGCGGGCTACTATAGCTATCTGTGGGCAAACGTGCTGGCGGCGGATGCCTATTCGCGCTTTGAAGAAGAGGGCATCTTCAACCGGCAGACCGGCCAGTCGTTCCTCGACAACATCCTGACGCGCGGCGGGTCGGAAGAGCCGATAGAGCTGTTCAAACGCTTCCGCGGCCGCGAACCGCAGCTCGACGCGATGCTGGAACACTACGGTATCCAGGGGTAACGGCGTTAGTGAAAATCTGTTTGATTGATGAATCGGGCGCCGGTGACGGCGCCTTGTCGCATCTGGTGCAGCGCTGGCAGCTGGAGCACGATGCGGACAACGCGCTGGCGCTGGTGCAGACGCCGACGCATCTTGAGCTGCGCAAGCGTGACGAGCCGAAGCTGGGCGGCATTTTTGTCGATTTCATCTCCGGCGCGATGGCACACCGGCGGAAATTCGGCGGCGGACGCGGCGAGGCGGTGGGCAAAGCGGTCGGCGTGAAGGGCGATTATCTGCCGGACGTGGTGGACGCCACCGCAGGATTAGGACGCGACGCCTTTGTGCTGGCGGCGGTGGGCTGCCGAGTACGTATGCTGGAACGCCATCCGGTCGTCGCGGCGCTGCTAGACGACGGGCTGCAGCGCGGCTATCAGGATGCGGAGATTGGCGGCTGGCTGTGGGAGCGGCTGACGCTGATCCACGCGCCTAGCGCGCAGGCGCTCGGCGCTATCACACCCGCGCCGGACGTGGTCTATCTGGATCCGATGTATCCGCACCGGCAGAAGAGCGCAATGGTGAAAAAGGAGATGCGGGTGTTTCAGTCGCTAGTGGGCACCGATGAGGACGCCGACGCGCTGCTGGAGCCGGCGCGTCGCTTGGCGAAAAAGCGTATCGTCGTGAAGCGGCCCGACTATGCGCCACCGCTGGCGGGCATCGCAACACAGTCGGCGGTGGTGACGAAAAGCCATCGCTTCGATATTTATCCGCCGCTTGCGACGTAAAGGGTAAACAGGCTGATGGGTGTTAGCTGAGGCGATCGAATCAGCTATGATAGTCGGTGATAGGCGTCGCTTTACGCCTCTCTGCTCGCTCGGCCCATACAAATACGCTGAAGTGCGTTCTTCATCGGATCTGTTCCCTGTCAGCCGCTGTTCAGTCTGGCTCTAGGAATGGCAGGGGATCTTTACTCGTCCTCTTCGTCGCGCAGCGGCACAATCAGCATATCGATATGCACCGTGTTGATCAGCTGGCGCGCCGATGACATCAGCTTGCTCTAGAAATCCTGATGGTGGCCGCACACCACTAAATCCACATCATACTTTTTGATCGCGTCCACCGGCACCTGGCCAAGATCGCCGCTGCCGCTCAGCGTCTCGCTGATAGGATAACCCGACGCTTCCGACAGACCGCATAGTGCAGCATGCGTCTCCTCCGAGATGCGCTTTTGCATATCGCCAAGGTTGACGTCAATCAGGCCGGTATAGAGATCGGAATAGTTAACGTCGACGTAGATTAACGAAATTTTGACGTCGTAGGGGCGTGCCAGCGAAACGGCTTTATCCACCAGTAAAACTGACTTTCGGGAGAAAGGTTGACTGCAATCAGGATATGTTTATAAGCCATGATGTAACCCCTTTCACAAGATTCAGGTTAGCAACCTGTCTTCTGTCGCGTTATTGCCTGCGAAATCCATGACGCGAACGGGCGATATGCGTTACCAGATGTTCTGTGGGCTGGGCCAGCAGATTGTTGTTATCTTTCCAGTATAGCGGCGACGCCCTACAAATGCTTTCGCACGCGCTTCGGTTATGAATAAGATCAAGGCTTAGCGTCTTTTCCGCTCGCCGCGAACGAAAATCCTCGCTGGAAAAATTTTTCAAACTTCTCCTACACTACAAATTAACGGTTACTCTTACCTGACGCTGACTGCTTAAGCTTGTCAAAAACAACAGATCTGTTCGGGTCATTTAGCGTTTGGCTTTTTACCGTGGAGCGTTAAGCGCAGCCGCGCATAACCTGTCGCTGCGGCTCCAGTCGGGAGGGGAATATGATCAGCACTATCGCGCTTTTCTGGGCTCTTTGTGTGGTGTGTATCGTGAATATGGCGCGCTATTTCTCTTCTCTGCGCGCGCTGCTGGCGGTGCTGCGAGGCTGCGATCCCTTGCTCTATCAGTACGTTGATGGCGCGGGATTCTTTACCTCGCACGGCCAGCCGAGCAAACAGGTGCGGTTAGTGCGTTATATCTGGGCGAAATGCTATCTCGACCATCACGACGACGAATTCATTCGCCGCTGCGAGCGAGTGCGCGGGCAGTTTATGCTGACCAGCGCGCTGTGCGGGCTGGTGATCCTCAGCCTGATTTGCATGGCCATCTGGCACTAAAACAAAAAGGGCGACTTGCGTCGCCCTTGCGGTGTGGGAGCCGATTAGATCAGCTTCAGCACCAGCCAGTAGAGGCTGCCCGACAGCACGATGCAGACCGGCAGCGTAAACACCCACGCCATGGCGATGTTTTTAATGGTTCGGCTCTGCAGCCCGCCGCCGTCAACCAGCATGGTACCCGCCACCGACGACGACAGTATATGGGTGGTGGAAACCGGCATCCCTGTGTAGCTGGCGATGCCGATAGAAACCGCTGCCGTTACCTGCGCCGACATGCCTTGCGCATAGGTCATGCCTTTTTTACCAATCTTTTCGCCGATTGTTGTCGCCACGCGACGCCAGCCGATCATGGTGCCGATGCCAAGCGCCAGCGCGACGGCCATGATAATCCACACCGGCGTATATTCGATGGTGCCCAGCAGATCGCCTTTTAGCTTGCCGAGGAAGCGCTTATCTTCAGCGCTGGTTTCTGACAGCTTCGCCGTTTTTTCAGCGGTGTCAGCGATGCAGAGCAGCAGACGGCGCATCTGGCTGCGCTGCTCCACGGTGAGCTGATCGTAGCTTTGTAGATTGGTGTTCAGCAGCCCCTGCGCGCGCTGTACCGCCTGCAGCGCACGCGCGCTGTCACAGTGGAACGCCTGCGGGCCCGACGGCGTCTCTTCTGGCGTCGGCAGCGCCGGCGGCGCCATCTGCACGACGTGCGTCAGCGCATCGCCATGGCGCTGATAGTACTGCTCCAGATGGTTTACCGCGTCGCGCGTGCGGGTGATGTCATAGCTGCTGGCGTTCATGTTCACCACGAAGCCCGCCGGCGCTATGCCAATCAGCACCAGCATAATCAGGCCGATGCCCTTCTGGCCGTCGTTGGCGCCATGCGAATAGCTGACGCCGATAGCGGAGACAATCAGCGCGGTACGCGTCCAGAACGGCGGCTTTTTCTTGCCGTCGATTTTTTCGCGATCGGCGGGCGTCATATGGATGCGCGCGCGCTTTTTCGTGCCGCTCCAGTAGCGACGCAGCAGGAAGATCAGGCTGCTTGCGATAATCAGGCCAACAATCGGCGACAGGATCAGCGATAGGAAGATATTGATGACTTTCGGGATATTCAACGCATCGATGACCGAGGTGCCGGTCATCAGCGCGTTGGTCAGGCCGATGCCGATGATGGCGCCGATCAGCGTGTGCGAACTGGAGGCGGGAAGGCCCAGATACCAGGTGCCGAGGTTCCAGATAATGGAGGCCAGCAGCATGGAGAAGACCATCGCCAGACCGTGGGCGGAGCCGACGTTCAGCAGCAGATCGGTTGGCAGCATATGCACAATGGCGTAAGCCACGCTTAAGCCGCCAAGCAACACGCCAAGGAAGTTAAACACGCCTGCCATGATGACAGCGAGCTGCGCGCGCATCGCGCGAGTGTAAATAACGGTGGCAACGGCGTTAGCCGTATCGTGGAAGCCGTTGATTGCTTCGTAAAACAATACAAACAGCAGAGCAAGAACCAATAACAGGCCGGTACTGAGGTCAAGACCAGCGAACAAGAACAAATGTAGCATAAACATTACGCCATTATTTGAGGACATGAGCGCGGCGCATTATCTGCGACAACGCCCTGTGTGGGAAAGCAAAATATAGCCTTGTTTTGACTTAAGAATGTCGCGAAATGGTTCGGTACGGATAAAAGTATTTTAAAATTAGTTATTTACATTGTGATATATTTGCGACAATTTTTTGATGCTGGCGTCCGGCAGAGTAGACCACTACAATCAGCGCCTCTCAGAACGGGCAGGGTAGAGCAGTGGAAACGTTTGACGTTATTATTATCGGCGCCGGTGCGGCGGGACTGTTCTGCGCGGCGCAGGCCGGGCAGCGAGGCCGCCGCGTGCTGCTGCTGGATAACGGCAAAAAGCCCGGCCGCAAAATCCTGATGTCGGGCGGCGGCCGCTGCAACTTTACCAATATGTACACCGAGCCGGCCGCCTAACTGTCGCACAATCCGCACTTCTGCAAATCGGCGCTGGCGCGCTATACCCAGTGGGATTTTATCGATCTGGTCAACCGCCACGGCATCGCCTGGCACGAAAAACGCTCGGCCAGCTGTTTTGCGACGACTCGGCGCAGCAGATTGTCGATCTACTGATGGCGGAGTGCAAAAAAGGCCTGGTCACGCTGTGGCTGCGCAGCGAAGTGCTGAGCGTCGAGCGAGACGCGGCCGGCTATACACTGCAGCTTAACGGCGTGGCGGTGCAGGCGGAGAAGCTGGTGATCGCCAGCGGCGGTCTCTCCATACCGGGCTTTGGCGCCTCGCCGTTCGGCTATAAAATCGCCAAGCAGTTCGGCCCGAAGGTCTATCCGACGCGCGCCGGGCGGGTGCCGTTTACCCTGCACAAGCCGCTGCTGGAGCGGCTACAGACCCTTTCCGGCGTCGCGGTGGACCCTACCATCGAAGCGCAGGATGGCACGCAGTTCAAAGAGGCTATGCTCTTTACCCACCGCGGCCTCTCCGGCCCGGCGGTGCTGTAGATCTCCAGCTACTGGCAGCCGGGCGAGCACGTCAGCGTCAACCTGTCGCCCGCCACCTCGATTGATGACGTTATCAACGCGCAGCGCGAGGCGCACCCAAACCTGAGCCTGAAAACAGCCTGGCGAAGCTCTTGCCGAAGCGGCTGGTGGAAGTGCTGCAGGAGATAGGGCAGGTGCCGGATGTGTCGCTGAAGCAGCTCAACGGCAAGCAACAGGCGGAGCTGGCGCAGACGCTGCACCAGTGTGGCGCGTGCAGCCCAACGGCACCAAAGGCTATCGCACGGCGGAGGTGACGCTGGGCGGCGTCGATACCACGCAGCTGTCATCGAAAACCATGGAGGCCCGTGACGAGCTAGGTCTCTATTTTATCGGCGAAGTGGTGGACGTGACCGGCTGGTTGGGCGGCTATAACTTCCAATGGGCGTGGAGTTCCGCATGGGCGTTTGCGCCGGCACGATCCGCTTCGCTGCTCTGTTACCGCTTCGTTCATTCCCCTACCGCTTCGCTAATCCCCTGACGCGTAACACTTTTAGACGAATCTGCCTGGCGCGATTTGCCGCCTGGATTTCAGGCTCCTAATTTATCATAGAGGAGATTCGCCCTCAATGCTCACCTTTTTGCATTCCCTGTTTTCCAGCCCCAGGAGCTTTATCCGAGGAATGTCGCGCCAGGATATCAACGACTCTATCGCCGATGGCGAGCGCATCATTATCGATGAAGACGGCAACACCTCGGTGAATGTGCTGAGTGAGTAAGTGCATGAAGATTTTTAGCGCCATGTCGACTCGCTGAAAGGAGTCTGAGATGGGAACGGCGATATTCATAATGCTAATGGTGTGCGGCTACTAGTATACCAGCCGCGATCTCCCCCACTTTAAAATCCGCCGCAGCTTCGGCTGGGACGTCTATTTTCTCGTTGCGCTCTACGGCTGCATCTTCGTGTTGCAGGGGATGCTAGAGACTGCTATTATCTTGCTGATCCTGCTGATTATTTCCAGCGTCGCTAGCACGCTGCACGTTGTGCCGGGCGAACATCTGCGCTGGCAGATGGAGTTTATGAACTGGAGTTTTCTCGGTATCCAGGCGCCGGTAGTGGTGATGCTCGCCTTTGCGGTGATGTTCTGCATGTACCGCTCAAACTGGTTGGCGAGCGCGCGCCTGAACAGCAGCGTCCGCAAAGATATCTATCATTAGCTCTCCAAATCCAACAGCGTCGAGCAGCTGCTCTATCAGTGCATGCAGGAGGGCGTGGTGCACGCTGCCACCTTTGAGTATGAAAACACCGCCAATATCGTGCTCATCCTGATGCTCAGCGGCTATCGCGACAGCAAAACGCTCAGCATATCGATTGAGCACAACTACAGCTGCTGGTACGCCGATCACTGCATTACGCTGACCTCCGAGCCGAAAAACGCCATGGCGTTCTGTAATAAGGTGCTGATGGTGGATTAGATCTAAAGCCTGTCGCTGTTCGATCCCGCCAGCGCCAGCTCGCTGGCGATGTCGCATCACGACGGCGTGCCGATGGAGGTACACGGCTCCTTTACGCGAGATTCTCCGCCGTAAACAGCCGCAGTGCCCCCTTACCAGCCCGACAGATGTCGGGCTGGTAGCCGCTCTCCATATGGCGCAGCAGCAAATCGATGGCGAGACGCGGATGCTGCTGCGCATTCTGATAAAGCGCGGCCGCCAGTTTCTCGCTGCGCCCGGTAATTTCTCACGATCGCACCGGATGTCCCCACGTTTACCCGCCAGCCTCTAAGCTGATTACGTCACTTCACACAAAGAGGAACGGGATATGCAGGCAAAGCATTAGTAATTGGCGCCTCGCGCGGCATCGGTCTGGCAGTGGTTAAGGCGCTGGCGGCGCAGGGCTGGCAGGTTACCGCTACCTATCGCAGCAGCGCGCCTGAGGTGGCGGCACAGTGGCACGCGCTGGATATGACGCATCAGGATGAGGTGTGGCAGCTGGCGACGGCGCTGCAGGGCGATTCGTTCGACGCCATTCTGATCAACGCGGGCATCGCCGGCCCGTCGCAGCAAAATCTGTTGCAGAGCAGTGATGCCGAGCTGGCGCAGCTGTGCCTGACCAACGCCATTTCGCCGGTGCGCTGCGCGGAAACCCTGCTGCCGCTGCTGGCGAAGCAGAACGGCGTCATCGACTTTACAACCTTGATTCTCGGCAGCCTGAACGAGAACGACGCGGCGACGATGCCAATCTATTCCGCCAGCAAGTCGGCGCTCAATATGCTGAGCCGCGCGCTGCTGCCGCAGGTAGAGGCGCACAACGGCACGCTGCTGTCGCTGCATCCGGGCTGGGTGAAAACCGATATGGGCGGCGAGTCGGCGCCGGTCACGGTCGAGCAGAGCGGCGAAGGGCTGGTGCAGCGGCTGGTAGCGTATCGCAAACGCGGCGGCCACCACTACGTTGACTACGCCGGACAGCTGTTGCAGTGGTAAACCAGCGCGCCACGCCACGCGCTCTCCCCGGCGACAGGGGATGTCACGCCGCTGACCTGCGCGTCGCGGCCCCTTTGCATCTGCGGCGGCAACGCACTACACTCATGGCATATTCTGACAAGGAGCGACTATGTCTCAACCCGTTCAGCGTAAGCCGCTGCCGCTGCCTGGCGGCCACAATAAAGTGCTGTTGCACTCCTGCTGCGCGCCCTGCTCGGGCGAGGTGATGGAGGCGATGCTCGCCTCCGGCATCGACTACACCATCTTTTTCTACAATTCTAATATTCATCCGCTGAAAGAGTATGAGCTGCGCAAAGAGGAGAATATCCGCTTTGCCGAGCAGTTCGGCGTGCCCTTCGTCGACGCGGACTACGATCGCGACAACTGGTTCAAGCGCGCCAAAGGCATGGAGTGGGCACCAGAGCGCGGCGAACGCTGCACCATGTGTTTCGATATGCGTTTTGAGCGCACCGCGCTCTATGCCCATGAAAACGGCTTTCCGGTGATTACCAGCTCGCTCGGCATCTCGCGCTGGAAGAATATGCAGCAGATCAACGACTGCGGCGTGCGCGCGGCGTCGCGCTATCCCGACATGCTCTACTGGGAATTCAACTGGCGAAAAGGCGGCGGTTCAGCGCGCATGATTGAGATCAGCAAGCGCGAACGCTTTTATCAGCAGGAGTATTGCGGCTGTATCTACTCCCTGCGCGACACCAACCGCCACCGTGTCGCCAGCGGGCGCGAGCGCATCAAAATCGGTGTGCAGTACTATACGCCAGACGAGCCGTAAAACAGCGCTGCTAAAGAGGATTGATCAGGACGTGTTGCAGACCCGATCGCCGCGATGACACGGCTCCGCGTATCGATATTGTACACAGCCAGACGCGCTGAGGTAAAGCGCTGCTGGCCGCCCGTCGCTGGCTGTGCCTGGTGACAGAGCGCGCAGGGATTAATATTACCCTCCAGCTGCGCCTGAATATACGCCTCCAGCTGACGCCGGCGGCAAACGTAAGGCGTGCAGCCCATCACCTGTTTAAATTAGCTCGTAAAAGATTGCTGGCTTTTAAAATGGTATTTCAAAGCCAGCGTAATAATGGGCGTCGAGCTGTTTTTCAGCGCGTGTACGCAGGCGGCCAGCTTTCGCTTGCGGATATAGCGCGCCAGCGTTTTTTTACGATAGCGCAAAACAGTTTCTGTAAATACCATTTGGAATAGCCTGATTTCTCAGCGATATCGTCGATGCTCAATCGCTGATTCAAGATGGCTGTTGATCCAGTCGGTAAGGGTATCGATGACCTCTTCATTATATTTTTTCTCGCGCATAATCCACCTCATCAAAAATTGCGCACAGTAGAGAGGTTAATCTTTCTCTATACGCGTGTTCGGTAAAGAATTATCAAAAAGTGCATTTTTATTTTTCAGCGAGCGCCGCTAAATCGATGCTTTTTATCGAAGAGGAGTGGATGTTGCTTTCTGTTTAGCCAAAATAAAAAAGAAGAGTAAAATAAAAATTTGTGATGAAAGAAAAACGTTAGCCATTCTCAATAATATCGACAGCCGCCGCGCTCTGCGCAGAGAGGCGCGATCGCCCATTGCCCTCTATGCTTGCTGTGTAAAATTTTCGCCATGACACAGCACAACAATACCTGACGGCAGCGCGCGTGCCATACTGCCGTTCTTTTAACTGAAGGGAGATCGTACTGCATGCGTCCGACTTTTGGCCTGAAAAAACCGCTCGCCGCCTTATGCGCCTCGATGGCGTTATTCACCGCCGCGCCCGTGCTGGCCGCCAACGTTTATGGCGAGCAGCTAGAAGGGTTCCGCTATCCTTTTACGCTGCAGCATTTCAACTTTTCCTCGCAGCAGCAGGCGCTCAGCATGGGCTATATGGACGTCAATCCGATGCAGAAGGCCAACGGCCAGACCGTGGTGCTGATGCACGGCAACAACTTCTGCGGCGCCACCTGGGAAGAGAGCATCCGCGCGCTGAGCCAGGCGGGCTATCGCGTGGTGGCGCCGGACCAGATCGGCTTTTGCAGCGCCAGCAAGCCGGATAACTACCAGTACAGCTTCCAGCAGCTGGCGGACAATACGCATCAGCTACTGGCGCAGCTGGGAGTAAAAAAGGCCATTATCGTCGGCCACTCCACCGGCGGTATGCTCGCCACGCGCTACGCGCTGATGTATCCTGACGCCACCCAGCAGCTGGTGCTGGTGAACCCGAGCGGGCTGGAGGACTGGAAAGCCAAAGGCGCGCCGTGGCGCAGCGTCGATCAGTGGTATCAACGCGAGCTGAAGCTCGACGCGGCGGGTATCAAAAAGTATGAGCAGCACACCTACTACAGCGGCCAGTGGAAACCGGAGTATGACAAGTGGGTGGATATGCTGGCGGGGCTGAACGCCGGGCCGGGACATAAAAAGGTGGCGTGGAACTCGGCGCTGATCTACGACATGATCTTCACTCAGCCGGTCTTTTATGAGTTCGGCGATCTGAAAGTGCCGACGACGTTGATGATCGGCACCGCCGACACCACCGCTATCGGCAGCGATATCGCCTTGACGGAGGTGAAGGCAACGCTGGGCCACTACAACGTGCTGGGCAAGGATGTCGCGAAGCGCATACCCGGCTCGCGGCTGATCGAGTTTCCCAGCATGGGGCATGCGCCGCAGATGGCGGCGCCTGAGAAGTTTAACCAGACGCTCATCGAGGCGATCGCCTCGCGCTAACCACGCGCAGGTCACGCCTGCGCTTTTTTCTCTTTTTTATTTAGCGGCGTACATGCGTGCGTCGCTCGCTTCCAGCAGCTGTTTCAGACTCTGCGAGCGGGCGTGATCAAATTCCACTACGCCGGATGAAAAGCGCAGCGCGTAGCGGCGATTCAGTCCTGCCGTCTGCTGCTGGAGAGAGCGCGAAAACTCCGCCAGCAGCGCTTCCGCATCGGTCTGGCACAGGCCGTTAAACCGCACCACAAATTCGCCATTGCCCAGACGAGCAAAAAGATCCCAATTGCGGAAAGAGACCTTCATGGTGTCGGCGAAGTCCATCAGTGCGCGATCGCCTTCGCGGTGGCCGAGCGTATCGTTAATTAGCTTACATTTGTCGAGATCGAGAAAGGTAAGGCAGGCGGGACGCTGCTTCAGCAGGCAGTCGTTCAGCACCAGCTGGCCGAGCGTCATAAAGCCGCGTCGGTTGTTGATCTGCGTCATCTCGTCGCAGGTGGCGACTTGAAAGGCCGCCAGCTCGCGTAGCGTGGCGCGATCGTCGGCGTCGAATGCGCGCGGTTCCGGGCTGAGAATGCAGAGCGTGCCGACATTGACGCCGCCCGGCCCGCGCAGCGGACAGCCGGCATAGAAGCGAATATGTGGCTTGCCCGTCACCAGCGGGTTGTCGTGGAGGCGCTCATCCTGCAGCGCATCCTCTACCACCATCACATCCTCCTGCAGGAGCACGTGGCCGCAAAATGAGATATCGCGCGAGGTGCTGGACGCCTAGTAATCGCCCGCGACCGACTTAAACCACTGCTGGCTGGCATCGACTAGGCTGACCAGCGAGACGGGCGTATCGAACAGACTGCGCGCCAAGCGCGTCAGGCGGTCGAAGCGCTCTTCCGGAGGGGGGGGGGTTGAGAATGTTCATCTCGCGCAGCTGGACAAGGCGTTGTGCCTCATTCGCTGGGTGTTGAGGTGCTTTCATCGCGTTACTCTTATCGTTAGTTATACAGGTGAAGCGAAGCTGATGTTGCCGTAAAGGCGAAAAGACGCCTGCGGTCGTTGCGATGGCCGACCGCAGGCACAGGGAGGATCAGAGCACTTTTTGTTCGGCGAGATCAAGGGCGAAGTAGCTGAAAATCACATCGGCGCCGGCGCGCTTAATGGCGCCCAGGCTTTCCAGCACCACGTTGCGCTCGTCAATCGCGCCCACCTGCGCGGCGAATTTAATCATGGCGTACTCGCCGCTGACCTGGTAGGCCGCCAGCGGCAGCTCGGTGCGGTCGCGGATTTCGCGCAGTACGTCAAGATAGGCGCCAGCCGGTTTCACCATCAGAGAATCTGCGCCTTCAGCGGCGTCGATCAGCGACTCGCGGATCGCTTCGCGACGGTTCATTGGGTTCATCTGGTAGGTTTTGCGATCGCCTTTCAGCGCGGTGCCGGCCGCTTCGCGGAACGGGCCGTAGAACGATGAGGCGAACTTGGTGGAGTAGGATATGATGGCGGTCTGGGTAAAGCCCGCCGCGTCCAGCGCCTGGCGGATCGCCTTGACCTGGCCATCCATCGCCGCCGACGGCGCAATAAAATCCGCGCCCGCCGTCGCCGCGACTACCGCTTGCTTACCGAGATTAATCAGGGTCGCGTCGTTGTCGACGCCGTGATCGCACAGCACGCCGCAGTGCCCGTGGCTGGTGTATTCGCAAAAACAGGTATCGGACATGACGATCATTTCCGGCACCGTATCCTTACAGATACGCGACATGCGCGCGACCAGCCCGTTTTCGTTCCAGGCATCGCTGCCGGTAGCGTCGGTGTGGTGCGAGATGCCGAAGGTCATCACCGAGCGGATGCCGGCTTTGGCGATACGCTCGATCTCATACGCGAGACGTTTTTCCGGAATGCGCATCACGCCCGGCATCGCCTCCATCGCTTTGTAGTCGTCAACACCTTCCTCAACAAAAATCGGCAGCGCCAGATCGTTCAGGCTTAGGGAGGTTTCTTGGAAGAGTTCACGCATCGCCGGGCTGGCACGCAGCCTTCTTGGACGCTGGATCAGATAAAATTCAGACATAGTCATTCTTACGCAGGTGAAAAAAAAAGTATCAACAGTTTACTCCTTAACGCGCGAGAATGAAGAATGTGCGCGGCGGGGAAAAAAGCCCGCCGATTGGCGGGCGATCTTCGCATTGATATCCTTGATTTTCTGCTTGATATTGTCGTGATGCTCCTGCAGGGCGCCCGGCTTCATCTGTGCCAGCGCGGCGGCATCCAGCAGGCAGCGCGTGCGCTCGCTCAGCACCAGATGCAGCGACACCACGTCGCTCGCCGCCAGTAGTGCCGTCAGCGACGGCATCAGCATGCCAAACGCCTGCGCCACCTTCACCATGTTGCCACCAATTAGCGCGCAGGTGCGCACCGCGTCCCAGTCGGCCAGCCCCAGCGCGACCTGCAGGTAATCATCAAGAAGGGTACAGTTAAGCATCACGGAGATCTCCTCTATGCGCATCGGCTGAAACTGCTGCTCCTCAAGCTAGGCGACAAACGCGCGGTTATCCATTGGGCGGGCGTAGTAGCCCTGAATAAAGGTGACGCCGCGCTGGTGCAGGTAGCGATACTGCAGCGCCGTCTCCACCCCTTCGCCCAGCACCTCCAACTGCAGCTTGTGGCTGAGGGTGATAATCGCATCCAGTACCGGCGTTTCGCCAGAAAGCGACTCGATGGCGTTGATAAAGCCGTGGTCGATTTTGAGGTAGTCCAGCGAGAAGGTTTGCAGACAGCTCAGCGAGCAGTGGCCGGTGCCGAAATTGTCAATCGCCACCTTCATGCCTTCGGCGCGCAGGCGATCGAGTTTTCTCGCCACGTCTTCACCATCTTTGATAAGGCTGCGCTCGGTCAGCTCTAGCGTAATCTGTAGCGGCGTGTGCTTAATTTTATCGGCAAAGGCGAGCATATCGTCGACTAACGCCGGATGTTGCAGATGTTCGGCGGCGACGTTGACGCCGATATGAAAGCCTGGCGCCACCAGCCAGTGCTGCACGTCGTCGGCGATCAGATCGAGCAGATGGCGGGTCAGCGGCACGATCATGCCTTCCGCCTCGGCGGCGCTGATAAAGATATCGGGCCGGATGGCGTCGCCGCTCGGCAGCGTCCAGCGTAGCAACGCCTCGGTGCCAGTGCAGCTCTGGGTAAGTTTGTTATAAACCGGCTGATAGTGCACCGAAAACTGATGCGCATGGATGGCGCGCCGGATCTCGTCGAGCTAGGAGATGCGGCGCTGCAGCCAGTTGGCGGCCAGCACCATCAGCAAAATAGAGAGAATGGCCGTCATCGGCAGGAAAATAAACATCACCTGTCGCCAGGCGCGCGTCAGCTCCGCGCCGGGCGTTTAAATAGTGAGGCTGATGGGGTAGCGCTGCGACTGCGCGTGGTAAATTTGCTCTTTGAAAAAGCTGGCGTGCGGCTGGCTCGCTTTTGATCAACGCCTATGGCCAGACGTTTGACGAGATCCGGCCGGAAACGCTGGTCAAGATCGATATCGACGGCTATATCGTCGAGGATCCCACGGGGTTGTGGATCAATCCGGAGGGCTTCGTGATCCACAGCGCCATCCACCGCGCCCGTCCGGACGCCCACACGGTCATGCACACCTATACCGCCGCCGGCATCGGTGTGTCGGCGCAGCTGCAGGGGCTGCTGATGATCTCTCAGCACAGCACCCTCTTTCACAGCCGCGTCGCCTACCACGACCATGAGGGGATCGCGCTCGATCTCGACGAACAGTAGCGCATTGTCGCCGATCTCGGCAGCCTGAACGCCCTGCTCCTGCACAATCAGGGGGTGCTGACCTCAGGCGGCAGCATCGAAGAGGCGTTTTATAACCTCTACTATCTCGAGCGTGCCTGTCAGGCGCAGCTGGCCGCCCAGTCGGGCGGCGCGGCGCTGATCGTGCTGCCGGAGGCGGTGGCGGAGAAGGCGGCGCAGGCGTTCGACAACAGCATCCGCAATAAAAAGTATCAGCTGCACTGGGATGCCTATATTCGCCAGCTCAGCCGCAACGTGCTGTAAGGAGCCGTGATGAACGCAATAAAAGGCTTTGCGGCGGCGCTGCTGCTGGGCGCCAGCGCGATGGCGCAGGCCGCGCCGGATCTTAGCCGGGTGAAGCTGGTGCTGGGCGATCAGGCGCGCAATCTGCGCTCGCTGGTGGAGGCGTCTGGGGTGCTGAAGGATGCGCCTTACCACTATCGCTGGGTGAACTTACAGGGCGCGGCGCCGCTGTTTGAAGCGCAGCGCGCCGGCGCGGTTGACACCTCGTACGCCGGCGACCTGCCGGTGCTGATGGCCGCCTCCGGCGGCGTGCCGCTGAAAATCATCGGCACCAACGTCGGCGACGCCGCATCGAACGGGCTTGTGGTACCCGTCGATTCGCCGGTGCGCAGCGTCAAGGATCTGGCGGGCAAGGAGGTGGTGGTCTCCTCGGCACGCGGCAGCATCTCGCAGCACTTGCTGTATGAGGCGCAGGAGGAGGCAAAGGTGCCGCGCGACAGCTTGCCGATGCGATTTGTGATGCCGACCGACGCCAGCGCCGCCTTTAAAGCCGGACAGATCGGCGCCTGGGCTACCTTCGATCCCTATCTCGGCATCGCCGAGCAGCACGGCGCGCGCCTGGGTGCTGAGCCATAAAGAGGAATATAATCAGGTCTATGTGCAGCTGACGCGCCTGCCGCCTGCCGATGCGGAGAGGATTACCGCGCACCTTTCGTACGGCATTCGCGCCGTAACGGCGGAGGATATCGCGAAGGTGCAGAAGGTGTCGGATCTCTTCAGCGCACTGAAGATTCTGCCGAATAAGGTGGACGTAGCGGCGATTACAGTGCATGGGCGCTTTGCCCATGCACTGATGTACAGCCTGTTAATCGTTAAATAGCATCTGGCGCAGCGCCAGCTCGACGCCGCGCAGCTCTGCCAGCCCCTTCAGGCGGCCAATCGCTAAGTAGCCCGGATTGGTGCGCTTGTGCAGGTCGTCAAGCATCTGATGGCCGTGGTTGGGACGCATCGGAATGGCATGCTTCTCACCCGCGCGGCGATGGCGTTGCTCCTCTAGCCAGAATCACCCTGATTACGCCCACCATATCTACTCTACGTCGCCTGCCAGATGCGCCGCCTCATGGAAACTGTTGGGGTTCTCCTCGCGCTGCGTGGCACGCAGGTGGATAAAGCTGATGCGATCTGTAAAGCGTGCCGCCATCTGCGTCAGGTTGTTGTCGGCGCGCACGCCGTAGGAGCCGGTGCAGAAGCAGAAGCCGTTGTGCAGGCTGTCCACCGTCTCTTTTAGCCACTGCATATCCTCTTCCGTGGAGATAATGCGCGGCAGGCCGAGAATAGGGCGCGGCGGATCTTCCGGATGCACCGCCAGCTTCACGCCGACCGCTTCCGCCACCGGCACGATGGCGCGCAGAAGAAAATGTGTCATATGCTCGCGCAGCGTCGCCTTGTCGATCCTGTCATACTGCGCCAGCTGGGCGCGAAACTGATCCAGCGTGTGGCCCTCTTCTCCAGTTCCAGCGTATAGCCCTCTTCCGCGCCCGGCAGGCTAGTGATAATGTTGCGTGTCAGCAGCGCCTTGTCGTCATAGCTCATCGTGGCAAAGCAGTGCGCGGCGGCTTCTTGCTCCGCTGCGGAATCGTCCTCTTGCGCGCCGGGCCGCTGCAAAATATGCAGCTCGAACGCAGCGAAGGCGTTGGCGTCGAAGCGCAGCGCTTTCGCACCGTCTGGCAGCGTCCAGGCGAGATCGGTGCCCGTCCAGTCGAGCACCGGCATAAAGTTGTAGCAGACGATCTCGACGCCGCACGCCGCCAGGTTGCGTATCGACTGCTGATAGTTGGCGCGCCGCGCTGCGTCTTGATCGCCTCATGCATCGGAATGCTTTCCACCACAGACCAGACCAGCCCCTTTGCCGCCAGCAGCGCCTGGCGCGCATCGTCTAACGAGACCGGATCCGTTGGGGCCATACCAGCGCCATGTGTGTTCCATTTTCATTAGCCAGAGAGTTTGGCCCAGTAGGCAAGCCACTAGAGCGAAAGTATGCTAGCCTGACGGCAAAGACCGTGATCGCGATTGCAGCGCCGCGAATTGCGTCTGCCGGAAACGGCGCACGGCGTATGCTACGCTGCGCTTTTGCTGACAGGAGAAATACCATGGCGCTGCCCGTGCTGAAAACGGAACGTCTCTATCGCCAGATCGCCAGTGCGATTATGGATAGCATCAACGCGGCGATTTCGCGTCGGGCGCGGCGCTACCGCCGGAGCGCGAGCTGGCGAAACAGCTCGGCGTCAGCCGATCCGCGAGGCGCTGATCGCGCTGGATATGACCGGCAGGGTCGATATCCGCACTGGCAACGGCGTCTTTGGATAACGATAAACAGCGCCGCCACCAGCGTCGCGTCGTGGACGCTGTTAAGCAGCAGCGCCTGCAGCACCGGCGGGATGCCAGCGATGATCGGGCCGATGTTGGGGATATAGTTGAGGATAAAGGCCACCACGCCCCATAGCAGCGCAAACTTGATATCGAGCAGATAGAGCGATAGCCGTTGCGCTGCAGCGCTAGCGTCCAGTTCTGCGCCGCGATATAGGGCGGCGTCAGGAACGGCACCAGAAACAGCAGATCCCACAGCACGCCGAGCGGCAGCCCGACGGCGAGGCTGCACAGCACCACGCCGACGCCCACTTTCAGCGTGCCGCTCCACATAGCCAGTAGCGCGTCGTCGGCGAACAGGCGCGGCAGGGCGCTGAACGCGCACTGCCAGCTGCCAGCGCCCAGCTGCGGGAAGATCGCCTGCAGCAAGATGAACAGCGGCGGCAGCGCCAGCAGGATCAGGCCGTTCAGGGCACGCGACATCTTACTGGGCAAACAGCGTCGCGAAGCGCTTCAGCACCGACGCACGGTCGGCATTGCCCGACTGCTGCATCGGCAGCAGCCGAATCTCGGTAATCAGCGGACGCTGCGCCGGGATATTTGTGCGCGCCGGCATCAGTCAGGCCTTCGCCACCTGCTTTTATCCCTCGTCAGAGAGCACGTTGTCGATAAACTGCTTCGCCTCCTGCGCGTGCTGGCTGCTTTTCAGGATCATCAACGGACGCGGCGCGACCATGGTGCCGCTCTCAGGGAAGATCACCTTTACCGCTTCGCCTTGGGCGATGTTGTTGTAGGTGACGTAGTCTACAGCGCCAAACACTGCGGCTTTAGCTCTCTGCAACACCGGCGTCAGCGCCTGCTCGTTCGGGCCGCTGATTGCCATGCCGTTTTCTTTCAGCTGGCGGAACAGCGTCCAGGCCTTTTCGCCTTTGCCGTTTTGCAGGCCCATCAGCAGATCGAGCGACGCGCTGGAGAGCGCCGGATCAGGCGTGGTGACCTTGTCCTTGAACGCCGGGCCGGTCAGATCCTGCCAGCTTTTCGGCTTCGGTGTGCCGCTCTGGGTATTCCAGACGATGCCGAGCGCGGAAATACCCTGCGCCACATAGGACGGCGTTTTTAAACGCCGCCGGCACCTTGTCGGCATAGCGACTCTGGTAGGGCAGCAGCTAGCCGCGCTGCTGCAAAGCTTCGGTGGTATCCCTGGAGGCGGAAATCAGCACGTCGGCCTGCTCCGCTTCCAGCCGCGCCATCACCTTGCCGGTGGTGGCCTGAAAGACATTCACTTTGATGCCGGTCTGCTTTTCGAAGCTGCTCGCCAGGCCTTTCGCCAGCAAGCCGGGGCCGGCAGTGTAAACCGTCAGCGCATGCGCATCATTCATCATCACGGCAGCGGTCAGCAGCATCGTCGCTATGGCTCCTGTTTTAACGGGCTTGAGAAAAAGCACGGGGATCCCCTGAGGTGTGGGTAAAAGAAACCACCGGGCCCTGCGCCAGATGGAGTATGCGATCGGCAATAATGTGCGCCTCGTCGCGATCGTGCGTGACGTAGACGGCGGTGGCGCCGGACTGACGCAGCAGCGCCTTCATGCTGTGCACCAGGCTTTCGAGCAGCGCGCGGTCGAGGTTCGAGAGCGTTTCGTCAAACAGGACGATGGTGGGTTCGGCCACCAGCGCGCGCCAGCGCTTCGCGGGTTTTTTTCGCGACGCCGCGCATGCACAGCAGAAACGCGACGTTTTCGCCGACGCTCATATGCGGTCAGAGCGCGTAGTCCTGAAACACCATGCCGAGCTGGCGCGTTTCCGGCGGCAGCATATGCTGCGCGCTGGCGACGAAGCCGCAGCCGGACGGGCCAGGCAGCGCCAGCGTTTTGCCCGCGGCGAGCTGCAGCGACAGGTTGTGCAGGATGCGCTGCTGGTTGATCGACCAGCTGACTGCTTTCAGGGGGAATGGGCAGGGAGGCGCGCGTCATCGCTCCGCTCCAGCCGTAGACGCGGGGGACGGGCAGCTACGCGCGCCTAAAAACTCAGGGACGTCATCAGATAGTTATCCTCTGTGGGACTTTGCTGGCGCGAGTCTAGGCGGCCATTATGACGAAAAGATGACCAGCAGGGCGGCGACGCAGACGCGTCACGACTCGAAAAGCGGCGCTTATGGTGGCAAGCTGTATAGCAATCTCCGTCAACCACGAGCGAAATTTGTCATGCCAGACCAACCCGCAGCGGAACCTGCTCATAAAGGCATCGGCTTAACGCTGCTGATTATCTCTATCGTAATGTATAACTTCGCCAGCTACCTCACCATCGGGCTACAGCTGGCGGCGTTGCCTGGCCTGGTGCATGAGCAGCTCGTCTACAGCGCCTTCTGGGTAGGGGCCGTGATCAGCCTGCAATATCTGGCGACGCTGCTGAGCTGCCCGCATGCCGGACGCTACGCCGATATCTGGAGGCCGAAGCGCTTGGTAGTGCTGGGGCTGGCGGGGGTGCTGATCAGCGGTCTCTGCTATCTGCTGGCCAGCTGGCTCTCCGCCGCGCCCCTCGCCAGCCTGGCGCTGCTGTGCCTCGGACGAGTGATCCTCTGCGTCGGCCAGAGCTTTACCGGGACCGGCACCTCGCTGTGGGGCGTGGCGCGCGTCGGCTCGCTGCATATCGGCCGCGTCATCTTGTGGAACGGCATCTGCACCTACGGCGCGATGGCGCTGAGGGCGCCGCTCGGCTTGATGATCTATCGCCAGGGCGGCTTGCTGCTGCTCTCTGCCATCATCATCGCCATCTGCGCGCTGGAGACCTACATGGCGTTTATGGATCTAGTGCTGGGGATTACCGGTCCGGTGGCGGGATTTATTATGGGCTTCGCGCGGGTGCCGCTGGTCTATCTGCTGACGGGGCTGCTGGTCTGCCTGGGGCTGTACTGCACGCTGCGTCTTATTCGGCGCACGCCTGAGACGGCGGCGGAGGTGAAAGAGCCATAAAAAAACGGCCTCCGACCGAGGCCAAAAATGTGTCTTAAGACACAGATAAGGGTAGGGCGGCGCGGCGGCCCGTGAGCCGCCGCGCGATGGTCAGGCCTGCAGCAGCGCGATGCTGTGGCGGATCTGGCGTTCGATTTCAGCCGGCGTCCAGCTGTTCAATTCAGAGGAGAACGGCTCGAAGGCGTAGACGCCCTTATAGTCCAGCATCTCCAGCCGCTTCACCTGCGCCAAGCTGTTCAGCACGTCGCGATCGCTCAGCATAATGCGCTCTTCATCGGTCAGTT
Source organism: Candidatus Pantoea persica (assembly GCF_013753875.1). Classification (GTDB taxonomy): domain Bacteria; phylum Pseudomonadota; class Gammaproteobacteria; order Enterobacterales; family Enterobacteriaceae; genus Pantoea; species Pantoea persica. The sequence goes on from NZ_SMDS01000021.1 coordinate 85,277, forward strand.
CAGCTGTGGCGCGGGTATCTTCCACGCCGGAAAGGTGCACCAGCCCAATCATCTCGACGTCGATCTCTGCCGGGAACTCCTGCTCGGCATGCTCGTAGAGATAGTGGTGGAAGGTGTCGATCACCAGCTTAAACGGCGCCTGCGCGTCGCGGATCAGCCGCTGCGCCTGTACCGCCGAGCGCAGCGAGCTGACCGGGAAGCCCAGCGGCTCTACCAGTCCCTGTACGCCATGTTGCGCAAAGCGCGGCGCGAGCGCGGCGAGCGCCGCCAGCGTGTCGTCCGGCGCAATCGCGACGCCTTCATTGAGTGGGCACATCACCAGCGCTTTCGCGCCGATCGCCTGCGCGTCCTGCAGTAGCGCGTCTGCCTTCGCCAGCAACGCCTCATCGACGCGGTTGAACGGGTAGAGCGCATTAATGGTCACCACCTCGATATGGTATTTCTCCAGCAGCGCGCGCGTCTGTTCATAACTCAGGTCATCGCATACCTTGCCGCTCGGCATGTCATTGCGCAGCTCCACCTTGTTCAGACCCATACGCTGAACCAGCTGAAAAAAGGCCTCCAGCGACAGACCGGGAGCAATTTTACGGTTAATACAGAAACGGGTTGGATCGATGGCCATGCTGCGGCTCCTGTAGCTGTGCGAAAAAGTAAAGGAAGTCAGCTGGAGCCAAAGAAAACATTTATTTCATACATAGTGAATTGTGGAATTTAAGAGTTGAGATCTGCCTCGCAATAATTTTATATTTCGTGGCAGATCCGTCCAGCTTGTCCTGTTTTATCAGAGGAGATCGCGCATCTACGACGCGCGCTGGTGCCGCCTGAACGCCTGTCAGCAGGCGGTTTCGCGGCTTGCAGAGGAAAATGCGATCTGCACCGCTAAAAGGAAATTTCGCGGCAAGATTTATTTGAAAAATTAATTTCATCTATAATAGCTTTATAGCACGCTTTTGCTCCTGCCCAATCAGACAGCATGGCGTCACGCCAAGGCTCTGCAGGGAAATCACACATTCAAAGAGGCTACAACATGACGATCATCGGAAACTTCATTGGCGGTCAGATTACCTACAGCGCCAGCAACGAAACCATTCCCGTCTACGATCCGGCAACCGGCAAAGTGGTGCGCGAGCTGACGCAGAGTACTGGCGCGGAAGTGGCTGAGGCGATCAACGTCGCGCATCAGGCCTTTCCGGCATGGTCGAAAACCTCGCCGCTGCGCCGCGCCCGCGTCTTGTTTAACTTCAAAGCCTTAATGGAACAGCATCGTGATGAACTGGCCAAACTGATTGTTTCCGAGCATGGCAAGGTCTGGTCGGATGCGCAGGGCGAGCTGACGCGCGGCCTCGAAGTAGTGGAGTTCGCCTGCGGCATTCCGCACCTGATCAAAGGCGAATATTCCGCCAGCGTTGGCACCGGCGTCGACAGCTACTCGCTGATGCAGCCGGTGGGCGTAGTGGCGGGCATTACGCCATTCAACTTCCCGGCGATGGTGCCGCTGTGGATGTTCCCGATCGCGCTCGCCTGCGGTAACACCTTCGTGCTGAAGCCGCCGGCGCTCGATCCCTCTGCGGCGGTACGCATGGCGGAGCTACTGAAAGAGGCGGGACTGCCGGACGGCGTGTTCAACGTGGTGCACTCCTCTAACGACGACGCCGAGCAGCTGTATAAAGATCCGTGCATCGCGGCGGTGAGCTTCGTCGGCTCCTCCGGCGTCGCCGAGCATATCTACACCACCGCCAGCGCCCACGGCAAACGCGTGCAGGCGTTCGGCGCGGCGAAAAACCACGCCATCGTGATGCCGGACGCCGATCTCTACGCCACCGTCAACGCCATTATGGGCGGCGCGTTCGGCTCCGCCGGCGAGCGCTGCATGGCGCTGCCGGTAGTGGTTGCGGTCGGCGACGATACCGCCGACAAGCTGATTGCGCGCCTGACGCCGCTGATCAAGGCGCTGCGCGTCGGTCCCGGCATTAACCAGGGCGAAGAAGAGAATGATATGGGGCCGGTGGTGTCGGCCGCGCACCAGAAAAAGGTGCTGGGCTATATCGACAAGGGCGAGCAGGAGGGCGCGAAGCTGGTGGTCGACGGCCGCAACTTCCAGGTGCCGGGCCACGCTGAGGGTTACTACGTCGGTGGCACGCTGTTCGATAATGTGACCTCAGAGATGACCATCTGGCGCGAAGAGATTTTCGGGCCGGTGCTGAGCATTATGCGCGCGCCGGACTACGCCAGCGCGCTGCAGCTGGTGAACAGCCACGAGTTCGGCAATGGCAGCGCCATTTTTACCAGCAACGGCCACACCGCGCGCGAGTTTGTGCAGGATGTGGAGGTGGGCATGGTGGGCGTCAACGTGCCGGTACCGGTGCCGATGGCGTTTCTCAGCTTCGGCGGCTGGAAGCGCTCGGTGTTCGGCGCGCTGAATGTCCATGGCCCGGACGGCGTGCGTTTCTATACCCGCATGAAAACCGCCACGGCGCGCTGGCCGAGCGGCCAGCAGACGGTGTCGGAATTCAGCATGCCGACCCTGAGCTAAGCGCAGCTGAGGGTTACGATCGCTGCAGGCCGCGGCGACGCGCCTGTAGCGACTTGTTTTCAGGCTAAAAAGGAGAGTGGGGATGTCTTTACTTGCAAAAGCGCAGCAGCCGGACGGCCAGGGACGCATTCAGCACATTACCCCGGAAAGCGCGGGCTGGCGCTATGTCGGCTTTGATGCCTATCTGCTGAAAAAGGGCGAAACCCTGCGTCTGAGCAGCGGTGATAAAGAGCTTTGCTTGGTGCTGGTGGCGGGGCTGGCCTCGGTAAAAACGCGCCATGCGGAGTTTCCCGGCATCGGCAAACGCATGTCGCCCTTTGAGCGCACGCCGCCCTATTCCGTGTACGTGCCGCACGGCGACGAGGTGGAAATCGTTGCCGACAGCGATCTAGAACTGGCGGTGTGCAATGCGCCCAGCCAGGGCAACTTGCCGGCGCGGCTGATTGCGCCTGCCGACGTCGGCGTGGAGCGGCGCGGTAAGGGCCGCAACAAGCGGCTGGTGCACAATATTCTGCCGGATGACAAACCGGCCGACAGCCTGCTGGTGGTGGAGGTCTATACCTATGAGGGCGACACTAGCTCGTATCCCAGCCACAAGCACGATCATGAGCAGAGCGACGCGGAAACCTACCTGGAAGAGACCTACTACCACCGTTTCGATCCCGAGCAGGGCTTTGCCATGCAGCGCGTCTATACCGACGACCGCAGCCTGGATGAGTGTATGGCGCCCTATAACCGCGACGTGGTGACGGTGCCGCGAGGCTACCATCCGGTCGCCACGCTCGCCGGCTATAACAACTACTACCTGAACGTCATGGCAGGCCCAGTACGCCTGTGGAAGTTCACCTGGGAGAAAGACCACGCCTGGGTCAACAGCGATAACTATCCGCGCGACTAGCGGCCGCGTTCAGAAATGAAAAAGGGCAACCACAGGGTTGCCTTTTTACTGCTAAAAACAGTCCTCAGACGCTGGCGTTATTTAACGCCAGCGACACCGCCAGCGTCTGCGCCAGGCAGAGCGAGGCGACCTGCGAGCGGAAGCCGTCTACCTGCGCTTCCCGCACCACAAAGCAGACGTCGCTGAACGCCGCCAGCGGGCTGACCTGGCTGTCGGTAATGGCGATTTGATGCGCGTCGAGCTTCGCGCCCATCTCCACCAGTTCCACCGCTTCGCGCGCGTAGGGTGAATAGCTGATGGCGATCACTACGTCTTTGGGGGTCACCAGACTGAACTGCTCGGTGAACATGCCGCCGAGTCCGTCAATCAGGAAGGCACGGCGCTCCAGATGGCGCAACGCGTAAACGAGATAGGAGGCGACGCTGAACGAGCGGCGCAGGCCGATCACATAGATATTCTCGGCGTCCTTCATCAGCTGCACTGCCTTGTTCAGCTGGTCGGGATTGACCTGCATCGCCAGCTGCTGCAGCGCCTGGCTGTTGACCATGGTAAAGACGTTGAGGATTTCCGCCGGGCTTTCCGGCGAGGAGGTGGCGTCATCGGTAGCGGTTTGACGGAACAGGCGCGCGCGTTCGGTATAGTTGACCGTCTCTTCCATCAGATGCTGACGGAAAACCTGTTTCATTTCGTTAAAGCCGCTGAAGCCAAAGGCGTTGGCGAAGCGGATCAGCGTGGAAGGCGGCACGTCCGCCTGCGCGGCGATTGAGGCCACAGTATCAAAGGCAATGCAGTTGCTGTTATCGAGAATATAACGTGCCACCTGCTTCAGGCGCTTGCTCAGCGTTTCGTAGCGGCGACGAATATCATCCTGTAACAGGGATAGCTGGGTAGGGGTATTGGTCATTACTTCGGCCCGTTAAAAAAGAAACATGGCTGGATAATGAGCGCTATAGTATCAGATGAACGGAAAATTTCATTTGTTTGCGCTCAACGCGGGCTTTATTTCGTGGGTTTATGAATTACCTCACATAATGCAGGGAATCGGAGGGGAAAAGAGGTGAAAACCTAGAGATAAAGCGGATCTGAATGATCCTGCGCGCTGCAGCGACGCGCAAGACGGCGCGGGAAAAAGCGTTACAGGCCGGCATGCTCGCGAATATATTTGCGAGCCTTGACTGCATATTCGAACGGATTGGCCAGCGCCGGATCCTGCTCGGCCTCAACCACCATCCAGCCACGATAGCCGTAGTCATCGAGGATTTTAAACACCGGTTGGAAGTCGATCACGCCGTCGCCCGGCACGGTGAAGGTGCCTTTTTTCACGCCGTCAAGAAAGCACAGATGCTGGTCGCGCACCTGTACCACCACCTCGTCACGCACGTCTTTGAGATGGACATGGAAAATACGCGGCAGATATTTTTGCAGCACGTCGAGCATCGCCTGCTGCGACCCTTCGGAGTAGTAGATATGGCCGGTATCGTAGAGCAGACCGACGTTATCGTTGGTCAGTGCCATAAAGCGGTCGATCTCCTCCACGGTCTGAATGCCGGTGCCCATATGGTGATGCAGCGTCACGCGCATCCCCTTCGCGGCGGCGATCTCTGCCAGTTCGTTGTAGCCTTCCGCCGTCAGACGCCACTCCTTGTTGCTGAAGATCGGCTTCTGCTCCAGCACCGGCAGCGTAGTGCCCTGAATGCTTTTGCTCTGCTCGGAACAGCCGATCACGCGCGCGCCCATGGCGTGCAGGAAGTTCACATGGTTAACGAACTCGCCGATGGTTTTCGCCTTGTTGCCGCTGGCGAAAAAGGTGCTGAACCAGGCGTTGCAGATCTCGATACCGCGAATCTCAAGCATCGGCTTCAGGATGGCCGGATCGCGCGGGTATTTGCTGCCCACTTCGCTGCCGGTAAAGCCCGCCAGCGCCATCTCGCTCACCGTCTGTTGAAAGGTGTTCTCTTTGCCCAGCTCCGGCATGTCGTCGTTGGTCCAGCCAATCGGCGCGATAGCCAGTTTTACGTGCTCTTTGTTCATCTGTTTAATCCCGACAGGTCAGGGCGGCGGCCGCCGCCCACAAGGAAAGGGAAACGCTTAGTTTTTGTCGTAGAAGGCCGGACGCGGCGGCATCTCTACCGGCTCGATGGCGCCGCTCTGCTGCGCCTTCAGGCAGGCGTCGGCGGCCACCGAGGCGGCAAAGCCGTCCCAGGCTGACGGGCCGGTGAGTTCGTCCGCCTTCACGTCGTTGATAAAGGCCTGCAGCTCAACGTCGTACGCCTCAATGAAACGGTCTTTCCAGTCGGTCAGGATGGTGGTGGAGAGTTTGGCTTCGCTGCGTATCTGCACCGATGCCGGCTCCGGCAGCTTCGCGATGCCGGTTTCGCCCACCACTTCGCACTGAATGTCATAGCCATAGGCGCAGTTCACGAAGATCTCGACGTCGATGCGCACCCCTTTTTGCGTTTCAAACAGCACGATTTGCGGATCCTTCAGGTGCGCGTGCGATTTCGAGGTGACGCGTGGGAAGACCACCTGCACGCTTTTATAGTCGTCATTGGTCAGCCAGCGTAGCACGTCCAGCTCGTGGATCAGCGTGTTGGTGATCGCCATGTCGGTGGTGTAGCTCTCCGGCACGGTGGGGTTGCGGTGCGCACAGTGCAGAATCAGCGGCTCGCCGATGGCGCCCTCGGTAATTACCTTTTTCAGCGCGCGATAGCCTGCATCGTAAGGGCGCATAAAGCCGACCTGCACTAGGCGTTTGCCGTGCTTTATCTCGGCATCCACCACGCGGCGGCAGCCTTCTGCGCTCATCGCCAGCGGTTTTTCGCAGAACACCGGCTTGCCAGCGGCGATGGCCGCCAGGGTAAATTCTTCATGGGTCGGATCCCAGGAGGTCACCAGAATCGCCTCGACGTCGGGCGACTGGATCACCTGATGACCGTCGGCATAGATTTCCGCCTCGATATTCAGGCGCTGCAGCGCGGGGCGCGCGCCGTCGACGTTGATATCCGATACCGCCACCACTTTTGCCCCCTGCAGGACATTGTTGCAGCGACGAATGTGTTCCTGACCGATTGTGCCGGTACCGATAACGCCAAGTTTCAAAGTCATAATTACACCTGTAGGGTTCGTATCGAGGAAAAGGGCCGGGGCTGCCGGCCAATTATTAATATTTGCGCGCCTGGTCGAGGTGGGCGTTGAGCTTCTCCGCCACCGCCTGCACGCGTTCTGAATCAGAGGCCTGGGCGACGCCGACGTGCCACCAGCTAAAGTATTTGTGCACCATGGTTTTCGGCAACACTTTGATGTCGATAAGGGTGGAAACCGGCGAGTGACGCGCCTCTTCCAGCGCGGTTTCCAGCTGCTCCAGCGTGGTGACGCGCCAGGTTTTGCAGCCGTAGCCCGCGGCGATGGCGGCGAAGTCCACCGGCACAAAGCCGCCGTCCAGCCTGCCGCCTTCAGGATTGCGGAAGCGGAACTCGGTGGTGAAGCTGTCCATGCCGTGTTCCATCTGCAGGTTGTTGATGCAGCCGTTGGTCATATTGTCGAACAGCACCACGTTGATTTTGGCGCGCTCCTGGATCGAGGTGACCAGCTCCGAGTGCAGCATCATAAAGGAGCCGTCCCCCACCAGCGTGTAGACCTCGCGCTCCGGCTGCGCCAGCTTAGCGCCCAGCGCGGCGTTGACCTCATAGCCCATGCAGGAGTAGCCATACTCAACGTGATAGGCGTTGTAATCGCGGGTGCGCCAGACGCGCTGCAGATCGCCGGGCAGACTGCCCGCTGCCGCCACAATCACCGCATCCTTTGGGAGCTGCTCGTTTAGCGTGCCGAGCACGCGGCTCTGGGTGAGTACCGACTGGGTAAGGCGATTGAATTCGGCGAACACCGCGTCGCGATCGATGTGGTCGGCGATTTCTGGAATAAAGCCTTCGCCACTGTACTCCACCTGATAGACGCGCTGCGTCTCTTTCAGCAGCTTGCTCTGCGCCTGCGCGATCTGATCGCCCCAGTCGTTGCGGTACTCTTGATCCGCCAGCCCCGCGTCGAGCGCGACGAGGGCTTCGCGCGCGTCGGCCAGCAGCTGCACGCCGTCCAGCTTGTAGCTGTCGAAGTTGCTGACGTTGACGTTCAGGAATCTCACCTCAGGATGCTGGAAGATCCATTTCGACGCGGTGGTGAAATCGGTGTAGCGCGTGCCGATGCCAATCACCAGATCCGCCTCTTTCGCCAGTAGGTTGGCGGCCAGACAGCCGGTTTCGCCCACGCCGCCGACGTTCAGCGGATGATCGGAGACGATAGTACCTTTGCCCGCCTGGGTTTCGGCGAAGGGGATCCGGTAGCGCTCGGCGAACTGGCGCAGCGCCTCGCCCGCCTCGGAGTACTTCACGCCGCCGCCCAGTACGATCAGCGGCTTGCGCTTGCGGCCAATCAGCGCCAGCGCGTCGCTAAGCTGCGCGGCGGTCGGCAGGCGGCGATCGAGGCGGTGCACGCGCTTCTGGAAGAAGTAGTCCGGGAAATCCCAGACTTCGCCCTGCACATCCTGCGGCAGCGCCAGCGTCACCGCGCCGGTTTCGGCGGGATCGGTAAGAACGCGCAGCGCGTTGATGCAGGCGCTCATCAGCTGCTCGGGACGGCTGACACGATCCCAGTATTTGCTGACGGCGCGGAAGGCGTCATTGGTGCTAATGCTGAGATCGTGGCTCTGCTCGATCTGCTGCAGCACTGGGTCGGGCTGGCGCGTGGCGAAAACGTCGCCCGGCAGCAGCAGCAGAGGAATGCGGTTGGCGGTGGCTGTGGCCGCTGCGGTGATCATATTGGCGGCGCCGGGGCCGACCGACGAGCTGCAGGCGATAATCTGGCGGCGCAGCGACTGCTTGGCGAAGCCCATAGCCGCGTGCGCCATGCCCTGTTCGTTGCGGCCCTGATGCACAACCAGATCGCCACTGTCCTGCTCCAGCGCCTGTCCCAGCCCCAGCACGTTGCCGTGGCCGAAAATGGCGAAGATGCCTTTCACAAACTTCGTTTCCACGCCATCGACATCGATGTATTGATTATCAAGAAACTTAACCAGCGCTTGGGCGGTGGTCATTCTGCTTGTGGCCATATGCTTTTCCTCTACATGCTGCAACCTGGTGGCAGGTCAGCGACGTGGCGTGCCGCGTAGGGCGACCGCAGGTAACTGAAACGTGAAACGATTATATATAAGTAAATATATTTTTCATAAAATATGATTACAGAGGAAATATTTCATTTTGCGATTGAGATCAAATTTAACCGCGAAACAGGGGGATTAGCGGCGCTCAGGCAGGAGGAAGTGAAACGCGCGGCAGGTTGCGTCGCCTAAAGAGAAAAATTCATTTCGCACCAGCAGCCTCACGGATTTACAGACGCTTTCTTGCGATCTGCCTCATAACCCTTTGGCGTCGCGAAACGTGCTGTGGGTTTCAGGGCTTTTACGCCGGCGGTGCAGAGTTTTACTTGGTTCACAAAATCGCAATGTATGTTTCACTTTATGTTGTCTTTAAAATTTTTAATCCTCATACTCTCCCCATCGCCAGTCTGGCAAGCAACAAAACCAGATCCACGCCGGGAGGTTGCCTCTCTTGCCCGCTAGTCTGCTTATCACAGAAGGAAACCACAGGTATGAGTACACAACAAAAGCGGCTAGATGTGATTTGTATTGGACGCATCGCCGTTGACCTTTATGGGCAGCAAATTGGTGCGCGGCTGGAGGATATGAGCACCTTTACCAAATATCTTGGCGGCTCTTCCGGCAATGTGGCCTACGGCACTGCGATCCAAGGACTGAAATCAGCGATGCTGGCGCGCGTGGGCGATGAGCATAACGGTCGCTTTTTGCGCGAAGAACTTAATCGAGTGGGATGCAACACCGACGGCCTGATTACCGATAAGCAGCGGCTGACCGGGCTGGTGATTTTGGGCATCAAAGATGAAGATACCTTTCCGCTCATCTTCTACCGCGACAACTGCGCCGACATGGGGCTGGTGCCGGAGGATATCGACGAGGCCTACATCACCTCGTCGCGCGCGGTGGCCGTCACCGGCACCCATCTTTCCCATCCGCAGACGCGCGCCGCGGTGCTGAAAGCGCTGGATATCGCGAAGCGCAACGGCCTGCGCACCGCGCTGGATATCGACTATCGCCCGGTACTGTGGGGCCTGACTTCGCTGGGCGACGGCGAGACGCGCTTTATCGAGTCGGAGCAGGTCACGCGACAGCTGCAGGAAGTGGTGCACTATTTCGACCTGATCGTCGGCACGGAAGAGGAGTTTCATATCGCGGGCGGCAGCACCGACACGCTTGCCGCGCTGAAGAACGTGCGACAGGCGACACAGGCGACGCTGGTGTGCAAGCGCGGCCCGCTGGGCTGCGTAGTGTTTGACGGCGCGATCCCCGACCTCTGGGAAGAGACACGGTTGCACAGCGGCGTGCGCGTCGAGGTGCTTAACGTGCTGGGCGCGGGTGATGCCTTTATGTCCGGTCTGCTGCGCGGCTGGCTCAACGATGAGGGCTGGGAGCAGGCGTGCCGCTACGCCAACGCCTGCGGCGCGCTGGTGGTATCGCGCCACGGCTGCGCGCCGGCGATGCCGACCAAAGCGGAGCTGGATGACTTTCTCAGCCGCGATAGCGACGTTAAGCGTCCCGATCTCGACGCGCGCCTGAACCATCTGCATCGCGTCACCACGCGCAGGCAAGCGTGGCTAGAGCTGAACGTCTTCGCCTTTGACCATCGCAAACAGCTGGCCGATATGGCGCGCGAAGCAGGCGTGGACGAGAGCAAGATTCCAGCACTGAAAGTGCTGCTGCTGAAGGCCGCCGAAGAGGCGGCGCGCGAGGCGGGGCTAGAGAGCAAGAGCGGCATTCTGGCCGATACCACCTATGGGCAGAAGGCGCTGAACGCCATTACCGGCAAAGGGTGGTGGATTGGCCGTCCCATTGAGCTGCCCAGCTCGCGTCCGCTGCGCCTTGAGCACGGCAACATCGGGTCGCAGCTGATCGACTGGCCCGCCGAGCACGTGGTGAAATGCCTGGTGTTCTACCATCCCCATGACAGCGCCGAACTGCGCAAAGAGCAGGATGACCTGATCCTCGACGTCTGGAGGGGATGCAATAAAAGCGGGCACGAGCTGCTGCTAGAGGTGATCTTGCCAGAGAGCAACCCGGATCATAACGAAGCTTACTATGTGGATATGCTGAGTCACTTCTATCAGCTGGGCATCCAGCCTGACTGGTGGAAGCTGCCGCCGCTGTCGGCCGCGAGCTGGCAGGCGATCGGCAGCCTGATTGAGCAGCAGGATCCCTACTGTCGCGGCGTGCTGCTGCTGGGCCTCGACGCACCGGAGGAGAAGCTGAAGGCGGGTTTCGCCGCCGCCGCGCAGGCACCGTGGGTGAAGGGCTTCGCGGTAGGCCGCACCATTTTCGGTCAGCCGTCGTACCAGTGGCTGCAGGGCGAGCTGGACGATGCGGCGCTGGTGGAGAAGGTGAAGGGCAACTATCTGCGGCTGATCGACTACTGGCGCGCCGCGCGCGGTTAGGGCAAAAAAAGGCGGGAAGATTCCCGCCGTTTTTATTTAGGTAGGGTACCACCCACGCTTAAACTGTTTAGCCGTCTGCTAAAACAGCTTTATTTCAGCATGATGCTTTGAACGATGCTGTGCGCGTCGCTCTGCGCCTGCTGCTGGTTATCGCCCGGCAGGGTAATCTGCAGCGTCAGCAGCTTGCAGTCGACCTTCGCCAGAACCATTGAGGACCAGGAGGTCTGGTTATTAGCCGATACCACGCTGTCGAGACGCTGCGCAGGCTGATCTTTCAGGGTAATCGCCTTAATTGGAAACCACCTGCTGCTGCTCCAGGCGCTGTGCCAGCACGTCCAGCCCTTCGTTGGTGGCGTCGCCGGCGATCACGATAATGACGCGCGCGCCGGTTTCATCAGCGTAGACGTGCATATTGGTTGTCTGGTTGCCCAGCTTGCCGCTCTTGTCCGACATGCCGGCCGGCAGCGAGAAGCTCAGCTTGCCGTCAATCAGGTTCACGGTCTGCGCCGACTAGCTGGCGCTGGCGCTGGTGCTGTTGCCGCCGGTGGTCTCTTCTTTCTTCTGGTCGCAGGCCGCCAGGCCCAGCACCAGCAAGCCGATACCCGTATATTTCACTAAGTTTTGCATCTGAATCCCTTTATTTCATTCAGTAAGGCGTTCATACAACGTGAATCAGGCGGCAAAAGCAACCGCCTGATTGTCAGCAGATCTTAGCGGGTCGTGAAGAAAGGCTCTATGGTGGATTAGCTAAAATTTACCTGCGGACGCTGCGTGCGCTCCGCCAGGCGCTTCAGCATCGCGTTAAGCAGAACGCCATAGGCCGGCAGGAAGAATACCAGGCAGATAAGGACCTTATAAGCTGTAGTCCACCAGCGCGATCTCGACCCAGTGTGCTGCCATAAAGGGATCGGTGCTCTTGTCGAACGCGATAAAGATAAAGAAGAAGGCGAGGGTATCGCTGACGTTGCCGAGAAACATGGCGGCGGCAGGCGCGGCCCACCACTGCGGCAGCTTGTGCAGGCGGTTAAAGACGTGCACGTCGAGGATCTGCCCCAGCGCGTAGGCCATAAAGCTGGCGCAGGCGATGCGTGCCACGAACAGATTGACGTTATGCAGCTCCGCTAAGCCCTGCTACTGACCCTGATAAAACAGGCTCGACACCATATAGGAGACGAACAGCGCCGGGATCATCACCGCAAGGATAATGCGTCGCGCCAGCGGCGCGCCGAAAATCCGCACCGTTAGATCGGTCGCCAGAAAGATAAACGGGAAGCTGAACTCGCCCCAGGTGGTATGGAAGCCAAAAACGGAAACCGGCAGCTGCACCAGATAGTTGCTGGAGATAATCATCAGCAGGTGAAACAGCGAGAGCCAGATCAGCGCGTGCTGACGCTGACGCAGAGAGAATTCGATCATAGTGGACCTTTTTCATATTGGGGTGAGGGAACCCATTGCCTCGCAACTAGAGCCGCGTGACGGTGCCGAATTAAAAAACCGCGGCATATTACCGCGCTGTGCTATTTACGCAATGGTTAATTTTAACGCAATCGTTCTCGTCTTGTGTCTGAGGGGCTGCGCGCTAAAATGAGCACCCCTGATTTAGAGCGAGTGTATTATGAGCGATACCTTCCCGACGGCCGATTACCATCTTGACGTGTTCGGCCTGCGCTGTCCGGAACCGGTGATGATCATGCGTAAAACGGTCCGTAACATGCAGGACGGGGAGACGCTGCTGATTGTCGCCGACGATCCCGCAACCATACGCGATATTCCCGGATTTTGCCGCTTTATGGAGCACCGCCTGCTGGCGCAGCAGACCGAAACCCTACCTTATCGCTATCTGATCCAGAAGGGTCTCGGCGCCTGATATCGCGCGTCGGCTAGCGCGTGCACAGTAGGCGTAGCGCGTTCGCCGTGACCAGCACCGTCGCGCCGGAATCGGCGAGCACCGCCAGCCACAGGCCGGTAAAGCCCAGCAGGGGCGTCACCAGAAACAGCGCCTTCAGCCCCAGCGCGATGGCGATATTCTGCCGTAGCGTGGCGCGGGTACGCCGCGCCAGCGCCAGCAGCGACGCCAGCCGGCAGGTTATCGCGCGTCAGCGCCGCGTCGGCGTTCTCCAGCGCGATGTCGCTGCCGCTACCCATGGCGATGCCGACGGCGGCCGCTTTCATCGCGGGCGCATCATTGATGCCGTCGCCGACCATCGCCAGCGGCTGCTGCTGGCTCAGCGCCTGAACGGCCGCTGACTTTATCGGCGGGTAGCAGGCCGGCGCGATAGTCGATGCCCAGCTCGCCAGCAATCGCAGGATCGCCACCAGCGTTCGTCCCTGTGCTTCGTGCTGCGCAATCTGCGCGCGCTGCGCGGTGTTCAGGGCGGCGGCGCGGCCTGGCGACAGCAGTTCCACCTGTGCGCCGTCGATCCGCGCGGCGACGCCGCTGCCCGCCAGCGTCCTCTGACCGCTCGCCTGCGGCATGGTCAGCGGCCGTGCCTCGGCAGCGGCCACGATCGCCGCCGCCAGCGGATGGGTTGAACCCTGTTCTACCGCTGCCGCCAGCGCCAGCAGCTCATCCTCCGACGCCGTGGCGAAAGCGAACACTGCGGTGACCTGCGGCTTGCCCTCGGTCAGGGTGCCGGTCTTGTCGAAGGTGATGGCGCGCACGGCGGCGAGGCCGGAGGTAATCGCCGCAGGCGTGGCGATCACCAGCGCGCAGGGACAGCCGATCAGCAGCAGCGTCAGCCCTTTGTGGATCCACGGCAGCCAGTCGCCGAAACCGAGCAGCGGCGGTAGCACCATTACCAGCGCGGCCAGCAGCATAATCAGCGGCGTATAGAGACGACTGAAGCGATCGATAAAGCGCTCTACCGGCGCGCGATGGCTGTCCGCCTCTTCTATCAGCGTCAGAATGCGGTCGATGGTGCTTTCGCCCGGCTTTGACGTCACCTCAATCTCAACCAGACGATCTACGCTGGTGGCGCTCTCCAGGCGCAGCGCCATCAACTGCGTCACGCCGCTGCGCGCGCGCCGGTATGCGCTACGCGCCACCGGCCATAAGCTCACCAGCGTGGTGAGGATAAATAATCCGTCGCCCCAGCGCGGGGCGAACTGGCTCAGCGCCGCGCTGGCGAGCAGCGGCGGCGCGTCGCGGTAAAGCTGAAAAATAGCGCGCGTAACCGCCTTTTCTACCGCGGCGGAGATATCGGCGCGGGCGTCGACCAGCAGCTTTTCACTGGCGAACACTACGCGCGCGCGAATGACGTCCAGCAACTGGCCGACGGCGGTTTCAAGGGTACGGGCGCAGCCGGGGCCGTCCATGCCGCTGACGCGCCAGCTGAGCCGCTGGGCGGCGCGAAGTCTGTCGCCCTCGTCGTCAGACGTGCCATCGGCACGGCTGTCTGTTGTGCAGCAACCGCTGTCGCATTCAGGCTGAACGGAAGAAGCGACGGGCCGCCTGTCGTCCTCGCTGCCGACGCTGCTCTCTGTCGCGCAGCAATTACCGCCGCATTAATGCTGAACGGGCGAGGCGGCGCGAACAGTGAGGCTGGTGGGCGACGCGCTGAGGATGGCGCACAGGGGTGTAGCTGAATGGGCGTGGCGCTGGTAGCCGCAGGCGTGATAATGATGCATATAACCTCCAGTAACGGGCGGGCGACGCCGCCCGCTACTGCATCCTACACTCTGGAGTCGACTCCAGAGTCAAGCGCGGTTATCTCAGACCAGCCAGAGCGAGCGGACGATCATAAAGTGCCCGGCAAAATAGCAGGCGGCAATAATGGCTCTGTCGACGCGGAAGCGACGACGGAAATGGCTGACGAACCGGATAATATTTGCCAGCAGCAGCAGGCCAGCACCTACGATCAGCGTAAAGCTGTCGTCGCTCGGTCGGAAAAAATATTGCTCGGCAGCCAGCTAGGTCATCACCAACGCCATGCCGATAAGGGTGCAGATCGGCCAGCGCAGCGTCTCCTGTCGACTCCAGATGGTCGCGATGGTGATCGCGCCGATAATCAGCAGCGTCAGCGGAATCGGCCAGTAGAAGGTCATGGTCATGTTGGCGGCGAAGTAGAGGGTGTAAAGCAGGTAAGAAAGGAAAAAGGCGCCCAGCGCGTAGAGCATCTGCTGACGCGGCAGCAGCAGCAGCGCGTCGCCGATCAGCGTCGCCGCCAGCCCGGCCATGATCAGGTAGTCGGTGGCCTGCAGCACAGGCGCCTGCCACGCCCAGCCTACCAGCAATAGTAGCGTAATGGGCTTAAACAGCCAGCGCTGCCATGCGGGCCGCGATAGGATGCGTCTACATAGAGCCAGCCAGAGAAAAGTTCGGCAAGAAAGGACCAAAGCATCGCAGCTCCCTTAAAGGACAACCTGTCCATCAGATGGTCAAATTCCCGACAAGTAGATCCCAGTTTAGGTTACGGCCTTGCAATGTGACAATCAGGCAACTCTGGTTGTATGCTTCCCTCACACTGCTTTTCAGGGCTGAACAAGACGGAAAAAACCATGAGCAAACCACCGCTACTCTTTTTTTATCGTACTGGCCGTGATCGCCGTTCTGGCGACCCGGCAGTTTATCAAGCAGCGACGCGAAGCCGCCGTCAACGATGTGTCGCCGGTGCGCACCCTGACGGTGAAGGTCAAAACCAAGCGGGAATACCCGTAGCCCAGTCGCCGATCTCGCCAGCGAGAAGTGATCGCCGGCGAAGATATGCGCTATGAGGCCTGGTTTCATCCCGAGATATCAAGGCGATTGTCGGTGATCGCGATTATAACCAGATGGATACCGGCGCCAGGGGCGAGCTGAAAATGCAGGGATCGCGCTTCGTCAGCTTTACGCCGGTTAACTAGCAGGGCGTTAATCGAGGTTGGCGGGGCAGGCGACGCGACAGGCGGCCTGCTTGCCGCCCCGGACAGCAACTGGGCACGGGACGCAGCGCGAATGCTTCTCCGTCCCGGCCAGCGCGCTGGCTCTCTGTTACTTCTTCTTCGGAAAGTTAGCTTTCTGCCACGCCAGCAGTTCAAACACGCCGACCAGAAAGATCTTCGTCTGCGTCCAGTGGTCGATGGGCGGCGCGTCTTTCGGCTGGGTGGCGCGCAGCAGCGTCAGCTGCAGGCCGTGCACCAGCACCATGAAAAAGAGCGCAAAGTGAATAAAGTAGCGCAGCGGCTTCGGGTAGGGAGCCACTAGGTTGAACAGCAAAAACGCCCAGATGCACAGCGTCAACAGGCGACCTAAATTAAGCAACATCAGATGTCTCCTGTTGTCGGTGATATAAACGATACGCCACTTGCCCGGCGATTTTTTCTCGGTGCAGCGACCAGCTGGCGGGCACCGGCGGCGCGCCGTGTTCCACTTCGCTTTCCACGTAGATCATCGCCTCCTCTGCCAGCCAGCGATTCTGCTCCAGCAATTGTAGCGTCTGCGCCAGCAGCCCTTTACGAAACGGCGGATCGACGAACACCACGTCATAAGGCTCGCCGGCAGCCGCCAGCCAGCTGAGGGTATTGGCGTTGACCACTTTCGCCGCGCTGGCGCGCAGAGTTTGCACGTTTTTTTCCAGCTGCTGCGCCACGGGACGCTCCAGCTCCAGCAGCGTGACCGACGCCGCATGACGCGACAGAGCCTCCAGCCCGAGCGCGCCGCTGCCCGTAAAGCAGTCGAGACAGCGCGCCTGCGGCAGCACGGGCGCTAGCCAGTTAAACAGCGTTTCACGCACGCGAGCGGTGGTAGGACGAAGCCCGGCGCTGTCCGGCACCGGCAGTTTGCGACCGCGCCACTGGCCGCCGATGATTTTGATCTGTCCGGCGCTGCGAGGAGGGTTACTCATCTTGCTCACAACTCGTCATAATTTATTGCGTAGTTTAACGGGCTAATCGGTGAGAAGAAACGTTAAAAAAGGGTGCTGTAGTGCGCTGGCTGGAAAGTGTTAGACTAATGAGTTTCTGAAGTAATACATAATTCTGCCGTTTTTCGCCCTGCTGGCGATAAACCAGAACTCATTTCTATCCCCTGGAAACAGCGACCGACCAGGATGACGCCATAGCGGAGTGTGGTCACACAATGGCAAAAGAGAAAAAACGTGGCTTTTTTTCTTGGCTGGGATTTGGCAAAGAAGAAGAAAAGCAGCAGCCTGCGGACCCCTCTGAGCAGCAGCCGGAAGAGCCGGCGTTAGCGCAGGCGGAAGCGGACGCGGCGCATACCGTCGAGGTGACCGAGAAGGTTGCCGACGCGCAGCTCGACGCCGCGCTGGGCGTGGAAACGGTCGATCATCCGGCAGAAGACGCAGCGATTATCGCGCCGTCGGAAGAGATCGTGCCGGAAGAAGAGCCCCCCCTTGCGCCGCAACCGGTAGTGGAGAAGATGTTGCCGGAAACGCTGCTGGAAGAGGAGCCGCTGCTGGATGACGACGAGCTGGCGGCGATGGCGTTAGCGCAGGCGCCGCAGGACGAGGCGGCGGCTGAGGTTGCCGCCGAAGAGACACGCCAGCTGAATGAGATTGCTGCGGCGGCTGCCGAAGAGGCGCCCCGTAAGGAAGAGATGGCTGCCGACGCGGCGCGCCAGCAAAACAGCGTGCAGGCCGCAGACCAGGCGGAAGCGCAATATACCGTCAGAGATCTGCCGCTCGCCGCCGCGCCGATCGTCGCTCAGGAGCAGGAGCGCCCGCCCAAAGAGGGCTTCTTCGCGCGTCTGAAGCGCAGCCTGGTGAAGACCCGCCAGTATCTGGGATCCGGCTTTATCAGCCTGTTCCGCGGCAAGAAAATCGACGACGATCTGTTCGAAGTGCTGGAAGAGCAGCTGCTGATCGCCGACGTTGGCGTCGAAACCACGCGCCGCATTATCACCAACCTGACGCAGCAGGCGAACCGCAAGCAGCTGCGTGACGCGGAAGCGCTTTACGGCGTGCTGAAAGCGGAGATGTCAGGCATCCTGGCGAAGGTTGACGCGCCGCTCGACGTCAGCGGCAAAGCGCCGTTTGTCATCCTGGTGGTCGGCGTCAACGGCGTGGGCAAAACCACAACCATAGGCAAGTTGGCGCACCAGTATCAGGCGCAGGGCAAGTCGGTGATGCTGGCGGCAGGCGACACCTTCCGCGCGGCCGCCGTCGAGCAACTGCAGGTCTGGGGCGAGCGCAACCACATTCCGGTGGTGGCGCAGCATACCGGCGCAGACTCCGCTTCGGTGATTTTCGACGCCATCCAGGCGGCGAAAGCGCGCAGCGTCGACGTGCTGATCGCCGATACGGCGGGACGCTTGCAGAACAAATCGCATCTGATGGAGGAGCTGAAGAAAATCACCCGCGTGATGAAAAAGCTGGACATGGATGCGCCGCACGAGGTGATGCTCACCATCGACGCCAGCACCGGCCAGAACGCCATCAGCCAGGCGAAGCTTTTCCATGAAGCGGTCGGCCTGACCGGCATTACCCTGACCAAGCTGGACGGCACGGCGAAAGGCGGCGTGATCTTTTCGGTGGCCGATCAGTTCGGTATCCCGATACGCTATATCGGCGTCGGAGAAGGCATTGAAGATTTACGGCCGTTTAAGGCCGAGGATTTTATTGAGTCACTGTTTGCCCAAGAGGACTAATTGGGATAATTCGCTTTGAAGAGGTCAGTAAGGCCTATCTCGGTGGACGTCAGGCGCTGCAGGGCGTGGATTTTCATCTGCGCACGGGCGAAATGGCGTTTCTGACCGGCCATTCCGGCGCGGGCAAGAGCACCTTACTGAAGCTGATTTGTGGCATTGATCGGCCGAGTGCGGGCCAAATCTGGTTCAGCGGCCACGACATTTCCCGGCTGCGCAACATCGAGGTGGCCTTTCTGCGGCGACAGATCGGCATGATCTTCCAGGATCACCACCTGCTGATGGACCGCTCGGTCTATAATAACGTGGCGATCCCGCTGATTATTTCCGGCGCCAGCGGCGAAGATATTCGCCGTCGCGTGTCGGCTGCGCTGGATAAGGTCGGCCTGCTCGACAAGGAGAAAAGCTTTCCGATTCAACTCTCCGGCGGTGAACAGCAGCGCGTCGGTATCGCGCGCGCCGTGGTGAACAAGCCCGTCGTGCTGCTGGCGGATGAACCGACCGGCAACCTCGACGACGCGCTGTCGGAAGATATCTTGCGCCTGTTTGAGGAGTTCAACCGCGTGGGCGTGACGGTACTAATGGCGACGCACGACAGCGGCCTGCTCGCGCGACGTCACTATCGCGTGATGACGCTCAATCAGGGACGCCTGCATGGAGGCCACGAAATAGACGCAATAAACGTCCCGCCGCGCCGAAAGCCAAAGCGCCGTCCAAAAGCAAAGCACTGAAGGGCGGCTGGCAAGAGCAGTGGCGCTACGCATGGCGCGGCACCCTGTCGGATATGTACCGCCAGCCGCTGGCGACGCTGCTGACGGTCATAGTTATCGCTATCTCGCTGACGCTGCCCAGCGTCTGCTATATGGTGTGGAAGAACGTCAGCCAGGCCGCGACACAGTGGTAACCGGCGCCGCAGCTGACTGTCTATCTTTCGAAAACGCTGGACGACACCGCCGCGGAAAAAAATGTGTTGGCGCAGCTGAAGCAGGTCGACGGCGTCGACAGCATCAACTATCTGACGCGCGAAGAGGCGCTGAACGAATTCCGCAACTGGTCGGGCTTTGGCGGTACGATGGATATGCTGGAGCAGAACCCGCTGCCGGCGGTGGCGATCGTGACGCCGAAGCTCAATTTTCAGAACTCCGACACCATGCAAAACCTGCACGATACGGTAGCGAAGGTGCAGGGCGTCGATGAGGTGCGCATGGACGACAGCGGGTTCGCCCGTCTTGCGGCGCTGACCGGGCTGGTGGGTCAGGTCGCCTCGATGATCGGCATCCTGATGATCGTGGCGGTGTTCCTGGTTATCGGCAACAGCGTGCGGCTGAGCATCTTCGCCCGGCGCGACACCATTAACGTGCAGAAGCTGATCGGTGCCACCGATGGCTTTATCCTGCGCCCGTTCCTCTACGGCGGCGCGCTGCTCGGCTTCAGCGGCGCGGTGTTGTTGCTGATCCTCTCCGAGGTGCTGGTGCTGTGCCTGTAGTCGGTGGTGGCGCAGGTCTTCGGCACCGCCTTCGTGCTGGAGGGCTTTTCATGGGACGAAGGGCTGCTGCTGCTGATCGCCGCCTGGCTGTCGACGGTGCAACATTTACGTCGTTTTACGCCTCAGTAACCGCCTGCAATGTTTTTTTGATATAATATTCCTCTGCTGCCGACGATCCGGGCGCAGAGAAACCGCCTCTCTTCCTGCCTCGTCATCTGTGTGTAAAATATTCACTGCTATAATTTGACCTGTGGATAAATTAGCTACTCGAAGTAGCACAGATTGCTTTCGGATTTTCTCTGACGTTGACTTAAGGTAACGTCTGCGTAAAGGGAAGATGCAGCAACTTAATGACTATGTGAGGATTTGAATGACCAAAGAAATGCAAACTTTAGCTATTGCTCCTCTTAGCAACCAAGAATCTTACATTCGGGCTGCCAACGTCTGGCCGATGCTGTCGGCAGAAGAGGAAAAAGCGCTGGCTGAACGGCTGCATTACCAGGGCGATCTGGATGCAGCCAAGACGCTGATCCTGTCTCACCTGCGCTTTGTAGTTCATATCGCTCGTAATTACTCTGGTTACGGCCTGCCGCAGGCGGACCTGATTCAGGAAGGCAACATCGGCCTCATGAAGGCGGTGCGTCGTTTTAACCCTGAAGTGGGCGTACGTCTGGTCTCCTTCGCCGTGCACTGGATTAAAGCCGAGATCCACGAATACGTGCTGCGCAACTGGCGTATCGTGAAGGTCGCTACCACCAAAGCGCAGCGCAAGCTGTTCTTTAACCTGCGTAAAACCAAGCAGCGTCTGGGCTGGTTCAACCAGGACGAAGTCGAGATGGTGGCGCGTGAACTGGGCGTAAGCAGCAAAGACGTGCGCGAAATGGAATCGCGTATGGCCGCGCAGGATATGACCTTTGATATGTCCGCTGATGATGAGAGCGGCGAATGCAAAGCGATGGCGCCGGTGCTCTATCTGCAGGATAAAACCTCCGACTTCGCCGACGGCATCGAAGAGGATAACTGGGAAGCGCACGCCGCCGACAAGCTGAATGACGCGATGCTGGGCCTCGACGAGCGCAGCCAGCACATCATCCGTGCTCGCTGGCTGGACGAAGGGAACAAAACCACGCTGCAGGAGCTGGCGGATCGCTACGGTGTCTCGGCCGAGCGTGTGCGGCAGCTGGAGAAAAACGCTATGGAAAAACTGCGCATGGCGATAGAAGCATAACGAAAATGGGCGACGCGAAGTCGCCCTTTTTTTGCTCGCTATTTTACCTAGCCATCAACCTGTGCGCGAAAGCCGCAGGCCTGCATAAAGGCGGCGCGATCGCGCTGCCGTCATCCGCCACCCACCATGTGGAGAGCAAACCGTTCTGCGCCATGGTCTCTTCCAGTAGATACTGACCTACGCCGCGACGGCGCGTTACCTCGTGCACCTCCAGCTGCGAAACCTTTCCCTGCGTGCCGACGATCTCCAGCTTTAACGCGCCCAACAGGCGCGCATTAAAGCGCGCCGCATAAAGCCGGTGGTTTTCACTCAGTCCCTGCTTAGCTGCGCCAGATCTTCCCCCGGCCAGATTTTCGCCAGATCGCTCTGGTCCTGCGCCGTCAGCGTCGTCAGGCGCAAAATCGTGAGTTTCATAATAAACACCTGTACTAATCGAAAGAGGCTAGTGTAGCGAATTTAGACAGTCAGAGCGCCGTCACTTTTTTATGATGAAAACAGGTCAAAAGATGGTCTGGATGCTAGGATGATGGAAGTAAAGAATAACAAGTGGCGCAAAAGCCAGCATAACGCGCTGGGAAAATGGCGGCAAGCCTGCAGAACAACCAGAGGATTATGCTGTTCAGTGCGGCTGTATCCCAATGTGTCAGTTGATTTACAGAAGAAACTTCCTGTTTAATAACCTGAAAAATAAAGCCTTATTACCAACAAATACCGGACAGCTCGCTAAGTGCTTAATAACACATCATTTTTCAGCTTTATCCGGTAGCAACAGCAAATCACAGACACAACAAGATGGGGAAGTCTGCATGAAAATGAGTAAAGGCCGCGCATTACTGGCGGGTTGCGTTGCGCTGGCGATGAGCCACGCCTCCCTGGCTGCCGACATTAAAATTGCGATTGTGGGCGCCATTACCGGCCCGGTCGCGCAGTATGGCGATATGCAGTTCACCGGCGCTGCGCAGGCAATTAAGGATATCAACGCTAAAGGCGGCGTAAACGGCAACAAACTAGTGGGCGTAGAGTATGACGACGCCTGCGACCCGAAACAAGCTGTCGCCGTGGCGAACAAGGTCGTCAACGACGCCATCAAATATGTTATCGGCCACCTTTGCTCCTCTTCTACTCAGCCTGCGTCTGATATCTATAACGATGAAGGCGTGCTGATGATCACCCCGGCGGCAACCGCGCCGGAGTTGACCGCACGCGGCTATGAAACCATTATGCGCACCACCGGCCTCGACTCCGATCAGGGCCCGACAGCCGCCAGCTATATCCTTGACCAGATCAAGCCGAAGCGTATCGCGGTAGTGCATGACAAGCAGCAGTACGGTCAGGGACTGGCGGAGTCGGTCCAGAAAACCCTGAAGGCCAAAGGCGGCAACGTGGTGCTGTTTGAAGGCATCACCGCCGGCGACAAAGATTTCTCTACGCTGATCGCGCGCCTGAAAAAAGAGAACGTCAATTTCGTTTACTACGGCGGCTACTACCCGGAAATGGGCCAGATCCTGCGTCAGGCGAAGGCGGCTGGTCTGAATGCCGGCTTTATGGGACCGGAAGGCGTGGGCAACGCCTCACTGTCTAACATCGCGGGCGACGCGTCTGAAGGCATCTACGTGACGCTGCCGAAGCGTTATGACCAGCTGCCGGAAAACAAGGCAATCGTCGACGCGATTAAAACCAACAGCGCGCAGAACCGCAAAGATCCGACCGGTCCGTTTGTCTGGACCACCTACGCGGCGATCCAGTCGCTGACGGCCGGTATCGAGCGCAGCAAGAGCGACGAGCCGGAAGAGATCGTGAAAAGCCTGAAGGGCAGCGGGCCGGTGCCGACGGTGATGGCAAACCTGAGCTGGGACCAGAAGGGCGATCTGAAAGGCTTCGAGTTCGGCGTTTTTAAGTGGCACAAAGACGGCTCTTCTACTGCCGTTAAGTAATTGAACAGACCCTCTCCTGCCGGCGGGAGAGGGAGGGAAGGAAGAGAGGCACGCCGGTTTGCGGCGGCCTCCCTTCTGTCCTGGCCTCTTTCCGTTGAGCAGAAAGGGGATTTTTTTTGCTCCTGAGCAGGTCCTCACTATGTCCGAGCAGTTTCTCTATTTTATTCAGCAGATGCTTAACGGGGTCACCCTCGGCAGCACCTATGCGCTGATTGCCATCGGTTATACCATGGTTTACGGCATTATCGGCATGATCAACTTCGCCCACGGCGAGGTCTATATGATCGGCAGCTATGTCTCCTTTATCGTAATAGCCGCCCTGATGATGATGGGCATCGACACCGCCTGGCTGATGATCGCCGCCGGCTTCGTTATGGCGATTCTGATCTCCAGCGCCTACGGCTGGAGCATCGAGCGCGTTGCCTACAAGCCGGTGCGCGCATCGAAGCGGTTAATCGCGCTGATCTCCGCCATCGGCATGTCGATCTTCCTGCAAAACTACGTCAGCCTGACGCAGGGCTCGCGCGATCTGGCGCTGCCGAGCCTGATCAACGGGCAGTGGACGCTGGGCGAAAGCAACGGCTTCGCCGCCACGGTATCGACGATGCAGATCGTCATCTGGCTGGTGACCCTGCTGGCAATGTTGGCGCTGACGCTGTTTATCCGCTATTCGCGCATGGGTCGCGCCTGCCGCGCCTGCGCCGAAGATCTGAAGATGGCGAGCCTGCTCGGCATCAATACCGACCGCGTTATCTCTCTGACCTTCGTGATCGGCGCGGCAATGGCAGCGGTAGCAGGCGTGCTGCTCGGCCAGTTCTACGGCTCCATCAACCCCTTTATCGGCTTTATGGCCGGAATGAAGGCCTTTACCGCCGCGGTGCTGGGCGGCATCGGCAGCATTCCGGGCGCAATGATCGGCGGCCTAGTGCTCGGCATCGCCGAAGCGCTGACCTCGGCCTACCTCAGCACCGAATATAAAGACGTGGTCTCCTTCGCGCTGCTGATCGTGGTGCTGCTGGTGATGCCGACAGGCATTCTTGGCCGCCCGGAGGTAGAGAAAGTATGAAATCCTCCTTTATCAACGCGCTGCTCTCATCCGTGATGCTGCTGGTGCTGGCGAGCTTCTTTATGGGCATGCGCCTCGGCCTTGACAGCATGCAGCTGGTGGTGCATAGCGCCGGCGAGGTGCGCTGGAACTGGATTTTCGTCGGCTGCGCCGTGGTGTTTCTGTTCCAGCTGCTGCGCCCGTTCTGGCAGCGCGGCCTGAAGAAGATTTCTGGCACGGCGCTGGTGCTGCCCGGTATTGATGGCTCAAGCCCTAAGCAGAAGCTGTTTATGCTGGTGCTGATGGTGGTAGCGGTGGCCTGGCCCTTTTTTGTGTCGCGCGGCGCGGTGGATATCGCCACCCTGACGCTGATCTACGTAATGCTCGGCCTGGGGCTGAACGTGGTGGCCGGTCTTTCCGGCTTGCTGGTGCTCGGCTACGGCGGTTTCTACGCCATCGGCGCCTACACTTTTGCGTTGCTGAATCACTATTTCGGCCTCGGCTTCTGGGAGTGTCTGCCGCTGGCGGGCATCGTCGCGGCGCTGTTCGGCCTGCTGCTCGGCTTTCCGGTGCTGCGCCTGCGCGGCGACTACCTGGCGATCGTCACCCTCGGCTTCGGCGAGATCGTGCGTATTCTGCTGCTGAACAACACCGCCATTACCGGCGGCCCCAACGGCATCGCGCATATCCCGAAACCCTCGCTGTTCGGCCTGGAGTTCGGCCGCAAAGTTTCCGAGGGCGGCTGGAGCACCTTCCATGACTTCTTCGGCCTGAAGTATGACCCCAGCGACCGCGTGATTTTCCTCTACCTGGTGGCGCTGCTGCTGGTGGCGCTGACAATGTTTGTGATCAACCGCCTGCTGCGCATGCCGCTGGGCCGCGCGTGGGAAGCGTTGCGCGAAGATGAGATCGCCTGCCGCTCGCTGGGCCTCAGCCCGACGCGCATCAAGCTGACCGCCTTTACCATCAGCGCCGCTTTCGCTGGCTTCGCCGGCACGCTGTTCGCCGCGCGCCAGGGCTTCGTCAGTCCGGAATCCTTTACCTTCGTCGAGTCCGCCTTTGTGCTGGCGATCGTGGTGCTGGGTGGCATGGGTTCGCAGTTCGCCGTGATCCTCGCGGCGATCCTACTGGTGGCGTCGCGCGAGCTGATGCGCGATCTGAATGAATACAGTATGCTGGTGCTGGGCGGCCTGATGGTGCTGATGATGATCTGGCGTCCGCAGGGGCTGCTGCCGATGAAGCGTCCGCACCTGAAACTGAAGCAGAAACAAGGAGAGCAGCATGAGTCAGCCTTTATTAGCCGTTGAAGGCCTGATGATGCGCTTCGGCGGCCTGCTGGCGGTCAACAATGTGGCGTTGGAGCTGCGCCCGCAGGAGATCGTCTCGCTTATCGGCCCCAACGGCGCGGGAAAAACCACCGTCTTTAACTGCCTGACCGGCTTCTACAAGCCGACCGGCGGCACCATCAAGCTGCGCGAGCAGCATCTTGAGGGCCTGCCCGGCCAGCAGATCGCCCGCATGGGCGTGGTACGCACCTTTCAGCACGTGCGCCTGTTCCGCGAGATGACGGTGATCGAAAACCTGCTGGTGGCGCAGCATCAGCATCTGAAGAGCGGCCTCTTTTCCGGCCTGTTTAAAACCCCGGCGTTCCGGCGTGGCGAGAGCGAGGTGCTGGATCGCGCCGCCACTTGGCTGGCGCGCATCGGCCTGCTCGATCTTGCCAACCGTCAGGCGGGTAATCTGGCCTACGGCCAGCAGCGCCGTCTGGAGATCGCGCGCTGCATGGTGACGCGGCCGGAGATCCTGATGCTGGACGAACCGGCGGCAGGGCTGAACCCGAAAGAAACGCACGAACTGGACGAGCTGATCGCCGAACTGCGCGGCGAGCACAAGGTTTCCGTGCTGCTGATTGAACACGATATGAAGCTGGTGATGGGCATTTCCGACCGTATCTATGTGGTGAACCAGGGTACGCCGCTGGCCAACGGCACGCCGGAAGAGGTGCGTAACAATCCGGACGTGATCCGAGCCTATTTAGGAGAGGCGTAACATGGCAAACCCGATGTTATCCGTTAACAACGTCAGCGCGCACTACGGCAAAATCCAGGCGCTGCAAAACGTCAGCCTGCATATCAGCCAGGGCGAAATCGTCACCCTGATCGGCGCCAACGGCGCGGGCAAAACCACGCTGCTCGGCACGCTGTGCGGCGAGCCGCGCGCCACTCAGGGCAGCATTACCTTTGACGGCAAAGTGATTACCGACTGGCAGACCGCGCGCATCATGCGCGAGGCGATCGCCATCGTGCCGGAAGGACGGCGCGTCTTTTCGCGCATGACGGTAGAGGAGAATCTGGCGATGGGCGGCTTTTTCGCCAGCCGCCAGGAGTACCAGACGCGCATCGCGCGCGTCTATGAGCTCTTCCCGCGGCTGGCGGAGCGCAAAATCCAGCGCGCCGGCACCATGTCCGGCGGCGAGCAGCAGATGCTGGCGATCGGCCGCGCGCTGATGAGCCAGCCGCGCCTGCTGCTGCTGGATGAGCCGTCGCTGGGACTGGCGCCAATCATCATTCAGCAGATCTTCGACACCATTGAGCAGCTGCGCAAAGAGGATATGACCATCTTTCTGGTGGAGCAGAACGCCAACCAGGCGCTGAAGCTGGCGGATCGCGGCTACGTGCTGGAGAACGGGCATGTGGTGCTTGAAGATACAGGCGAAGCCCTGCTTTCCAACGAAGCCGTTCGCAGCGCCTATCTCGGGGCTTAGGGCAGTGCTCGCACAAGTTGCTTTAGCAACTTGAACGCCTGTAAGGGCGGCCCTGAGGGGGCGGGCACAGCGAGTAATTCTCACGTACTCATGTACGCTCCGGATGCTGCACGCTGGCCGGTGCCGAACTGGCTGCGCCGCCGACGGCCCTCGACAAAAGTGCATTAGCAAATTGCGGTCAGGGCGCTTCATAACCGTTTCGCTAATCAGCTTTAAACAGACCTTCTTCCCTTCATCCTGCCGTCATCTGGCTGTCATTTATCTGTTATTAATCCGTCATTTCCGCGTATCATGTTACTTCGCGAACAAAAAATGCGTGATATCGCGCGTACCTACCTGCACAGGAAAATTCTATGTCCGTGTTTACTTTTCGTCGTAGCACTAATGAGTGCGGTTCTGGGCCTGGCCATAAGCGGCAATGCGCTGGCCGCCACTAAAATTCTTTTCTGGCCCTCTATGGAGGGTGAGTTAGGCAAAGAAGTTGACTCTCTGGCGCAACGTTTTAACCAGGCACATCCCGACTATAAAATTGTCCCTACCTACAAAGGTAACTACGAACAGAGTCTTGCGGTAGGGATCGCAGCGGTACGTACTAGCACAAAGCGCTCGCCATTTTGCAAGTGTATGAGGTCGGTACCGCCACTATGATGGCGTCGAAAGCCATCGTGCCGGTGCATCAGTTCTTCCAGGATACCGGTATCCCGTTTGATGAAAAACAGTTTGTGCCGACCGTGGCGGGCTACTACAGCGATGCCAGCGGCCACCTGATCTCGCAGCCGTTCAACAGCTCCACGCCGATGCTCCACTATAACAAAGACGCCTTTAAAAAAGCGGGCCTGAACCCGAATTAGCCGCCGAAAACCTGGCAAGTGCTAGCGAAAGACGCCGACGCGCTGCGCAAAACGGACGTCAGCTGCGGCTACGCCAGCGGCTGGCAGGGCTGGATCCAGATTGAAAACTTCAGCGACTGGCATGCGCTGCCGGTCGCCAGCAAAAACAACGGTTTTGACGGAACCGACGCGGTACTGGAGTTCAATAAGCCGATGCAGGTGCGCCATATCCAGATGCTGGAGGATATGAACAAAAAAGGCGACTTCACCTACTTCGGTCGTAAAGACGAGTCCACCGCCAAGTTCTACAACGGCGACTGCGGCATTACCACCGCCTCGTCCGGCTCGCTGGCGGACATCAAGCACTACGCCAAATTTAACTTCGGGGTCGGCATGATGCCGTATGACGATACCGTGCCGAACGCGCCGCAGAACGCCATTATCGGCGGCGCCAGCCTGTGGGTGATGAAAGGCAAAGACGCTGGTACCTACGAGGGCGTCGCGGAATTTATGCAGTTCCTGGCGCAGCCGGAGATCGCCGCCGAGTGGCACTAGAAGACCGGCTACCTGCCGATCAACACCGCCGACTACGAGCTGAGCAAGCAGCAGGGCTTCTAT
Organism: Candidatus Pantoea persica; assembly: GCF_013753875.1. Lineage (GTDB taxonomy): Bacteria > Pseudomonadota > Gammaproteobacteria > Enterobacterales > Enterobacteriaceae > Pantoea > Pantoea persica. Next base: position 113,746 of record NZ_SMDS01000021.1, read on the forward strand.
GACAAAAACCCCGGCGCGGATATCGCCACGCGTCAGATGCTGAACAAGGATCCGCTGCCGTTTACCAAAGGCATGCGCCTGGGCAACATGCCGCAGATCCGCACCATTGTCGACGAAGAGCTTGAAAGCGTCTGGAACGGCAAGCAGTCGCCGCAGTCCGCGCTCGACAATGCTGCCAAACGCGGCAACGAACTGCTGCGCCGCTTTGAGCAGCAGGTGAAATAACCCTGATCGGCAAAGGGGGCCAGCGCTTGCTGGCCCCGATCACAATCTCTGACAGAGTACGCTATGTCTTCATCCCGTCCGGTGTTTAGCACCAGTCCCTTACCCTATCTGTTGGTGTTACCCCAGCTGCTGATTACCGCCATTTTCTTTCTCTGGCCGGCTGGCGAAGCCTTGTGGTATTCGCTACAGAGCCTCGATCCCTTTGGCCTCTCCAGCACCTTTGTCGGCTTAGACAACTTTAAGCGCCTGTTTCAGGACAGCTACTATCTCGACGCCTTCTGGACCACCCTGGTGTTCAGCATGCTGGTAACGGTATGCGGCATGGTGCTGTCGCTGCTGCTGGCGGCGCTGGTGGATTACGTGATTCGCCTGCGCAAACTCTATCAGACCCTGCTGCTGCTGCTGCCTTACGCGGTGGCGGCGGACATGTGGATGTTCCTGTTCAATCCCGGCCTCGGCCTGATTAGCCATTTCCTCAACCAGCTGGGCTACAACTGGAACTATGCGCAGAACAGCGGCCAGGCGATGTTTCTGATCGTGGTGGCGTCGGTCTGGCAGCAGATGAGCTACAATTTCCGGTTCTTTTTCGCCGCGCTGCAGTCTATTCCCAAATCGCTGGTGGAAGCGGCGGCGATCGACAGTGCCGGCCCGGTGCGACGCTTCTTCAACCTGTCACTGCCGCTGATTACGCCGGTGAGCTTCTTTCTGCTGGTGTTGAACCTGATTTACGCCTTTTTCGACACCTTCCCGGTGATCGACGCCGCGACCGGCTGCGGGCCGGTGCAGGCCACCACGACGCTGATCTACAAAATCTACCGCGAAGGCTTCACCGGGCTGGATCTCTCATCCTCGGCGGCGCAGTCGGTGGTGCTGATGCTGTTGGTGATCGGCCTGACCGTTATTCGGTTCCGCTTCGTTGAGCGTAAGGTACAGTACCAATGATTGAAAATCGTCGCGGGCTGGATATCTTCAGCCACACGCTGCTGGTGCTGGGCGTGCTGACTATTCTGTTTCCGCTTTCCACTGCGCTCGCTCTTTCTCTGGCTGATCTTTATCACCCTGATGCTGCCGGTCGAGGTGCGAATTTTTCTCACGGTGCAGGTGATCGCCGATCTCAACCTGCTCGACAGCTACAGCGGCCTGACGCTGCTGCTGACGGCTTCCGCCACCGCGACCTTTTGTTCCGCCAGTTCTTTCTTTCGCTGCCGGACGAGCTGCTCGAAGCGGCGCGCATCGATGGCGCCAGCGCGCTGCGCTTTTTCTGGGATATCGTGCTGCCGCTGTCGAAAACCAACCTAGCGGCTCTGTTCGTCATCACCTTTATCTATGGCTGCAACCAGTATCTCTGGCCGCTGCTGATCGTCAACGACGCCTCGCTCAGCACCGTGGTGGCGGGGATCAAAAGCATGATCTCCACCAGCGGATCGCCGACGCAGTGCGCCAGCGCGTGGCGATGGGACGCGCCACCGTGCGCGAGCCGGCGGTGTTTCTGTTCGACGAGCCGCTAGCCTCTACGTCAAGCACTATCAGGTCGAGGCGATGACGCTGGCGCAGCGTGATGGTGCTGAACAAAGGTTTTGTCGAGCAGATCGGCACACCGGTGGAGATTTATGAGCGGCCCGCCAGCTAGTTCGTCGTCTCGCTTATCGGCGTGCCGGCGATGAACCTAATGTGCGGCCAGATTGGCGGCGACGGCACGCGCTTCGTGATCGAAAACTCCCATTCGCTGCCGCTGGACGACAGCAAAGGGAGATGGGCCAACCGCAGCGTAACGCTGGGCATTCGGCCGGAGCACATTCAGGTCAGCCCGTGCGAGCACGACGGCCTGCCGCTGGGCGTTGAGACGCTGGAGCTGCTCGGCGCCGACAATCTGGCGCACGGCCGCATCGGCGAAACGCCGCTGGTGGCGCGCCTGCCGCACAACGAGCGCCCGCAGGCGGGCAGCACGCTACGGCTGCATCTGCCGGCGGATGGCTTTACACTACTTCGATTCAACAAGCGGAAAGCGTCTGGAATGAGCAAGCAAAACTGGCCCTATCCCTCATATCGTCGCCCATCGTGACAGCGGCAAGCTGGCCCCAGAAAATACGCTGGCGGTGATTGACGTCGGCGCGCGCTATGACCATACCATGATCGAATTCGACGCCAAGCTGTCGCAGGACAAGCAGATTTTCCTGCTGCACGACGATACGCTGGATCGCACCAGCAATGGCTAGGGCGTGGCGGGCGATCTGCCGAGGGAGAAGCTGGCGCAGCTCGACGCGGGTGGGCTGGTTCGGCAACGCCTTCGACGGCGAACCGCTGGCACTGCTGCCGGATGTGGCGACGTGCTGTCGGCAGCACAATAAATATGATGGCGAATATCGAAATCAAACCGACCACCGGCAGCGAGGCGGAAACCGGCCGCGCTATCGCCCACGCGGCAAAAACGCTGTGGCAGGGCATGACCGCGCCGCTGCTCTCGTCATTCTCGTATGCGGCGCTGGAGACGGCGATGCAGGTGGAGCCAGCGTTGCCGCGCGGCCTGCTACTGGATGAGTGGAGTGAGGCATGGCAGGCGAAAACCGCCCCGTTGGCGTGCGTCTCCATCCACCTTAACCATAAGCTGCTCGACGCAGAGAGCGTCCCAGCGCTGAAGGAGGCGGGCCTGCATATCCTGCTCTACACGGTAAACGACCCGACGCGGGCGCCCATGCCGAGCGTGGCGCAGTGGCGGCGGCGCGCGGTTGCTATAACGTCCAGCGCCAACTGGCCAACCACGGTTTCTTCAATACAGGCGACCAGTGAATGTCCCGTCGGAGAGAGATGGCTCAGCCGCTCTTGCCATTTTTGCAGCGAAGGCAGCGGCAGATATAGCGTATTCGCCATGGTGTCCGGCTGGCTATAAATCTGTATCAGTGCGGCAGCATCTTCAGGCGTAATGTGGCGAACAACAATCTCACCCATCGGGCTTCTCCTTGTGGTTGGACAGCAATCCCTTTCAAAAATCAAGGAATTCTTATTAATAATCAACAGAAAAGATCATAAATCCCTTTACAGACTCGAATGATAATGATTATTATTGCTATGTGTTCTCGGGGCGTCGCCAGACAAACCAGAAAGCACGACATTGCTCACATTGCTTCCAGTATTTTTTAGCCAGCTCGGGTGCTGGCTTTTTTTGCCGCTTCATTCAGCCGCGCTCATCTTGCCCCTGACGCTTGTTCACCATTTTTGAACAGACGCGTGAAGTTTTCAGCTATCAATCAATTCGACTCAGGTTCAGACTGCCTTAAAACATTGAGGAGAACTGAACATGATCTACCTACGTAAAGCATAAGAACGCGGTCACGCCAACCACGGCTGGCTGGAAAGCTGGCACACTTTCTCTATTCGCCAGCTACCACGACGCGAATTTTATGGGCTTTTCGGCGCTGCGCATGATTAATGAAGATGTGGTCGCGGCGGATCAGGGCTTCGGCACTTATCCGCATAAGGATATGGAGATCCTGACTACGTGCTCTCCAGCACCGTCGAGCATCAGGACAGCATGGGCAATAAAGAGCAGATCCAGGCGGGCGAGTTTCAGATTATGAGCGCCGGCACCGGCATGTGTCACTCGGAGTACAACGCCAGCAGTCGCGATCCGCTGCATCTTTATCAGATCTGGATTATCCCAGAGCGCACGGGCATCGAGCCGCGTTACGATCAGCGCCGCTTCCCGGACGTCAAAGGACGCCAGTTCGTGCTGACGCCGGACGTGCGTGAAGGCTCGCTGAAGGTCTATCAGGATATGACGCTGTCGCGCTGGGTGCTGAGCGCGGGTGAAAAAGAGCAGGTTGCGGTCGACGCTGGCCGCCGCATCTGGATCCAGGTGGTGAAAGGCGACGTTCGCGTCAATGGCAAAACCGCCGGCACCAGCGACGCGTTCGCTATTTGGGATAATGCGAGCCTGACGATTGAGGCGGGCAGCGACGCGGAAGTGCTGCTGTTCGATCTGCCGCCGGTGTAACAAGTATTCGCCGACGTGCTGCGCGATATCGAAACCGTCACCGACGAGGCGGGCTACAAGACGCTGGTGGCCTACTTCGGCTATAACCCGCAAAAAGAGGAGCTGCAGCTGCGTTCGCTGCTGGGCTGGAACATCGACGGGTTTATCATGACTAAGCGCACCCATACGCCCGCCACGCTGCGTATGCTGGAGGTCGCGGGCATTCCGGAGATCGAAATGATGGATAGCGTCTCGCCCGGCCTCGATATGGCGGTGGGCTTCGACAACGTTGAAGCGGCGCGCCAGATGACCCACGCCATTCTCGGCAAAGGCCATCGCCATACCGTCTACCTCGGCGCGCGCCTTGACGAGCGCACGCTGCAAAAGCAGCAGGGCTATGAAGCCGCGATGCGCGAAGCGGGGCTGGAGCCGCACAGCGTGGTGATGGAGGAGGCCTCCTCTTTTAGCACAGGCGGCATGCTGCTTTGTGAGGCTCTGCGTCGCTATCCGCAAACTGACAGCCTGTTCTGCACCAATGATGATCTGGCGGTGGGCGCGATGTTCGAATGTCAGCGCCAGGGGCTAAAAGTGCCCTCTGATTTTATGAGTCAGTTCACACTTTCATGCTTTTCCAGGTAAACAGGGTTGCGAGTCCGTAACGGGCTTAACACAATGGCAACCAGCATTGTTATTGGTAACATTGGCAGCATTTACCTGCCAGAGCAGAAAATGACAATTCCATCCTCGGCCCATCTCGTTTTTATTTTGATGGGCGTTTCAGGCAGCGGTAAGTCCGTTGTCGCTAACCAGGTTTCTCATCAGCTGAACACCGCCTTTCTTGACGGCGATTTTCTTCATCCACGCGCCAATATCCTGAAAATGGCCGCCGGGCACCCACTGGACGACAACGATCGCCAGCCGTGGCTACAGGCGATCAACGACGCCGCCTTCGCTATGCAGCGTACCCAGGCAATCTCTATTATCGTCTGCTCGGCGCTGAAAAAGCGCTATCGCGATAGCTTGCGCCAGGGTAACGAGAACCTGCGCTTTATCTATCTCAAGGGTGATTTCGACACCATCGAGTCGCAGCTGAAGGCGCGTAAAGGCCACTTCTTCAAACCGCAGATGCTGGTGACGCAGTTTGCGACGCTGGAGGAGCCGGGCGCGGACGAGCCGGACGTGCTGGCGGTGGATATCAATCATTCTGTGGATGAGGTTATTGCGGCTACGGTTGCGGCTATCAAGGAAGCCACCAACAAAGGATAGTCATGAGTACCGCAACGTTAGTGTTATAACCGCAGCAGGCTCTGTCCTGCTGCTGCTGTTTCTGGTGATGAAAGCGCGCATGCACGCCTTTGTCGCGCTGATGCTGGTGTCGATCGGCGCCGGTCTCTGCTCCGGCATGCCGCTGGACAAGATCGCGGAGACTATGCAGAAGGGCATGGGCGATACGCTCGGCTTCCTGGCGCTCGTCGTCGCGCTCGGCGCCATGTTCGGCAAAATCCTGCATGAAACGGGCGCGGTGGATCAGATTGCTATCCGCATGCTGAAAACCTTTGGCGAAAGCCGTGCCCACTATGCGATGGGCATCGCCGGCCTGATCTGTGCGCTGCAGCTCTTTTTCGAGGTGGTGGTGCTGATCAGCATCGCCTTCGCGGTGGCGCGCCGCACCCACGACAACCTGGTGAAGCTGGTAATCCCGCTGTTCGCCGGCGTGGCGGCCTCCGCGGCCTTTCTGCTGCCGGGCCCGGCGCCAATGCTGCTGGCCGCAGATGCACGCCGATTTCGGCTGGATGATTCTGCTGAGCCTGTGCGCCGCCATTCCCGGCATGCTGATCGCCGGGCCGCTGTTTGGCTCGCTGATTGCGCGCCGCCGGAAGATCACCAGCCGGACGTCGATGCGGCGAAGCTGCCCTCGTTCAGCTTCAGCCTGGCGCTGATCCTGTTCCCGCTGCTGCTGGTAGGGCTGAAAACCATCGGCGCGCGCTTCACCGAACAGGGCTCTTCCCTGTATGAATGGCTGGAGTTTATCGGCCATCCCTTTACCGCCATTCTGCTTGCCTACATTGGTGGCGATCTACGGCTGGCCTACCGCCAGGGCATGGATAAAGAGAAGGTGATGCAGGTGTGCGGCAGTGCGCTGCAGCCGGCGGGTATTATTCTGCTGGTGATCGGCGTGGGCGGCATGTTCAAGCAGGTGCTGGTAGACTCCGGCGTCGGCCCAGTGCTGGATCATGTGCTGACCGGCGCGGGTCTGCCGATCGCGCTGGCCTGCTTTATCCTCTCCGGCGCGGTGCGCGTGATTCAGGGATCGGCGACGGTGGCCTGTCTGACGACGGTGGGTCTGGTGATGCCAGTGATCGAACCGCTGCACTACCGCGGCGCGCAGCTGGCGGCGCTCTCGATCTGCATCGGCGGCGGCTCGATTATTATCAGCCACGTCAACGATGCGGGCTTCTGGCTGTTCGGCCGCTTTGCCGGCGCCACCGAAGGGGAAACGCTCAAGACCTGGACGCTGATGGAGACCATTCTCGGCACCGTCGGCGCGGTGGTCAGCATGATCGCCTTTCAGCTGCTGTCGTAAGTATTAAGCTGTCGCGCGCCCGCGCGGCGGCTTGTCTGTTACGCCTCGAAAAACTCCACCCTGCCGCCGGACAGATGGTACATGCTGCCGACGATGTTGATTTTTTTTCTGCGCTTCCAGCTGCTGCAGCACCGGGCTGTTGCGACGGATGCTGGTGATGGTCAGCTCGACGTTTTTGCGCGCCACCGCATCGACGAAATCGTCGTTGCTGCCGCTCCACGCGCGGCGATAATAGGTTTGAAATCAAGGATTAAGTAGTGCGATAAGACGCAGCGCAACATTCATTAACGCAAAAACGCACTAAAAAAGCGGGTAGCGGGCAACCCGCTACAGCTTCAGATAGACCCGAATGCCGTCCAAAAACATCTGCGTTGACAGCATAATCAAAATCAATCCCATCAGGCGCTCCAGGGCGTTGACGCCTTTGTCGCCCAGCAGGCGCAGAAATAGCCCCGACAGCAGCAGAATGGTGACGGTAACGCCCCAGGCGATTAGCAGCGCGCCTACCAGATGCCCCATCTGGTTAGGATACTGATGTGACAGCAGCATCAGTGTCGCCAGCAGCGACGGGCCAGCCACCAGCGGGATCGCCAGCGGCACTAGGAAGGGCTCTTCGCCTGCGGGCAGCCCGCTGGTGCTGCTTTCACCAGAGGGAAAAATCATGTGGATGGCGATCAGGAACAGGATGACGCCGCCGGAAATCGACACTGTTTCGGTGCGCAGGTTAAGAAACGTCAGGATGTGCTCGCCGGCGAAGAGAAACAGCAGCATCAAGACCAGCGCGATCAGCAGTTCGCGGATCAGCACCGCGCGCCGCCGCTTTGGCTCCAGATGCTTCAGCACCGACATAAAAATCGGCAGGTTGCCCAGCGGATCCATAATAAGCAGCAGTAAAATGGTGGCGGAAATCATCTCGGTCATCTGTTTTACGGTATCCCTTACATCCCAGCGCGGGGTTATTAGCCGCGCTGCTGAAAAAGTTGCGGCAATCGAATTAATTCACTTGCCAGAAGTGCAGCATTTTGTAGAGTTGTTGGTCATAGGTAAATCCATTTATGACGCAGAGCGGAGTGAAAATGGCATTCCGTTCTTCCCTTCAGTAAGCAGGTCAGCGATTATCGCTGACTGAGACGGATAGAAAATGAAGAATGTAGGTTTTATTGGTTGGCGTGGTATGGTCGGCTCCGTGCTGATGTCGCGCATGAGCGAAGAGCGTGATTTCGATGTCATCAATCCTGTCTTCTTCTCTACCTCGCAGCTTGGACAGGCCGCGCCGATGTTTGGCGGCAGGTCGACCGGCGCGCTGCAGGATGCCTTTGATATCGACGCGCTGAAGGCGCTGGATATCATCATCACCTGTCAGGGCGGCGACTACACCAGTGAAGTCTATCCGAAGCTGCGCGCAAGCGGCTGGCAGGGCTACTGGATTGACGCGGCCTCGACACTGCGCATGAAATATGACGCCATCATTATTCTCGATCCGGTCAACCATCAGTTGATCCGTCAGGGCCTCGACAGCGGCATCAAAACCTTTGTCGGCGGCAACTGCACCGTCAGCCTGACGCTGATGTCGCTGGGCGGTCTGTTCGCGCAGGATCTGGTGGAGTGGGCCTCTGTCGCCACCTATCAGGCCGCGTCAGGCGGCGGCGCGCGCCATATGCACGAGCTGCTGACCCAGATGGGCATGTTGCACAACCACGTCTCGCCCGCGCTACAGGACCCGGCCTCCGCTATTCTCGACATCGAGCGCAGCGTGACCGACCTGACCCGTTCCGGCACCCTGCCTACCGGCAACTTCGGCGTGCCGCTGGCGGGCAGCCTGATTCCGTGGATCGACAAGCAGCTCGACAACGGCCAGAGCCGCGAAGAGTGGAAAGGCCAGGCGGAAATCAACAAGATCCTCGGTACCTCGCGCACCATTCCGGTGGATGGCCTCTGCGTGCGCGTCGGCGCGCTGCGCTGCCACAGCCAGGCGTTTACACTGAAGCTGAAAAAAGATGTGCCGCTGGCTGAGATCGAACAGCTGCTGGCTTCCCATAACGAGTGGGTGAAAGTGGTGCCTAACGACCGCGAGCTGACCATGCGCGAGCTGACGCCGGCGGCGGTTACCGGCACCCTGACCACGCCAGTCGGTCGCCTGCGCAAGCTGAACATGGGGCCGGACTACCTCTCAGCCTTCACCGTTGGCGACCAGCTGCTGTGGGGCGCGGCGGAGCCGCTGCGCTGCATGCTGCGACTGCTGGTCGACTAAGCGAAAAAAACTAAGCGAGGCCGGGATTTTCCTGGCCTTTTGCCTGAATATTCTGAAATAAGCCAAACTGCTTACCTCATTGTTCGTGCCCAGCGCGTTCAATGGCCAGCTCTAAAATTCGAAATTGTGGATAACGCCGGACGCCTACGCATCAAAGTTGACCCTTACGCCTTCGAGGCGCAGATGCGGCCGCAAACGGCGTTGATGATCTGCGGCCTACCGCCCAAGGTGGAGATGACAGAGGAGCGCAAGACGCGCAACAACTTCGATGCGCCTATCTCCGTCTACGAGGTGCATCTCGGCTTATGGCGTCGCCATACCGACAATAACTTCTGGCTCAGCTACAAGGAGCTGGCGGAGCAGCTGCTTCGATGGCAGCTGGGGCTATCAGCCGCTCGGCCTCTACGCGCCGTTTTGGCACGCGCGACGAGTTCCGCTACTTCATCAACGCTGCGCACGAGGCGGGCCTCAACATGCTGCTCGACTGGGTACCGGGCCACTTCCCCAGCGACATTTCGGCCTAGCGCAGTTCGACGGCACCTCACTTTACGAGCACAGCGACCCACGCGAAGGCTACCATCAGGACTGGAACACCCTGATCTACAACTTAGGCTGCTGCGAAGTCAGCAACTATCTGGCGGGCAACGCCCTCTATTGGCTGGAGCGCTACGGAATTGACGGCCTGCGCGTCGACGCTGTGGCTTCGATGATCTACCGCGGCTACAGCCGCGCCGAGGGCGAATGGGTGCCAAACCACTTAGGCGGCCGGGAAAACCTCGAGGCCATCACCTTTTTACGCTACACCAACCGCACGCTGGGGCGCGCCGCGCCCGGCACCGGCACCGAAGATTCCACCGACTTTAACGGCGTCTCGCGTCCGCCGGAATCGGGCGGCCTCGGCTTCTGGTACAAGTGGAACCTGGGCTGGATGCACGACACGCTCGACTACATGAAGCTCGATTCGGTCTACCGCAGCCATCATCACGACCTGATGAGCTTCGGCATGATGTACAACTACAGCGAAAACTTTATGTTGCCGCTCTCCCACGACGAGGTGGTGCACGGCAAAAAGTCGATTCTCGATCGTATGCCGGGCGATGCCTGGCAGAAGTTCGCCAACCTGCGCGCCTATTACGGCTGGATGTGGGCGTTCCCCGGCAAAAAGCTGCTGTTTATGGGCGACGAGTTCGCGCAGGGGCGCGAATGGTATCACGATTCCAGCCTAGACTGGCACCTGCTGGAGGGCGCCGACAACTGGCACCACGGGGTGCAGCGCCTGGTACGCGACCTGAACCACACCTATCGTCACTATGCGCCGCTGCACCAGCTCGATTTCGATCCTGCCGGCTTTGAGTGGCTGGTGGTGGACGACCGCGAAAATTCGGTCTTCGTCTTTGTGCGCCGCGACCACGACCGCGACCGCGACGGCAACGAGCTTATTGTCGCCAGCAACTTTACGTCGGTGCCGCGCCATCACTATCGTTTTGGCGTCAACCAGGCGGGCCGCTGGCGTGAGGTGATTAACACCGATCAGCACAGCTCCCACGGCAGCAATACGCGCAATCCCGTGGTGCACACCAACGAAATACCCAGCCACAACCGGGCGCAGTCGCTCGCTCTGACGCTGCCGCCGCTGGCGACGATCTGGCTGGTGAAGGAGGCGGAATGACGCTGCTACCGGGACGCGCGTCGAACTCTGCCTGTTCAACGAGGGCAACAAGTGTCGCTTCGCGCTTCCCGGGCGCACCGGTGATATCTGGCACGGCTATCTGGCCGCGCTGAAACCGGGCCAGCGCAACGGCTTACGTGTACACGGCCCCTGGGCGCCGGAGCGCGGCTACCGTTTTAACCCGGCGAAACTGCTGGTCGATCCTTGTGCCCGCGCGGTCGAGGGCGATGTGCCGGACGACGCGCGTCTTTACGGCGGCATCGCGCAGTCTGATGCGCAAGACAATGCCGCCGTCGCACCTAAATCGCTGGTGGTGGCGGAAGATTTCGACTGGGACGGCGATGTCGGGCCGCGCACGTCCTGGGGCAACACTGTTATCTATGAGGCGCACGTGCGTGGCCTGACCCAGCGGCATCCGGAAATTCCGGAATCGCTGCGCGGCACTTACACCGCACTTGGCCATCCTGTTATGGTGAATTACCTGCGCCATCTCGGCGTGACAGCGCTGGAGCTGCTGCCGGTGGTGGCGCATTTCGCCAGCGAGCCGCGCCTGCAGCGGCTGGGGCTGAGCAACTACTGGGGCCAACCCTTTCGCGCTCTGGGCGGTGGACCCGCGCTACGCCTCGCAGCAGAGCGCGTCGCCTTTGCAGGAGTTCCAGCAGGCGGTGAAAAACCTGTATGCGGCCGGCATCGAAGTGCTGCTCGACGTGGTGTTCAACCATACCGCCGAGCTGGAAGAGATAGGCCCGACGCTGTCACTGCGCGGCGTCGACAACGCCAGCTACTACTGGCTCACGTCGCAGGGCGAGTATGAGAACTGGACCGGCTGCGGCAATACGCTGAACCTCAGCGATCCCCAGGTGATGCAGTGGGCGCTGGAGGCGCTGCGCTACTGGGGGCGCGTCTTCCACGTCAATGGCTTTCGCTTCGATCTGGCGACGGTGCTGGGGCGCCCGCCCGATTTTTCCGCGCACGCGCCGCTGTTCGAGGCGATTAAAGCCTGTCCGCTGCTCTCGCAGGTGAAGCTGATCGCCGAGCCGTGGGATATCGGCCCTGGCGGCTATCAGGTCGGCAACTTTCCGCCGCTGTTCGCCGAATGGAACGATCATTTTCGCGACGACGTGCGGCGCTTCTGGCTGCATCGCGAGATCAGCAACGGCGCGTTCGCGCGACGCTTTGCCGCCTCCAGCGACGTTTTTCAGCGCGAGGGCCGTTTGCCTCACGCCGCGGTTAACCTGATTAACGCCCATGACGGCTTTACGCTGTGCGACCAGCTGAGCTTCAACCACAAGCACAACCAGGTAAACGGCGAGGACAATCGCGACGGCAGCAGTAGCAACCGTAGCAACAACCACAGCGTCGAAGGGCTGCGCGCCAGCTTCGAGGTTATCGAGCGCCGCCGTCTTAGCGCGCACGCGCTGCTGACCACGCTGCTGCTGGCGCAGGGCACAGCGATGCTGCTCGCCGGCGACGAGCGCGGCCACAGCCAGCACGGCAACAACAACGCCTACTGTCAGAACAATGAGCTAACCTGGCTCGACTGGCAGGAAGAAGAGAGCAGTCTGGCGGATTTTACCGCAGCCCTGATCCGTTTGCGTCAGCAGATCCCGGCGTTAACCGCCGATCGCTGGTGGCAAGAGGGCGACGGCAATGTGCAGTGGCTGAATGCTAGCGGCAGGCCAATGTAGCGAGAGGAGTGGGAACAGAAGGCGAACAGAATGCAGATTCTGCTCTCCGCCCGCTGGTTAATAACAATAAACGGCACGGATGGGGTAGGTGACATCGCCTTACCAGACGGAGAATGGTGTGCCGTTCCTCCTTTCGCCGGGGATGACAACCCCATTTTGTCGACTGTCTGGCATGGTCCCGCACACGGCGTGTGCGTGTTCCAAAAGAAATCATAAGGAATCAGGCATGGTTAAGTTAGACAGAACTGATCACCTGATGCTGGCCCGCCAGCTTCCTACACAGACGGTCGCGCTGATCTTCGCCGGGGGAAGAGGGACGCGCCTGAAAGACCTGACCGCGAAACGCGCCAAGCCAGCGGTGCACTTTGGCGGCAAGTTTCGCATTATCGATTTCGCCCTCTCCAACTGCATTAACTTGGGTATACGCCGCATCGGCGTGATTATCCAGTATCAGCCGCATACGCTGACGCAGCACGTTCAGCGCGGCTGGTCTTTAATGAAGAGATGAATGAATTCGTCGATTTGCTACCGGCGTAGCAGCGGACGTCGATCGAGCACTGGTATCGTGGCACCGCCGAGGCGGTGACGGTGACGGTGACGGTGACGGTGACGGTGACGGTGACGTAGAATCTCGATATTATTCGCCGCTATCAGGCGCAGTACATCGTGATTCTGGCCGGGGATCATATTTATAAAATGGACTATTCGCGCACGTCGACGCCAACGCGAAGTGCACCATCGCCTGCCTGCCGGTGCCGATTCATGAGGCGACCGCTTTTGGCGTCATGGCGGTGGATGAGCAGAATAAAGTGATCGATTTTGTCGAGAAGACACCGCAGCCGCCTGCGATGCCGGGCGACGATACCTAGGCGCTTGCCAGCATGGGGATCTACGTCTTTAACGCCGACTACCTCTACCAGCTGCTGGAAGAGGATCTGCAGGAGCCGGCGTCCAACCACGACTTCGGCAAGGATATCCTGCCGAAAGTGGTGGTGAGCGGCGAAGGGTACGCGCACTCGTTTACGCTCTCCTGCGTGCAGCAGGATGAGACATCGCCGCCTTACTGGCTGGCGCGATGTGGGCACGCTGGAGGCTTATTGGCGCGCCAATCTCGATCTCGCGTCGGTGACGCCGGAGCTGGATATGTATGACCATACCTGGCCGATCCGCACGCATATGGAGCCGTTGACGCCCGCTAAGTTTGTGCAGGACCGCTCGGGCAGCCACGTTATGACGATGAACTCGCTGATCTCCAGCGGCACCATCATCTCAGGATCCCGTGGTGGTTAACTCCGTACTGTTCCCGCACGTGCGCGCGAACTCCTATTGTATTGCATATTGCAATATTGATTCCGCCGTGCTGCTGCCCGATGTGGTGGTGGGACGCTCCCGCCGCCTGCGCCGCTGCGTGACCGACCGAGCCTGCGTGCTGCCGGAAGGCATGGTGATAGGAGAGAATCCTGGCGAGGACAGTCGCCGGTTTTACCGTTCAGAAGAGGGTATCGTTCTGGTCACACGCACCATGCTTGCTAGGCTGGCCGGCGCGTAGCCGTTAACGATAAAAAGCACCAGATAATCGACGCGAGGATCGCGCCCGATCACTTATTAAGAGGCCGAGGATGCAGGTTTTACATGTCTGTTCAGAACTTTTTCTGCTGCTGAAAACCGGCTGGGTTGGCTGATGTTGTTGGGGCATTGCCGCAGGCGAAGATTGCTGACGGAACGGATACGCGGGTGCTGTTGCCCGCCTTTCCCGATCTGCGCAAAGGGATCCCGAAACGGAGGTGGTGGCTGAGCTGCAGAGCTTTGCCGGTCCAGTGCGGCTGCTGTTTGGCCACTTCAATGGCGTCGGCATCTATTTGATCGACGTGCCGGAGCTGTATGACCGCCCCGGTAGCCCGTATCACGATATGTCGTAGTTCGCCTATGTGGATAACTATATGCGCTTCGCCCTGCTGGGCTGGATGAGGTGCGAAATCGCCAGCGGGCTGGATGCCTACTGGCGGCACGATATCGTCCACGCGCACGATTGGAACGCGGTCTGACCTGCGCCTGTCTGGAAGCGCGCGGCCGGCCGGCTAAGTCGGTGTTTACCGTGCACAACCTGTGCCTATCAGGGATTATTTAACGCCCGTCATCTGGATGAAATCGAGCCGCCGCAATCTTTCCTAAATATGCCCGGGCTGGAGTTCTACGGTCAGATCTCCTACCTGAAGGCGGGCCTGTTCTATGCTGACCACGTGACGGCGGTCAGCCCGACCTATGCGCATGAGATTACGTGCCCGGAGTTCGGCTACGGCATGGAGGCGATGCTAGAGCAGCGGCTGCGCGAAGGGTGCCTGAGCGGCATCCTGAACGGTGTCAATCCCGGCATCTGAGACCCCGCCCACGATCTACTGCTCAATGCGCGCTATAACCGCGACACGCTGGAAGCGAAGGCGGAGAACAAACGGCAGCTGCAGATCAGCCATGGGGCTGAAGGTTGACGACAGCGTGCCGGTGTTCGCGGTGATCAGTCGTCTGACGCGGCAAAAAGGGCTGGATCCCTGCTGGCGCAGGGCGGCCAGCTGGTGCTGTTGAGGCAGGGCGACGCCGAGCTGCAGCAGGGCTTTCTGGCAGCGTTGGCGTGCAGATCGGCTATCACGAAGCCTTTTCGCACCACATCGTCGGCGGCGCGGATGTGATTATTGTGCCGAGCCGCTTCAAGCCTTGCGGCCTGATACAGCTCTACGGGCTGAAATATGGCACGCTGGTGCGCCGCACGGGCGGCCTGGCGGATACGGTGAACGACAGCTCGCTGGAAAACCTCGCCGACGGTATCGCTAGCGGGTTTAGCTTCGAAGACGCAACGCCTGGTCGCTGCTGCGCGCGATCCGACGCGCGTTTGTTTTATGGTCATGGCCTTCGCTCTGGCGCTACGTACAGCGGCAGGCGATGGGGATGGATTTCAGTTGACAAGTGGCTGCGCAGGCCTACCGTAATCTTTATCAACGTTTGCTGTAATGAGAGATTGGGATAACTGATATGAATGCTCCTTTCACCTACATATCGCCGACACTGACGATCGAAGCGCTGAAACACTCGATTGCCTATAAGCTGATGTTTACGATTGGCAAGGCTCCTTCGGTCGCCAACCAGCACGACTGGCTTAACGCCTCGCTGCTGGCGGTGCGCGACCGCATGGTCGAGCGCTGGCTGCGATCCAGCCGCGCGCAGCTGTCGCAGGATGTGCGCCAGGTGTACTACCTGTCGATGGAGTTTCTGCTGGGCCGGACGTTAGGCAACGTGCTGCTGGCGATGGGCATTTATGACGATCTCGATCAGGCGCTGGACGAGATGGGGCTGAACCTCGCCGATTTAATGGAGGAGGAGAACGACCCTGGCCTCGGCAACGGCGGCCTAGGGCGACTCGCCGCCTAGCTTCCTCGACTCGCTCGCCACGCTGGGGCTGCCGGGGCGCGGTTACGGCATTCGCTACGACTACGGCATGTTCAAACAGAACATTATCGACGGCGAGTAGAAAGAGTCTCCCGATTACTGGCTGGAGTACGGCAACCCGTGGGAGTTCCAGCGCTACAACATGCGCTACAAGGTGTGCTTTGGCAGCCGCATCCAGCACGAGGGCACCAAGGTGCGCTAGCTGGAGACCGAAGAGATCGTGGCGATGGCCTACAATCAGATTATCCCCGGCTTCGACACTGACGCCACCAATAAGCTGCGCCTGTAGGGCGCGCAGGCAAGCAACGAAATCAACTTCGGTAAATTCAACCAGGGCGACTACTTTGCGCCCGTTGAGGACAAGAACCACTCGGAAAACGTCTCGCGTGTGCTCTATCCCGACGACTCGACCTACTCGGGGCGCGAGCTGCGCCTGCGTCAGGAGTCCTTCTTGGTTTCCGCCACGGTGCAGGATATCCTTAACCGGCACTGGCAGATGCATAAGACCTGGGCCAACTTGGCGGATAAGATCGCCATCCACCTTAACGATACCCATCCGGTGCTGGCGATTCCGGAGCTGATGCGGTTGCTGATCGACGAGCACAAATTCAGCTGGGACGACGCCTTTGAAGTAACCTGTCAAGTCTTCTCCTACACCAACCACACGCTAATGAGCGAGGCGCTGGAAACCTGGCCGGTGGAGATGATCGGCAAGATCCTGCCGCGCCACCTCGGCATTATTTTTGAAATTAACGACTACTTCCTGAAGACGATTCAGGAGTACTACCCGGACGACTGGGATCTGCTGTCGCGCATCTCGATCATTGATGAGAACAACGGCCACCGCATTCGGATGGCGTGGCTGGCAGTGGTGGTGAGCCACAAGGTCAACGGCGTTTCCGAGCTGCACTCTAACTGATGCTGCAGTCGCTGTTCGCTGATTTCGCCCGGCTGTTACCAGGGCGCTTCTGCAAAAAAACCAATGGTGTGACGACGCGCCGCTGGCTGGCGCTGGCCAACCCGGCGCTGTCGGAGTTAGCTGAATCAGCAGATTGACTATCCGGCCTTTATTGAAAAGGTGGCGGACGCCAAGTTCGCCAACAAGCGCCGCCTGGCGGACTGGGTGGCGAAAAATCTCGACGCGGTGCTCGATCCCAATGCGCTGTTCGACGTGCAGATCAAGAGCATCCATGAATACAAACGTCAGCTGCTCAACGTGCTGCACGTCATTACGCGCTATAACCGTATCAAAGCCGATCCCAGCGCCAACTGGGTGCCGCGCGTCAACATCTTCGCCGGCAAGGCGGCCTAGGGCCTATTACACTGCCAAGCACATTATTCACTGATCAATAACGATCCGCCGGTGAAGAACAAGCTGGAGGTGGTGTTTATTCCCAACTACAGCGTCAGCCTGGCGCAGATCATTATCCCGGCGGCGGATCTTTCCGAGCAGATTTCTACTGTGGGCACCGAAGCGTCCGGTACCAGCAATATGAAGTTCGCGCTGAACGGCGCGCTGACCATCGATACGCTGGACGGCGCGAATTTCGAAATGCTGGAGGACGTCGGCGAGGAGAATATCTTTATCTTCGGAACATCACGCCGCAGGTTGAGGCGCTGCGCAGCGGCGGCTATAACCCGCGCAAATATTACGAAGAGGATGCCGAGCTGCATCAGGTGCTGACGCAGATCGCTTCTGGCGTTTTCAGCCCGTAGGAGCCAAGCCGCTACCGTAACCTGTTCGACTCGCTGGTGAATTTTGTCGACCACTATCAGCTGCTGGTGGATTACCGCAGCTATGTGGATACCCAGGTATGAGCTTTATCGCAAGCCGGAAGAGTGGCAGCGCCGCGCGGCGATGAATATAGCCAATATGGGGTATTTCTCGTCCGACCGGACGATTCAGGAGTATGTGGAGGAAATTTGGCATATTAAGCCGGTGCGGTTATAGGAAGGAGACGGGCAGGCGGCCCGCCGGGTCGCTTTTTTGCCTGCTGCGCAGGCGGGCTGGTGAGCGGATTTCGTTTGCCGGGTAGTGGGGCAGTTTCATTTTTCCCGGTACGGGCGACCGAGCAGGGCCGGTAGGCGCCGGCCCTGCCCCGCGCCCCCGCCCGCTACTCCCTTCGCTCCGTCAGAAATCCTGACGGACCGGCTGGATTCGCCATCCCTGGCTCATGCCAGCCTCTTCGCGGCATCCCTGTCGCTCGTCCTGAAATCCTTCCTCCGCTTAGCGGCTGCGATGCCCCCCCCAAAACCCCCGCTGCAGGTTCTGTATGTTTCATGGCTACCGTCATCGCTGAAAACATGAGGAGCGTTCAGGCTAATGCCTGCCTTTTCGTGATATCCCTGCTGCCTGACCTGGAATCTCTGCTACGCGCAGCGACTGCGATGGCCTACACAACTTTTGCTGCAAGCTCTGTATGTTTCTTGGCTATTTTCATCGCTGAAAGCGACAATCACGCGCGCAGAGCGCGCAGCCGTCAATCAAATCAGGAAAATCACAGGCGGGGGAGTGCCGAGGCATCCGACACGCTGAGGCGCGCACGGTGGCCAGGACGAGCCGACAGGGAGGGGTAGGCCAGGACGGCCTGTCCCGACTGGTCCGTGAGGCCGACTTAAGCAACGAAGGGACCGCGCGTAGCGCGGCTGCTGAAGCTCCCTGCCGCCTGGCGGGCGGAACCCGCTCAGAGCCAACCCGCGCCTCGAACCCCAGCCCGCCTACGCAGCAGGCAAAAAAAACGTGGCCGAAGCCCCGCTTACTTTCCTTTAGCCTTTAGCTTGCCAGCGACAGACTTGGCTTCTGGCTGTGCATCGCCAGCCACTGCGCCACGCGCGCCTGCTGCGCCTCATTTAGCCACATGCCCTGCTTGGTGCGACGCCAGATCGCGTCGTCCAGCTCGCGCACCCACTCGTTTTGCACCAGATAGCGCAGCTCCGCCTCATAGAAGTCGTGGCCGAAATTCTCACCCAGATCTTCCAGACGCGTTGCGCCTTCCAGCAGCGTCTCGGTATTGCTGCCGTAGGTGCGGGCGTAGTGGCGCGCCATGATTTCGCTGATAAACGGATAGCGATGACGCAGGCTGGTGGCGTAATCTTCGCGCGTGCCGGCGATATCGCCGCCCGGTAGCACGCAGTTCTTCGTCCATGCGGGACCGGCATTGGGGAAGTATTTCACCAGTTTTTCCAGCGCGTGCTCCGCCAGCTTGCGGTAGGTGGTCAGCTTACCGCCGAACACCGACAGCAGCGGCGCCTGGCCGTTGTCGTCGCGCACGTCCAACGTGTAGTCGCGCGTAATTGCCTGCGGCGAGTCAGATTCGTCGTCGCACAGCGGACGCACGCCGGAGTAGCTCCAGACTACATTGTTGCGCTCCAGCTGCTTTTTAAAATGGCTGTTGTAAATCTTGAGAAGGTAGTCGATCTCGCTGTCGTCGATTTTGACGTTCTTCGGATCGCCTTTGTACTCGACGTCGGTGGTGCCGATAATCGAAAAGTCATCCATCCACGGAATAACGAACACGATACGGTTGTCTTCGTTCTGCAGAATGTAAGACTGCTTCTCGTTGTGCACGCGCGGCACCACAATGTGGCTGCCTTTAATCAGGCGGATGCCGTACAGGGATTTTAGCTTCAGGCCGTCGTCAAATAGCTGTTTTACCCACGGGCCAGCCGCATTCACCAGCGCTTTGGCGCGCCAGGTGTAGGTTTTGCCGCTGTCGACATCTTCCGCTTCTACCGTCCACAGGTTGTTTTCACGCCAGGCGCGCGCCACGCGAATGCGGGTACGCACTTCGCCGCCGCGCTTCACCACTTCCTGCGCATTCAGCACCACCAGACGGGCGTCGTCCACCCAGCAGTCGGAATATTCGAATCCGCTCATGATTTCCGGCTTAAGGTCGGAATCCGTGCCAAAACGCAAGCTCTTGCTGCCCGGCAGGCTGGTGTGCTTGCCTAAGTGATCGTATAAAAACAGACCGGCGCGAATCATCCATGCCGGACGCAGATGCGGACGATGCGGCAGGCGGAAACGCATCGGAAAGGCGATGTGTGGCGCCATCTTCAGTAGCACCTCGCGTTCCGCCAGCGCCTCGCTGACCAGCCGGAATTCGTAATATTCGAGGTAGCGCAAGCCGCCGTGAATCAGTTTTGAACTGGCAGAAGAGGTCGCGCAAGCCAGGTCCCGCGCCTCCAGCATTAGCACTGACAGGCCACGTCCTGCGGCGTCTGCTGCAATGCCAGCACCGTTGATGCCGCCGCCGATCACGATCAGGTCTTTGGTTTCCACGTTATTTCCTCCGATGTTCGGAATGTTTTATTATAGTTCGTTTTTAATCATAATTATAATCGCAAACCAACATTGATGCCAGTGTTTAACGTGGTAAAAACATTTTTGCTTGATATAGCTAACATTCTTGTTGATAAAAAAAATACAAAGCCGGACTTTTTGTCAGGTTATCGGCGCTTCTTAACACGTTACACTAGGTAGGCGCCAATTGTGCCGCCGTAATGAGAGAACTATGGAAACCTTCGAATGCATTAACGTCCAGCAGGCCAGCGAACGTCTCGCGCAAGGCGCGCTGCTGGTGGATATCCGCGATCCGCAAAGCTTCGCGCTCGGCCATGCGCACAGCGCGCTGCATCTCAGCAACAGCAACCTGAATGAGTTCCTGGCGATCGCCAGCCGCGAAGCGCCGGTACTGGTGATGTGCTATCACGGCAGCAGCAGCAAAGGGGCCGCGCATTACCTGCTAAGCCAGGGCTTCAGCAAAGCCTACAGCATCGAAGGCGGCTTCGACGCCTGGCGCGCCGCGTTTCCGGCGCAGATTGTCAACGGCGAGGTCTGACCCGTGCGCAACAAGTAGAGTGACCGATGGTGCGTATTACGCAGTTCAATAACCCGCGCATGGCGTAGGCCTTCGTCGACTATATGGCGACGCGCGGCGTCACGCTGCGCATCGAGCATGACGGCCATTACCTGATCGTACTGGATGATGAAAGTCAGCTCTCAATGGTCGAAAACGAACTTCAGCAGTTTGTGCGCCAGCCGGAGCATCCGCGCTATCAGGCCGTCAGCTGGCACACCGGCAACACCAAAAGCGGCTTGCGCTATGAGCGCGGCCACTTCTGGGCGAATATCCGCGAGCGCGCCGGCCTGCTGACCATGACGCTGCTTTTTATCTGTATCGCGGTCTTTATCCTGATGCAGATTGTCGGCGACCAGACGGTGCGGCTGTGGCTCAGCTGGCCGGACGGGCCGGGGCAATATTTTCAGGTATGGCGCTGGTTCAGCCATGCGCTGCTGCACTTCTCGCTGCCGCATATTCTGTTCCATCTGATGTGGTGGTATCTCGGCGGCGCGGTAGAGAAGCGTCTCGGCAGCGGCAAGCTGTTCGTGATTATGCTGATCTCCGCACTGCTCAGCGGCTTTGTGCAGGCAAAATTCAGCGGCATCTGGTTCGGCGGCTTGTCGGGGGTGGTCTATGCGCTGATGGGCTACTGCTGGCTGCGCGGCGAGCGCGATCCCGAAAGCGGCGTCTATCTGGAGCGCGGCCTGATTGGCTTTACGATTGTCTGGCTGGTTATCGGCTGGTATGGCGCCTTCGGCCTCGCCATCGCCATCGCCATCGCCATCGCCATCGCCAACGGCGCCCATGTGGCAGGACTGCTTACCGGGCTGGCGATGGCTTTTGTCGATACCCGAGCAGTACGGCGCCGCTAGCGCCGCGTAAGAAGAGAAAACAGGAGAGTAATGTGAAGCAGACGCAACGTCATGATGCCATTATCGAGCTGGTTCGGCGTCAGGGATATGTCAGTACCGAAGAGCTGGTAGAGCATTTTGAGGTCAGTCCGCAAACCATCCGTCGCGATCTCAATGACCTCGCCGATCAGAACAAGCTCCAGCGCCATCACGGCGGCGCGGCGCTGCCCTCTAGCTCGGAAAACACTGCCTGGCAGGAGCGTAAAATGATGTGGTCGGTGGAAAAAGTGCGTATCGCCGAACGCGTCGCCAGCGAAATCCCTGACGGCGCCACGCTGTTTATCGATATCGGCACCACGCCGGAAGCGGTGGCGCACGCGCTGCTCAACCATAAATACCTGCGCGTGGTGACCAACAACATTAATGTGGCGACGCTGCTGATGACCAAGCCCGACTTTCGGCTGATTATCGCCGGCGGCGAGGTGCGCACGCGCGACGGGGGCATTATGGGCGAGGCGACCCTCGACTTTATCTCTCAGTTCCGCCTGGACTACGGCATTCTCGGCATTAGCGGCATCGATATGGATGGCTCGCTGCTGGAGTTCGACTATCACGAAGTGCGCACTAAGCGCGCCATTATTGAAAACTCGCGCTGCGTTATGCTGGTGGTCGACCACTCCAAATTCGGCCGCAACGCGATGGTCAATCTTGGCAACATGGGGCTGATTGACCAGCTCTATACCGACAAACAGCCGCCTGCCAGCATTATGAAAGTGATCGAGCAGCATGAGGTGCAGCTCGAACTCTGCTAATCCCGCAGCGGCGCTTGCGAGCGGCAGAGCTCGCTCGCACCGTCGCCCCACGCGCTATCTTCTCCGCGAACGGCAGAGGCTATCCTCCCGTTCTTCTCGCTGACCCCGCCGTTGCTGCGAGCGTTTTTCATTGAATCCTGCCGCATCTTTCCGCACTGCCGTCTTTAATTAATGCTCTGTTCGCCCGTGCGTTTCTTATGTGAAAGGAAGGGGTGTGCTACAGCAAAGATCTTCGCTATTGCCGTTCAGTGCCGTGCCAGGCGGCTCTGTAAGCAGACTTGTCAGTCGAGACGTTAAGGGGGCCGCCATGAAAGAGAGCGCGCTGGATCGCGCGGCGTTGGCCGCTGGCATATCCCTGACTTACAACAACGCGAAAGGCGAGCCGGAAGCCATCAGCGACGACACCAAATCCGCTCTGCTGGCGATTATGGGCGAAGCCAGCTAGGAGAAGGGCGCGCCGCTAGCGCCGGTACAGGTAGGTATTCAGCGGTGGCGCGACGGCTTCATCCCG
Source organism: Candidatus Pantoea persica (assembly GCF_013753875.1). Classification (GTDB taxonomy): domain Bacteria; phylum Pseudomonadota; class Gammaproteobacteria; order Enterobacterales; family Enterobacteriaceae; genus Pantoea; species Pantoea persica. Next base: position 136,589 of record NZ_SMDS01000021.1, read on the forward strand.
CCGGCAAGGGACGCTATCAGTGGCGGCTACGCAGCGAAAAAGGGCGCGAATTCAGCGGCGAGCTGGAGGCGGGCGAAGCCTTTACTCTGCCGTCGCCGCTCGGCCACGGCTACCATCAGCTGACGCTGAGCAAAGGCAAGCGGCAGTGGCAGACGCTCATTATCCTGACACCGCGCCGCTGCTGGCTGCCGGAGCCGCTGCGCAACGGCGGCAAGCACTGGGGCGTGCTAGTGCAGCTCTATACCGTGCGCTCCGCCAGCAACTGGGGCATCGGCGACTTTGGTTACCTGGCGCAGCTGCTGGAATTGGTGGCGCGCCAGGGCGGCGATTTCGTCGGACTAAACCCGCTGCACGCGCTCTATCCCGCGATGCCGGACTTCGCCAGCCCCTCATCGCGGCGCTGGCTCAACATTATCTATATCGACGTGGCGCAGCTGGAGGATTTCCAGCAGAGCGCGGCGGCGCAGAAGTGGTGACAAACGGCGAAAACCCAGTGCGCACTGGCGCAGGGGCGGGAAAGCGAATTTGTCGATTACGCGGCGGTGATGGCGCTAAAGCTAGCCGCGCTGCGCCACACTTGGGCGCACTTCTGCCAGCGCGAAGAGAGCGACGCGCAGCGTCAGGCGTTGGCGGAATTCGTGCGCGAAGGCGGTGACAGCCTGCGCTATCAGGCGGCCTACGACGGCATTTAGGCCGAGTACCGCGCCGAAGACGCGCAGGCCTGGGGCTGGCCCGCCTGGCCGGAAGGGTGGCGCAACAGCCGCGATGCCGAGGTGCAGCGCTGGTGCGGACGCACGAAGCGGAAATCGCCTTCTGGCAGTGGCTGCAGTGGCTGGCGCAGACGCAGTTCGCCCTATGCTGGGCGCGCAGCTAGGCGCTGAAGATGCCGGTGGGGCTGTACCGCGATCTGGCGGTCGGCGTGGCGGAAAGCCGCGCGGAAACCTGGCACAATCCTGAGCTTTATCGGCTGGAGGCGGCGGTCGGCGCGCCGCCGGATCGCCTTGGTCCGCTGGGGCAAAACTGGGGGCTGCCGCCGATGGATCCCCACGTGATGCACGCGCGCGGCTACCAGCCCTTTATCTATATGCTGCGCCAATATGCGCGACTGCGGCGCGCCGCATATCGATCACGTGATGGCGCTGCTGCGGCTGTGGTGGGTGCCGAAGGGTGAAACCGCCGATAAGGGCGCCTATGTCAGCTATCTGGTGCATGATCTGCTGGGGGTGCTGGCGCTGGAAAGCCAGCGCCACCGCTGCATGGTGATTGGCGAGGATCTCGCACGGTGCCGAAAGAGATCGTCGGCCTGCTGCGCGCCAGCAGGGTCTTATCTTGGAAGGTAATGTGGTTCGAACAGCGGTACGACGGCAGCTATAGTCTGCCCGCCAGCTATCCGCGTCAGTCCAGCGCCATCACGCACGACCTGCCGACGCTAAGCGGCTTCTTGAACGTCGGCGACTTTGCGCTGGGAGAGAAGCTAAAGCTCTATCCCGACAAAGAGGTAGTGCGGTCGCTGCATGAACAGCGGGCGAAGCAGAAACAGGCGCTGCTGGGACTGCAGCCTGAAGACTGGATCGGCATGACGATGCCGGTCAACGTGCCGGGCACGGTGGATCAATATCCTAACTGGCGTCGCAAGCTGACGCAGCCGCTGGAGTCGATCTTCGCGGATAAAGAGGTCGGGAAGCTGCTGAAGGCGGTAAGCCAGACGAGGCAGAGAAAATAACGCGCGGCGCGCGGTAGCCAGGGCCGGCTGCCGCGCGTGGCAATCAGTAGTAGGAGTGCTTGCCGCGCTGATGCTCGGTGAGATCGCGCACGCCTTTCAGCTCCGGGAAGGCTGCCAGCAGCTCTTTCTCTATGCCGTCTTTCAGCGTCACGTCGATCATCGAGCAGCCGTTGCAGCCGCCGCCAAACTGCAGAATCGCATAGCCATCGTCCGTAATTTCCATCAGCGACACACAGCCGCCGTGGCCCGCCAGCTGCGGGTTGATCTGCGCCTGCAGCAGATACTCCACACGCTCCACCATCGGCGCGTCGTCAGAGACCTTACGCATTTTGGCGTTCGGTGCCTTCAGCGTCAGCTGCGAACCGAGGTTGTCGGTAACGAAGTCGATTTCGGCATCTTCCAGATAGGGCGCGCTCAGCTCGTCAACGTAGGCGGAGAGTTTTTTAAACTTCAGCTCGGTATCGGTGGCTTCGACCGCTTCCGGGGGGCAGTAAGAGACGCCGCACTCGGCGGTCGGCGTGCCCGGGTTGATAACGAAAACGCGAATTTGGGTGCCATCTTCCTGTTTTGACAGCAGTTTTTCGAAGTGCTCTTGGGCGGAATCAGTAATTCGGATCATGGCAATTGCTCAATAGTTGACTGATTTAGTTGGTTATAATACGCCCATCACCGACGCTCTACAAGGCACGGCACAGGCACCAGATTTGTACGCTGGCCGCACCTTGCGCCAGCAAAATGCGGCTGATTTCTCCGGCGGTATGGCCCGTGGTCACCACATCGTCAATCAGGGCGATATGGCGTCCGCGCACGGCGATTTCAAGGCGGAACGCACCACGCCGCGCGTGTGGTGAGCGTTCAGCCAGCTTAGCAAAAGCAGACGCGCCAGCATCACCCTGAGTGCGGTGACGCGGGAAAACTTCAGCTGATGTACCCAGCGGCGCAGCGGCGGCTGATGGTCGCCGACGCACACCAGCGCCTGCCAGGTCAGCGGCGAGCGCGGACATAGGATCGGCAGCGGCGGCAGCGTGCACCGCCACGCGCAGCGGTAGACGGCATAGCCAACAGAGGGCGAGCATTGGTAGTATAGCGGCCTCCTTTTCGTTTTACGGGATAGTAACTGATGAACTCGCTTTACTGGCATACCTGCGGCGAAGGCGCGCACGATCTTGTGCTGCTGCACGGATGGGGTCTGAACGCGGAAGTATGGCAAAGCATCGTGCCGCGACTCAGCCCGCATTTTCGCCTGCACCTGGTCGACCTGCCGGGCTATGGCCGCAGCGCGCGCTCTGACGCGCTGTCGCTGACGCAGATGGCGCAGCAGCTGCTGCCGCACCTGCCGCCGCGCGTGCTGCTGCTGGGCTGGTCGCTGGGCGGACTGGTGGCGAGCGAGCTGGCGCTCTGCGCGCCGCAACAGGTGGCGGGATTGATCAGCGTCGCCTCTTCGCCCTGCTTTACCGCGCGCGACGGCTGGCCGGGTATCAAGCCGGAGACCTTGGAAACCTTCCGCACGCAGCTTAACAGCGATTTTCAGCGCACCGTCGGACGCTTTCTGGCGCTGCAAACGCTGGGCACTGACAGCGTGCGGCAGGACGCGCGGCGGTTGAAAGAGGTGGTGCTGGCGCAGCCGATGCCGCCGGTCGAGGTGCTGGATGGCGGACTGGCGATCCTGCGCGAGGTTGATCTGCGCGATCGGCTGCCGCAGATCAGCGCGCCGTTTTTGCGTCTGTATGGCGCGCTGGACGGCCTGGTGCCGCGTCGGATTGCAGCGCTGCTCGATGAGGCGTTGCCCGCGTCGACCAGCCTGGTAATGGAAAAAGTCGCGCACGCGCCCTTTATTTCCCATCCGGACCTTTTCTGCCAGCATATTCTTGATTTCAGAAAGAAAATTTCTGGCTGAAACCATAAAGGGCTGGCAATTTTCCCAGCAGCGGCAATACTTTTTGCGTAGGTAAGGCCGCTTAAGGATGTGAATTATCCAGAGGAAGGGTAATGCTGTTCCATCTCGCCTAACGCATTCCGCGTCTGCTTACATCTCACATAACGGAAATGAATGAGGGGTACGGTATGAAGGTGATGAAATAGGCAGTAGCTTCAATGGTAATGGGCGCGGTGTCGTTCTCGGCTTTTGCGGCCAAGGAAGTGACCAAAGAAGAAGTGCAGAAAATGAATCTTGAGAAAATCGGCACGGTGAACACCATGGCAGAAACCACCTCGCCGATGGACGCCAAACTGTCGAAAATGGCTGATGAGAAAGGAGGCAAATATTTCCTGGTGAGCGCTGGCCGTGAACACGGCAAATTCAGCGCCACCGCGGACGTTTATAAATAATCAGCCGCGTAGCCAGACAAACTGCCAGGCATTCAGCGACAGCGGCTGGGTGCCATCAATCTTCTCCTCTTCACCACATACTGAAAAAGCCGCGCCTCCGGCAGCATCGTCTTTACGCGTGTCCCACTCAGATTGAACACACACAGAAGCGCATGCTCTTCATGCTGCGGCGCGTAGCGTTTCATCATTAGCAGCGCGTTGTCGCTGTCGTAAAGCGACATCAGATTGTCGGGATGAAAGGGCTGCGCAGCTGAATCAAACGGCTGAGCTGGGTATAGACCGCATGGCGCAGCGCATCGCCGCCCGCCAGCGCTGTTTCGATCATCTTTAGATCGAACTTTTGCCGGTTGATGGCGCGGTTGTGGTCAGCGGCCTTCATGCCGTCATAGTCGTTACGCGACCCCAGCATGCTCCGAATATAGATGGCGGGCACGCCGAGAAACGCCAGCAAAATGGCGTACGCCAGCAGAAAGCGGCGCAGGCGCGTCGCGTCGTCGTCGTCCTGCCGCCGGTTGAGCGCGTCGAAATAGGTGACGTTGATTTCATGGGGGCTGGTGGTGCCGTCCGGGTTGTTTTTATCGGACATCAGCGCGCCCTCCAGCGCCAGCTCGCGCACCAGCGCTACGATCTCCACTTCAGAGAGGATGCCGCGCGTCGGGTTCAGCCCGATGCCGTTATGGGAGGCGAGAAAGTTGAAAAAGGTGGTGCCGCCGTTGCCGTGCTCCAGCGCGCCGGCCCACTGACTCAGCGCGCGGCCCGATCCCAAATGGATGGCGTGCAGCACCAGCGGTGGTAGGGAAAACTGATACACCATCTGCGCTTCGTCATGGCCGTCGCCAAAATAGCTGACGCTATCCTTATGCGGCATGTTGTTTTCGGTAATGATCACCGTGCCGGGTGCCACCTCGTTGGCGATGGCGCTAAACAGCTTCACCAGCAGATGGGGTTTCTCCAGATGGATGCAGCGGGTGCCGGGCGTTTTCCACATATAGCCGACCGCATCGAGGCGCACATAGTCGGCGCCTTTCTGCAGATAGTCGAGCAGCACGTCGACCATGCGCAGCAACACCTCGGGATTGCCGAAGTTAAGATCGATCTGGTCGGCGCTGAAGGTGGTCCAGATAAAGCGCACCTCGCCATCTGCCATCTCGAACGGCGTCAGCAGCAGCGAGGTGCGCGGACGCGTCACCGTGCTGAGATCGGTCGCGGGCGGCATGCTGATAAAGAAATCGTCCCAGTCGGGATCGCGCGCCAGGTAGCGTTTGAACCAGTCGCTTTAAGATGACATATGGTTGCAGACGAAATCGAACATCAGGCGCGTCTCCTGATGCAGCGTGGCGACATCGGGCCACGTGCCGCACAGCGGATCGACCTGGTGATAATCGATGACGGAAAAGCCGTCGTCGGAGGAGTAGGGGGAAAAGGGCAGCAGATGCACCAGCGAAAAGGCGGCGTGCAGATGCTGCTGAAAGAAGCGGGAAAAACTCTGCAGCGTCGGCATGCCCGACTCGTGAAACTGATCGGCGTAGGTGATCAGCACCACATCCTGCTTATCCCAGTGCGCTTTACGCGGCAGCTTGATGGCGCCGTGCGCGACGGCGATGTGGCTGAGCAAGCGCTGGCGTGCCGCCTGAGGAAAGGTGTCGGCATAGATTTTATCAAGCAGCGCTGTGATCGTTTCCATCACGAATTGGGTGCCACATCCCGGGGTGTTTTTATGCAGGCGTGTTTTCAGCGTAGCGCTCGGAGAGGGATTTTCAAATTTACGGCAGGATATCTCCGCGCGCCTGAGGGCGAAGAGAGTGGGCGGGCGCAGATTTAAGCCTTTATCCACGCGCGTCCAGGGTTGAAAAGCGCGGGCGCGCACAAAGGTTAGCGTTTTTTGCCAAAGGCCTCGGCCAGCGCGTCGCCCATGGCGCTCGAACTTGTAGGACAGCGAGGAGATATGCACCAGTCCGTCCTGATGCACGCCGATATCAACAAAGGCGCCAAAGTTGGTGACGTTGGTCACCGCGCCTTCCAGCACCATGCCGGGCAGCAGATCGTTAAGGTTTTCCACGCCTTCGGCGAATTGCGCGGTTTTAAACTCGGGGCGCGGGTCGCGGCCCGGTTTCTCCAGCTCTTTAATAATGTCGGTGATGGTCGGCAGGCCGAAGCGCTCGTCGGTGAATCAGATCGCTTAGCGCCTGCTCGGTCGCCGCCAGGATGCGCTCCACCACCGGGTAGGCTTCCGGGTGCACCGTCGAGGCGTCAAGCGGGTTGTCGCCGTGGTTGATGCGCAGGAAGCCCGCGTACTGCTCAAAGGCTTTCGGCCCGAGGCGGCTGACCTTCATCAGCTGCTGGCGGTTCTGGAAGCGGCCGTTGTCGTCGCGCCAGCTAACGATATTCTGCGCCATCATGTGCGTCAGGCCAGCGACCCGGGTCAGCAGCGGCACCGAGGCAGTATTGAGATCGACGCCCACCGCGTTCATGCAGTCTTCGACCACCGCGTCCAGCTTCTTCGCCAGCTGGGTCTGGCTGACGTCGTGCTGATACTGGCCGACGCCGATCGATTTCGGGTCGATCTTCACCAGCTCCACCAGCGGATCCTGCAGGCGTCGCGCGATAGAGACCGCGCCGCGCAGCGAGACGTCGAGGTTCGGGAACTCCAGCGCTGCCAGTTCGGAAGCGGAATAGACAGAGGCGCCCACCTCGCTGACGATCACCTTTTGCGCGGTGATATGCGGATACTGTTTCTGTACCTCAAGGAAGAAGCGCTCTGTCTCGCGCGAAGCGGTGCCGGTGCCGGTGCCGGTGCCGGTGCCGATGGCCACCAGCTCGACCTGATACTTCGCACACAGCGCAGCCACCGCGGTGGCCGCTTTCGTCGCCTGGCCGGTAGGCGGATAGATGGTATCGGTTGGACCAGCTTGCCGGTGGCGTCCACCACCGCGACCTTGACGCCGGTGCGCAGACCGGGATCGAGGACCATGATGGCGCGCATGCCCGCCGGCGCCGCCATCAGCAGATCGTACAGGTTGCGGGCGAATACGTTGATCGCCTCATCTTCGGCGCGCTCGCGCGCCGTTGAGGCGCAGGCCGAGTTGTTCGGCAATCAGCGTTTCGCCGTAGCTTTCGCGCGGCGGCTCGTCGAACTGCGGATCGGCGTTGAGTGAGCTGCAATACGCCTTCGTTGCGACCGCTCAGCATCGCCAGCGCGCGGTGCGACGGCACGCCGTTCAGCGCCTCGTGATGGTCGAGGTTGTCGCGGAATTTAGCCCCTTCCTGCTCTTTGCCTTCCACCATGCGCGACACCAGATGCGCGTTTTTCCACAGGTAGTCGCGCACCTTCGCCAGCAGCGCGGCGCGTGCATTGGCGACGCCTTTATCGGCATCGACATACTGCGCGGCCAGCTGTTCAGGATCCTGCAACAGCGTCTCGGCCAGCGGCTGCAGGCCGGCTTCAATAGCGATCTGGCCGCGGGTGCGGCACTTGAGTTTATAGGGCAGGTAGAGGTCTTCGAGTTTGGTTTTGTTCAGCGTAGCGTTAATGGCGCTGGCTAGTTTGTCGGTGAGTTTACCCTGATCGTCAATGGACTTCAGAATCAACTGACGGCGATCTTCCAGCTCGCGCAGATAGCTGAGGCGTATTTCCAGCTGGCGCAGCTGAGTATCGTCCAGACCGCCGGTCACCTCTTTGCGATAGCGTGCGATAAACAGGCACGGTGTTCCCTTCGTCCAGCAGGCGTACGGCAGCTTCTACTTGCTCCGCACGCGCCCCTGCAGCTCACTGGCAATAATTTGGATGAGATATTTCATCATCGAATCTGTCTTGCTTCCAGGGTTAAAAAACATGGGACAGTTATACGGACTGAAAAGTGAAATTGCCAGCGATGCGGGCGGCTTTCAGCGATATTCTGAATCAGGTTTACGGGTAGGAAATCTCGTTCACATACCAGATTGCCGGACCCGATGGCGTCTGCTCGGTGGCGACGTCGCCGACCTCTTTTTTCAGCAGCGCGCGCGCCATCGGCACGTCGATGGAGATGTAATCTTTGCGGCCAAAAATCTCGTCATAGCCGACGATGCGGAAGCGCTTGATCTCGCCCGCGTCATTCTCCACCTCCACCCAGGCGCCGAAAAAGACTTTGCCATCCTGCTGCGGCGAATAGTCGAAGATGCGCAGCTCTTCGAGACTTTTGGTCAGGTAGCACACGCGGCGGTCGATCTCGCGCAGACGCTTTTTGTTGTACTGGTAGTCGGCGTTTTCGCTGCGATCGCCGAGGCTGGAGGCCCAGGTCACCTTTTTCGTCACTTCGAGACGCTCTTCGTGCCAGAGATAGTCGAGCTCGGCTTTGAGCTTTTTGAGCTTGTTAAAGCCCTCACGGGTGATCAGTCGGGTTTTCATACGTATCGGCTCAGAAGCGGAAAAGCAGGCAGTGTAAAACAAAGCGGGCGCGGCAAAAAAGAGTCGAGGAACAGGTTTTCAACAGTGAAAACCCTTGGTGTCGTTCCCTGGTGGCGAAATGGGCAAGGACAAAACAGGCTATCGCGTGAACTTATTTTCCCGCTACGGTGGCGGTAGAGGTAGAAGAGGAGGTGCCTTTGTCGCCGACGCCTGCGGTAGCAAGCGCCACGCCCAGCAGCGCGGCAACCGCGCCGACGCCGATAGCGTTGGAATTCCCCTGCGCGGTGGTGGATGCCTGCGCGCCTGCGGCGTCGCCGGTGGCCGCCATGGCCTGATTCAGACTAAGGGCGGCCAGCGCGCTCAGCACGAACAACGTTTTTTTCATTGGCTGCAATCCCTGTGGTGAAACGTGTGGAAGCAGTGTGGTGCAATTCGCCTGAGGCCGAAAGGTAGCTTTACTAATTGATCTAACGTACTTTATTTATCGTTGGCTCCGGCTGGCGGCCCTCTGGCGCTTATCCAAGATAAGCCTGCTTCGCGGCAGGAAAAGGCTGGTTTTTTATGCTGCGGCGGCACATGCCCGTCTGATTTTGTCGTCCTCTACAAAAATAACCGACAGCGCTAAAGCCAAATTATGCGCTAACCAGTTGATTTAATTGGATGATTAATGGGCAGCCTTTTTTTGCGACCGCTGATGGCGAGAAAAAGCGGCTGACTTTCAGATTTGCCGTACCATGTTTCTTTTGAGGCTAAGGCTGTGATTTTCCGCTCATCACCGCGCAGAAATTAAAGATAACCTGCTGTTTAATATGCTTTGTAACAGTTTCGGCTAAAATATAAACCATTAATGACTGTCACAGGCAGGCATCTTTTTTTAACAATATCGGCTCAGGCAATAGCGCCTTTGGGAGTAGAAAATGCAAGAGAACTACAAAATTCTAGTCGTTGATGACGATATGCGTCTGCGCGCCCTGCTGGAACGCTATCTTACAGAACAGGGCTTTCAGGTACGCAGCGTCGCCAATGCCGAGCAGATGGATCGTCTGCTGACCCGCGAATCCTTTCACCTGATGGTGCTGGATCTGATGCTGCCGGGCGAAGATGGCCTGTCGATTTGCCGCCGCCTGCGCAGCCAGAGCAACCCGATGCCGATCATTATGGTCACGGCGAAGGGGGAAGAGGTGGATCGCATCGTCGGGCTGGAAATCGGCGCCGATGACTATATTCCAAAACCCTTTAACCCGCGCGAACTGCTGGCGCGTATCCGCGCGGTATTGCGCCGCCAGGCGAACAAGCTGCCGGGCGCGCCGTCGCAGGAAGAGGCGGTGATCGCCTTTGGCAAATTCAAGCTCAACCTCGGCACGCGCGAAATGTTCCGCGAAGATGAGCCGATGCCGCTTACTAGCGGCGAGTTCGCGGTGCTGAAAGCGCTGGTCAGCCATCCGCGCGAGCCGCTATCGCGCGACAAGCTGATGAACCTGGCGCGCGGTCGCGAGTACAGCGCGATGGAGCGCTCTATCGACGTGCAGATCTCCCGCCTGCGCCGCATGGTGGAAGAAGATCCGGCGCATCCGCGCTATATCCAGACGGTCTGGGGCTTAGGCTACGTGTTCGTTCCGGACGGTTCTAAAGCATGAGGCGGCTGCGCTTCTCGCCCCGCAGTTCGTTCGCCCGCACCCTGTTATTAATCGTTACCCTGCTGTTCGTCAGCTTGGTAACGACCTATCTGGTGGTGCTCAACTTCGCAATTCTTCCCAGCCTGCAGCAGTTCAACAAGGTGCTGGCCTATGAAGTGCGCATGTTGATGACCGACCGGCTGCAGCTGGAAGACGGCATGCAGCTGGAGGTGCCGCCTGCCTTTCGCCGCGAGATCTATCGCGAGCTGGGCATTTCGCTCTATACCAACGCGGCGGCGGAAGAGAGCGGGTTGCGCTGGGCGCAGCACTACGAATTCCTCAGCGAGCAGATGGGGCAGCAGCTTGGCGGGCCGACCGACGTGCGCGTCGAGGTGAATAAAAACTCGCCGGTGGTGTGGCTGAAGACTTGGATGTCGACCGATATCTGGGTGCGCGTGCCGCTGACGGAGATCCATCAGGGCGATTTCTCGCCGCTGTTCCGCTACACGCTGGCGATCATGCTGCTGGCGATTGGCGGCGCGTGGCTGTTTATCCGTATTCAGAACCGGCCGCTGGTCGATCTTGAGCACGCGGCGCTGCAGGTCGGCAAAGGCATTATTCCGCCGCCGCTGCGTGAGTATGGCGCCTCGGAGGTACGCTCGGTGACGCGCGCCTTTAACCAGATGGCGTCGGGCGTGAAGCAGCTCGCTGACGACCGCACGCTGCTGATGGCGGGCGTCAGCCACGATCTGCGCACGCCGCTGACGCGCATTCGCCTCGCTACTGAAATGATGGGCGAGCAGGATGGTTACCTTGCGGAATCGATCAACAAAGATATCGAAGAGTGCAACGCCATTATCGAGCAGTTTATCGACTATCTGCGCACCGGCCAGGAGATCCAGACTGAACGCGCCGACCTGAACAGTGTGCTGGGCGAAGTGGTAGCGGCGGAGAGCGGCTATGAGCGCGAGATTGAAAACGCGGTGATGCCGGAAGAGCTGATGCTCGATATCAACCCGCTGTCGATCAAGCGCGCGGTGGCGAATCTGGTGGTCAACGCGGCGCGCTACGGCAACGGCTGGATCAAGGTGAGCAGCGGCCGGGAGCTGCATCGCGCCTGGTTCCAGGTCGAGGATGACGGTCCGGGCATCAAGCCGGATCAGCTGGCGCATCTGTTCCAGCCCTTTGTGCGCGGCGACAGCGCGCGTAGCACCAGCGGCACCGGCCTGGGGCTGGCCATCGTGCAGCGCATCATCGACGCGCATCAGGGAGCGCTGGAGATTGGCGAGAGCGAGCGCGGCGGACTGCGCATTTGCGCCTGGCTACCGCTGAAGGAAAACGCCGCGCCCAGAGGCTTACAGAACCGGACCCGCTGATACCAGCGCGGCGCCTGCCGCGTTATCGGTATATTTTTCGAATTTAGTGATAAAGCGCTGCGTCAGATCGCACACCGCCGCCTGCCACTGCTCTTCACTTTCCCGGCTGCTGCGTGGATCAAGCGTAGCGGTGTCAAGCTGCCCCAGCGCTTTCGGCACCTGCAGGTTGAAGACCGGCAGCGTCCCGGTTTCCGCTTCGTCCAGCTCACCCGCCAGAATCGCATTGATAATCGCGCGCGTATCCTTGAGAGAGATGCGTTTGCCACTGCCGTTCCAGCCGGTATTCACCAGGTAAGCCTGTGCGCTCGCTGCCTGCGTGCGCTTCACCAGCACTTCCGCATACTGAGTCCGATGCAGCGTCAGGAACGCCGCGCCGAAGCAGGCAGAGAAAGTCGGCGTCGACGCGGTGACGCCGCGCTCGGTGCCCGCCAGCTTGGTGGTAAAGCCTGAAAGGAAGTGGTACTGCGTCTGCTCAGGCGTCAGGCGCGACACTGGCGGCAGCACGTCGAAGGCGTCGGCGGTGAGGAAGATCACCTTCTTCGCATGGCCCGCTTTGGAAACCGGACGCACGATATTGTCGATATGGTCGATCGGGTAGGAGACGCGGGGGTTTTAGGTTTTGCTGTCGTCGTCAATCAGCTGACGTTCCGGATCGGTGGAAAGGGTGGTTTTCCCGGTGACAGAGAGGCCGAAGAATACCGCGACGTCGCCCGCTTTGCCGAAGTTAGCCGAGCAGCGGCAGCAGGTAGTTCATTACCGCGAACAGCCCTTTCTTCATCTCACCGCCTTACCAGGTGCCGCCGATCAGCTGCATCCCTTACGTCAGGTTAAAGGCCACGAAGTTCTCGGAGTGCAGCCCCTGCGCCTGCCAGTCAGGATTGGTGCATTTTGCCCCGTTCAGCACCACGAAATCGGGTTTGAAGGTCGCCAGCTCGCTTTCGCTCGGCTGAATAAACATGTTCTTCACGAAATGCGCCTGCCAGGCGACTTCGGTCACGAAGCGCACGTTGAGGCGCGAGTCGGCGTTGGTGCCGCAAAAGACGTCAATCACAAACAGGCGTTTGCCGGAGAGTTGCTGAGTGACGCAGGCTTTCAGCTGCTGCCAGACCTCCGGCGACAGCGGTTGGTTGTCGTTTTTGCCTGTCCCCCGATCGTTCCGCCACAGCGTGTCGCGGGTGGTATCGTCGCGGACGATATATTTATCCTTGGGCGAGCTGCCGGTAAAGATACAGGTATCAACCGCCACGGCGCTGCTTTGCGTCAAAGTGCCGCGCGCATAACCTTCCAGCTCGGGGCGAAGTTCTTCGACAAACAGCGTATCGAAATCGGGGTTATATACCACCTCGGTGGTTCCCTCGATGCCCAAAGCGGCAAGATCTTGCGAGGTCAGGTCGGTAACGAGCATGTGACTGCTCCTTAAGTCTGTTTTGGTACTGCACAGGCGAATAGTTATAGAGATGTCGCACAAAAATCGCCGCGCTTTGCCGGGCGGTTGCACGATCGCGCGCAGTGTACTCCTCTCAGCCTGAGGCGAAAGCGTGGAAGGTCAGAAATGCGAACCAAGGCGCGTTAAGTTGCAAAAACGACCGCTTTTGAAACTAAAGTTACCAGTTTTGAGTTATTTTATGTTGAAAATTAATGGAATATTGCAGAAGGATGATGAAAGGGCGGCAGCGCCGCCCTGAGGGGAAAATGAGTGGATGCTGTCGCTGCTTTCGCCGTCGGCGCCGCCTTTGCGGATAGTGGCAATATCGACCGCGTCATAAACGTAGTGCGTGCTGCAGTAGTCGCAGTGCATATCGATCTGACCATCCTCTTCGATGATCTCGTCCACTTCGTGCTGAGGCAGGGTTTTCAACACTTCGCCGCAGCGTTCGCGCGAGCAGGTGCATTTAAAGCTCACCGGCTGCGGATCGAATACCGTCGCCTCTTCCTGATGGTAGAGACGCCACAGCACGTTGGTGGCCGGCAGATCGATCATCTTGTCGGCGGTGACGGTTTCGGTCAGCGTCGCCAAATGGTTGAAATCTTCCGTCTCGGTATCCTGCACTGGCAGCACCTGCAGCAGGATGCCCGCCGCGCCTTTTTTTCTGGTGCGAATAAAGAGGCGGGTCGGCAGCTGTTCGGAACGCATAAAGTAATCTTCCAGGCAGGCGGCCAGCGTATCCCCTTCCAGTCCGACCACACCCAGATAGCGCTCGCCTTTTTCCGGCGAGATGGTGATCGCCAGATAGCCGTTGCCGACCATGCTCTGCAGCGTGCTGTCCGCCGGAATTTTGCCTTTCACGCGCGCCACACCGCGCAGCTCTTGGCGGTTGTTGCCGTTGATGACCGCCAGCGACAGCGGACCATCTTCCTGCAGCTGTACGGTAGTGTCGCCGTCGAACTTCAGGGTGTCGGTCAGCAGGCTGGTCGCCACCAGCAGTTCGCCCAGCAGCTTCTGCACCGGTGCCGGATAGTCGTGGTTTTTCAGGATTTCCTGCAAGGTGTGGCTGACATTCACCAGCTCGCCGCGCACGGCTACATTCTCAAACAGGTAACGATGCAGTTGATCTTGTACAGACATAGCGTTTCTCTCGTTGGGGCGAAGCTTATTCGTCGCCCGATATTTTAAATTTCAGCAGATCGCGACGCTCCTTTTTGTCAGGGCGGCGATCGGGATGCGGCATGGTGAGCGCGTTCATTTTACGCGCCAGCGCTACCTTTTCCCGTTTTTCGATGCTGGCGGCGGTTTCGCTGTAGAGCTTCTGGGCGACCTGCGCCGGACCGCGCTTGTCGCTCAGGGCGGTCACGATCACCGTGCGCTCATCGTTGCCCTGGCGCAGCGTCAGCTCCGCCTCTAGCTCCACCAGCTTGCTCGGCTTGCTGCGCTGGCCGTTGTAGTGCACTTTGCCGCCTTCAATCATGTCGCGCGCCAGCGAGCGCGTTTTATAGAAGCGCGCCGCCCACAGCCATTTGTCGAGGCGCACGCCTTCGCTATTTTTCTCTTTCATTGCTGCTCCTGTTTACGCCCGCGCGCTGCACAGGGTGCGATAATCGCGGACCGCCGCGTGACGCTGGAAGACCTGATCGGGACGTCCGGAATCGGGGTTGCTGACGCCTAAGCACCAGCCGATGCCCCAGCTTCGCGCGGCGTCGAGGATGGCCTCGTTGTCATCAATAAACAGCGTTCGCGAACATTGAAGTCCGGTGTGCTGCTCTACCGCCTGCCACAAGCGCGGGTCCTCTTTCGGATACCCAAACGTATAGCGCGGGTCCTCTTTCGGATACCCAAACGTATGGGTGGAAAGCAATAAATCAAGGTGCAGCGCAAGACCGGTTTGCGCCAGCTTGACGTCCAGGTTGTACGGATGGGCGTTGGTCAACAAAATGGTGCGTTTTCCAGCCCGACGCAGCGCGTGCAAAAATGGCACCGTATCCTCGCGTATCGCCGCGAGGCCTCGCTTCGCGAACGTCATGGCGCGGATATCTAGCCCGAGCTCCGCTGCCCAGTAGTCCAGACAATACCAGTTTTGCGTATGCGCCACGGCCTGATACTTCCCGGCGATAAGCGCTTCCGCCTCCGACAGCGTAATGCCGCGCGCCTCGCTCAGCGTTAGCGGGACATGTTCCAGCCAGAAATAGCGGTCAAAAGCGAGATCCAGCAGCGTGCCGTCCATATCCAGCAGCACGGTGTCGATTTGCGTCCAGTTCAGCGTCATCAGGCAGTATCCCCTGCGAAAACAGGGCGACAGGGTAGCATAAATGCGAAAGAAAAAGGGTAGGGCAAGTCGGGAGGCGCGTCTCCTGCCGGCGTGCGGCTCGGCGCGTTAAAACATCGATCGCACGCTC
This sequence comes from Candidatus Pantoea persica, assembly GCF_013753875.1. Taxonomy (GTDB): domain Bacteria; phylum Pseudomonadota; class Gammaproteobacteria; order Enterobacterales; family Enterobacteriaceae; genus Pantoea; species Pantoea persica. The sequence goes on from NZ_SMDS01000021.1 coordinate 151,850, forward strand.
TGCATGGTGCTGAGATTGTGGTTGAATCACTTATCGTAATAGAGCTGGATATCCGCCATCCGCTGACGGTTGCGGTGGATACGGCGCAGCGCCAGCAGGGCGTTGACCAGCGTGCAGGCCAGCAGCACCGCCAGCAGCAGCGTGGTGCCCAGATAGCGCCACATCGCCATCGCGTCTAGCTCGTTGTGCAGCGCGATATGTCGCGTGCCGTTGGCGTCGACCCAGAGGCTGGTGATGATGCCGCTGGCGTTGAATGGCATATGCAGCAGCATGCCGAAGAGGCGCTGCAGCTCGCGCCACTGTGAGGGCGCGTTGAGATCGAACAGCGACACGGTCGGCTGCGGCTGATTCACCAGCTGGCGTCCCTCGTCGCTGACGATGAGGAATCCGCCCGGCGACGGGCTGTTGAGATTTTCGGCGGCGCGGCGCGTTTCGCGGAAGAAGAAGCTGGAGGTGGCGGTATTCACCAGGTTTTCCAGCGCTTCGGCGCTGACTAGCCTCAGCAGCACATTCATGCCGTTCAGCTGGCCGGAGTCGGCGCGGCGCACCAGCTTATCCCAGTCTTTGGCGTTGCCCAGATTGACCAGCGCGTTTTTCATTCGCACATACTCCTGCTGCTGGCTGTAGAGGTCGTGCGTTTTCAGCACCAGATCGGCAAAATCGTCCAGCAGGATCATGCCCGACTTCTGAATCTCGGAAGCGAGCTGCGGATTGAACTTGGGATCGCTGTTGATTTCCGGATGCAGCTGCCGGGTAGTGGTCTCCAGCAGCGCCGACGCCTTATCGATAATGTCAGACTGCGGCTGCGGCGTTATTCCAGTAAACCGCCGAACAGTCGAACGGCATATAGGCGTAGCTGCCTTTGCTCTGATAGTTGTCAGGCACCGAGCACATGCCGGTGCCGTTGACCTTTAAGGTATCCCTGACGTGCAGCGCCTGCGCCGCCAGCGTATCAACGTTGCCGACCTGCAGGCTTTCGGTGCTTTTATACACGCCAGTGATGAGCTTGATCGGCATGCTGAGCGGGCTCCAGCTGATCAGCAGCGTCATCACCAGCAGCGATCCGCAGGCCAGCAGCACCAGCCAGCCCATCAGGCTGGCAGGCACTAGCAGGCTGATGAAAAAGAGCAAAAAGGCGAAGGTGATGGTGACCGCCTCACGCGTGCCGTCCGGCCGCGTCAGCTGATACTCTTCCAGCGTCTCTTTGCGTACCTGCAGCAGCTCAACATTTTCGCTCTCTTCTTTACGGATCAAGGCGTTGGTTGAACCCGGCTGTACCAGCGCCGGCATCGCCGTCTGATTGCTGCCTTAGTTGATTAGCGAGTGGCCATTAAGCGAAATCACTAGCGGAATGGTCTGGGTGCGGATCAGTTCAACGTAGTTCTCATCGGTGATGTACTGCTCCCAGTGCGGCGGCAGATGTACCTCTACCTCATCTAGATAGTAGCGCCACTTGTAGGGATCGTCCGTTGAGAGGCCATAGCGAGTAATGGCGCGCGTCACCGGATAGACGTTGCTGCTCTGCGCCGTCAGCGTCAGGTTGTCGGACAGGGAGCGCTTTTCGCAGGGCGCAGCAAAGCGCGAGCGCCTGCCCAGCGAGGCGACATATTTTTCGACCGCGTGGCGTTCGTCGTCGGTGAGCTTGCGGCAGGGCGGGCTGATAAATGGCAGCGGTTTCGCCAACGGCGGACGACGCTGCATAGTGTACCAAAAGCCGATACCTTCCAAACCTGAGCAGACCAGCACTATTACCAATACGATGAGGATTGTGCTCATGCTTTGCTCAATTCAGCCAAAATCCTGCCTTCACGTTAGACTTATGCTCCCAGATAGAACTGTTATTAAAGACAATTTTGGCGAGAATAAACAACTCTGACAAGTTAAATGCCTGAGGAAATCACGCGCAAAATCATTAAATTAGAAGTTAATGCATCATGCCTTGCCAGTATGTTAACTGGCTAATTCTGAATTAAACATCGGTCTTTTATGAATTTTAAACAGTAACATTAACTTATGGCGAAACTGTTAACAGCTATAACAATGCGTTGTTATCCTGCGGCGTGCGGCTGTGTAAAGATGGCCGCTTACTGGCTGTCGCACAATCGCCTGTGGTCAGGTAAGCGGAATGGTTTCCGGCATCACGCGGCACAAAGTTTGAGGCTGATATGAAAAACCCGTTAAAAAAACCTGACATCCTTAACGTGGAAACGGTCGCGCGCTCGCGTCTGTTTACCGTACAAGCGGTTGACCTCGCCTTCAGCAACGGTGCGCGGCGCGTCTATGAGCGCATGAAGCCGTCTGAGCGCGAAGCGGTGATGATCGTCCCGATTATCGACAACCAGGTGGTGCTGATTCAGGAGTATGCGGTAGGGCTGGAAGCCTATGAACTGGGCTTCCCTAAAGGATTGATCGACGCGGGAGAAGATCTCTACGAGGCGGCCAATCGCGAACTGAAAGAGGAAGTCGGCTTCGGCGCAGAAAAATTCACCTTCCTCAGCAAGCTTACCATGGCGCCCTCCTATTTTTCCAGCAAGATGAATATCGTGGTGGCGGAGGGGCTCTATCCGGAGCGGCTGGAGGGCGACGAGCCGGAACCGCTGATCGAGCACCGCTGGCCGCTTGACAACCTGCTGTCGCTGCTGCAGGAGCCCGATTTTCGCGAGGCGCGCAACGTCAGTGCGCTGTTCTTGGTGCGCGAGTGGCTGGTGCAGCAGGGGCGAGTGAGCTACTGATCTTTACTGCACCGGGTAAACAAAAAGGCCGACATTGCTGTCGGCCTTTTTGTTACTGGCGAGGCGGCTGCGCGCGTGGGAAAACCCGATCGCGCGTCAGAACAGCTCGTGGCTCTCGCCGTTATCCATAATGGTGGTGCCCACCTCATGCACAGAGTATTCCGTCGGCTGCGTGCCGTTGATGAAATATTCCTGACGCGTGTTGCCGCCGCCGTTGGCCAGCTTGCCTGTGCTGCGATCGATGGTCACCGTCACGATGCCCTCCGGCGGCGTCAGTGGTTGCTCCGGCACGCCGTCGAGCGCGCTCTTCATGTAGTCGTCCCAGGCTGGCTGAGCGCTTTTGGCGCCGCCTTCATAGCCGGAGATCTGGTTGGGGATCGCTCCTGACAGGGTGCTGCGGCCCAGGTCGCGGCGCGCATCGTCAAAGCCGATCCACACCGAGGTCACCACGCCCGGACCATAGCCGGAGAACCAGGCGTCTTTTGAGCTGTTGGTGGTACCGGTTTTGCCGCCAATATCGTTGCGCTTCAGATCGCGCGACGCGCGCCAGCCGGTGCCCATCCAGCCCGGTTCGCCGAAGATATTGGAGTTCAGCGCGCTTTTGATCAAGAACGACAGCGGCGTGTTGATCACGTGCGGCGCATAGAGCTGCTCGCCGCCCGGCCGCGGCTGGGCGGGAACCTGCTCCAGCGAGGGCTGCGGCGCCGGCTGGTTCTGATTCTGATCGGACGTCGCGACGTTTTCGACGCTCTCTTCATTCAGCGCCAGCGCTTTACGGGTTTCGCCGTAGATCACCGGCAGATTGCACTGCGGGCAGGCGATGCGCGGTTTCGCTTCAAAAATCGTGCCGCCCTGTTCGTTCTCGATCTTGCTGATGAAGTAAGGGTCGATCAGGAAGCCGCCGTTAGCCATCACCGAGTAGCCGCGCGCCACCTGCAGCGGGGTGAAAGAGGCGGCGCCTAGCGCCAGCGATTCTGTATGGTTGATGTTCTGCGCCGGGAAGCCGAAACGCTGCAAATATTCTGCAGCGTAGTCGATGCCCATGGCGCGCATCGCACGCACCATCACTACGTTTTTCGACTGACCCAGCCCCTGACGCAGACGAATCGGACCGTCATAGGTCGGCGGCGAGTTCTTCGGCCGCCAGTCGGCGCCTGCGCCCGCATCCCAGCGCGAGATCGGCACGTCGTTGAGGATAGAGGCGAGCGTCAGGCCGCGATCCATGGCTGCGGTGTAGAGGAACGGCTTAATGTTCGAGCCGACTTGGCGCAGCGCCTGGGTGGCGCGGTTGAACATGCTCTGGTTAAAGTCGAAGCCGCCCACCAGCGCGCGCACCGCGCCTGTTTCCGGATCGAGCGACACCAGCGCGGAGTTGACGTCCGGCACCTGCGCCAGCCACCAGTCGTTATCGACTTTGCGCACCCAGATCTGCTGACCCGCCTGCACCGCCTGCGTCACGCTCTTCGGCGTCGGGCCCTGCACGGTATCGGACTTGAACGGGCGCGCCCAGTGCACCCCGGCGAGGCCCAGCGAGACGCTGCTGCCATCTTTCAGCATCGCGGTCGCTTCGTTGCTGCTGGCCTGAGTAACAACCGCTGGCAACAGCGGCCCGTAAACCGGCAGCGTCTTCAGCGCCTTGAGAATTTGATCCTGGCTCCAGGCCGGTTCACCCACTTTCCACAGCACGCTGGTCGGGCCGCGGTAGCCGTGACGCATATCGTAGGCCAGTACATTGTTGCGCACCGCCTCCTGGGCCGCCTGCTGCAGGCGGCGCATGACGGTGGTATAGACCTTATAGCCGTCGTTATAGGCGCCATCCCCATAGCACTTCACCATCTCCTGACGCACCATTTCGCTCAGGTAGGGCGAAGAGAAGGCGATTTCCGGGCCGTGATATCTGGCGACCAGCGGCGTGGCGCGCTCCTCGTCATATTGCTGCTGGCTGATGTAGTGCTGGTCCAGCATCCGCGAGAGCACTACGTTGCGGCGCGCCAGCGCGCGGCTTTGCGAGTAGAGTGGGTTAAAGGTGGAGGGCGCTTTCGGCAGGCCCGCGATCATGGCCATCTCGCTCAGCGACAGCTGGTCGACCGGCTTACCGAAATAGACCTGCGCGGCGGCGCCGACGCCATAGGCGCGGTAGCCGAGATAGATTTTGTTCAGGTAAAGCTCAAGGATCTCATCTTTGTTCAGCAGCTGTTCAATGCGGATGGCGAGAAACGCCTCCTTGATCTTACGCATCAGGGTGCGTTCGGGGCTGAGAAAGAAGTTACGCGCTAGCTGCTGCGTGATGGTGCTCGCGCCCTGCGATGCGTGGCCTGACATTAGCGCGATGCTGGCAGCGCGGAAGATGCCGATGGGATCGACGCCGTGATGCTCATAGAAGCGACTGTCTTCCGTGGCGATAAAGACTTTGATCAGCTCAGGCGGCATCTGCTGCAGCGTCAGCGGGATGCGGCGTTTTTCTCCGTACTGGGCGATCAGCTCGCCATCTGCGCTGTAGACCTGCATCGGCGTCTGCAGGCGTACATCTTTCAGCGTGTTCACATCGGGCAACTGCGGCTCTATGTATTTGTACAGACCATAAATCGAGCCAGCTCCCAGCAAGATGCAACACACTGCAAGGATTAATAAATACTTTACGAACTTCACTTGGAATTTCCCATCTGTTGTCGTTTGGGCAGTTTATAAACAACCGCGCGGTAGTATAAGGGTAAGCCAGACGCTTTGATACGTCCTTTTACCCCTGTAGATAAGGAGATCGCGCGCATGGCTTTTCAGACATGGCAAGTCGGACTGGATATTCAGAATACGCAGCTCTGTGCTCTCGCTATACAGCGTAGATGCGGCGGCTGGCAACTGCGCCGCTGGTGGCAGCAAGAGCTGTCGCAAGATACGTTAAGAAACGGCGTGCTGCAATCTTCGCCTGCATTGCTGGCGGCGTTGCGCAAGCTGAAACAGCAGCTGCCGCGGCGCAGTTCGCTGCGCGTCGCGCTGCCCGATCGGCTGTTGCTGCAGCGTCCTCTGCCTCTGCCCACGCAGCGGCTGCAGGAGCCGGAGCTGGCACGCTACGTCACGGCGGCGGCGCAGCGCCTGTTTTCCCGTCGAGCCGGAGGCGTTGGCGCTTGACTACCGCGCCTGCGAGGCGGAGCGACCAGTGGCTGGCGCCGCTGCAGGAAAGCGGCCTGCGGCCCGCAGTGTTCGAACCGACTACCTGCGCGCTGGCGCAGGCGGCGGGGTTGTCGCACGAGGCCGGACTGCTGCTGCATCGCCATACGCAGTGGCTCTAGTACAGCCGCGCCAGCAATCGGCCTGCCGGCAGCGCCAGCCTGGAGATGACGGCAGAGGAGACGGAGCAGCGCTGCTTTCCGCAGGCCAGCATCCTGTACGGCTGCGCCACTTCCCGCATCGCCTTGCCCGCGGCTTTTTTACGCTTTTCACCGTGCAGGCTGTTTCACTGGCAGCCGCCGCCGTTGCCGCAGCAGGAGGTGGCGTTTTGGCTGCCGGGCACGGCCTGGCAGTGATGGCGCGACGCGCGCGTCAGCCAGCAGCTGCAGGCCGCGCTGCATGAGGCGCGTGAGGCGCTGGCGCTTATCGAGCAGCAGCTTGAGCCGCGGCGCGCCCTGCAGCAGCAGCTGGAGAAGGCGCTGGCACCGCTTCTGGCTGGCGTTACCAATGCTGCTGCCTGACCGCCTCTGGCTGCAGCGCGTGGAAAAACAGCCAGCGCGGCTGCGTCTGGAAGGCCAGGCGCAGGATATGAAGGCGATACGCGACTTCCGGCAGCGCCTTGCGGGTTAGCCACTGTTCGCCGCCGTGGCGCAGGGCGAGGTGCAGCGTCAGCCGGATGGCCTGTACCGTTTTGCGCTGCGCGTCCAGCCCGCTGAGGCGGATCGTGAATAGCGCGCTGGCTGCATCTGCCGCTGCGCGGGCAGCTCGCCAGCCTGACGGCGTGCCTATTGTTGTTGGCGCTGTGACTGCTTCTGTTGTGCCCGCCGCGCCAGACGCAGACAGACGCTGCGCACCGAGCTGGCCGCGCTGGCGCAGGCGCAGCGCACCCGGGCGTCGCAGCTTGCGGCAGAGCCTGCCGAAGCAGCGCTGCGATCACAGCTGGAGACGCTGGCGCACCAGCGCCGCGCGTGGCTGCCTGCCGCGTCGCTGGAGGTGGTACTGGCGGCGCGCGGCAGCCAGCTGATGATAGGGCAGCCGGAAGCGGCGCCGCGCCTTCAGCAGCTCAACCTGTTGCTCGCCCCTGGCGTCGAGGGCCAACTCTCGCTAAGGCTCGACGACGTGCCCTGGCGGAAGGCGCTACGACTGGTGACGCGGCTGGCGCAGCTGACCGTGTTAGAGGAGGAGAATGTCTGGCTGGTCTGCCCCGAAAGCTGGCGTCAGTACCAGCAGCAGGAGCAGCAGGCCGCGAGCGTCGAACAGCTGCCGCTGGCGCTGCGCACCGTGACGCTACGCTAGGGCGGCGGAGGTGTTTCGTAGCTTGCAGGCCGCGCGCCAGTCGCTGATGACCGCGCGCGGCAGCGTCACGATGGACGCGCGCGCCAACGCGCTGCTGCTGTGTGACACCGGCCCGGCGCTTGAGGATACGGCGTACTAGAGCAGGAGAGTTAGGTGGATATATCGCCAGCCCGCGGATCTTCACCTCGCACCAGCAGAAAGCGACGATCAAGCAGGGCAGCGAAATTCCCTATGAGGTTTCGGCGGGCAACAGCGGCGCCACCACTATCGAGTTTAAAGAGGCGGTGCTGGGCATGGAGGTAACACCTGAGGTGGTCGGCAATGGGCGCATCCAGTTAAAAATTCGCCTCAGTCAGAACGTGCCCGGCCTCGCCATCCAGAACGGCGACAGCAGCGTGCTCTCTATCGACAAGCAGGAGATTGAAACGCAGGTCACGCTAAAAGATGGCAAAACGCTGGCGCTGGGCGGGATTTTCAGCAGCAGCGCAGCCTGGGGGAGAGCCGCGTGCCGCTGCTGGGAGAGATTTCTTTGCTGGGCGCGCTGTTCCGTCATCAGACGGCGGAAAATAAAAAGCACGAGCTGGTAATCTTTATTGCGCCGCGATTGGTCAGGGAAGCAGCGCTTACCGCCGGATAAACCGGAAAATGCGCTCTCCAGTGCCAACTGCGTTGACGCAGGACAGGAATTAGCATACAAGGTTTAGCGATTTTTAGAACGCTGTAACCGTCCCGATGGCGTATATTCGTCAGAGTCAGAAGCTTCCTCTGAAGGCAGCGCTGACTCGTCTCGTTTCGAGTACCGCACACCGGCCCTGCAAGGGAGTGCCGCAGGGCGATTTATTCGGTTGCCAAACGGCCTTGAGTGTTGAGATAATTTTTCGTCTGACTCTTGCCAACGCTCATGAGGTTTCAGTTCCTGTCCCGCCAGCGAAAGTGCTGAACGCGGGGTATCATTAACGAATTCTTAGTAATACCGACAAAATGGCAGAGAAACGCAATATCTTTCTGGTTGGGCCGATGGGTGCTGGCAAAAGCACTATTGGTCGTCAGTTAGCTCAGCAACTCAATATGGAATTTTTCGATTCCGATCAGGATCTTGAGCGACGTACCGGAGCGGATCTGGGCTGGGTATTTGACGTCGAGGGCGAAGCTGGATTTCGTGACCGCGAAGAAAAAATCATTAACGAGCTGACTGAAAAGCAGGGCATTGTCCTCGCAACCGGCGGCGGTTCCGTCAAATCCCGAGAAACACGCAATCGTCTCTCCGCCCGCGGCGTGGTGGTGTATCTTGAAACCACCATCGAGAAACAGCTGGCACGCACGCAGCGCGATAAAAAGCGTCCACTGCTGCAGGTTGATTCGCCGCCGCGCGAGGTGCTGGAGGCGCTGGCTGGTGAACGTAATCCGCTTTATGAAGAGATCGCGGATGTCACCATTCGCACCGACGATCAAAGCGCGAAAGTGGTGGCCAACCAGATTATCCACATGTTGGAAAAAAACTGATTCCACGCCGAAAGGCTCAGTAACAGGTATCGAGCATCATGGAGAAGATCACCGTCTCACTGGGAGCGCGTAGCTATCCCATTACCATTGCCGCCGGACTGTTCGAGGATCCGGCTTCTTTTTGGCCGCTGAAAGCGGGCGACAATGCGATGCTGGTGACCAACCAGACGCTGGCGCCGCTCTATCTGGATCGGCTCTCGGCGCTGCTGACGGCAGCGGGCATCAAAGTGGACCAGGTGATTTTACCCGACGGCGAGCAGTATAAAACGCTCGCGGTGATGGATAAGGTCTTTACCGCCTTACTGCAAAAGCCGCACGGCCGCGACACCACGCTAATTGCGCTGGGCGGCGGCGTGATCGGCGATCTTACCGGCTTTGCCGCCGCCAGCTACCAGCGTGGGGTACGCTTTATTCAGGTGCCAACGACGCTGCTGTCGCAGGTGGACTCCTCGGTCGGCGGCAAAACGGCCGCCAATCATCCGCTCGGCAAGAATATGATCGGCGCCTTCTATCAGCCCGCTTCGGTGGTGATCGATACCGACTGCCTGCGCACGCTGCCGCCGCGCGAGCTGGCCTCCGGGCTGGCGGAAGTGATCAAGTACGGCATTATTCTCGACGGCGACTTCTTCAGCTGGCTGGAGCAGAATCTCGACGCGCTGCTGGCGCTGGATAAGCAGGCGATCGCCTGGTGCATCCGCCGCTGTTGCGAGCTGAAAGCAGAGGTGGTGGCAGCGGATGAGCATGAACATGGCCAACGCGCGCTGCTGAATCTGGGCCACACTTTCGGCCATGCCATCGAAGCCTATATGAGCTACGGCAACTGGCTGCACGGCGAGGCCGTTGCGGCGGGCATAGTGATGGCGGCGCGCGCGGCTGAGCGTCTCGGCCAGTTCACGGCTAGCGAAACCCAACGTATTATCGTGCTGTTGCAGCGCGCCGGCCTGCCGGTGCACGGCCCGGAAAGCATGCCGGCGGAAGCCTATCTGCCCCATATGCTACGCGACAAAAAGGTGCTGGCGGGCGAGCTGCGGCTGGTGCTGCCGCTGGCGCTGGGCCGCTCTGAAGTGCGCGGCGGCGTGCCGCATGATATCGTGTTGGCTGCGATTAACGACTGTCAGAAACCCTGAATATAAGCAGTTAAGTGGTGACGCGGCGCGCGGGTTGCGCATGGCCGAATGCCGCTTTACGGAGGAGGCAAAATGGATGAGTTTAAACCGGAAGACGAGTTAAAACCTGACGCCAGCGACCGCCGTCCCTCGCACCCGCGTAAGACGTATTCTGCACCGAAAGTGCCGGTTTCGCGCCAGCATATGATGATGGGCATCGGCATTCTGGTGCTGCTGGTGCTCGGCATCGGCTCGGCGCTGAACGGCTCGGACGAGAGCAAGCCAGCTGCGGGCAGCAGCGGTAGCGCGCCGTCCTCCGGCAGCGGCGAGAAGAGCATCGTTCTTTCCGGCTCGACTGCCATGAGCGGCGGCCAGTCCGTGCCTGCCGACAGCGCCGCAGGCCGTGCTGCAACTGACAGCAGCGAGCCTCGCGACGTCTCAATGCCGCCGGTCTCCTCGACGCCAACCCAGGCGGCGCCCGTTGACACGCCTGCAAGTCAGCAGCGCGTCACGCTGCCTGGCGATCTGAGCAGTGCGCTGAGCAATCAGCAGCAGCAGGTGGACAATGCTGCGCAGAGCGGCCAGAGCGGCCAGAGCGGCCAGAGCGGCCAGAGCGGCCAGAGCGGCAGTTCGCTGCCGACCGCGCCAGCTACCGTCAGCGCCAACAGCGGCAGCCCGATAAGTGCGCCCGCCGCGCCGCCGCATGCGACGCGCGAGCCTTCGCACAAGAGCGCGACGGCTGCCCGAACCGCAGCCAACGAGAGCCGTACCCATACCACGCCGGCGCGTCCCGCGACCAGCGGCACCGCGTCGGGCAGCAGCGCCGCCTCCGGCAGGCAGCCAACCGGTAACTACACGCTGCAGTTGAGCGGCGCATCGCGCGCGGAAAGCCTGAACGCCTGGGCGAAAAAGCAAAACCTCAGCGGCTACCACGTCTACAAGACCACCCGCAACGGCCAGCCCTGGTACGTGCTGGTGAGCGGCTCCTACACCACCTCGGCGGAGGCGAAGCGCGTCGTCGCCTCGCTGCCTGCTGATGTTCGCGCGCAGAACCCGTGGGTGAAGCCGGTCAGCCAGGTGAAGAAAGAAGCCAGCCAGTAAACCATGTGAGGCCGGTTACGTCGGCCCCGTTGATAAGCGCAGTTCTGCTGTCGGTCCGCCACAGCTCCACAATAAGATGTATAACCACGACAGTATGAAGAAAAATCGCGCTTTCCTTAAATGGGCAGGGGGCAAATATCCTCTGATGGACGATATTCGTCGCCATCTGCCGCAAGGCGACTGCCTGATTGAACCCTTTGTCGGCGCGGGCTCGGTGTTTTTGAACACCGACTATGCGTGCTATCATCTGGCGGATATCAACAGCGATCTGATCAATCTCTACAATATCGTCAAGTACCGCAGCGCCACCTTTATCGAAGACGCACGTCGCCTGTTCTCTGCGGAAGACAACACCGCCGAGTGTTACTATGCGCATCGCATCGCCTTCAACGCCAGCGGCGACGCCTACGACCGCGCGCTGCTGTTTCTCTATCTGAACCGCCACGGCTATAACGGCCTGTGCCGCTACAATCTGTGCGGCGAGTTCAACGTGCCCTTCGGCCGCTATCGCAAGCCCTACTTTCCAGAAGCCGAGCTGCTGTGGTTTGCCGAGCGCGCGCAAAAGGCGACCTTTGTCTGCGAATCGTACGATGTTACCTTGACCAACGCGCAGCAAGGCTCGGTGGTCTATTGCGATCCGCCCTATGCGCCGCTGTCGGCGACGGCCAACTTTACCGCCTATCACACCAACAGCTTTAGCTTGCGCGAGCAGCAGCATCTGGCGGAGCTGGCCTTGCGGCTGGCGATGGAGAGCCGCATTCCGGTGCTGATCTCTAACCATGACACCGAGCTGACGCGGCTCTGGTATCAGGATGCAATATTACATGTGGTCAAAGCGCGGCGTTCAATCAGCCGAAGCATAACGGGTCGCACTCAGGTCGACGAACTACTGGCACTTTATTGCTAGTCTGTTTCGTCCGCGACCAGGCATTACGTCAGCCGTCAGGCTGACGAACAACATTGGGAGAATCGGATGAAACAATATTTGCTGGCCCCTTCAATCCTCGCGGCGGATTTTGCCCGCCTCGGTGAAGATACCGCAAAAGCGTTGGCCGCCGGTGGCGACATAGTGCATTTCGACGTGATGGATAACCACTATGTGCCCAATCTCACCATGGGGCCGATGGTGCTGAAAGCGCTGCGCGACTACGGCATTACCGCACCGATCGACGTGCATCTGATGGTCAAGCCGGCAGAGGCGCTGATCCCGGCGTTCGCGAAAGCGGGCGCCAGCTATATCACCTTTCATCCTGAAGCGAGCGAACATATCGACCGCACGCTGCAGCTGATCAAAGAGCACGGCTGCAAGGCGGGCCTGGTCTTCAATCCGGCGATGCCGCTGAGCTACCTTGAGTACGTGATGGACAAGCTCGACGTGATCCTGATTATGTCGGTCAACCCGGGCTTTGGCGGCCAGTCGTTTATTCCCGGCACGCTGGATAAGCTGCGCGAGGCGCGCAGGCGTATCGATCACGGCGGCTACAACATCCGTCTGGAAGTGGACGGCGGCGTGAAAATCGACAATATCGCGCAGGTCGCCGCCGCCGGCGCGGATATGTTCGTGGCCGGCTCCGCTATTTTCGGCCATCCCGACTACAAAAAAGTGATTGATGAAATGCGTCATGAACTGGAGAAGGTCAATGGCTCATTTCACTGATATCCGCGCGCTGGCGTTCGATCTTGACGGCATCTTAGTGCACAGCGCGCCGGGCCTGGCGCAAGCGATTGACCTGGCGCTGGCCGATTTACAGCTGCCGCCTGCGGGCGTTGTGCGTGTCTCTACCTGGATCGGCAACGGCGCGGACATCATGATATCGCGCGCGCTGTTCGACAAGCACTACGCCGACACGGTAGAGGCGGGCAGCACGCTGTTTCCGCAGGCGAAAGAGACGCCGCTGGCGCTGCACGCGCAGGGCATGCCAATAGCGATCGTCACCAACAAGCCGACACCGTTCGTCGCGCCGCTGCTGCAGTCGCTGGGCATCGCCGAGGCGTTTTCGCTGATTATCGGCGGCGATGACGTGATCGTGAAGAAGCCGCATCCGGCAGCCATTTTTCTGGTGCTGGGCTGCTTCGGCGTGCTGCCCAGTCAGCTGCTGTTCGTCGGCGATTCGCGCAACGACATTCAGGCGGCGCGGGCGGCCGGCGTGCCGAACGTCGCCATGACCTGTGGCTACAACTACGGCGAGCCGATCGCCAGCAGCCATCCCGATTTAACACTCGACTCTTTTGATGAACTTTTGCCCACGCCCGGGCTACACTAATCAGGACACAAGCATGAGCAAACCCATTGTTTTCAGCGGCGCACAGCCGTCCGGCGAACTTACCATTGGCAACTATATGGGGGCGCTGCTTCAGTGGGTGCAGATGCAGGATGATTTCCACTGCATTTACTGCATCGTCGATCTGCACGCCATCACCGTTCGCCGGGATCCCGCGGCGCTGCGCAAGGCCACGCTGGATACGCTAGCGCTCTACCTTGCCTGCGGCATCGATCCCGAAAAAAGCACCATTTTCGTCCAGTCGCACGTGCCGGAGCATGCGCAGCTGAGCTGGGTGCTCAACTGCTACGCCTACTTAGGCGAGCTGAGCCGCATGACTCAGTTCAAGGACAAGTCGGCGCGCTACGAAGAGAACATCAACGCGGGCCTGTTTGACTATCCGGTGCTGATGGCGGCAGACATTCTGCTCTACCAGACCAATCAGGTGCCGGTGGGCGAAGACCAGAAGCAGCATCTGGAGCTGAGCCGCGATATCGCCCAGCGTTTCAACGCGCTCTATGGCGACATCTTCTGCGTGCCGGAGCCTTTTATTCCGAAATCGGGCGCGCGCGTGATGTCGCTGCTGGAGCCGACGCGCAAGATGTCGAAGTCGGATGACAACCGCAACAACGTGATCGGTCTGTTGGAAGATCCGAAGTCGGTGGTAAAGAAGATCAAACGCGCGGTAACCGACTCCGAAGAGCCGCCGGTGGTGCGCTACGACGTGAAGGAGAAGGCGGGCGTCTCTAACCTGCTGGATATCCTGTCGGTCGTGACCGGCAAAACCATCACCGAGCTGGAAGCGGAGTTCGAAGGCAAGATGTATGGCCACCTGAAAGGCGCCGTGGCGGATGTAGTATCCGGCATGCTCACCGAGCTGCAGGAGCGCTATAACCGCTATCGCAACGACGAAGCCCTGGAGCAAATCATGCGTGACGGCGCGCAGAAAGCGCGCGCGCGCGCGCAGGAGACGCTGAAGAAGGTATACGAAGCCATTGGTTTTGTTGCCGCGCCCTGAAGCGGGAGCTGAGTTGACTGACATGAACGGCGGATGTGAATCCGCCTTTTTTTATTGCTGGTTTCCGCAGCCGGCCTAAAACCAGCGCAGCTGCTCGCGCAGCGATACCACGCTGCCGATGATGATCAGCGCCGGACTTTCCACCTGCTGCGCCAGTTCGCCAAGCCGCTCCAGCGTGCCGGTGACCACGCGCTGCTGTGTGCTGGTGCCGTTCTCCACCAGTGCCACTGGCATATCCGCGCGCATGCCGTGACGCATCAGCTGCTGCTGAATGTGCGCCGTCTGCGTCAGCCCCATATAGAACGCTAGCGTCTGCTGCTCGGCGGCTAGCTTCTCCTACTCCAGCGCGTTTTTTTCGCGCAGATGGCCGGTCACCAACCGCAGGCTCTGCGCATGGTCGCGGTGGGTCAGCAGAATGCCGCTGTAGGCGGCGCAGCCGGACGCCGCTGTCAAGCCCGGCACCATGCTAAAGGGAATGTGGTGTTCCGCCAGCATCTCCAGCTCCTCGCCGCCGCGGCCGAAAATAAAGGGATCGCCGCCTTTCAGCCGCACCACGCGCTTGCTACGGCGCGCCTGCTCCAGCAGCAGCTGGTTGGTCTGCTCCTGTGGCTCGCACTGATGCCCGGTGCTCTTGCCGACGAAAATGCGCTCCGCGTCGCGCCGCACCAGATTCAGGATCGCCTCAGAAACCAACCGGTCGTAAACGATCACCTTAGCCTGCTGGATCTGCTGTAATCCCCTCAGCCTCAGCAGCCCGGCGTCGCTGGGTCCTGCGCCCACCAGCGTCACTTCTCCCTGCGCGGGCAGCGCGTCGACCATCTGTTCCGCCCGTGCGCCGTCGCCGTTGGCCAGCGACTGCGCCAGCCGATCGCTGGTAAAAAAGCGCTCCCAGAAATAGCGGCGCTGCGCCATTGAGGCGAAGCGCCTTTTCACGCGCGCGCGACGCCAGTTGACCCAGATGCTGCGGCAGCATCGCCTCCAGCTTTTCGCGCAGCAGGCACGCCAGCACCGTCGCGCGGCCGACTATCGACGGCATAATGGCGCTGGCCTACTCCGGCGCATCCACCAGATTGCAGAAGATGCGGCTCGCCTCGGCGGCGTCCGCTACCTGCTGATTTACCGCGTCGTCATCGGTGGCGGCCACCACCAGCCAGCAGGCGTCCAGCCACGCCTCGTCGAAGGTGCTGGAAATCAGCGTCAGTTCGCCGCGCTCGGCCCACTGGCGAAACGCCGCAGAAAAGCGCAGCGCGCCAATGTGCAGATCAGCGCCTGCGGCCAGCAGCAGGCGCGCCTTGCACTCCGCAACCTCGCCGCCGCCTACCAGCAGGCAGCGTTTGCCCTGCAGGCGGCAAATAAAGAGGAAAGTTGTCCATAGCGCATCCTGAAAGCGACAAGAGAGGGCAGACTGCCGTCGTACGGGGCACCGTCGGCGTAGCATAGTATCAGAGATAGGCCCGCTTCAGACGCAAACCTCGACCTGGCCCGTGACTCTAACGGGCCAGGCGGCGACAGAGCTCGACGCGTCCTCCATGCAGAGGCCGTCGCTGAGACGAAAACGTTGCTTTTTCAGCGAGCTGGCAACCCAGAGCGCATTGTCATGCTCGGCAATGATGCCGCGCGACAGCACGCTGGCCTGGGCAAAAGGATCGATATTGCTGATGGCGTACAGCTCGCTATCCTCGCGTGGGCGAAAAATGGCGATCTGCTGGTTGTTCACCAGCGCGCAGACGCCGGTGGCGGGCAGGATTTGCTGTAAATCACAGACAGGGATCCACTGGCTCATGCTTCGCTCTCCGCAATCAGCGTGATGGTGATACGCTCTTCCGGCCACGCCGGGCGGTGCTGGCCGCGCTCGGCGACCCATTGCACGTTGGGATCGCGCTGCGGCGAATTGATAAAGTGGGCGAAGCGCGCGCGCTGCGTCGGGTCGTTCACCGCCTCTTTCCATTCGCAGCTGACGTGCGCGCAGCGTCGCCATCTCCGCCTCCAGCTTGCTGTTGATGCCCAAGCTTGTCGTCGATGATGACGCTGCGCAGGTAGTCGATGCCGCCCTCCATGCTCTCCAGCCACAGCGAGGTGCGCTGCAGCCGATCGCCGGTGCGGATATAGAACATCATAAGCGATAGAGGCAGGCGATCAGAGCGTCGCTGTCGAGGTCGGTCGCCAGCAGATCGGCGTGGCGCGGCTTCATGCCGCCGTTGCCGCAGACGTAGAGATTCCACCCTTTTTCGGTGGCAATAATGCCGACGTCTTTACCCTGTGCCTCGGCGCGTTCGCAGGTGCAGCGCGACACGCCGAACTTCATTTTGTGCGGGTGCGGATGCCTTTGTAGCGGTTCTCCAGCGCGATGCGGAAGCCGAGGCTGTCGCCGACGCCGTAGCGGCACCAGGCGCTGCCGACGCAGGTTTTCGCCATGCGCAGCGCTTTGGCGTAGGCTTGTCCGGGGTCTCAAAGCCGGCGTCGATCAGCTGCGACCAGATAGCGGGCAGATCGTCTTTCTGCGCGTCGAACAGGCCGATGCACTGCGAACCGGTAATTTTGGTGTAGAGACGGTAGCGTTTGAATCGCCTTCAAGCCCCTGAGGCGTGATTTCGCCGCCGGGCGAGCGCGGGATAACGGAATAGGTGCCGTCCTTCTGGATATTGCCGAGGAAAAGATCGTTGCTGTCCTGCAGCGACGTATGCTGCGGCGCGAGCACGTACTCGTTCCAGCACGACGCCAGCAGCGACGCTACGTGGGTTTGCAGACTTAACAGCCGTAGCCGGTGCCATGTTTCGCTTTTCAGCGCCGCGAAGGTGTGGCAGCCGCCTTTCTCCGCCTTGATGATGTCGCCCTTGCTGACGTCGAAGCAGGAGCAGATCTGCGCGCTGTCCGGCAGCGAATCGATGCCCATCACCGGCTTGTCGCCGCTGCCGGCGGGCAGGATTAGCGCCTCTGGATTGGCCGGCAGCGGGATGGCGTTGAGCACCAGCTGCAGCAAGTTGCCGTAGTCGCTGGTGTCGCCCACCAGCACCGCGCCGAGCAGGACGTTGCCATCTTCGCTGACGATCAGGCGCTTGTAGATCGAGCGGCCCTAATCCAGCCAGACATAGCTGCGCGCGCCCGGCGTCCGGCCATGGGCGTCGCCAATGCCGCCGACGTCGACGCCGAGCAGCTTAAGCTTGGCGCTCATGTCGGCACCCTGGAAAAGGCTGTCGCGGCCGACCAGCGCGTCGCTCGCCACCTGCGCCATTTTATAGCGCCACCAGGCCGAAGATGCGGCCCTGCCAGGCGGCGCACTCGCCGATGGCGTAAATCGCCGCATCGCTGGTGCGGCAGCGGTCGTCGATGGCGATGCCGCCGCGCTGGCTGAGCGCCAGCCAGCACTGCTTCGCCAGCATGTCCTGCGGGCGAATGCCGGTGGAGAAAACAATGAAATCGACATTCAGCGCGCCGCCGTCGGCGAACTCCAGGGTTTCTCCGCCCTGCACGTCGAGCTGCTCCGCCATCATCACTGGAGCGAACTCAATCACGTGGGTTTCGATGCCGAGGTTTTTCAGCGCGCCTGCTGCGGCGCGCGCAGGCGCCGATGGCTTCCAGATCGTCTATGGTGCGGTAAACAAAGCAGTCCAGCCCTTCCGCACCCTTGATCGGCGGGATCTAGGACGTGGAGCCAGTGGCGAAAATCAGCGTGTCGTAGTGAACGGAGCGGCCGGTATTCGAGTGGATCAGCTTCTCTTCGCGGTTGATGGTGATGGCGCGTTCGCCCATCAGCAGCGCGACCTGATGCTTTTCATAGTAGCCATCGCGCACCAGCCAGAGCTCTTCGGCGGTGTGGTGGGAAAACCAGGCGGAAAGGTGGACGCGGTCATAGGCGACGCGGGGTTCGTCACAGAAGACGGTTAACGTGAACTGGCCTGGTTCGGCTTTGTCGATCAGTTCCTCAATAAAGTGATGCCCCAACATGCCGTTACCGATAACGATGACATTGTGCTTGCTCATGCTTGCCTTAAAATTGCGGGAATTGAGGCTACGATAGCGCGCCGTTTTTAGCGCATATTGATATACATCAAGCGCCTTTCTGTATACTCCTTTCGAGGTGGGTTGCTGTTTTTTAACTTAATTTTTCGTAATTTATTCGTTCTGTCAAAAAAAGCGTCAGAGGCGGTTGTAGCGGGGCATAAAAAAGGCAGCCTGCGCCGCTATTTTCGAAGGGTGCGTGGCCCGCGCGGGTCGCAACGCGGCGAGAGCCGCCCTGCTGCTAGCGCGTCTCGCGAATGACGCCAGACGCTCTTGCGGGCCGTGATGCCGGCTGGGATCAGTGCATCACATGACCATGCTGGCGATGACGGGTCACAAAGCCCAGCAGCACGCACATCACGAACACCACGGCATAGAGGCCGTTCGCCGTCACCAGTGCAGCATGCACGCCGCCTTGCTTCACGATCGGGCTGGTCACGACAAAGGTCAGCATGGTGCCGATGGTGCCGCAGGTCAGGATAAAGTTAACCAGCTTCGGCGAGGAGACTTTGGTCTGCAGCGAGCCCAGCGTAATGATGGTGGTGTAGATGGTGCTGGAGCTGAATCCGAGGATCATAATAATCCAGCACAGCATGCTGGCATCCGTGGCGCTGACGAACCAGTACATCAGTACGGTCGCCAGGCCCGCCAGCACCATCAGAATGCGCTGCAGGTCGAAGAAGCGCAGCAGGAAGCTGAACACCCACATGCCGATCATATAGGCGGTCCAGAAGTTGCCGACCAGCAGGCCAGCGCTTGCGATATCCATGCCCATGGATTTGGTGGCGTATTCCGGCACCCAGGAGATAAAGCCGAGTTGCCCGAGGATGTAGCAGAGCGCGGCGACAGAGAGGAAAAGGACGCCGACGCCCCATTTCTCTTTCTCCACCGTCGGGCTGTTTTCCGGCTTGCGCAGCACCGGGAACTCGACGCACAGCGTCAGAACGAAAATGGCGACGTAGATAATCCCGATGCAGACGTAGACCCAGTACCAGGGCAGCGCGCGCGCCAGCAGGATGCCCGCCAGCACAGGAAACAGCGCGCCGGCCATGCTGAAGAAGGAGTCGGTGAACAGCAGACGCGAGCCGCGCTGACGGCCTTCATAGAGATGAGTGATTAGGAAGGTACCGATCGACATGGTGATGCCGCTGACCACGCCCAGCACGAACATGCAGAGCGAGAAAACCGAGAGAGCGCGGCTGGTCATCAAGCCCAGCACCGCCAGCAACATCAGAATAAAGCCAAAAATCAGCTGGCGCTTCAGCGGCACAATTACCATCAGCCAAGCGTTGAGGAACACTGACACCAGAATGCTGGTGTTCAGACAGGTAAAGGTATTTCCCATGCTTTCAATGGGCAACTGAAAATCTTTGGCAATATCGCCCATTACCATACCGGTGACGATCACCAGAGCGCCGGTGAGCGCATACGAAAAAAAGCTTATCCAGGTAAGCCCGATGCGATTACGATTTGTCATGTTTTGAACCTGTGGAAACCAGAGAAGGGCGGCGTAAAACTGTCAAAAAGTGTAAACGGAACTGTGATCTTAATAAATAAAGACTGAAAATCCGGATTCATCTTTCATTTATAATGTGATTTATATCACGAAGACGTTTGTGTCGTCGCGTTTTGCCGTTTCCCGCTTGGTGCGTAAATAATGGTAAAAGGCTGGCTCTTGCATTTCATGCTCTTTACAATCTATCTCGTTTAAAAGCTGCTCTCTAAGGTAAGGAATCATTCATGCTTAAACGTACGCTTACAGCGGCGGTCGCCCTGTTTGCTCTCTCCTCCGTTTCCGCCTCCGCACTGGCTGCCAAAGGCGATACGCACGTTCTGCTCACCACTTCAGCCGGCAATATCGAACTTGAACTGAGCAACCCGAAAGCGCCGGTTTCGGTGAAGAACTTTGTTGATTACGTTAACAACGGCTTCTATAACAACACCATTTTTCATCGCGTGATCCCGGGCTTTATGGTGCAGGGCGGCGGCTTCACCACCGACATGCAGCAGAAACAGACCAACGCACCGATCAAAAATGAAGCGGACAACGGCCTGCGTAACCTGCGCGGCACTATTTCCATGGCGCGTACCGCTGAAAAAGACAGCGCTACCAGCCAGTTCTTCCTCAACGTGGCTGACAACGCCTTCCTCGACCACGGCCAGCGCGACTTCGGCTACGCGGTTTTCGGTAAAATCGTGAAGGGCATGGATGTGGCGGACAAAATTTCTCAGGTGCCGACCAAAGATGTGGGCCCGTATCAAAATGTGCCGGTAAAACCGGTAGTTATCATTTCTGCGAAAGTCCTGCCTTAATCTGTGACGCCGCCGTTTTCCGTCGGCATTAGTTTGTCCCGCTCCGGCAAAGGCACAAATTGCTCCTATACTCAGCTTCACGTATGCGGACAACTCTGAGCAGGAGGCGGCATGGCCAGCAAACTCACCGAGAAACAAAAAAATACGCTCTGGCAGCAGCGACACGTCGCCAGCTATCAGGCCAGCTGTCGGCAGGAAGGCTTAACGCTGGCGAAGCCCGCCAGCACCTACGAGCAGGCCGAGGCGCGACTAGAATCGCTGAGGAGGCAGTATGGTGCCGAATAGCAGTGTGGCGCGCGATCCCTATCTGTGGTAAAATGATGACGTGCTGGAAAACCGGCTGGCGATCCATGACGCTGCGGACGCGCTCAGCGCGTCTTCTTCGAGCAGCTTACGCTGCACACCGGCTATTTCCTTGAGTGGCAGAACGTCGAAGCGGAGCCGTGGCGCGCCGCCTGTCAGGCGGGTGCCAATGGCAATCTCCAGCCGCTGGAGGCGATTTTCGCCCGCGTAGTGAGTCGCGCCAGCCTGTAACCGGTAGAATAGTGGAGGTTTTCTCTGGCTGGACTGAGCATGCTGCTGCTGATCGACAATTACGACTCCTTTACCTGGAACCTTTACCAATACTTTTGCGAGCTGGGCACACAGGTGCGCGTCGTGCGCAATGACGCGATGGCGCTGGAAGAGATGGCGTCGCTGCCGCTGACCCATCTGGTGATTTCACCAGGACCCTGTACGCCCGACGAGTCCGGCGTCTCTATGGCGGCGATCCGCTATTTCGCTGGCCGCATACCGGTGCTGGGCGTCTGCCTTGGCCATCAGGCTATCGCGCAGGCATATGGCGCGAAGGTGGTGCGCGCCCGGCAGGTGATGCACGGTAAGACCTCCGCTATAGCCCATAACGGCTGCGGCGTATTCCGCCATCTCAATCATCCGCTGACCGTTACGCGCTACCACTCCCTGATCGTGGCCTGGGATTCGCTGCCTGACGACTTTGAGGTGACTGCCTGGAGCCTGAAAGAGGGTGAACCAGACGAGATCATGGGCTTTCGCCACAAAACCCTGGCGCTGGAAGGCGTGCAGTTCCACCCGGAAAGCATTCTCAGCGAGCAGGGCCATCAGCTGCTGCGCAATTTTCTCAGCCAGTAAAGTTATGTTTGCCTTTGGGTGATTTATTATGCATATTTTATGACTATTATTTCATTCTGGCTCAATAAATAACCAAAGGTGGTCATTGATGGCAGTGGAGAAAATTGCGGTAACGTGGGAATCGTTCGATAACGTCATTTTGCCTGTTTATGCACCTTCGCAGTTCGTGCCGGTGAAAGGCAAGGGCAGCCGCGTCTGGGATTAGCAGGGCAAGGAGTATATCGATTTCTCCGGCGGCATCGCGGTCATAGCGCTCGGCCACTGCCATCCGGCGCTGGTGGATGCGCTGAAGAGCCAGTGTGAAACCCTGTGGCACGTCAGCAACGTCTTTACCAACGAGCCTGTACTGCGCTTCGCCAGCAAGCTGATCGCCGCCACCTTTGCCGATCGCGTTTTCTTCGCCAACTCCGGCGCCGAAGCCAACGAGGCCGCCTTTAAGCTGGCGCGCTACTACGCCCGGTAGAGTCGATCCAGGGCGAGGGCGGCGTGACAGATGCCACGCCTGAGTTTATGCAGGGGCTGCGAGCGCTGTGCGATCAATATCAGGCGCTGCTGGTGCTGGATGAGGTGCAGAGCGGTATGGGGCGCAGCGGCAATCTGTTCGCCTGTGAGCACTATGGCGTGACGCCCGATATTCTGACCACCACCAAAGCGCTGGGCGGCGGCTTCCCGGTGAGCGCGATGCTGACCACTGACGATATCGCCTCCACCATGGCGCCAGGGGTGCACGGCACCACCTACGGCGGCAACCCGCTGGCATGCGCAGTGGCGGAAGCGGCGCTGGACGTGATCAATACCCCGAAGGTGCTGGCTGGCGTGCAGAAGCGCCGCGAGCAGTTCGTTGCGACGCTGAAGCCGCAGCACGCCAGCAAGGCGCGCGATATCCTGAACGCGGCGGCGGCAGAGGGGGGGATTGTGCTGGTGGCGGGCACGGACGTGATCCACTTTCCATCACGTTGGTATGCGGGCCAGGCCCATCATACTCCAGGCGCCGCTGGCAGCGCTGCAGCGCGATTTCACACGACTGCAGGTAGCGCTGTACCAGGTTCGGCGTCAGCATGGTATGTTCGTGCGCCAGAATCGTCATGGCGTTGATATGCTCGACGATAAACTGGCTGTGCGTCACCCATAAGCGCATATCCTTCAGGTACTGCGCGTTAAAGCCCGGCTCCTGATCAGACCTCAGCAGCCGTAGCAGCCGCAGCGCATCCTGATAGGTTTCCAGCACGTCGTGGGCGTTCTGCAGCAGCAGGCCGCTTTGCCACTGTGGCCATACAGAATGCTGCCAAAGGCGATCAGGCAGGCCCATCAGCATATCCATCAGGCGCGGCAGCAGAAACTGCGCGCCGTTCAGCGACAGCAGCTGCAGCGAGTAAACCGCCGTGACGGTAAAGCCGATCATCGACCAGCCATAATATTTGCGTGTCACCAAATAACTGAGCAGCGTCACCACCAGTATAAACAGCAGCACCAGCGACTCCGGCACCGCGAAGAGCAGCGAGGCGGCGGCGATCACTAGCCCGGCGAAGGTGCCCAGCGCCCGGTGCTGAATGCGCACCCGCGTGGCGCTATAGCCGTTCTGGCTGACGAACATAATGGTCATCAGGATCCAGTAGGGCTTGGGCATGTTAAACAGCAGCGCCAGCGTGCTGCCGAACATCAGTATCACGGCGAAGTTCGCCGCGGTGCGCAGCGCGGCGGATTTCCGCGACAGGTAGCTGCGCAGTGCCGGCAGCAGCGGCAGGCGGCGCTGGCGGTAGGTCATCAGGTCGTGCGGGTAGAGCGGCTTTTGCGTACGCAGCACGCGCGCGATGCGGCTGAAGTGGTTGTAGCAGAAGTGGCCCACCGGGTTATCAGGGTGCTGGCGGGCGATCTTCTCCAGCGCGCTGAGCGGCTTCTCCATCTCGAAGCGGCTCGGCAGTTGATGATAGATAATGGCGTCGGCCGGCGCGCGCAGCCGCGCCGAGATGATTTTGGCGTTCCAGCGGATTACCGCTTCCGCATGGCTGCGCTCCACCAGCTTCTGCACCTATTCCGGCTGATGCAGGCTGACGGAGATATGCTCCTGCAGATCGAGCGCCACCTGAAAGGCGCGCGTCAGCCGCTTATGGCTGTTGTCTCGGCTGACGGAGAGCATATGCATCTGCTGGTAGCAGGTATTGATCAGATCCACCGCCTTCTGCTGGCACGCTAGCAGCGGCGGTAGCGCCTTTTCCGGATCGGTGAGCTGGGTGAGCAGGGTATATTTCGCGTCGCAGTAGTCCGCCAGCTCGCGGTAGATCAGGCTCCGGGTTTCGCGTATCGGCTGCTCTTTCCACAGCCAGAACCAGTTAAAGATGCCGTGCCAGAGAGCGTGCCGCTGATATAGAGCAGCAGCGATCAGGCTCAGGGTGAAAATCGCCGCCACCAGCGTGCCGGAGAGCATGCGGCCGTGCAGCGGACTGAGCTTTCCGGTGACGCCCAGCAGCAGCGGCACCCCTTTCAGCGTCAGCAGCTGGATCAGAAAGCTGCCGAGGGCGAACAGTGTGCCGCTGACGATCAGCCGTTTAAAGAAGCGTTTGTGCGGCGTATCAAGCCCGCGACGTTGCAGCAGGCGGGCACCAGCGAGAAGAGCAGTCCTTTTTGCAGATCGCCGAACAGCCAGCCGAGCGCCACCGGAATGTAGAACACCAGCGTCTGCTGCAGGGCATAGTTCACTTTGGGGTGATAGATGATTTGACGCCACATCACTTTACGACAAGGATTAACGGCGCGATCGAAGGATCACGCCGTGAGTGAGCGGAAATCAGCGGGTGCCGTAAACGACAATGGTTTTGCCGTGTGCGGAAATCAGGTTCTGGTCTTCCAACATTTTCAAAATGCGGCCCACAGTTTCGCGCGAGCAACCAACGATTTGGCCAATTTCCTGACGAGTAATTTTTATTTGCATGCCGTCGGGATGCGTCATGGCGTCTGGCTGTTTCGCCAGGTTAAGCAGGGTTTGTGCAATACGTCCGGTCACGTCAAGGAAAGCTAAATTGCCCACCTTTTCCGAGGTAACCTGCAAACGGCGCGCCATCTGCGAAGAGAGACGTATTAAAATATCCGGGTTCACCTGGATCAGCTGACGGAATTTCTTGTAGGAAATCTCCGCCACTTCGCACGCGGTTTTGGCGCGTACCCAGGCGCTGCGCTCCTGACCCTCCTCAAACAGACCAAGCTCGCCGATAAAATCACCCTGATTCAGGTAAGAGAGGATCATCTCCTTGCCTTCTTCATCTTTAATCAGTACCGCAACGGAACCTTTCACGATATAGTAGAGGGTTTCAGCCTTCTCACCCTGATGAATCAGCGTACTTTTGGATGGATATTTGTGAATATGGCAATGGGACAGGAACCATTCGAGTGTAGCGTCTGTTTGCGGTTTGCCGAGAACCATTCGCTATTATCCTCTATTGTAATCGTGCCCAAATTGCAGAGCGTTATTCCCTGCTAGGCGATTAAAGCTTCAAGCGTTTCCCCTAAAGGAGATTATTCGGGGGTTATTTTGCGCCAGGCGCGTCATGCATCCCGCCTTCGTCCTAACGAAACTATTTTCAGCACTGTTTATAGCACAGCTTTTGCCGACTGTCTTCTGTTGTTGTCTCGCTTCAGTAAAGGGGGGATTAGTCTGGATTGCTGTTTGCTAGGCGAACGCGTACTCTGGCGGCAAACGGGCTATTCCTGAGGTGAAATATGCAGGCAAGAGTGAAGTGGGTAGAGGGGTTGACCTTTCAGGGCGAGTCGGCGTTAGGGCATCAGATCCTGATGAACGGCAACGCCGGCGACAAGGCACCAAGCCCGATGGAGATGGTGCTGATGGCGGCGGGCGGCTGTAGCACTAGACGTAGTTTCGATTTTGCAAAAAGGGCGTCACGATGTGGCGGACTGCGAAGTGAAGCTGAACTCCGAGCGTCGGGAAGAGGCGCCTGTTTACCCATATCAATCTGCACTTTTTGGTCAGCGGCAAGGCGGTGGCGCGCGCCGTGGAGCTGTCGGCGGAGAAGTATTGCTCGGTGGCGCTGATGCTGGGCAAGAGCGTGGAGATGACCCACAGCTATGAAGTCGCAGAGTGGTAACACGCAGCGTTTCTAGCAAGGCGCCTCGCAGGCAAGAGGGGTCGATGGCATCTCTGCTCGCTTGGCCCGCGCAATTACGGACCTCCTCCCTGAGGTGCGCCCGTTGCCGGGCCAACGCGCGGCAACGGGCAAACACGGTTTGACTGACCTTGGCGCGGTACGCTTTGCTCTTTTGCCCATTTTCCCCGCATGTTGCAGTTATGCGCTGTCTGCTCAGGCGATCTGCTTGCCTTCCATCAGCCGCTGCACCAGCGGCGCCATAATCAGCTCCATCGCCAGCCCCATCTTGCCGCCCGGCACCACCAGCGTATTCATATGGGAGATAAACGATCCCTGCAGCATCGCCAGCAGATAGGGAAAATCGATATTGTCCAGCCCGCGGAAGTGAATCACCACGAAGCTCTCATCCAGCGAGGGAATTTCGCGCGCGGCGAAAGGGTTGGAGGTGTCGACGGTCGGCACGCGCTGAAAGTTGATATGGGTGCGCGAGAACTGCGGCGTAATGAAGTTGATGTAATCCTCCATCGAGCGCACCACCGAATCCATCACCGCTTCGCGCGAGTGGCCGCGCTCGCTGGTGTCGCGCACTAGCTTCTGAATCCACTCCAGGTTGACGATTGGCACGACGCCCACCAGCAGATCGACTTTTTCCGCCACGTTATGCTGCTGCGTCACCACGCTGCCGTGCAGCCCTTCGTAAAACAGCACGTCGGTGTTTTCCGGCAGCGGCTGCCACGGCGTAAAGGTACCGGGCAGCTGATTCCAGGGCACTGCCTCGTCGTAGGTGTGCAGGTATTTGCGCGACTGGCCGGTGCCCGACTGGCCGTAGTCGATAAAGCTCTGCTCCAGCAGGCCGAAATCGTTCGCTTCCGGGCCGAAGTAGCTGATATGGCGGCCCAGATCGCGCGCCTTGCGGATCGCCATATCCATCTCCGGCCGCGTATAGCGGTGGAAGCTGTCGCCCTCCAGCTCGGCGGCGCGCAGATTCAGCTGCTGGAAAATCTTCCGGAACGCCAGGCTGGTGGTGGTAGTGCCCGCTCCGCTGGAGCCGGTCACCGCAATAATCGGGTGTCGTGCTGACATGGTAAAGCTCCCTGTAACGTCGAGCGATAAGCATTGTTAACACGAAACGCGCCGTGGCGCATCAGCCGCGAAATTCGCTGCGCGGCATGATGTTGACGGTTTCGTGTAGTTCCGACCAGACCAGTACGACGTCGCCGCGCCAGCTGACGGCGCAAATCGTCCACTTTTTGCGCCAGCGTGCGCTCCTGCTCGCCGTAGTCGGTGCTTTCGCTCAGCACAAAGGCTTCAACCAGGTTGGTCAAAGTTTCAGGGGCAAGCTGTTACCAGGGATAATCATGATGAAAGCCATTGTGAGAGCCACTGCGGCACACGGCTGCTCCAGCCACATCTGCGGATGACGCAGGGTGCCGCCGACAAAGCCAACGTGTCCGCCATGCGGCGTGAGTTGATAAGTGGTGGTGGCTGAGAGCTGCTCCGGCTGGGGGATCACCTCGTCAGTGATAAAAGGATCGTCTTTTGCGTGGACGATCAGCAAGGGTTTACGCACATTTTTCAGCAGCGGCATGGCGCTGGCGCGGCGGTATTAGTCGCCCGCGTCGAGAAAGCCGTGAGCGCGGGCGGAAATGGCGTCGTCAAATTCGCGAAAGCGGAGCAGCGCCTTCAGCTGCAGCAGATCCACCGGCAGGGTGCCCGGCCAGGCGCGCAGCTTGCGCGCGGCGTTCTTTTTCAGCTGGTCCAGCAGGTAGCGCTGGTAGAAGCGCGAAAAACCCTACTCCAGCTTCAGGCTGCACGGATCCAGCAGCAGCGGCGCAGAGACGATCACCTTGGCGTCGAGCGGCGCTGCTCAGCCTGCCGAGCAGGCAGCCCAGCATATTGCCGCCGAGCGACACGCCTACCGCGGCGGTCGGCGCGTTGCCGAAGCGCCTGCGCAGCCAGTGAAGAAAAAAGGCTGCATCTTCCGTCTCGCCGGAATGATAGATGCGGTGCAGGTGGTTCGGCTCGCCGCCGCAGCCGCGACAGTGCATCACAACGCCAAGCCAGCCTTGCCGCTGGCAGGCGTGCATCAGGCCGTGAGCGTACAGGCTGTGGAAGCTGTCCTCCAGCCAGTGAAACAGCACCACGCGCGGCTTATGGCACGCCTGCTGCGGATCTTCGCTCCAGGCGAGATCGACAAAATCGCCGTCCGACAGGTCGAGGCGCTGCCAGTGCGAACGCAGCAGCAGGCGGCGGCGCACTAGGCGCAGCGGTTGAAAAGGCGCCGACTCGCCAGGCGGAAATTTCATGCCGCAAGGGGTTGTCTGTCGCATATCACGCTGTTAGGTTTGTTGTGAATTGGGGTGAGGAGCACCCGTTCATGGAACTGAGCCTGTTTTTTTCAATGTTAGGTTTTCTCTGGGTCGCTGCCATCACATCATGCCAGGCCCTAATAATATGTTACTCACTGCATCGGGCGCCAATTTCGGCTTCTGGCACAAGCTGCCGCTGATGATCGGCATGCAGGTGATGCTGCTGATGGTGGCCTTTGGCGTCGGCAGCCTGATCCTGCTCCATCCCGCGCTGCACCTGATCCTGAAGATCGCCGGCAGTCTCTATCTGCTCTGGCTGGCCTGGAAGATCACCACTGCCGCCTATGAAAAGCTGGAGACTGGCGAGACGCCGCCAAAACCGATGCCGTTCTGGCAGGCCGGCCTGCGACAGCTTATCAACCCAAAAGCCTAGCTGATGGCGCTGGGCGCGGTGGCGAGTTTTAGCCTCGCGGGCGCGGCCTATCTCTATTCGGTGGTGGCGATAAGCTTCGGCATGTTCCTGGTCAATCTGGTGGCAGGCGTTATCTGGATCGGCTTCGGCGCGCTGATTGGCCGCATTCTGTAGAGCCGTCGCGCCTGGACGATCTTCAATCTGGCAATGGGCCAGCTCACCGCCGCCTGTGTGCTACTGATCTGGCGCTGAGCTAGCTGGAGGCGCGCTCGACGCGCCGCCACGGCAATATTTCCCGCACCACAGGCGCGTTCGGCCGGCGAATGCGCTGCAGCAACAGCTGAACGCTGCGCTCGCCCAGCTGATACATCGGCTGTTCAACGGTGGTCAGCGGTGGATTCAGGCTGCTGGTAAAGGGAATGCCGTCGAATCCCACCACCGCGAGATCTTCCGGCACGCGCAGGCCCGTTTCCAGCGCGGCATGCACCGCGCCGACCGCCAGCACGTCCGATACCGCCAGCACCGCGTCTGGCGGCTCGGCCTGCTGCAGAAGCTGGCGCAGCGCCTAGCTGCCCGCCTCGCGCTGGTGGGAATATAGGTAGTGCATGTCACTGTTGATCAACCCAATCCGCCGCCGCCCTCTGTCCGCCAGGTAGCGCACCGTGTCCCGCGCCGCGCCTCAGTTGTCGAGCGACACCGAGGAGGCGGGGATTGCGGGATCGTACTCTGCGCACTGCAACCCAAGGCGCGTCGCCGATGATCGCAGCAATCTCCTGCAGCGCCGCGGCGGCATCCATGGTAATGACCCCATCCACCACTTTGCCGGTCAGCAGGCTCAGATAGGCGGATTCGCGCCGCAGCTGGGAGGCGGAGTTGCACAGCAAGATATGGTAGCCCTGCGCTTCAGCTTCCGCCTCGATGCCCTGCACCACGCGCGATCAGAAGGGATTGGTGATATCGGAGATCAGCACCAGCAGTATATGGCTCTGGGCGGTGCGCAGCTGGCGCGCCAGCAGATTTGGCTGGTAATCGCTGGCGGAGATGGCCGCCAGCACTTTGTCGCGCGTATCGGCCTTTACGCCAGGATGGTCATTAAGCACACGAGAGACCGTAGCTTTAGAGACGCCAGCAGCAGCGCGACCTTCTCAATAGAGTTGCCGCATACCTTTCTCGCGGGTTAAAAATGGACCTTTAAATAGCACAGCGGCTGTGTGAGCGCCTGACAATTTATCTGAATTGCCGCGTTTCGCTGATCACGTTCTGCGCATCAGCTTTGCTGAGATGATCTAAGAACGTCTGTTTATTAAGAATAATTTTTAATTCCTTTATGAAATCATCGCTGTTGGCGACACTGCGCCCACTATCAGCATCCAGACGGAGTGCAAAATCATGGCAGCAAAGGGACGTTTAACAATTTTAGCCGCAGGACTGTCGCTGCTGGTGCTTCAGGCGCAGGCGGTGAACGTGACGGTGGCTTACCAGACCTCCGCCGAACCGGCAAAAGTCGCGCAGGCGGACAACACCTTCGTGAAAGAGAGCGGAGCCACTGTCGACTGGCGTAAGTTCGACAGCGGCGCCGGGGTGCTGCGCGCGCTGGCGTCGGGCGACATGCAGATTGGCAATACCGGCTCCAGCCCGCTGGCGGTTGCTGCTACGCAGCAGCTGCCGATTGAGGCTTTCCTGCTGGCGTCGCAGCTCGGCAACTCCGAGGCGCTGGTGGTGAAAAAAAGCATCAGCGGCTCGAAATATCTGATCGGCAAACGTATCGCCGTCTCCTTTATTTCCACCACCCACTACAGCTTGCTGGCGGCGCTGAAGCACTGGGGCATTAAGCCGACCGAGGTGCAGCTGCTAAACCTGCAGCCGCCGGCGATTATCGCCGCCTGGCAGCGCAGCGATATCGACGGCGCCTACGTCTGGGCGCCCGCCGTTAACGCGCTGGAGAAAGAGGGTAAAGTGCTGACCAACTTGTCGCAGGTGGGGCAGTGGGGCTCGCCGACCCTCGACGTCTGGGTGGCGCGCGAAGATTTCGCGCAGGCGCATCCAAGTGGTGACCGCTTTCGCCTGCAGCACGCTCGAGGCACAGAAGCCCTACCTCGACAATCCCGAACAGTGGCTGAAGCAGCCGGATAACCTGAGTAAGCTGTCGCGCCTGAGCGGCGTGCCGGAGGCGCAGGTGTCCGGCAACACCTATCTCACGGCGCAGCAGAAGATTGAGCAGCTGGGCAAGCCGGTGAATAAAGCGATCGTCGATACGGCGATCTTCCTGAAAGAGCAGGGCAAAGTGCCGCAGGCGAACGCCGATTACAGCGCGTTCGTCACCAGCCGATTCGTCGAGCCGTTAGCGAAACCCTGAGGAGAACGCCATGCTGCGCATCGCTTATCTTAACGCGCGTTATGCCGACCGCCCGGTGCTGCAGGACATTAACCTGCAGATCGACAAGGGCGAACTGCTGGTGGCGCTCGGCCCGTCGGGCTGCGGTAAAACCACGCTGCTGAACCTGATCGCCGGCTTTTTGCCGGTCGAATCCGGCAGCATTACGCTGGACGGCCAAGCGATCAGCGGGCCGGGCGCGGAGCGCGGCGTGGTGTTTCAGCATGAAGGGCTGCTGCCGTGGCGCAACGTGCTGAATAACGTCGCCTTTGGCCAGATCGCCGGCATGGCGCGCGGCGAGCGCAACCGCATCGCACGGCGGCTGATTAAAAAGGTGGGGCTGGAAGGGGCGGAGAACCGTCCCATCTGGCAGCTCTCCGGCGGCCAGCGCCAGCGCGTCGGCATCGCCCGCGCTCTGGCGGCGGATCCGCGACTGCTGCTACTTGACGAGCCGTTGGGCACGCTGGACGCCTTTACCCGCGAACAGATGCAGACGCTGCTGCTGCTGCTGTGGCGCGACAGCGGCAAGCAAATCTTTCTGATTACGCACGATATTGAAGAGGCGATCTTCCTCGCCAGCGAGCTGCTGCTGCTTTCGCTGGGGCCGGGTGGAGCGGCTGTCGCTCGATTTCGGTCAGCGCTTTGCCGCCGGCGAACCCTGCCGCGCCATCAAATCCGATCTCGCCTTTATTGCGCAGTGCGAGTATGTGCTGAGCCGGGTTTTCGAACAGCGGGAGGCCTTTGCATGAGCGCGGTGATCAACGATAAAACCACGGCGGCGCGGCAGCGGCTGCTGATCGCCGGTCCGCAGGGCTTTATGGACGCCACGCTGTGGCAGCATCTTGCCGCCAGCCTGACTCGCATGCTGGTCGCGCTGGTCGCCGCGGCGGTCATCGGCATTCCAGTCGGCATCTCGATAGGTCTGAGCCCGGCGGTGCGCGGCCTGCTCGATCCGCTGATTGAGCTTTACCGACCCGTGCCGCCGCTCGCCTATCTACTGCTGATGGTGATCTGGTTCGGCATCGGCGAGACCTCGAAGATTCTGCTGATCTATCTGGCGATTTTCGCGCCGGTGACGCTGTCAACCTTGGCGGGCGTGCGCAATACGCAACAGGTGCGCCTTTGCGCCGCGCAGTCGCTAGGCGCCAGCCGCTGGCAGCTGCTGCGCTGGGTGATCCTGCCCGGCGCGCTGCCGGAGATCCTGACCGGTCTGCGCATCGGGCTGGGCGTCGACTGGTCGACGCTGGTGGCGGCGGAGCTGATCGCCGCCACGCGCGGGCTAGGCTTTATGGTGCAGTCGGCGGGCGAATTTCTGGCGACCGACGTGGTGCTGGCGGGTATCGCGGTGATCGCGCTGATTGCCTTTATCTTAGAACTGGGGCTGCGCGCCCTGCAGCGTCGACTGACGCCCTAGAATGGAGAACATGCATGAACGAAAAGCTGAACATCGCCGCGCTCGGCCCTTACATCGGCGCGCAGGTATCGAATCTCGATTTAACCCGGCCACTGAGCGACGCCCAGTTCGAACAGCTCTATCACGCGCTGCTGCGCCATCAGGTGCTGTTTCTGCGTAACCAGCCGATTACGCCGCACCAGCAGCGTGCGCTGGCGTCGCGCTTCGGCGACCTGCACATCCATCCAGTTTATCCGCACGCTGAGGGCGTGGAGGAGATTATCGTGCTGGATACCCATCAGGACAATCCGCCGGACAACGACAACTGGCACACCGACGTGACCTTTATCGAGACGCCGCCGGCGGTGGCGATTCTGGCGTCGAAGCTGCTGCCTGAGTCAGGCGGCGATACTCTGTGGGCAAGCGGCATCGCCGCCTGGGAGACGCTGTCGGCGCCGATCAAAACCCTGCTGGAAGGGCTGCACGCCGAGCATGATTTTAAGAAGTCGTTTCAGGAGTATAAATATCGCCGCAACGAAGAGGATCATCAGCGCTGGCAGCAGGCGGTGACGAAGCATCCGCCGGTGCAGCATCCAGTGGTCCGCACCCATCCGGTGAGCGGACGCAAAGCGCTGTTCGTTAACGAGGGGTTTACGACGCGCATCGTCGAGCTGAGCGAGAAAGAGAGCGACGCCGTGCTGGCGCTGCTCTACGCGCACGCCACGAAGCTGGAGTTTCAGGTGCGCTGGCGCTGGCAGCCGAACGACGTGGCGATCTGGGATAACCGCGTGACGCAGCACTATGCGAATGCGG
This sequence comes from Candidatus Pantoea persica, assembly GCF_013753875.1. Classification (GTDB taxonomy): domain Bacteria; phylum Pseudomonadota; class Gammaproteobacteria; order Enterobacterales; family Enterobacteriaceae; genus Pantoea; species Pantoea persica. Next base: position 184,891 of record NZ_SMDS01000021.1, read on the forward strand.
ATTATTACCCAGCAAGGCGGGTGATGCAGCGGGCGACGGTGCTGGGGGATCGGCCTTTTTAAAACGTCCGTACCGTGCTGCGACGGTGTTGCTCCGCCGCCCCATAATGCTCACATACATTAGTATGCTCTGCTTATGGCGCGGCTGACGCCTTGTCTCGCGCCGGTATGATCGTTTCAAGTCCGCTGTAAACGGCGAACGGCTGGCGAAAGGCTGGAAGCCAAAGTGTAGCCTTTCGTCAGGAGGTGAGCATTGCCTCCAGCTGTTCCTGGGCATCCAGCCACGCCATCTCAACCCCTCTAGCGCCGCCTTGCTCTCCGCCTGACGCTGTAGCGCGGTGGTCAGATCCGCCTTGCGGCTAGGATCGTAGATGTCACCGTCGGTAAGCTGCGCTTCCGCGTCGGAGAACAGGCTCTGCCACTTCGCCATCTGCTTCTCCAGCTTCCCAATTTCTTTGCGCAGCGGCTGCGTCTGGGCGCGCAGCTCGGCGTCGCGGCGCTTCTGATCTTTGCGCGCCTGGGCGCTGTTACCGTTATCCTGCTTCGGCGCGGCGTCCGCCTGTGCCTGCTGCTTCTGCAGATCGCTCAGCCACTGCTGGAAGTCTTCCAGATCGCCTGGGAACGCATCGACCTTGCCGTCATGCACCAAATAGAGATCGTCGGTGGTGGCGCGCAGCAGATGACGATCGTGAGACACCACCACCAGCGCGCCGTCACCTCGCTGACTTTGTCGCCCTGGAAGCCGAAGCCGCCGAGATAGTCGCGCAGCTGCTGCTCCAGCACCTTCGGCGCGATGCGCGTAAGATGCTGCAGCGGCGACTCGTCGCTGCGCAGGTACTCCAGCTGATTCTGGGCGAAGTAGCCGAGCTTAACGCCCTTCGCCAGCCCGACGTCGCCGACCAGCGGCGTCAGCTCGCCCGCCAGCAGCTTGATCAGCGTCGATTTGTCCGTGCCGTTGCGGCCCAGCAGACCGATGCGCGAGCCCGGTACCAGATTGAGCTTGATGGCGTCGAAAATAATGCGTTCGCCGTAGCCGGCGGTGACCTTCTCCATCTTCAGCAGCGGGTTCGGCAGGCTTTCCGGCGCGCGGAAGCTAAAGGGGTTATCGACGTGCGCCGGCGCGATGGTCTCCATGCGCTCCAGCATCTTGATGCGGCTCTGCGCCTGCTTCGCCTTGGAGGCCTTGCGCGGAAGCAGTCGATATAGCTTTGCAGATGCGCCACTTTCTCCTACTGGCTTTCAAACAGCGCCTGCTGCTGCGCCAGCTTGGCGACGTGCTTCCGCTCGAAAGAAGAGTCGTTGCCGGCATATTCGAACAGGCTTTCCTGCTCGATATGAATGATTTTGTCCACCACCGGATCATCGAAGAAGTCGCGGTCGTGCGAGATCAGAATCAGCGTGCCTTCGTAACTCTTCAGCCAGCGCTCCAGCCAGATCACCGCGTCGAGATCGAGGTGGTTGGTGGGTTCGTCGAGCACCAGCAGCAGATCCGACCGGCACACCAGCGCCTGCGCAAGGTTAAGGCGCAGGCGCCAGCCGTCGGAAAAGTTGCTGACCGGACGATTCAGCTACTCTTGGCTGAAGCCGCGGTCTTGCAGCAGGCCGGCGGCGCGCGCATGAACGCGCCACGCCTGTATCGCATCGAGCTCCAGCGCCGCTTTGCTCAGCGCCAGGGTCTCCTGATTGACCCTGGCGAGCGCCCAGTTTGCGGGAAAGGTGACGCCGCCCACGTCGCTGCTGATCTCGCCTTTCAGCAGCGACAGCAGGGTCGATTTGCCGCAGCCGTTTTTCCCCACCAGACCGACCTTTTGACCGGGATTGATGGTTGCGGAAGCGTTATCAAGCAGCACGCGAACGCCGCGGCGGATTTGCAGTGAAGTGAGGAGAAGACAATCATAAGCGCCGTATCGTCAGAATATGTTAATTTACACCCAATATAATTAGAGGGTGACGCGTCGAGCATGGTAGCGGAAAACCGCCGCTATGACGACTTTTTGGAAGAGGATAACTGTGTTGCAGCCCGCAAAGGTTTTGCTGCTATACGCGCATCTGGAAACGAAGGATTCCATCGCGAATCGCGTTCTGCTACAGTCGGTGCAGCGTCAGGAAAATGTCACCGTGCACGATCTGTATGTGTACTACCCCGATTTTTTATTGATATTCACCATGAACAGCAGCTGCTGCGCGAGCATCAGGTGATCGTGTTTCAGCATCTGCTCTATGCCTACCGCTGCCCGGCGCTGCTGAAAGAGTGACTGGATCGCGTGCTGTCGCGCGGCTTCGCCAACGGCGTCGATGGCAATGCGCTGGAAGGAAAATACTGGCGCAGCGTGGTCACCACCGGCGAGCCGGAGACCGCCTACCATCAGGACGGCCTCAACCGCTACACGATGGCGGACATCATGCGTCTGTTCGAACTGATCGCGCAGATGTGCCGCATATACTGGATGACGCCGATGTGTGCCTACTGGGCGCGGCGTCAGCCCAAAGAGGTAATGCGCCACTTCGCCCGCGCCTATGGCGAGTGGCTGACGGCGCTGCTGCCGAACGGAGGTCTTTGATGGAAGGACAAACGCTACTGACCGCAGGCGTGATTTACTTGGCGGCGGCGGTGCTGATTGTGCCTGTCGCCGCGCGTCTAGGCATTGGCGCGGTGCTGGGCTACCTGCTGGCCGGCATCGTCATCGGCCCTTGGGGTCTGAGCTTTGTCAGCGACGTTGATAAGATCCTGCATTTCTCCGAGCTGGGCGTAGTGTTCCTGATGTTCATCAGGCCTGGAGCTGAACCCGGCGAAGCTGTGGGCGCTGCGCCGCTCGATTTTCGGCGTCGGCACGGCACAGGTGATTATTTCCGCTGGCATTCTCGGCGCACTGCTCTGGTGGAGCGACTTTAGCTGGCAGGCGGCGGTCATCGGCGGCATCGGGCTGGCCATGTCCTCGACCACAATGGCGCTGCAGCTGATGCGCGACAAAGGCATGAACCGCAGTGAAGCGGGGCAGCTCGGCTTTTCGGTGCTGCTATTCTAGGATCTCGCGGTTATTCCGGTGCTGGCGCTGGTGCCGCTGCTGGCGGGCAGCGACAGTGGCAATATCGACTGGATGACGCTCGGCATGAAGGTGCTGGCGTTCGCCGGCATGCTGGTGGGCGGACGCTATCTGCTGCGGCCGATTTTATGTTTTATCGCCTCGTCCGGCGTGCGCGGGGTCTTTACCGCCGCTGCGCTGGCGCTGGGCTCGGCGCTGTTTATGGACGCGCTTGGCCTATCGATGGCGCTCGGCACCTTTATCTATCGCTGGCATCCTGCTGGCGGAGAGCGAATATCGCCATGAGCTGGAAGTCGCCATAGATCCGTTTAAAGGTCTGCTGCTCGGGCTGTTCTTTATCTCTGTCGGCATGGTGCTCAATCTCGGCGTGCTTTATACCCATATTCTGGAGATCCTGCTCGGCGTTCTGCTGCTGGTGACGTTGAAAACCCTGGTGCTCTATGTGCTGGCACGTATTTACGGCCTGCGCAGCTCTGAACGTCAGCAGTTCGCCGGCGTGCTGAGCCAGGGCGGGGAGTTCGCCTTCGTGCTCTTCTTCTCCGCGGCATTGGCTCGGCTTTTCGCCGGCGATCAGCTGCTGCTGGTGACGATGACCCTGTCGATGATGACGACGCCGCTGTTGATGCAGGCGATCGATAAGCTACTGGCGCGTCGCTTCAACGAGCCTGACGACGATGGTGAAAAGCCGTTTGTGGAAAATGACCAGCCGCAGGTGATCGTGGTGGGCTTCGGCCGCATGGGGCAGGTGGTCGGCCGCCTGCTGATGGCTAATAATAGAAGGATCACGGTGCTGGAGCGCGACATCAGCGCGGTGAGCCTGATGCGCAAGTACGGCTATAAGATTTACTATGGAGATGCCACCGAGCTGGAACTGCTGCGCGCCGCCGGCGCGGCGAGCGCCCAGTCGATCGTCATTACCTGCAACGAGCCGGAAGATACCATGGCGATCGTCCATCTCTGTCAGCAGCACTTTCCGCAGCTAAAGATCGTGGCGCGGACGCGTCGAGGCGCACGAGCTGCTGCTGGCGGGCGTGTCGCAGTTCTCGCGCGAAACCTTCTCCAGCGCGCTGGAGCTGGGACGCAAGGCGCTGATTTCCGTCGCGGCATGTATCCGCATCAGGCGCAGCGCGCGCAGCTGCATTTCCGCCGGCTCGATATGCGCATGCTGCGCGAACTGATGCCTAACCATGGAGATAACGTGCAGATTTCACGCGTGTGCGAGGCGAGACGCGAGCTGGAGGACATTTTCCAGCGCGAAATGCAGCGTGAAAAACGCCAGTTTGACGACTGGGATGAAGATCTGTAACGGCAACACGGGTTAATCAAGATGCGTAAACGTTTTATTGCTGGTGCAGTTTGTCCGCACTGTCATAAGAAAGACACGCTGGCGCTGTGGCGTGAGAACAACGTCGACGTGGTGGAGTGCGCGGCGTGTGGGCACCAGATGCGCGAGGCGGATAAGCAGGTTCGCGATCAGGTTTGCAGTCAGGAGCAAGTGATCTGTATTTTCCATCCCGAGTAGCGAAATGCCGCAGCTTTTTTACGCTTAAACTTACAGCGGGATTGAATTCCGATACAATCGGCGCCACTAACGCTAAGGTTAAACGCGTTGCGAATACGCGGCCTCAGTCCCGAACCTTTCTGGTTGGTGTTATTGCACGCAAGAATAGACCAATGAGACGGGATCTCAGCTCTCAACGGTTAGGATATATCATGAAAGTAGCAAAAGACCTGGTGGTGAGCCTTGCCTATCAGGTACGTACAGAAGATGGTGTATTGGTTGACGAGTCACCGGTGAGTGCACCGTTAGACTATCTGCACGGTCATGGTTCCCTGATTTCTGGTCTGGAAAAAGTGCTGGAAAATCACGACGTCGGCGACAAGTTTGACGTGCATATCCCAGCCAACGACGCTTACGGCCAGTATGATGACAACCTGGTGCAGCGCGTGCCGAAAGACGTCTTTATGGGCGTTGACGAACTGCAGGTCGGTATGCGTTTCCTGGCGGAAACCGATCAGGGCCCGGTACCGGTTGAAATCACCGAAGTGGAAGACGATCACGTTGTAGTCGACGGTAACCACATGCTGGCGGGCCAGAACCTGAACTTCAACGTCGAAGTGGTCGCTATTCGCGAAGCCACGGCTGACGAACTGGCGCACGGCCACGTACATGGTGCCGACGGCCATCATCACGACCACGGCAACGGCTGTTGCGGCTGCAACCACTAAGCCATCCAGATTTCAAAGGCCACCTCCGCAGGTGGCTTTTTTTTTGCCTTTACGATCGAAGAATGCGCGAGCAAGCGGTGAGGCAAGGCGCCAGGAAGCAGGAAGCAGGAAGCAGGAGAGCGGAGCATACCGCGGTATGTAAGTATCTCACGCTGACGCAGCAACGCAGCAACGCAGCAACGCAGCAACGCAGCAACGCAGCATCGGCGCTGCGCAGCCATTCTGCAAAAAGATCAGTAATGCGGAGGCGGCGTCTCTTCTGACTGCGACGCCACCATCGACGGCGCCGCCGCCTTCAGCTTATCCAGCAGCAGACGCTGCTGCTCGCGCATCTTCGCCATCTCCAGCTCGTGCTGCACCACCGTTTGGTTCAGCTGGTCGATGGTCAGCTCCTGAAAGGCCAACTTGCTTTCCAGCGCTTCAAGCCGTTGTTCCCACTCTGATTGTTGCATGACCTCTCCTTATAGTTCGACACTGCGGATCTCGCATCAGGCGCTGATTCTACGGTTTCCCCGGTTAGAATCACCTGATTTCTTTGCCGTTTCGTCTGTCGGGGGTTGAATACCGCCTGTTGCAGCATCATCTCTAATGAAACTTCCTGATGCAAAAAAGGTCGGAGGAGAACCGGGTAATTACGCTGCGGGAGTATTCGCCGCTACCGCGTACCGTTATAGTGTGGAACTTTAGTCCGCAATAATTCCCGAGGTAAAAAGCTTCGGTTTTGGAGAAAGGATGAAAGTACTGTTTAACGTCAAAATTTTAGCTACCACCATGGCCATCGCGCTGAACGCGCCGCTGGCGATGGCTGCCGAAGCGACCGCAGCCCCTGCTGCGACCAATGCGGCACCGCAGGTACCGAAAAATGCGGCCTTCAAAAATGAAGACCAGCAGTCAGTCTATGCGCTGGGCGCCTCGCTTGGTCGCTACATGGAAAACTCCCTGAAGGAAAAGGAGAAACTAGGCATCAAGCTGGATAAGGAACAGCTGATTGCGGGCGTTCAGGACGCGTTTGACGGCAAGAGCAAACTGTCCGACCAGGATATTGAGCAGACCCTGCAAGCCTTCGAAAGCAGCATGAAAGGCGCTGTGCATGCAAAGATGGAAAAGGACGCGAAAGAGAATGCTGATAAAGGCAGCGCGTTCGCCGACGAATTCGCCAAAGAGAACGGCGTGAAGAAAACCGAATCGGGCCTGCTGTATAAAGTAGAGAAAGAGGGCAGCGGCGACGCGCCGAAAGACAGCGATACCGTAGTGGTGAACTACAAGGGCACGCTGATCGACGGCACCGAGTTCGACAACTCCTATACGCGCGGCGAGCCACTCTCTTTCCGTCTTGGCGGCGTTATCCCGGGCTGGACCGAAGGTCTGAAGCACGTGAAGAAAGGCGGCAAGATTAAGCTAGTGATCCCACCGCAGCTGGCCTACGGTAAAAACGGCGTGCCGGGCATTCCGGCCAACTCTACGCTAGTGTTCGACGTCGAGCTGCTCGACATCAAGCCATCCCCGAAAGCCAATGAGAAAGCGCAGGCGCCTGCCGCCGACGCGAAGAAATCTCAGTAAGCTGTTCTCCGCCGCCTTCGGGCGGCGGTTTGATTTCTGGCGAACGACAAAGCTCTGGCATAAGCGTGCGACATTTGCCAGACTATCCGCTGCACAACTTTCCCACTCAAAGAGTCTGCCCGCTGCGCTGAGACAGGCTCCAGCCATTTAGGGTAATGCCTTCGATGTCAAATCCATTCAATCCCGGCGAACTGAGCGACTTCGATTTACTGGAGCAGCGTCCGTTTGAGCAGACGGACTACGATATTCTCAAATCCTATGAAGCGGTGGTCGATGGGCTGGCGATGCTGATCGGTTCGCACTGCGAAATCGTGCTGCACTCGATTGAGGATCTGAAATGTTCGGCGGTGCGCATTGCCAACGGCGAGCATACCGGCCGTAAAGTGGGATCGCCGATTACCGATCTGGCGCTGCGTATGCTGCACTACATGCACGGCGCGGACAGCAACGTCTCCCGCGCCTACTTTACCCGAGCGAAAAGCGGCGTGCTGATGAAGTCGGTCACTATCGCCATTCGCAATCGGCAGCAGCGCGTCATCGGCTTGCTGTGCATCAACATGAACCTCGATGTGCCGTTTTCGCAGATTATGTCGACCTTTATGCCGCCGGAGATGCATCAGGTCGATTCCAACGTAAACTTCGCCAGCTCGGTGGAGGATCTGGTAACCCAGACGCTGGAGTTCACCATTGAGGATGTGGGGGCCGACCGCAACGTCTCGAACAACGCCAAAAACCGTCAGGTAGTGCTGAATCTGTATGAGAAGGGGATCTTCGATATCAAAGACGCCATCAATCAGGTAGCGGATCGCCTTAATATCTCCAAGCACACGGTTTATCTCTATATTCGCCAGTTCAAGAACGGCGACTTTCAGGGACAGGATCGCTGATGCGCTACACGCTGCTGGTGACCGGTCCCGCCTACGGCACGCAACAGGCGAGCAGTGCGCTACTGTTCGCCCGCGCGCTGATTGCCGCTGGCCATCAGCTGGAGAGCGTTTTCTTCTATCGCGAAGGCGTGCTGAACGCTAACGCGCTGACCGCGCCGGCCAGCGATGAGGCGGATATTGTGCGCGCCTGGCAGGCGCTGCATCATGAGGAGCAGAACATGGCGCTAAATATTTGCGTGGCCGCCGCGCTGCGGCGCGGCGTCGCCGATGAACAGGAGGCGGAGCGGCTGCAGCTGACGGGCAATAATCTGCAGGCCGGTTTTGAACTCAGCGGTCTAGGCGCGCTGGCGGAAGCAGCGCTCGGCTGCGATCGTCTGGTGCAATTTTAATGAATCGTGTCGCCTTTGTTTTTACCCGCGCGCCATACGGCAGCAGCGCCGGCCGCGAAGGGCTCGACGCCGCGCTGGCGACCGGCGCGCTGAGCGAGTCCATCGGGCTCTTCTTTATTGGCGACGGCGTGTTGCAGCTGATGCCCGACCAGCAGCCGGAAACGATTCTGGCGCGCAACCACGCCGCGACCTTCGGCGTGTTGGCGCTGTATGATATCGAGCAGTGCTTCGTCAGCCGCGAGGCGCTACGCGAGCGCGGCCTGGCGGAAGAGGGCGTGCGCGTGCTGGATGTCGGCATACTCGACGCGGCGGCGCTGCGCCAGCAGCTTGCGACCTACGATCGCATCATCACTTTTTAAGAGCGGTTATGCTGCATACTCTGATGCATTCACCCTATTACAGCGATCTCGACAGCCTGCTGCAGTTGCTGAACGAGGAAGACGATCTGCTGCTGCTGCAGGATGGCGTGCTGGGTGCACTTGAGGGCAGCCAGGTTCTCAACCGTCTGCTGGCCTCGCCCGCGACCCTGTGGGTACTGACGGAAGACGTGACCGCTCGTGGCCTCTCTGCTCAAATTTCAACCAAAGTAATGCCAGTGGACTATACTGGTTTCGTCACGCTTACTGAAAAACATCAGCAGCAGATGACTTGGTAGCGACGTAAAGCCTGGTTATTTCTTGACACCCTAATTGGCTAAGCCCTAAAATTCTGCATCCTCGTAGTTATACGGGGCGATTTATTGCGTGTTTACGAAGCAAAAGCAAATCCAGGAGCTATTTAATGGCAACAGTTAACCAGCTGGTTCGCAAACCACGCGTACGCAAAGTTGCAAAGAGCAACGTGCCTGCGCTGGAGGCTTGCCCGCAAAAACGTGGTGTTTGTTCTCGTGTGTACACCACTACCCCGAAAAAACCGAACTCAGCACTGCGTAAAGTTTGCCGTGTTCGTCTGACTAACGGTTTTGAAGTCACCTCCTACATCGGCGGTGAAGGTCATAACCTGCAGGAGCACTCCGTGATCCTGATCCGTGGCGGTCGTGTTAAGGACCTGCCAGGTGTGCGTTACCACACCGTTCGTGGCGCGCTGGACTGCTCAGGTGTTAAAGACCGTAAGCAGGCTCGCTCCAAGTACGGCGTGAAGAAGCCAAAGGCTTAATGGTTCTCCGTTAAGTAAGGCCAAACGTTTTAACTTAAAATGTCAAACTAAACTCGTAGAGTTTTGGGCAATCCTGAATTAACAACGGAGTATTTCCATGCCACGTCGTCGCGTAATTGGTCAGCGTAAAATTCTGCCGGATCCTAAGTTCGGATCAGAGCTGCTGGCTAAATTTGTAAATATCCTGATGGTAGATGGTAAAAAATATACTGCTGAATCAATTGTTTATACTGCGCTCGAGACCCTGGCTCAGCGTTCTGGTAAAAACGAGCTGGAAGCCTTTGAAGTAGCCCTCGAAAACGTACGTCCGACTGTCGAAGTTAAGTCACGTCGCGTTGGTGGTTCTACCTATCAGGTACCAGTTGAAGTCCGTCCGGTTCGTCGTAATGCCTTGGCAATGCGCTGGATCGTAGAAGCTGCTCGTAAACGCGGTGATAAATCTATGGCTCTCCGCCTGGCGAACGAACTTTCTGACGCTGCAGAAAACAAAGGTACTGCAGTCAAGAAACGTGAAGAAGTTCACCGTATGGCTGAAGCTAACAAGGCGTTCGCTCACTACCGCTGGTAATCGGCAAGTAGTTGTTGTTAAACCAGCGGGCGTGCAAAATGCTAACCCGCTGGGTTCGACTAATTTTGAACGTCTGAGAATCAGAGGAATCAAATGGCTCGTACAACACCCATCGCGCGCTACCGTAACATTGGTATCAGCGCACACATCGATGCCGGTAAGACCACGACTACCGAGCGTATCCTGTTCTACACCGGTGTTAACCATAAGATCGGTGAAGTGCATGATGGCGCAGCGACCATGGACTGGATGAAGCAGGAGCAGGAGCGCGGTATCACCATCACCTCTGCAGCAACCACCGCATTCTGGTCTGGTATGGCTAAGCAGTTTGAGCCGTACCGTATCAACATCATCGACACCCCGGGGCACGTTGACTTCACCATCGAAGTTGAACGTTCTATGCGTGTGCTCGACGGCGCAGTAATGGTTTACTGTGCAGTAGGTGGTGTGCAGCCGCAGTCTGAGACCGTATGGCGTCAGGCGAACAAATATAAAGTTCCGCGTATCGCGTTCGTTAACAAAATGGACCGTATGGGCGCGAACTTCCTGAAAGTTGTTGGTCAGATCGAATCTCGTCTGGGCGCGACTCCGGTTCCGCTGCAGCTGGCTATCGGCGCAGAAGAGAACTTCACCGGCGTCGTTGACCTGATCAAAATGAAAGCCATCAACTGGAACGATGCTGACCAGGGCGTTACCTTCGTTTACGAAGACATCCCGGCAGACATGCAGGAATTGGCTGAAGAGTGGCGCGGCAAGCTGATCGAAGCAGCAGCAGAAGCTTCTGAAGAGCTGATGGAGAAATTCTTCATCGGCGAAGAGCTGAGCGAAGAAGAGATCAAAACCGCTCTGCGTCAGCGCGTACTGCGCAACGAAATTATCCTGGTTACCTGTGGTTCTGCGTTCAAGAACAAAGGTGTTCAGGCAATGCTGGATGCCGTAGTTGAATACCTGCCGGCACCGACTGACGTTCCTGCCATCAACGGTATGCTGGACGACGGTAAAGACACGCCTGCTGAGCGTCATGCTGACGACAGCGAGCCGTTCTCTGCGCTGGCGTTCAAAATCGCCAACGACCCGTTCGTGGGCAACCTGACCTTCTTCCGCGTTTACTCTGGTGTGGTTAACTCTGGTGACACCGTACTGAACTCAGTGAAATCCGCACGTGAGCGCTTCGGTCGTATCGTTCAGATGCATGCGAACAAACGTGAAGAGATCAGCGAAGTTCGCGCAGGCGACATCGCAGCAGCGATCGGTCTGAAAGACGTTATTACAGGTGATACCCTGTGCGATCCGAGCAACCCGATCATCCTGGAACGTATGGAGTTCCCGGAGCCGGTTATCTCTATCGCCGTTGAGCCGAAAACCAAAGCTGACCAGGAAAAAATGGGTCTTGCTCTGGGCCGTCTGGCTAAAGAAGACCCGTCATTCCGCGTATGGACTGACGACGAGTCTAACCAGACCATCATCGCCGGTATGGGTGAGCTGCACCTCGACATCATCGTTGACCGAATGAAGCGCGAGTTCAACGTTGAAGCGAACGTGGGCAAACCGCAGGTAGCTTACCGCGAAGCGATTCGCTCTAAAGTTACCGACATCGAAGGTAAACACGCTAAGCAGTCTGGTGGTCGCGGTCAGTATGGTCATGTTGTTATCGACATGTACCCGCTGGAGCCGGGTTCCAACCCGAAAGGCTACGAATTTGTTAACGACATCAAAGGCGGTGTGATTCCTGGCGAATACATCCCTGCGGTTGACAAAGGCATCCAGGAACAGCTGAAGTCTGGCCCGCTGGCGGGTTACCCGGTTGTTGATCTAGGCGTGCGTCTGCACTTCGGGTCTTACCATGACGTGGACTCCTCGGAGCTGGCGTTTAAACTGGCCGCTTCTATCGCCTTTAAAGATGGCTTTAAGAAAGCGCAGCCGGTACTGCTTGAGCCGATCATGAAGGTTGAAGTTGAGACCCCGGAAGAAAACACCGGTGACGTCATCGGTGACCTGAGCCGTCGTCGTGGTATGCTGAAAGGGCAGGAATCTAACGCGACTGGCGTGCAGATTCATGCTGAAGTTCCGCTGTCTGAAATGTTCGGATACGCGACGCAGTTGCGTTCTCTGACTAAAGGCCGAGCTTCTTACTCCATGGAGTTCCTGAAGTACGATGATGCGCCGAACAACGTCGCTCAGGCCGTTATTGAAGCTCGTAGCAAATAAGCTACGATTTAAAAATTGTGAACAGATGCCTTCATCAATGATGAAGGCATAACGTAAGGATTATCGCCATGGCGAAAGAGCAATTTCAACGTAACAAACTGCACATAAACGTGGGCACCATCGGTCACGTTGACCACGGTAAAACCACCCTGACTGC
>NZ_SMDS01000022.1 GCF_013753875.1 Candidatus Pantoea persica
AGAGGGACTTGAACCCTCACGTCCGTTAAGACACTAACACCTGAAGCTAGCGCGTCTACCAATTCCGCCACCTTCGCGTATCCCAGCAAAATCTGGGGTGGCTAATGGGACTCGAACCCACGACAACTGGAATCACAATCCAGGGCTCTACCAACTGAGCTATAGCCACCACTATTCGTTATGTTGCAAATCACTGACCTGCAGCATGAAACTCTTTACTAACGCGGTAATGTAACCACCGTAGCTCTTGCGCACAAACTAAATGGCGCGCCCGACAGGATTCGAACCTGAGACCTCTGCCTCCGGAGGGCAGCGCTCTATCCAGCTGAGCTACGGGCGCGTAGCGCCTTTGCGGATGGGCATCCTACGGACTTGGGGTGATGCTGTCCAGTGCTTTTTTAATAAAAAAACGCGTTTGATTATGCTTTGTGCGTTTCGTCGACTAATGCAGCGTTTTACCCCATTCCTGCCTAAAAAAACGCCGCATTAATCAATGATATCAGAGATCGCCGCGCCAGTGATAGCGCAAATATTTTATCAGTTTTAGCTGCCGACGCAGCCGAGAGGGCTGTCGAATCAAGCGATAAAGCCCTTCCAGCCCCAGTTGCTGCCAAATCTTCGGCGCGCGCTTCACATGCCCGGAAAAAACATCGTATGTCCCGCCGACGCCCATATAGAGCGCATCCGGCCAGCATGCACGGCAGTCGCGCATCAGCAGCTCCTGACGCGGCGAGCCGAGCGCCACGGTTACGATGCGCGCCCCGCTGGCGGCGACGCGCCTAAAGAGCGCATCGCGGTCGGCCGGGGCGAAGTAACCATCTTGCGCCCCGACGATATTCACGTTCCACTGGCGACGCAGCTTCTCGCAGGTATCGTCCAGCACAGCCTGAAGCCCGCCGATCAAAAACACCGGCGTGCCCTGCTGGCCAGTGCGCGCCATCAGCGCCTCCCATAAATCCGCGCCGGCGATACGCTCCACCGCCGCATGTGGATACTTTTTACGGATAGAGCGCACAATGCTGATGCCGTCGGGATATTTATACTCCGCCTGCTGCAACAGCGCGCGCAGCCCCGCATCGTGCTCCGCCGTCAGCATCTTCTCAGCGTTAATCGCCACCAGCGTCCCGCTGCGCACCGTCTCATCCGGCAGCAGAAAATCTACAAATGCGGACATGCCATCGAAGCCGTAAAGCGACACGCCGCGGATTTCGTATTGCGGCGCTTCAAGTAACCTTGTCATGGTTGAATGTCATTTTCCTGTTATGCCCAGAGGCGTTAGGTTGGGCTATGTAGCGGCTGGCCGCCGCGTCGCCGAATCAGCCCGGCGCGATCCAGCAGCCAGTAAAGCAGCCGGGACACGCCGAGACAGGCGAGAAATATCAGCGCAAAAAAGACCACGCGCGAGCCGAACGCATCCAGCCCTTCACGCGCCAGTACAATCATATTGAACACCGCGCCAAAGCAGAAACTCTGCATAATCGCGCCGCTGTAGCGGTTTTCGGAATCGCGTCCATGCAGGTAAAGGGTATCGAACCCTTTGATAATCAACCCGACCACCACCGCGCCCGGCAGGATAAACCAGACGCCGCCCATCACCAGCAGCGAACCCAGCAGCGTCGGCGAGATCGCCAGGTCGGAGTGGTTGTTCAGCACGTCCCAGGTAAAATAGTTGGCGCTGTTCAGCACCATCGATGGCCTGCCCGGCCACAGCCAGCTAGGAATATAGACGTAGAAATCGCGCCAGATCGGCGCCAACCCCTGAAACTCGATTTTAGAGTAGTTCTCTAGCAGCAGCGCCAGGTTCTGCCAGGGGGAAAAGGTATCGCGCGTTAGGTAGAGAAAGGTGTAAATCGCCTCTTCGCCAAACACGTTGAGGTTATAGCGCCGCAGCGCCAGCCAGAACATGCCGCCGATCGCCAGTACGCCCGCCGCCGCCAGCATCCACAGGCTGATCCAGCCGCGCGTAATGCCGATAAACAAAAACAGCGCAAAGGCGATGATGATATTGGCGCGCGTGCCGCCCACCAGCGCGTAAGTCAGCAGGCCGAACGCCACCGTCACCACCAGAAACAGCAGCCAGTTACGCTGCGTAGGGCGCAGGAAATAGAGGATCAGCATCGCCGGGATAAAGAAATAGAAGAAGCGCTTTAGCGCCACGCCCGAGACTTCACTGGAGAAAATCTGATTATAGGCGGTCAGGCGGAACAGCAGAAACCCGTTGTGCAGGAAAAACACTGTGACCGTGCCGATAGCGACCAGCGACAGCATGACGCAAGTCAGATGGGTTTCGACACGGTTCATCTGTAGCCAGGGCCTGGCGCGCGCCACCGTCGCGGGACGCAGCCGGACCTTGTAGCTGACGTAGTAGACGGTGTAGAAGGCGGTGGCCGCCAGCAGCGCCTGCAGCAGATACTCCGCCGGCATCACCTCGACGTTAAAGCGAAACACCAGCACGCTGGTCAGCGGGAAGCCGAAATAAAAGGTCAGCAAAAACAGCAGGGTAAAAAACAGATGAAAGTTAAAGCGCACGCACTTGAACTCCCGCCAGATTACGGTCAGGATGCCGCCCAGCGACAACAGATAAACCACCAGCAGACCGCTAAACTGCATGAGGTTCATGAGCACTCCCTCTCACAATGGCGCAGCACGTCGCGCCAGCATGTCACATAGCCTGGGGCAAAAAAGGCGATAGCCTGCTTGTCGCAGCTCGCCAGCTGGCGACGCGCTTCCGCCACGCGCACTTCATCCAGCGCGTCGTCGCTGAATAATACCGGCAGCCCCTGTTCGCAAATATCGCGCCAGAACGGGTTACGGCGGGTCAGCACAAAGGGAATATTCGCCTGAATCAGCAGGCAGAGCGTGCCGATACCCTGCTGGCGTTCGAACATAAAATACCCCAAATGGCAGCGGGCGCTCAGCGTTAAATAGTCGTCGAAGGCAAGATTGCTGCGCAACAGCTCTACCTGCCCGGCCGGAAACAACGCGTCCGCCGCCGCCGCGACCTCGCGGATATAACCCTCATTATTGGGCGGATAGCCCAGCGGTACCACGACGCGCGCCGCCTCGCCAAACTGTTCGCGAATCGCCTTTAGCCCTTCGATATGGCGGTTGCTGGCGTCGCCGGAGTTGCCGAGCAGGACGGTAAATTGCTCACCCGGCGCGCTGTGCGGCGCGACCGACGGCATCTTTGTCGGAAAATAGAGCGTGGTGGCGGGAATCTGAGGATGGCGCTGCTGGTAATAGTGCAGATCGCCCTGCGTGGCGAACACCTGCGCCACGCGCCCCTGGGCGATGCGCCGCAGCAGATAGAACAGGCGAAACTTCAGGCTGTGCGACTCTTCGTAAAGATCGGCGCCCCAAACGTGCCAGTAGAGCTGGCGGGCGCGGATTTTGCCGCTCAGCAGCGCTAGCCAGATACCGGGATTGAACTGTCCGTGGCAGAAAAAGCGCTGCTCGCGATTTTTTGCCCGCTGTACCAGCGCCTGCGCTAGCGCCTTTTTCGAGCCGAAGCTTTCAATCTCCAGATTGCCAAAGGCGGCGAGCGCGACGGGCTGCTGCGTCACCACCATAAAACGGCGCGGCTGATCCAGCGGCAGCTCAGCGCTCAGTACGTCATTGAAAAAGCGCAGCACCGTCTGATTGTGATGAGGGATATCCGATCCCAGAACATGTATTAACGTCATTTTTTTCGGCAATAAATCATAAATGCGCCGCAACAGAGCGCGAAGTAACAGAGGTAGGTCGCCATATAGGCTTGCGCCGCGCCGGTAGCGCCCGACAGCGCGATCAGCCAGCGCGAAAAGAGCGTCAACAGCAGAAACTGGCTCACTTCCGCCAGGATATAAAAGCGCAGCGACGCTTTCGCAATCACTAGATAACCAAACACATAGGCGCCGACTTTAAACACATCACCGCACAGCTGCCAGACAAACAGGCCGCGCATGGCGTAAAAGGCGGGCGAGAAGAGTAGCCAGATCGCCACGTCGCGCAGCAGCCAGACGCAAAAGCCGAGCGCCGCCACGGCGGGCAGCACGAAGCGCAGCGCCCGCACGATTTCGCGCGCGATATCGCGCTTCTGCTCCAGCCGCGCCAGCGTCGGCAGCAGCCAGACGCTGAAGGTGGCGGTAATAAACTGCAGCCAGGCGTCAGAGATGCTGGTAACCGCCTGCCACAGGCCGACCTGCGCCCAGCCCGCATGCTGCGCCAGCAGGTTACGCATCATCACCCAAGCCACCGGCAGGGTGACGGCGGTCATCAGCGCCATCAGGGTAAACTTCGCCAGGCCGCGCACAAAGGTCGGATGCCACTGCGGCTTCAGCCAGGCGAGCGGCAGCGGCACGCGCCGCTTCAGCAGCACGAAGGCCGGCACCACCGCCAGCGCGGGCACCAGCGCAAATCCTACCAGCGCGCCCGCATAGCCTCCGATCCACCAGCAGAGCAGATAGCCCATCACGCCCAGCAGGCTGCCAATAATCAGCGCCAGCGCATTGCCGCGCGCGTTGCGATAGCCTTTCAACAGCGCCAGCGCCAGGTTGGCCCAGGCGATGCCGAACTGCAGGAAGGCGACAATGCGCACCACGTTTTCAAAGCGGTGATGGCCAAACAGCGCCTGAGCGATCGGCGCGGCCGCCAGCAGGAACACCAGCGCCAGCAGCGTGGAGAAGCCTAACACCATCGCGGAGGCGGTGCCCGTCACCGCGCGCAGCGGCTCCGGCTGGTGCTGATACTGCGCCACGTAAGCGGTAACGCCGTTGAAGATACCGGCGCCCGCCAGCACGCCGAGCACGGTCACCAGCTGGCGAAAGTTGCCCGCCTGCCCTACCCCTTCCGGGCCGAAACTCACCGCCAGCATTTTAACAACCAGCAGCCCGGCAGCAATCTTCACCAGCGTGGACGAGGCCGTCCACACCGACGCTTTAGCCAGCGACATCAGGCGAAGAAGCTCAGCAGGGAACTGATAACCGTTTTCTGGTTATTGTCCGTTAGGTTATAGAACAGCGGTAAGCGCAGCAGGCGCTCACTCTCGACGGTGGTATAGCGATCCTCGCCGTGGAAGCGGCCGAACTGCTCGCCGGCGGGCGAACTGTGCAGCGGGATGTAGTGGAAGGCCGTCATGATCTCCGCCTCTTTCATCCAGTCGATCAGCGCTTGACGATCGTCGCTGTCGCGCAGCTTTATATAGAACATGTGCGCATTATGCTCGCACGCGGCGGGCAGCGACGGCAGCGTGATACGGCCCTGCGCCGCCAGCGGCTGCAGTGCGTCGTAGTAGCGCTGCCACAGGCGCAGGCGCTGCTGATTGATACGCTCGGCCGCCTCCAGCTGCGCCCAGAGACAGGCCGCCTGCAGGTCCGCCATCAAATAGCTGGAGCCGATATCGCGCCAGGTATATTTATCCACCTGGCCGCGGAAAAACTGGCTGCGGTTGGTGCCCTTTTCGCGGATGATTTCGGCGCGCTCAACCAGAGCGGCATCGTTAATCAAGGTCGCGCCGCCCTCGCCGCCCGCCGTGTAGTTCTTGGTTTCGTGGAAGCTGAAGCAGCCGATATGGCCGATAGTGCCCAGCGCGCGCCCTTTATAGCACGACATCATGCCCTGCGCGGCGTCTTCAATGACCCAGAGCTGATATTGCTTCGCCAGCGCCATGATGGCGTCCATTTCACACGCCACGCCGGCGTAGTGCACCGGCACGATGGCGCGGGTTTTCTCGGTAATCGCCGCCTCGATTTTGCTCTCATCCTGATTGAGCGTATCGGAACGGACATCCACGAAAACAATAGTCGCGCCGCGCAGCACGAAGGCGTTGGCGGTGGAGACGAAGGTGTAGCTCGGCATAATCACTTCATCCCCGGGCTGGATATCGATCAGCAGCGCCGCCATCTCCAGCGAGGCGGTACAGGAGGGCGTCAGCAGCACCTTTTTGCTGCCGAAGCGCTGCTCCATCCACTGCTGGCAGAGGCGGGTAAAGCCGCCGTCGCCGCACAGCTTGCCGCTGGCCATCGCCGACTGCATATATTCGAGTTCGTTGCCCACGACGGGGGGGGCGTTAAATGGGATCATGGCCTTTCCTGTAAAACCAGTAAGCGGTGCTTTCCAGTCGCGCACCGCTGCGTAAATAGAGGCGCATCGCAGTCAAATTACTGAGCTGCGTCGCGACGCGCAGCCGGTTGAGCTGCCGCACCCGGCCCCAGTCGGCGCTCGCCAGAAGCAGCCGCTGCCCGACGCCGTTGCCCTGCGCCTGCGGCAGCACGCCCAAAAGCCCGACGCGCACGTCGTCCTCAACCTCGCGCAGCGAAATAAAGCCCTGCAGCGCGCCGGCCTCATCGCTGGCGATCAGACACTGGTGGTCAAAGGTGCCACGCACCGCATTTTCGATCCACTGCGCGTAAAAGCGCGCGCTGGCGTCTGGCGCAAACCAGGGTGCGCGAAAGCGGCTTTGCACAAAAAGCTGGCTCGCCGCCGCGTGCAGCGCGTCAGTCTGCGACTCGCGGGCAATACGGATGCCGCTCTGCCTTTCGGTGCTTTTGATATTCATCGCCAGATCGGCTTCTCCTTCCACCAGCTGAAAGCCGTACTGGCTGACGGCGTCGATCACATCTAGCCGGTCGGCGGGCACCTTTATCTGCCACAGCTCCGCTGGCTGGCACAGCGCCTCACCCAGCGGCAGCTCGCCGTCGAGATCGAGCCGCGCCGAGGCGACGCCGAAAAAGGCGCTCTCCCATGAGAGCGGATTAATACTGACGAGGACGGGCATAGAGTAAATCCAGCAGATACTGGCCGTAGCCCGTTTTGGTCAACGCTTGGCCAGCGGCGCGCAGCTGATCGTCGTTTAGCCAGCCGTTGCGCCATGCAATCTCTTCCAGACAGGCCACCTTGAAACCCTGGCGCTTTTCTACCGTCTGTACGAAGGTGCTCGCCTCAATCAGGCTGTCGTGCGTGCCGGTATCAAGCCAGGCAAAGCCGCGTCCCAGCAGCTCGACGGAGAGCTGACCACGCGCCAGATACATTTGATTAATCGAGGTAACTTCCAGCTCGCCGCGCGAAGAAGGCTTGACCTGTTTGGCAAACTCAACGACCTGATTATCGTAAAAGTAAAGCCCGGTTACCGCCCAGCGCGATTTGGGCACGCTCGGTTTCTCCTCTATCGAGAGCGCATTAAACGCCTCATCGAATTCCACCACGCCGAACCGTTCAGGCTCCATTACCTGATAACCGAATACCGTCGCCCCCTGCTCGCGCGCGGCGACTTTTTTCAGCTTCGGACTAAAGCCCTGGCCGAAATAGAGATTATCGCCCAGCACCAGACAGCAATTATCGTCGCCGATAAAGCTTTCGCCGATAATAAAGGCCTGCGCCAGACCATCCGGAGAGGGCTGCACCGCATAGTTGAGGCGGACGCCGAATTCGCTGCCGTCGCCCAGCAGGTGCACAAAGTGATCGCGGTCCTCAGGCGTAATAATCAGCAGGATATCGCGTATCCCCGCTAGCATCAGCACCGACAGGGGATAATAGATCATCGGCTTGTCATACACGGGCAGCAGCTGTTTAGAGATTGCGCGCGTAATGGGATGAAGACGCGTGCCTGAGCCACCAGCCAGAATAATACCTTTCATCGCTTCTGCTCCTCCAACGCCGTCATGGACGCCTATGTGGCCAAGCCGAGCCTTTCGCCGCGGTAGCACCCATCCAGGATCGCCTGCCACCAGCCCGGGTTATCCAGGAACCAGCGCACGGTTTTCTGCATACCGCTTTCAAACGTCTCTGCGGGCGTCCAGCCCAGCTCTCGCGCGATTTTGCTGGCGTCGATGGCGTAGCGCCGATCGTGGCCCGGGCGGTCCGCGACAAAGGTAATCAGATCGCGGTAATGCGCAAGCGCTGGCGCTTTGCGTTCCGGCGCCATCGCCTCCAGCAGATCGCAAATGGCGTACACCACGTCAATATTCCGCCGCTCGTTATGACCGCCAATATTGTAGGTCTCGCCCACTTTGCCGCTGCTCACCACGCGATAGAGCGCGCGGGCATGGTCTTCGACGTAGAGCCAGTCGCGGACCTGTTCGCCGTTGCCGTAAACCGGCAAGGGTTTGCCAGCCAGCGCATTGATGATAGTTAGCGGAATCAACTTTTCCGGAAAGTGGCGCGGACCGTAGTTATTCGAGCAGTTGGTGACGATGACCGGCAGGCCGTAAGTGCGTAGCCAGGCGCGCACCAGGTGATCGCTGCTGGCTTTGGTCGCAGAATAAGGGCTGCTGGGCGCATAAGGCGTGGTTTCGGTGAAAAAGGCGTTGGGATCCTGGAGATCGCCAAAGACCTCATCGGTCGAAATATGATGAAAAATAAAGGTTTGCTGCCGCGCGCTCTCCAGCCCGCTCCAGTAACCGCGCGCCGCCTCCAGTAGATGGTAAGTGCCGACAATATTGGTTTCGACAAAGGCGATCGGCCCGTCAATGGAACGGTCAACGTGGCTTTCGGCGGCAAGGTGCATCACGCAGTCTGGCTGATCGCGCGCAAACACCGCGTCGAGCGCCAGACGATCGCAGATATCAACCAGTTCAAAGGTAAAGCGCGCATTCTGCATCAGGTCGGCCAGCGAGGCGGGATTCCCCGCATAGCTGAGCTTATCAATCACGACGACGCGATGATCCGTCTCTTCAATCAGGAAACGCACCAGCGCCGAACCGATAAAGCCCGCTCCGCCGGTGATTAAAAACTGTTTCACCGCCACACCCCTCGCGTATCAACAATCCAGGACTGCGTCACCTGAGACGCCTCGACAGCGCGGAAAAGGCTGTGATCCACCAGCATCACCAGCACATCGGCCTGCGCCAGCGCCTGCTCGCTCGCGACCAGTTCAGCTTTGCCATCGAGCGCAGCGGGCAGCGAGGCGATGTGCGGTTCCACTACCCAGCTCTGGCCGCAGTGCCACTTGGCGATCATTTGTGCCACCTGCATCGCCGGGCTTTCGCGCAGATCGTCGATATCGGGCTTGAACGTCAGGCCGAAGCAGGCGATCACGATTTCGTCGGCGCGCTTGCAGCTGTGGGTCAGGCAGTCGGCCAGCGCCGCTTTCACCTGTTGCAGTACCCAGTGCGGCTTGCTGTCGTTCACTTCGCGCGCGGTGCGGATCAGTCGCACCAGTGACGGGTTTTGCGCCACGATAAACCAGGGATCGACCGCAATGCAGTGGCCGCCGACGCCTGGGCCGGGCTGCAAAATATTAACGCGCGGATGACGGTTCGCCAGCGCGATCAGCTCCCAGACGTTGATGCCCTGATCGGCGCAGATCAGCGACAGCTCATTGGCAAAGGCAATATTGACGTCTCGGAAGCTGTTCTCAGTCAGCTTGCACAGCTCTGCCGTGCGCGCTTTGGTCTCTACGCATTCGCCCTGCAGGAAGAGGCGGTAAAGCGCGCTGGCCTGCGCCGAACAGGCGGGCGTCATGCCGCCGATCACACGGTCGTTGTGGATCAGCTCCTGCATGATTTTGCCCGGCAGCACGCGCTCCGGGCTGTAGGCGATAAAGATATCCGGCGTGCCGCCGTGCTGCGGAAAGCGCAGATCGGAGCGCATGACCGCTAGCCATTCGGCCATCAGCTCCGTGGTGCCAACCGGCGAGGTGGATTCGAGGATCACCAGGTCGCCCTTTTTCAGCACCGGCGCGATCGATTCCGCAGCCGCCTTAACGAAGCGCAGGTCGGGCTGATGGTCCGCCATAAACGGTGTTGGCACGGCAATAAGAAAGGCGTCGGCCGCCTCCGGCTGTATAGTAGCACGCAAAAAGCCCTGGGTGACGGCCTCATACACCACTTTATCCAGCGCCGGCTCAACGATATGGATGGCGCCGCGATTAATGGTCTCTACCGCACGCGCGTTGATATCTACGCCCACGACTTTTTTCTGTTGTGACGCTAAAACGGCTGCGGTAGGCAGCCCGATATAGCCCAGCCCGATTACGGAAATGGTGTCAAAGCTCATAGGTCAACTCGGGTATCTTTTAGAGCTTGCAGAATTCGCTGGCAGGCCTTGCCGTCTCCGTAAGGGTTATGCGCGCGGCTCATGGTCTGCCAGGCGGCGGCGTTGGTCAGCAGCAGGCTAGCTTCGGCGACAATTTTTTCTGTATCGGTGCCTACCAGCTTCACCGTGCCGGCATCAACCGCCTCAGGACGCTCAGTGGCGTCGCGCATCACCAGCACCGGTTTGCCCAGCGAAGGCGCCTCTTCCTGAATGCCGCCGGAGTCGGTGAGGATCAGCCAAGCGCGATTCATCAGCCAGACAAAGGGCAAATACTCTTGCGGCTCAATAAGCACGATATTTTCGATGCCGCTGAGAATGCGGTTTACCGGCTCACTGACGTTGGGGTTCAGGTGAACCGGATAGACGATTTGCGCATCGGGATGCTGGCGCGCCAGACGCGCCAGCGCGCGGCAGACACGCTCGAAGCCCTCGCCAAAGCTCTCGCGACGGTGTCCGGTGACCAGCACCAACTTTTTGCTCTCGTCAAGAAACGGATAGTACGCGGCCAGCTGCGCGTTGAGGCTAGGATCGGCCATTACCCGATCGCGTATCCACAGCAGGGCGTCGATCACCGTGTTGCCTGTGACAAAAATGCGCCGATCGGGCACGTTTTCCGCCAGCAGGTTCTGGCGCGAACGCTCGGTGGGCGTGAAGTGCAGGCGCGCCAGATGGCCCGTCAGCTTGCGATTGCCCTCTTCCGGCCAGGGCGACGTCAGGTCGCCGGTGCGCAGTCCCGCCTCGACGTGCGCGACCGGAACCTGCTGATAAAACGCCGCCAAGCTTGCAGCCAGCGTCGTGGCGGTATCGCCGTGCACCAGCACGACGTCGGGGTTGAAGTCGAGCAGTACGCTCTTCATGCCCTCGAGAATGCGACAGGTAATTTCCGTCAGCCCCTGTTCCGGGCGCATCACGTTCAAATCGTAGTCAGGCCGCAGCGCAAAGAGCCGCAGCACCTGATCGAGCATTTCTCGGTGCTGCGCCGTGACACACAGGCGCGATTCAAACGTTGCGTCCTGCGCCAGCGCCTGCACCAACTGCGCCATTTTTATCGCCTCCGGGCGAGTTCCGAATACCGTAAGCACTTTCACGCGGTTTCTCTCACTTTGCCGACGCAGGAACGGCGCGCCAGCGCCACGCCAGCGCCCGTCAATGCGCCTAACTCGCCCCACATGATCATCATAAACAGACGACGCGGGCTGTCGCGCGACACCGGCTCTTCCGGCGTACGCAGGTAACGGTAGGTCTGGAAAGTTCGGTTTAACGTCGGCCCTTTGCTCAGGGTAGCGAGCATCGCCCTGTTTTGATCATAGCTGATATCGTAACTCGGCCCGGTCGCCTGCAGGGTCTCCAGCTGCGCGTGCAGCTGCGGTTCGCCCAGCAAAAAAAGATCGCTGTCAGCAATCGGCTCGCGCGCGTCGCCCGACCGGTTCTCCTGAATGCCCTGCTGGCTGGGGACCTTCAGCGTCTGCTGCTGGCGCTGGAAAACCGCCGTCGCTACAGCTTCCTGACGGGCAACCTGCGCCTGCAGCTGCGCGCTGCGTGCCTGCCAGGCGCCCTGCAGTTCGGCGTTCAGGTGGCGCGCCGCCCGCTCGCTGGCAAAGGCGATATACTGGCGCAGCAGGTTATTGGCGTCGCCGGCGGTCTCCGCAATCAGCTTGACGCTGTCGCGCGTGTTGCGCGCTGCATCGGCAGGCAGAAACTGAATGCTGGCGACCATATCATCCAGCAGCGCCGCATCATTGTGCGCGTTACCGGAGCGGCGGCTTTTGTAATAGTCCGTCTGCTGCCAGAAGTCGCGGCGCGTATCCCAGGCACCCAGCTGCATGATAAATTCCTGGTAAACCTCGTCCATAATGGTCGGCGAAGGCGCCGCGAGGTTGAGCGTGTTGTTACGCACGTCGAGGTTATTCAGAAACTGCTCCTGCACGTAGTAGGCGCCGAGCATGTTGACCGTTGGACGAGCGGTGATGGCCGTGGTGCTCCACGCCTGTTTCATCAGCAGCGAAGCGAGCCAGGCAACCAGCGCAAAAAGCAGCGCAAAACCGATTATCCAGCGCTTGCCGCGCCACAGGGCACAGCCCAGGCCGCGAATGTCCAGTTCGTTTTCTACAACCTCAGAGGTCATAACAAGGCGATCCTTATCAGGGTAATTTTTTCTTTGCGCCGCTGTTAGCGTTCAGACGACGCTTTATACGACGAATCAGGCGCGCCACGCGCCAGGCGTGTTTCAGGCAATAGCCGTAGAACATAAACGCCACCAGGAACAACACCAGCATCACCCATTCGGAGATAAAGGCGAGGTATTCGCCGAGCACGCCGATGCCCGCCAGAATAGCGGCCGCCACGGTGATCAGTACGAACGCCCGCCGCGAGGTAAACCCGGCGCGCATAATCAGGTGGTGAATATGCTGGCGATCGGCGGAAAAGGGGCTCATGCCTTTGCGCAGGCGGCGGTACATAATCGCCACCATATCCATCAGCGGAATGGCAATCAGCCAGAGCGCGGTCACTGGCGTAATGGGATGGCTCAGCCCCTGCGTGGTCTCCAGC
Source organism: Candidatus Pantoea persica (assembly GCF_013753875.1). Classification (GTDB taxonomy): domain Bacteria; phylum Pseudomonadota; class Gammaproteobacteria; order Enterobacterales; family Enterobacteriaceae; genus Pantoea; species Pantoea persica. Next base: position 12,562 of record NZ_SMDS01000022.1, read on the forward strand.
AGGATCCAGATAATGGTGAAGCCAATCATGGTGCTGCCGGCGTCGCCCATAAAGACTTTATAACGGCGACCGAGAAAACCGATATTCAACAGGATATAAGGCAGCGTGGCGGCGATCATGGCGAAGCACCACATGGCGAGGCTGAACTGCCCGTCGAAGCAGAGAATAATGCCCATCGCCGCAAAGGTCACGGACGAGAGGCCGCCCAGCAGACCGTCGATGCCGTCCACCATATTGAAGGCGTTAATCGCGGCCCAGACGGCGAACAGCGTCAGCACATAGCCAAAGGGCCCGACCACCAGCTCTACCGGACCAATAATGAAACCCAAGCTGAGCAGATAGAGCTTGGCGCCCACCATCATCGCCACCGCGACGGCGGCCTGCACCACGGCGCGGATTTTCACGCTGATATCGAAGCGATCGTCCAGCGCGCCGACCAGCACCAGCAAACCGGCGCAGCTGAGGTAGAGCATGGCGTGCGGCAGATAAAATTTGGTGATCAGAAAGGTAAAGCAGATACCGGCATAAACGGAGATCCCGCCGACCAGCGGAATGGCGCCATGATGGCGTTTACGAGAGTTGGGCGTATCAACTAGACCAATTTTTTTAGCTGCTTTGCGCGCGAAAAAGAGGAAAACCAAAGAAAACAGGAAAGTAAGGCCCAGCTCAGTACTCATAGTGAGTAAATTCACGGTAAACGCTCTCAGCTAAAATCAGGGACAGGATAAACAATCAGCGTGTTTGTGCTTTTCATCCCGAGTCCGAATTCTGCTTATGACGACGCACGACAGGAGATATTTTGCGCGCCGACGCCACAGTCATTATAAATGCTCCTGCCAGCGGTAATCCTAATGCGCACAAATAAAAAACGCCACGTTAAGACGTGGCGTTAGTGCGATGTCCTGCCTATTCAGGATAAAAAAGTTCGTTTAGCCGCCTCGATTAGTCTGGACAAGATTACGAACGCTTCATCATGTCGAAGAATTCATCGTTGGTTTTGGTCATCGCCAGCTTGTTGATAAGGAATTCCATCGCGTCGATTTCACCCATCGGGTGAATAATTTTGCGCAGGATCCACATCTTTTGCAGCTCTTCCTGAGAGGTGAGCAGCTCTTCTTTACGGGTACCGGAGCGGTTGTAGTCTATCGCCGGGAAGACGCGTTTTTCCGCGATTTTACGTGCGAGATGTAGCTCCATGTTACCGGTGCCTTTAAACTCTTCGTAAATCACTTCATCCATCTTCGAACCAGTATCAACCAGCGCAGTGGCGATGATGGTCAGGCTGCCGCCCTCTTCCACGTTACGCGCAGCGCCGAAGAAGCGTTTCGGACGGTGCAGGGCGTTGGCGTCCACACCACCGGTCAGCACTTTGCCGGAAGCCGGCACGACGGTGTTGTAGGCGCGTGCCAGACGGGTAATGGAGTCCAGAAGGATAATAACGTCTTTCTTGTGCTCGACCAGACGCTTCGCCTTCTCGATCACCATCTCGGCGACCTGAACGTGGCGTGAAGCTGGCTCGTCGAAGGTTGAGGCGATGACTTCGCCCTTGACCAGACGCTGCATCTCGGTCACTTCTTCCGGACGCTCGTCGATCAGCAGCACGATCAGCACACAGTCTGGATGGTTGTAGGCGATGCTCTGCGCGATGTTCTGCAGCAGCATAGTTTTACCCGCTTTCGGCGGCGCGACGATCAGACCACGCTGGCCGCGGCCGATCGGCGAAGCCAGATCCAGCACACGTGCGGTAAGGTCTTCGGTCGACCCGTTGCCGCGCTCCATGCGCAGACGGCTGTTGGCGTGCAGCGGCGTCAGGTTTTCAAACAGGATCTTGCTACGGGCGTTTTCCGGCTTATCGTAGTTGACCTCGTTGACCTTCAGCAGCGCGAAGTAGCGCTCACCCTCTTTCGGCGGACGGATCTTGCCGGAGATGGTGTCACCAGTGCGAAGGTTGAAGCGGCGAATTTGGCTGGGAGAAACGTAGATGTCGTCAGGACCGGCAAGGTAGGAGCTGTCTGCGGAGCGGAGGAAACCAAATCCATCCTGCAGTATCTCCAGCACACCATCACCGAAGATGTCCTCGCCGCTTTTTGCGTGCTGTTTGAGGATGGCGAAAATAATGTCCTGTTTGCGCATGCGCGCCAGGTTTTCCAGCCCCATATTTTCGCCGAGGGTAATCAGCTCTGAAACTAGCGTATTCTTTAATTCGGTAAGATTCATAGTGATGGATTCTTAAACTCGGGGTAATTCTCGAAATGTTGGTCGTGAATGATATGGCTTAATATTCCATGCCTGTTAATAGCGCTTTCAACTCTTCTCGACGATCATCGTCAGGGACGGCGACTGGAAGCGAGAGACGGTTGAAATGCGATGCCAAAACTGGTGCTAACCGTCAGAATCGCTAAACGCTGTATACGGAACGCGCTTCAGGATTTAACAAAGGAAATCTTTAGATGCAAACTACAAGGTAAGTGCGTAATGCAGTGAAGTGAAAGTAACTTAGCACGCTAAAATGCGAACGTCCAGCAGTGGAAGAAAATTCACCACCGCCGAACGTTCGGTTCTGATCACGCCAGATTGGCGTTGAGAAACTCTTTCAGCTGGCTTTTAGACAGCGCGCCAACTTTGGTGGCGGCCACTTCACCGTTTTTAAACAGCAGCAGCGTCGGAATGCCGCGAATGCCGTACTTTGGCGCGGTGCCCGGGTTATCGTCAATGTTCAGCTTGGCGATGGTGAGTTTACCGTCGTACTCTTCGGCAACCTCGTCGAGAATCGGGGCGATCATTTTGCAAGGACCACACCATTCAGCCCAGAAATCAACCAGCGTGACACCTTCTGCTTTCAGAACGTCTGCATCGAAACTGTCATCGGTGAGGTGAACGATTTTATTGCTGCTCATATTATTTATTACTCCACAAGATTATGCCTGGCGAATCGGCGTAAAGTTTACCTACGAAGGTTGACTTTATTTCATCGGATAAGCTTTCGTAAAGCGATAGTAAGCTAATATTCTACAATACTATGAGCAAAACACACTTAACTGAACAGAAGTTTTCCGACTTCGCCCTGCACCCTCAGATCATTGAAGACCTTGATAAAAAAGGCTTTCATAACTGCACGCCTATTCAGGCATTGGCGTTGCCTTTCACGCTATCTGGACGTGATGTCGCAGGTCAGGCGCAAACCGGTACCGGCAAAACGATGGCGTTTCTGAGGTCAACGCTTCATCATCTTCTTTCTCACCCGGCGCAGGAAGACCGCCAGATCAATCAGCCGCGCGCGCTGATCATAGCGCCAACGCGAGAGCTGGCCGTGCAGATCCACGCCGATGCCGAACCACTGGCGCAGGCGACAGGTCTAAAGCTGGGTCTGGCTAGCGCCTGGGTACTTAACTGGGATGTCGTGCCACTAAAAGGTATCACGACAAATTCGCCATCAATACCACCCCATCATCAAACGCACGAGGTAAATAAACCATGAACCTTGACCTTTGGTTAGTTTTTTTTAGGGGGTGCCTTGCTCAGTGCCGTATTACCCGGCGCTGGCGCTATCCTCACCCTTAACCATGCCTTCCAGCGGGGATGGCACAAGACGCTACCGCTTATTGCCGGTCAGGCCTCGGCATTAGCCTTGATGGTGCCCATTGTGGCACTGAGCACGGAAGCGTTACGCGCTTCAGCGGCCTCCTGGCTGTTGCTGAAAGGCATCAGCGTACTCTGGCTACTGTTTGCCGCCTACCGAACCTGGCGCGCACCAGTCATCATGGATGCTTACGATGTCGTGACATTGACCCGCTGTGCGCAACGGTTCTGATGGGGTTTTCTGACCGACATCACCAATGCCAAAGCGCTCGCCTTCCTACTTGCCACACTACCGGTCTTTCTTAATCCGTCCCAATCGTTAGGGCCACAAATTACCCTTATGACTCTGACGATGGTAATGGTCGATGCGCCGATGATGACGCTTTACGCGCTCATTGCCGCCCGCTTGCGGCCTTATTTTCAATCGCCAGAAACCCGTCAACAACAAAACCGCCTGTTTGCCGGTTTCCTGGTGTTCATTGCGGTCAGTCTTTGTTTTGTTGAACACCCGACCTTAATTCAGTAAAAGAGGGGAAATCACGATGTGGATATTAATTTTAGCGCTCTACGCCAGTCCTTATGCCGGTAATGCTTTTTCCACGCTGCATACACAGGAGTTTGATACGGCAACCGCCTGTCAACAGGCCGCCAAACAGTTCGCAGAAAAATTTGAAACCTTCAAAGATATCGACGCCAAAGCGATTTGTGTGAAGAAGTCATAGCGGAAAAACCGCGCTTGATGCATTCAATTGAATAATAACGATATTCATTTTATAATGCTTCAAAACTCGAAGGATTATTTTTTTATTAATGGCATAAGGAATCCTGACCCCGACCACGACGATAAAGGACGCCTCCGATGACCCGACAAAAGTACCTGCAGTTAATCCATATTGCCGCCCAGCACCTCAAACTGGACGACACGACTTACCGCCAGATGCTGCACAGGCTAACGGGGAAAACATCAGCAAAAGCCCTGAATATCGGTCAGCTGGCGCAAGTGTTAAACGCCCTAAAGACACAAGGCTTTCGTATCCAACCGACTCAACCCATGACGAAAAAGCAGACCGACCGTCCGCAAATCCAGAAAATGCAGGCCCTGTGGCAGGCAATGGCCCAGGAGGGCATTGTCCAGGATGCGTTAGCAAAAGCCCTGGCCCACTTTGTTAAACGGGAAACCGGCTGTGATTCGCCTTACTGGCTAGATAGCCAGCAGGCCAGCCAGGTTATCGAGAAACTCAAGCAGTGGCAAAAACGCGTGGTGAGGGCAACCTCATGCTAGAAAATACCTTTCGCAATAAAGGGCCGGAGTTACTGGTTGAGCTGGCCGAACACACGGCGCAGACCGTCAGACAGATTATCGATGTTGACCCCGCTGTTGCCAGTCAGATAGGCGATGCCGTCGCCAGCCAAATGATGCGGGCCTGGGGCGGGCAGAATGTTTACTTCCCGATGGGGTTGATGTGGCAAATTAATCAGCGTGACCGGGAGATATTTGCCGATTTTAATGGGCATAACCATCGCGCCCTGGCACGCAAGTACGAAGTCTCACTACAGTGGATTTATTCCGTGATCAAACGGGTTAAAAAAGAAGAACTGGCCCGCATCCAGGGTAGTCTGTTTGAAGATAATCAGGCGAGATGACGATTTAAACACACTGTCAATACGTCAGCGTTTTTTTGTTACAATTATCATTGCGATAGTGCTTACGAAAAGGCGATAAGTATGCTTGATTCAACCCTGCTCGATTTACCCTGGGCAACACTCGTAACGCTGGCCTCTGGCTACATGAGCTACTTTATTGCCAATGTTGGTCTGAAAGAGCACCATAAACCCATTGATATTCTCTTCTCCACACTGATTTTTAGCCTGTTGCCGACAGCAATATACCACGTGACACTCTGGTGTGGCGTCAATGCTTACGCAGCAGCGCTGCCGACCGTATTGTTAGCATTTACCCTGGGTGCATTGTGGCGTAAACGGTTGTACGCGTTTTTCCGGCAGCATAATATCTCGTGGTCTGACAGTACCCACTCTGCCTGGCAGCAAATGTTTGGTCTGACGGATTATCGGGCGACCGAATTACTTGTGGTACTGAAGGATGGCTCGGGCTTGCTATCACGATTGCCGGGGCGCTTCGAGGAACTTCCAAATGGGCCTTTTACACTGGGTAATAACGGCGATGTCATTCTCTATGTCACGCATAGCAGTCCGGCAAATAGCGATGAGTGGCTAGAGTATGGGGATGTTATTCATCAGGACTACGGCGCTCTTGCCACTTACATCCCTGCAGATCAAATTACCAGAATAGACATCAGGAGAAGAGAAGCAAAGCCATCATGCTCTTCTACCGACTGAACCGGATACGACTTCAAGCAGCAAGATGATTTCAATAATCGATTAATTTGAGTGATGATTCCTGTTTCACTATGTGTAACTTAATCACCCTGACTTGTCCCAGATAGATCCAGTTTGTCCCAGGTAGATCCACATTTATCGCACGTTTCCCTTTTAAATATCTCACGTCCTATCACCGGAGCCGAAGTCGTCCAGCCACAGCGGTCCCAGCTCCGGCATCTGCGGATCATCTATCCCTGCGGCAGCGCGTGGTGCTTGGTGCTTGGTGCTTGGTGCTTGGTGCTTGGTGCTTGGTGAGTTCGAAACGCACCCACGGCAGCTGGGCGATAAGCTGACGAATCGGCGCGTACTGCTGAATCGCCATCAGCGTCGGACCATCGATATTGATCGACACCACCACCTGGTTCAGGCAAAAAAAGCGTGCCACTCCTTTAACAGGGTGGGCTGCTCATGGACAACATGCAGACGCTGTTCGATCCCCAGCGCTTCAAAATAGGACTCCGGCGATAATCGCTTCTCCGGCGTGGTCGCGTGCATTACCGCGGTCAGGATTTCAATTGCCAGCAACCGGCCCGATACCTGATATATCGGCTGGAAAGTGTAGAATCGTTGGCATTGCTGCCAGAAGAGACGCGCTTCCTGTCGTTGGTTGATGTCAGTTGAAGAAGGTAGCCGATGACTAATATTCTTCATCACCATGGTGTTTTCCTAGTTGGTGGCGAGTGCCATGTGACAACTCAGCGGCAAGTATCGGCGGTTGCCGGGATAACGTTATCCAGTCTCTGGTCACATAAGACTCAAGAGTGTACCAATCAGGAAGAGGCGCAATCGTGTAAAAAAGCCTGGCTTTTTCCACTAAATCACCGCTAAGCAGAGCTTTTTTGACCTTAAGTGGAATAAAAACACCGTTTTAAAAACCATTGGCGTCTGCCATACCAGACGCGAGACTGAAGCCTTATTTCACTACAGGCCAAATACCATGACGCATAAAAGAATAGCCATTATCGGCGAGTGCATGATTGAGCTGTCCGAGAAGGGTGAGAACATCAAACGCGGCTTTGGCGGCGACACGCTGAACACCGCGGTTTACCTGGCGCGCCAGGTGACTCCTTTAGCGACCAGATGATCGCCGCCTAGCAGCAGGAAAAAATGCATACGCGCCTTATCCAGCGGCTGGAAAACAAAATGCCGGGGCTTTACGTTATTGAAACCGACGCGCGCGGCGAGCGCACCTTCTGGTACTGGCGCAGCGACGCCGCCGCGCGCTACTGGCTCGACGGCCCGCAGTCTGCCGCCATCGTTGATGAGCTGGCGGGCTACGATTATCTCTACCTCAGCGGTATTTCCCCCTAGCGATTCTGCCTGCCGACAGCCGCGAGAAGCTGATAGCGCTGCTGGACCGCTGCCGCGCCAACGGCGGCCAGGTGATCTTCGACAATAACTATCGTCCGCGCCTGTGGGCCGACAAAGCGAGCGCGCAGCAGGCTTATCGCGCCATGCTGCAGCGCACCGATATAGCCTTCTTAACGCTGGATGATGAGCATCTGCTGTAGGGCGAGCATCCGCTCAGCGCGGTCATTGAGCGCACGCGCGAAGCGCGGGCGCCAGTGAAATCGTGATTAAGCGCGGCGCAGAATCCTGCCTGGTAGCGATCGGTGACGACGCGCTGATCGACATTCCGGCAGTTCGTATCGATCCGGCGCGCATTATCGATACCACCGCCGCAGGCGACTCCTTTAGCGCTGGCTACCTGTCGCAGCGCCTGACGGGCGGCTCGCCTCAGGCGTCCTCCGAGCTAGGGCATCTGACGGCCAGCACGGTGATCCAGCATCGCGGCGCGATTATTCCGCTGGCGGCGATGCCGCAATAAAACTCGCCCCGCGCAGGCGGGGCCGGTTGTTTTTCAGCGCCGCCAGGCCAGCAAAAACAGCCTGGCATTTGCGTTAGCGCCCGCTATTCGAGGGTGAATGGCGCTAATTTTTACGTGTGCGAAAAGCTGCTTTTTCCGGCCTGAATTCCCTCTTGTTGCTTACTCCAGGCATAGTCTGAATCCTGCTCTACGCCCCGTTTTCGGATGGACGACCGCCGCAAAAAAGACCATCTTTTCCTCAACAACAGCAGGACGCTGTTTATCCGGCCGCGAACAATAACGACAACACCTCTCGCATCAGGATCTATTTATGCACACAGAAATCATCACTATCTGGCCGAATGGCGACGCGCCCGGCGCCAGCGACTCGCGCGCGCAGCCGCAGATCGTCGATCTGGCGAAAGAGTATGAGCCTTACGATCGCGCAGCGACCGGCGTGCGCTGCCTGGAAATCGCCCTCTGGCATCCCGAAGAGTCCAACGGCATCACGCTGCTGGTAGCGCCGGGTAGCGGCTATCAGCGAGTGCTGATTGACCGCGAAGGCAGCGCGCTGGCCACCTTCTTTACCGCTATGGGCTATACGCTGGCGGTTATGACCTATCGTTTACCCTACGACGGCCATCATGAAGGCGCGGACGCGCCGCTGGCCGACACGCAGCGGGCGGTTCGCGTGCTGCGCGAGCGCACCCAGCGTGGCCTGAACGGCAAATATATCGTGAATGGGCTTTTCCGCCGGTGGCCATGTCGACGCCAGCCAGGGCACGCGCTTTGCCGAGAAAATTTACCCGGTACAGGATGGCGTGGGGAATTTCTCGCCACGTCCCGACGCGATGGTGCTGGTCTATCCGGTGATCAGCATGCGCGACGGCATCGCGCATGAAAGCACGCGCATGCGCCTGCTCGGCGCCTGGCCTGATGTGAAAACCATTGAAGCCTATTCGCTGGAGACGCGCGTGCACGCGCAGCGGTGCCGCCTCGCCCGACGCGGGCGGCGCTATCACTTTATCCCAGATGGCCTGCAGCCCCTTCACGTTGCTTTCCGCTTCCCCTTCCGGCTACGTCAGCACCAGCGTCACCTCCTGCTACAGCAGCTGGCGCAGCTTCTGATAATGTTCCGGAGCAATATCCACCACCGCGTTCCGCTACGAACGCCGGCGCTGGCTCATCAGCACGTCGGTATCGGTGCGCGCATAGGTCGCGAACAGCTTGTTCAGCTCCAGCAGCTTTTGCGCCATCAGCGCGTCGAACTCTTCCTGCGGCAGCCCTTTCTCACGCACCTGCGCCAGCTCGCGCGCCACCATATTCAAGCCAGGCTCAAGGTATTCGTTGCGCGTATCAAGGTTAACGGCGCTCTGGGCGCGCTGGTAGAGCACGCAGCAGTCAAAGCCGACCTGCAAATTCTGCGCTTTGCTGTCGCCAATCGTGCGCTGCAAATGCAAGAACAGCGCTTCGCGCGCCAGATAGCTCTGCCAGTAGCGCTGCAGATTTTGTGAATCGCGGATCGGCTGCCAGGGCGTATCCACACCAGCGCCAGCCGATCCTGACTCATGGTGCCGTTAACCAGATTTACGGGCTGATGCGGCAGCGGCGCAGGGTTGCTACGCTTGCCTTGCAAACCGGAGAAGGCTTTATTGATCTGCTCCGCCAGGCTGCGGCTGTCGACATTGCCCACCACGTAGAGCGTCATGGCGTCCGGCGTATACCACTGCTGATAAAAGTCATTCAGCGTGGCGAGGTCGATCGGCGCGCACGGCTGATCGGCGGGGTCGTGCGCCAGCAGCGCCGAACCTTTCAGGCGGTAGCGCCACCAGACGTCCTGCGTGTTCGCGGGCTAAGTGACGGTGGGATCGGAGGCGTTCAGCGCGGTGCTGACCACCTATTCATTGATAGACATTTTGCCCGCCGTCGCCGCCAGCCAGCTCAGCGCCTCTTTCAGCAGCTCAGGACGGTTGTTCGGCAGGCTCGGGTTGTACTGGGTAAAGTCGTAGGAGACGATGGCGGGCGGCAGCGGACGCTGCGGATCCATCGCCTGCTGCCACAGCGCGCGCTGCTGGTTGGTATCAAGCGCGGCGTTATGCACCATCGCCAGGCGTGGCAGAAGATGGCTAAAGCCGCTCTGCTGGGTATTCTCCACCAGCGAGCCGGTATTCACCACTATCCGTAGTTCAATGCGATCGCTGGGGCAGCTGCGGCGTCGTCAGCTGCCAGCTTAATCCGTTATCCAGTTTCCCTTCCTGCCTGGCGGGATCGGGCTGCAGCGTTTCGGCATACGCGCCGAAACTGGCGGCCACCCACGCTAAACCTCCAACCAAAAGCTGAATTCTGGTGCCCTGCGTGTGAACCTCTAATCTAAAAGCCGTTATCACCGGCACGTTTCGCCGTTGTAATACGCGGTGAGTTTTTCGTTCTAAGCCGCGTCGTTTTTCGACAACAAGGTCTTTGACCACAGAAAGGCCCGGATATCGCGCAACGAGGTGAAAAACCATGAAAAAACAGGTGTGCATTATTATGCAAATGCCCGCTGTCAGGACAAGCGACAGCGGGCATTTAGGGGGATTTAGCTGTAAAGCAACGCTTATGCGGAGGTTTCCGGCAGTTTTTTCGCCTTCGCGTCGCCCGAAAGCGTCACCTTCAGCTGATTCTCATCCAGCTGGCCGCCCCACTTCGCCACCACCACTGTGGCGACGCCGTTGCCGATCAGGTTGGTCAGCGCGCGCGCTTCGGACATAAAGCGGTCGATGCCGAGGATCAGCGCCAAGCCCGCGACCGGCAGATGGCCCACCGCCGACAGCGTCGCCGCCAGCACGATAAAGCCGCTGCCGGTTACGCCCGCCGCCCCTTTAGAGGAAAGCAGCAGCACCACCAGCAGGGTAATCTGGTGGAAGACATCCATATGCGCGTTGGTAGCCTGCGCGATAAAGACCGCCGCCATCGTCAGGTAGATCGAGGTGCCGTCGAGGTTAAAGGAGTAGCCCATTGGGATAACCAGCCCCACCACCGATTTCTTACAGCCCAGCTTCTCCATCTTGTCGAGCATGCGCGGCAGCGCCGACTCGGAAGAGGAGGTGCCGAGCATGATCAGCAGCTCTTCTTTGATATAGGCGACGAAGCGGAAGATATTGAAGCCGGCGACGCGCGCAATCAGACCCAACACAATCACCACAAACAGTACGCAGGTGATATAGAAGCAGGCGATCAGCTGACCGAGCTGCACCAGCGACCCGACGCCATATCTGCCGATGGTAAAGGCCATGATGCCGAAGGCGCCGATCGGCGCAAGGCGCATGATCATATTGATGATGCCGAAGATGACCTTCGAGAAGCTCTCAATTACGTTGAAAATCAGCGTGCCGGTATTGCCGAGGCGGTGCAGCGCAAAGCCGAACAGAATCGCGAACAGCAGCACCTGCAGGATATTGCCACTGGCAAAGGCGCCGATGACGCTGCCGGGAATAACGTCAAGCAGGAAGGCGATCACACCCTGCTGTTCCGCCTGCTGCGCATAAACCGCAACCGCTTTGGCGTCCAGCGTAGCTGGATCGACGTTCATGCCTGCGCCCGGCTGCCGCACGTTGACCACCACCAGGCCGATAATCAGCGCGATGGAGCTGACGATTTCAAAATAGAGCAGCGCGACCGCACCGGTGCGTCCCATCGCTTTCATGCTCTCCATGCCGGCAATGCCGGTCACGACTCTGTACAAAAATCACGGGCGCAATGATCAGCTTGACAAAGCCGTCCCCTAACGGCTTCATTTGCGTGCCGAGTTCAGGGTAGAAATGGCCTAACAGGACGCTGACGCCGATGGCTAACAGCACCTGAAAATAGAGGCTTTTAAAGAGTGAAGTTTTCATAACAGGTGTCCACTACAGGGTTATGAGGTTGTCGTTTTATTGTACCCGCAAGCCAGCGCTCCAGGGCGCTGGCGGTTGGCTGAAAATAACACCCTGTTAACGGGATTAATACAGGCTCACAAAGGCTGAGGGATTTCTACAGGAGCAATTATGAACTGAAACGTTTCATCAACGACTTTTGTAACTAAAAAACGTGGGAAATCAAGGTTTCAGGCGTCCTGCGGGTCAGCATTAGCAGCTGGCAGCCAGCGCTGGGTGAAGCGCGCTAGCGGCAGCGCCTCGGCGTATAGATAGCCCTGCCCGATATGGATGCCGCGCGCCAGCAGCCAGTCGCGCTGCTCGGGCGTTTCCACGCCCTCCGCGATCACGTCGAGATTGATAATCTCGGCGATGGCCGCCACAATGCGTACCATGGTGTCGTCGTCGGGCAGCGCGGCGACGAAGCTGCGATCCATCTTCAGTTTGTTGACCGGCAGCGACTTGAACTGATGCAGGTAGTTCAGGCTGGAGTAGCCCATGCTGAAATCGTCTAGCGCCACCGCGACGCCCGCACTTTGCAGCGAGCACAGCAGCGCCATCGCCACCTCTGCGTCGCCGATTTGCGCGATTTCGGTGAGCTCCAGCACGAAGCTGCCGGGCGCAATATGGTGGCGCGCCAGCAGATCCTGCAGATGGCTCACCATGCCGGCGTCGAGCAGCTGCACGGCGGAAATATTGACGCTGAGCGGAATAGTCACGCCGCGCGCCTGCCAGCTGGCCAGAATGCGGCACGCCTCTTCAAATACCCAGCGCCCAATGGCGGCGATCACGCCTATCTCCTCGGCGCTGACGATAAACTCATCCGGCAGGCCGAAGCTGCCGTCCGGCATCCGCATCCGCAGCAGCGCTTCGGTACCCGCTAGCTCGCCGGTTTGCATATTGATTTGCGGCTGCAGGAAGAGCCGGAACTGATCGTCCTGCAGGCCCTGCAGAATGTCATGCTCCTGTGTCAGCCGCTTCTGGCCGCGCTCGGTCAGCGCCGCGTCGAAGAAAAGGATCTGGTTTTTGCCGAGGTGGCGCGCCGACATCATCGCCGACGTGGCGCGATCGAGCTGTTCGTTGGCGGAGAGCCGCTCTTCGTCGCGCAGCGAGAGGCCAATACTGGCGTTGGGCCGCAGCTGAAGCTGATGCAGCGTCACCGGCTGATTAAGGCGGATCATCAGGTTGCGAGCCAGGCGCATGGCGCGGAACGGCGTGCTGGCGCGCTTCATCAGCAGCGCGAAGTCGCTCGGCCCAGTTTGCGCCAGCAGCGTGCGGTCGTCAATGGTGCTGCGGATTTTTTCCGCCAGCGTCAGCATCAGCGTGTCGTGCTGTTCATCGCTGAGAACGCCGTTGGCTTCCTGCAGGATTTCAATGCGGATCACCATCAGCCCAAACCCTTTCCGGTGGCTGCGCATATGCTGCTCCAGCAGCGCCAGGAACAGCGCGCGGTTAGGCAGATCGGTCACGGCGTAGTGCGTGGTAAGGCGGCTCATCTCATTATGCACCGACTCCAGTACCTGCTGGTTACGGTTGTAGCTGCGGATCAGCATGCCGATTTCGTCGTCGCGATGGCGCGGAGGCAGCGCCAGCTTGTGGGTGAGGATCGCTTGCGGTGGCAGCTCCTGCAGCTCGCGGGAGATATTGCGCAGCGGATGGACCACCAGCCGGTTGATGCACCAGCTAATCGCCACGGAGAGGATCAGCGTCAGCAGCAGATAGGTGACGATCATGGTAGAGACGGTGCTGAGAATAAACTGGTAGACGCGCGTCGAATTGGCCTGCAGCACCAGATAGGCAAACGGCTTGGGCGAGCCGCTGCTCTCCACCGAATAGAGCGGCAGCGTAATCTGCACCGGCAGCTCAAACAGCCGGGCGATCAGGCGCGGAATCGGCTTTTCGTTTTCAAAGCTGGCATGCAGCGCTTGGAAGGCGTTAGGCTGCACCACGTCAGCGCGCGACAGGACGCCGGCGGGCTTCAGGGTTTCCAGAATGCGCTCGGCCCCGGCGATATCCGCCCTCAGTACCGCCTCGGAGAGCGGCTGACGCACAGTATGCGCGATATTCTCCATCTGCTGGGCGTCGTCAATCCTGCGCTGCTGCACAAAATGAAACAGTTGGATGATGATAAAGATGCAGACGGTAATCAGCGCCACGGCGGACACGGTCGCCATTTGCTTTATCGTAAGTGAGCAGCTGACGCGCAAAATCTTCTCCAGGCTAAAAAGCTCAGCTATCAAACAGGAAAACGCGCAGCAAGTATATCCTGGATAACGCTTTTTTACTGCCTGCCGGAGTCTGAGTTTTGCGCGCCGTCCGTTATTTGAAATCCGCATAGGGGGTCAGCGGCTGCGGCGGCATGTCGAGGTCGCCATCCCAGCCGGCGGCAGAGTAGCGCGCATAGAGCAGCCCGTGACTCGGGGTATAGTCCTTCTTCTGCTGAATATCCACGCCTGCGCCGATAAACCAGTGCGGCGTAATGCGGCGCTCCACCACCGCCTGCAGAGTATAGCCCACCCCGCCGCTGCTGCTGCTCGACGAGGTGGGATTGCTGGCCAGCGTATAGCCGGGATTGACCGGATAGCGCTGCTGCACATCCGTTTTCGAATGCGACCAGGAGACCGAGCCGCCTAAATCGAACGACAAGTTTTCGGCACGCTGCCGCCAAGTGACCGGCACGGAAAACGACAGGTACTGCTGCGGGCTGTAGATAGCCGCCCTGGCCGAAGCTGTAGTCGCTGAGATCCTTCTGGTAGTGCCACAGCATGGTGTTCAGCCCCACGGTGGCGCGACGGTTATCGTCGTTGATTAGCTTGTAGTAGTAGCCCGCCATCAGGCGCTCGCGGCTGTTGTCCGCCACGTTCTTGCCGGTGATTTGATGGGCGCTGAGATCGGCCCAGACGCCGTGCGCGCCGCCCTGGTCGTAGCTTAGCCCGATGCTGCCGCCGGTGGCGACCACGCCGCCCCAGGTTTTTCCACCGTTGGCGGCGGGATCGCGCGCGCCGGCATAGGCGAGCAGCGAGCTGGAGATGGGCCGCCGCGAGGCGGTCAGCGTCACGCCGAGATCCTTCACGCTGGTTTCCCAGCTCAGGCCGCCCACCCAGTTGGTAACCTCGAAGCCGAGCGGCGTGGTACCGAGAGCGGCCGACCAGACGTCGTTGCGCCAGCCGACGCCCAGCGCGGTGCCTTCATCGCGCTGGGTGGCGTCACGGCTGCAGCCGCCTGAGTTGGCGTCGTCGCAGCTACCGAAGGTTTCATCGAAGCTGCCGTTGCTGGTCGCGAAGGTGCCTGCCGAGACCTGCACACGATCGAGCCGCAAGAAGCCGCGCCCGTCGGCCAGCGGCGTCTCCGCCTGCAGCATGGGTGGTATGAGCAGTGAAATCGGAGACGCCGCCGGTGCCCTTATTGCGCGAATAGTCCTGCTCCAGCATCAGGGTGGTGTCCTGCTGGCGGTAGAGATCGGCGGTGTCGCTGCGGATGCTGCTCTTCAGCCAGTCATCCTGCGCGTTATTACGCGTCAGACGGCTGACATTCTCGCCGTCGCCGATGCCGCTGGCGGCCATCGCCTGGCGGTAGTCCGCCAGCGCCACCTCGGGCTGCTGCTGCGCGCGTTCAAGACGCGCCGCGTTGCGAAATACCAGCGCTTTGTCCTTCGAAGGCGGCAGCGACGCGGCGCGCTGTTTCAGACCGGCGAACAGCGCCGCGGCCTGCGAGGCGTCGCCGACCGCCTGCCACGCCAGCGCCACGCGGCGGCCGAGGTTCACACTGTCGCCAGCCTGTGCGGCGGGCAGTGCCTGCGACGCCTGGCGCACCTCCTTGTGCCGCTGCAGCGCCACTAGCGCCTCAACGCGGCTAAGCACCGCGTCGCTGTTGTCAGCATCGCGCGTCAGCACCTGCTGGTAATCTGCGAGCGCCTGGCGCGCGCAAACGCCTTGTTCTGCTCCAGGCGCGCGGCCAGCTCGTGCATATTGCTGTTCCACTGCGCCTGCGGCAGGCGATGCAGCGTTGCCAGCGCCGCCTCGTCGTCATCCTAGCCGGAGAGATAGAGCGCCGCGGCGTAGAGCGCGGCGGGCTCCTGCGCATGCTGCCGCAGCAGCGCCGCGATAACCGCATCGGCCTGCGCCGCCGCGCCGTCATTGTGCAGCGCGCCCGCCAGCCGGTAGCTGAGCCAGACGTCATTCGGCGACAGCGCCTGCACCTCGCGATATTTTTCCGCCGCCTGCGCCCAGCGCGCCTGCTGCGCCAGCGCGTCGGCCTCGGCGCGCAGGCTGTCGCTGCGGCAGCGTATCTGCCAGCGCGCGCTGCTGCGCGGTGGGCAGGCTGTTTATAAACTGCATGGCGTGCGCCGGCGACTGCGCCTGATAAAGCCCCGCCAGGCGGCGAACCGCGGTGATATTGCTGCTGTCGAGCTGTCGAGCTGCAGCGCGCGCTGCCAGAGCTGTTCAGCGCTCTGCGAATTGTTGCGCGCCATCGCCACGTCGCCGAGGCCGATCAGCGCGTAGCTGTCCGTCGCGTCC
This sequence comes from Candidatus Pantoea persica, assembly GCF_013753875.1. Lineage (GTDB taxonomy): Bacteria > Pseudomonadota > Gammaproteobacteria > Enterobacterales > Enterobacteriaceae > Pantoea > Pantoea persica. Next base: position 28,758 of record NZ_SMDS01000022.1, read on the forward strand.
AGCGCCTGCGCCTGCGCCGCGCGATAGTAGCGCTCCGCGCCGTCGATATCGTGCTGCGCCAGCGCTTTATCGTCCTGGTCGATCGCCTGCCAGTAGCGGTTAGTTTGCAGCAGCGACTGCCATTTGCTGACCCGCGTGCTCTCCGGGCCCACCTGAATGGCGCGCTCCAGCCAGAGAATTGCGGCGGCGTGGTTGTCAGCGCGCGCCTGTGCCTGCCCCATCGCGCCCATCAGCTCGGCATCGTTGGGGTTGGCCTTTAGCGCGACGTTAAGCGCCTCTATGGCGTTGGCGTTGGCGCCGGCGTCCACCAGCGCCAGCCCGCGCATGCGCGCGCGGTAGGCGGGATCGGCCAGCAGCGCCTGCTGACTGGCCAGCGCCTCCTGCCCCTTCTTCTGCGCGTCGCCCTCATTAAAGACGGCGAGATACGCCTTCAGCTGCGTCACGCTGGCATCGCTGACCGGCTGGCTGGTAATTTGCTGTAGCCAGAGTTCCGCCGCGGCGTCGCGCCCGGCGTTGTTATTCGCCAGCCGTTTCAGCGGTTCCACCGCCAGGGCGGGCTGATGACGGTCAAAGGCCATGCGCGCGATTTGCAGCTCGACGCCGATATTGCCGGGATAGCGCTGCTCCAGCGCCTGAAGCTGTTGATAGGCGACCTCCTCCTGACCCGGCAGACGCTCCAGCAGCCGCCAGTATTCCAGCGCGGTGTTAGCGTCGGGAAAGACGCCGTTGAACAGGGCGTTATAGGCGCTTTTCGCCTCGGCGAGGTGGCCGGAGGTGGCGAGCAGGCGCACCTGCTGCAGTTTCTGTCGGCCTTCAGGCTTCATCAGCGCCAGGCCGACGGCAGATTCGCACGTCGCCGCCGCATCGGGCGCCGTTTTCTTCAGCCGATCCAGCAGCGTCTGCGCGGCGGCGACGTCGCCCTAGTGCAGCGCCAGCCGCAGCCGCGTCGTCAGCATCTGCGGATTGTCAGGGTCGATCTTATCCAGCCGGTAGAGCGACTGTTGTACCAAGTCATATTTGTTGGTAGATTCGCCGGTGCAGATCTGCGACAGTAGCCCCTCTACCGGCAGCACTTCCGATCCAGCGGCGCGTAATAATGCGCATCAGACGCCAGGTCATCAGTGCGAACAGCACCACGACCACCACGACGCAGAGCGCCAGCCAGAACGGATGCATCGCCAGCATCGCCCTAAGGCGTTCCCAACACGGCAGATGGCCGACGTAGTAGTTGTCGCCAACGCGCAGGCTGTTCATCCCCGACTCACGAATAATGGCGGCGGAGCCGTATATGGTGCCGCGCTTGCCATTGTCGATCAGCGCGTCGTTAAGCAGCTGCCAGGCGCGCGGGCTGCCGTCCGCCAGCAACGTCACCACGCTGCGCTGATCGTGGAACGGCGACTGGAAGCCGATCACCGTGGCCAGCGGCCCGCGCGAGCCGATGGCAGTGGTGCTCTCCACCGCGCGATCGCTACTGCTGAGGCGGCCGGTATCGAGGGCTAGCTGGCGCACCGGCGTGTTGATCCAGCTGGCGGCGGCGTCGACCAGAGCGCCGCTCCGCCGGTCACCATGCAGATCTTTCCGGATATTGCCGATCATCAGCAGATCGGCGTCTTGATCCTTCGCCTTACTCCAGTCGTCGGTGAACTGCACACGCAGCGCCGGATAGCCGGTCTGCGCGCCGATGTTGCCCAGCGCGTTCAGCAGCGTGCTGACCTGCTGCGCGTCAGGTTTCGGCTACACCAGCACCAGCGTCTACGCCAGATCGGCGTAGCGGCTGAACGGGAAGCCCGCGCCTGCCCAGGCGCGCAGCAAAGGCATCTTAATATAGTGACGGTAGCCGGAGAAGTCGATGCTGGAGCTGTCGTCCACTACCACGCGATGGCTGACCGGCGTGACGGTTTCGCAGCGGCCGTCCGCCGTGCCGCCGAGATAAGTATTGACATAGTCAAAGTCGAAGCGCAGCTGGTTGACCACGCCGAGGCGCAGCGCCGGAATCGTCAGCTGGCGGCCGTTGTCCTGTAGCCCCTGGAGCAGCGGAATGTGCAGCAGCTGCTGGCCGCCGGTATTTTTCGGCGGCAGCGGGTAATCCTGGACGAACTGGTCGTTCAGATTCACCGCCAGCCGCGAGTCGTCCTGCAGGAGCGGCGCGGTATAGCGGTAGCTCAGATCCATGTTGATGCCGCGCGCGCACGAGGAAGAGATCGGGCGGCAGATTCAGCGTCAGGCCGATGGGATTCAGCTGCAAACCCTCCGACTGTAGCTGGCTTTCATACTGCGTCAGCTCGGCGAAAGTGGTGCGGCGGTCGGTCCGCACCCAGTTCGGCGCGTCATAGGCTTTGCGCGACGCCAGCAGCTTCACACTGTCGATGGTCGAGATGTCTCCGCGCAGCAAGAGGTCGCCCTGCGCGATGCCCTGAACCGCCGTCATCAGATCCTCATCGTTGCGCCCGAGGATCAGCAGCATTTTTTCGTAGGGGTTGTCAGGCTGGCTGACCATCTCCATCGTGGGTTTGTTGACCGGCGGCAGATCCTTGAGGAAGTCGGGGCGCGCGTCGTTGGTGGCGAACACCACCGCATGCTGTTGCTGTGGCAGCTAGTTATAGAGCATCGGGAACTGCTGCCCGCGCCAGCCGGTTTTGCTGCCGAACCAAGAGGCGAGCATCGCGGCGGCACGCTGCTGCGCCATCCGGCTGCGCGGCGAGCACCACCGGCAGCGTCAGCGGGCGCGTGTCGCGCGTGTCGAAGAACGGCTCTAGGAAGTGCGACAGATCGTTTTTGAGCGGCAGCTTTTGTAGCGTCAGATCGATGCCGCTCTCTTTGCCGATATCGAGCCAGATGGTGCTGTTGGCCGAGTTTTCGCAGACGTTGGCGTAGTGGCCCACCAGCTCAAAACACACGCGATTGAAGTCGGAGATAAAGCGCGGGTCGATCGCCAGCTGCGTCTGATTCTCTTTGCCGAGCTGCTTCGGCGTCACTGTGATCAGGCCGACCAGCTCGTCGTTGAGATAGACTTTCAGCTGCGACAGCGTCGGCAGCAGCGCGGGAGAGGGTCGGAAGCTGAGATTAAGCAGCGCGCGCGTCACCACTTCGTCGCTGCGTAAGCCGAACTCAATCTGGCCGGTCGGCTGGTTGCCGCGCAGCGTCATGCTGCCCGGCGGCAGCGCCAGCTGGGTAAAGCGGAGCTGGCTGTCGCGCAGCGGCGCGCCGGGAACCTGCGGCGCAGCTTAGCGTGGCGGTGCCCAGCAGCAGGGCGGTAAACCAACCGTTTACTCTCGTCATCGTCATCTAATCAACTCAATACGTTTTTTGAAGCGGGCGCCCGACCGGTGACCTGCGGCAGCAGCGAGGCCAGCCAGCTAACCCCAGCGGTGAGCAGGTGAAACAGCCAACGTAACTGCAGCGGACTATATTCCGCCAGGCGCAGATAGCTTTTGAAACCGAGGATCATAATGTCGGCGAGGCTCTGCACCAGTTTATCCTCCGGGAAGCCGTCCTGCCACAGCGCCCAGGTATCGGCGCGGGCAAGGGTGCACTGGATGAATTCGATATGCTGCTGGGTGGTCAGCTGGTGCAGGCGAATACCGGCGCGATGGCCGAAGACGCACTGCACGCGGCACGGAAAGCTGAACTCCTGCTGGCCGCGGCGCAGCAGCAGCCAGATTTTCTCATCCTCTTTCAGCGCATCCGGCTCACGCAGCTCGATGCCGCCGTCGGAGTAGTCGCACAGCGTGCAGGGCAGCATATGCCCATCTTCTTCGCGCGCAATGGCGGCTGGCATGGCGATCTCCACGCGGTGCACCTCGCGGATCTGCCGCGCCTCGACGGAAACCACCGCCGCATTGCCGAGGATCACCATGTTGTAGATCCCCCAGATCAGGCTCACCCACACCGTCAGCACCTCGTTGACGGGACAGTAGTTCATGCGCCAGACTGCCATTGCCACGCCCGCCAGGTTAAGCAGTACCAGGAACATATAGGGCTTAGTGATCACCCAGTCGAGATGGTGCTCTTCCACCAGGCCGCCTTTCGCCGTGACGTTGAATTTCCCTTTGTGCGGGTTGAACAGCGCCACGGTGGTCGGCCGGGCGATATACCATGCCAGCACGGTTTCATACACCTCTCTCCAGAAGGAGTGGCGCCAGCGACCCTGAATGCGCGAGTTGGTCAGGCTGGTATACAGCATATGCGGCAGCATGTAGATGACGATCGGCCAGTGCGGACGCGTAGATAATGTAGGCGTGACAGAGCAGAAATGCCAGCGGCGCCAGCAGGAAGATCAGCCGCGGGATGCCCGACAGAAAGTGCAGCATGGCGTTGGCGTAGCAGAGGCGCTGCGCCCACTTCAGCCCTTCGCCGAAAAGCGGGTTATCGAGGCGGAAAATCTGCACCATGCCGCGCGCCCAGAGAATACGCTGGCCGATATGCGCCGACAGGCTCTCCGTCGCCAGCCCCGCCACCTGCGGAATGAGAATATAGGCCGAGGTACAGCCGCGCCGGTGCAGACGCAGCGATGTGTGCGCATCTTCGGTCACGGTTTCCACCGAGATGCCGCCGATCTCATCCAGAGCAGTGCGGTGCAGCACGGCACAGGAGCCGCAGAAAAAGGCGGCGTCCCAGGTATCGTTACCATCCTGCACCAAGCCGTAAAACAACGAGCTCTCATTCGGCGTGCGGCGGAAGCATCCCAGGTTGCGCTCAAAGGGATCGAGCGAGAAAAAGTGGTGCGGCGTCTGCATCATCTCCAGCTTCGTATCCTTGATAAACCAGCCTATAGTCATCTGCAGGAAGGCGCGCGTCGGCACGTGGTCGCAGTCGAAAATCGAGACGAAATCGCTGCGGCAGCGGGTTCGCAGCGCATGGTTGATATTGCCTGCCCTGGCGTGTTCGTGGGTCGGACGCACCACGTAGTTGACGCCAACGCTGGCGGCGAACTCGCGAAACTCCTCGCGGCTGCCGTCGTCGAGCAGATAGACATTGAGCTTCTCTTTCGGCCAGTCGATGCCCAGCGCGGCATAGATGGTCGGTTTCACCACGCTGAGCGGCTCGTTGTAGGTCGGCACCAGCAGGTCGACGCTCGGGCACTGATCCAACGGAATGGGCATCGAAACCGGCTGGCGGTTAAGCGGCCACAGCGTCTGGAAGTAGTCAAGCACCAGCACCACCCAGGCGTAGGTTTCCGCGGCGACCAGCAGCAGGCCGAACACCAGGCTAAGGGGATCGTTCCAGTTCAGCGTCTAGGTATAGCGCCATCACAGATAGCGGCACGATACCGTCAGCGACAGCACGATCAGCATCATCGTCGGGAGGCGGCCCGGCACTCGCCGCACCAGCATCGCCAAGCTCCAGAGCAGCGCCACAAAGATCAACTGGGTCATCAGCCCAAACGGCTGGCTGAAGCAGAGCAGCGCCAGCAGCGAGGCGAAGAGCGTCACGCCGATAAAGGTTACGCGCCGCTGCAGACGCCGCTCGATGCATTCGTCGACGTGCCCGGCCTGAATGCGCGCCGTCAGGCTGTCGAAGCCGCGGTAGAGCTGCTGACGCCAGCGGAACAGGGCGCTAAATCCTTTGAAGCGCTACCGCTCGCTGCGGCCGCTGTTGTCCAGCGGCAGAAACACCACGAGCCATAGCGTCTGGATCAGGTAGCGCAGAATGTCGAGCGGTCGCGGACGCTCTGGCGAGATATGGGGATAGAGACGGCGGCGCTGCTGGATAATGCGCTGCCAGCCTAGAGTTTCAAACCGCAGCAGCGTCCAGCCCAGCACGCACCAGAGCAGGTTCAGGCCGCTGGCGAGAGGCGACCGCCGTGGTCGCGCGCTGTGTTATAGCACAGGCGCAGCGCCTGCCAGACCGACGCGGTCAGCAGCCAGCGCAGCGGGTTCACGGGCGTGCCTCTTTCACAAATGCAGCAGCAGCCAGTTCGCCAGCGTGGTGACCTCTTCGCTAACCAGCGCGTGCGGCCGATATTCGCCTACCGGCTGCTTCGTCATCAGCGCCTCCGCTAGCGCTTCGTCGGGGTGGATCAACAGCGGGATCAGATTATTCAGCGAGGCGACCCAGAGCTGGTGCAGATCCTGCTTCAGGCGGCTGTTGGCGTTGAACTGGTTGATAAGAAAGCGCGTGCGCGACGAAAAGCGCTGCTGCTGCAAACGCAGATGCGTGTTGGCGTCCGGCGTAATTACACATAGCACACCGTCCAGCTGCGCGTGCAGCGGCTCGTGCCAAGGCAGCGCCTCAACGCCGAGGTCGAAAATAATCCAGCGGTAGCGGCGCGACACGGCTTCGCTGCACAACAGTCAAGCGCTGCTGATGGGAAAGCGCGCCATGCGGCAGCAGATCCGGGACATGATGATAGCGCAGCGCGGCCGCCCGCCAGTCGCCGTCGCCGCACTGTGCCTGCATCCAGCCCTGCTGCGACAGCACGGGCGTATTGAAGTGCGCGCCGAGCTGGCCGTCCAGCGAGCCGTCTATCAGCAGCGTCTCTTCCCACAGCGAGGCCACCAGCCGAGCGCCGCGCTGAGCGAGGTGGCGCCTACGCCGCCGCGTATCCCTGAAGCGCATCAAGCTCAGCAGCCGAAACGGGCTGGTTATTTTCAACAGCAGCGCGACGCAGTGGGACAAGCATTAGCGAAGCGGAGTTATCCTCCGGGGTAAAACACATGCGATGCGTGCTGTCTAAAAAGCAGATTACGCTTTTAATCGTTACCGCTGGCTCAACGATAATTAACCTGAGTAATAATCTTCAGCGTTATTTTCGCCAGCTGGACGGTGTGGCGCATCTCACAACGCGCACCAGTTCGCGACGGCGCGCCAGCGGCATGGCAGCGAAGCGCAGGCAGATGCTACCTTCGTCGTGGGAGACGGTGCTGACCGGAATGGTGATCGCGCCGGACGGCAGCAGCAGGTCAATCTCTTCGATCTCATCCGTCTCGTGGCGATTGTCTGGCGCATCCAGCTGCGCACCGCCCATCGACAGGTCGCTGGTTTTGGTGCGCGACTAGATGCCGCTGGCGTAGTGAATAATCGCCGGGATTTCGACCTCGATGCGGATGGTCTTGCGCACCTGACGCGTTTCGCGCGCCACGGCAATCGCCGCCATCAGGATGATCAGGCTGAAGATGGCCCAGCCAACGTTCAGGGCGATAACGTAAGGATCGACGCCGAAATAGTTGTGCATCACCGCGGCTATTGTTGAATAATAGTGAATCATGCTGTTTTGCCAAGCCAGTTTTGGTAGAAAATGATTGTCCCCTCAGGTATATAGTTTTCTCATAAAGACTAACTACATGATTTTGCGTTGGGAGTATCCGTCGTTTCACTGGGCTGCCAGCATAAGATCTATTATTCAACAAAGCCCATCACTGCATGCACCACGCCAGCGACGATGCCGACGCCCAGCAGCAGCGCCAGCTTTGGATCGTTGAGGAACGGGCCGACGGTTGCCTACAGAAAGGCGCGCGTGGCGACGTGGTCGCAGTCGAATACGTAGATCAGGTCGCCTTTGGTGATCGTCATGGTGTGGTTGAGGTTGCCCGCCTTGGCGTGGCTGTTGTCGTCGCGCGTTATGTAGCCGACACCGACATGCAGCAGGTAAAACCCGATTTTACTCATGAATCATCCTGGAGAAACTCTGTTTTTTTTTAAAGCCTGGCGATGCCAGGCAATTAATAGTGACCGCTGCGGATAGGCGCCTGAACTTCACCATTGCCGACAGAAATATTCAGGATATTCGCCACGCGTTTGCTAACCAGTTCAATATCAAACACCGCGGCGGACGCAGGGCTGAAATCGTAAACAGATTGCTGTGAAGCGTTGGCTTCCGCCACGCTTTCATCGCGGTGCACGACGCCCAGCAGAGCTTCGCCGAGGCGCTGCTGCATAAAGGCGGTGACGTCGCGGCTGATATTACGGCGGTTATCGCCCGGTTGAGCACGAAGTATTGCCCGAGCTTGTTATTAAGCGGCTGGCCAATCAGGCGGTTGTTTTCGATTTGCAGCAGCAGCGAAACCGACGCGGTATAGGCCAGTATCAACACCAGATGTATTTCCGCCAGCGCACTCATCGCCTGCAACGCCGGGCCGGGACCGGGCGGGAAATCGGCGACGATCACTAGGCCGGGATAGTTCAGCAGCGTATACAGCCCGCGACGCAGAAAGTGCGGATCTTTCGCCAGGTTCTCTTCGAATCGCTCGCGCTGCGCTTCGGTCACCTCGCTATAGGGCAATACGAAGATATTCCCGCCGGTGGTGAGGATCGACTGGCTCCACCGCCTGCTCCTCCGCGCGTGCGACAAAGCCGCGACCGTCGTTCAGCGGCACGCCCAAATGCAGACGCAGCGCGTTCTGCACGTCAAAGTCGATCGCTAACACCTTGCTGTCCGCCCGGCTCCCGGCCAGTCCCGGCCAGATTGGCCGCCAGCGTGGTTTTCCCGACCTTCCCCCCCTCCCCTTTCGGCGAGCACACACAAACTAACGGTATAGCGCAATCTTCTCCAGTAACGGTTTCAGTAGGTTCTCTTTCGGCAGGCTGGCCGGCTCGCTGTGGCGCGCATGGAACAGGCCGCTAGAGCAGCCCGGCGCGGCAAACGGCAGCGTTTGCGCCGACGCTTACTGCGCAGGCGCTGTCTTTTGCGGCGATGGCAGGTGAGCGATTGGCGATATCAGCGTCCCGGAAGGCTGCGCGAGGGCGTTCTGCGGCTGCGGCGCGCAGGCCGGCGACACAGGCAGCGAAGCGGCGCCAGCACTGACAGGCGGCGAGCTGGCAGCCAGGCTTTCCAGAATCGAGCGGCGCGGCGGCAGACGACAGGGATCCCGTCAGCGATGCGGCTTCAGGTGCGGCATCGCCGACAGCAGCGCCTGCGTGTAGGAATGGCGCGGATTGTTGAAAATCTCCTCTTTGCTGCCCTTCTCGACGCAGCGTCCTAAGTATATCACCATAACCTCGTCGGTGATATGCTCCACCATCGACAAATCGTGCGAGATAAAGACGTAGGAGAGGCCCATATCCTGCTGAGATCCATCATCAGGTTCAGCACCTGCGCGCGTACCGAAACGTCGAGCGCGGAAACCGGCTCGTCGGCGATCAGCATGTCAGACTCCAGCATCAGCCCGCGCGCGATGGCGATACGCTGGCGCTGGCCGCCGGAGAACATATGCGGATAGCGGTCGTAGTGCTCGTTTTTCAGGCCGACCTTCGCCATCATCTCCAGCGTTTTCTCCTTGCGCTCCGCCTTGCTCAGCGCAGTGTTAATCAGCCGCGGCTCTTCGAGGAGCTGGCTGATTTTCTTGCGCGGATTGAGCGAACCGTAGGGGTTCTGGAAAACGATCTGAATCTTCTGGCGACGCAGCTTCTGCGCCTGCTGGTCGTGCTTGATCAGATCCTGGCCGTGCCAGAAAAGCTGGCCTTCGGTCGGCGTTTCAATCATGGTCAGCAGGCAGCCCAGCGTCGATTTGCCGCAGCCGGACTCGCCCACCACCAGCGTTTTGCCGCGCTCGAGACTAAAAGAGACGCCGTCCAGCGCTTTCACCAGGCGCTGCTGGCCGAACAGGCCTTTCTTCACCGGGTAGTTTTTTTCAGGTCAATCGCCTGCAGCAGATAATCCTGCCTGGTATTATCAAGACTCATAGGTCGGTCTCCCGGTATCATCCAGCGGGTAGTGACGTTTGGACTGATGCCCCGGTATGTCGCGTAGGGCAGGCTCTTCTTTACGGCAGAGCTCGGTGGCATAAGGACAGCGCGGATTGAGCAGGCAGCCGAGCGGGCGGTCATATTTGCCCGGTACCACGCTCGGCAGTGACGCCACCAGTCGCGCCTTGTCGGCCGCAAACTCCGGTAGCGCGCGCAGCAGCGCCTGCGTACAGGGATGGCGCGGCGCCTTGAAGATATCGCCCGCCTTGCCGCTCTCCACCACCTGACCGGCATACATCACGATGATGCGCTACGCGGCTTCCGCCACCAGCGCCAAGTCATGGGTGATCAGGATCAGCGCCATGTTCTCCTGCTTTTGCAGCTCCAGCAGCAGCTCGATAATCTGCGCCTGAATGGTCACGTCTAGCGCGGTGGTCGGCTCGTCGGCGATCAAAAGCTTTGGCCGACAGGCGATCGTCATGGCGATCATCACGCGCTGGCTCATGCCGCCCGACAGCTGGTGCGGATAGACATCGAGACGCGACGCCAGATCGGGGATGCCTACCTGCGTCAGCAGATCGATGGCGCGCTGGCGTCGGGTGCGGCGGTTGCCGTCCTGATGCACCTTAATCGCTTCCATAATCTGGTAGCCGACGGTCTAGCACGGGTTCAGGCTGGTCATGGGATCCTGGAAAATTGCGGAACGGTGCCTTATCGTCGACGAAGTGCACCGACAATTTATCTACATTTAATAATGCCATCTCGGTGCCTCTTACTGCTTGTGTTTCGGGTCGAGGGCGTCGCGCAAACCGTCGCCCATCAGGTTAAAGGCCAGAACGGTGAGCAGGATGACCAGTCCAGGGAAGGTCACCACCCACCAGGCGCTTTGCGCATACTGCAGAACGTCGGAGAGCATGGTGCCCCACTCCGGCGTCGGCGCGCCCATTCAGAGAAAGCCCAACGCCGCCATGTCGAGAATGGTGTTGGAGAAGCCCAGCGACGCCTGCACGATCAGCGGCGCCAGATGTTAGGCAAAATATTGACGAACATCTGGCGCAGCGTGCCCGCGCCCGCCACGCTGGAGGCGGTGACGTAGTCGCGGTTCACCTCCACCAGCACCGCGGCGCGATTGGGGCGTTGACGATCGACGGGCCGAAGATAGCCACCAGCAGCAGGTTCGGTAGCGCTAGCATGATATCCACCAGACGCATAATGGTGGCGTCCACCGCACAGCAGAGATAGCCCGCCATCAGGCCGAACACGACGCCGAGGATCAGCAACAGCACCACCACCATACAGCCCACCAGCAGCGACAGGCGCGTGCCGTACATCAGGCGCGATAGAATATCGCGGCCGACGTCGTCGGTGCCGAGGATAAAGCGCCAGCTACCGCCTTCCTGCCAGACCAGCGGATGCAGCAGCACATCGCGGAACTGCTCGGCGGGCGCATGGGGCGCCAGCGCGCCGGCGAAAATGGCGATCAGCAGCATCAGAACCACATAGACCAGGCCAATCACGGCGCCTTTGTTACGTTTAAAGTAGTGCCAGAACTCCTGAAAAGGGGTCATCGTCTTGGGTGCAGCGGGAACGCTTGCGGGATCGACAACAGACATGATGCCCCTTTATTTCTTATGTCGTATGAGCGGATTGACCACGCCGTACAGCTGATCAACCAGCAGGTTGACCAGGATAATCAGCACCGCAGTCAGCAGCACGCCGCCCTGCACCACCGGATAGTCACGGCGCTACAGCGCTTCGATCAGCCAGCGGCCGAGGCCCGGCCAGGAGAAGATGGTTTCCGTCAGAATGGCACCCGCCAGCAGCGTGCCGATCTGTAGGCCGATAACCGTCACCACCGGCAGCATGGCGTTGCGCAGCACATGGATCACGCGCATGCGCGTCAGCCCTTTGGCGCGCGCGGTGCGGATGTAATCCTCGCCCAGCACTTCCAGCATCGCCGAGCGAGTCATGCGCACGATCACCGCCAGCGGAATGGTGCCGAGCACGATAGCGGGCAGGATCATATGCATCACGGCATCTTTGAAGTCGCCCGGCTCGCCCCAGATAAAGGTGTCAATCAGTATAAAGCCGGTGAGCGGGTTGCTGTCGTCGAGGAACACGGTGTCGCTGACACGGCCGGAAACCGGCATCAGGTTAAGCTGCACTGAAACCAGCATGATGCCCCACCAGAAAATCGGCATCGAATAGCCGGTCAGGGAGATGCCAACCGCCGTATGGTCGAAGATGGAGCCGCGCTTCAACGCCGCGAGGACGCCTACCGGAATGCCAACGGCAACGGCAAAAATCATGGCGCAGATGCTCAGCTCAAGCGTGGCCTGAAAGCGCGGCACAAACTCTTCCCATACCGAGATGCGGCTTTTGAGCGAAATGCCCTCGCCGTGCAGCACCCGTAAATGTAGTGAACGTACTGTATCCACAGCGGCTGGTCGAGGCCGAAGGCCGCCATCAGCTGGGCATGTCGTTCAGGGGAGATCCCTCGCTCGCTCGCCATGATCAGGACGAGATCGCCCGGGATCATGTGCACGAACGCAAAGGTTAACAGGGTAATACCGATAAATGTCAGGATTACGAGTCCCAGACGTCGGAGTATGAACTGCAGCATAAGCCGGATTCTCAGTCGTTTCCCGCCGCGACGGGGTGCGGGATTTATTGCTCACAATGCGCGCCAGGCCAGCCGGACGCGACGCAAAGTGTGTCACCGTCATCTTTCACGCTACAGGCGCGGTCGACGGGTCTCGCCGCTTACCGAGGTAAACGCCGGAAACTGGTCGGATCGCCGCCTTCCTGCAGCGCGAAGATGTTGGTTTTGATTCAAAGAAGTTAGCCGAACAGGCGCGGATCCCAGGCGAGCCAGCACCCGACCGGGGGCCAAACGGGTCGGTCCAAACCGCAGGAGTTATTCCTGAATATCGACGTTTTCGAAGTGGTGTTTGCCTAACGGATTGACCACGTAGCCAGAGACTTTCTTGCTCACCGGCTCAAAGACCGTGGAGTGCGCGATAATCAGCGCTGGTTCCTGATCCTGCGCCTGCTTATAAAGCTCGATATGTTTATTGTGGTCCGCTTCCGCACGCGCTAGCTGGATCAGATCTTCAAACGGCTTTTAGCACCAGCGCGAGTAGTTGGAGCCATCTTTCGCCGCCGTGCAGCTGAACAGCGTCGCGAAGAAGTTATCCGGATCCCCGTTGTCGCCGGTCCAGCCCATCATTACCAACTGGTGCTCGCCTGCTTTGGCGCGCTTCAGGTATTCGCCCCACTCGTAGGTAACAATTTTGGCTTTCACGCCGATCTTCGCCCAGTCAGCCTGAACCATCTTTGTGATGTGATGTTGTGTGTATTGCCCGACCTCTGTTTTTTTATGCGGTTCAGGCGGACGCACTGACGTGATCGAAAGTGCGGAGCGTTTTTGTTATGGATTTCCGACGCCGTGGAAGCTGTCGGATCATGCCACTTCTGCAGCTTTATTGACGCATCAATTTGTCAACAGTTGCAATAAACGTCAATACAGGTAGACGTTATTTACACAGAGTGTGAGGAATAGCAAGCAACGGTAAAAAAAGCGTCTAGCGAGAATAGCTATATATTACACAGTGCTTTTGCCTGCAAGACCATATATCTGACTGAGTGGTTAAATAAGTGACAGTGATTCTCACAGCTAAAAAACAGCGACGCCAGCCCGGTAAATGTTGAATTACTGAACGATTCGCCGTGTGTTATGGCGTCCAGGCAGTAGAAAATGCTAGGCATCAGGCATAAAAAACCGGAGTGAAGATAAAAATCGTTATAAGTAAAACGTGATGCAAAATAAGCGCTTGGGCCAGAGAGAGCGGGCGCTGGCAGCCCAAAAGGGGGAATTAAATGCGTTTCGCCTGCAGCAGATAATCCTGCCTGGTATTACGGGAAGCTGGCGTCGGCAAGCGCGAATTTTGTCAGTTTTTAAATTTTATTAAGCAGGCAGCATGGCGGGAGCGAGATAAATCGAGCGCTGTTTTTTATTTTTGATGCCCTTGTGCACCTGATAAAAAACTTATGCGAACGGCGCGCTTCAGTGAGGGGTTTTGGCTTGCAGGCTTGCGGGATTTGCGCGCGGTTTCTGGCAAAGGCGGTGCCTGATAAATAAAGCTGGCTCGGAATCAAGGCAGCAAGGGTGTTGTTGCCAGTCAGCGCTTGCCTCAAACCTATTGCGGAGGTTTTCACCCTCTTTTTCTACAGACGAAAAAAACTGCTTTAACAAGCAGGTTTTCTTAATTTGGTCGGTGAGAGAGGATTCGAACCTCCGACCCCTTCGTCCCGAACGAAGCGCGCTACCAGGCTGCGCCACTCACCGATGGGGGCGCATGTTACTGCGCCCAATTGTCAGCGTCAACCGCTTTTTATTTGTTTAGTCGCGTTCGCCTAGAAAGCAGTCTGCTCGCCCAAATTCTGGTGCTTCTCAGTCACATCCCGCGCGTCGCTATACGACGAAACCGGCGCCTGACACCAGTTATTCGCCGCCTTGATGCCGCCGTTCGGCGAGCTGTAGCCTAGACAGCCCAGAATGGTGTCGAACAGCTCAATGTGACGGGTGCGTCTTGCCGACGCGCTGCTGCGCCTGCAGACGCTCAAAGCGGGCGCGGTTGTCCGCATCCGCCAGATACTTATCGGATGCCCACACCATCATCGGCACGCGGAACTGCTCCGGCGGCGCCAGCTCGCGCGGCGTACCGTGCAGATGGGTATTCTCGCTAATCGATTCGCCGTAGTCGGCGGCGTAAAACACCAGCGCCTTCTTGTCGCGCAGCTGATCTAACACGCTGTCCAGCATGGTGTCGACGTAGAGGATAGAGTTGTCATAGGCGTTAATCAGCTGCGCCTTGCTGCAGGTATCGTCTGCGCCCATGCACTCCGGCTGATAGCGGGCGAAGCTGCGCGGATAGCGCTGCGAATAGAGATAGTGCGAGCCTTTGGTGTGCAGCACCACCAGGTGCTTACCGTGCGGATAGCGATCCAGCGACGCCTTCAGCTCCGGCACCAGCAGCATATCGTCGACCGACTTGCCTGTGTTGCGCGGCTCGGAACCAATCTGCTCACGGAAAGCTAAAGTTATTCACCTCCGCGTTATCTTAAAACCAGACCTCGCTCTGCATCGCGAACAGCTCGGAAGAGAAGCCCAGCTCCTTCATCACGGCAAAAATATTCTTCTCTTTCAGCGTGCGGCCCGGCGAATCCTCGGTGCCGCTCTCGCACACTAACATGCAACGTAGCTACAGATTGGTAGCAGTATCTCAATCTCACGACTTGCCGCGGAACGCCACCAGATTCCTCTCTTCGAGAGCTTCGGCATAGTATCGCGGTTATAGCCCAGCATGCCCATATGGTCCCAGCGCGTCGTTTCGCCGATCACGAACACCACATAGGTATCGTCGATGCCCGACGGCGCGATATAGGTAAACTTCTTCGCCTTCGCCGGGTCGAGCAGCTCCTGGCTGTCCAGCGTCTCATCAATGCGCGTCCAGGCGAAAAGCCCTACCGCCGCTAGCCAGTTCGACGGCAGATAAGAGTGCGCCACCACACCTGCCGTAGCTCGGCAGATCGATTTGATGATCTCTTCGTTGTCCTTTTGCAGCTTGTCGAAATAGCGGATAGGCAGCCAGAGCAGTGCCACGCACAGCAGCAGCATCAACGCTGGCTTCAGCCGCTGGCCCGGCGTGCGCAGCTATTCGATCAGCGTCTGGCTGAGATTGTTGCGCCAGATCGTCAGCAGCGGCAGCGCGCTCACGGCGATCATCCAAGCCACAAAGTGCAGGCCGACTACCTCTTTCGACAGATCCACATCGATGGTCATCACCGACGCCACAATGCCGTAGCCGATCACCACGTTGAAAAAGGCCATTGTAGTAGGCGGCAGCGACGGAGATTAGTACCAGCAGCGTCGCGAGCACGCGATACAAACGTTTGCCACCCAGCAACAGCAGGCGAATCAGGAAGAACGTAAGCACTACAATCGCCATGATTTCCGTGACGGCCATTAACCAGTTCGTCACGGTAGATTTCGCCAAAAAGCCGTCAAAAAGACGGTAAAAAAATCGGCAAATTGAGCAGTATACCGATGTGTAACGCCAGCAGCAGTGAAAGCTTTTGCTGGGTTATTGTCTTTATGTAATTCATCTTAAAGGGCTTTCCCGGGGCTGGAGCATAATGGTGAACGCTATTGTGACTATCGCAACACGGAAGAGTTCGCTTTATCAGCGCAAAGACATGACAATTTCTTGACGAACAGGAAGAATCTGTACGAGATCGGACGGCTCTTTCACGAGGCCGGACAGTAGAACATAAATTGACCAGACAGGCCAGCGAAGCACGTGCGATCTGCGCGCAGACAGCTAAATGAGAGGAAAAAACGGGCCCGCTCAGGGGGCCGTCAGACTTAGCGGATGATATTCAGCGTCACGTCGATGTTGTTGCGCGTCGAGTTAGAGTACGGACAAACGATATGTGCGGCGTCAACTAGCTTCTGCGCTTCCGCTTCGTCCATCTCCGGCAGATGAATATTCAGCTTCGCTTCGATGCCGAAACCGTTCGGGATCGGACCGATGCCGACTTCGCCTTCAATCCATGCGTCTTTCGGCATTGCGATTTTGTCGCGGTCCGCGACGAACTTAATCGCGCCTAGGAAGCAAGCGGAGTAGCCCGCAGCAAACAGTTGCTCCGGGTTGGTCACTTCGCCGCCTGCGCCGCCCATCTCTTTCGGCACGCCCAGCTTCACGTCCAGCACGTTGTCGGAAGAGGTCACACGGCCGTCACGGCCGCCGGTGGCTTTGGCTTTTGCGGTATAAACAACTTTTTCTAAAGACATAACTTCCTCTCTAATATTAGGATAATCGTGCAAGACAATCATAAGTATAGCCGATGTTTCAGCGGGCGCGAGCGTCCGGCCTTGCCTCAACGCGACCGGTTCAGATTGTCGCGCAGTTCATCCAGTTCATTCTTCAGCGTCAGCAGCGTCTCATCGTCGCAGGCGGTGGCGCATTGAATCGCCTCCGGGATAGCGCGCGCCTTGCTTTGCAGCGCGTGGCCCTGCTCCGTCAGCGTCACCACCACCTGGCGCTCATCCTGATGCGAACGCTGCCGGTTAATTAGCCCGGCACTCTCCAGCCGCTTCAGCAGCGGAGTCAGCGTGGCGGAATCCAGAAACAGCTGCTCGCCAATTTCGGACAAGGTGAGGTCGTCCTGCGCCCAGAGCACCAACATCACCAGATACTGCGGATAGGTGATTTCAAGCTGCGACAGCAACTGCCGGTAGACCTTATTCATTGCCAGATTGGCGGAATAAAGCGCAAAGCAGAACTGCTGGTCGACCAACAGTGGCGTCGTCTGCTCTTTTTCGTCATTTTGGTTACTGTTCATGGGAATGAACATAAATAGCGCGCTAGATAATTGCAAGCAACTTTTCATCACGAGGGTTTTTGCATGCTAGAATCTCTGGAAAAGCAGGCACGACGCTATGCGACGCGCGCTCATTCTGAAGCCGGTCAAAATACACTGACGAGCCCTATATCGTCCATCCCGCTGCCGTCGTGGAGCTGGTGCGCAGCGTCAGCAGTGACGACGCGCTGCTGGCGGCGGCTTGGCTGCACGATACGGTAGAAGATACCGACTCGACGCTGGGCGATATCGAATCTCACTTCGGCCCGCGCGTGGCAGAGCTGGTCGAGATGCTGACCGACAGTGCGCAGCCGCAGGCCAAAAACCGCGTGGCGCGCAAGATAGCCTATTTTCGCCACACCGCCACCGCGTTACCCGAAGCGAAAACCATCAAGCTGGCCGACATTATCGACAATACCCGCGCCATCGTGCGTTTCGATCCCTATTTCGCCAGAGTCTATCTGGTGGAAAAGCGTATTCAGATCGATTTTTTTAATAGGGCGATGCCA
Organism: Candidatus Pantoea persica; assembly: GCF_013753875.1. GTDB lineage: Bacteria > Pseudomonadota > Gammaproteobacteria > Enterobacterales > Enterobacteriaceae > Pantoea > Pantoea persica. The sequence continues at coordinate 46,316 of NZ_SMDS01000022.1, forward strand.
AACTGTGGCGACAGGCCAGCGCCATTATCGAGCAAGGCATCGCCCAGCTGGGCGCCCTACCCTACAACGTGCCGGACAGCTGGTTCGCCCGGCAGGCGGCCAAGTACAGCAGCCTGCAATAAAAAACACACTGGCGGCAGGTTCTCTTTTTTTCTTCTTTTTAGCCCAGTAGCTGCCGTCCGAGATAGGGATTGGCATTATGCACTCAGCGTTCGATTTTCATGCTAGCTACCTTCCCATCGAGTCCCGATGATGGGACGCAACGCCGTCGCCACCTCTCAGCCGCTAGCGGCGCAGGCGGGCCTGCGCATGCAGCAGCAGGGCGGCAACGCGGTGGACGCGGCGATCGCCAGCGCCATGGCACGTGACGGTGCTGGAGCCGACCGGCAAAGGCATCGGCAGCGACGCCTTCGCCATTATCTGGGACGGCCATCAGCTGCACGGCCTCAACGCCTCGGGCCGCGCTTCGGCCGCCTAGCATCCGGAGCGCTTTGGCACGCTGCCGCTGACCACGCTAGCGCAGCCCGCCATCGACTACACGCGCGACGGCTTTCCGATTTCGCCGCTGATTGCCGAACTCTGGCAGCGCGGCTTCGATAAGCTGCAGCATCAGCCCGGCTTCCGCGACTGCTTTGCGCCCGAGGGCCGCCCGCCGCGCGTCGGCGAGCTGTTTCGCAACCCGGCGCAGGCCGTTACGCTGCAAAAAATCGCCGAAAGCCACGGCGAAAGCTTTTACCGCGGCGAGCTGGCGGAAAAGATCGTCGCCTTCGCCCGCCAGCATAACGCCGCACTGACGCTCGACGATTTACACAACCACCGCGCCGACTGGGTAGACTTGCTGTCGCAGCCGTTTGCCGGCGGCTCGGTACAGGAACTGCCGCCCAACGGGCAAGGCATCGCCACGCTGATCGTGCTGGGCATTCTGGAGCAGCTCGACATTGGCCGCTATCCGCCCGACTCCGTGCCCTGGCTGCACCTCTCCATCGAGGCGATGAAGCTGGCGCTGGTGGATCTGGAGCGCTACGTCAGCGATGAGGATCGTCTGGAGTTTCCGGCGCGGCTGCTGCTGAGCGAGGGCTACCTGCGCCAGCGCGCGGCGCTGATCGATCCCGACCGCGCCGGCGACTTCACCTTCGGCGAGCCGCAGCAGAGTGGCCACCGTCTACCTCAGAACCGCAGACGCCAGCGGCATGATGGTTTCCTTTGTTCAGTCAAACTATATAGGCTTCGGCTCCGGCTTGGTGGTGCTGGAAACCGGCATCAGCCTGCAGAATTATGGCGCGTTTTTTTCGCTCGACGCCGCGCATCCCAACGTGGTAGCGGGCGGCAAGCGCCCTTTTCACACCATTATCCCCGCATTTGCGCTCGACACGCAGGGCGCGCCGCTGATGGCGTTCGGCGTCATGGGCGGGCCGATGCAGGCGCAAGGCCACCTGCAGCTGGCGCTGCGCGTTATGCTGCACAAGCAGGATCCGCAGGCGGCGATCGACGCGCCGTGCTGGCGCGTCGAGCAGGGGGCCGACACGTGGTGTTCAGAGCGGCGCTGGAGCGCAATACGCTGGCGGCGCTGCGGCAGCTGGGCCATCAAATTACGCTGGAAGATCCGCTGCAGGGTTATAACTTCGGCGGCGCGCAGGCGATTGTGCGCGATCCCGCAGGGGTTTTATATCGCGGCGACGGAGAGCAGAAAGGATGGCCAGGCGGTGGTGTTCTAGTGATAAGCCGGGCGACGCCACGCTGCCCGGCCACAGGGATTATGCGGCGATAACCGGACGCACGCCCAGCGTGTGGCAGATGGCGTAGCTCATCTCCGCGCGGTTCAGCGTATAGAAGTGGAAATCTTTCACCCCTTCGCGCGACAGGATTTTCACCATGTCCATCGCAATATTGGCGCCGACCATTTTGCGCGTCTCCGCATCGTCATCCAGTCCGGCGAACATGGTGTTCATCCAGCCCGGCACGCGCACGTTGGTCAGAGCGGCGAAGCGCGTCAGCTGCTTAAAGTTTGATACCGGCAGGATGCCCGGAACAATCTCCACGTCGATGCCGGTCGCCACACAGCGGTCGCGGAAACGCAGATAGCTCTCTACATCAAAGAAGAACTGCGTGATGGCTCGGTTCGCACCCGCGTCGATTTTGCGCTTCAGGTTTATCAGATCGGCCTGTGCGCTTTTCGCTTCTGGATGCACTTCCGGATAGGCGGCAACGGAAACATCAAAGTCGCCCACCTCTTTCAGCAGCGAAACCAGATCGCAGGCGTATATCTCTGGTTTGCCGCCGTTCGCCGGCAGATCGCCGCGAAGCGCCACAATATGACGAATGCCGTTATTCCAGTAATCCTGCGCAATGGCGCATAACTCGTCGCGCGACGCGTCGACGCAGGTCAGATGCGGCGCCGCTTCCAGCCCGGTCCGCTCCTTAATGCCTTTGATAATGGTGTGGGTGCGGTCGCGCTCGCCAGAGTTAGCGCCGTAGGTGACGGAAACGAATTTCGGCTTCAGGCTGCTGAGCCGGTCGATGGAGTGCCACAGGGTCTCTTCCATGTCGCTGGTACGGGGCGGGAAAAATTCAAATGACACGTTAATCTGCCCGTTCAGCTCCGCCAGGCTCTGGTTCAGCGCTTCGCGCTGGTTGGCATGAAAGAAACTCATCCTGCTTACCTCGTCACACACATCGGGTTAATTTTTTGCCTGTGAACATCCATACATTTAGACGTCCAGATTTACAAAATGAACCAATCTCAGCAGGGCGTCAACTGAAAAGTCATCAAGCGGCGTGACAATTTTTCAAACAAAATGCGGAAAATTCATCCAGCCCGGCGGGCGGAGAGGCGCGCTGCTGCGCAGGTTATTGAAATCAAACGTATTCAGGGAGAGTAGCGCGCCATGGAAGGGCGCCAGACAACAACAGCGCCGCGCGCCGGAAAAAGGCGGGCGGACTGCGTTGTCCGCTGCACCCTTTCAGGTCAGGCGGCGTTAGCCTGCGATAATGCGCGCCTAAAGCAGCTGGGCAAGGCGGTAAATGTCAAACTGGATGGCGCCGGCGGTAACGTCGCGTCCTGCGCCGGGACCGCGGATCACCAGCGGATTGTCGCGGTACCAGCGGCTTTCGATGGCGAAAACGTTATCGCAGGGCAGCAGCGACGCCAGCAGGTGCTCCGCAAGCACAGCTTCTACGCCGACGCGCGCTTTACCGTTGGCGTCGAAACGCGCCACGTAGCGCAGCACCAGCCCCATCCTGTGCCGCCTCAAAGCGTTGCAGCATCTGGTCGTTGAGCACCTCGCCATTTTTGAAAAAGTGATCGATAGAGCCCGCTTCGCAGCCCGCCGGCACCAGCGATTCTACCCGCACCTGGTCCGGCTCAATGTTGTAGCCCGCCTCGCGCGCCAGGATCACTAGCTTGCGCATCACATCCTGGCCTGAAAGATCGACGCGCAGGTCCGGCTCGGTCATCCCCTGCTGCCACGCCTGATCCACCAGCTCGGTAAAGGGTACCGTGCCGTCAAACTGCAAAATATTCAAGAGAGCGTGCCGGAGAAGATGCCGCTGATAGCTAAAATGGTGTCGCCGCTGTCGCGCAAATCGCGCACCGTGTAGTTAATCGGCAGGCCCGCGCCCACCGTGGCGTTATAGAGCCAGTGGCGGCTGGTTTTCGTGAAGGCATCGCGGAGCTGCCGCCAGCTCTGGCTGTCAGAGGCACCCGCCACCTTGTTGGCGCTGATGACGTGAAAGCCGTGGCTGGCGAAGTCGAGATAGTGATGCGCCAGCGGCGCGCTGGCGGTGACGTCGAGCACCACTAGATTCGTCGAACGGATGCGCGCGCATCCACAGAAACAGCGACTCCTCGTCGCGCGCTTCCGCCTCGTCGTCAAAGAAGGCGAGCGCGTGGCTGTCCGCCACGCCCGCCAGTATATATCAAAGCCGGTGCGCGCCGACAGCGCTTCCTGCTCGCGCGCGAACAGCTCCAGCCAGCGTGAGCCGATATTGCCTTTGCCGAACAGCAATCAGGCCGATGCGTTTTTCCCCGCGGAACAGCGACTGGTGCAGTCCCTGAACCAGCGACTGCGTCGGGCCGACGCGCAGCACCGCAACCAGGCTGATATGATATTCCGACTGCCAGACAAACTCCACCAGCTGATCCTGAATCTCCTGCCAGAAGCGATGGCTGTGCAGCGGATTGCGCGTGACGCCCGCGCCGACCGGCGCCACCAGCGCCAGCCCTTCGCGCAGCTGCAGGTGCGCCGGCAGGCCCGCGTCCTGCAGCAGCTGGAATACGCTGTTGACCACTTCGGCGGTGTAGCAGAGCTGCAGCAGCTGGCGATCCGGATGCACGCCGGTCGCCAGCGGACGCAGCTGCGCCCGCTTGAGATGCCGCTTCACCTCTTTGTACAGCGCCGCGAAGTCATGCTGATCCGGCACCTGCACTTCAATCCGGCAGACGTCGTCATGGCTGGTAACGATACGCGCGCCGGTGCCGGAGGCCAGCACGCGCTCCATACGCGTCGAGCCCTGCTCCGGCTGATAGCTGCAGCGCAGCTGAAGATCGATATCGCTGCCGGAAACCGGCTGCAGCGTTCGGGTGTGCAGCACCGGCGCGGCGAGGCGCGCCAGCTCGCTGGCTTCGTCGAGGCGCAGCAGCGGCAGCAGACAAGCGTCGGAGACTTTGCGCGGGTCGGCGCTGTAGACGCCGGCGACGTCGCTCCAGATGGTGACGCGATTGACGCCCGCCAGCGCGCCGATCTGCGTGGCGGAGTAGTCAGAGCCGTTGCGCCCCAGCAGCACGGTTTCGCCTGTACCGTTGCGGCAGATAAAGCCGGTCACCATGATACGCTGGTGCGAATGCTGCGCCAGCAGGGTCTGCAGCAGCGGCCAGGATTTCCCTTCGTCCACCTGCGGCTGCGCGGCGCGCTCGGCGCGCAGGAAATCGTGCGCGTCGAGCCAGCAGGCGGCGATGTCGAGCTGGCTCAGCACGGCCGCCATCAGCCGCGCAGACCAGACTTCGCCGTGGCCCACCACTTCTGCGTAGACCGCGTCGGTAATGGCGACTTCCAGCAGCGCGGCGAGTTTTTCTAGGTCGCGGATAAAGGCCGCCGTGAGCGGCTCGGCGAATTCAGCCGGCAGCAGCGCGGCGATAAGCTCGTTGTGGTAGCGCCGCAGCGTCTGTTGCACCTGATGCGCGCCAAGGCGATTGCTCTTGCTGAGCTTCAGCCAGCTGATAAGCTGGTTGGTGGTCGAACCGGCCGCCGACACAACCATCAGGTCGCCCGGCTTGCTGTAGTCCGCCATAATGCCGGCGAAGCGCTGGTAACAGCGCGCATCCGCCAGACTGCTGCCGCCAAATTTATGCAGCTGCTTGATATCCGGCGTTGTGGCGCCGGCTGTCTCGTCATTTTCAACCGTCGATTGCCGTCCGGAATGCATCGTCCAGGTCAGAGATTAAATCTTCATGATCCTCAATGCCTACGGATACGCGCAGCAGGGTGTCGGAAATGCCCGCCGCCGCGCGCGCCTCTGCCGACATGCCGGCATGCGTCATGGTCGCGGTGTGGGAAATCAGGCTCTCTACGCCCCCCAGCGATTCCGCCAGTGTAAACAGCTGCAGCGCCTTCAGGAAGCGGCGCAGCAGCACTTCGTCACCGTCCAGCTCAAAGCTCAGCATGGCACCAAAGCCGCACTGCTGACGCGCCGCGAACTGGTGTCCGGCGTTTTCCGGCAGAGAGGGATGATAAAGCTTTTTCACCAGCGGCTGCTGTTGCAGATATTCCACAATCGCCAGCGCGTTGCGCTGCGCCGCCGCCATACGCGGCGCCAGCGTGCGCAGGCCGCGCAGCAGCAGATAGCTGTCGAATGCTGCGCCGGTGACACCGATATTGTTCGCCCACCACGCCAGTTCGGTCACCAGCGCCGGATCTTTGGCAATCACCGCGCCCGCCACCACGTCGGAATGGCCATTGAGATATTTAGTACAGGAGTGGATCACCAGATCCGCCCCCAGCGCCAGCGGATTTTGCAGCGCCGGGCTCAGGAAAGTATTGTCGACCACGCTGACCGCGCCGGCGTGACGCGCCGCTTCGCAGATGGCGGCGATATCCACCACGCGCAGCAGCGGATTGCTCGGGCTTTCCACCAGCACTAGCTTCGGTTTTTCCGCCAGCGCCGCCTCCAGCGCCGCGCGGTCGCCTTGATCGACGAACTTTACGTGGTAGGCACCGCGTTTGCTCAGGCTGTCAAACAGGCGATAGCTGCCGCCGTAGCAGTCGTGCGGGGCGACCAGCAGATCGCCCGGCTTCAGGAACACGGTCGTCACCAGATGGATCGCCGACATACCGGTATTGGTCAGTACCGCGTCCGCGCCGCCCTCCAGCTCCGCCAGTGCGCGCTGCACCACATCGCGCGTCGGGTTGCCGCGGCGCGAATAGTCATGCGCGCGCGGCTCGTTGAAATCGAGGAAGTTATAGGTGCTGGAGAGGTGAATCGGCGGGACAACGCAGCCATATTGCTCGTCATCATTCAAACCGCTGCGGACTGCAATGGTTGCCTGTTTACGCGTCATGGTGCTTACTGTTCCTGAAGAGAGTAATAAAGAGGCAACAGGATAACATCCCACAATTGGACGTCAATACATCTGGACATCTAAGTGTCTTTGCGTATAGATTGAGCAGAATGTTATAATCCGCTAAAATTACCCCTCACTGCCTGCGTTTTGCGACCGTATTCATCGGCCAGGATGAAGAAACCCCGCAGCTCAAGAGGTCAGGCACGGTAAAATAGGGCATAATCCATTGATTTCCCCACTTTTAACTTTTATATTGATTAAGGTAACCTATGGCTGAATGGAACGGCGAATATATCAGCCCTTACGCTGAGCACGGTAAGAAGAGTGAGCAGGTTAAAAAGATCACAGTTTCTATCCCGCTGAGTGTGCTGAAGATTTTAACGGATGAGCGTACCCGTCGTCAGGTGAACAACCTGCGTCACGCTACAAACAGCGAACTGCTGTGCGAAGCCTTTTTACACGCCTTTACCGGACAGCCGCTGCCGGATGACGTCGATCTGCGCAAAGAGCGCAGCGATGAGATCCCGGAAGAAGCGAAGAAAATTATGCGCGATAAGGGCATCGATCCCTACACCTGGGAATACTGAATCGCAGCCATAAAAAACCCAGCCGAAGCTGGGTTTTTCTTGCATCCGAATCAGAAACTCGTCTGCATAAAACTTATTTTTTGCTGCCCGGGATGGCGAAACGCTTGTTGAAGCGGTCAACACGGCCACCGGTGGCAACTTCACGCTGCTTACCAGTGTAGAACGGGTGGCATTTGCCGCACACGTCCAGGTTCATGTCGTGAGCCATAGTTGAGCGCGTGTGGATCACGGTGCCGCAGGTGCAGGTGATGGTCACAGCTTCGTATTTCGGGTGAATACCTTGTTTCATGGGGGAACCTCATAAAAGGCAGTACCGCTCTCCGTGCCAGGCTGAAACCTGCAGCACCACACGCGGTTGAACATTAATTTTTTTTAGGCTGTAGCGAGAGCTTTCTCACCAGAGGGGGCATATTATACAGAAAATAACCGCTTTTAGCAAATCTTCTGCAATCTGTTTGCCGTGACGCCCGCTGTGGGCTGCGGCGCAATCCAGCCGCCTTGCGCAGCAAATGGTGTACACTAGGCGGCTTCTCATCACCCTTATCGAACCGGAATTGATCGCCATGCCCGTTGTCCTGGTCGCCCTGCCCGTTCCGCTCCCGCGTCTATTTGACTATCTGCCGCCCCACGGCCTGCAGCCGGTGACGGGCGGGCGCGTCAGCGTGCCGTTCGGCAACCGCAAAATGATCGGCGTGGTGGTGGGCTTTCGCGAGCAGAGCGATCTGCCGGAGGCGCAGCTAAAACGCGTCGCCGAGGTGCTGGACAGCGAATCGCTTTTTCCGCCCTCGCTGTGGTGCCTGCTCAACTGGGCTGCGGGCTACTACCACTCTCCCCTTGGTGAGGTGCTGAGCCATGCGCTGCCGGTGTTGCTGCGTCAGGGAAAACCCGCAAAGGATACCCCGCTGTGGCAGTGGATCATTAGCGAACAGGGCCAGGCGACCGCGCCGGAGAGCCTGAAGCGCGCGCCGAAGCAGCAGCAGGCGCTGGCGGCACTGCGCCAGCAGCCGCTCTATCGCCACCAGGTCGCCGAACAGGATCTCACCGAGACCGCACTGCAGGCGCTGCGGGCCAAAGGGCTGTGCGAATTGCGCCAGCATCAGCCGCAGCGGCTGGACTGGCGGGAGAGTTTCGCGATGAAGGGCGAACGCCTGCGCCTCAATACTGACCAGGCGATGGCGGTCAGTGCTATCCGCAGCGAGGATGAGCACTATGCCGCCTGGCTGCTGGCCGGGATCACCGGCTCGGGCAAAACCGAAGTCTATCTCAGCGTGCTGGAGAACGTGCTGGCGCGCGGCAAGCAGGCGCTGGTGCTGGTGCCGGAGATCGGCCTGACGCCGCAGACCATTGCCCGCTTCCGCGAGCGCTTCAACGCGCCGGTCGACGTGCTACACTCGGCGCTTAACGACAGCGAACGGCTCGCCGTCTGGCTGCGCGCGCGCCAGGGGGAAAACGCCATTATCATCGGCACGCGTTCGGCGCTGTTCACGCCGCTGGCGCGGCCGGGCGTCATTATTATCGACAAAGAGCACGACAGCTCCTATAAGCAGCAGGAGGGCTGGCGCTATCAGGCGCGTGACCTGGCGGTGTTCCGCGCGCGCGAAGAGGATATTCCGATTGTAATGGGCTCGGCGACGCCGGCGCTGGAGACGCTGCATAACGTGCGCAGCGGCAAGTATCGTCAGCTCGATCTGACCCGCCGCGACGGCAACGCCAAACCCGCGCTGCATCAGCTGGTGGATCTCAAAGGGCAGCAGCTGATCGGCGGGCTGGCGCCCGCGCTGATCGGCAAGATGCGCCAGCATCTGCAGGCGCCCAACCAGGTGCTGCTGTTTCTTAACCGCCGCGGCTATTCGCCCGCCCTGCTCTGCCACGACTGCGGCTGGATCGCTGAATGCCAGCGCTGCGAACGCTACTACACCCTGCACCAGCAGCAGCGCCAGCTGCGCTGCCACCACTGCGACAGCCAGCGCCCACTGCCTAACCAGTGCCCGCAGTGCGGCTCGACGCACCTGCTGCCGGTCGGGGTCGGTACGGAGCAGCTGGAGCAGCAGCTCAGCACGCTGTTTCCCGGCGTGCCGGTGTCGCGCATCGACCGCGACACCACCAGCCGCAAAGGCGCGCTGGAGCAGCATCTGGCCGATGTGCATCGCGGCGGCGCGCGCATTCTGGTGGGCACGCAGATGCTGGCGAAAGGGCACCACTTTCCTGACGTGACGCTGGTGTCGCTACTGGACGTGGACGGCGTGCTTTTCTCTGCCGACTTCCGCGCCGCCGAGCGCTTCGCGCAGCTCTATACCCAGCTCGCCGGCCGCGCGGGCAAACAGGGCGAAGTGCTGCTGCAAACTTACCACCCCGAGCATCCGCTGCTGCAGACGCTGCTGCATCAGGGCTATTTTGCCTTCGCTCAGCAGGCGCTGTTTGAGCGTCATTCGGTGATGCTGCCGCCCTGGACCAGCCATGCGCTGTTCCGCGCGGAAGATCATGACAATCAGCAGGCGGCCGAATTTCTGCAGCAGCTGCGCAACCTGCTGGACGCCAGCCCCTTAAAAGATGCCACGATGTGGCTGATGGGTCCCGTGCCGGCCCTGCAGCCGAAGCGCGGCGGGCGCTGGCGCTGGCAGCTGCTGGTGCAGTACGCCTCGCGCAAGCGCCTGCAGCAGCTGCTCAGCAGCTCGCTGCCGCTGGTCGCCACCCTGCCCGCCGCGCGCAAAGTCAAATGGACGCTGGATATAGATCCCACCGAAAGCTGAGCCTGCGAGCCAGATCGAAAAAAGTCGCACAAGTCACAATTTTTATGCAAATTAAGTAACAACCCAGCCGCGCAATCGTTAACAATGTGCTCGGCGTGGCTTTTTCGGGCCATAACTTTTTCGAACGCGCCAGGAGTAAAGTGTTGGAGCTGAATCCTCAAAAGCCCACCGCCACGATGAAAGATGTGGCTGAGAAAGCGGGCGTTTCAACCGCCACCGTGTCGCGCGCGCTGATGAATCCCGACAAAGTGTCGGTGGCAACGCGGCAAAAGGTCGAGCAGGCGGTGATGCCGTCGGCTATGCTCCCCACGGTCTGACGCGCAACGGCCGCCGCAGTGAAACGCAGACGATTCTGGTGATTGTGCCCGACATCTGCGATCCCTTTTTCAGCGAAATCATCCGCGGCGTCGAGGTTACCGCGGCGGAGGAAGGCTATCTGGTGCTGATTGGCGACTGCGCGCACCAGAACCAGCAGGAAAAAACCTTTCTCGATCTGCTGCTGCTTGGCTCGCAGATCCCGCTCGGGACGATCAGCGCAGCCTGCCGCCGATGGCGATGGCGATGGCGATGGCGATGGCGATGGCGAATGAGTTTGCGCCGGAGATGTCGCTGCCGACGGTGAATATCGACAACCTGACCACCGCCTTTGAGGCAGTGAACCATCTGCTACAGCTGGGCCATCACCGCATCACCTGCATCGCCGGGCCGGAAGAGATGCCGCTGTACCAGTACCGGACGCAGGGCTATATTCAGGCGCTGCGCCGCAGCAATCTGCCGGTCGATCCCACCTATATCGTGCGCGGCGCGTTCAGCTTCGAGGCGGGCGCGCAGGCGTTGACGCAGCTGATGTCGCCGCCGCCGCGCACGCTGTTCTGCCACAGCGATATGCTGGCGCTCGGTGCCATGAATCAGGCCAGGCGTCTCGGCCTTCACGTGCCGCAGGATCTCTCCATCGTCGGCTTCGACGATATTGAACTGGCGCGCTACTGCGAGCCGCCGCTGACGACGGTGACACAGCCGCGCTATCAGATTGGCCGCGAAGCGATGCTGCTGCTGGATGAGCTGCAGGGCAAACGCGTCAGCAGCGGCTCGCGCCTGCTGGATGCCGAGTTGACCGTGCGTGGCACCACGGCCCCGCTCAATAAGCGCGAGAAATAAGGCGTCTTTTCGGGTATTTTCAGTAGATTCTTTAGGTGAACATTGCTGGTCAAAGTTCCGACCCTTGAATAACATGGCGGACTCCTTGCCGGGCGGTCTTTTAAGGCGTTTTCGCCCAGTTGGCACGATTTTTTTTTGAAGGTTATCAGAACGAGAGTGGCACAGAGAGATTACGTAGGCCGCGGGCGTTCAACAGGGACGCGTCGCAAAAAAAGGAGCACCAGCCGCGGAAAGAAAAGCAAAGGCGGTTCAGGTGTTTCCAGACTGATGGTAGGACTGGCTGTCGCGGTGATGGTGACCTTTGCCGGTAGTTTATGGTTCCTTGCGCATCATAAGAAAGAGGATGTGCCGGTGATCCCGTATCATAAAGCCAACGGCAAAGGCCTGCCGCCAAAGCCAGAAGAACGCTGGAAGTACATCAAAGAGCTGGAAAATCGTCAGGTCACGGTGCCGACGCCAACCGAACCTTCGGCGGGCGGCGAGATCCAGTCGCATACCCAGCTGACCGACGAACAGCGTCAGCTGCTGGAGCAGATGCAGGCGGATATGCGCCAGTCGCCGACACAGCTGAACGAAGTGCCGTGGTACGAACAGACCCCGGCGCAGCGCCAGCAGACGCAGGAGACCGCGAAGAAAGCCGCGGAAACAACCTCCTCGACTCAGCGCTGGATGGTGCAGTGCGGCTCGTTCAAAGGCACCGACCAGGCAGAATCGGCTCGTGCCGGCCTGGCGTTCGAAGGATTTGAAAGCCGCATCACTATCGGCGGCGGCAGGAACCGCGTCGTCATCGGTCCCTTTAAAGATCGCAGCAGCGCCGACAGCATGCTGAAACGCCTGCGCGGCAACGGCCATTCAAACTGTATTCCGCTTTCCGTCGGGGGTTGAAACCCGACAAACCTGCCCCATATCTGGTTGCATGATGCGCCGCGCCTTGCCGCGCGGCGCTTTTTTTCTACTGTAACAAGGGGTCTGCCCGTGACAACAATAGTAAGCGTACGACGCAACGGACGAGTCGTTATCGGCGGTGATGGCCAAGCAACTCTCGGCAATACCGTAATGAAAGGTAACGTTAAAAAAGTGCGTCGTCTTTACAACGATAAGGTAATTGCCGGTTTCGCTGGCGGTACTGCAGATGCCTTTACGCTGTTTGAACTCTTCGAACGCAAACTCGAAATGCATCAGGGACATCTGGTGAAAGCCGCTGTCGAACTGGCGAAAGACTGGCGTACCGACCGCATGCTGCGCCGCCTTGAGGCGCTGCTGGCGGTGGCAGACGAAAACGCCTCGCTGATCATCAGCGGCAACAGCGACGTCATCCAGCCAGAAAACGATCTGATCGCCATTGGTTCCGGTGGCCCCTTCGCTCAGGCGGCGGCGCGTGCGCTGCTGGAAAACACAGAGCTGGGCGCATATGACATCGTCGCGAAATCTCTGAACATCGCGGGCGATATCTGCATCTATACCAACCATAATGTTAACTTTGAAGAATTGCCGTCCAAAGCGTAAGGATTAACTATGTCTGAGATGACTCCCCGCGAAATCGTCAGCGAACTGAATCGCTTTATCATCGGCCAGGACGGCGCAAAACGCGCGGTCGCTATCGCGCTGCGCAACCGCTGGCGTCGTATGCAGCTCGACGAAGAGCTGCGCCACGAGGTGACGCCGAAAAATATTCTGATGATCGGCCCGACCGGCGTCGGTAAAACTGAAATTGCCCGTCGTCTGGCGAAGCTCGCCAATGCGCCTTTTATTAAGGTGGAAGCCACCAAGTTCACCGAAGTCGGCTACGTCGGCAAAGAGGTCGACTCGATTGTTCGCGACCTGACCGACGCCGCCGTGAAAATGGTGCGCAGCCAGGCGATAGAAAAGAATAAATACTGTGCCGAAGAGATGGCAGAAGAGCGCATTCTCGACGTGCTGATCCCGCCGGCCAAGAACAACTGGGGCCAGCCGGAGCAGAGCAGCGAGCCTTCCGCCGCGCGCCAGTCGTTCCGTAAGAAGCTGCGCGAAGGCCAGCTGGATGACAAAGAGATCGAAATCGACCTAGCCGCCGCGCCGGCCGGCGTTGAGATCATGGCGCCGCCGGGCATGGAAGAGATGACCAACCAGCTGCAGTCGATGTTCCAGAATCTGGGCGGCCAGAAGCAGAAGCCGCGCAAGCTGAAGATCAAAGACGCGATGAAGCTGTTGATCGAGGAAGAAGCGGCCAAGCTGGTGAACCCGGAAGAGCTGAAGCAGGATGCGATTGAGGCCGTCGAGCAGCACGGTATCGTCTTTATCGACGAGATCGACAAAATCTGTAAGCGCGGCCAGTCGTCCGGTCCGGACGTGTCGCGCGAAGGCGTGCAGCGCGACCTGCTGCCGCTGGTGGAAGGCTGCACCGTTTCGACCAAACACGGCATGGTGAAAACCGACCATATCCTGTTTATCGCCTCCGGCGCGTTCCAGGTCGCCAGCCCGTCGGATCTTATCCCGGAACTGCAGGGCCGCCTGCCGATTCGCGTTGAGCTGCAGGCGCTGACCGTCAACGACTTCGAGCGCATCCTGACCGAGCCGAGCGCCTCTGTCACCGTGCAGTACAAAGCGCTGATGGGCACCGAAGGCGTTAACGTCGACTTTACCGACGACGGCATTCGTCGCATCGCGGAAGCGGCATGGCAGGTGAACAAAACCACCGAGAACATCGGCGCGCGTCGTCTACACACCGTGCTGGAGCGTTTGATGGAAGAGCTCTCCTATGACGCCAGCGACCGCCAGGGCAATTCGGTGACCATCGACGCGGAGTACGTCAGCAAGCATCTGGACCAGCTGGTGGCGGACGAAGACCTCAGCCGCTTTATCCTGTAATCCGCTTTTTTGTACGTCTGCCTGTCAGCCCGGCCTGCGCGCCGGGCTTTTTTTATCTGCATGCTGCTGATGCAGCAAAATTTTTTCCGCTGATGATTTTGCCAACAATCTGCATCTGGCGGTATACTTACCGCTCCTGTGGCAAACAGACGGACCCACAATGAAATACAATACATCTGAACTCTGCGACATCTACCATGAAGAAGTAAACGTTGTTGAACCGCTTTTTCAAACTTCGGTGGCCGCACCTCGTTTGGTGCTCAGATAACTACTAGTGTAGTGAAATGTTTTGAGGACAACGGCCTGCTCTACGATCTGCTGGAAGATAACGGGCGCGGGTGCGTGCTGCTGGTGGACGGCGGCGGATCGGTGCGGCGCGCGCTGGTCGATGCGCAGCTGGCTCGGCTGGCGGTGGAAAACGAGTTGGAAGGCATGGTGATTTACTGCTCGCTCGGTGCGCCAGGTTGACGAACTGAAAGAGCTGGAGATCGGCATTCAGGCAATTGCCGCCATTCCGGTGGGCGCGGCGGGCGAAGGCATTGGCCGAGAGCGACGTGCGCGTAAACTTCGACGGCGTCACCTTCTTCACCATCTCTACGCCGACAATACAGGCATTATCCTGTCGGAAGACGCGCTCGATATCGAGTAAGACGCAAACGAAAACGAGAGCACGCTGCTCCCGTTTCTCATTTCAGCTGAGGATTACACCTCTTCCATTTTTCCCAGCAGTGCACGCAGGCGCTCCTGCCACAGATGCTGCTCTTCCTTCAGCTGTTGATTTTCACGCACCAGCGAGTCGTGGTTGCCCGCCGCCTGCTGCGCTTCGTTTCTCAGGCTGTTGTTCTGCTCTTTCAGCTCTTCGATTTCCATCTGCAGCAGGGTGATGGTGTCAATCGCCTGCTGTACTTTGGCTTCCAGTTTCTCGAATACTTCAAATGACATCTTTCTGACCTCTCCTAAATTCTCGCAGGGCGTTGATGATGCCAGCCTTAGCGCATGACGCCCTGTATCTGCCAGGCCAGCAACAATGTTCCCGATTGTATGTAGCCAGCCAGCGCAAGTCCAGCGACGCAGGCCCGGCGGGCGCACTCTGTACCATTTTTCGGCTTATGCCTGGCGCCGACCCTTGATGCGCGCCGCGCAGCGAAAACGAAACGGTGAAACGCGTGAAATGGCGTTCCCTGAACGGCAGGAGGTGCGAAAACGAGCACTTTAACTCAGCATAAAGATTTCGCTATTTCTCGTTTATGCTCGTTAACGATAAATTAACACAAGCCCTACAATAAAGCTGGATGACTCATGGAATGAGAACAAAAACTGATAAAATTTAACCTCGCTTCAGGAATACCATTATGAGTCTGACAACCAACATACTGAAAGGTCAGTGCATAGCCGAATTCATTGGAACCGGCCTGATCATCTTTTTTGGCGCTGGCTGCGTAGCCGCGCTGAAACTGGCTGGCGCCGCCTTCGGCCAATGGGAAATTCGTATTATCTGAGGTTGGGCTGTTTCCATGGCGGTGTATCTTACTGCTGGCGTATCGAGCACGCACCTTAACCCTGCGGTGACGGTGGCGCTGTGCCTGTTCGCCAACTTTGATGGACGTAAAGTGCTGCCCTACATTCTGGCGCAGGTTGCCGGCGCATTCTGCGCTGCCGCGCCGGTTTACGGCCTCTACTACAACCTCTTTTTCGATTACGAGCAAAGCCATCAGATGGTGCGCGGCACGGTTCAGAGCCTCGACCTCGCCAGCATCTTCTCCACTTACCCGAACCCGCACATCAGCGTAGGCCAGGCGTTCCTGGTTGAGCTGGTGATCACGGCGGTTCTGATGGCGGTGATCATGGCGCTGACTGACGACGGCAACGGCGTTCCGCGCGGCCCGCTCACTCCGCTGCTGATCGGCCTGCTGGTGGCAGTGATCGGCGGCGCGATGGGCCCGCTGACCGGCTTCGCCCTGAACCCGGCGCGTGATTTCGGACCCAAGCTATTCGCCTTCTTTGCAGGCTGGGGTAACGTTACCTTCACGGGCTGGTGCCGATTTTCGGCCCGTTAGTGGGAGCCTATCTGGGCGCCTTCAGCTACCGCGCGCTGATTGGCCACCACCTGCCGGGTGCAGCACAGGCCAGTAGCAAAACAGAAAAACCGGTCGCACGCGCTGAGCAGCGTAAAGCATAAGTTTCACCTTTTCATCGGGAATGCATTATGACGACTACCACTGATAAAAAATATATTGTTGCACTCGACCAGGGCACCACCAGTTCACGCACCGTGGTGCTGGATCATGACGCTAACATCGTTGCCGTGTCACAGCGCGAGTTTACCCAAATTTATCCGAAGGCGGGCTGGGTTGAGCACGATCCCATGGATATCTGGGCGTCACAGAGCTCCACGCTAGTAGAGGTGCTGGTGCACGCTGACATCCGTTCTTATGAAATAGCCGCTATCGGCATTACCAACCAGCGCGAAACCGCCATCGTATGGGATAAAGAGACCGGCAAGCCGATCTATAACGCTATCGTCTGGCAGGATCCGCGCACTGCAGACTACTGCAACAAGCTGAAGAAAGAGGGTCTGGAAGAGTATATCCAGCACACCACCGGCCTAGTGATTAACCCCTACTTCTCCGGCACCAAGGTGAAGTGGATCCTCGACCATGTGGAAGGGGTGCGCGAGCGCGCGACGCGCGGCGAGCTGCTGTTCGGCACCGTCGATACCTGGCTGGTGTGGAAAATGACCCTGGGTCGCGTGCATATCACCGACCACACCAACGCCTCGCGCACCATGATGTACAACATCCACAAGCTGGAGTGGGATCAGCGCATGCTGGAGATCCTCGACATTCCGCGCGAAATGCTGCCGGAAGTGAAAGGCTCCTCTGAGATTTATGGCCAGACTAACATTGGCGGTAAAGGCGGTACCCGAATTCCGATCGCCGGCATCGCGGGCGATCAGCAGGCGGCGCTCTACGGCCAGCTCTGTGTGCAACCGGGCATGGCGAAAAACACCTACGGCACCGGCTGCTTTATGCTAATGAACACTGGTACCGAAGCAGTGACCTCATCGCACGGCCTGCTGACCACCATCGCCTGCGGCCCGCGCGGCGAAGTGAACTATGCGCTGGAAGGCGCGGTATTTGTCGGCGGCGCCTCTATCCAGTGGCTGCGCGACGAGATGAAGCTGATCAGCGACGCCGCTGACTCCGAGTATTTCGCCCTGAAAGTGAAAGATACCAACGGCGTCTATATGGTGCCGGCCTTTACCGGCCTGGGCGCGCCCTACTGGGATCCCTATGCGCGCGGCGCGATTTTCGGCCTGACGCGCGGCGCTAACGCCAACCACATCATTCGCGCCACGCTGGAGTCGGTCGCCTACCAGACACGCGACGTGCTGGAAGCGATGCAGAACGACGCCGATACTCGCCTGCAGTCGCTGCGCGTAGACGGCGGCGCGGTCGCCAACAACTTCCTGATGCAGTTCCAGTCGGACATTCTCGGCACGCGCGTTGAGCGTCCGGATGTGCGCGAAGTCACTGCGCTGGGCGCCGCTTACCTGGCGGGCTTGGCCGTCAGCTTTTGGAACGATCTGGAAGAGGTGTGCGCCAAAGCTGTGGTTGAGCGCGAGTTCCACCCGAGCATTGAAACCACCGAGCGCAACGTGCGTTATGCTGGCTGGCGCAAAGCCGTAGCCCGCGTGCAGGCGTGGGAAGATCACGACGAGTAATCTGCTTGCCTGCTAGCGGCGACGCCAGTACGGCCTTGCTGTTCACGCGCCCCGAACAACAGGTTGTGTGGGGCGCTGTGCTTTCACCCTCCTTTCACCTGCCGCCGCGAGCTTTTTTTTGCCCTTCCGCATTGTGCTACACTGCTTTATTTCATCAGGTGCAGGCCATGAAACGAGAACTCGCCATAGAATTTTCCCGCGTCACGGAAGCGGCCACCTTAGCAGGCTATCGCTGGCTGGGTCGCGGCGACAAAAACAGCGCCGACAGCACCGCCGTCCACGCCATGTGACACGTCCTCAATACCATCGATATCGACGGCCAGATTGTGATTGGCGAAGGGGAAATCGATGAGGCGCCGATGCTCTATATCGGCGAAAAGGTCGGCAGCGGGCGCGGCGACGCGGTGGATCCGCTCGAGGGCATGCGCATGACGGCGATGGGTCAGGCCAATACGCTGGCGGGGTGCTAGCGGTAGGTGACAAAGGCAGCTTCCTGCACGCGCCTGATATGTATATGGAGAAGCTGATTGTCGGCCCGGCGGCGCGCGGCCATATCGATCTTGACCTGCCGCTGGAGACGAACCTGCGCCAGATCTCCGCGGCGCTGAATAAGCCGCTGACGCAGCTTGACGGTCTCAATCCTTGCCAAACCGCGCCACGACGCCGTTATCGTGCAGCTGCAGCAGCTTGACGTGCGCGTCTTCGCCTTTCCTGACGGCGACGTGGCGGCCTCGATTCTGACCTGTATGCCCGACAGCGAAGTCGACGTGCTGTACGGCATCGGCGGCGCGCCGGAAGGCGTAGTGTCGGCAGAGGTGATCCGAGTGCTGGACAGCGACATGCAGGGCCGCCTGCTAGCGCGTCACGAGGTTAAAGGCGACAGCGAAGAGAATCGCCGCCGGCCAGCAGGAGCCGGCGCGCTGCGCCGAGATGGGCATCGAAGCGGGTGAGGTGCTGCCGCTGGAGCGTATGGTGCTCAACGACAACGTCATTTTCTTCGCCGCCACCGGCATCACCAGCGGCGATCTGCTGAAGGGCATTACGCGCCAAGGCAACGTCGCCACCAGCGAGACCCTGCTGATCAGCGGCAAGTCGCGCACCATTCGCCGCATCCAGTCGATCCACTATCTCGATCGCAAGGACGCGGCGCTGCATCCCTTTATCCTGTAACCGTCCTGTTTTGCTCTTCCGGCTGCCGCGACAGCGGCAGCCAGCACAGCAGCATCACCAGCGCGGTAGCGAACATCAGCATGCCGAGGCTGAACTGATCGCGCTGCGGCAGCAGCGCCGACGCCCAGGCGACCACGCCGGAGCCGAGATTCTGCAGGCCGCCGATCAGCGCGCCAGCGCTGCCCGCCAGCCACGCGTAAGGCTCCATCGCGCCCGAGGTCGCTAGCGGAAACAGTATCCCCGCGCCGAAGAAAAACAGCGCGGCGGGCGCCCCAGCAGCGTCCAGATATTCATAACGCCGAACCAGGCCGTGAGCCACATCAGCGCGCCCGCCAGCAGACAGCTGTTGACGCCTGTCCACATCAGGCTGTTCCATGAACGCTGCTCGCGGCCGGCGAACCACGCGCCGAAGAAGGCGGCGGGGATCGGCAGGATAAACAGAATGCTGACGGTAAACTCATCCAGCCCCGGCACGCCGCAGCTCGCCTCGAATACCGCAATGCCCGCCAGTGCGCCGATCAACAGCACGATAAAACGCATAAAGCTGGCGTCGCTCAGCAGGCGCTGATAGCGGCGGAAAAAAGGGGTGACGTCGCCGCCCTGCGGACGCGTCTCCGGCAGCCAGCGCGCCATCGCGCCGGTGACCGCAATGCAGAGCAGCAGCAGGAAGGCGAAACAGGCATGCCAGCCGAACAGCTTCGTCAGCAGCGCGCCAATTACCGGAGCCCGCAGAGGGCTGACCAGCAGTCCCATATTGAGCAGGCTGTTGGCCTGGCGCAGCGCCACGCCCGCATAGAGGTCGCGCGGCATGGTGCGCGCTATCACGCCCGCCACGCTGGTGCCTAAACCCTGCACCGCGCTGCCCAGCACCAGCACGTTTAGCGAGGGCGCCAGCATCGAGGTGACGGCGCCGATCATAAAGATCGACATTCCGGCGAGAATCACCGGGCAGCGACCCACGCTGTCGGAGAGCGGACCATAGATCAGCTGCGATCCGCCATAGATCATCAGATAGGCCGCCATCACGCGCTGCAGCATGCCGTCATGCACGTTGAGCGCGTCCGCCATATCGGCCATCGCCGGCACGTAGATGGTCTGCACCATCTGCCCTACCGCCAGCATTAAAATCAACATCAGCAGCAGCGGCTGATTTGCCATCTTTTTCATCGACATCTCGGTCTAGGAAACAGGGTTAACGCAGCAGCAAAATGGGCTGCGTCAGCATAATGGCGGGAAAAATATCAGGATTACGTGACAAATCGAGAGGCGGAGGCAAAGCCGTTACCGCCGCGGCGTCAAGTTTTCGTACCACCTTGTCAACGAGCGGCAACGCCGTGTTCAGTCGTGCGGTGCATTTGTCGATTAGAGCCTAAAAACCGGCGCGCGGGTGGAAAAACCGCGGCGCAGCCGCGATGATATCTCTGTGCCTGAAAAATCAATGACCAGGGGAAACGTTATGGCTGAGTGGGTCAACGCGCAAGTAAAGGAAGTGAAGAACTGGACGGAGGCGCTGTTTAGCCTGCGGGTCCACGCGCCGATCGATCCTTTTACCGCCGGGCAGTTCGCCAAGCTGGCGCTAGAAGTTGACGGCGAACGCGTGCAGCGCGCTTACTCCTATGTGAACGCGCCCAGCGATCCGCTGCTGGAGTTCTATCTGGTCACCGTGCCGGAAGGCAAGCTCAGCCCGTGTCTGCAGGCGCTGAAGCCGGGCGACAGCGTGATGGTGACCAAAGAGGCAGCCGGTTTTTTCATTCTGGATGAGATCCCGCCGTGCAATACCCTGTGGATGCTGGCCACCGGCACGGCTATCGGCCCCTATCTTTCGATTTTGCAGCAGGGCGAAGGGCTGGCTCGCTTCGAGCATATTGTGCTAGTGCACGCGGTGCGCTACGCCGCTGACCTGAGCTATCTGCCGCTGATGCAGTCGCTGCAGCAGATCTACAACGGCAAGCTGCGCATTCAAACGGTGGTCAGCCGGGAAAACGCCCCTGGCTCGCTGACCGGCCGTGTGCCGGTGCTGATTGAGAGCGGCGAGCTAGAGCGCACGGTAGGGCTGCCTATAGAGGCGGCATCAGTCCATATTATGCTGTGCGGCAATCCGCAGATGGTGCGCGATACGCAGCAGCTGCTGAAAGAGACGCGCGATATGCGCAAGCACCTGAAGCGCAAGCCGGGACATATCACCAGCGAACATTACTGGTGAGCCTTGCGCCAGAAGCGTAACGGTTGCGGGCACCGAAACGGTTGACGCCGCCGTTGCCGCGAAAGACGCCGAGATCGAGCAGCAGCCAGGCGACGATGACGCTAAATCCCCAGTAGCCGCGGCGGTTGCGATCGTGCAGACACTTCACCAGCACCGCACTGGCGAGCCACAGCAGGCAAACCACACCTAACGCTGCGATCTGCGTATCCAGTAGACCGCTGCCCGCCAGCACAAACAACAGCGTAATTAAAATCAGCCAGATCGCCTGCCAGATCCAGAAGTCGCGCCGAGACGGGGCCGCGGAACGAAAAACAACCTTGCTATAGTGTAATGTGCATTTCCAGAGAAAAATTTGCCCGTCGCGCTTTTGACTTTTGTCGTGAAAACCCGTTCTAATTTACAGCTGAGTTTACTGATCAGAGCCAACGAAATGAAGAATTTGCCAAGCGCGCTGCTGCTGAGTCTTGCGCTGACGGCACCGGCAGTAGCCGCCGATCCTGCGCTGCGCGACCGTGCCGAATCCGTGCCTGCCGCCCCCTATTTGCTAGCGGGCGCGCCGACCTTTGATATGTCTATCGGCCAATTCCGCAAAAAGTATAACGCCGTCAACGCGAATCTGCCACTGATGGAGTATCGCGCCATCGACAGCAAAAACGATAAAAGCCGTCTGACGCGCGCGGCGAGCAAAATCAGCGAAACGCTCTACGCTTCCACCGCGCTGGAACAGGGCACTGGCAAAGTGAAAACGCTCCAGCTGACCTGGCTGCCCGTTCCGGAGCCGGATCAGAAAGCGTCTCAGGAAAAAGCACTGGCCTATATGACGGCGCTGCTGCGTTTTTTCATCCCCGGTCTGTCGCCGGCGGAGGCGAGGCAGAAGCTGGAAGCGCTGCTCGCCGAAGGTAAAGGCACGCGCTACTTCGCCCGCACCGAAGGCGCGCTGCGCTTTGTGGTAGCGGACAACGGCGACAAGGGGCTGACCTTCGCTATCGAGCCGATAAAACTGACGCTGCCGCCCGCCGATCAGGGCGGCAAAAATGACGAAAAGCAAAGCCATTGACCTGAGAGATCTCTATACTGTCTGGCAGTCTACGCTGCCTGCCGGCAGGGCAATTTAATGAATCGCGTATCGCGGAGGATAGAATGCTACATCCATTGGTTATGGGTAACTGGAAACTGAATGGCAGCAAGCAGATGACGAGCGAACTGATCGACGGCCTGCGCAAAGCTCTCTCCGGCGTTGAGGGTTGCGGCGTGGCGATCGCGCCGCCAGCGCTCTACCTCGACCAGGCGAAGCACGCACTCTCCGGCAGCCATATCGCGCTGGGCGCGCAGAATGTCGACGTTAACCTCTCCGGCGCGTTCACCGGCGACACCTCCGCTGAGATGCTGAAAGATATCGGCGCGAAATACATCATCATCGGCCACTCTGAGCGTCGCACCTATCACAAAGAGAGCGACGAATTTACCGCGAAGAAATTCGCCGTGCTAAAAACGGCTGGCCTAGTGCCGGTACTCTGCATCGGCGAGACCGAAGCGGAAAACAAAGCGGGCAAAACGGAAGAAGTCTGCGCGCGTCAGCTCGATGCGGTGCTGGAAACGCAGGGCGCTGAGGCCTTCACCGACGCGGTCATCGCCTATGAGCCAATCTGGGCCATCGGCACCGGCAAATCGGCGACGCCTGCGCAAGCGCAGGCGGTGCACAAATTCATTCGCGATCACATTGCAAAGAAAGACGCTGCGGTCGCTGAGCAGGTCGTTATTCAGTATGGCGGCTCGGTGAACGACAAAAACGCCGCTGAGCTCTTTACCCAGCCGGACATTGACGGCGCGCTGGTTGGCGGCGCCTCGCTGAAGGCAGACGCCTTCGCAGCGATAGTGAAAGCCGCGGCGGAAGCAAAACAGGCGTAACGTCCGCGTAAAGCCGGCGGCGGCCTACGGGCCGTGGCCGGTTAGCGCAAAGGCGTGATACGGGCCGCAGGCCCGCGAACAGCAGAGGCGGCGACAGAGCGGCCTTTTTTACGGCTGCAGAATGACGCAGTCGTGATCCTGCAGCTCTTCCGCCGAACCGCGGTTAAGCAGCAACCAGTTACGCTCCAACGCCAGCAGCGCCAGCCCATATTTTCCCATTTCACTGCGTGCATGCGGGATCTCATCCGCCACGCGTATAAAAGCAGCTCTGCTGCGTCAGCTCCGGCAGCGTTAAGGCGCGAACCCAGTAGCGATGCTGTAACACCTTCTCCGCCTGCCAGCGGCTGGAGAGCTGCGGCTTCAGCTGATCCAGCGTGTGACACACGTCGGGACGCAGGCAGGAGATATGAATATGCAGCTGGTTCTGGGTGCGGCCATATTCCGCGTTGATCGCCAGCGACAGCGTGCTGTCAATGATGGGAGCGCCGCGGCGCGCTGCCAGCTGCGCGCGCTCCTGCCAGGAAAAGGCGAAAAAGTTGGGCGTGGCGCGATCAAGCAGCGTCGGGCTTTCAATGCCGGTTATTTTCGCCAGCGGGATAAGCAAATATTGCAGAGGCCCGTTGAGATCTTTCAGCAGCGCATGCCGTGTTGATTATCGACGCGCTGACAGGGCGCGGGCTGCCCCGTTTTACGCTGGTTCGGCCCGCACTTTTCGCTGACGATTTGCCACAGCGCGTCGCTGTTTTTATGAAGGCGAACAGCGGCGGTCACCAGTCCGCCAATCAGAATTAACAGCAGCAGTACAATCAGGCCCAGCGCCCGGCGACGTCCCTGCATGGCAAGGTTCCTCTGTCATCTTTTGTCCGCATCCTCGCCTGGCTTCCGGCGAATGTCACGCACAAAAAAACGGCCAGCGTGCGGGCTGGCCGAGATGACTGCGCTGGCGCGGTTACGGCTTCATCACCTGATCGTAAGTGCCGCCATCCGCAAAGTGCGTTTTCTGCGCCTGCGTCCAACCGCCAAACTTATTGTCGATGGTGAACAGCTTCACCGGCGCGAAGGTGCTGGCAAATTTCTTCGCCACTTCCGCATCGCGCGGACGATAGAAGTTCTGCCCCGCGATGGTCTGGCCCTCCGGCGAGTAGAGATACTTCAGGTAGGCTTCCGCCACCTTACGCGTGTCCTGCGCATCTACCACCTTATCCACAACGGAGACGGTCGGCTCAGCAAGGATCGATTCGCTCGGCGTCACGATATCGGACTTGTCTTTGCCCAGCTTATCGACCACCAGATAGGCTTCGTTTTCCCAGGCGATCAGCACGTCACCGATGCCGCGCTCCACGAAGGTATTGGTTGCGCCGCGCGCGCCGGAGTCCTGCACTTCGACGTTTTTAAACAGCGCCTTGACGTAGGCCTGCGCTTTCGCCTGGTCGCCGTTGTTTTGATCCAGCGCCCAGCCCCATGCGGCCAGATAGTTCCAGCGCGCGCCGCCGGAGGTTTTCGGATTTGGTGTGATCACTGAGACACCAGGCTTGATGAGATCGGGCCAGTCATAAATGTTTTTGGGATTGCCCTTGCGCACCAGGAAGACGATGGTGGAAGTATAGGGTGTAGAGTTGTCTGGCAGACGCTTGAGCCAGTTTTTATCGATGCGGCCGCGCTCGGCAATGGCGTCGACATCCGACTGCAGCGCCAGCGTCACGACATCGGCGCGAATGCCGTTGATAACTGAAGTGGCCTGCTTGCCGGAGCCGCCGTGCGACTGGCGCACCACCACGTTGTCGCCGGTTTCCTGCTTATAGTGCGCCGCGAAAGCTTTGTTGTACTGCTCATACAGCTCGCGCGTAGGATCGTAAGAGACGTTCAACAGCTGATAATCTTTTGCCAGAACGCTGGCGGAAGCCAGCAGAAGGGTAAGTCCAATACTCCACTTGTTCATTATGCGCGCTCCCAATGTCGTTATGCCGGTAGGGTGACATAAACCATTTTAGAGCTAAAAGAATTAAAAATAAGTAGTTATAACAGAGTGAAATAACAATAGCGAAAGCAAGGGCGCGCTCAAATAGCGCGCCCTTTAGCTGTCGATCAGTAGAGTTTTTTCGCAGTTTCCAGCCAGTCGCGTTTAAACGGACGCTTCATATTTTCAATGGCGTCGATGATGTCATGGTGCACCATCTTCTCGTTTTGGATACCGACGCAGCGACCGCCGTAGCCCTGCAGCAGCAGCTCAATCGCATAGGCGCCCATACGTGAGGCCAGGATGCGGTCGTAGGCGCAAGGCGCGCCGCCGCGCTGAATGTGACCAAGCACCGTGGCGCGCGTTTCGCGTTTGGTTTCCGCCTCGATATATTTCGCCAGATCGTCGATATCACAAATGTGCTCGGTAATCGCCACGATAGCGTGCTTTTTGCCTTTGGCGATGCCGGCTTTGATTTCCGACACCAGCTCTTCGCGGGTGTAGGGGATTTCCGGCAGCACGATAAATTCACAGCCGCCAGCGATTGTCGCCGCCAGCGTCAGATCGCCGCAGTAGCGCCCCATCACTTCGACAATGGAGATGCGCTGATGCGATGAGGAAGTATCGCGCAGGCGGTCAATCGCTTCGACCACGGTTTCCAGCGCGGTAAAGTAGCCGATGGTGTAGTCGGTGCCCGCTACGTCGTTATCGATGGTGCCCGGCAGGCCGATGCAGGGGAACCCCATCTCCGTCAGGCGTTTTGCGCCCATATAGGAACCGTCGCCGCCAATGACCACCAGCGCGTCGATGCCGCGCTTTTTCATGTTTTTAATGGCGACCTGACGCGTCTCATCGTTGCGGAATTCCGGAAAGCGCGCCGAGCCGAGGAAGGTGCCGCCGCGGTTGATCATATCCGATACGCTGTAGCGGTCGAGATTGATCATGCGATCTTCATACAGACCCTGATAGCCGTCATAGATCCCAAAAACTTCCAGTCCTTCGCCCAGCGCTGACCGCACAACACCGCGAATGGCTGCGTTCATGCCTGGGGCGTCACCGCCGCTGGTCAATACACCAATTTTTTTGATCATGACAACCTCTGGATTGTTAAAACGAAAAGTTAATCCTGCCTGTCGTGTGCCACTAAGGGGGTAGACGTCATGCGCGACCCGTGATGGCAGATAGTATATCAAAGGCTTGCTGCTGAATTGATTCAGGTCAGACAAGTTTTCACTAAATTTTTTGCAGGAATGTTAGCGCTTAGTCATTTTAAATATATGAAAATGATTCATTCCGGTTAAAAGCCGGGCGAGTTTTGCTGCTCCAATGGCCCTACAGAGCAGGGATCCTGATGAATAATCACGTCCGAACAGGGAAAGCGCCCTTCCAGCGCTTTTTCGACCTGATCCGCCACGTGATGCGCCTGCACCAGCGGCAAATCGTCGTCCAGCTCCAGATGCAGCTGAATAAATTTCGTCGGGCCGGACTGGCAGGTGCGGAGATCGTGTACGCCCTCTATGCCGGGCCAGTTCAGGCGATGGCCAGAATGATCTGGCGCTCCTCGTCCAGCAGCGCGCGATCCAGAAGCGACTGGACCGCCTCATAGCCCATGCGCAGCGCACTGTATAAGATAAAGGCGCCAATGCCTAAGGCAAACAGGGCGTCCGCCCGCCTGAAGCCGTAGCAGCTCAGCGCCAGCGCGATCAGGATAGCGCCGTTCATCACCACGTCTGACTGATAGTGCAGCATATCGGCGTGAATCGCCTAGCTGCGGGTTTTTCGCATCACCCAGTGCTGAAAAGCCACCAGCAGCAGTGTCGAGCAGAGCGCTACCACGGTTACGATCACGCCTATCTGCCGGACGAGGCGATATGCTGGATGCCGGTAAGAAAGAGAAACAGCGCGGACGGAGCCGGAGATAAACATGCCTTGCGCCAGCGCGGCGAGCGATTCCGCTTTATCTTGGCCGAAGGTGTGATCGGCGTCAGCGGGCTGTAGCGCATAGCTCACCCCCAGTAGATTGGTCAGCGAGGCGGCAATATCGACCAGCGAGTCCACAAGACCCGCCAGCAGGCTGACAGAGCCGGTGTACCACCAGGCAAAAATTTTTACGATAAGCAGGCTAGTCGCCAGCAGCGTCGCCGCCAATGCGGCGCATTTGACCAGACGAGCATAGTTGGCTTGCATAGTGCGCTCCCTAAGCCAATGCCGACATGCATTCGAAACAAAAAGATGGTTAAAGTTTAACATCCAGATTGTCGCTGCGCATGAACCTTGCGTCATCAACCGGGAAAGAGAGAAACAGGCGGGGAGAAAAAACACTCCCCGCCCTCAATGAGGACGGGGTATAGTTTCCCCTCAGGGAAACGCACACTTACAGCTTAGCTCGACAATCAGGATGAGCTGCGGCCACCGCCGTGGCTGTTCTGACCGCCTTTTTTGCTAGCTTCAGATGCTTTCTGCAGATTGTCTGAACCACCACGATGTTCTGCCATAACTTACTCCGTTAATATATTCAGGTTGATTTACGTAATGTGGTTACTGCACTCCTTTAATATTCCTGGGATGTGCGCCTTCCTTTCTGCGACAGGATTAAGTTTAGAAGCAAAACGAAAGAACACAAGAAACTCACATTTCATTTAACATATTGATATAAATGTAATTTTATGTGTATCTTAAAATTTTATTGCTTATTATCATATATTTAAACACTTCAGCGTTTCGCTTTATTTATTTAACGCAGCTGCGCTTGAATATATAATACACTGATATAAATGAGCAGCATTTAAAATAAACGAGGCGAAAATAGTATTTATTTGGCCAATTATTTTAGGTATTAAGGAGTTAGTACCCTTTATAAATAAAGTGTTACTGTCCGGCGGATAACGGACGCGGCGGACGGGTATGAAAGGCCTGCGCGCACAACAGGCAAAAAAACCCGCCATCATGGCGGGGAAGACGGGGATGCTGTGTTACTGGTTACTGCTGGTATGATTCACCGCTTGCAGCGATGAAGTAGGCTGCAAATTTGAGAGCTTGTGTAACTCACTGAGACGCCGCTCATAATTCTTTTGCAAAGTCGCTTGCTGGGCGGGCGTTAGCAAGTGGTACATCTGGTTACGAACGCGCGCCATCTCGACATGCTGTTCGACCTGCGCTTGGGCGACTTTTTCAGCCTGTGCGCGGATAGCCGCTTCGTTAAACCGTAATCAAGCCGTGCATACTTTCGATATCGTAGATGCTGACAGGAGAACGTTCATGGCGCACCTGCTGCATGAGGTCTCGCATCTGCTGACGTTGCTCTTCCGTCAGTGCAATACCGTCGAACATGTGGCTTTGCGGATTTTGCGTCATACTGCCTGTCGTCAATCCGCCATGATGCATCTCGTCAATCGCCGTCGTGTCTGCTGCTTCTGCGCTGGCGTGATTCGTGATTGAGAACCATTGCTGAGGGCAAGGACGACGGCGGTTACTGTGCGCATCGTTTACTCCAGTTTTTTTTGCGATTCAACAAGAGCCAGTGTACGGCGATAGCTGCAAACATCCGTCAGGGGGTGTAAAACTACGTAAAGCGTTAGATTGACAAGTCAGGAACACGGTATTTTGCCTGCGGAGGGCAATAAAAAATGAATAAAATCCTGTTGGTTGACGATGACCGCGAATTGACTTCGCTGCTTAAAGAACTATTGGAAATGGAAGGGTTTGAAGTGGTCGTCGCCAGCGATGGCGAGCAGGCGCTTAGCCTGCTGGATAACTCTATCAATCTTCTTTTACTTGACGTAATGATGCCGAAAAAGAACGGCATCGACACACTAAAAGAGCTGCGCCAGCAGCATCAGACGCCGGTCATCATGTTGACCGCGCGCGGCAGCGAGCTGGATCGAGTTCTGGGGCTGGAACTGGGCGCCGACGACTATTTGCCTAAGCCCTTCAACGATCGCGAACTGGTGGCGCGTATCCGCGCTATTCTGCGTCGCTCGAGTTGGAGCAAACAGCAGCAGCAGCACGACAACAGTTCGCCCACGCTGGAAGTGGACTGCCTGCGTCTTAACCCTAGCCGCCAGGAAGCGAGCTTCGACAGCCAAACGCTGGATTTAACCGGCACGGAGTTCACCCTGCTCTATCTGCTGGCACAGCACCTCGGTCAGGTGGTGTCGCGCGAACATCTCAGTCAGGAAGTGCTGGGCAAGCGTCTGACTCCGTTCGACCGCGCCATCGACATGCATATTTCTAATCTGCGCCGCAAGCTGCCTGAGCGCCGCGATGGCCATCCCTGGTTTAAAACCCTGCGCGGACGCGGCTATCTGATGGTTTCGGCGTCATGATAGGCAGCCTGACGACCCGCATCTTCGCCATCTTCTGGTTAACCCTGGCGCTAGTGTTGATGCTGGTATTGATGGTGCCCAAACTTGATTCTCGCCAGATGACCTCGCTGCTCGACAGTGAGCAGCGTCAGGGCACCATGATTGAGCAACATGTAGAAGCTGAGCTGTCGCAGGATCCGCCCAACGACCTGATGTGGTGGCGCCGGCTGTTTCGCGCCATCGACAAGTGGGCGCCGCCCGGCCAACGCCTGCTGCTGGTCACCAGCGAGGGACGGGTGATCGGCGCGCAGCACAACGAAATGCAAGTGATCCGTAACTTTATCGGCCAGTCTGACAACGCCGATCATCCGCAGAAAAAGAAGTATGGCCGCATTGAGATGGTCGGGCCGTTTGCCGTGCGCGACGGCGAAGACAACTACCAGCTCTATCTGATCCGCTCGGCCACCAGCTCGCAGCTCGATTTCGTCAATCTGCTGTTCGACCGCCCGCTGCTGCTGCTGATCGTTACCATGCTGATCAGCTCGCCGCTGCTGCTGTGGCTTGCCTGGAGCCTGGCGCGTCCAGCGCGCAAGCTGAAATATGCGGCGGATGAGGTCGCCAGCGGCAACCTGCGTCAGCATCCGGAACTGGAGTCTGGCCCGCAGGAGTTTCTGGCCGCCGGCTCGAGCTTCAATCAGATGGTCAGCGCGCTCGAGCGCATGATGACGTCGCAACAGCGCCTGCTGTCCGATATCAGCCATGAGCTGCGCACGCCGTTGACGCGCCTGCAGCTCGCCACCGCGCTACTGCGTCGTCGCCAGGGCGAAGGCAAAGAGCTGGAGCGCATCGAAACAGAGGCGCAGCGTCTGGACGGCATGATCAACGATCTGCTGGTGCTGTCGCGCACCCAGCACAAGAACGCGCTGGTCAGCGAGACGATGAAGGCGAACCAGCTGTGGAGCGGCGTGCTGGAGGATGCCAAATTTGAAGCCGAGCAGATGGGTAAACAGCTGGATGTGCCCTATCCGCCCGGCCCGTGGCCGCTCTATGGCACCCCCCATACGCTGGAGAGCGCGCTGGAGAACATTGTGCGTAACGCGCTGCGCTACTCGCATACGCATATCAGCGTCAGCTTCTCGGTTGATATCAGTGGCATTACGGTGCACGTGGATGACGACGGCCCCGGCGTCAGCCCGGAAGATCGCGAGCAGATTTTCCGTCCCTTCTACCGCACCGATGAGGCGCGCAATCGCGAATCTGGCGGCACCGGACAGGGCTTGGCGATTGTCGAAACCGCAATTCAGCAGCATCGCGGCTGGGTGAAGGCCGATGACAGCCCGCTTGGCGGCCTGCGCCTGACGCTCTGGCTGCCGCTTTACTCCTCCGCCCGACAATAATTTGTTATGCTTCGGCCCGTGCTATCGAGGGCCTTATGCTTAACATCGTCTTATTTGAACCAGAAATTCCGCCGAACACCGGCAATATCATTCGTCTCTGTGCCAATACAGGCTTTCAGCTGTATCTGATTGAGCCGCTCGGCTTCGTCTGGGACGACAAGCGGCTACGCCGCGCCGGCCTCGACTATCACGAATTCACCTCCATTAAAAAGCATGAGGGCTACGCAGCGTTTCTGCGCAGCCGAGCAGCAGCGGCTGTTCGCCCTCACCACCAAGGGCACGCTGGCGCATAGCGCGGCGAGCTATCAGGCGGGCGACTACCTGCTGTTTGGCCCGGAAAGCCGCAGCATTAGCCTGCCCAATGCGGTATCGGTGGTGGTGTATGAAGCCTAGCGCCAGCTCAACTATGCGGGCGCGCGGGGCTAAAGCGCGCCAGGCTTAACAGGGGGGCTTTTCTGCCAGCGGCGACTCAGATACCGTCGCCGAACTCAAAGCCCGGCACGGTGCCGTTGAAGTGCTGATCCATATCCATCGAGGGTTTGTCGCTGGCCGGCTTACCGACGATGCGCGCCGGGACGCCCGCCGCGGTGGTGTGCGACGGCACCGGCTGCAACACCACGGAGCCGGCGCCGATCTTCGCGCCGCGCCCTACTTCGATATTGCCGAGAATTTTCGCGCCGGCACCGATCATCACCCCTTCGCGGATTTTCGGGTGGCGATCGCCGCTGGTTTTGCCGGTCCCGCCAAGGGTGACCGCCTGCAGAATAGAGACGTCGTTCTCCACCACCGCCGTTTCGCCGATTACGATGCCGGTAGCGTGATCGAGCATAATGCCGTGACCGATGCGCGCCGCCGGATGGATATCGACGGCGAACGAGACGGAAATTTCGTTTTGTAGATAGACCGCCAGCGCGCGACGCCCTTCGTTCCACAGCCAGTGGCCGATGCGGTACGCCTGCAGCGCATGAAAGCCTTTCAGATAGAGCAGCGGCGTCGAGTACTTATCGACTGCCGGGTCGCGCTGGCGCACCGCCTGAATATCGTGCGCCGCCGAGGCGATCATCGAGAGATCCTGACAATAGGCTTCTTCGACGATTTCGCGAATGGCGATAGCGGGCATAATGGGATTCGAGAGCTTGTTCGCCAGCATATAGCTCAGGGCGCTGCCGAGGTTCTCATGTTTGAGCAGGGTCGCATGATAAAAGCTGGCCAGCATCGGCTCGCAATCGGCCAGCGCGCGCGCTTCCGCTTTGATGTTGTTCCAGACCAGTTCTAATTCATCAGACGACATTGCCTTTTTCTCCCGATAAAAAAAGCGCCTGAATGGCGCTACAGGTGACGACGCTGTGCATCCCGCATCAGCTTGTGCTGTTTTCGTCCTTCCTTGCACGGCCTAACAGGCTCAATGCTGCCTCTCGCGCCGGTTTTCCGCAATAGAGCACCTGATAGATTTGCTCGGTTATCGGCATTTCCACGCCGACTCGCTCAGCTAATACTTTGACTTCTTTAGTATTTTTATAGCCTTCTACAATTTGTCCGATAATGCGCTGCGCGTTGTCGACCGTGTCGCCCTGACCCAGCATCAGGCCAAAGCGGCGGTTGCGCGACTGATTATCGGTACAGGTCAGCACCAAGTCGCCTAATCCGGCCATGCCCATAAAGGTCGTAGGATCGGCACCCAGCGCCGCGCCTAGCCGGCTCATCTCCGCCAGACCGCGGGTGATCAGCGCCGTGCGCGCGTTGGCGCCGAAGCCGATGCCGTCGGAAATGCCGGCGCCGATGGCAATCACGTTTTTCACCGCGCCGCCAAGCTGGACGCCGGTAAAGTCGGGATTGTTATAGACGCG
Organism: Candidatus Pantoea persica; assembly: GCF_013753875.1. Taxonomy (GTDB): domain Bacteria; phylum Pseudomonadota; class Gammaproteobacteria; order Enterobacterales; family Enterobacteriaceae; genus Pantoea; species Pantoea persica. The sequence continues at coordinate 78,724 of NZ_SMDS01000022.1, forward strand.
GAAGCTTTTGCCACAGTGCAGCTTCTGTTGCAGATCCTCGGCGAAGGTGGCATCGGTGGCCGCCAGCGCGATGGCCGTCGGCAGTCCCGCTGCCAGCTCTTTGGCGAAGGTCGGGCCGGAGATAACCGCGAGCGGAATCGTCTCGCCGAAGATATCGCGCGCGACATCCTGCAGCAGCCGCCCGGTTTCTCGCTCCAGTCCCTTGGTCGCCCACACGATGCGCGACTCCGCGCGCAGATGTGGCTTAATCTGGGCCAGCACCTCACCAAAGACATGGCTCGGCACCACCACCAGCAGATCGCGGCTGGCCGCAATGACGTTGCCAATATCGGGTTCAAGCGCAAGGTTATCGGGGAAAGGGACGTCGGGAAGAAAAGCGCTGTTGCAGCGCTCGGCCTGCAGCTGCGAGAGGTACGCGGGATTGTGGCCCCACAGCAGCACGGGATTGCCGTTGCGCGCCAGGGTAATCGCCAGAGCGGTGCCGTACGAGCCGGCACCGATGACGCTAATCGAAGCGTGTGTAGACATCAGACATCCCGATGTGATTCGGCACCTTCGCCTTGCTGCTGCAGATAGTTCATGAACAGCGCGTCGAAGTTTACCGGCGCCAAGTTAAGCTGCGGGAAGGTGCCGCGAGACACCAGGCTGGTGATGCATTCGCGCGCATACGGGAACAGGATGTTCGGGCAGTGGGCGCCCAGGCAGTGCGCCATCTGCGTGCCTTCGATGCCACTGATGTTGAAAATGCCCGCCTGCTGAACTTCGCACAGGAATGCGGTTTCTTCGCCGACGCTGGCGGTCACGGTCACGCGCAGCACCACTTCATACACTTCGTCAGCCAGCTGCGATGACGCGGTATCCAGATCCAGCTTCACTTCCGGCTGCCACTCTTTCTGGAAAACCTGCGGCGCGTTTGGCGCTTCGAAAGAGACGTCTTTGGTGTAAACGCGTTGAATCTGGAATTGCATTTCGTTGGTGTTATGTTCTGACATCTGACTAAGCCCTGTGAGTTGAAAAATCCTGCGCCGTTTACGCCTGCAGCAACGGGTCTAATCCTTCACGCGTATCCAGCGCATAAAGGTCGTCGCTGCGCGCTGCGCATCGATGAAAATCTGAGGAGCGGTGGTGCGGCCGCTGCGTTTGATCATCTCTTCGCGTTTCGCCGCATCGCCGTCGATGGGGATCTCCTGAAACGCGATGCCTTTTTGACTTAGCAGCGCCTTCGCCCGCTGGCAGAAAGGACAGGTCGCCTTGGTGTAAATCTCAACGTTGGCCATGTCGCGTTCCTCAGTAAAAAGTTATTTGCCGCGCACCAGCGGGAGGTTGTCTCCGCTCCAGCCGCTGACGCCATCTTTCAGCATGCTCACCTGGTTAAAGCCCGTGGCGCTCATTTTTTCCGCCGATTCGCCCGCGCTCTGGCCGGTCGCGCACACCACAATTATGGGCTGAGCTTTATGCTTTTCCAGCTCGCCGAAGCTGCTTTTTTGATGCCGTCCGTCGCTACGTTCAGCGCGCCCGAGATATGTCCTTTACGGTAATCGTCACGCGACCGCACGTCTACCACTACAGCCTCTTCTTTGTTAATCAGGCGGGTCGCTTCGTCGCGGCTGATAACGTTCACCTAGAAAACATTCCTTTAAAAGTGGTAACAATCACCAAAACCAGTAAAAAGCCCCATGCCAGACTGAGGATGGTGTGATTGCTTGCAAACTGCATAATTTCTTGCATGAGGGGTAACGACTCCAGACCGGGCTAATTAAGCTAAAAACAAGGGTTCTGAGTATACCTGCGCCACTTCTCATGTACAGACGCTAAGCAGCCAGAGTTACGATTTGTGCGTCATTTTCCAAAAAAGTGGCCGTATCGTAAAACTGGCGCAACCCTTACGCGAGATCAAGATAAGAATTAAGAGCGGACATCTTCTGAAAAGGAAAAGCCGCGGCGTGGCGCTGGTAAGCGGCTGTTCATCGTGGAATAATCACTGGCCTATGAAGGGAAAAGCGACTGTTTTAGCCACAAGGACCCGTCACAACGGAACAAAACTTCCGTTGCCTGCACGCCTGTCCGTTCTCTCCTTCAGCCTGCTTTGCGCGGGCATGCTGTTGTTGCCTGCTGCCGCGCGCAGCGCCGACGACAGCAAGACACAGCTCAAATCCATTCAGCAGGACATCGCCGAGAAAGAGAAAAGCGTCAAGGCGCAAAAGCTTGTGTGCAGCAAGCTGCTCGATCAGCTGCAAAGCCAGGAAAAGGTGATCGCCCAGGCGAGCCGCCAGCTACGCAAATCCCGCAACAGCCTGAATGCCCTTAACGGCGAAATCACCCAGCTTACCGCCTCTATCGCGCGGCTTGAAAAGCAGCAGGCGCAGCAGCTGGACGCCGCCTTCCGCCAGGGCCAGCACAGCAGTGTGCAGCTGTTGCTCTGCGGTGAAGAGAGCCAGCGTAGCGAACGCATTCTCGCCTACTTCGGACACCTCAACGACGCGCGTCAGCAGAGCATCGATGCGCTGCAAAAAACGCGTCAGACGCTCGGCGAACAAAAAGCGTCGCTGGTGCAGAAACAGCAGCAGGAGAAGCTGCAGCACGCAAGCGCATCGCGGAAAAAAAACCTGATCGCACTGGAAAGCGCGCTGGAAAAAGATCAGGCCGACCTGGTGGAGATGCGCCAAAACGAAGGTCGCCTGCAGGACAAAATCGCCCGGGTGGAACGCGAAGCGCACGAGCGTGCAGCGCGCGAAGTCGAACGGGTTCGACAGCGCCAGGCGCAGGCGAAAGCCAAAGGCTCCACCTACCAGCCGACGCAGAGCGAACGCGAACTGGTGGCGCACACCGGCGGCCTCGGCCGCGCAGGCGGACAGGCGCTGTGGCCGGTGCGCGGCCGTATCGAGCACCGCTTTGGCGAACAGCTACAGGGCGAACTGCGCTGGAAAGGGCTGGTGATTGACGCGCCGGAAGGCGCCGAAATCAAGGCGATCGCCGACGGCTGCGTGCTGATGGCGGACTGGCTGCAGGGCTACGGCCTCGTGGTAGTGCTGGAGCACGGCAAAGGCGATATGAGCCTGTACGGCTATAACCAGAGTGCGCTGGTGAGCATCGGTGCCCAGGTGAAGGCAGGACAGCCTATCGCACTGGTGGGCACCAGCAGTGGGCGCAGAACGCCATCGCTCTATTTTGGAATCCGACGTCAGGGACAGGCCGCTAATCCACTCCCGTGGTTAGGAAGATAAGTGTTTTTTCAACGTCGCCATCTCGCCAACGCTATCGGCGGCCTGTTGCTCAGCTGCGCTGCCCATGCGGGCAAGCTCGCCATCGTTATCGACGACTTCGGCTATCGTCCCGCTGAAGAGGACAAGGTATTGCAAATGCCCGCCGCGATCTCCGTCGCGGTGTTGCCCAACGCGCCTGGCGCGCGCCAGATGGCGATAAAGGCGCACCAGAGCGGCCATGAGGTGTTGATTCATCTGCCGATGGCGCCGCTCAGCAAGCAGTCGCTGGAGAAAGACACTCTGACGCCGGAGATGAGCCGCGAGGAGATCGCGCGCATCCTGCGCAGCACGGTGAACAACGTGCCTTACGCCGTCGGGCTGAATAATCATATGGGCAGCAAAATGACCTCCAGCCTGCCCGGCATGCAAAAGGTGATGCAGGCGCTCAGCCCGTACAACTTCTACTTTCTCGACAGCATGACCATCGGCAACAGCCAGTCGGTTCAGGCCGCGCAGGGCACGCCGGTGAAGGTGCTGAAGCGCCGTGTCTTTCTGGATGACAGCCAGGAGATTAACGCCGTGCGCCAGCAGTTCTCGCGCGCGGTGAAGCTGGCGCAGCGCGACGGTTATGCCATCGCCATCGGCCATCCACATCCGAATACGGTGCGCGTGCTGCAGCAGATGCTGCCGACCCTGCCGCCGGACATTGCGCTGGTGCGTCCGAGCCAGCTGCTACATGAGCCGCTGAGCGGCGCGGCGCCGTCGGCAAAACCGCAGCCGCAGAAGCCGCGCTTCCAGCCGCCAGGCGTGTGTAAAGGACAACAGCCGCCGGTTCCGGCGACGAAAGCACTTGAGGTAGTGTGGGAGAGCGCGAATCAAGGCATTATTCTGCGTACTTTCAATCAGCTTTTTTGAAGGCTTCTCGCTGGCTTAACCGGCTAACATTCATTTCTGAACGGAAATCACTATAATCCGGTGCGAACAGCGCAGACCGCATATGAAGATTTCGAAACGGATGGTGATGGCAAAACAGAAAATATTGCTGCTGGATAACGGCAGGGAGTGGGGTGGCGGAACCAATAGCATTGTTGGAACTGCTCAAACGCATCGATCGCGAAGCGTTTGAAATTACCTGCTGTTTTTACCATAACTATACGCGCGGCAATGGCGAATCCATTGAGTCTGTTCTGAAATCAATTAATATTCTCGTCATCTTTATCGTGCAGAGAAAACAGCCGAACTGGGCAAAACTTGCCAAGGAAGCCGCGCGAACCTTGTTTTTTTTCAACCGCCGCCTGAAAAAACGTGCCATCGATATTATCGACCCGTGCTGGCGTGTGCTGCCGAATACCCGTCAGCTGCGTACGATATTGCAGCAAGGCGACTTCGATACTCTCTATGAATAACCAACCCAGTACCAACATTGAGGGCTATGCCGCAGCGCGTGGCCTTAACGTAGCTGTGGTGCAGCACTGCCGTATCGATCCTCTGATGAATAGCCGGCTGGCGCAGATGGTGAATCGTGACTGCGACGCCGTGATCGCCGTTTCGCGCGGCGTTGCGAATACGCTGCGTGCCAGCGGCATTACGCCCGGACGCTGTTACACCGTTTCCAATGCCATTGATATTCATCAGCCGTTGCCCGATCGCTACGCCGTACGCCAGCGTTTGAATCTGGCGCCGGAAACCTTTATTTTCGGCACTATTGGCTCCCTTATTTTGCGCAAATCGAATCACCACGTTTTTCAGGCGCTAAGACGTTTTAGACAGGATCACCCTGAGGCGCACTGGAAAATTATTGTAGTCGGCAATGGGCCAGAAGCCGGAGCGCTGCGTCAACAGGCGGCCAGGTTAAACATTCTGGACCGGGTTATCTTTACCGGTTTTCAAAATAACGCCATGGATTACCTTGCCGCTTTCGACGTTTTTATTCTGGCTTCGCGCAGTGAAGGTTTACCCCGCGTAGTACTGGAGGTGATGCTGGTCAATACGGTGGTGATTGGCTCTCGTGTCGTTGGCACAGAAGAATTGATTAGCCATAACGAAACCGGGCTGTTGTTCGACTACGGCAATATTTCACAGCTAACGCAACACCTCAGCACGCTCTGGCAAGACAATACATTACGTCAGCGCTTAATGAACGCCGCCGCACAGCGGGTTCGTCAGCAACACACCATTGAAAGCTACGTTCATGACGTTGAAATGGTTTTAAAAAACATTATCAGGAACAAGAATGCTTAACTTTTTAAATTCGCGTTTCCGTTATATCCGAGCACGTCATAATCTGCCCTACTCCCGGCCCGACGTGCAGGTCGAGACCCTGGTAACTTCCATTGTCATTCCCTGTACCGGGGAAGATTACATTGAGGAAGCGAAGCTCAGCGCGCTGTTTGCCGCGCGCTTCGCCACTGCAGTGCAGGAAATTGTCATCGTCAGCGATCAGCCTGACGCGGCGTTTGGCGACCTGCTGGCGAAAACGCACGTGGTGACGCTGGCCGTGCCGCAGCGCGAAGAGGGCTATGCCTACAAGCAGATTTACCGCAGCCGGCTGATTAAAATTCAGGCGCCACTGCAGGCGAAAGGCGATGGGATTTTGATGAACGATTCCGATCTCAATCTGCTGTAAATGCCTGACATCAATATGAAACACAGGCATTTTTACTCCAGCTTCCGCCATGGGGAAATGATTGCCAAGCTGGCGGGCGCAGCGGACGAGGCGATCCCCGCCTACTACAAGCCCAGCATCCGTCCCTGTCTTGTCGGGTATGCGAAAGGCGTCGAACGCCGGGATCACCAGATACTCGGCAAAACAGCCCTAGCGGTTGACGCCGACGCCGATGGCGTTGCGGCAGTGGCCGCAGGTGATATGCCCTTCACCCGAGACGCGGTCGCCGATGCTGAATCCACGCACCTCCTGGCCGATAGCCACCACTTCGCCGACGTACTCATGCCCGACGATCATCGGCACCGGAATGGTTTTGCGCGACCAGTCATCCTAGTGGTAGATATGGATATCGGTGCCGCAGATGGCGATTTTGCGGATTTTAATCAGCAAATCGTTGTGGCCCGGCTCCGGGATCGTCGCATCGGTCACCATCCAGATACCTTCCTGCGCGTGAAGTTTGTCTAACGCTTTCATTGATGGCTCCTCAGGCGATGACGCCGAGCTATTGACCGATGCGAGTGAAGGCTTCCACCGCGAGCTCCAGCTGCTACTAGGTATGCGCCGCCGAAATTTGCGTGCGGATGCGCGCCTGGCCGCGCGGCACCACGGGATAGAAGAAGCCGGTAACGTAAATTTCCTCCTACTGTAACAGGCGGGCAAATTCTTGCGCCACGCTCGCCTCGCCCAGCATCACGGGAATAATGGCGTGATCGGCATTCGCCAGCTGGAAGCCGGCCGCCGTCATTTTTTCGCGGAAAAAGCGCGTGTTGTCCCATAGCCGCTGGCGCAGTCCGTCGCCTTTGCTCAGCAGATCGAGCACACGAAGAGAGGCGGCGACGATGGCGGGCGCCAGCGAATTAGAGAAGAGATAGGGGCGCGAGCGCTGGCAGCCATTCAATGACGTCGGCGCGCGCGGCGGTATAGCCGCCGGAAGCGCCGCCCAGCGCCTTGCCCAGCGTGCCAGTGATGATGTCGACGCGGCCTATCACCTAGCATTATTCATGCGTGCCGCGCCCGGCGGCGCCGACAACCCCCACCGCGTGCGAGTTATCCACCATTACCAGCGCATCGAACTCTTCAGCCAGATCGCAGATGCCGCGCAGGTTGGCGATCACCCCGTCCATTGAGAAAACGCCGTCGGTGGCGATCAGGATATGGCGTGCCCCTTTCTCGCGCGCTTCCACCAGGCAGGCGCGCAGCGCCTGCATATCGTTGTTGGCGTAACGGTAGCGCTGCGCCTTGCACAGCCACACACCGTCGATAATCGAGGCGTGGTTCAGGGCGTCGGAGATAACGGCGTCTTCGGCGTTGAGCAGAGTCTCGAACAGGCCGCCGTTGGCGTCGAAGCAGGAGGAGTAGAGGATCGTATCCTCCATGCCGAGGAAGCTCGCCAGCTTGTTCTCCAGCTGCTTGTGAATGTCCTGGGTGCCGCAGATAAAGCGCACCGAGGCCATGCCGGAGCCGTGCGACTCCATGCCCGCTTTCGCCGCCTCGATCAGCGCCGGATGATTCGCCAGCCCCAGATAGTTGTTGGCGCAGAATTTGATGACGTGATTCGCCTCGCCGACCTCAATGTCGGTCTGCTGCGCAGAGGTAATCACTTACTCCTGCCTAAAAAGCCCTTCGCGATGCGCCGTATCAAGCTGCTGGCGGATCTGCTGATAAAATTGCGCTAGCATCATTGTTCTCCTCAGATGGCAGAAATTCGGCATATATTACTGAAAAAAGCCCAAAAACGATAAATCGACCAGGATAATGTTAATTATGCAGCATAGTTCACGCCAGAGCGGTCTGACTCCTCCCGCTGTCAGAGTCATCTGGCTGTGTGCATCGGGATGAAATGTTATGATGTGAGACATTCGCGCGTGGAACCGCCTGTTTCACACCATAACTTTTAAGGTACAGCACATGATTATCGTAACCGGTGGCGCAGGAATGATTGGCAGCAATATCGTCAAGGCGCTTAACGATCGCGGCCTGAGCAATATTCTAGTGGTCGACAACCTGAAAGACGGCACCAAGTTCGTCAATCTGGCTGATTTAGATATCAGCGACTACATGGATAAAGAGGAATTCCTCACCTATATCGCCGCGAGCGAAGATTTCGGGCCGATTGAGGCCGTTTTCCATGAAGGCGCCTGCTCCGCCACCACCGAGTGGGACGGCAAGTACATGATGGAAAACAACTATCAGTACTCCAAGGATCTGCTGCACTACTGCCTGGAGCGTGAAATCCCCTTTCTCTACGCCTCCTCTGCCGCGACCTACGGCGGCCGCAACGACAACTTTATTGAAAAGCGCGAGTATGAGCAGCCGCTGAACGTCTACGGCTACTCTAAAATGCTGTTCGACCACTACGTGCGTCAGATCCTACCAGAAGCGGATTCTCCGGTGTGCGGCTTCCGCTACTTCAACGTCTACGGCCCGCGCGAAGGCCATAAAGGCAGCATGGCGAGCGTGGCGTTTCACCTCAACACCCAGATCGCCAACGGCGAAACCCCCAAGCTGTTCGAAGGCAGCGACGGCTTTAAGCGCGACTTTATCCACGTCGACGACGTCGTGGCGGTTAACCTGTGGTGTTGGGAAAACAACATTTCCGGCGTCTATAATTGCGGCACTGGCCGAGCGGAATCGTTCCAGGAAGTGGCCGACGCGGTGCTGAATTTCCACCAGAAAGGACAGATTGAGTACATTCCTTTCCCGGACAAGCTGAAGGGCCGCTATCAGGCTTACACCCAGGCCGACCTCACCAACCTACGTGCGGCCGGTTATGACAAACCATTCAAAACCGTGGCGCAGGGCTTAGCCAAGTATATGGCCTGGCTGAACCGTAGCGCATAAGGAACACGTACCGGCGATGAAAATTCTGGTTATTGGCCCGTCGTGGGTCGGCGATATGATGATGTCGCAAAGTCTCTATCGCACCCTCAAGGCTCAGCATCCGGATGCGGTGATTGATGTCATGGCGCCCGCCTGGTGTCGCCCGCTGCTGTCGCGCATGCCTGAGGTTAACCAGGCGCTGGCGATGCCGCTGGGCCACGGCGCGCTGGCGATCGGCGAGCGCCGCCGCATCGGCAAAGCGCTGCGCGCCAGCGGTTACGATCGCGCCTACGTGCTGCCCAACTCTTTTAAATCGGCGCTAGTGCCCTTTTTCGCCGGTATTAAACGCCGCATCGGCTGGCGCGGTGAGATGCGCTACGGCTTGCTTAACGACGTGCGCGTGCTGGACAAGGCGGCGTTTCCCCTGATGGTGGAGCGCTATATCGCGCTGGCGTACGATGCGCCGGTGGCCGCCTCGCAGCCGCTGCCGCTGCCGCTGCCGCTGCTCTGGCCGCAGCTTCAGATCGATGATCAGGAGAAAATCGACACCGGTGCCCAGTTTCAGCTCTCGGCGGAGCGGCCGCTGATTGGATTTTGTCCCGGCGCGGAGTTCGGACCGGCGAAGCGCTGGCCGCACTACCACTACGCTGCGCTGGCGCAGCAGCTGATCGAACAGGGCAAGCAGGTGGTGCTGTTTGGCTCGGCGAAGGATCGGCCGTGCGGCGAAGAGGTTATCGCGGCGCTGCCTGCAGAATTGCGCCATTTCTGCCGCAACCTGGCGGGCGAGACGCAGCTTGAGCAGGCGGTGATCCTGATTGCACGCTGCGACGCTATCGTCAGCAACGATTCCGGGCTGATGCATATCGCCGCCGCGCTTAATCGTCCGCTGGTGGCGCTCTACGGGCCAAGCAGCCCCGACTTTACACCGCCGCTGTCGAAGCAGGTACGCATTATCCGACTAATTACCGGCTACCATAAAGTACGTAAAGGTGATGCCGAACAGGGCTATCATCAAAGCCTGATCGACATCCAGCCGCAGCGCGTTCATCAGGAACTGAGCAAGCTGCTGGCGCATCAGCAGGAGAGGATATGCACGTCCTGATCGTTAAAACGTCGTCGATGGGCGACGTGCTTCACACGTTTCCCGCATTAACCGACGCCATGCAGGCGATTCCCAGCATCCGTTTCGACTGGGTCGTGGAAGAGAATTTTGCCCGGATCCCAGGCTGGCATCCGGCGGTGGACAAGGTATTGCCCGTGGCGATTCGCCGCTGGCGCAAACGCTGGTTCGGCAGCCAGCAGTGCGAAGAGCGCGTGCACTTCAAGCGCAATCTCCAGTCGCGCCAGTATGACGTGGTGATAGACGCACAGGGATTGATCAAGAGCGCGGCGCTGGTGACGCGTCTGGCGAAGGGCGTTAAGCACGGCCAAGATAGCCGCAGCGCGCGCGAGCCTTTCGCCAGCTGGTGGTATGACCAACGATACGAGATCGACAGGCAGCAGCATGCGGTGGAACGCACGCGCGAGCTGTTCGCCAAAAGCCTAGGCTATGCGAAGCCGCAGACCCAGGGCGACTACGCCATCGCTGCGCACTTTCTGCGCAATGTGCCGCACAATGCCACGCCTTATCTGGTCTTTCTGCACGCCACCACGCGCGACAACAAGCACTGGTCGGAAAGCCACTGGCGGGAGCTTATCGACCTGCTGCGCGCCTCTGGCCTGAAGATTAAGCTGCCCTGGGGCGCCGAGCATGAGCATCAGCGCGCGCAGCGGCTGGCGGAAGGCTTCGATTACGTCGAGGTGCTGTCGAAGCTGACGCTGGAAGCGATGGCGCGCGAACTGGCGGGCGCAAAGGCGGTGGTTTCGGTAGATACCGGATTGAGCCACCTGACGGCGGCGCTGGATCGGCCGAATATTACGCTGTATGGGCCGACGGACCCGGGATTGATCGGCGGCTATGGGCTGAATCAGCATGCGGTGCAGGCCCCAAACCAGGATCTGACGCAGTTAACTGCAGCCACGGTCGCTGACAAATTAACGGCTATTTTGGCGGGCAGTCTGCTATGAACTATGTGTTGATCTACTTGCTTTTGCTGCCGTTCAAGCAGCTTTTCCGGCTCTTTCGCCGCCCGACCGGCCGCACTCTGATTATCCAGACGGCAAAAATCGGCGACTTTATTAATATTACGCCGATGCTGCGGGCGCTAGGCCGCTCTGAAGTGTTAGTCAGTAAAGCGATCGCGCCGCTGGTTCGCCACGACGATACCATTTCCCGCGCCTTCTTTATTGAAGAGGTGAAGCACAGCTTTATCAGCAAAATCAGATTCGCTTTCCAGCTGATAAATCGCTATGACAGGGTTTATCTGGTGCAGCCTAACAGCGTTAATCTCTTTTTCGCCGCTCTGTGCAATGCGCCGGAGAAGCAATTCCTGCGCACCTATGTCAGAAAATCCTACCATGCGATTTTCTATCGCAGCGCCAACGGCATTGTTGATCATGGCAAGCAGGATCTGACGTTAGACAGCTACCTTAAATTGATTGATCGTCGCTACCGTTATACCGATTTTCACAAGCACGCTACTTCACCACTCTGGCTACCCCCCGCTCCGCCTTCCGCGCTGCTGGCGCCGCGCGAGAGTATTCGGATTGGCATCAGCATCTCTGCTGGCAACCGCGCTAAAACGATTCCGGCATCCGTCTGGAAAACTCTGATAGACAGCCTGTCAGAGTTCCCTTGTACCTGGTTTATTTTCGGTCCGCCAGCAGAACAGCCGTGGCTGGATGAACTCAAGACGCTGACAGGCGAGCGCGACAATATTGTCAGCCTGATTGGGGCGTTACAGCTGGAGGAGGCCCCTTGGGCTATTGCGCAGATGGATTTTTACATCTCTTCCGATTCGGGGAACGCCTACATTGCTGATGCGCAAAATGTTCCTATAATCATGCTATACGGTCCGTGCGAAATCAGAGAACAGCGCCCGGTCAATAATGTCCTTTTTATCGGCCCGGAAGATGTACCCGCCTCGACGTTTGTTTTTGCTACCCGGTTTCGTTTCGACCAGCCCGCTGAAGTGCTGTTTGGATTAAATCAGGACAAGATTAATAAGATAAAAAACTTCATTACAGCTAATTTAGGATGAAAAGCGTAATGGCGCTAACTTCGCTTGTTGAGGCCGTTCAGCAAAGTAAAATTTTGGTGGATACGCTTTCAACCTCTAACATCGAGCCGGTTCATATCGCTTTTGGCATTAATCATGCCTACGCACGCGGTCTCGGCATTACGCTTTACTCCATGCTGAAAAATCACCCTGACCACGCCTTTCACGTCCATATCTTTTCTGGTTCGTTGGCCGACGACGATATCAGAAAATTGACTCCGCTGGTGGAAGGCCATGCGCTGGCGATTACACTGCATATCTTTAACATTCGCCAAAGCTTTCCTTATCAAGCGCTTCTTCCAGCCTTTTTTATCGCTCTTGTCGCTTTTATATTGCAGGCAGTAGCTGAAACCCGCTCAGCCCTGTTGCTGTTTAGACTTTTCTGCGTAGGTGCTGCTGTCTGGCACATTGCGCATGGCTCACATAAAATGCGCGCGCTCTGGCTGGGACTTATTGTTTTGATGCTGATAGCCGGCTTCGGCGCTCAGAAATATGCAGCACGAGTCGCTGATCGAATTGAAACCGTGAAAACGGAAATTGAGCTTTATCAGCAGGGCTGATCCTAGCACCTCTATCGGCGGGCGGATCGGCATGTGGCAGGCAGGTATGTGGGCCTTTATCCAACACTCGTGGGGGCAGTCGGCAGATAGCCGCAACCAGCAGGCGAAGCTCTGGCTCGACAACCACCAGCCTGGAACGCCATTGCCTATCTAAATATTCAGTACCATACCCATAACGATCTGGTTGAAAGCTTTTCCCTGCAAGGCGTGCCCGGCGGCGTCATTATGATCGCCTTTATGCTGGCGCTGCTGCTGGTTCCCGTAACCAGCAAACCGCTTCACTACTAAGGCTTGCTGCTCGCCGTGCCGGTTATCTATTTCAGTATGGGAGACTCACAGTTTTATAATCGTTAATCACCCTATTTTATCTTACTGATTTGAGGATATTTTTAATGATGCGGCGCATGACTGACGCTTAAACTTCTTTGCAGGACAGTACCCAGTAATGACAGAACCCCTTTAGTCCCCATTACTCAGCATCATCTCCCCCATGTATAACGCCGGGGAGATGTTCAACACCTTTATGCAGTCGCTGCTGGCGCAGACCCTGACCTCACTGGAGATCATCATCGTTGATGACGGCTCGGTTGACGGCTCCGACGCACGCGCCGATGCGTACGCGGCGCAGCATCCTCATATCACCGTGATCCATCAGGAAAACGGCGGCGTGTCGTGCGCACGCAATGTCGGGTTGCGTATCGCGCGCGGCAAATATGTTACCTTTCTGGACACAGACGACACTATGCGCCCGGAGATGTACCAGATGCTGGTGGAGATGGCGGAGCGGGACGATCTTGACGCCGCGCAGTGCAACGCCGAATGTTTTTTCAGCGCGACGGCCGCACCAAGCCGCTTATCCCGCTCGACCACCTGCGCAGCACCCCGGTGCTGAGCGGCGTGGCGTGGCGTGGCGTGGCTCGATACTGTGCTAAAAACGCGGCGCTATCTGCACGTGGTCTAGCTGGGCATCTATCGCCGCGAGCTGATTGAACGGCAGCAGCTGACGTTCGAGCCGGGTTTACACCATCAGGATATCCCCTGGATCACTGAATTTATGCTTAACGCGCGGCGCGTACGCTATACCGAGCAGATTTTTTATCGCTACTACATGCACAACGCCTCCATCAGCAACCGCAAGCGTAACGTCGAGTATCAGCGTCACTATCTGAAGATTGCGCGGATGCTTGAGGAGATTAACGCGCACTACCGAGATAAGGTGAAGATCTACCCGAGCTTTCATGCACAGATTACGCACGAGGTGCTGAGCGTCTGCCACTGCGTGCGCCGCGAACCGGAGCCGGCGGCGAAGCAGACGATGATTGAGGATATCTTCAGCAGCAAAACGCATTGGCGCATGCTGCGCAACGCGCGCGGCATTAAGCAGTTGTATCAGCTGCTGCTGTGTGGCTCGGTCGCCTCTGGCGCTGGCGTAACAAATAACCGCCCCGCAGGTTTCACTCCCGCAGGGTTTGCCCTACAATCGCCTTACTGAAAATTAAGAGCATTTGTGTATGGCAAACCCGACTCACGCAGACGTTACCCCACACAATATTTTGCTAATCAAGCTGCGCCATCACGGCGACATGCTGCTGACCACGCCGGTGGTCAACGCACTGCGCCAGCGACTATGCCCAGGCCAATATCTATGTGCTGCTCTATAAAGAGACACGGCCGATGCTGGAGGCGCATCCAGTGATTCGCCAGCTGCACGTTATCGACCGCAAATGGAAGCAAGAGGGCAGCTGGCGCAAGCTGCGCCATGAGCGCGGCCTGATCGCCGCCGTGTGCGCCAGCCGGTACGATGAGTCATCAATCTCGCCGACCAGTGGTGCAACGCGCTAATCACCCTGCTGAGCGGCGCGCCGCTGTGTATCGGTTTCGCATTCAACAAGCGCAACAACGTTTTCTGGCGTCTGTGCTACAATGCGCAGGTGTCGACCGCTAACCATCGCCAGCTGCATACCGTCAAGCAGAATATGACAGCGCTGACGCCGCTCGGCATCTTCCCTGAAGGGGGGGCGTGTCGATGCGGAAAAGGTCGCCAGCGCTGCTGGCGGAACAGGACGTCGACACGCCCTTTATCGTGATCCAGCTGACCTCGCGCTGGCAGTTCAAATGCTGGGAATGAGGATAAGGTGGCGGCCACGATCGACCAGCTGGCGCAGGCGGGCCATAAAGTGGTGCTGACCGCCGCGCTCAATACAGCCTGCATCGCGCTTTTCGGCCCGACCAAGCTGACCTTCTGGCGGCCGTGGGGCGACAATAATCAGGTGATCTGGGTGGGCAATTATGGCCTGCTGCCCGCGACCCCGACGCCATCGATACCGGACCCGCCAGCACTATCTCAGCTCCATTCCGGTGGAGGATGTGGTTGCGGCCGCAAGGAAGTTTCTACATGACTAAATTACGCCTGGCGATCGCCCGGCAAAAATATCGCCCCGACGGCGGTGCCGAACGCTTTATCTCACGCGCGCTGGAAGCACTTGGCAGTGAGCAGCTGGATCTCAATATCATCACGCGCAGCTGGCAAGGCACGCCGAACCCCGACTGGCATCTGCATATCTGCAATCCGCCGAAATTCGGCCGCATTTCGCGCGAACGCGGCTTCGCCCGCGCGGCGCGCGCCTGCTGGGAAAGGGAGCGCTTCGATATTGTGCAGAGCCATGAGCGCATCGCCGGCTGCGATATTTTCCGCGCCGGCGACGGCGTGCACCGCGTCTGGCTGGAGCAGCGCGCGCGCATCGTGTCGCCGTGGCAGCGCCTCAGCGCCATGCTCAGCCCTTACCATCGCTACGTGCTGCAGGCGGAGACGGAGATGTTCAACGCCGCATCGCTTAAAGCTGTAATCTGCAACTCGGTGATGGTCAAGCGCGACATCCTGCGCTACTTTACGCTGCCCGCCGAGAAAATCCACGTGATCCATAACGCCATCGATACGCAGCGCTTTCAGCCGGCCAGCGAGGCGAGCCGCTATGCGACGCGTCAGCAGCTGCAGCTGCCGGCCAGCGCCACAGTGCTGATCTACGTCGGCTCCGGCTTCGAGCGAAAAGGGCTGAAGGCCGCTATCGAGGCGCTGGCCGCCAGCGATCGCTATCTGATTGTTGTCGGTCAGGATAAGCAGATGTCGCGCTATCAGCAGCTGGCGAACCAGCTTAACTGTCTCGATCGCTTGCGTTTTGTCGGCGTCCAGCAGGATGTTCAGCCCTTCTATCACGCTGCCGACGCTCTGCTGCTGCCGACGCTTTACGACCCCTTTCCCAACGTGGTGCTGGAGGCGATGGCCTGCGGCCTGCCGGTCATCACCAGCACCGGCTGCGGCGGCGCAGAATTTATTACCGCGGGTCAGGAAGGATACGTCTGCGATGCATTTGATATTAAAGGGTTAAACAGCGCGATTCAGGCAATACCCGCACTTTCAACGGACTCGCGTTTAGGCGAAGCCGCAAGGCGCAGAATCGAGCCTTATGGGCCGCAGCGACTGGCGCACGCGCTGACCTCGCTTTACCAGCAGGTGCTTGCGCCTCGCTGACAAAGTGGTGAGCCCATTTGGCCTTTCTGATAACATAAATTGATTTATGTGAAAATTTTTCTGCCAAGCTGTCGAAATGATAACGATGACAACCCTTTACACCGTTCTGCTCTACCTTATCCAGCCGCTTATTTGGCTGCGTCTCTGGCTGCGCGGCCGCAAAGCGCCGGTGTACCGTAAACGCTGGGCAGAACGCTACGGCTACTGCACAGGAAAAGTGGAGCCGGACAGCATCGTGCTGCATTCGGTCTCAGTCGGCGAAACGCTGGCGGCGGTTCCGCTGGTGCGTGCACTGCGCCATCGCTATCCGACACTGCCGATTACCGTCACCACCATGACGCCGACCGGCTCTGAGCGCGCGCAGTCGGCGTTCGGCAAAGATGTGCATCACGTCTATCTGCCCTACGACCTGCCCGGCGCCATCAATCGCTTTCTCGATACGGTCAATCCGCGGCTGGTGATCATCATGGAAACCGAGCTGTGGCCCAACATTATCCGTATCCTGCACCAGCGTCAGATCCCGCTGGTGATCGCCAATGCGCGCCTGTCGGAACGCTCTGCTAAAGGCTACCGCAAGCTGGGCGGCTTTATGCGCGACCTGCTGCAGCGTATTACCCTGATCGCCGCCCAGAACGTCGAGGATGGCGATCGCTTTCTGGCGCTGGGCCTGAAACGCTCGGAGCTAGCGGTTACCGGCAGCCTAAAGTTCGATATCTCCGTAACGCCGGAGCTGGCGGCGCGGGCGGTGACACTGCGCCGCCAGTGGGCGCCGCGCCGTCCGGTGTGGATCGCCACCAGCACCCATGAAGGGGAAGAGGCGATCGTGCTGGATGTGCACCGTCGCCTGCTGCAGACCTTTCCCGACCTGCTGTTGATTCTAGTGCCGCGCCATCCGGAGCGCTTTAACGACGCGCGCGACCTGACGCAAAAACGCAATTTCAGCTTTACCCTGCGCAGCAGCGGCGAAATTCCCTCTGGCGCGACGCGGGTGGTGATCGGCGACACCATGGGCGAACTGATGCTGCTCTACGGCATTGCCGACCTCGCCTTCGTCGGCGGCAGCCTAGTGGAGCGCGGCGGGCATAACCCGCTGGAGCCGGCGGCTCACGCCATACCGGTGCTGATGGGGCCGCATACCTGGAACTTCCAAGATATCTGCGGTAAGCTGCAGGAAGCGCAGGGATTGATTACCGTGACCGACGTGATATCGCTGGAGAAAGAGATAGCCAACCTGCTGCAGGATGAAGATTACCGTCTCTACTACGGCCGCCACGCGGTCGAGGTGCTGCACCAGAATCAGGGCGCGCTGCAGCGCCTGCTACAGTTACTTGAACCTCATTTACCGCCACGGGCCCATTGATGACCCCTCGCCAACGTCTTTCTGTGGTAATGATCGCCAAAAACGAAGCGGCGCTGCTGCCCGACTGTCTCGACTCGGTTAGCTGGGCGGACGAAATCATCGTGCTCGATTCAGGCAGTCACGACCAGACTGCCGATATTGCCCGTCAGGCGGGTGCGAAGGTGTTTCACGCCGAGGCGTGGGCCGGCTTCGGCAAGCAGCGCCAGCGGGCGCAGCGTTACGCCAGCGGCGATATGATTTTGATGATCGATGCCGACGAGCGCGTGACCCTGCCGCTGCGCGCCAGCATTGAGGCAGTGCTGGCGCAGCCGCCCTCTCCTACTGTCTACAGCCTGAACCGCAGCAACCTGTTTCTCGGCCGCTTTATGCGTTACAGCGGATGGTATCCCGATCGCGTGCTGCGCCTCTATCCGCGCGCGCTGAGCTACAACGATAATCTGGTGCACGAGTCGCTGGACACCCAGGGCGCGCCGGTGGCGAAGCTGCAGGGCGATCTGCAGCATCTTACCTGCCGCGATCTGATCGCCTTCCAGCAGAAGCAGCTGGCCTACGCCGCTGCCTGGGCGCAGGAGCGCTTCCAGCGCGGCAAACGCTGCGGCCTCTTCTCTGTGTTCTCCCATACGCTGGGCGCGTTTCTGAAAACCTTTCTGCTGCGCGCAGGCTTTCTCGACGGCAAACAGGGCTGCATTCTCGCCGTAGTCAACACACAGTACACCTTTAACAAATATTCCGCGCTGTGGGCGCTGAATCATGCCGCTGATAAAGGCCGTCTATGAGCACGAAAGCGATTTATCCCGGAACCTTCGATCCCATTACGCTTGGCCATCTCGATATCGTGACGCGCGCCGCGCAGATGTTCGACAGCATCGTGCTGGCAATTGCCGCCAGCCCGAGCAAGAAGCCGATGTTTACGCTGGAAGAGCGCGTCGAACTGGTGCGCCAGGTGGTGGCGCACCTGCCAAACGTCGAGGTGGTGGGATTCAGCGATCTGATGGCGAACTTCGCTCGCACGCAGCAGGCAAATGTGCTGGTGCGCGGCCTGCGCGTTGTTTCTGACTTTGAGTATGAAATGCAGCTGGCCCATATGAACCGCCATCTGCTGCCGACGCTGGAGAGCGTGTTCATGATGCCGTCAGAGGGCTTCTCTTTCGTTTCCTCTTCGCTGGTGAAAGAGGTAGCGCGCCACCGCGGCGACGTCAGCGCCTTTCTGCCCGCACCGGTGCATCAGGCGCTGCTGGCGAAGCTGGCCTGATTAATGCTGGCAGTTGGGGCACCAGAAGGTGCTGCGCTGCCCGTGCTTCCCACTGACGATGGGTGTGCCGCAGGCGCGGCACGGTTCGCCCGCGCGGCCATAGACCTGTAGCTGCTGGGCAAAATAGCCCGGCTTGCCGTCGCTTTGCAAAAAGTCGCGCAGCGTGGTGCCGCCCTGTTCGATAGAGCGCAGCAGCACGGCTTTGATGGTGGCGGCCAGCAGCTGCGCCTCCTCCTCGCTCAGGCTCATCGCCGGACGATCGGGCAGGATCCCGGCGGTAAACAGCGACTCGCTGGCGTAAATGTTACCGACGCCCACCACCACCTTATTGTCCATCAGCCACTGCTTTATCACCGTGCGCTTGCCGCGCGACTTCTCATAGAGATAGTCGCCGCTAAAGGCGTCGCTGAGCGGTTCAGGCCCCAGGTGCGCCAGCACGTTGCTGCCTTCTGGATCGGTGCTCCACAGCCAAGCGCCGAAGCGGCGTGGATCGGTGTAGCGCAGCACCTTGCTGTTGCTCATCACCAGATCGACATGGTCATGCTTCGCGGCGGGCTGTTCCTCCGGCAGGACGCGCAGGCGGCCGGACATGCCGAGATGAATGATAATCCAGCCGTGCGGCAGCTCCAGCAGCAGGTATTTGGCCCGGCGCTGCACGCTCAGCACCGGCTGGTCGCTGAGGGTATGGATCTCCTGCGAAACGGGCCTGCGCAGGCGCGCGTTGCGCACCACGGCATGAAGAATGGTTTCGCCGACCAGATGCGGTTCAATGCCGCGGCGACTGGTTTCGACCTCCGGTAATTCCGGCATATTATCTCCTCACAAAGCGACAAAAACAAAAAACCCGGCTAGGGCCGGGTTTTTCGCAGAGCACCAAAATTATTTAATTTTGGCTTCTTTGTAGATCACGTGCTGACGTACAACCGGATCGAACTTTTTCAGTTCCAGCTTATCTGGTTTAGTACGTTTGTTCTTCGTGGTGGTATAGAAGTGACTTGTACCAGCAGAGGAAACCAGCTTGATCTTCTCACGAATACCTTTAGCCATGATTCAGTTCCTTAGTACTTCTCACCACGGGCGCGGATTTCGGCCAGAACCGTATCGATGCCCTTTTTATCAATAACACGCATACCTTTAGCAGATACACGCAGAGTAACGAAGCGCTTCTCGCTTTCAAACCAGAAACGGTGTGAATGCAGGTTCGGAAGGAAACGGCGTTTCTTTGCGTTCATTGCGTGGGAACGGTTGTTACCGGTCACCGGACGCTTTCCAGTTACCTGGCAGACTCGTGACATGTCTATTCTCCAAAAATCAAATCAGCTCGAGCTTCAAAAACCAGGTCTTGGCCGCCTCGTCAGGCTCATAGCCCGCCAGGCGAGTTCCATGTGAACCCGCTAAGCTGGCCCAAACGCCAAACCCGAGATTCTCAAAGGCGGCAAAGTATACGCCGCTCAGCGCAAGTGCTCAAGTCCCGAACAGATAAAGATCCCTGAAGATCGCGCAAAAACCGCCATCCGTATTGACGCGCCTGGCTTTTTACAGCCAACCGCGCTCGGCAAAAGAGACATACTCGCCGTGACTGATCACCAGATGGTTGAGCAGACGAATATTCATCAGGGCGCAGGCGGCGCTGACCTTGTGCGTAATGTGGCGGTCGGCGCGGCTTGGCTCCGCCATGCCGGAAGTATTATTGTGCGCCAGAATAATCGCCGCAGCGTTAAGCTTGAGCGCCTCGCGCACGATCTCGCGCGGATGCACCTCTACGCTGTTAATGGACCCCGTAAAGATTTTCTGCGCCTGCAGGACGCGATGCTGGTTGTCGAGGAAAATCGCCATAAAAATTTCGCGCTCCTGATGCGCCAGCATGCTTTGCAGACAGTGTCGCATCACCTGCGGATTGGTCATCCCATGCTCCTGCGCCATCTGGCTGGCGAAAAGCGCCGCCCTGGATCGGCGATGCCGTGCAGCTGCGCCAGCGTCATGACGTTCACCCCCACCGCGCCGGTGCGCAGAAAGATCGCCAGCAGCTCCGCGTCGTTCAGCGCCTCTGCACCCATCAGCCGCAATTTTTCCCGTGGTGTCATCGTCGTCATCTGTGCCTCCTGCCGTTGACGACATCATGGTCAAATGCTGTATGCTTAACCAGCACTTTCTGGCAAATTTACACGACGGATCGCAAACGCAGGCGGTGAAAAGGTGTCAGGCCGGATTTATGATAGAGTTCTGCCATTCTGCCGCGCCCTGATGCGGCAACCAGCGAGATGAGGCCAACAGTATGATGGGATTAGCCGGAACGAAAATTCTGCTTGGCTTAAGCGGCGGCATTGCCGCGTATAAAACGCCCGAGCTGGTGCGCCGCCTACGCGAGCGAGGCGCCGAGGTACGCGTAATGATGACGCCAGCCGCCAAAGCGTTTATTACGCCGCTCAGCCTGCAGGCCGTTTCCGGCCATCCGGTGTTTGAAGACCTGCTCGATCCCGCCGCCAAAGCGGCTATGGGGCATATCGAACTGGCGAAATGGGCCGATTTAGTGGTGCTGGCGCCCACGTCCGCCGACCTGATCGCTCGCCTTGCCGCTGGCATGGCTAATGACCTAGTCACGACGGCCTGTCTAGCCACCGCCGCGCCCATTGCCGTAGTGCCGGCGATGAATCAGCAGATGTATCGCGCCGCCGCGACCCAGCATAACCTGCAGCTGCTGGCGGCACGCGGGCTGCTGATTTGGGGGCCCGACAGCGGCAGCCAAGCGTGCGGCGACGTCGGCCCTGGCCGAATGCTCGATCCGCTGGCGATTGTCGACCATGCAGCGCAGTGGGCGTCGCCCGTCAACAATCTGCAACATCTCAACATTATGATCACCGCCGGTCCGACGCGCGAAGCGCTCGACCCGGTACGCTATATCAGCAATCACAGCTCCGGCAAGATGGGCTTTGCCATCGCCGCCGCCGCGGCGAAGCGCGGCGCCAGCGTGACGCTGGTGTCCGGTCCGGTAAGCCTGCCGACGCCGCCCGGGGTTAAGCGTATCGACGTCACCAGCGCGCTGGAGATGGAGGCCGCCGTGATGGCTGAGGCGGCGCAACAGCAGATTTTCATTGGCAGCGCCGCCGTGGCAGACTACCGTGCCGCCGCGATCGCAGCGGAAAAAATAAAAAAACAGGGCGGCGAAGATGACGCCATCATGCTGCAGCTGGTGAAAAACCCGGATATCGTGGCGGGCGTCGCCGCGCTGCAGCACCACCGGCCTTATGTGGTTGGATTTGCCGCAGAAACCCAGAATGTGGAAGAATACTCGCGACAAAAACGGGTACTTAAAAACCTGGATCTGATCTGCGCCAACGATGTGGCAAAAGCCGGACAGGGATTTAACAGCGATACCAACGCGCTTGACCTTTTTTGGCAGGAGGGAGAAAAACGCTTACCGCTCATCGATAAGACGCTCCTTGGCCAACAGTTATTAGACGAGATTGTCCGCCTTTATGATGAAAAAAATCGACGTAAAGATTCTTGATGCGCGCGTTGGCGCGGAGTTTCCGCTGCCGACCTACGCGACCTCTGGCTCCGCCGGACTTGATTTGCGCGCCTGCACAGACGGCGCGCTGGAAATCATGCCCGGCATGACCACGCTGGTGCCAACCGGCCTGGCGATTCATATCGGCGATCCCAGCCTCACCGCGGTTATCCTGCCGCGCTCTGGCCTGGGCCATAAGCACGGCATCGTGCTGGGCAACCTGGTGGGGCTGATTGACTCCGACTATCAGGGCCAGCTGATGGTCTCTGTCTGGAACCGCGGCCAGCAGAGCTTTACGCTGCATCCCGGCGATCGTCTGGCGCAGCTGGTCTTTGTGCCGGTCGTGCAGGCGGAGTTCAACCTGGTGGAAGATTTTGACGCCAGCGCCCGCGGCGAGGGCGGCTTCGGCCATTCAGGTCGTCAGTAACGCCCGCATTTGCTTAACCATCTGTTTATTTCTTATCAGACTTAAAACGCGTTTTTAAAGCTGACAGAAAGGTATGCCTGTTCAGGGTAAATTTCAGGGGTTTTTAAGATCATGGCAGAGAAAAAAATCGCCAAACGGAACCGTCGCGAAGAAATTTTGCAGGCGTTGGTGCAAATGCTGGAGTCCAGTGACGGTAGCCAACGCATTACCACCGCGAAGCTGGCGGCTAACGTTGGCGTTTCCGAAGCGGCGCTTTACCGCCACTTTCCTAGCAAAACGCGCATGTTTGACAGCCTGATTGAATTTATTGAAGACAGTCTGATTACCCGCATCAATCTGATCTTGAAAGATGAAAAAGAGACAATGACGCGCCTGCGCCTGATCGTGCAGCTGATTCTGGGATTTGGTGAGCGTAATCCCGGGCTGACGCGCATCCTGACCGGCCACGCGCTGATGTTTGAGCAGGATCGCCTGCAAGGGCGCATCAACCAGTTGTTTGAGCGTATTGAAGTTCAGCTGCGACAGGTGATGCGCGAGCGCAGAATGCGCGAAGGCGAAGGTTTCGACACGGATGAGGCGCTGCTGGCGAGCCAGCTGCTGGTCTTTTGCGAAGGTGTGCTGTCGCGCTATGTGCGTTCGGAATTCCGTTTTCGCCCGACTGCCGACTTTGATACCCGCTGGCCACTGTTAGCCACGCAGCTGCTCTGATTCGCCGCCCACAGCACCTCGCCGGACGCGATCCCCTCTCCCCCCAGCAGGAAAGGGGCGCGTCTGCAGTTAAATGCCGTACTCTTTCTGATACGCCCGCACCTTCGCCAGGTGGTCGGCCATTTCCGGCTTCTCTTCCAGATAGCTAATCAGCTTTTTCAGGGTGATGATGGCGGTGACGTGGCACTTGTAGTCGCGCTCCACTTCCTGAATAGCCGAGATATCGTCGCGCCCGCGCTCCTGACGATCGAGTGAAATCAGCACGCCCGCCAGCTTGGCGTGATGCGCGTTAATAATATCTATCGATTCGCGGATCGCCGTGCCGGCGGTAATCACATCGTCCACCAGCATCACGCGTCCCGCCAGCGGGCTGCCGACCAGCAGGCCGCCTTCGCCATGATCCTTCGCCTCTTTGCGGTTGAAGCAGTAGGGCACGTCGCGGTCGTGGTGATCGGCCAGCGCCACGGCGGTGGTGGTGGCGATAGGAATGCCTTTATAAGCCGGCCCGAACAGCAGGTCGAAATCGACGCCGCTGTCGACCAGCGCCTGCGCGTAAAAACGCCCCAGCAGCGCCAGGTCACGGCCGCTGTTGAACAGGCCTGCGTTAAAGAAATAGGGGCTTTTACGGCTAGATTTCAGAGTAAATTCGCCGAATTTCAGCACCTTTTTGTTCAGGGCGAATTCAATAAACTGACGCTGCCAGGCTTTCATTTCTCACTCCTCTCACAAAAAAAAGGCGACTCTCTGGTCGCCTGTTAAATCAGTTGTTTAGCGCAGCTTTCTGCGCCTGGATCAGCTCTTCAATACCGCCGCGCGCCAGCGTGAGCAGGGAAAGCAGCTCCTCGTGGCTGAACGGCTCGTCTTCCGCAGTGCCCTGCACTTCGATCATGCGGCCATCCTCCAGCATCACGACGTTCATGTCGGTTTGCGCGGCGGAGTCTTCCACATATTCTAGATCGCAGCGCGCCTCGCCCTCAACAATGCCGACGGAAACCGCCGCCACCATGCCTTTCATCGGGTTGGCTTTCAGCTTGCCGTCCGCTACCAGCTTGTTCAGCGCATCGGCCAGTGCGACGCAGGCACCGGTGATCGCGGCGGTGCGCGTGCCGCCGTCAGCCTGAATCACGTCGCAGTCCAGGGTGATAGTAAACTCGCCCAGCGCCTTCAGATCGACCGCGGCGCGCAGCGAGCGGGCGATCAAACGCTGGATCTCCAGCGTGCGTCCGCCCTGCTTGCCTTTGGCGGCTTCGCGCGCCATGCGGCTGTGGGTAGAGCGCGGCAGCATGCCATATTCGGCCGTCACCCAGCCCTGGCCCTGGCCTTTCAGGAATCGCGGCACCCCTTCATCGATGCTGGCGGTGCAAAGCACTTTGGTTTCGCCAAATTCCACCAGCACCGAACCTTCGGCATGTTTGGTGTAGTGACGGGTCAGGGTGACGGGACGCACCTGCTGTGCGCTTCGGCCTGCTGGACGCATGGTAATCTCCGGCTAAAATGAATTGGCTGCGCATTATACGGACTTCCTCGCCGCCTGTCTTGCTGGCGGACTCGCGCCGCGGCCGATGAATTTTCACGCCGTCTGTGGCTAAATGCGCCTTCCTCACTCACTGAGGATAAAAAGTATGATCGCAATTCTTCATTTCCTGCTGGCGCTGGCGGTGATCTTCGCCCTTGCACTGCTGGCCAGTCATGACCGCAAACAGATACGCCTACGTTATATCGTGCAGCTGATCGTGGTGGAAGCCGCGCTGGGCTGGTTCTTTCTGCACTCTGCCAGCGGCCAGGCGGCAATTGGTGCCTTCAGCGGCTTTTTTGAGAAGCTGCTGACCTTTGCCGCGCAGGGCACCGAATTTGTTTTCGGCAATATGAGCAAACAGGGCCTCGCCTTTATTTTTCTCGGCGTGCTCTGCCCGATTATCTTTATTTCCGCACTGCTCGGCATTCTGCAGCACTGGCGCATCCTGCCGCTGCTGATTCGGCTGGTGGGCCAGCTGGAGTCGTTCAACGCCGTCAGCACGCTGATCCTCGGCCAGTCGGAGAACTTTATCGCCTACAAGGGAATTCTGGGCGACATTCCGCCTAAGCGCCTCTACACCCATGGCGGCGACGGCGATGTCCACCGTCTCGCTCTCTATCGTCGGCGCCTATATGACGATGATCGCGCCGAAATATGTGGTCGCGGCGCTGCTGCTCAATATGTTCAGCACCTTTATCATCCTCTCTATCATCAATCCCATGAAGGCGCAGGATGAGGAGGCGATCCCACTCGATAAGCTGCACGAAGAGCAGGGCTTTTTCGAGATGCTCGGCGAATACATCTTGGCGGGCTTTAAGGTCGCGATGATTATCCTAGCAATGCTGATCGGCTTTATCGCGCTGATCGCGGCGGTCAACGCGCTGTTCGGCTACAGCTTCCAGCAGATTCTCGGCTATGTTTTCTATCCCTTCGCCTGGCTGATCGGCATTCCTGCCGCCGACGTGCTGCAAGCGGCCAGCATTATGGCGACCAAGCTGGTAGCGAATGAGTTTGTGGCGATGATTTAGCTGCAAAAGGTAGCGGCGGGCATGACGCCGCGCGGGCAGGGCATTCTCTCTGTGTTCCTGGTGTCGTTCGCCAACGTCGCCTCTATTGGCATTGCGGCCGGTGCCATCAAAGGGCTGAACGAGCAGCAGGGCAACGTAGTCTCCCGCTTCGGCTGGAAGCTGGTGTACGGCTCGACGCTGGTGAGCCTGCTGTCGGCCACCTTTGCCGGCCTGTTTATCTGAAGATGATACGGCGGCCTGCGCGCCGTCGCTACCCGCCTCTCAGGCGCATCGCGCCCTTCTCTAAAAGCCTACGCACACCGGCGCATCACCGACTCCTGACCAAAACGCTGCTTGTAGCGCGTGCGCAGCGTCTTGATAGCGTCGTTTACCTCGGTTTCCGGGACGTGGATCAGCATCAGCGCTTTGCTCGGCTCACGCGCCAGCCTGCCTTTTTCCTCCAACCACTGACCGCTGGCGTCATAGACGCTCAGGCCCGCCCTGAAGCGCGGCGTGACTTCGCTGTCCAGAAACTGCTGCCACTCGGCGGCGCTTACCCTGCAGCCCTGCGGTTTGCTGAGGCCAAACCACAGCGTGGTTTGCATCATCATTTCGCCACCTGCGCAGACGGCAACGGGTTTGGTCGGTGACACCATCGGCGGCCGCGGCGCCTGACAGCCAGCGTCAGGGAAAAGACAACAGAGCGCAACATCAGAAATATCCTTGTCAGAGTACCCAGCGGTCATCATAAGTGCCTGTCCGGGAAAGCGGAATCTTTTCTTTATTGCCCTTCTCCTGCGCTTATGCCTGTCAGGGCGCGACCGATCTCGCTATACTTGCTGCATTATTTCTCACAGAGAGTAGCCGATTATGATCCGCAGTATGACCGCTTATGCCCGCCGCGAAGCCAAAGGCACCTGGGGCAGCGCCGCCTGGGAGCTACGCTCCGTCAACCAGCGTTACCTTGAAACCTACATCCGTCTGCCGGAGCAGTTTCGCAGCCTGGAGCCGGTCATTCGCGAGCGCATTCGTCAGCGCCTGACGCGCGGCAAAGTCGAGTGCAACCTGCGCTTTGACGCCGCCCCCAGCGCGCAGGGCGAGCTGATGCTGAATGAAACGCTGGCAAAACAGCTGGTGCAGGCCGCCAACTGGGTGAAAATGCAGAGCGAAGAAGGCGCCATCAACCCAATGGATATTTTGCGCTGGCCGGGCGTGATGTCCGCGCAGGAGCAGGATCTGGATGCGATTAACGCCCAGCTGCTGAGTGCGCTGGACGCCGCGCTGGATGATTTTATTCTGGCGCGTGAAAGCGAAGGCGCCGCGATGAAGGCGCTGATCGAGCAGCGTCTCAACGGCGTGAAGCAGGAAGTGGCGAAAGTGCGCACCCAGATGCCGGAGATCCTCAAGTGGCAGCGCGAACGTCTGGTCGCGAAGCTGGAAGAGGCGGAAGTGCAGCTGGAGAATAATCGCCTGGAGCAGGAGCTGGTGATAATGGCGCAGCGCATCGACGTGGTGGAGGAGCTGGATCGTCTCGACGCGCACGTTAAAGAGACCTATAACATCCTAAATAAAAAAGAAGCCGTCGGTCGCCGCCTCGACTTTATGATGCAGGAATTCAACCGCGAATCGAACACGCTGGGCTCGAAGTCAATCAATGCGGACGTAACCGCATCGGCGATTGAGCTGAAGGTACTGATTGAGCAGATGCGCGAGCAGATTCAGAACATCGAATGATTTTTATCAGCCCGCATCAGGCGAGCTTTTTATTACTTAGCCATACTTGAGCACGAAATCTTCATCGGATGAGCAAAGATATAAGATGAATTCAATAAACACGATAACTGAAGGGATAAACGTCCAGCAAAATAGGATATAAAAGATCCCTTGACCCGCCTTGCCAAGATAGAACTTATGAATGCCTAATCCGCCCAGAAAGCAGGCGAACAGTAAAGCGGCCATACGGCTTTTTTACCTTCAGGCTGTGTCGATTGAGTCGCTCCGCAATGTGGGCAAGCTTTCGCAGGACTGTGGATTTCTTTACCGCATCTACGACAAAAAACCATCCCAGACATACTTTCTCCATTTCGAATATTTTTAAGTACCAGCCATTTATCGGCAGTAATGAAGAAATTCTTTATGATTTCCCCTTCAAAAAATCCTCAGTTTCCATTGGATATGCCAGAAGCGGACAGATGAGCATGTAAAATCCTTAGGCGCGATCTTGTTCCCATAGCAAAGCGTAGATTTTTCGGGACGGCTGAGAGATTGCTCAGTTCACTAGCGTAAATACTGCGTAAACAACCATGTGGAATCATTTCCGGACCGTTCTTAATTTGAGTGCCTTTTGAACAGTGTTACAATTTCCATCTTTATAACCCAATGAAAAAATGCATTTTTAGGAAAATCGTGAAAATTCTTTTCAATGGTTACTTGCTCAATGAAACATTTAGGTCTGTAGGATTCGGCAGTTTCGCTTTCCCTTACGGCACTTTTTGATAAGGTGCCGGTCCGAATAACTACAAGCTATAGCGCCTGGGGAACTTAAGGAAGTGCTTCTTTAATGCGATACATACACTCATCACATAAAGGTGCGCTATGAAAAAAACCGGAGCTTTCTGCCGTTCGCTGCTGCATCCGCGCTACTGGTTTACCTAGCTGGGCCTGGGCATTCTGTGGCTGCTAGTTCAGCTTCCCTATCCTGTTCTGATGCGTCTTGGCGCTAACACCGGCAAGCTCTCCCGCCACTTTCTTAAACGACGCGAACGCATTATGCGCCGTAATATCGAACTCTGCTTTCTCGGCATTCTTGAAGATGAGACAGAACGCATGATCGCCGGCAATTTCGCCTCGCTCGGTATGGCATTGGCAGAAACCGGCATCGCCTGGTTCTGGTCCGATCGTGCGGTAAGAAAGCTGTTCGAGGTGTCTGGCATACAGCATCTGCAGACGGCGATGGAGCAGAAACGCGGCGTGATGGTAATTGGCGTGCGTTTTATGTCGCTGGAGCTGGGCGGCCGTATCAGCGGTCTGTGTCAACCGATGATGGCGATGTATCGTCCGCATAATAACCGGGCAATGGAGTGGGCGCAGACCAAAGGTCGTATGCGATCTAATAAGGCAATGATCGATCGACGCAATCTACGGGGTATGGTGCATGCGCTGAATAAAGGCGAATCGGTTTGGTTTGCCCCCGACCAAGATTACGGCCCGAAAGGCAGCGTCTTCGCGCCGCTGTTCGCCGTGGAGAAGGCCGCGACCACCAAAGGCACCTTCGTGCTGTCGCGTCTCACAAATCCAGCGATGCTGACCATTGCGCTTACCCGCAACCCCGACAACTACGGTTATCAGCTGATTATCGATCCTGAATTGAAAAACTACCCACACAGCGATGAAGCGGCAGCCGCCGCCTATATGAACAAGATGATCGAAAGCCAGATCCTGCGCGCGCCAGAGCAGTATCTGTGGCTGCATCGCCGCTTTAAAACCCGTCCGCCAAGCGAAGCGTCGCTTTACGTCTGACCCCCTTCGCGCCAGGGCATCTGCCCTGGTGCTGTTGTATCCGTCTGGTATCCGCTGGCAAATTGCTGAATGATGGGGTTTCATTTATGAGTGCAGGAGCCCCGCATGGACATGAATCAACGCTGGCAAAGTCCTCTCATTGACGATCGCCTGACGCCCCATATTGAGATCGACGCCACAAGGCTGGAAAACAATCTGTAGGCCATGCAGCAAAAAGCCAGCCGCGCTGGCGTAGCTCTGCGACCCCATATCAAAACTCACAAGAGCCTGTTTATCGCGCGTCGTCAGCGTGAATTGGGCGCGAACGGCATTACCGTCTCTAAGCCGAGCGAAGGCGAAGTCTTTATCCGCGGCGGCGAGCGCGACATTCTGCTGGCCTACCCGGTTATTCGCGCGGAAAGCGTGGCGACGCTGCTGCAGCTGGCGACACAGCATCAGGCGAAGGCCACGCTGATTGTCGACGCGCAGCATGGCTAGCCGCCATCGCAGAAGCGCAGCGCCAGCACCCGGACGCCGCTATTGCGGTGGCGATTAAGGTCGACGTCGGGCTGCACCGTATCAGCGTCAACCCGCATCGCGGCGAGGCGGTCGCCCTGGCGCAGGCGATTCAGGCGGCGCAGCTGCCTTTCGCCGGACTGGTCTCGCACGCCGGGCACGCCTACGGCGCAGGCAATCCGCAGTCCATTGCGGCAATCGCGCAGCAGGAAGCGCAGCTGATGCAGCAGGTAAAAAGCGCGCTGCGCGAGGCGGGTTTTACCGACTGCGCGATTTCTGTTGGCGCCACGCCTACAGCGCTGGCCGCCGACATCGCGGACGGAACCTATGAGATTCGGCCAGGCAACTACGCCCTGCTCGATCTTACTGCCTGTCGCCTCGGCCTGAGCCGTGTGGATGAGCTGGCGCTGAGCGTCATCGCCCGCGTCGTCACGGTGAACGAACATTTCGCCATTATCGACGTCGGCTCCAAAATGCTGAGTGCCGATAAAGGTCCGCACGTCACCGACGCCAGCGGCTTTGGCGTGGCCGTCGATGAAGATGGCGGCCGTTATGAGATAAGCAAACTGTCGGAGGAGTACGACTTTCTCGCCTTACAGGGCGCGGCGCACCGCTTCGGTAGCCTGCTGCGTATTTTCCCCAACCACAGCTACGCGGTGATGGCGCAGTCAGCCAGCTACGTGCTGCGTTACGCCGACGGGCGCGCCGAGCAGCAGCCGGTTGACGCGCGCGGCTGCTTTCTCTGATCGCGCCACGGCAGGCCCACAGCCTGCCGTTTTACCGAAACCCTACAGGCCACACTTCTCGCCGCGCGGCATGTTCCCTGCTGGCGCAACATGCTTTAATGCCGTTTTAACCACGTTTCGGAGGTAGCATGTTGTCGTCCCAGATTGTCAGTCAGACCATTGCGCGTAACTGGTTAGATCTTTATGAAACCATCTGGAAGCTGGACTATTTCGCCAAATGGGCGTTGGGGCTAAGCAGCAGCACGCTGGAGCAAGAGGGCAGTAGCTGGCGCGCGCGGTCCGGAAGATGTGGTCAAGTGCGCTTTACGCCGCATAACCCCTTCAGCGTAATGGATCACTGGATTGACAGCGGCTTCGGCAAAGAGGTTTACATGCCGATGCGCGTGATCGCCAATGAGCAGGGCGCGGAAATCATTATGGTGGTTTACCGTCAGCCCCTGATGTCCAATGAGTAGTTTTCACAGGATATTGAATTGTAAGAAGCGATCTCGACCGGCTTAACCGGCTGCTGACCCAGTAAATATGAGCGAAAGTCGCCAGGCTTTCGTTTTCTCTGGGCCTTGCCGCTCAGAAAAATGAAAAAAGTCAGGCAAAAAAGCATTAACCCTTTCGCCTTTATCTTTAGCAAAGGTAAGCATCCTCTCTAGTTTCATTAAAGCCAGGCATCCGGGAATAATCCTGGAGTGCCAGCCGTGCCGCTTCGCTGTAATGCCTGAAAGACGTGCTTTTGCGGCGGATGCGCATTTTCTAACCTCCCCGATCGCCCTCTTCACTGCACAACGATTAATAAACGTTCTGGCCGATCTAAAAAAATCTCATGCAAAGGGTGACTCCATTTATTTCTGCTGCGCGGTTATCTGACTTTTCTTATGGTGTGAAATTAAAAAAAACGAGGTATAAATCATTCACACACAGCAAAACTTAAAAAGAACAACACCAGGTAAATAAAGAATGGATCGCTCACCCATTAGTCTGCTGTCAGAAGAAGAACTTGTTAAGATCGCAAGCAGGATGCTAGCAGGAAAATATAAAGCCACAAAGGGATTTACCCAGGATCTGGCTATTTTCTTGTTAAACACCAGAAAAATGGCCTTATCCCGGGATAATAAAATACCGGGGAAATAATTTATATATCAGAAATCCATCGCATTGAATCAATAATAACAGGTGAGGCCTGTCGCAAAGCCGCAGGGCGTAGACCAGACAGATGGCATTAATCTCTGGGTGAAATAGCTTGGCTGTTTAACACGTAAAAACTTATTCGGTCTCTGTATCTAACGAGCATATAATGGCGATACGTGAACGAAGTTTTATTAGCGCAAAATGGTCGATTCTGTCGTCGATTAAAATTACCGGCATCGGCGTTTTGCAGCTCTCTTTACTGGCGCAAATTCTGCAGGCGAACGAGTTGAATCTGCTGGCTATCGCCATTGTCGGGCTGCTGGTGATCGATACGCTCGCCGATCGCAGCTACTCAAATTCGCTGCTGCGCAGCGGCAACCTGTCAATACGTGACCAGTCGATACTTTACTGGGGAAACATGCTGCTTAGCCTGATTATTTTTGCCGTGATTTTTGCCGGCAGCGATATTATTGGCCTGTATTTGCAACAGCCGGAACTGGCTATTATGCTGAAAATGGTTTCCGCCATCTTTATCATCATTCCGCAGGGCCAGCACTATTGCGCCATTCTGCAGCGTGAAAAAAATTATACGCGTATTGCCTTTACCGAAACTTTATCGGTGCTGTTTGGTCTGGGCGTTACCTTATTTATCGTCTGGCTAACGCTGTCCTTGCTGTGCGCCATCTGGGGTTATCTGGCGATGGCGTCGTTCAGAATGTTGATTTACTGCTATTATGGCCGTTCAGGCTTTCAGCCTGAATATCGATTCGACCTGAAAGAATTTCAGCGTATTCGCGCAAGAACCGAATAATAAAAATAAGTCTGTATGGTGGGTTCTGGGCATCCTTAAGATGCATTCGCGTGCTGGAAACAGCACGCTTTTTTCTTTTCTCAGCCGGTTTTTTTCTCTGCAATTAAGCGGCGCTTTTAAAACCTCGCGCGGCTCTCCTTTCGCATCGTTCTTTTTCTTTTCTCTTTTTGTTTTGCGCCGCTCTTTTCCTTAATACCGTTGCGCCCGGGCGCGCAGCCTGAGAAAGCAGCGCTCACGGCTGTTAGCACAGCGGCAACACGTATTTCCTGCCACGCCGGCGTTTTTCTGACCGCCGCCATAAGTTAAACTGATGCCAAGCCGTCACCTGACACATGCGCAACCATTACGCTTTTATTTAATCTGTAGCTTTGCCGCCCGCCTTCTGGAGCCTACTATGTTATTAACCGTTCTCTAAATCATTGGCATCACGGCAGAAGCGATGGCTGGCGCGCTCGCGGCGGGAAGATGCAAGATGGACCTGTTCGGCGTGATTATCATCGCCTCGGTCACGGCGATTGGTGGCGGCTCGGTGCGCGACATTTTGCTCGGCCGCTATCCGCAGAGCTGGGTAAAGCATCCGGAATATATCATGATCGTAGCCGCCGCCGCGGTGATTACCATATGGCTGGCGCCCCTGATGATGCACCTGCGCAAAGTCTTTTTAGTGCTCGACGTGCTTGGCCTAGTGGTGTTTTCTATTATTATTGGCGCCCAAGTCGCGCTGGACAGCGGACATGCGATGATTATCGCCGCGGTGATCACCGGCGGCGTGCTGCGTGACATGTTATACAACCGCATTCCGCTGGTGTTCCAGAAGGAGCTTTACGCAGGTATCGCTTTCGCCTCGGGCTGGATCTATATTCTGCTGTTAAAAACGTCGCTAGCCCATGAGGCGGAGATCATCATTACGCTGCTGTTTGGCTTTCTGGCGCGTCTGCTGGCGCTGCGCTTCCGCCTCGGCCTGCCCGTTTTCAATTACCTTCATCCTGAGCACTGACGCCATTCGCGATGCCCTGCTGTTGCAGAAACGTGATGAGCTGTTGTATACGTGCATCCTGTAGCATGGCATGGATACGCTGCGCCAGCGTTGCCCCAACGCCTGGCAGCGTCTGCCACTGCTGCAGGTCGCGTTGCTGTAGCGTCTACCAGAGCGTATCCGGCAGGGCGTTAAGCGCGCTGATCCAGCGCCGCAGCGGCTGCTGTCGCGTCAGGTTGAACTGATGCCAGATTTGCCGAGCGCGCGTCGGGCTGATACCTGACGCTGGGCCGATTTGCTCGGGCGTTAGCGTCATCCACGAGACGAGAAGAGATGGCTTATCGCGCCCTGATCCATCAGCCGTAGCCAGGTGCTGCGCTGCACGCCGGCAATATTCAGCACCGCCTTTTGGCTCAGCCAGCTCAGCCGCGACAGCAGCTGTTGATGGCAGGGCGGCGTAAAGTCGAAGCAAGTAAGCGGCGTAAAGCTTGCGGGATCTGGCGGCTGGGGATAGCTGCGCTCGCCCACGCGCCAGATCACCCTTTCCAGCCGCGGAATGCCCTGCTCCGCCAGGCCTATCGCCATCTGATCGCCAGCGATGACATCCCAGCATCGCCAGCGCTGCAGCGAACCCATGCTGACACGTCGGACGGTTTTATCGTCGAGCTGCACCGGCTGGAGGTGCAGCACCACGGCGATATTGCCGGTGCGACCGACATTAAAGCCCACCGACCGCACTTCGCTGGTGACGTTCGGCGGCTGGAATTTCCACGCCGCCGCCCAGTCGCCTTCGCCAGGCATACAGCTGTCGCCAGCGGGACGCATCGCCTGATGCACCAGACGCCGTCTGACAAAGGGCAGCGGCGCGTTGAAGCAGCGCTCTTGCCAGCGCGCCACCTTCTCTTCATCTCTGACCGGTTCGCTCCACGCCTGCGACAGCCCGATCCCCCCAGTCGGCAAGCTGCTGCAGCCGCGCCTCCATTGACGCCGGACCGTCCGGCCAGGCCCAGATAAACAGGCCGATTTCATGCAGCAGCTGGACGGGCGTCTGGCTGTTCAGCGCACCCGCCACGCGCGGCCGTGCATTTTTGCCGCCGTCGCGCGCCTGATGATGATCGGTCATCTTCAGAGGCAGATCGCCCGCAGCACGATGCGCGGCACGTCGCTCTTGATACTAAGGGGAATGGCCGGAATCCAGGCGGCTTTCGCCAGCCATGACTCGCCGCGCAAGCCGTCGCCGCGGCTGATCAGTGCGGTCAGCTTTCCCGCCTCGTAGACCAGCGTGACCGCCACGCCGTCAATTTTAGGCTGCACCCACAAATCCCGGCGATTCTGCATCCAGTAAGCCATCGCCAGCTTGTCGCGCAGCTTTCTGACGCCGGTATGCGCCACCGGATGCGCCACGTTGCCGTTCACCGGCAACTACGGCGCATTGGCGGCGCGCGCCGAAAGCAGCGCTGCCAGACCCTGAGGCTCTGCAGCAGGCTATCGTAGTCCGCATCGCTCACCTAGCTTTCGCCTGCGCGATAGTAGGCGTCGTCCCACTGCTGCAGTTGTCTCTCCAGACGGGCAATTTCACTCTGCGCACGCGCTGGCGTCCATACCGGACAGAGCGCGCTGACCGAACCGGCACGCAGCAGCATCAGGCTCGACAACAGGCACAGCATTATTTCATGGCAGCCTTCTTTTCGTTTCGCCCATTGAAACGGCAGCAAAATGAAAAGGCGACGGGCAACGGAGCACAACGGAACGCGCCGCGCAGGAAAAAAGAGGGGGTACTTGCCGGCAGACACGATTTTACGTGCCGCGCCGCAAAAGTTTAGCGCTGCGTGACGACGCTAAGCCGTGTATAGTGTGCAGTAAATCGACTCCGCTCTTTACTCAATTCAAGAAGACCATGGCTCAAGGCACGCTTTTTATTGTTTCCGCCCCCAGCGGCGCGGGTAAATCCAGCCTGATTCAGGCTTTACTGAAGACACAACCGCTGTACGATACGCAGGTGTCTATTTCACACACCACCCGCGGCATGCGTCCCGGTGAAGTCCATGGCGAACACTACTACTTCGTTTCGAAGGATGAGTTTGAAGCGATGATCGCCGAAGATGCCTTCTTTGAGTATGCGAAAGTGTTCGACAACTACTACGGCACGTCGCGCAAAGCGATTGAGCAGGTGCTCTCCACCGGCGTTGACGTGTTTCTGGATATCGACTGGCAGGGCGCGCAGCAGATCCGCGCGAAAATGCCCACCGCACGCAGCATCTTTGTTTTGCCACCTTCGCAGGACGAACTGGACCGCCGTCTACGCGGCCGCAGTCAGGACAGAGAAGAGGTGATTGCCCGTCGTATGGCGCAGGCGGTCTCCGAAATGAGCCACTATGCTGAATACGACTATTTAATTATCAACGATGACTTCGATCTGGCGCTGTCGGATCTGAAGACCATTATTCGCGCTGAGCGCCTGCGCATAGGGCGTCAGAAGGCGCGCCATGATGCTTTAATCAGCAAACTATTGGCAGTCTGAAGTCAGTTTCAGTATTATGCCCTGTCATTTCTTCATCTGTGGAGTAGCACACCTATGGCACGCGTAACCGTTCAGGAAGCAGTAGAAAAAATTGGTAACCGTTTTGACCTGGTGTTGGTCGCTGCACGTCGTGCACGTCAGATGCAGGTAGGCGACAAAGATCCGCTGGTTCCGGAAGAGAACGATAAAGCCACCGTTATCGCCCTGCGCGAAATCGAAGAAGGCCTGATCACCAACCAGATTCTGGATGTGCGTGATCGTCAGGAGCAGCAAGAGCAGGAAGCCGCTGAATTACAAGCCGTTACCGCTATCGCTGAAGGCCGTCGTTAACAGCAATCTGCAGGCCTACCTTGTATCTGTTTGAAAGCCTCAATCAGCTGATTGAAAAATACCTGCCGGAGGAGCAAATCAAGCGCCTCCAGCAAGCGTACCTTGTCGCATGTGATGCCCACGATGGACAGACACGATCCAGCGGCGAGCCCTATATCACCCATCCGGTAGCCGTCGCTTGTATCCTGGCGGAGATGAAGCTCGACCATGAAACGCTGATGGCCGCGCTGCTGCACGACGTGATCGAAGACACGCCGGCGACCTATCAGGATATGGAGCAGCTGTTCGGCAAAAGCGTGGCGGAGCTAGTGGAGGGGGTCTCCAAGCTGGATAAGCTGACCTTCCGCGACAAGAAAGAGGCGCAGGCAGAGAACTTCCGCAAGATGATTATGGCGATGGTGCAGGATATCCGCGTCATTCTCATCAAGCTGGCCGACCGCACGCACAATATGCGCACGCTGGGCGCGCTGCGTCCGGACAAGCGCCGCCGCATCGCGCTGGAAACGCTGGAAATCTACAGTCCGCTGGCGCATCGCCTGGGTATTCATCACCTGAAAACCGAGCTGGAAGAGCTGGGTTTCGAGGCGCTCTACCCTAATCGCTATCGCGTGATTAAAGAGGTAGTAAAAGCGGCGCGCGGCAACCGCAAAGAGATGATTCAGAAGATCCTGTCGGAAATCGACGGGCGTCTGCAGGAAGCGGGCATTCCCTGCCGTGTCAGCGGCCGTGAAAAACATATCTACTCTATCTACCGCAAAATGACGCTGAAAGAGCAGCGCTTTCACTCCATCATGGATATCTACGCCTTCCGCGTGATCGTGAAGGATGTGGATACCTGCTATCGCGTGCTCGGTCAGATGCACAGCCTGTACAAACCGCGTCCAAGCCGCATGAAAGATTACATCGCTATCCCCAAGGCCAACGGCTATCAGTCGCTGCACACCTCGATGATCGGTCCGCACGGCGTGCCGGTCGAGGTGCAGATCCGTACCGAATATATGGATCAGATGGCGGAAATGGGGGTCGCGGCGCACTGGGCCTATAAACAGGCGGGCGAAAGCGGCACCACTGCGCAAATCCGCGCCCAGCGCTGGCTGCAAAGCCTGCTGGAGCTGCAGCAGAGCGCAGGCAGCTCCTTTGAATTTATTGAAAGCGTGAAGTCCGATCTCTTCCCGGACGAGATCTACGTCTTTACGCCGGAAGGCCGCATCGTCGAACTGCCGGCCGGCGCGACGCCGGTCGATTTCGCCTATGCGGTGCATACCGATATCGGCCACGCCTGCGTCGGCGCGCGCGTCGATCGCCAGCCTTACCCGCTGTCGCAGCCGCTCACCAGCGGCCAGACGGTAGAAATCATTACTGCGCCGGGCGCGCGTCCCAACGCCGCCTGGCTCAACTTCGTCGTCAGCTCCAAAGCGCGCGCCAAGATTCGTCAGCTGCTGAAAAACCTCAAGCGCGAAGACTCCGTGAATCTTGGCCGTCGCCTGCTGAGCCACGCGCTCGGCGGCAGACGCAAGCTGGCGGAGATCCCGCCGGCGAATATCAAGCAGGAGCTGGACCGCATGAAGCTGACGTCGCTGGACGATCTGCTGGCGGAAATCGGCCTAGGCAACGCCATGAGCGTGGTGGTGGCGAAGAACCTGCTGCAATCGATCAATGCGACGCCGCCCAGCAACAGCAAACGCGGCAAACTGCCGATCAAGGGCGCCGACGGCGTGCTGATCACCTTCGCCAAGTGCTGCCGCCCTATTCCCGGTGACCCGATCGTCGCGCACGTCAGTCCCGGCAAAGGCCTGGTGGTGCACCACGAATCCTGCCGCAATATTCGCGGCTACCAGAAAGAGCCGGAGAAGTTCATGCCGGTGGAGTGGGATAAGGTCACTGACCAGGAGTTCGTGGCGGAAATCAAGGTCGACATGTTCAACCATCAGGGCGCGCTGGCGAACCTGACGGCGGCAATTAACACCGCGGGTTCGAATATTCAGAGCCTGAACACCGAAGAGCGCGACGGCCGCGTATACAGCGCCTTTATCCGCCTGACCGCGCGCGATCGCGTCCATCTGGCTAACATTATGCGTAAAATCCGCGTGATGCCTGACGTGATCAAAGTGCACCGTAACCGTAACTAACGCATGAACGCTCAACGTTTTGCTCGTATCCAGGAGATGCTGGCGCTGCGCCAGCACGATCTCACCGTCTGCATAGAACAGGTGCACAAGCCGCATAACGTCTCGGCGGTGATCCGCACTGCCGACGCGGTGGGCATTCACGAAGTGCACGCCGTCTGGCCCAGCGAACGCATGCGCACCACAATTTCCGCCTCTGCCGGCAGCAACAGCTGGGTGCAGATGAAAACCCATCGCAACATCGCCGAGGCGGTGACTGACCTGAAAGATCGCGGCATGCAGGTGCTGGCGACCAATCTGTCGGCCAAAGCGGTCGACTTTTGCGAAATCGACTATACCCTGCCGACCTGCATTCTGATGGGCCAGGAGAAGACCGGCATCACCGCCGAAGCGCTGGCGCTGGCCGATCGCGATATCATTATCCCGGTGGTAGCATGGTACAGTCGCTGAACGTCTCTGTCGCCTCCGCGCTGATCCTCTATGAAGCGCAGCGCCAGCGGCAGAACGCCGGCCTCTATCAGCGTCAGCACAGCCTGCTGGATGAAGCGGATTATCAGCGTCTGCTGTTCGAAGGCGGCTACCCGGTGCTGGCGCGCATCGCGAAGCAGAAAGGATTGCCCTGTCCGCATATCAACGCTCAGGGCAAAGTGGAAGCCGACGCTGACTGGTGGGCCACGATGCAGGCCACAGGGAAAAAGAAATGAAAGGCCTTCTGCTGGATGCCATTCCGCTCAGTACCCTAACCGGCGTCAGCGCCAGCCAGGCGGCGAAAATGGCCAAACTCGGCCTGCACACCATTCAGGATCTGCTTCTTCACCTTCCCCTGCGCTACGAAGATCGCACTCAGCTTTACGCCATCAACGATCTGCTGCCCGGCATCTGGGCGACGGTCGAGGGCGAGGTATTGCAGTCCGACGTCACCTTCGGCCGCCGTCGCATGCTGGTGTGCCAGATTAGCGACGGCAGCGGCATCCTGACCATGCGCTTCTTCAACTTCAACGCCGGTATGAAGAACAGCCTCGCGCCGGGCCGCCACGTCACCGCCTACGGCGAGATCAAGCGTGGCCAGCGCGGCGCGGAAATCATCCATCCCGAATATCGCGTCCAGGGCGAGCAAAGCCCGGTTACGCTGGAAGAGACCTTAACACCGGTCTATCCCACTACCGAAGGCATCCGTCAGGCGACGCTGCGCAGCCTCACCGATCAGGCGCTGACGCTGCTGGAGAGCGTGCCAATCACCGAACTGCTGCCGCAGGAGCTGGCGCAGGGGTTGATTAGCCTGCCGGACGCGCTGCGCACCCTGCACCGCCCGCCGCCCGATCTGCGCCTGAGCGAGCTGGAGACGGGCTGTCATCCGGCGCAGCGCCGACTGATTCTGGAAGAGCTGCTGGCGCACAATCTCAGCATGCTGGCGGTGCGCGCCGGCGCGCAGCGCTATTACGCGCTGCCGATGCAGCCGCGCCATACGCTGAGCGACCAGCTGCTGGCGGCGCTGCCCTTCTCTCCCACCAATGCGCAGCAGCGCGTGGTGCAGGAGATTGAGCGCGACCTGGCCAACGACTTTCCGATGATGCGCCTGGTCCAAGGCGACGTCGGATCCGGCAAAACCCTGGTGGCGGCGCTGGCGGCGCTTAACGTTATTGAGCACGGCAAGCAGGTGGCGCTGATGGCCCCCACCGAACTGCTGGCGGAGCAGCACACCAGCAACTTCCGCAGCTGGTTCGCGCCGCTTGGCATCGAAGTCGGCTGGCTGGCTGGCAAGCAGAAAGGCAAGGCGCGTCAGGCGCAGCAGGAGGCGATCGCCAGCGGTCAGGTGGCGATGGTGGTCGGCACCCACGCGCTGTTCCAAGAGCAGGTGCAGTTCAACGGGCTGGCGCTGGTGATCATTGACGAACAGCACCGCTTCGGTGTGCATCAGCGGCTGGCGCTGTGGGAGAAAGGCGAAGAGCAGGGCTTCCATCCGCACCAGCTGATAATGACCGCCACGCCGATCCCGCGCACGCTGGCGATGACCGCCTACGCCAATCTCGATACCTCGACCATTGACGAGCTGCCGCCGGGCCGTACGCCGGTCACCACCGTCGCCATTCCCGACAGCCGCCGCAAGGAGATTATCGCGCGCGTGCAGCACGCCTGTCAGGAAGGGCGTCAGGCCTACTGGGTCTGCACCCTGATTGAAGAGTCGGAGCTGCTGGAGGCGCAGGCGGCGGAAGCGAGCTGGGAGGCGCTGAAAGCGGCGCTGCCTGGGCTGAATATCGGCCTGGTGCACGGGCGCATGAAGCCCGCCGAGAAGCAGGCGGTGATGGCGTCGTTCAAAGCCAACGAGATCCAGCTGCTGGCGGCGACCACGGTGATTGAAGTCGGCGTCGACGTGCCCAACGCCAGCCTGATGATTATCGAAAACCCCGAACGCCTCGGCCTGGC
Organism: Candidatus Pantoea persica; assembly: GCF_013753875.1. Classification (GTDB taxonomy): domain Bacteria; phylum Pseudomonadota; class Gammaproteobacteria; order Enterobacterales; family Enterobacteriaceae; genus Pantoea; species Pantoea persica. The sequence continues at coordinate 119,507 of NZ_SMDS01000022.1, forward strand.
GCAGCTGCACCAGCTGCGCGGTCGCGTCGGCCGAGGCGCGGTAGCCTCGCACTGCGTGCTGCTCTACAAGGCGCCAATGAGCAAAACCGCGCAGCGTCGTCTGCAGGTGCTGCGTGACAGCAACGACGGCTTTGTTATCGCCCAGCACGACCTGGAGATCCGCGGTCCCGGCGAGCTGCTGGGCACGCGCCAGACCGGCAACGCCGAGTTTAAAGTCGCAGACCTGCTGCGCGATCAGGCGATGGTGCCGGAAGTGCAGCGTGTGGCGCGCCATATCCACCAGCACTATCCTGAGCAGGCGAAGGCGCTGATTGAGCGCTGGCTGCCGGAAACCGCGCGCTATACCAACGTCTGATCCTCCCGCTTTCTCCCGCCAGCCTGCCCGCGCGGTGCGCTTATATAGAGAAGTAATTTATTTGATACTTGTGGGAATATCCGGGAATTGGCGGGAACTCATGGGATTTCTTGAGGTTAGAAGTGATTTTCTGATTTGATACCAATGCTTAAAAAATAAACAATTGTTCGCCTAGAAGTAAAATATTTGATACCACTACAAGCAAGCTTTAATGTCCTTTAAATTGCATTTACAAAAAATTTTAACTGGGCCAATTCCTATTTCAGGCTCTGGCCCGGATGTTAGTATCAGAGTGGTCTACTTCTGAAATGGTTTCTCTGGTACTGATTTCAATTTTGGATAAAATCTCTCTAAATTGTTTTTCTGATATGGACTCCATCCTCAAAGCAGCTCGTTTTTTATCTTCTGTTAGCTCAAGAAGTGCTTGGTTTTCAGGATTAAGCAGGTAGAGGATTGTCTCTACCCCTTTACGAGCTAGCATAGCTGTCAGTTGTACCCGCTCTTCTTGAGTTAAAAATGATAGCATCTCCACCAATGAATCACGACAATCAATATTTTCTGGTTTTTTTTGGTGTTTCATCATTTCCAAACTTAAGCCATTCTAGAGTAACGCCCTCACTTTCCGCGATTCGAGAAAGAAGGTTTTCACGTGGCATTGGTGGATTTGCCTCCTTCTTATAATAAGTATTGAGTGTATTGATGTTTATTCCCCAAGCCCTAGCCGCCGCCCTTCTAGAAGGGTACTTTCTTGCTAGCTGGGCAATTCTATCAATGACAGGTTCTTTATCAGGTGCACGAAAAACACCAACTTGTTCTTTTTTCATAAGCAGTTCCTTTCTGTAAAAAAAAAGCAAAAAAATATAGTTATAAATAACCAAAAATACCTTGATTTGGTTTTTTTTGGTGATTTATATTTTACCCGTATAGATAACCATCTGATTACCCATACGGATAACTTTTTAGGATAGACGAATGATGAGTAGAAAAGAAGACGTGTGTGCGGATTAGCACCCTGAAATCATTAAAGCGGAGATCCATAAGTTGGGGCTGTCGTTTCGCTTACTGTCCTTGCAAGCCGGCTACAGCAAGGATTCGCTCAAAACGGTTTTACGGACTCCTTATAAAACCTATCAGAAGATTATTGGTGAGGCGCTAGGGGTCGAACCTGAAACCATTTGGCCCAGCCGTTACAAGATTAAAAGTTACATACGTAAGGCATCATAATTATGTTTGTTGTTGCTAAAGAACATTATTGGCGTAATGGGTCTCCCTAAAACTACTAAAGGCATTAGAGAGATATTGGCGCGTTTAACGAAAAATACGCCTGCTCTGGTACGTAAACGTCCCGTCACCAAGGCTTACGAATACCACATTGATTGTTTGCCCATTGAAGCTCAATGCGCGATCCGTGAGCGGCATCTTCAACAACTGATGATCTCTGCACCGGTGGATGATGCCGGCAAACAACCCACCGTATCAAAGGTCAGCACCGATCCTGAAAAGCTTGGCAAGCTGGACGTTTACCGTCGTTGCCCGGCAATTGTTGATTTTGCTACCGGTGGCTTGCTGATATTCTGCTGCCCACTTGGCATAAACCGGCGCCAGGAAAGTACCGCCCGCGCCCGTCAAATCTGTGGCTGCAAAGGCACATACCGCACTTACGGCGAGAGTGGCGGTAAGGATTCGCGCTACGGTGCTACACATCAGTGTCATGTTCCCTCCAGGGGAGTTTATCTCAGGCTTGAAGCCGTTATAGTTGGAGTCAGTGATTGCTGCAGGAGGGAAAATAGGACAGTTTGATGACAGTGAAATGTACGAAATATGGCATTTATATGACAATTCGCAAAAAGTAAACGGGCCCTTTTCAGGGCCCGCTTTTTTACTCTACGGTGACGGACTTCGCCAGATTTCGCGGCTGATCCACGTCGGTGCCTTTAATCAGCGCAACGTGATAGGAAAGCAGCTGCAGCGGCACGGTGTAGAAAATTGGCGCGATAACCTCTTCTACATGCGGCAGCGAAATGATCTTCATACCGTCGCTGTCGCTGAAGCCGGCGTCCTGATCGGCGAACACGTACAGCAAGCCGCCGCGCGCGCGCACCTCTTCAATATTCGACTTCAGCTTTTCCAGCAGCTCGTTATTGGGCGCCACTACGATAACCGGCATATCGGCGTCAATCAGCGCCAGCGGGCCGTGCTTCAGCTCGCCCGCGGCGTAGGCTTCCGCATGGATATAGGAGATCTCTTTCAGCTTGAGCGCCCCCTCCATGGCGATCGGATACTGATCTCCGCGGCCGAGGAACAGCGCGTGCTGCTTGTCGGAGAAATCTTCCGCCAGCAGCTCGATGTGCTTGTCCTGCGACAGCATCTGCTCGATGCGGCTCGGCAGCGCCTGCAGGCCGGGTACGATCGTGTGCTCTACCTCCGCCGACATGCCGCGCAGGCGGCCCAGCTTCGACACCAGCATCAGCAGCACGGTAAGCTGCGTGGTGAAGGCTTTGGTCGAAGCGACGCCGATTTCGGTGCCCGCTTTGGTCATCAGCGCTAGGTCGGACTCGCGCACCAGAGACGAGCCGGCCACGTTGCAGATCGCCAGCGAGCCTAGGTAGTCCAGCTCTTTGGACAGACGCAACGCCGCCAGCGTATCAGCGGTTTCGCCCGACTGAGACAGGGTGATCAGCAGACTGTTTTTGCGTACCGCCGATTTGCGGTAACGGAACTCAGAGGCGATCTCCACGTCACAGGGAATATTCGCCAGCGATTCGAACCAGTAGCGCGCCACCATGCCAGAGTTATAAGAGGTGCCGCAGGCGATGATCTGGATATGCTCTACTTGGCTCAGCAGCGCTTCGGCGTGCGGCCCTAGCTCGCTGAGATCGACCTCGCCGTGGCTGAAACGCCCCGTCAGGGTGTTTTTGATCGCCATCGGCTGCTCATAAATCTCTTTCTGCATATAGTGGCGATAGATGCCTTTGTCGCCCGCGTCGTACTGCACGCTGGATTCGATTTCAGGACGGCTGACCTTGTGGCCGGCGCGATCGACGATGGTGACGTCGCGACGGCTGACCTCGGCGATATCGCCTTCTTCCAGATAGATGAAGCGACGTGTCACCGGCAGCAGCGCCAGCTGGTCGGAGGCGATAAAGTTCTCGCCGACGCCGCGTCCGATCACCAGCGGGCTGCCTGAACGCGCCGCCACCAGCAGCGACGGATCGCGGCTGTCCATGATCACCATGCCGTAGGCGCCGCGCAGCTGTGGGATCACGCGTAGCACTACGTTGCGCAGCGTGCCACCCTGTTTCTGTTCCCTGTGCACCAGATGCGCCACCACTTCGGTGTCGGTTTCAGAAGCGAAGCGATAGCCGCGCGCCATCAGCGCTTCGCGCAGCGGCTCATGGTTTTCGATAATGCCGTTGTGCACCACGATGATCTGCTCGGAGACGTGCGGGTGCGCGTTGGCTTCCGACGGCTCGCCGTGGGTTGCCCAGCGCGTATGCGCGATACCGGTGCCGCCAATCAGCGGCTGCTGCTCGGCGGCCTCCGCCAGCATCTGCACTTTGCCGACGCGGCGCAGACGCGTCACGTGACCCTGACGATCGACCACGGCCAGACCGGCCGAATCATACCCGCGATACTCAAGACGACACAGACCTTCCAGCAGAATCTCTGCGATATCGCGTTGTGCTACTGCACCTACAATTCCACACATAAACGTTATTCCTGACCTGATGGTTTTAGGCCATCTTTCGTTGTCATACGACCTGATATCCGGCATTGCCGGGCTCTCCGAGCCTTGTAGAGAGTGGGGATTATTATTGTATTACTGCTGCGGCCAGGGCAGGGCAGGGCTGGCCGTTAAAATCACTTTTTCTTCGCCGGACGCTGCCAGTCCGCTTTGCTGTTCTGTTCTTTGCGGTTGTAGACCAGCGCCGCCTCGGTGACATCTTTCATGACCGTGGTGCCCGCCGCAATGGTGGCACCCGCCGCCACGCTCACCGGCGCCACCAGCTGGGTGTCGGAGCCGACAAAGACGTTGTCGCCGATAATGGTTTTTGATTTGTTCGCGCCGTCGTAGTTGCAGGTAATGGTGCCCGCACCGATATTGACGTTGGCGCCGATCTCCGCGTCGCCGAGGTAGCTCAGGTGGCCCGCCTTGGAGCCTTTGCCCAGCCTCGCCTTTTTCATCTCGACGAAGTTACCGACGTGCGCGGCCTGCGCCAGTTCGCTGCCGGGACGCAGGTGCGCGAAAGGTCCCACGGTGCAGTCGGCGGCGAGGTTGGCATCCTCGATCACCGAACAGGAGCTGATTTCACAGTTATCGCCGATGGCGCTGTTTTTGATGATGCAGCCCGCGCCGATTTTGACGCCGTTACCCAGCGTGACTTCGCCTTCGATAATCACGTTAGCATCGATGTCGACGTCGCGGCCGTGCGTCAGCGTGCCGCGCAGGTCGAAGCGTGCCGGATCGCGCAGCATAACGCCCGCCAGCAGCAGTTTTTCCGCCTGTTCGCGTTGATAAACCCGCTCCAGCGTCGCCAGCTGAAGGCGGTTGTTGACGCCGTCGGTTTCGCTGGCGCGCGTAGGATGCACCGCGTTGATCTGGTGGCCTTCCTGGTGCGCCAGCGCGATAATATCGGTGATGTAATACTCGCCCTGCGCGTTGTTGTTGGTGAGCTGCGCCAACCAGAGCTTCAGATCGCCGCCGTTGGCCACCAGAATGCCGGTGTTGATTTCCGCGATCGTCAGCTGCTCCGGCGTAGCGTCTTTCTGCTCGATAATGCCAACGATGTTGCCGTTTTCGCGCACGATGCGGCCATAGCCGCTGGGATCGTCCAGCACCACCGTCAGCAGGCCGATGCCGCCCGCCGGCTTCGCGTCGCACAGGCGCTGCAGCGTCGCCTGAGCGATCAGCGGCACGTCGCCATAGAGTATCAGGATGTCTTCATCATCAGCGAATGCGGGCGCGGCCTGCTGCACGGCATGGCCGGTGCCTAGCTGCTCCGCCTGCAGCACCCAGTTAAGCGACGGCTCACTCAGCACAGTCTTGAGCCTGTCGCCTCCGTGGCCGTAAACCAGATGAATGCGCTGCGCGCCGAGGCCGATTGAGGCGTCGATCACGTGCTGGACCATGGGCTTGCCTGCAAGCGTGTGCAGGACTTTGGGCAGATCGGAATACATACGGGTGCCCTTTCCGGCAGCAAGGATCACCACGCTCATAGAGCTGTTAGACATAATCATCCTGACAGATTTTTTGACATGCGAAAGTTAAACGATTTACCCCTGAGATTACTACATTTTTCTCAGGTCGAAATTAGGCGCGCGCCGCGATTATGGCGGGGATAAAAAAATGCCAGCCCAATGGGCTGGCATTTCGTAATGCATAAAGCCTGATTACATCGCTTTTTTGGTCAGCTCGATCACGCGCAGTTTAGCAATGGCTTTCGCCAGCTCCGCAGAGGCCTGAGCATAGTCCACGTCGCCGTGGCTGCTGTTCATATGCGCTTCTACTTTGAGTTTCGCTTCCAGAGCGCGCGCCTCGTCCAAGTCGGTACCGCGGATAGCGGTATCGGCCAGAACGGTGGTGCTGCCCGGCTGCACTTCCAGCACGCCGCCAGAGAGGTAGATATACTCCTCTTCGCCGTGCTGCTTCACGATACGGATCATTCCAGGCTTGATGGCAGTCAGCAGCGGCGTGTGGCCCGGGAAGATTCCCAGCTCACCTTCACTGCCTGACACCTGAATCTTCTGCACCAGGCCAGAGAAAAGCTGCTTCTCCGCGCTGACGACGTCCAGGTGATAAGTCATAGCCATATCTGTCCTCCCGGGAAACCGTTATTACAGTTTCTTCGCTTTTTCCACGGCTTCTTTGATAGAGCCGACCATGTAGAAAGCCTGCTCCGGCAGATGGTCGAACTCGCCGTCCATGATACCTTTAAAGCCACGGATCGTGTCTTTCAGCGTGACGTATTTACCCGGAGAACCGGTGAAGACTTCCGCTACGAAGAACGGCTGCGACAGGAAGCGCTGAATCTTACGCGCGCGTGCCACCAGCAGTTTGTCGTCTTCAGACAGCTCGTCCATACCGAGGATGGCGATGATGTCTTTCAGTTCTTGGTAATGCTGCAGCAGAGACTGCACGCCGCGCGCCACGTCGTAGTGCTCCTGGCCAACCACCAGCGGATCCAGCTGACGGCTGGTGGAACCCAGCGGGTCAACGGCCGGGTAGATACCCAGAGACGCGATCTGACGGCTCAGGGTAACGGTGGAGTCCAGGTGGGCGAAGGTGGTCGCTGGAGACGGGTCAGTCAAGTCATCCGCAGGGACGTAAACGGCCTGTACGGAGGTGATTGAACCGGTCTTGGTGGAGGTAATACGCTCCTGCAGCACGCCCATCTCTTCAGCCAGGGTCGGCTGGTAGCCTACCGCTGACGGCATACGACCCAGCAGTGCAGATACTTCCGTACCGGCCAGGGTGTAACGATAGATGTTGTCGATAAACAGCAGAACGTCGCGGCCTTCGTCACGGAATTTTTCCGCCATGGTCAGACCGGTCAGTGCAACGCGCAGACGGTTGCCCGGCGGCTCGTTCATCTGGCCATACACAAGCGCAACTTTGTCGATTACGTTGGAGTCGGTCATCTCGTGGTAGAAGTCGTTACCCTCACGAGTACGCTCGCCCACGCCGGCAAATACCGAGTAACCTGAGTGCTCAACCGCGATGTTATGGATCAGCTCCATCATGTTTACGGTTTTACCTACACCCGCGCCGCCGAACAGGCCGACTTTACCGCCCTTGGCGAACGGACACATCAGGTCGATAACCTTGATGCCGGTTTCCAGCAGTTCCTGCGAGTTAGACTGATCTTCATAAGAAGGCGCTGCGCGGTGAATAGAGGAGATCTCTACTACGCTGCCGTCCTCTTCTTTGATGTCGCCTTTCATGTCGATCGGCTCGCCCAGCACGTTCATGATACGGCCGAGGGTGGCTTTACCCACTGGAACCTGGATCGGTTTTTTCAGGTCAGCAACTTCCAGACCGCGCTTCAGGCCGTCAGAAGAACCCATGGCGATGGTACGCACCATGCCACCGCCCAGCTGCTGCTGAACTTCCAGCACCAGACGAGCATCACCATTCTTAACCTCAAGGGCATTGTACACTTGCGGTACCGCGTCCAGAGGGAATTCGACGTCAACTACGGCGCCGATAATCTGGACAATCTTTCCAGCTGCCATCTTGAATCCTCTACCTAATTCGTTTTACCCGTCTTAACAGACGCCGCAGCAGCGTTGCCTGCTTGTGCTCGCCCCGAGCGTGCCCGCGCGTCGTTCTGTTGCCGGCAGGCTTTGGCGCCTGTTATGCGGGTATACCTGGTTAAACCGCGGAGGCTCCCGAGACGATCTCGGTGAGTTCCTGGGTGATGCTGGCCTGACGAGCTTTGTTGTAAACCAACTGCAGCTCTTTGATCAGGTTTCCGCCGTTGTCGGTTGCGGCTTTCATCGCCACCATACGTGCGGCCTGCTCACTGGCCAGGTTTTCCACCACACCCTGATAAACCTGCGATTCGACATAACGACGCAGCAGGGTATCCAGCAGCGCTTTCGGATCGGGCTCGTAAAGGTAATCCCAGGTCTTCGCCTTCATATCTTCTTCACCTTCCGCTGGCGGTAACGGCAGCAGTTGGGTAATAGCCGGAGTCTGAGACATGGTGTTATTGAATTTGTTGCTGACGACATAGAGCTTGTCGATACGACCTTCGTCGTAAGCCTGCAACATTACTTTTACCGGGCCGATCAATGCAGACAGGGAAGGTTTGTCTCCCATGCCGGTGACCTGCGCCACGATGTTGCCGCCTACAGAGCCGAAGAACGCCAGGCCTTTGGAACCGATAATCGCCAGATCGCTCTGTACGCCTTTATCGGACCAGGCTTTCATATCCGCCAGCAACTTTTTCAACAGGTTAATGTTCAAACCACCACAAAGCCCGCGGTCAGTCGAAACGACCAGGTAGCCGACGCGCTTAACGTCGCGCTCTTCTAGGTAAGGGTGCTTGTATTCCAGATTGCCTAACGCAAGGTGACCAATCACTTTGCGCATGGTATCTGCATACGGACGGCTGGCCGCCATGCGTTCCTGCGTTTTACGCATTTTGGAGGCGGCGACCATTTCCATCGCTTTGGTGATCTTCTGCGTGTTTTTCACGCTTCCGATCTTGTTACGTATCTCTTTTGCGCCGGCCATTAGCTTCTCCTCCAAAGCCTTGCGGCCTGTCTTTTCAGACAAGCCGCCAGACATTACCAAGACTGGGTTGCTTTAAACGTGTCGAGCAGGCCTTTCAGCTTGGCTTCGATGTCGTTGTTGTAGTTACCAGTTTGGTTGATTTCCTGCATCAGCTCGGCATGTTCGCGGTCTGCGAACGCCAGCAGCGCAGCTTCAAAGCTAAGGATCTTCGCCAGTTCAACGTCGTTCAGGTAGCCGCGCTCGGCAGCAAACAGCACCAGACCTTGTTGCGCGACAGACATTGGCGCATTCTGTTTCTGTTTCAACAGCTCGGTCACTTTCTGACCGTGGCTCAGTTGTTTCCGGGTCGCGTCGTCCAGATCAGAAGCGAACTGCGAGAACGCCGCCAGTTCACGATACTGCGCCAGCGCGGTACGGATGCCGCCGGACAGTTTCTTGATGATCTTGATCTGTGCAGCACCACCTACGCGCGATACCGAGATACCCGGGTTAACCGCCGGACGAATACCGGAGTTAAACAGGTTTGATTCCAAGAAGATCTGACCATCGGTAATAGAGATTACGTTGGTCGGAACGAACGCGGAAACGTCACCCGCCTGGGTTTCGATGATCGGCAGTGCGGTCAGTGAACCGGTTTTACCTTTTACTTCGCCGTTGGTGTGACGCTCAACGTAGTCAGCGCTTACACGTGACGCACGCTCCAGCAGACGGGAGTGGAGGTAGAACACGTCGCCCGGAAACGCTTCACGGCCCGGCGGACGGCGCAGCAGCAGAGAAATCTGACGGTAAGCGATAGCCTGCTTGGAGAGGTCATCGTAAACGATCAGCGCATCTTCGCCACGATCGCGGAAGTATTCGCCCATGGCGCAGCCGGAGTAGGGCGCCAGGTACTGCAGTGCGGCAGATTCAGACGCAGAGGCGACAACCACGATGGTGTTCGCCAGCGCGTCGTGCTCTTCCAGCTTACGCACCACGTTCGCGATGGTAGAGGCTTTCTGGCCGATAGCGACGTAGACGCACTTGATGCCGGAGTCGCGCTGGTTGATGATCGCGTCGATTGCCAGCGCGGTTTTACCGGTCTGACGGTCGCCGATGATCAGCTCACGCTGGCCACGACCGATTGGAATCATCGCATCGACAGATTTGTAACCGGTCTGAACCGGCTCGTCGACTGACTGACGGTCGATAACGCCCGGTGCGATCACTTCAACCGGCGAGAAGCCGTCGTTGTCGATCGCGCCTTTGCCGTCGATTGGCGCGCCCAGGGTGTTCACCACGCGGCCCAGTAGGCCACGACCGACCGGCACTTCCAGAATACGACCGGTACATTTAACCTTCATGCCTTCGGCGAGGTCAGCGTACGGGCCCATGACCACGGCGCCGACAGAGCCGCGTTCGAGGTTCAGGGCGATAGCGTAACGGTTGCCCGGCAGGGCAATCATCTCACCCTGCATCACATCGGCCAGGCCGTGTACGCGGATGATACCGTCGCTTACAGAGACGATAGTACCTTCGTTGTGAGCTTCGCTCACGACATTGAACTGAGCAATGCGCTGCTTGATCAGTTCGCTGATTTCGGTGGAATTCAGTTGCATATACTCCAGTCCCCTTAAGACTGCAAGGCGTCTGCCAGACGCTCAAGACGGCCGCGCACGCTGCCATCAATGACCAGATCACCCGCACGGATGATCACGCCTGCCATGACGGACTTATCAATTTTGCAATTCAGCTTAACTTTGCGTGACAGACGTTTTTCCATCGCGGCGCTGATGTTAGTCAGCTGGCTGTCACTCAGTGTACTGGCGGAAATCACATCAACCTCAGCGGTCGCCTCATAGGTGTCGCGCAGTTGAATGTACTGTTCCAGTACAGCCGGAAGCGCTGTCAAACGTCCGTTCTCAGCCATAACCTTAATCAGGTTCTGCCCGTGTTCATCTAATTGATCGCCGCAGACGGCAATGAAAGAAGCCGATAACGCTTCCGGCTTCAGCATGCCAGAAAGCAGATCGGCCATTTGTTCATTGCGTGCTACGGTCGCGGCGAACGCCAGCATCTCTTGCCAGCGTTCAATGCTTTGATGCTCAACAGCAAAGTCAAAAGCTGCTTTGGCGTAGGGGCGAGCTACAGTAATCAGTTCAGACATCAGCCCCTCCCTCCTTACAGTTCAGCGACCAGTTTATCAACGATGTCGCTGTTAGCAGCTTCATCCACGGAACGTTCGATTATTTTCTCGGCGCCAGCTATTACCAGCAACGCGACTTGCTTACGCAGCTCTTCGCGGGAACGTTTACGCTCGGCTTCGATCTCTGCCTGCGCCTGCGCCACAATGCGGTTACGCTCGTTCTCGGCTTCAGTTTTCGCTTCGTCCAGAATCTGAGCGCGGCGTTTGGTCGCCTGCTCGATAATGACCTGAGCTTCTTCTTTGGCTTTTTTCAGCTGGTCGGTCGCATTAGCCTGTGCGAGATCCAAATTCTTCTTCGCGCGCTCAGCAGAAGCAAGGCCTTCAGCAATTTCTTTCTGGCGCTTTTCGATGGCTGCCATAATCGGCGGCCATACGTACTTCATGCAGAATGCGACGAATAGGATGAACGCGATGGCCTGGCCGAGGATTGTTGCGTTAATGTTCACAGCACAATGCCTCTAATTAAATTGTTAACTTATCTGCCGTTATCGCAGTGATAAGCGGCAGAACCGTTCATTACGGCACAGCGTGCAATGAATGAACAAAGAGCGACAGGCTTTAGGCGACAGCAAACATCACATAGAGACCTAGACCAACAGCGATCATCGGGATTGCATCCACCAGACCCATTACAACAAAGAACTGCGTACGCAGCAGAGGGATAAGATCCGGCTGGCGCGCGGCGCCTTCCAGGAATTTACCTCCGAGGATGCCGATACCGATCGCAGCACCGATTGCCGCCAGGCCCATCATAACAGCGGCAGCCATGTACAGCAGATCCATATTCAGGTTTTCCATGACAGTCTCCAGTTTGTTTCAGTTAAAATGCTTAGTGTTGAGAAAAAATCAATGTTCTTCAGATGCCATCGACAGATAAACAATCGTGAGGACCATGAAAATGAAAGCCTGCAACGAGATGATCAGGATGTGGAAAATGGCCCACGGCACATTTAGCACCCACTGCGACCACCACGGCAATAGACCGGCAATAAGGATAAAGATCAGCTCACCCGCATACATGTTGCCGAACAGTCGCAGACCGAGAGAAACCGGTTTGGACAGCAGGCTAACACCTTCAAGGATCAGGTTTATGGGGATGAAGATCGGGTGATTAAAAGGCTGCAGCGTCAGCTCTTTTGCGAAGCCGACTACACCTTTCATTTTGATGCTGTAGAACAGAATCAAAATAAAGACGCCCAACGCCATAGAGAGCGTGATGTTCACGTCTGCGGACGGCACGACGCGCAGCGCCGGCAGGCCCAGCCAGTGCTCGCCGATATACGGCAGCAGGTCGATAGGCAGCAGATCCATGAAGTTCATCAGAAAGACCCAGACGAAAATCGTCAGAGCCAGCGGGGCGATAAGTTTGCTTTTACCGTGGTACATGTCGCGCACATTGCTGTCAACGAAGCCGATAACCAGTTCGATAGCAGCCTGCATTTTCCCTGGCACGCCGCTGGTGACGCTTTTCGCCACTTTGCGGAACAACACTAGGAAGATCAATCCCAGCACCAGAGAGAAAAATATAGAATCGGTATTTAATACCCAGAACGTTGCGGGAGCGTCGTGAGCATTCACTAACTCGAAGGTACGGAGGTCCAACTGAAGATGCGTCAGATGGTGACCGATGAACTCTTGTGGAGTTTGAGTTTCTCCTGCAGCCATGATGCCTTTTACCCTCTGTTGTTAATTACCGCCAGTGCCAACATCTGAACCACCAGCACCGATAACCAGGTTATCCCGAGCGGCCAGAACGCCACTCTGAAAACACCCAACGCCGTACAATAGAGCAACACGGCCGTACAATAGAGCAACACGATAGTTGCAACGACTTTGCCGATTTCGCCCAAGGCGAAACTCCATGCAACCCGTCCCGAGGCGGGGGATTGCCCTTGCAGGCGCCAGGCTAAAAACATGAACAACACGTTTGGCAGTCAGGCTGCCGCTCCGCCAGCAAGTGCAGAGACACCCAGGGTGACATATTTCAGGGCAAAGAGCGCGCCGATGATGATGACAACGGTCACCAGCTGAAGAGCCAGCACGGTTCGGGCGAATTTCACACTGTAAAAAGAGACACTGACATGGCGCTGTTACTCTCCTGCCCCATAAGGGGTATGTCGCGTGTCGTAGACTGCCCTTACTCACTCGAGTCAAGCAGCATAAAGCCGTTGCAAATTATACGGGCCACACCTGCGATTTTAATCCGTAAGTAGCCAAAAGGTGAACAATTATTTAAATTTCTTCCCGAACGGCTATTTTTCCAAAGATTACCGGCTGGAATGCTCTTGCTGCGCAGCTGAAATTCCCTGTCAGCTCTGCCTTTAAAGTGTGATCCATATCACATCCTAAGCACTAACGCGCCGGTATAAATTACCGACAAGCAATAATAACGGCGGCTAACTTCTCCTTAAACCTATAGCAATCAGCTACTTAGAAATTATCATTATCGCGCGCCAGAACGCGCTTATTTTCGATAAAAACAGTCGATTGACAACCCAGAATGCGGCAAGAACGTTAAATTGATATTACGTACGCAGAGTTATTACCTCGATATATTTGCTAGCATGATTATAATTTTACACCGCGGTGCCGTTAAAAGTGATCTTCCTGATAAATAAATGTGAATTAAAAGCTAAATGTAATAGAGCTTTTCGGATAATTTCCGTGAGCCTTGTTGACCTTGTTTCGCTAACGCCGTCGTGAAAATTACCTCACGTCCGGCAACCGACTGCTTAACTTTTAGACGGCGTGCCCGCTAAGGCAATCAGCGGGTGGCCGTTAAACCTTACTGCCCGTAGGGCCACTGGCGCGCAATCACCACCAGGTGGCGCTCCTCTTCCAGCTCAGGCACTTGCAGCGCTTCAACGAATACCAGGCGAAAACCGGCCGGCAGGCTGGCGATCTCCTCATCGGGGCGCACGCCCTTCAGCACATAGAACTGGCCCTGCGCGGACGGCAGCTGGTGACACCAGCTCACCATATCCTGCAGCGAGGCGAAAGCGCGGCTAATCACACCGTCGAACGGCGTCTCTGACGGGAACTCCTCTACCCTGCTCTGCACTGGAGTGACGTTGGTTAACCCCAGCTCATACTGCACCTGGCGTAAAAAGCGCACGCGCTTGCCCAGGCTGTCCAGCAGGGTGAACTGCGCCTGCGGCATTACGATCGCCAGCGGAATGCCCGGCAGGCCGGGACCGGTGCCGACATCGATAAAGCGTTTGCCCTTGAGGTGCGGCACCACGACGATGCTGTCAAGAATATGGCGCACCAGCATCTGCTGCGGATCGCGCACCGAGGTCAGGTTGTAGGCTTTGTTCCACTTGTCCAGCAGACCGACATAGGCGACCAGCTGCGCTTTTTGCTGATCGGAGAGAAAAATATTAGCTACCTTCAGCAGCGAGGTGAGTTTTGTGATCACAGCATGAGTCCAGTCAGTGGGGGCGAGGAACCTCGCCCCATTTCAGGTCAGGCGCTTTTGCGCAGCAGCCCTTGTTTTTTTCAGGTAAATAAGCAAAATGGAGATCGCCGCAGGCGTAATGCCGGAAATGCGCGACGCTTGTCCGATAGAGGAGGGCTTGTAGTCATTCAGCTTGGAGATCACCTCGTTGGACAGGCCGCTGACCTGACGATAGTCCAGCTCGGTCGGCAACAGCGTATTCTCATTGCGCTGCTGGCGATAGATTTCTTCCTGCTGGCGCGCAATGTAGCCTTCGTACTTCACCTGAATCTCGACCTGTTCGGCCACCTGCGTGTCCATCAGCGCCGGACCGAAGCTCGGCAGCGCGGTAAGCTGCGCGTAGGTCAGTTCCGGGCGGCGCAGCAGATCTTCGCCGCTCACCTCTTTAGTCAGCGCCGCGTTCAGCAGGCCGTTCACTTCCGCGACGTTTTCCGACCTCGGATGGATCCAGCAATCGCGCAAACGCTGACGCTCCTGCTCAATTGCCTCCAGCTTCTGGTTGAAGCGCGCCCAGCGTGCGTCGTCCACTAGGCCCAGCTCGCGGCCGGTTTCGGTCAGACGTAGATCGGCGTTGTCTTCGCGCAGCATCAGACGATACTCGGCGCGCGAGGTAAACATGCGGTAGGGCTCTTTGGTGCCGAGGGTGCAGAGGTCGTCCACTAGCACGCCGAGATAGGCCTGATCGCGACGCGGCACCCAGCCCTCTTTGTCGGCGGACTGGCGTCCGGCGTTGAGGCCGGCCAGCAGACCCTGAGCGGCCGCCTCTTCGTAGCCGGTGGTGCCGTTGATCTGCCCGGCGAAGAACAGACCGTGAATATATTTGCTCTCCAGCGTCGGCTTGAGATCGCGCGGATCGAAGAAGTCATACTCGATGGCATAGCCCGGACGGACGATCTTCGCGTTCTCCAGACCCTTCATCGAGCGCACGATCTGCATCTGCACGTCAAACGGCAGGCTGGTAGAGATGCCGTTCGGGTAGATTTCGTTGCTGGTCAGCCCCTCCGGCTCGAGGAAGATCTGGTGTGCGTTGCGATCGGCGAAGCGCATCACCTTGTCTTCGACCGACGGGCAGTAGCGCGGGCCGATCCCTTCGATGATCCCGGCACACATCGGGCTGCGATCGAGGTTATTGCGGATCACCTCGTGGGTCTGCTCGTTGGTATGGGTGATCCAGCAGGGCACCTGTTGCGGATGCTGCGACGCATCGCCCATGAACGAGACGACCGGCATCGGGTTATCGCTGTGCTGCGGGCTGAGCACGGAAAAATCGATAGTGCGCGCGTCAATGCGCGGCGGTGTACCGGTTTTCAGGCGGCTGACGCGCAGCGGCAGCGCACGCAGGCGCTTCGCCAGCGGAATCGACGGCGGATCGCCGGCGCGGCCGCCGCTGTAGTTATCCAGCCCAATATGAATTTTGCCGTCGAGGAAGGTGCCGACGGTGAGCACGACTGTCTCGGCGCGGAACTTCAGCCCCATCTGGGTCACGGCGCCCACGACGCGATCGTTTTCCACGATAAGATCGTCAACCGCCTGCTGGAAGATCATCAGGTTGAGCTGATTCTCCAGCGCAGTGCGTACCGCCTGGCGATACAGCACGCGATCCGCCTGCGCGCGAGTGGCGCGCACGGCAGGGCCTTTACTGCTGTTTAGTATCCTAAACTGAATGCCCGTTTTATCGATCGAGGTGGCCATCAGGCCGCCCAAGGCATCCACTTCCTTAACCAGATGTCCTTTTCCAATGCCACCGATCGCCGGGTTGCAGGACATTTGTCCAAGCGTATCAATGTTATGGGTGAGTAACAGAGTTTGCTGACCCATTCGGGCAGCGGCCATCGCGGCTTCTGTGCCCGCATGACCACCACCAATCACGATGACGTCAAAAGGATCTGGATAAAACATTAAGTGGTACCTCGTTGATGAACAGGCTGGGATCGTTGCTCTAGACGGTGGATTCTACTGAAATCCCTCCTGGGGTAAAAGTGGCGGGATCCATGGGTTTTAAAAGAAAGGAGCTTTATTCTGTATTATGATCTTTCTGTTAGATTTCTTATTTGGATCGCCTCACGCTGTGGATAAGGCGAGAAAGCCCAGTAAGATCATCTAGAAAGAAAGGATCGCTTGCTGTGAGTGATCGGTGATCCGGATCCGTATAAACTGAGATCAAAATGGTCACTTATACATATCCTGAAAAAGCATTATCGGTTGTTCTCTGGATAACCACCTGTTTTGCGCAGCATACAGGCAGTTTATCCATAAAAAAAGCGATCGCGATCCGCTGAAAACAGAATTTTCAACTAGTGATCCGGCAAAAAAGGCGATCCCCTGTGGCGAAAGATCCGCTTAAAGATGGCTAAGCCAGCCGCTGAGCCAGGCCTCAGCCGGATCTTCGGGGATCTCATGCTCCAGCACGTCAATTTCCAGCCGATCGCCGATACGCTGTGCGCCGCGCGCGATCAGCAACTCGTCCAGCATGCGGATTGCGCCACAGAAGAGATCGTATTCATGGTTGCCGAGGCCGACCGCGCCGAAGCGCAGCGCCGACAGATCAGGCTGGGTTTCCTCAATCGCCTCATACAGGGGATGCAGATTGTCGGGCAGTTCGCCTGCGCCGTGCGTCGAGGTGACGATCAGCCAGATGCCCTGCTGCGGCAGCGCATCCAGTGCCGGACCGTGCAGCAGTTCGGTCGAAAAACCCGCGTCCTGCAGCTTTTCTTCCAGATGCTCGGCCACATATTCTGCGCTGCCCAGCGTGCTGCCACTGATTAAGGTAATGTCGGCCATTATGATCTCCCTGAAATAAAGGCGAGCATTGTACGCTGTGATCAAGCCGTGATCTACCTGTGGAAAATAGGGTTAATAAAATAAGCGAAGAGAACGCAGCCGTTAGCGCAGGCGGTGTTCGTCCGGGATAAGCTTGTGCACAGAAAGAAAAAGGATCAAGGCTTGATGGTGCGCATGATCAGGTTTTGCAGCGAGATCAGCGTTTCGGTGGACTGTATTTCATCGATGGTCTGGATCTTATTGATCAGCACCTGCTGCAGTGCATCGATGGATCGGTTCATCACCTTGATAAAGATGCTGTAGTGGCCGGTGGTGTACCAAGCTTCCACCACTTCATCCAGCGCCTCCAGCTTGCTGAGCGCGGCCGGGTAGTCGCGCGCGCTTTTCAGGATAATGCCGATAAAGCAGTAGACGTCGAACCCCAGCTGGCGCGGGTCGATCTCAACCCGCGTGCCGAGAATAATGCCCGCCTGCTTCATTTTTTCCACGCGCACATGGATGGTGCCCAGGCTGACGTTAAGCTGCTTCGCCAGCTCGGCATAGGTGCGGGCGTTCTCCAGCAGCACATTGAGGATCTCGCGATCCAGGTTGTCCAGTTGCAGTGATTCGGCTATATCATCCTCGGGTCAGCTCTTCTTGTTTTGAACAGAGGTGAATGTGCAGCAAAACGGGGCGGCAGGCAATCTCCGGCAGCGGCGTTTGCCGCTGCCGTTGGGCTTAACGCTTACGCCACAGCGTGACCTGGGCCAGCGTGTGTTGATACTTGCGCGCCGTCTCGCAAATCACGAAGGGCAGATCCTGCTGCGCGCCGATCGGCTCAAATTCCGCCACCAGCAGACGCTGCAACGCCTGCAGCGTAGTGAGCGCTTCGCCGTTTTCGCGCACGCCGCCCAGCCAGTTCTCTTTCGGCGTAAATTCCTCCAGCCAGATATAGGGTGAGGAGAGCAGCAGCAGCCCGCCGGAAAGAATCATTGGCGCGATATCCTGCAGGAAGCGCTGCGGCTGGCGCAGCCAGTCAATCAGGTTGGCGGCCAGCACCAGATCGTACTGGGCGGGCTGCGGTTTCAGATTGCAGGCGTCGCCCTGGACGAACTGGATGTGCTGCGCCAGGTCGGCGCCCAAACCGATATCCTTATGGCGCGCCAGAGAGTGGGGCAGCGCCACCAGTGACTCGGCGTAGTTCGCGACGCCGAAATAGCGCGGGCCGTACTGGAAGTCGAGATACTGCAACACCATGCTGTCGGTTTCGTGAGGAGACGACGTAGCGGAAGCCCGCATGCTGGAAAAGCGACGACTTCAGCGCTTCGTTGCCGGTGGAGATCCAGCTGCCACCTTTGATCAGCGCGTGTTTGCCGTCGAAGGTCGGCGTGGAGAAGTCGTCGTAGAGCGGATGGACGCGGAACCCTTCGAAGCCGTTGGTCGGCGTCGTCGTCCACTGCCAGACGTTGACCACGATGTTGAAAAAGTCACTCTGGGTTAATGGGTTAAGCGGTCAACGGCGCAGGAGGAGGCCCAGTACGCCAGATTGATGTTGCCCGTCGCCTGCTGCCACGTGGGCTGATCGCCGTCGACCTGCTCGCGCAGCTGCATCCATTCGGCCTCGCACGGTAGCTGCACGGACGCGCCGGTTTGCTGCGCTTTCCAGCGGCAGAACGCGGCCGCCTCCAGCTGATTGACCTCCGCCGGCCAGTCCCAGGGCATCGCGACCTCTTCGGTCATCAGGCGCAGCTTCAGCGCCTCGGGGCGCTGGGGATCGCCCAGCTAGAAGGTCGGCATTTGCGCCTCGGCGAAGCTGCGCCAGCCTCAGCCTTCGTCATCCCAGTAGCGGTGCTGCTGATAGCCGCCCGCCGCGACGAATTCAAAGAATTCGGCGTTGCTGACCAGCATCTTGCTGGCTTTGAAGGGCTTAAGCTCGGTGGTCTGGCTGCCATATTCATTGTCTCAGCCGTAGGTGTCGTCGCTTTTGCCCTGGGTGACGCCGCCGCCGGGCATCGCGATCAGGCTGTTGGCGGGCACACTGTCGCGCGCGTGGCGCGCCTGCGAGTAAACCGGCCACTGCGGCTGCGGTTTGACCCATTCAATCGGCAGCTGACGCATCAGCATGCTGGAGGTTTCCGGATGGATGCGCTCATGCTCGATACCCATAATGATCACCCAGGCCGGACTTTCCCAGTCGATGGGCAGCGTCAGCGGCATCGCCTGAATAAAGTGCGTCACCAGGCTTTTCACCTTGCCGCGGTAGTCGCGTACTTCCTCTACGCTAGGCCAGGCGTAGTGACTGTCGTCGAGATCGTCCCAGCTCATCTCATCCATGCCGATCGCCATCATCGCCTCGATGCAATCGTCGACGAGACAGTCGAGCAGGCTCTCATACAGTTCCCAGGTTTGCGTAAAATAGGCCAGCAGTTCGGCGCGTTTCTCTGCGACGCTACTGCCGGAAAGGCGTACCGTGCGGGTCGGCGCCGGTAAATCGTGATGTTGTTGTGCGGTGGTCACAGTGACTCCGTTAGCTGAATAAACACAGCGAGTCATTCACTATAGCAAATCAGGATTGCTGCCCCGTGACTAACGGCGCCACCGGCGGCGCAGGCGACTTTTCATGCCGGTATCGAAGCACCAGATATGATCGAAGATGTGCAGAATACCGTGCTTGCCGTGCCCCGACATCGCCACGGCGTGAAAGCGCTGCTGCTGTTGCTGCTGGCGCAGCTTCACCGTGCTCACGATCTCGTCCGGCAGGCGCTGGGCGATAAAGTCCGACACCACCACGGCGTCAGCGTCCTGCCACAGCGCACCCTCCATGCGTTTGACCACCGCCGACAGACAGGCGGCGAGGTCGGTGCCGCCGCGAAAGCGCTGGCTGAGAAAGCGGATCGCCTGCTCCAGTCCGTCGTCACCGGTGAGTTCGTAGTCGATAACCTCATGAGCGAACAGCATAATGTAGCAGCGGCGGCGGTCAGCTAGCGCCACCTTCAGCAGCGCTAGGCAGAACGCTTTGGCGCAGCGTTCGTTAAAGCCGCCCATCGAACCGGAGGTGTCGGCGCAGACGATAAAGGGGCCGCGCGGCTGCTCTTCGTGCTGCTGGTGGCTGACCGGGCGCAGCGTCACCTTTTCATGCCAGGCGTCGCCCTGCAGTTTGTAAGTCAGCAGACGCTTCTCTACCAGGCGGCGATAAAACTCCAGTTCCAGGTCGCCGATGCTGATGGTCGCCAGCTCCGGCGGCAGCAGGCGCAGTACGTCGTCGCTCTGGTGATGCCGCTGACCTCTTCCGGCACCGCGTTCGGCTCGCGCACCAGCTGGTGGAACGTCTCCAGCGGCGCCTCCTGCGACGGCACCGACTTCGCCTCGCGGCTGCGACCCAGCTGCTGCGCCAGCGCCATCAGCTCCGGCTGCTGCTGTAAAAAGTCGCCGTACTCCAGCATCAGCTAATAGTCGCCGTGCTGCAGCGGCGCTTTGCTCATGTCCCACAAACGGCCGGCGGCCGCCTCGTTGACATCGCTCAGCATCGGCGCCAGCTGGCCGCTCAGCGCCATCCGCTGCTGCAGCTCTGCCATCAGCCGCTCGCGCTGCTGCTCCAGCAGCTGCTCGTTGAGCGTCAAGGTTTGCAGCGTCAGGCTGAGCCGCCAGTGCTGCAGGAAAAGCGTATGCTGCGCGCCGCTGAGTGCGTGGGCGTCGGTGTGCTGCAGCAGCCGATGGGCTTCGTCGATAAAAGGCGAGGGAAGCTGCGCCAGCGATGTCAGAATTTCAGGCAGCCGCTGGCTGAAGTCGCGGTGGCCGAGCAACTGCACGCGCTGGAACAGCTCAAACTCGCTGGCCAGCGTCGCCGACACCGGCGTCGCTTTCAGCTCGGCGTTGGTCTCCGCTTTCCAGCGCGGCACGTCGCGCAGCATCGCCTGCTTCAGACCAAGGAATTTCTCGAAAAAGATCGCCAGCTGCGGCGAGGCGAGCAGTGCGAGGATCAGCTCCTCGCTCAGTTCGGCTTCGCCGATGGAGAGCAGTGTGCTGAGCGTCTCCAGTGAGATTATTTACGCGCCTGTTTCAGTTGTTCGGCAACGTCCTTCAGGCTGGTTTCGATGCGCGCCAGCCAGTCGTCGCTAATAAACAGGCAGCGCTGGTGCTGGCTGAACAGATGGCGCTGAGCACGCAGCTAGTTGTCCAGCTCGTCCAGCGCCTCGCTGATCTCCGCGGGTAGCTCGCTGTGCGCCGCACCGCCGGGCAGCGTCAGGCGCACCGTTTGCAGGCTGACGTCGCGCAGCGCCAGGCAGTGCTGCGCATCCACCAGCAGATCGAGGCTTTGGGCGAAGCCAATGCCGTTGAGCTTGCCGTGGATATCGCCGCCCTTCAGCAGCCACTGCTCCAGCGCGTCGCGCGCGATAAGCCAGGTGCGTGACCTGCATATCGTGCAGCGTCAGCGGCTGCTGCAGCATCAGGGTCAGCTGCTCGTTAGCCAGGCTGGCGGGCTAGTCGTCATGCGGCTTGCGGCTGAACATGCCGCTGTGTTTTTCCAGCACGATGCCCTGCGCCACGCTGTGCTGCTGCTGCAGCGCCAGGCGGCGCGTTTTGATCTGCTGCAGTTTGAGCAGCAGCGTCTGCTGCTGCCAGGCCTGCTGCGTCATCAGCTGATCGATAGCGCGCTCCAGCACCTGCATCGACGCGAGTCGTGCCACAGGCAATCCTTCAGCAAGATCAGATCGAATAGGCGTTGGCCTGCAGCAGGTGAATGGCTTTTTTCCAGCGGCGCTCGGATATGTAGGGCGCATCCGGCAGGGTATCTAGACGCTGGTGCAGCTGATAGATCAGCTCAAAGACGTTGTCTGGCAGCGTGACCTGGGTGATGCCCTGCAGCCAATGGTGATACTCCTCATCGCTGATGCGCAGCGACTCCGCGACTGGGTTGGCGTTCTCATCCTGCTGATGGGTCAGCATGCTGCGGAAGTTCTGCTTTTTATGCACGTTGTCGAGCCACAGGCGGATCAGCATGCGGTCGTAGAGTGCTTCCAGTCCGCTGTCCTCCTCCGGCAGTTCGTTCGAGGCGGTGACCAGCAGGCGCATCGGGATTTTCTTTTCGCTGTCGCCGTTGCGGAAGCGCCGCTCGTTGATGGCTGTCAGCAGGATATTGAGGATGGCGGGGCCCGCTTTCCAGATCTCATCCAGAAACACTATTTCCGCGTCCGGCAAATAGCCTTTGGTCAGGCGCTGATAGCGCCCCTCATCTTTCAGATGCCTGAATCGACAGCGGACCGAAAACCTCTTCCGGCGTCGAGAAGCGCGTTATCAGGTATTCAAACGCGAGGGCGTGCTGAAACGCATATTTCAGACTGCGGGCTATCAGGCTCTTGGCAATGCCCTGCGGGCCAAGCAGAAACACGCTTTCGCCGCTCAGTGCCGCCAGCAGACACAGGCGAATTGCATCGTGGCGTTCATACAGGCCTTTCTCAAGCGCGTTGCTGAGGCGAGAAATTCTTTCCGCCAAAAGATGGGGTTGAGCCATAATCACTTCACTGTCCTTCTGATTCTGCTGCCGTTGTAAGGTGGCAGGCGCACTACTCTACTGATTATGATGCGTGAAAGCGTTGATTGCCGTCCGCTTTTTTGTGTCACAAAATTCAATTATCGCACAATGCCGCTGCGGCTTGTCATATCGCATGATAAATCGGCAAAGGACAAACCCGCAGCGAAGGCAGGGATAGGTTTTTGGGGAAACAAGTGCATACTGTGCGCTTTTTGATGGCAAGAGCTATGGGGTTTGCGCCTCTCGGCTCTAACAAAAGATAATTCTATGAGCTCGGATAATAAGCAATCACTTGGTGCGTTAACGCTGGCCGCGATTGGCGTGGTGTATGGCGATATCGGGACCAGCCCGCTCTATACCCTGCGCGAATGCCTCTCCGACCAGTTCGGTTTCGGCGTGGAGCGCGCAGCTGTGTTCGGTTTTCTCTCGCTGATTTTCTGGCTGCTGGTGCTGGTGGTGTCGCTGAAATATATCAGCTACGTCATGCGCGCGGACAATGCCGGCGAAGGGGGCATCCTGACGCTGATGTCGCTGGCGGGACGCAACACAGGCGGCCGGGCGACGGCGATACTGGTCATTATGGGACTTCTTGGCGGCAGCTTCTTCTACAGCGAGGTGGTGATTACCCCGGCCATCTCCGTGATGTCGGCGATTGAAGGCCTGGAAATCGCCGCGCCGTCGCTCGATCCCTATATCGTTCCGCTCTCTATCGCGGTGCTGACGCTGCTATTTGTGATCCAGAAACACGGCACCGGCATCGTCGGCAAATTTTTCGCGCCGGTAATGCTGGTGTGGTTTCTGACGCTGGCGGTGCTGGGCGTCTCCGGCATTATGAAAAACCCTGACGTGCTGCAGGCGCTGAATCCTGCCCATGCGGTGGGTTTCTTCATGCACTATAAAACCATCTCCTTTTTTGCGCTCGGCGCGGTGGTGCTGGCGATTACCGGCGTGGAAGCGCTGTATGCGGATATGGGACACTTCGGCAAGCTGCCGATTCGCATCGCCTGGTTTATCGTGGTGCTGCCGTCGCTGGTGCTTAACTACTTCGGCCTTCGGCCAGGGCGCGCTGCTGCTCAGCGATCCGCAAGCGATTAAGAACCCTTTCTTTCTGCTGGCGCCCGACTGGGCGCTGGTGCCGCTGCTGATCCTCGCCACCCTGGCGACGGTTATCGCCTCGCAGGCGGTGATTTCCGGCGTCTTCTCCCTGACGCGTCAGGCGGTGCGTCTGGGCTATCTGCTAGGCATGCGCATTATTCACACCTCCGAGATGGAGTCGGGACAGATTTACGTGCCGATTATCAACTGGGTGCTCTATTTTGCGGTGCTGATCGTGATTATTAGCTTCGAGCACTCCAGCAACCTGGCGGCGGCCTACGGCATCGCCGTGACCGGCACTATGGTGCTGACGTCGATTCTCTCCTGCACCGTCGCCGTGAAGAACTGGCACTGGAACCGGGTGGTGGTCGGCCTGATCCTGACGCTGTTTCTCTGCATCGACGTGCCGCTCTTCTCCGCCAACCTGATCAAGCTCTTCTCCGGCGGCTGGCTGCCAATCTGTCTGGGTCTGGTAATGTTCCTGATTATGACCACCTGGAAGAGCGAGCGCTTTCGTCTGCTGCGCCGTATGCATGAGCACGGCAATTCGCTGGAGGCGATGATCGCCTCGCTGGAGAAGTCGCCGCCGGTGCGCGTGCTGGGCACTGCCGTTTATATGTCGCGCGCGCTGAACGTGATCCCGTTTGCCCTGCTGCACAACCTGAAGCACAACAAGGTGCTGCACGAGCGCGTGGTGTTTCTGACGCTGCGCACCGAAGATGCGCCTTACGTGCATAACGTGCGCCGCGTCGCCATCGAGCAGCTGTCGCCCACCTTCTGGCGCGTGGTGGCCAGCTACGGCTGGCGCGAAACGCCTAACGTAGAGGAGATTTTCCTCCGCTGCAGGCTGGAAGGGCTGAACTGCCGCATGATGGAAACCTCGTTCTTTATGTCGCACGAGTCGCTGATTATGGGCAAACGCCCCTGGTGTCTAAGCCTGCGCGGCAAGCTCTTCCTCGCGCTGCAACGCAACGCCCTGCGCGCGCCGGATCAGTTCGAGATCCCGCCGAACCGCGTTATCGAGCTGGGCACCCAGGTCGAGATCTGACGCCTACCAGCGCAGGGCGACGCAGAGTCCGCCGCCCTACCCGCTGGCTGAAGCTAAGCTGTATGCCGTGCAGCTGCGCGACGTCGCGCACAATCGACAAGCCCAGCCAGATACCGTTTTTCTCCTGTCCCGGCGGCTGCCAGAAGCGCTCGCCCAGCCGCTGCATCTCCGCCTCGCTCAGCCCGGCGCCGTTATCCAGCAGGTTGCGCGCCAGCAGCAGCTGCGTGTCGAACAGCTCGTTGACGGTGTCGTGCGTCTGTAGCCAGGCGCTCAGGCTGGCGCTGCCCTAGCAGAAGCCGAGCAGCAGCACGAAGCCAAGGCGCAGAAACAAACTCATTCCGCCTCTCCCAGCGTATAACCGACGCCGTGCACGGTGCGAATAAAGGCGCTGCCGAGTTTTTTGCGCAGATGATGAATATGTACTTCTACCGTGTTGCTGGAGACATCCGCATACCAGCTGTAGAGCTTCTCTTCCAGCTGGCTGCGCGTCAGCACCCGGCCAGGATTGCGCAGAAAGAGTTCCAGCAGCGCCAGCTCGCGGCTTTTCAACAGCAGCGCTTCGCCATCCAGCGTGACGCTGTGGCTGGCAGGCTGCATCACCAGTTTGCCGTGGCGTAGCTCAGGCTGCAGCTGGCCGTGTCGGCGACGGATTAGCGCCTGCAGGCGCGCGCCACCTCGGTCAGGGCGAAAGGTTTGCAGAGATAGTCGTCCGCGCCGAGCTGCAGCCCTTCAATACGCTGATCGAGGGCGTCGCGCGCCGTCAGGATCAGCACTGGCACGTCCGCGCCCTGCTGCCGCCAGTCGCGCAGAATCTCCAGCCCGTCGCGCTGCGGTAGCGAAAGGTCGAGAATAACGGCATCCCAGGGAGCAGCGTGCAGCGCGGTATAGCCCTCCTCGCCGGAGATAAACCAGTCGACGCTGAAGCCAAGCTTGCCGAGTCCAGCCTTGATGCCGTCGCCAATCAGGCGATCGTCCTCGATCAGTAAGATGCGCATATACTCTCCTGTGTCCGAGAAAGCTTTATACGAAGCAGAACGGCGCTTGTACAGGCGATATCGCGACTTTTCGCCTGTTTTTGTCGGTTAAGATCCTGTCAAGAAGTCCCTGCTTTAGACGTAGCAAACATACATTCATGGAAATAAGGTAGATAGATGAAAAAGCAAGCCGCACTTTTAGCCATCTTGGCGCTGACGACCGCTCCGGTTTTCGCCGCTACGCAAGGTGGATTTGTCGACACGAATGCGCCTGCGACTCAGGCGAAACAGGGAGGTTTTAAAAACGATCAGAGCTGCGTCGTCACTGTTAAACAGGCGGAAGAGATGAAGGACGACAGCTGGATTACGTTGCGCGGTCAGCTGAAGAAGCAGATCGGCGATGAAAATTATCTGTTCCGCGACGCCACTGGCACGATGGAAGGTAGAGATCGACCACAAGCGCTGGGAAGGTTTGACTGTGACGCCGAAAGATCGCGTTGAGCTGACGGGCGAGCTGGACAAGGATTTCAACAGTATCGAGCTTGACGTCAAACAGGTGCGCAAAGCGCCGTAATCTTCCTTGTGACGAGCCGCTTCAGCGGCCCGTTTGGGCACCAAAGCCAAATTCCCGCCCGCGAAAGCGAAACGTTTCGATAGCGATCACACTTCTCATATTCCCCCGTTGAGTTACCTGCGCCTTTTCATACACCGCGGCGAGAGAAACGTTTCGCTCTGGAGCAAAAAATGAAAAAAGGTCGCCTGTTAAACGCTGAACTCTCTTACGTGATTGCCCGCCTGGGCTGGGCCATACCGATACGCTGACTATTGCCGATGCCGGCTTGCCCATTCTGGCAGGTCCGCAGCGCATCGATCTGGCGTTGACGCCGGGCACGCCCGCTTTTATGCAGGTGGAAAGCGCCCTGATGGCGGAAGATATCAAGCAGTACAATCTGCAGCTCCACAGCGAGCTTCTCGCCGTGCTCGAAGCCTTGCAACGGCACCAGGGAAACCGCATCACCGTGCACTACATCAGCCACGAACAGTTCAAACAACAGACCCAGCGTAGTCAGGCGGTCATTCGCAGCGGAGAGTGCTCTCCGTTTGCGAATGTCATCCTGAGCGCTAGCGGCACCTTCTGAGGCCGTTATGCAACCTTATACTGCACTACAGCTGCAGGGGATTGAAAAATCGTTTCCCGGCGTTAAGGCGTTAAAGAGCGTGTCGCTAGCTGTTTACCCGGGACGCTTCATGGCGCTGGTGGGCGAGAACGGCGCCATCAAGTCCACCATGATGAAAGTGCTGACCGGCATCTACAGCCGCGATGCCGGTTCGCTGCGCTGGCTCGGCGAAGAGACCACTTTCAGCGGCCCCAAAGAGTCGCAGGAAGCGGGAATCGGCATTATCCATCAGGAGCTGAACCTGATTCCGCAGCTGACCGTGGCGGAGAACATCTTCTTGGGTCGCGAATTCGTTAACCACTTTGGCCGCATCGACTGGAAACGGATGTACGCCGAGGCGGATGCGCTGCTGAAGCGCCTTAACCTGCGCTTTAACAGCCACCAGCTGGTGGGCGATCCATCGATCGGCGATCAGCAGATGTTGGAGATCGCCAAGGTGCTGAGCTTTAAGTCGCAGGTGATCATCATGGATGAGCCGACCGACGCGCTGACCGATACCGAAATCCTGTCGCTGTTTCGCGTGATCAACGAGCTGAAGGCGCAGGGCTGCGGCATTGTCTATATCTTTCACCGCATGAAAGAGATCGTTGAAATTTGCGATTACGTCACGGTGTTCCGCGACGGGCAGTTTATCGCCGAGCGTCCGGTGAAGGATCTCAGCAAAGAGAGCCTGATCGAAATGATGGTGGGGCGCAAGCTGGAAGATCAGTATCCGCGCCTCGATTAGGCGCCGGGCGAGGTGCGTCTGAAGGTTGAAAACCTCAGCGGACCAGGCGTGCACGACGTCAGCTTCTCGCTGCGCAAAGGCGAGATTCTCGGCGTGTCCGGGCTGATGAAGCTGCTCTACGGCGCGCTGCCGCTCAGCACAGGTCGTGTCCGGCTTGACGGACGGGAAATCACGGCGCGTGCGCCGCAGGACGGACTGGCCAGCGGCATCGTCTATATCTCCGAAGATCGCAAGCGCGACGGGCTGGTGCTGGGTATGTCGGTCAAAGAGAACATGTCGCTGACCGCGCTGCGCTACTTCAGCCGCGGCGGCGGCACGCTGAAGCACGCGGCGGAACAGCTGGCGGTGGGCAATTTCATCCGCCTGTTCAATATTAAAACGCCGTCGATGGATCAGGCGATCGGCCTGCTCTCCGGCGGCAACCAGCAAAAAGTGGCGATTGCGCACGGGCTGATGACGCGCCCCAACGTGCTGATCTTGAACGAACCGACGCGCGGCGTCGACGTCGGGGCGAAAAAAGAGATTTACCAGCTGATCAATCAGTTCAAGGCCGAAGGGCTGAGCATCATTCTGGTGTCATCGAAAATGCCGGAAGTGCTCGGCATCAGCGACCGTATTCTGGTGATGCATGAAGGCCGCTCAGGCGTCGAATTTACCCGTGAGTAGGCGGAATCGTTAATGGCAGCCGCCGTGGGCAAGCAACACAGCGAGGATTTAGTTGTATGAGTACCCAAACCTTACCGTCCAGCCGTCGCTGGTTCAGCAAAGCCTGGCTGATGGAGTCAAAAGTCGCTGATCGCGGTGGTCGCGAGCCAGAGTCCTAACTTCTTCACCGTGGCGAACCTGTTCAATATTCTGCAGCAGACCTCGGTCAACGCCATCATGGCGGTCGGCATGAAGCTGGTGATCCTCACGTCCGGCATCGAACTTTCGGTGGGATCGCTGCTGGCGCTGACGGGCGCGGTGGCCGCCTCGCTGGCAGGCATGGAGGTTAACGCGCTGGCGGCGGCGGGCGCGCTGGTGCTCGGCGCGGCAATCGGCGCCGTGACCGTCACTATCGTGGCGCGCGGCAAGGTACAGGCCTTTATCGCCACGCTGGTGATGATGCTGCTGCTGCGCGGCGTCACATGATGTATACCTACGGCAGCCCGATCAATACCGGCTTCAACGACAACGCCGATCTCTTCGGCTGGTTCGGCATCGGCCGTCCGCTAGGCATCCCGACGCCGGTGTGGCTGATGGCCATTGTTTTCCTGCTCGCCTGGTACATGCTGCACCACGCGCGCCTCGGCCGCTATATCTACGCGCTGGGCGGCACCGGCCTGGCGGGCGGCAAAGGGCGCATTATGGGCACGCTGATCCTCGGCTTCCTCAATAACGGCCTGAACCTGATGGGCGTCTCTTCCTACTACCAGATGATCGTGAAAGCGGTGGTCATCCTGCTGGCGGTGCTGGTAGATAACAAAAGTAGCAAATAACTCTTACCTTTACACAGGATGAAGTGATGAAAAAGTTGACTGCACTGGCCGTGATCCTTGGCGCAACGTTAAGCGCCAGCGCCGTGGCAAAATATACCATCGCACTGGTGGTCTCTACCCTGAACAACCCCTTCTTCGTCTCGCTGAAAGAGGGCACGCAGAAAGAGGCGGATAAGCTGGGCTATAACTTGGTAGTGCTCGATTCGCAGAACAACCCGGCAAAAGAGCTGGCGAACGTGCAGGATCTCACCATGCGCGGCGCCAAACTGCTTCTGATTAACCCCACCGACTCCGATGCGGTCGGCAATGCGGTGAGATGGCCAACCAGGCGAACATTCCAGTAATCACCCTAGACCGCGTGGCGGCGCAGGGCAAAGTGGTCAGTCACGTCGCCTCTGATAACCGTTTCGGCGGGAAAATGGCGGGCGACTATATCGCCAAACGTCTGGGCGACAGCGCGAAGATTATCGAACTGCAGGGTATTGCGGGCACCTCTGCGGCGCGCGAGCGCGGCGGAGGCTTCAAGCAGGACTCTGACACACATAAATTCCAGGTGCTGGCGAGCCAGCCGGCGGACTTCGATCGCACTAAAGGCCTGAACGTGATGCAGAACCTGCTGCAGGCGCATCCATACGTGCAGGCGGTGTTTGCGCAAAATGATGAAATGGCGCTCGGCGCGTTACGCGCGTTGCAAACCGCCGGGAAATCTGATGTCGTGGTAGTCGGCTTTGACGGCAACGCCGACAGCGTGACAGCGGTTGAAGGCGGCAAGCTGGCGGCAGCTGTCGCCCAGATGTGCCGGATAAAATCGGCATTATTGGCGTGGACACTACCGACAAAGTGCTGAAAGGTGAAAAAGTGCAGGCGATCAACCCGGTTGACCTGAAGCTAGTCACCAAATAACTCAAAGAAAAGCAAGGCAATGCGCCACCTTTAAACCGGTGGTGCACTCTTTCTGGATCACACCCTATGAGCAAAAGCGTAAAACTGGCCGTTCTCGGCAGCATCAATGCTAACCATATTCTTAACCTGGCTCACTTTCCCCGTCCCGGTGAAACGGTGATCGGGAAACAGTACATCATTGCGTTTGGCGGCAAAGGAGCTAACTAGGCAGTCGCCGCCGGCCGCGCCGGCGCAGATATCGCCTTTATTGCCTGTCTCGGCGACGATGCCATCGGCGAGCGTATCCGCGCGCAGCTGGCGCAGGACCGTATCGATACCACGCCGGTAGAAACCGTCGCTGATGAATCGACCGGCGTGGCGATGATTTTCGTTAACGGCGAAGGCGAGAACGCCATCGGCATTAGCGCGGGCGCCAATGCTGCACTGACGCCGGCGTGCGTGACGCTTTATCAGCAGGTGATTGCGGATGCCTCCGCGCTGCTGATGCAGCTGGAGTCGCCGCGGGAGAGCGTGCTGGCCGCGGCGAAAATCGCGCGCGCGAATCAGACGCAGGTCATCCTTAACCCGGCGCCGACGATGCAGCTGGATGATGAACTGCTGGCGCTGGTGGATATAATTACGCCGAATGAAACCGAAGCGGAAAGCCTGACCGGCATCGCCGTCACCTGTGACGAAGAGGCGCCGCGCGCTGCGGAAGCGCTGCACGCCAAAGGCATCGCCACCGTCCTGATTACGCTGGGTCGACGCGGCGTCTGGCTGAGCGAGCAGGGCAAGGGCCAGCTCATCTTCGGTTTTACGGTAAAAGCCGTGGATACCATCGCGGCGGGCGATACCTTTAACTGCGCCTTTATTACCGCCCGGCTGGAAGGCAAAAGCCTGTATTATGTGGTGTGTTTCGCTCATGCGGCGGCTGCCATCGCCGTTACGCGTCCGGGCGCGCAGCCCTCTGTGCCGTGGCGCGAAGAGATCGACGAATTTTTACTTCAGCAGGGCTTAAGCCTTGGCAACCATGAAAGATGTCGCCCGCATGGCGGGCGTCTCCACCTCCACCGTCTCGCACGTGATCAATAATAACCGCTTCGTCAGCGAAGCGGTGCGAGAGAAAGTCGACCGGGCGATCAGCGCTCTCAACTATGCCCCTTATGCGCTGGCGCGCAGCCTCAAGCTGAATTAGACGCACACGATCCGCATGCTGCTGACCGCCAGCAGCAACCCGTTTTTACGCCGAAGTCGTGCGCGGCGTGGAAGGGAGCTGTTACGAGCGCGGCTATAGCCTGATCCTCTGCAACACGGCGGACGACGAAGAGCGGATGAATCGCAGCCTGGAGACGCTGCTGCAAAAGCGCGTCGACGGACTGCTGATCATGTGTACCGAAAGCCATCTGCCGTCGGCGGCGATACTCAACCGCTATCCCTACAGTGATGATGGACTAGGCGCCGTTTGAAGGCTGCGGCGACATTATTCAGGACAATGCGCTGCTCGGCAGCGAAATGGCGACGCAGCATCTGATCGACTGCAGGACTATTACCACGCAATGGAGAAAAACGGTCTGGCGATCTCGCCGGGCTATGTCGTTAACAGCGACTTTGAATTTCAGGGCGGCTACAACGCGATGACCGCGCTGCTGGCACTGCATACGCCGCCGCAGGCGGTCTTTGCCAGCAACGATGCGATGGCGATCGGCGTCTATCATGCGCTTTTTCAGGCGGGGATGCGCATTCTGCAGGATATGGCGGTGATGGGCTACGACGATATCGAACTGGCGCGCTATTTGACGCCGCCTCTTTCCACGATTCACCAGCCGAAAGACGAGCTGGGCCAGCTGGCGATCGATACGCTTATTTATCGGCTGGGCGACCCCGACGGCAGCCAGCAAACGCTGGAGCTGACGCAGGTGCTGGTTGTGTGCGCGTCGACCTAAGCGGCTTTTTTCTTTTTATCGCGGTTGGTGATCAGATGACGACCGTCGCCGGGCCGCAGAAGCGCAAAGGTAAAGGCGGAAATCACCGTTACAGTCCCCATAGTCAGGAAGGTTGCATGGAACTGCGCGACGGTGTCGGCCTCCATCTCCTGATAAAAGCGCAGCACCGCCGCGCTCACGGCGACGCCAAAGCTGATCGACAGCTGCTGGGTAACGGCCAGCACGCTGTTGCCGCCGCTGGCGTTATCATCGTTCAGGTCGGCCAGCGTTATGGTGTTCATTGCGGTGAACTGCGTCGACATCGATATGCCGAGAATAAACAGCGGCAGCAGGAGCAGAATGATGCTTTCGGCAGGCGACTGCAGCGCAAAGCTGGCGATTAAGATGCCGATGATAATGGTGATCCCGACCAGCGTGCGGCGATAGCCAAGCAGGCGCAGCACCCGCGTCACCGTGGATTTCGCCAGAATAGAGCCGATTGCCGTCGGCACCATCATGCAGCCCGCCACGACCGCCGAGAAGCCGAAGCCCACCTGTAACATCAAAGGCATTAGAAAAGGAACACATCCGGTACCGAGGCGCGAGGCGATATTACCGATAACGCCGACTGAAAAGGTGCGGGTCTTAAACATCGGCAGGCCGATCAGCGGTGCAGGATGAAGGCGCGCATGCGCGATGATATAGAGAAGCAGCAGCAGTAGACCGGCAAGCAGCGCGCCGGCTGCCAGCCAAGCGGAGACGATGCGCTCGCCAAACAGCTCGATACCCACCGAGAGCAGCACCAGCCCCGCGCCGAAAAGCAGAAAGCCGAGAAAATCAAAGCGACGCTTAGGCAGGGTAACGTCCGGCATATATTTGCGCGCATAGAATACGCCGAGGATGCCGACGGGAATATTTATTAGGAAGATCCAGTGCCAGCTGGCATAGGTGACCAGAATGCCGCCGAGCAGTGGACCCAGTATCGGCCCGACCAGGCCTGGCATGGTGACAAAGTTCAGCACTGGCAACAGCTCGCTGCGCGGATAGGCGCGCAGCAACGCCAGGCGCGCCACCGGCATCATCATCGCCCCGCCAACGCCCTGGACGATACGCGACACCACCAGCATCGTCAGCGAGAGGGACAGGGCGCAGGCCAGCGAGCCGAGAGTAAAGATCGTGACCGCCAGGATAAAGACCTTCCGCGTGCCGAAGCTGTCGGCGAGCCAGCCGCTGACCGGTATTAACATGGCGACAGTTAGCGTATAGCTTATAACGGCGGACTGCATGGCCAGAGGGGAGCGTTCAAGACTGGTGGCGATAGCGGGAAGGGCCGTGTTAAGGATGGCGGCGTCCAGTGCCTGCATAAAAAACGCCATTGCGGCTATCCATGGCAGACCGTCCATACTGCGCGCGGATCGTATCATCGAAAATCCTTCTTATAATAGGTATCACTAGCTGGCAAGAGACCGAGGTAACAGCATAGCACCGGCATAAACGGACGTGATGGCTATTTTCCCGGTTAGCGCCGCCTTTTCGTATGGAATTTGGCCGTTAAGTACCTGCTTTTAACCCGCTTGCTTAAATAAGGCATGCGGAAAATTTTTTAAAAGAAATACTTGTCAGCCGGAAAGAACTCCCTATAACGCGCCTCCACTGACACGGCACAACGGCTTACGGAATGCGGTGTTCAGGAGGCTCAGGCAGCTGAGTCGCCGGAGAAAATCGCTGAAAAAAGTGGTTGACTCTGAGGGGAAAAAAGCGTAATATGCGCAGCCCGCGACGCTGAATAATAGCAGCATGCTCTTTAACAATTTATCAGACAATCTGTGTGGGCACTCGCAGGACAGATATCAATAAGTCCAAGGACTTTAAAAATATCAAGTCTCAAGAGTGAACACGTAATTCATTACGAAGTTTAATTCTTTGAGCATCAAACTTAAATTGAAGAGTTTGATCATGGCTCAGATTGAACGCTGGCGGCAGGCCTAACACATGCTGCATTTGAAACTAGCAGGCTTGAGTCTCGTAGAGGGGGGTAGAATTCCAGGTGTAGCGGTGAAATGCGTAGAGATCTGGAGGAATACCGG
>NZ_SMDS01000023.1 GCF_013753875.1 Candidatus Pantoea persica
CGACTCAGCTGCCTGCACCTCCTGAACACCGCATTCCGTAAGCCGTTGTGCCGTGTCAGTGGAGGCGCGTTATAGGGAGTTCTTTCCAGCTGACAAGGGCTAATTGCAAATTAATTTCTGAGTGTCGTTTTTTTCATCAAACTATCCCTAAATCGCTACTTTTTCCAGCGAAGGGAAGCCGTAACGCTGTAAAACCGGCGATAATTGCAGCGCTTCGCTGTTTAACTCTGTACAAAAGGCGCAGTTGATCTGTGAAGACTGCACTTTAGGCGCCTCATGCTCCAGCAGCCATGCCGTGCGACGGGCAATTGCCGCGCCGGAATCAATTAGGCATGTTCCCTCGGGTAACACTTGCTGCAGCTCGTCGCGCAGCAAAGGAAAGTGAGTACAGCCCAGCACCACGGTATCCGGCGGCTCGGCCATGCGCAGCCAGGGCTGCACAATACGCCGCACATCCTGCAGCGCGACCGACTCCCCGTGCAGCTTCTCTTCGGCCAGCTCCACCAGCTCTGCCGAACCCAGCATTTCGATTTTGCAGGCGGTAGCGAACTGCGCCACCAGCTCATGGGTATAGGCGCGGCGCACCGTAGCGCGTGTCGCCAGCAATCCCAACACGCCGTTGCGCGTCAGGCGCGCAGCAGGCTTGATGGCGGGCACGACGCCGACCACGGGAAAGCCGAAGCGCGCGCGCAGCGCCGGTAAGGAAACCGTACTGGCGGTATTACAGGCGATAATGCAGAGCGAAAGGGGATGACGGCTGGCTATCGCGCCAACGATGTCGACGACGCGCTCAACAATATAGGCTTCACTTTTTTCGCCATAAGGAAAGCCCGCGTTATCGAAAGCGTAGAGATAGTGCAGGTCCGGCAGCACTTGACGGACCTCACCATAGCCGGAGAGTCCGCCGACGCCGGAGTCAAACACCAGCACGGTTGGGCGCAGATCAGAAGCTGTAGCTGTAGCTGTAGCTGTAGCTGTAGCTGTAGCTGTAGCTGTAGCTGTAGCTGGCGCAGAGGTAATACTTCGTTCCTGGAGTTCGATAGCCATACGCTGTCTCGTAATCTTTATCAAACAGGTTGGCAATTCTACCACGAACCGTTAGCTGAGATGTGACCGGATACGACACCGCGAGATCCTACAGGCTCACGCCGCCCAGTTTAACGCGGCGTGTAGGATAGCTGTTGTAGTCATTATCGAAGCGGTCGCCCAGATAATGATACGTCACCGACCAGTCGAGGTTATAAATCGTCCAGTCGAGCTGATACTTAACCTGCTGTTTCGCACGGCGCACCAGCTGCTCATCGTTTTCGCCGTCGCGCGCGTCGACATAATCATAGGAGATCTGATGTCCCAGCGGGCCGGTATCGAACGACACAGTTACCTCGACGCCTTTAATGCGCGCCTTGCTGATGTTGTAGTAGCGATGGGTCACCGGATCGCTGTCAATCAGGTTATCAATATCGTTGCGATAACCCGATACTCGCCAGTTAACCGGCCCGGTCAACCCCTCGACGCCCCCTTCCCACTGCTTGCTCTTTTCCGGATCGAGGTCGGGATTGCCGTAGCCTATACTGTAAACTTGCGACAGATTCGGCGCCTTGAAGGCGGAACCGTAAGAGGAGAACGCGCGGTAGCCTGAGATAAACTCCCACGAGGCGGCGGTTTGCCCGGTGTTGTGCCAGCCGAACTGGTTATTGTCGTCGTCGCGCACCGCGTCTTTTAAGGTCACGCTGCCGAACTGCTGCTGCCCGGTCAGATAGACGCCGGTATTGCGCTGCTCATACCCTTCTGCCAGATAGTTGGTGCCTGGTTCAGTGGTCTCTTTCTGCCAGTCGACGCCGCCGCTGATTGCGCCCTGCCCCACCCTCACGGTATTGCCCCACTGCAGGTTATACTGCGTCACGTCATCAAAGGTCGATGCAGCGCCATAGCGGCCGTTACGCGGATCGTAGTTGATATCTTTGGTGCGGCCGTAGCTGGCTATCAGCTGGGTCGAATAGCTGTCGCGGTTGAAGCGCAGGCCGGTGTCCCAGATCTGGCTGTAGAGCTAGCGCGTATCCGCCAGGCCGACGATATTCGGGGAGCTGTCATCATAGCTATAATAGCCGTCATAGGCGGTGCGGTTGTCGAAACCGTAGCCGCGCACAAAGCCGCTTAGCGCATCGCTGAACTGATGCTCAAGGTTGCCGTAGAGGGTTTTGCTCATAAACCCGTCGCGGTCGCCCTGCGTCGGACCGTAATCATTGGGATAGCCTGCGCCAACGTCGAAGCCGCGGGTGTAGGTGTAGTTACGGCCAGCGTCAGTCGGGTGGCGTCGCCCAGCCACTACTGCGTCGCGCCGTCACAGGACTGATATCCCTTCGAGCCGACGCCGGCGGTAAGCGTGGTGCCGGGCTGCCCGCGGCCGGTGATGATATTCACCACGCCGCCGATAGCGTCCGACCCGTAGACCGCCGATCGCGCGCCGCGCACATATTCGATGCGCTGCACCAACGACAGCAGAATCTAGCTGAGATCGGAGGAGCCGGAGATGCCCGCCTGACTCAGGCGAATGCTGTCAATCAGGATCAGCACGTGGCTGGAATTGGTGCCGAGAGTAAACAGCGAGCTGTTCTGGCCGAGGCCGCCGTTCTGCGCCACATCGACGCCGGGCAGATGACGCATCACGTCGGTCAGACTTTTCTCCTGCCAGCAGTCGATTTCGGCGCGCGTCACCACCGTCGTCGGCGCCAGCACCGAGGAGACCGGCTGGGCGAAGCGGTTGGCGGTAACGACTTGCGTATCATCATTATCCTGAGTGAAACCAGGTTGCGCCCAAAGAGCAAGCGCCGTCGCGCTAAACGCGAACAGTGAAGCCGAGTGATTTTTCATTGTTATAAGCATCCATAAGACTCAAGCAGGATGCCGCAGGCATACGATCGATAGCACGCGATAACCGTACGAGTTGCGACGTCACGCCGGCAGGTCTTCGGGCTGGGAACCATAAGTGACGAAGACTTCCCATCCGCATGGACAGTGTCTGCAAGGCGATCGCCACGACATTCCTTACCGCTGCGCGTCAACTCCAGATTTGCACTGGATTCCCCATTAACTCGGGCTGAGGGCGGCGCTCGCAGTCTACAGCAGCCATAATTGAAGTCCAGACAGCCATCTGTCCTGACGCGCGCAGCGCTGGACATCGTCAGGTGAATGCCTACAATCGCCCGGCAAGTTTGCTATTAACCGGACCGATCATGATTACCGAACATCTCCCGACCGAACAGTACGACGCGCAACTGGCCGAGAAAGTCAGCCGTTTACAGACGATGATGACGCCGTTCGCCGCGCCGCAGGCGGAGGTGTTTCGCTCGCCGGTCAGCCACTACCGGATGCGTGCCGAATTCCGCCTCTGGCACGATGGCTACGATCTCTACCATATTATTTTCGATCAGGAGACGCGCCAGCGTATCCGCGTCGATCGCTTTCCGGCCGCCAGCGAACTGATCAACGCGCTGATGCCGGAGATGATCGCGGCGATCCGCGATAACCGCGCGCTGCGTCATAAGCTTTTCCAGATCGACTACCTCTCGACCATGAGCAATGAGATCGTTATCTCGCTGCTTTACCACCGTAAGCTGGAGGCCGACTGGATCGAGGCGGCCAGCGCATTGCGTGACGCGCTGCGCATCAAAGACTATGCGGTGCAGCTGATTGGCCGCGCCACCAAAACCAAAATCTGCCTCGACCAGGACTATATCGACGAGCGTCTGCCGGTAGCGGGCCGCGAGATGATCTATCGCCAGGTCGAGAACAGCTTTACCCAGCCCAACGCGGCGATGAATATTCAGATGCTGGAGTGGGTGCTGGACGTGACCCAAGGCTCGCGCGGCGATCTGCTGGAGCTCTACTGCGGCAACGGCAACTTTTCGCTGGCGCTGGCGTGCAATTTCCGCCGCGTGCTGGCGACCGAAATCGCTAAGCCGTCAGTGGCGGCGGCGCAGTTCAATATCGACGCCAACCAGATCGATAACGTGCAGATTATCCGCATGGCGGCGGAAGAGTTTACCCAGGCGATGAACGGTGTGCGCAGCTTCAACCGTTTGCAGGGCATCGACCTGAAGAGCTACGAATGCGAAACCATTCTTGTCGATCCACCGCGCAGCGGGCTGGATAATGAGACGGTGAAGATGGTGCAGGCCTATCCGCGCATCCTTTATATCTCCTGCAACCCTGAGACGCTGTACGCGAATCTGCAGACGCTGGCGCAGACGCACGACGTCTCCCGCCTAGCGATGTTCGATCAGTTCCCCTACACGCACCATATGGAGTGCGGCGTGTGGCTGACGCGTAAAACCGGATAAACGGCGAATCCCCCCTGCGTTGGCACGATCGACACCTGATAAAAACGGGAACTTGAGGTTCCCGTTTGTCTGTCAGTCGTTTTTCTTACGGCGCCTCATCTTCACGCCGATCCAGAACACCAGCGCCACCATCAGAATAGTGGGAATAAAGTTCGAGCCGATATCGGGATACTCCGCGCGCACCAGCGCGCTGTAAACCAGAATGCCCAGCAGGAAAAACGCCGCCGCCAAGCCCGGCATGCCATCCGGCATATTGTGGTTCAGGTAACGCTGATGCAGACTCCAGACCGCCAGCCCCAGCGCGATAATCGGGAAGACAGAAAACGGAACAAAGGCGCTGAACAGCACGGAAAACGAGCCGTTGATCGCCAAACCGGTGACAAAAGCCAGCAGCAGCGTGCCCTTATCGCGGGAAGTCGGTTGTGTCATAGCATTATCCTTATCGTTACTCTTCGGGTTTTTCTAGGGTAACCGCCAGACGCTCCTGCTCGCGGCGATACCAGTAATAGGCGCCTTTCGCAATCATGCGCAGCTGCAGCACCAGCCGATCTTCGAGCTTGCGGCGCTGCTCAATATCGACATCGAGCGCTTCCGCTCCCGCGCTAAAGACAATAGTCACCATAGCTTCCGCCTGCGCCTCAGTAAAGCTGCGCGGCATGCGGTTTTCAACCTCAAGGTAATCGGCCAGCTCGGCGATAAAGTGCTGGATTTCGCGCGCGACCGCGGCGCGAAACGCGGCGGAGGTGCCGGAGCGCTCGCGCAGCAGCAACCGAAACGCATTGGGGTTATTGCCGATAAACTCCATAAAGGTGGAGACCGAGGTTTTGATAATGCTGCCGCCCTTAGCGATACGCTGGCGCGCCTGGCGCATCAGCTGGCGCAGCATCAGCCCGCTCTCGTCGACCATGGTCAAACCCAGCTCATCAACATCTTTAAAATGGCGGTAAAAAGAGGTGGGCGCGATACCGGCTTCCCTGGCGACCTCGCGCAAACTTAAACTGGCGAAGCTGCGTTCGGCGCTGAGCTGGCTAAATGCCGCTTCGATCAGCGTACGTCTTGTACGTTCTTTCTGTTGCGCTCTGACACCCATTCTCTCTACCTTGTGACGTGTTAGACGGTCACTATAACAAACTTATCAGCGAACATAGGCCAAACTTTGTGACTTGCCTGTGAACCTCTCGCTTTGTCAAACCGGGTGGAATTTCACTGTTAGAATTCAGATGTGCGCGGCGAGATGTTAGAATCTCGTTGTAAAATAGAAACATAGGGCGTACTGGTATGCAAAAGTCTTACGATTACGATGTCATCATGATTGGCTCCGGACCGGGAGGTGAAGGCGCGGCCATGGGCCTAGTGAAGCAGGGAGCGCGCATCGCAATGATCGAACGCTACCATAACATCGGCGGCGGTTGTTCGCCCTGGGGCACGATCCCGTCTAAAGCGCTTCGCCACGCAGTCAGTCGCATCATCGAATTCAACCAAAACCCGCTTTACAGCGATCACACTCGCCTGCTGCGCTCGTCGTTCGCCGACATTCTTAACCACACGGAAAACGTCATCAGCCAGCAGACCGCAATGCGCCAGTGCTTTTTCGAGCGCAACTGCTGCGAGCTGTTTCAGGGCGACGCGCACTTTATCGACGCCAACACCATCGAGGTCGAACGGCGTTTCTCGATCAGGAGATGTCCGACTCGCTCTCTTACCACTTATGGAACAGCAGCGTCGTTATCCGCCACAACGAAGAGTTTGAGAAAATCGAAGGCGTCGACGACGGTGTGATTATGCACCTGAAGTCGGGCAAAAAGATCAAGGCGGACTACCTGCTCTAATACCATTCCGGAAATCAGCTCTTTGGGCAAAACTGAGCAGCAGCTGACGGCGATGAAAGTGCCGTATGAAGTGGGCCGCGCGCAGTTCAAGCATCTGGCGCGCGCGCAGATTGTCGGCATGAACGTCGGTAGCCTGAAAATCCTGTTCCACCGCGAAACCAAAGAGATCCTCGGCATTCACTGTTTTGGCGAGCGCGCGGCGGAAATCATTCACATCGGCCAAGCGATCATGGAGCAGAAAAACGGCGGCAATATCATTGAGTATTTCGTCAACACTACCTTTAACTACCCCACCATGGCCGAAGCCTATCGCGTGGCCGCGTTGAACGGCTTAAACCACCTGTTTTAACAAAGCGTCCAGATAGCCCTGCATATGGGTACGAATCGCTTCTGCCAGCTGCTCATAGCGGCTGCGCAGAGGCGAGCAGGGACGGTAGACCAGCGCGATGGTGCGCTGCGGCACGGGCTTATAGCACGTCAGATAGCATACGCCGTCACGCACGCGCTCCTGCGGCACCGCCAGCGCAGGCAGCAGCGTGATGCCGCTACCGGCCGCGATCATATTGCGCAGCGTCTCCAGACTGGTGGCGCGGAAATGGGTATCTTCGTCGGCGCCCGCTTCAAAGCAGAAGCCCATCGCCTGATCGCGCAGGCAGTGGCCATCCTCCAGCATCAGCAACCTTTCGCCCGCCAGATCGGACATGGGAACGCGATCGCGATCGCGCCACGGATGATCCTGATAGACCGCCAGCTTCATCGGCTCGTCAAAAAGCGGCACCTTAATAAAGGCTTCGCTCTCTTTCACCAGCGCCAGAATCGCGCAGTCGAGCTTGCCGCTGTCGAGCTGTGCCAGCAGCTGCTGGGTCTGCGCTTCATGCAGGTACATCTCGAGTTTGGGAAAGGTCTGATGCAGCATGGGAATAATCTGCGGCAGCAGATAGGGGCCGGTGGTGGGGATCAGCCCGATATGCAGCGGACCGGACATGGCTTCGCCCTGCTGGCTCGCCATCTCTTTTAAGACTTTCACTTCCCGCAGCACAGTGCGCGCCTGATCGACCAGCAGCATGCCCGCCTGGGTGAACAACACTTTACGGCTGGTTCGTTCCAGCAGCATCACGCCCAGTTCACCTTCCAGCTTGCGGATCTGTCCACTCAGCGTGGGCTGGCTGACGTGGCACGCATCTGCCGCGCGACGAAAATGGCGATGTTCCGCAAGAGAAACCAGATATTCAAGATCGCGAATTTTCATTGTTATCCTCCAGACCACGATAGCCTGTGACGATAGATAGGATAGCAATGAACGATTAGCCCTATCAAGCAATGATGAGATTAATGCACGCATCAAATTTAAGCGATTCTTGCCCCAAGGGAAATATGTTTGCAAGTCAGGAAGGTAACGCTGTTCCTCAGGTCATCTTCCATACCCGTCAGGGCGATCGCTGGGTCGACGTCACCACGAACGATCTGTTTGCCGGGGAAAACCGTTATCGTCTTTTCCCTGCCGGGCGCCTTTACGCCGACCTGCTCGTCGAGCCATCTGCCGCACCACAATGAGCTGTACAGCTTGTTTGCGCAGCATGGCGTCGACAGCATTCTCTGCATGTCGGTCAACGACACCTTTGTGATGAATGCCTGGAAAGCGGAGCAGCGTGCGGAAAACATTACCTTTATTCCCGACGGCAACGGCGACTTCACGCGTGGGATGAACATGCTTGAACATGCTTGTTGAAAAGGCGGACGTTGGCTTCGGCGCGCGCGCAT
This sequence comes from Candidatus Pantoea persica, assembly GCF_013753875.1. Lineage (GTDB taxonomy): Bacteria > Pseudomonadota > Gammaproteobacteria > Enterobacterales > Enterobacteriaceae > Pantoea > Pantoea persica. Next base: position 7,931 of record NZ_SMDS01000023.1, read on the forward strand.
GGCGCTATTCGATGCTGGTGCGCGACGGCGTACGTAATTGAAAAGATGTTCGTCGAGCTGAACGCCGGGCGATCCCTTTGAGATCTCCGACGCGGACACCATGCTGCGCTATCTGGTGCCCGAATATAAAGTGTAGGCACCCGTGGCGCTGTTTACCAAACCAGGCTGCCCGTCTGGACCAAAGCGAAACAGCTGCTGATGGATAACCGCATGCCGTTTGAAGAGATCGTGCTGGGTCAGGATGCGACCACCGTCAGCCTGCGCGCCGTAACGGGCCGCGCCCACTGTGCCGCAGGTCTTTATCGGCGGACGCCATATTGGCGGCAGCGACGATCTGGAACAGTACCTGCATTCAGCGTAAAAGAATCACTGCATCAGCCGGGAGTGCTGACCCTTTGATGATGTGCCTATAAAAATAGAATGAAATTCCGAAGCTAGAGGTTAGCGGGCATTTATACCCGCTTTTTTGCCTGTCGATCAGCCAAGACGCTTTTTCGCGTCGGCGATGGCGAACGCCACCTGCTGCGGCGCGACGCCGCCCCTGGCGTTACGTTTTTCCAGGCAGGAGCGCAGCGCCAGCACCGGATAGACATCCTCTTCAATCGTCGCGCTGAACGTTTTAAGCTGCGCCAGCAACAGCGCTTCCAGCGCCACGCCCTGTTTGATCGCCTCGACCACCGCTTCGCCCACAATATGGTGCGCCTCACGGAAAGGCACGCCCTTCGCCACCAGATAGTCGGCCAGCTCGGTTGAGTTGGCGTAGCCCTGCTCCGCCGCTTCCTGGCAGCGAGGACGTTTCACCTGAATGCCGTCCAGCACCAGCGCCGACATATGCAGACAGTCCAGCCAGGTGTCGAGCGCATCGAACAGCCCCTCTTTGTCTTCCTGCATATCTTTGTTGTAGGCCAGCGGCAGCCCTTTCAGCATCATCATCATGCCGGTCAGCGCGCCCTGCACGCGGCCGCACTTGCCGCGGATCAGCTCCAGCGCGTCCGGGTTTTTCTTCTGCGGCATCAGCGACGAGCCGGACGTCACTTTGTCAGAGAGCTCAACGAAGCCCGCTTCGCCGGTGTTGAAGAAGATCAAATCTTCCGCAAAGCGCGACAGGTGCACCATGCCGATAGAGGCGTCCGCCAGCAGCTCCAGCACGTGATCGCGATCGGAGACGGTGTCGAGGCTGTTGCGCGTCGCCGAGGCGAAGCCCAGCCAGCCGGCCAGCTGCTCGCGGTCGATATCGTAGGCGGTGCCCGCCAGCGCGCCGCAGCCGAGCGGGCTGACGTCGAGGCGCTTCAGCGTGTCCTGCAGGCGGCTTTCGTCACGCGCCAGCATCTCTACGTAGGCAAGACACCAGTGGGCGAAGGTCACCGGCTGCGCGCGCTGCAGGTGGGTATAACCCGGCATCACTGCATCCTGATTCGCCTCGGCGGTCGCCACCAGCGCCTGCTGCAGCTCGCGCGTCGCGCCCAGCAGCGCCTCGACCTGCGCCTTGCACCAGAGTTTCAGATCGGTCGCCACCTGATCGTTACGGCTGCGGCCGGTGTGCAGCTTTTTGCCCAGCGCGCCCACTTTCTCGATCAGCTGCCCTTCAACCCAGCTGTGAATATCTTCGGCGTCGCTCTGCAGGATCTGCTCGGGACTGGCCTGCACCTCGGCCAGCAGCGCCGTCAGCGCCTGCTCCAGCTGCTGCTGCTGCTCGGCGCTCAGCACGTTGACCGTGACCAGCGCTTTGGACCAGGCGATGGAGCCGGTAATATCCTGCTCCGCCAGACGATAGTCGAAGCGCAGCGAGTCGTTGAACTGTTTGAACCGTTGGTCTGCTGCCTGGGTAAAGCGTCCGCCCCAAAGTGCCATGTGAAACTCCTCTGAATCCTTAAACAAAAGGCGGCCCGAAGCCGCCTTTGCGAAATCTGGCTGGGCGAGGCGCGCCTCGCCGCATGATTACTTCTGCTTCTGCTCGTTCAGGGCGCGGATGCACGAAGAGAGCGAGAAGATACGGATAAAGCCGCCGGCGTGACGGTGGTCGTAAACCTCGTCTTCGCCGAAGGTGGCGAATTCTTCCGAGTAAAGGCTGTCGGCGGAGCGTTTCTCAATCGCCGTCGCCTGGCCTTTGTAAAGCTGCAGCACCACTTCGCCGTTGACTTCTTCCGCCAGCGACTCGGCGGCCGCCTGAATTGATTTGCGCAGCGGCGCGAACCAGCGGCCGTCGTATACGACATAAGACATCTCATGGCCCAGCTGCTCACGCCATTTGAAGCTGTCGCGGTCCAGAACCAGCTGCTCAACCGCACGCAGCGCGTTGACCATGATGGTGCCGCCAGGGGTTTCGTAGCAGCCGCGCGACTTGATGCCGACCAGACGGTTTTCCACGATGTCTATACGGCCAACGCCATGCTTCGCGCCCAGCGCGTTGAGCTTATCCAAGCATTGGAACGGGCTCAGCTGCTCGCCATTTACCGCGACAACGCGGCCTTTTTCCACGGTGACGGTGACGTTCTCCGGCTGATCCGGCGCCTCCAGCGGATCCACGGTCCACACCCAGCAATCTTTGTTCGGGGCGTTAGACGGGCTTTCCAACACACCGCCTTCGGTAGAGATGTGCCAGGCGTTCTCGTCGCGGCTGTAGATTTTCTCCAGCGACGCGGTGGTCGGGATATTGCGCTCTTTCAGGTAGTCCAGCAGCGCTTCACGCGAACGCAGATTCCATTCGCGCCACGGAGCCACCACTTTCAGCTGCGGCGCCAGCGCGGTATAGGTGGTTTCAAAACGCACCTGGTCGTTGCCCTTGCCGGTTGCGCCGTGGCAAAGCGCATCCGCGCCCACTTTCAGCGCCAGCTCAACCTGTGCTTTGGCGATAATCGGACGCGCCATTGAGGTGCCCAGCAGATAGGTGCCCTCATAGAGCGCGCCGGTTTGTAGCACCGGGTAAACGTAATCGCTGATAAACTCTTCGCGCAGATCGACGACGTGACATTCAGAGGCGCCAGACTGCAGCGCTTTCTTCTCCACGCCTTCCAGATCGCTACGCTCCTGGCCAATATCCGCCACGAACGCCAAGACTTTGCAGCCGCCGTGGTTCTCTTTCAGCCACGGAATAATCGCGGAGGTATCCAGACCGCCGGAATAAGCCAGTACGATTTTTTTGATATTTTGCGTGCTCATGTCGTCATCCTAGCATCTAAGTCGTTAAGCGTGGATCCGGGTGCCAATCGACACGCCGTTAAACAGGTCGGGCAGTTGCTCCGCGTGGCGCCAGCTGGCGATATCCACCGGGCGGCCCAGCGTGCGCGAGGCGTCGAGCGCCGCGTGCACTTTTACAATCATGCCGTCAGTAATGATGCCCTGCGCGATCAGCTGCTCCGCTTTTTCGGCGGTCATCTCCGCGATGCGCTGGCCTTTGCCGTCCAGAATGCCGCTCACGTCGGAGAGCAGCACCAAGTCGGCGCCCAGCGTTGACGCCAGCGCAGTTGCGGCCTGATCGGCGTTGACGTTCATCAGCGCGCCATCGTCGGTAATGCCGATAGAGCTGACGATCGGCATATAGCCCGCCGCCAGCAGCGTCGTCAGCAGCGCCGGATCGCCCGGCTCTGCCTGGCCGACGTAGCCCAGCTCCTCGTCGAACGGCGTCACCTTGACCAGATCGGCGTCGCCGAGGCTCAGGCCGACCGCCTTAATGCCGTACTTCTTCGCCCAAGCGAGCAGCGTTTTGTTGGCGGTGCCCGCCAGCGCGCCGGTAATGATGTCGATCTGATCGGCCAGCGTGACGCGCAGGCCGTTTTTCTTTTTCACCGGCAGCGACAGCTTCTTCATCAGTTCATCGACCAGGCAGCCGCCGCCGTGAACGATCATCAGCGGACGCTGATGCGCGTTGCGCCAGGCCTGCAGGGCGTCAAACAGCCGCGCCAGCGCCTCTTCGCTGTCGAGCAGCACGCCGCCCAGTTTGATAATCAGTGGAGTCGTCATGTGCGTCCTTGTTCGTTAGATCAGTGACTGCGTTTCAGGGAAGCCGAAGCGAATATTCAAGCACTGCACCGCCTGCGACGCGGCGCCTTTCAGCAGGTTATCTTCCGCCGCGACGACGATCAGGTGCTCGCCCTGCAGCGCGAAGCCGATATCGCAGAAGGGCTGGCCGACAACCGCCTTCAGCGCCGGCACGCCCTGCCCGTAGACGCGCACCAGCGGCTTATCATGGTAGGCGCGCGCGAACACCGCCGCCACGTCGGCGTGGCCGACGCCCGGCTGGAGGCTGCAGGTGATGGTCGCCAGAATGCCGCGCGGAAAGCTGCCGAGGTGCGGCGTGAAGATCACCGGCGCGCCGAGGTGCACCACAATCTCTGGGTGGTGACGGTGGTTGAACAGGCCGTAGGGCTGCAGGCTCACTTCGCAGAAGCTGGTGGTGACGCTCGCCTTGCGGCCCGCACCGCTTATGCCGCTAATGGCGTTGATCACCGGCCACTGATCGGGATTCAGCAGGCCGCCGTCGACCAGCGGCTTCAGCGCCAGCTGCGCCGCGGTGGGATAGCATCCCGGTACGGCCACCAGCTGCGCCTCTTTGATTTTCTCATGGTTCCATTCCGCCAGGCCGTAGACCGCCTTATCGAGCCAGTCGCCGTGCTGATGAGTAAAGCCGTAAAACTGCTGATAGAAGCTGCCGTCGTTAACGCGAAACGCGCCGGAGAGGTCGAACACTACGCAGCCCGCCGCAAGGAAGTCGGGTACCAGATTATGGCTCACCTCATGGGCGGTCGCCAGAAACACCACATCGACCTTGTCGGCCCACTCCGCCGCGCTGCTTAGCGGCTGCAGCGGCAGATCCACCACGCCTTTCAGCTGCGGATGCAGATCGGACAAACGCTTTCCAGCATCCGGGCTTTGCGCTGAAACCGCCAAAGCGGTTATGTTCATATGTGGATGGCGATTGAAGAAGGTGGCGAGCTCTACGCCAGCGTACCCACTGGCACCAACGATCAGCGTATTCAACATCAGGCTGTATACCTTTTTACAGTTACACGTTCCGGGTCGCGGCCTTGCCCAATTGCCCACAATGCCGTTTGCGGGAAATTTCTGGTTTTCTGGTTCCCAGGCAACCGGCGTTAATGTATTTTTATTCACTATTAATGCATGAATATAACTCAAGGACCGTCAACAGTGAAGACAAAATTACCTTCTTTTATCGAACTCTACTGCCAGCTGATCGCGACCCCGACCATCAGCGCGACAGATGCGGCGCTGGATCAGAGCAATGAAACTTTAATCAATTTGCTGGCGGGCTGGTTTCGCGACCTCGGCTTCAGCGTCGAGGTGCAGCCGGTGCCAGGCACGCGGCATAAATTCAACATGCTGGCGCATAGCGGCAGCGGCGCGGGCGGCCTGCTGCTGGCCGGCCACACCGACACGGTGCCCTTTGACGACGGCCGCTGGACGCGCGATCCCTTTCCCCTGACAGAGCATGACAACAAGCTCTACGGCCTGGGCACCGCCGACATGAAGGGCTTCTTCGCCTTTATCCTCGACACGCTGCGCGACGTCGACGTCAGCAAACTCAGCAAGCCGCTCTATATTCTCGCCACCGCCGATGAAGAGACGACGATGGCGGGCGCGAAGTACTTCTCCGAAATGGCGAGCATCCGCCCGGACTGCGCCATTATCGGCGAGCCGACCTCGCTGAAGCCGGTGCGCGCCCACAAAGGCCATCTGTCGCACGCGATTCGCGTGCAGGGTCAGTCGGGCCACTCCAGCGATCCGGCGCGCGGCGTCAATGCCATCGAGCTGATGCATGACGCCATCGGCCATCTGATGCAGCTGCGCAATACGCTGAAAGAGCGCTATCACCACGACGGCTTCGCCATTCCCTACCCGACCATGAACTTCGGCCATATTCACGGCGGCGACGGGGCGAACCGCATCTGCGCCTGCTGCGAGCTGCATATGGATATCCGCCCGCTGCCGGGCCTGACGCTGAGCGATCTGGAAGGGTTACTGAACGAGTCGCTGGCGCCGGTCAGTGCGCGCTGGCCAGGCCGCCTGACGGTCGGCGAGCTGCATCCACCGATCCCAGGCTACGAGTGTCCGGCCGATCACGAACTGGTCGCCGTAGTGGAAAAACTGCTCGGCACGCCGACAGAAGTGGTCAACTACTGCACCGAGGCGCCGTTTATTCAGGAGCTGTGCCCGACGCTGGTGCTGGGGCCAGGATCGATTGATCAGGCGCACCAGCCAGACGAATTTATCGATACTGCATTTATTAAGCCGACGCGCGCCCTGATCGCGCAGGTTGTCCAGCATTTTTGCCACTGATATGCAATTAACAGGGCAATCGACTGTTAAGTAAGTAAATTTCCTGATCAAAGTGCGGGATTTGCCGATAAGAATAACTTATCCCGCTCTTCTCAAATTAAAATATTTGAATTTCCGCAAGTTACCAGGCGCTGATGCGCATTGACGTCGCCGGATTTACGTAGCTAGATAAAAGGTGATGTTATGCTCGGAAACTGTGGGTGTAGATGTTTACAAAGATGATAAGGGTGTCAGGGTCACATGAACGAACTAATATTCCGCAATGCGAAGTAATATCAGTATGCTTGGCAAACTGCTCGGGGATATGATCAAGGATGCACTAGGAGAGAACATCCTCGATCGGGTGGAGACCATCCGCAAACTCTCAAAGTCGTCCCGCGCGGGAAAATGACACTCATCGCAAGGAGCTGCTGACGACGCTGCAAAATCTGTCAAACGACGAGCTGCTGCCCGTGGCGCGCGCGTTCAGCCAGTTTCTCAACCTCACCAACGTCGCCGAGCAGTACCAGACCATTTCCCGCAGCGGCGAGGGTGCCAACCATCCTGAGCTGTTGAAGCGCACCTTTGAGCGCCTGAAACAGCAGCCGGACGTCAGCGAAAGCGCCATTTGCGAGGCGATCGAGTCGCTGTCGCTAGAGCTGGTGCTGACCGCGCAACCGACCGAAATCACCCGCCGCACCCTGATCCATAAGCTGGTCAAGGTTAACAGCTGCCTGAAGCAGCTCGACCACAGCGGCGTCTCCGACTACGAGCGCAACCAGATTTTGCGCCGCCTGCGTAAGCTGGTGGCGCAGGCGTGGCACACCGACAAAATCCGTAAATATCGCCCGACGCCGATCGACGAAGCCAAATGGGGCTTCGCGGTAGTGGAAAACAGCCTGTGGGAAGGCGTGCCCGCCTTTCTGCGCGAGCTGAACGAACAGGTGGAAGCGGCGTTCGGCATTACGCTGCCGGTCGACTTTATACCGGTGATATTTACCTCCTGGATGGGAGGCGATCGCGACGGCAACCCGAACGTGACCGCCACTATCACGCGCCATGCGATGCAGCTCAGCCGCTGGAAGGCCGCCGATCTCTTTCTGCGCAATATCGGCGTGCTGATCTCCGAGCTGTCGATGTCGGAATGCAGCGACGAAGTGCGCGAGCTGTGCGGCGATCCAGAGGCGATCGAGCCTTACCGCATGATTCTGAAGCGCATGCGCAGCCAGCTTCTCACTACCCAGGCTTGGCTTGAGCGCCGCCTGAAGGGCGAGCAGCTGCCGCGCCCGGCAGACCTGCTGGTCTCAACAATCAGCTCTGGACGCCGCTCTACGCCATTTATCAGTCGCTGCAGCAGTGCAATGTGGGCATTATTGCCAACGGCCAGCTGCTGGATACGCTGCGCCGCGTGAAGTGCTTCGGCGTGCCGCTGGTGCGCATCGACCTGCGTCAGGAGAGCACGCGCCATACCGAGGCGATCGCCGAGGTGACGCGCTATCTCGGCCTGGGCGACTACGAAAGCTATTCGGAAACCGACAAGCAGGCGTTCCTAGTGCGCGAGCTGAACTCCAAGCGCCCGCTGCTGCCGTGCAACTGGACGCCGAGTGACGAGACGCGCGAGGTGCTCGAAACCTGCCGCGTCGCCGCCGAAGCGCCGCAAGGTTCGATTGCCACCTACGTTATCTCGATGGCGAAAACCCCGTCCGACGTGCTGGCCGTGCACCTGCTGCTAAAAGAGGCGGGCATCACCTTCTCCATGCCGGTGGCGCCGCTGTTCGAAACCCTCGACGATCTCAACAACGCCAACGACGTGATGAGCCAGCTGCTGAGCATCGACTGGTATCGCGGCTTTATCCAGGGCAAGCAGATGGTGATGATCGGCTACTCCGACTCGGCGAAAGACGCCGGCGTGATGGCCACCAGCTGGGCGCAGTATCAGGCGCAGGACGCGCTGATCAAAACCTGCGAAAAAGCCGGCATCGCGCTGACGCTTTTCCACGGGCGCGCCAGCGCATGCGGCGCTGCTGTCGCAGCCGCCGGGCAGCCTGAAGGGCGGCCTGCGCGTCACCGAGCAGGGCGAAATGATCCGCTTTAAATATGGTCTGCCGGAAGTCACCATCGCCAGCCTGTCACTCTACACCGGCGCGATTCTGGAGGCCAACCTGCCGCCGCCGCCGGAGCCGAAGTAGGAGTGGCACAGCATTATGGATCAGCTGTCGGCGCATTCCTGCGCTATGTATCGCGGCTACGTGCGCGAAAATCCCGACTTCGTGCCCTACTTCCGCTCCGCCACGCCGGAGCAGGAGCTGGGCAAACTGCCCCTCGGCTCGCGACCGGCGAAGCGTCGCCCGACCGGCGGCGTCGAATCGCTGCGCGCCATTCCGTGGATCTTTGCCCGGACGCCGACATTAAAGCGGTGCTGACCATCGCCAACGACAAGCATCTGATGGCCGACCAGCCGTGGATCGCCCAGTCAATCGCGCTGCGCAAAGTCTATACCGATCCGCTCAACGTGCTGCAGGCGGAGCTGCTGCAGCGTTCGCGCGAGCAGGAAGCGCGCAGCGAAGAGCCCGATCCGCGCGTCGAACAGGAGTTGATGGTTACCATCGCTGGCGTCGCGGCCGGCATACGCAACACCGGCTAACCTCGCCTCAGATCGGGCAGACCACTGCCCGGCTCTCTTCTGCGCCCAGCGCGCGATTCGCCTGCGGACGTTATATCCGCCCGCTACTTTGCTCTATTCTTTAGAACCATTCATCAGTCAGATACCTTTTTCAATTACAGGAGTTACCACTATGATGGCGTCAGGAATCTCTCGCATCTGAATGCGGACCGGCATGTTGCTCGGCGCCGCACTGCTGGTGCTTAACCTCGCTGCGTGCGGGGACAAAGAAGGCGAGCAGCGCAAAGTCTTTATCGACTTCTTGCAAAATACCGTGATGCGCAGCGGCGAGCATCTGCCAAGCCTGAACGAAAATCAGAAGCAGAACTTTGGTAAATTTGCCGGCGACCACGCCATTCTGTACGGCTTTTCCCAGCAGGTGAACAAGGCGGTGGAACAGGTTATGCGTCCGGAGGTGGACAGGCTGTCGGCTATCCGCGTGCCGCAGGATTATCTGACGCGCCGCGCCAGGCGAACGGCGCACTGGTCATCGTGACGCAGCAGCTGGAGAGCGCTAAAATGCAGGCGAAAAGCAAAAAAGCCGCACTGGAGCAGGAAGATGATCTGAAAAAAGTCTATGACGGCGTCTACGATAAGGTCGTCACGCAGCCGGCAAATCAGCTGGTGCCGAAGCTAAGCCAAGTCGCGGTACAGGCGGGCGACTTCCTTGAATAGCAGGGCCCTCACGTCAGCTTCAAAAACGACGCCGTGCCTGCCTTTCTCTTCTTCCTTTCAGAATTTCCTCAGGCCACCGCACAGCGGGGTGTGATATGCCGCATTTTTGCCCCCAAATTGTTTGCTATCATGATTGCATATATTAAACAAACCGCCCAGGCAAAAGAGTGATATTTATCACAAACTCAGTCTAGTTGCGGTGAAAAAGCAGTAAAACGCTGTTTTTAAAGCCCTTTTTTGTTATCTTACTCACTAAAATATCCCCCGACCCCGCCCTGAATAGGTAATCCAGATCACACTTAGTCCGACCGCTACGCAGCGTCATATTCGCGTGCTAGAGTCCGCGTGCATACAGTAATAGCCACGGGGCTCCCCGCCGTGCTGGCTTAACAAAAACAAACGCGCTCTCTTATATTGCGGCGCATCTCAGGTATCATCACTGCGCTGTTTATTCCAACCGGCTGGATCCCGAACGCCACGCTGGCAAAGCTGGTGGGTCCGATGATTTCCTACCTGCTGCCGCTGACCTCGATCTTTGTCGAACCGGCGAAAATCCTGTTCCTCAATAAGCCATTAGCCACGGCATCTTCTCGCCGCTGGGTATTCAGCAGGCTGAGCGAAGCAGGCAAGTCCATTTTCTTCCTGATTGAAGCCAACCCAGGCTCAGGCATGGGCGTGCTGGTGGCCTATATGATGTTCGGCCGCGGCAGCGCCAGGCAGTCTGCGGGCGGCGCAGCGATCATCCACTTTCTCGGCGGCATCCACGAAATCTACTTCCCGTACGTGCTGATGGCGCCGCGCCTGCTGCTGGCGGTGATTCTGGGCGGCATGACCGGCGTCTTCCCCCTGACGCTGCTCAACGGCGGTCTGGTATCTCCCGCGTCGCCCGACTCAATCCTGGCGGTGCTGGCGATGACGCCGAAAGGCGCCTATTTCGCTAATATCTCGGCGATCTTCGCAGCCTTTGCGGTCTCTTTCGTGGTCTCTTCTATCTGCTGAAAACCAGCAAGGTGAAAGAGGATGATGATATTGAAGCGGCGACCCATCGCATGCAGGATATGAAAGCGCAGTCCAAAGGCCAAGCCGTAGCGGACGCGCCAGTCGTCGCCGACGCCAACAGCATTGACGTGCACCACGTGCGTAAAATTATCGTCCCTGCGACGCTGGTATGGGCTCCAGCGTGATGGGCGCGGGCGTGCTGCGTAAAAAGGTGCAGGACGCCGGTCTGACTAACGTCTCTGTCATCAACAGCGCGATTAACTCGCCGCCGGGCGACGTCGATCTGGTAATCACCCACAGCGACCAGACCGAACGCGCGATGCGCCAGGCGCCGCAGGCGCAGCATATTTCGCTGAACAACTTCCTCGACAGCGCGCTCTACAGCAACCTGACTGACCGTCTGTCTGATGGCGGTGAACCGCAGCGAAGCGCACTGCGAAACGGTGCAGAGCGTGCTGGCGGACAGTTACGACACCAGCAATGCGCACCTGTTTAAGCTGGGCGCGGACAATGTGTTCCTCGGCCTGAGCGCCAGCAACAAAGAGCAGGCAATCCGCTTCGCTGGCGAGCAGCTGGTGAAAGGCGGCTACGTGCAGCCGGAATACTTTGACACGATGCTGGCGCGTGAAGCGCTGACGGCAACCTATCTGGGCGAATCGATCGCTGTGCCGCACGGCACGCTGGAAGCGAAAGATCGCGTATTGAAAACCGGCGTGGTCTTCTGTCAGTATCCGCAAGGCGTGTTGTTCGGCGAGGATGCGGATGACGTGGCGCGTCTGGTTATCGGTATCGCGGCGCGCAGCAACGAGCACATCCAGGTGATCACCAGCCTGACCAACGCGCTGGACGACGAGAGCGTGATTGAGAAGCTGGCGCATACCACCAACGTGCAGGAAGTGCTGGATCTGCTGTCAGGCAGCACGGCGACCGCCTAAACGTTCTGCATGAATGTCCTTGGGGCGGACATGCCTGCCCCATCGTCATTTGAGTTGGGGATCAGGCGGCCGCCTGATCCTCGCTGCGCTGGCCGACGGCCGTTAATACCTGCTGCGCCAGCGCATCCAGCAGTTCATAGCGGCGGCGATACTCCGCACGCTTTTTGCTGGCGATCGCCTCCAGCGGCTTACGCGGCATGCTGAACGGCAGCTGGAACAGCCTATCCTCACGCGCCACGCCGCCAAGCGACGCCCAAAACTCGCTGTAGCTGGCGAAAAAATACTCGCTCTTGCTGTAGCGATAGCGCAGGCTGCGGAACACGTGCGTGCTGTCGCCGACGGCGACGATCTTTTCCACCGCGCACTGCTGCACCAGCATAAACACCACCTCCATCACCAGCCGTTTCGGAAACAGTCCGTGCGCCGCCTTGGTCGCCTCGCGGATCACCTCGTTGGAGACGTGCTTGCGCGGTCCCTGCAGGCCGCCGATCAACAGCGTGCGCCGCCCCTCTTCATTGATCAGTGAAAAAGAGAGCGAGGCGATAACATCGTCCTGATAGCGCAGTACCAGGGTAACTTCGCCCTCGCGGTCGAAGCGGCCGGGACAGGAGAAGAGCGAAAAGCGCTCGCCGTTTTTGCCCTGCAGCGTCGCCAGCAGATTATCGCCCGGGCTTTGCAACAGCTGGCGCAGCGTGCCGTTCGGCAGCGAGGCGATAAGATGATAGTGATCGAGAATCGCCTGCGCGCGCGCCGCCACGCTGATGCCGGCGCGTAAATAGGGGCGATGCGGCTTCACCGGTAATAATCCCTGGACGCTCATCAGCTGGCGTATATCCGGCAGATGCGACAGCTGATTTAAATAACGCAGCGTCGTCACGGGAAACGCCAGCGTTCTCAGGACGAATTTCAGGCGAAAGCTTTTACTCAACCACAGTTTATTCGGGATATACTTCCCGCTGATTAACTGGAAAAACAGCGAAGCCGACGACGCGATGGCCGGCACAGGCGATATTATAATAGACATAATGTTAATTCTCTGACTTGAGAGCTTTTTAGCATACTCGTCCAAAACTCAACGGCGGGTCAATGTCCGAAAAAGTTAAAAGCCAACTGCGCGGACGTTTAGCTGCGGTTTATTTTTTTGCGCTTACGCGATAAAAAAACCGGCGAATCGCTTCGCCGGTTTTCGCTCTCAATAAAGACGAACTTATTTTGCAGAGGCGAAACGCGCTGCTGCTTCGTCCCAGTTCACCACGTTCCAGAACGCCTTGATGTAGTCAGGGCGTTTGTTCTGATACTTTAGGTAATAGGCGTGTTCCCACACGTCCAGGCCCAGAATCGGGTAGCCTGATGCGCTAGAGATCGCTTCGCCCATCAGCGGGTTGTCCTGGTTAGCGGTAGAAACCACGGCCAGCTTGTCGCCTTTTTTCACCAGCCACGCCCAGCCTGAACCAAAGCGGGTTGCGGCGGCTTTCTCAAACTCTTCCTGGAATTTCTCAACGCTGCCAAAATCTTTTTCGATAGCCGCTTTCAGGTCGCCCTGCAGCGTGGTGCCAGTTTTCAGGCCTTTCCAGAACAGGCTGTGGTTAGCGTGACCGCCGGCGTTGTTGCGCAGTACAGTTTTTTTGTCTGCCGGTACCTGATCCAGTTTGGTGATCAGCTCGTCGACCGGTAGGTCAGCGAATTCGGTCCCTTCCAGCACCGCGTTAGCGTTGTTAACGTAGGTCTGGTGATGTTTGGTGTGATGGATTTCCATCGTCTGCTTGTCGAAGTGCGGTTCCAGTGCGTCGTAAGTGTAAGGCAGGGATGGCAGTGAATAACTCATGTTCTTCCTCTCCATTTCATATTCATATTTGGGCAGCGGCGCCCGATGGCGTGCCGCGTAAGCAATCGAACCATTATAGTTAAATTCATGATCCGGAAAAGGGTAATCAATGCCCCATTAACCATAAGGAATTTACAAATTTCTCACAAGCAAACCGTTGTTTTTACACTCTGCCGCTGCTGGCGCGCGGTTTAAGGATCGCCGGTAGCTCATTGAAAATCGTCGGCTCATCGCCATCGAGCGCCGCCAGCAGCCGCTTGCCCGCCAGCGCGCCCATCTCTTCATAGGGCAGCGCTACCGTGGTCAGCGGCGGCGAGCAGACGGCAGAAAGCGGCCCGCCGCCAATGCTGGCGACGGCGAGCTGGCTGGGCACGGCGATGCCCGCCGCATGGCACGCCATCATGGTGCCGCAGGCGACCTCGTCGCTGGTGCAGATCAACACGTCCAGCTCCGGCCAAGTCATACGGATTTTAGGCAGCAGGCTGTGGCCGACGGCGAAAGAGGCCGACAGCGGCGAACTGACGACGCGGTGCGGCGACTGATTCAGCGCCAGCATGCCGCTGTGCCAGCCGTTCAGCAGCTGCCGGAAAATCGTGCTGTTGGTTTGAGTGCAGAGTAGGCCGGGATGGCGATAGCCGCTCTCTACCAGATGCTGCACCAGCAGGCGGATCGCCTTGGCATAGTCCACGCCGATGCTGATGCCGGCCGACTCGCGATGCACCCCGCCGATATCCATCACCGGCAGGCCGGAATGGCTCAGCAGACGATGCACGTCGGCGGTGTTGTCGAAGCTGAAGTGCACGATCGCCGCGGGATTGTAAGAGAGCAGCATCTCAATCAGCTCTCTCTCTTTGGCCGTCGAGTAGTCCGCTTCGGCCAGCATGACGTGATAGCCGCGGGGATTCAGCACCTGCTGCAGAGCTTCTGACACCGCCGCACAGCCAGGCGTCGCAAAGGACGGCACCACCATGGTAATCAGGCGCGACGAAGCGGACGCCAGGTTACGCGCCTGCACGTTGGGCACATAGGCCAGCTCCGCCACGGCCGCTTCGATTTTTTCACGGATGTCCAGCGAGACTTTCTCGGGCATACGCAGCGCGCGCGATGCGGTCATGGTGCTCACCCCTACCAAACGGGCAACATCGGCCAGCGTGCTTTTGCCGGTACTGCGTCGCCGTTTCTCTGCCATGCCTTCTCCTGTCTGCTCTCCTGTTGCGTGTGCGTGTGTTGCGTGTGCGTGCGTTGGACGCAGCTTAAAACCAAATGCGGCGGCATGCAACGCTCGAACCGCTTTTCCGTGATGTCTAATGCCTGAGGTTATCGCGTAAACAGTCAGTCTCCTGGCTTGCCGGCCGCTGTGCAAAGAGCATAGCCAGAAATGTTAGCAATAACACAGAAAATAACATCTTTGTGTTAGAGCTAACTCCGGGGGGGGGGGACAACTTCACAGTAAAACGCCTCAGAGATCGCCCATTATTCAGCCTATTCAGCAACCAACAAGAGCTTGCGATGATCAACCAGTGGCTAAAACCGGACGCCATCTGCGTGGTGGACAGGATGGAAAACTGGCAGGACGCGCTGCGCATCCAGCAAGGAGTGTGCTTCGAAGCGGGAGAGAATGACGCGGTACGGGTGATCGTGATGCTCAGCGCCGTGAACGGCGACGAGCATTTGCAGATGATCGCCGCGCTGGCGGAACTCTTCAGTGATGAATCTCGCCTGCAGCAGCTGCTTTCGGCCACCTCGCCCGCTGCTATTCAGGCAGCTTTAACGCTTAACCAGCAGCGAGTCTCGTCATGAAAAAAGTTTTAATCGTATGCGGCAATGGTTTGGGCAGCAGCTTTATCGTGGAAATGAACGTCAAGAAGATCGTGGCCGAGGTCAGTTATACCGACCTGACCTCCGCGATGTTAGAGCCTGCTGATTTAATTATCAGCGCCAAAGATATTGCTGACCGATTAACCGGCCATCGCGCGCAGGTTTTTAGCCTGACCAACCTGCTGGACGATGCGCAAATCAAAACCATCCTGGCTGAACACCTGTAATTACTCGGGCGAATCCGCCCACAGGGAGTCATTATGATGCAGTTTATTATTAAGGATGTTCTGGGAACACCCGCCATTCTTGTCGGCCTTTTCTCGCTAATCGGTTTGCTTGTGCAAAAGAACCTGTGTCAGACGTTATTTCCGGCACGCTGAAAACCATCATGGGTTTCGTTATTCTGATTGCCGGCGCCAATATTATCGCCGCTATCCTGACGATATTCAGCCAGCTGTTTGAGCACTCTTTCGCCATTCAGGGCGTGGTGCCGAATACCGATGCGATGGCGGCGCTGGCGGGCAAAGCGGTGGGCAAAGGCAGTCCCTCTGTCGAAGAGCTCAAGGTGCCGAAGAGCCTCAACTTCCTGCGCGACTCGTCGGTGGCCATCTCGCTGACCATGATTATCCTGTTTATCGCGCTGGTGCTGATGGCGGGCAAAACCTTTACCGAAACGCAGATTAGCGGCGGCCAGAACTTCCTAGTTTTCGCCATCCTTCAGGCGGGCGTCTATATCATTCTGGCCGGCGTGCGCATAGCGATTGCGGAAATCGTGCCGGCCTTTAAAGGCATTGCCGACAAGCTGGTGCCCAACGCCAGACCAGCGCTGGACTGCCCCACCGTCTTTCCCTTTGCGCCAAACGCGGTGATTATCGGCTTCCTCTCCAGCTTCGCCGCCGGGCTGCTCAGTATGTTTCTCTGCCCGCTGTTTGGACTGAGCGTGATCGTACCCGGCCTGGTGCCGCACTTCTTTTGCGGCGCGACCGCAGGCGTCTACGTCAATATCACCGGCGGACGGCGCGGCGCCGTGCTTCGCCTCCAACACCTTCGGTGACGCGGACTTCGGCATCGTCGGCATCATTCTCGGCCATCTCATCGCATTTTTCTGTTAATCGTGCGAGCGGCGCGCGCCGCTTGCTCAATGAGGCAACCTACATGCGTGCAAAATTTTCACCTTTACTGACATGCATGGATTTAACGCGCTTTCGCGAACAGATCGAAGCCATGAATAAAAGCGCTGCCTTTTATCATGTGGATATTATGGATGGCAGCTACGTGAAGAATATTACCTTGTCGCCCTTCTTTATCGAAAACCTGCGCAAGATAACTGACGTGCCGATTGACGTGCATTTAATGGTCAATCACCCGGAAGATATTATCCCGCTCTGTCTCGATGCGGGTGCCGATATCATCAGCTTTCATCCCGAGACGGCCAGCAACAAAATCTTTCGCCTGCTGGACCAGATAAAGGACGCGGGTCGCCGCTGCGGCGTGGTGTTAAATCCCGCCACGCCCACCGACGCGATTCGCGAATATGCCTATCTGCTCGACAAGGTCACCGTGATGTCGGTGGATCCCGGTTTCGCCGGGCAGCACTTTATTCCCGAGACGCTGGATAAAATCGGCCGGCTGATTGAGATACGCGAGCAGGGAGGCTATCGCTACCTCACCGAGATCGACGGCTCCTGCAACGCGCGCACCTTACAGGCAAATCGCCGCCTCCGGCGTGGAGGTCTTTATTGTCGGCACCTCCAGGCTGTTTAGCAGCTACGACGCGCAGACGCGCCAGTACGATCGCCGCAGCTGGCGCTACGAGCTGGATGAGGCAGGCCACGCGCGCCGCGACGACAGCTTCACCCATCCGCGCTGCGTGCTGAATCTGCTGAAGGCGCACGCCAGCCGCTATACGCCCGAGATGGTGACGCGCCTGTGCGGCACACCGCAGGAGGATTTCCTCGCCGTCTGCCAGCAGTTTGCCAGCACCAGCGTGCGCGACCGCACCGCCACCCTGCTCTATGCGCTGGGCTGGACGCACCACACCAACGGCTTACAGATTATCCGCACTGCCGCCATGATCCAGCTGCTGCTCGGCAATATCGGCATGCCGGGCGGCGGCATCAACGCGCTGCGCGGCCACTCCAACGTGCAGGGCTATACCGATCTCGGCCTGCTGTGGCAGAGCCTGACTGGCTATCTGCCGCTGCTGTCGGAAAAGATCGCCGCGCTGCCGAACCAGGTCAACTACTGGCAAAACACCGACAAGTTTTTCATCAGCCTTATGAAGTGTTTTTATGACGACAATGCCACGCAGGAGAATCAGTGGAGCTACGACTGGCTGCCTAAGTGGGACAAAAGCTACGATTGCATGGCGCAGGCGGAGATGATGGAACAGGGCGCCATCAACGGCTGCCTCGTGCAGAGCTTCAACCTGCTGGCCGCCTTCCCGGATAAAAACAAAGCCTGCCGCGCCCTTTCGCGCCTGAAATATATGGTGGTGATCGATCCGCTCAGCACCGAAACCGCCAGCTTCTGGCAACCGCACGGCGAATTCAACGACGTCGATCCGGCGCAGATCGCCACGGAAGTCTTTCGCCTGCCCTCCTCCTGCTTCGCCGAAGAGGAGGGCTCGGTGGCCAACTCGTCGCGCTGGCTGCAGTGGCACTGGGCCGCTGGGCGAGGCGCTGCACGACGGTCATATTCTCGGAACGCTCTTTTTGCGCCTGCGCGAGCTGTACCGCGAGGAAGGCGGCGTGGCGCCGGAGCCGCTGATGGCGATGCGCTGGGACTACAGCAACCCTGCCGATCCGTCGCCGGAAGAGGTGGCGAAGGAGAGCAACGGCCGGGCGCTGCGCGACGTTTACGACGCCAGCGGCAAGCTACTGCTGAGAAAGGGCCAGCAGCTGCGCTCCTTCGCCGAGCTGCGCAACGACGGCAGCACCGCCAGCGGCTGCTGGATCTACGCCGGCAGCTGGACGCCCGACAGCAACCAGATGGCGCGCCGCGACAACGGCGATCCTTCTGGGCTGGGCGCGGTTTCCGGCTGGGCCTGGGCCTGGCCGGCGAACCGCCGCATTCTCTATAACCGCGCCTCCGCCGACGAGCAGGGCAAAGCCTGGGACCCGAACCGACGCCTGATCGAGTGGGACGGCGCGCGCTGGCAGGGCATCGACGTGCCGGACTATCCGCTGGCGCTGGCACCGCAACAGCAGGCGGGGCCGCTTATTATGCAGCCGGACGGTCTCGGCCATCTCTTTGCGCTGGACAAAATGGCGGACGGCCCCTTTCCTGAGCACTACGAGCCGATGGAAAGCCCGCTCGACGTCAACCCGCTGCATCCGCAGCAGCGCTACAGCCCGGCAGCGCGCCTCTTCGCAGGCGACGCCGCGCAGCTGGGCGAGGCCGCCGACTATCCCTGCGTCGCCACCACCTACTCCATTACCGAGCTGTTCCGCCACTGGACCAAACATGCCCTGCTAAACGCCATCGCGAAGCCCGAGCAGTTTGTCGAGATAGGCATCGAGCTGGCGGCGGAAAAAGGCATCTGGTCGGGCGATAGCGTTCGAGTCACCTTGCGACGCGGCTATATCAAAGCGAAGGCGGTGGTGACACGACGTCTGCCGCGGCTGATGGTCGACGGCAAGCCGATCGATACCGTCGGCATTCCCTGTCTCTGGGGCTTTGAGGTCGCGACGCACAAAGGCTTTCTCACCAATACGCTGACGCCGTCGGTGGGCGACGCCAACTCGCAGACGCCGGAATACAAAGGTTTTTTAGTTAAAGTGAAAAAGGCGTAACGGAGAACGCACATGGCTTATCTCTCCCTGGACATTATTCGTCGCTCCGCAACCAGTTCACTGACGCCCGCGCTGCAGGCGCGCGACCATCAGCGACAGGTCGCCAAGCTGCTCGACGTCACCGCCTGCATCGGCTGCAAGGCGTGCCAGGTCGCCTGCTCGGAGTGGAACGATATCCGCGCCAAGGTCGGCTATAACCTCGGCGTCTACGATAACACGACCGATCTCGACGCCAAAGCCTGGACGGTAATGCGCTTCTCCGAAGTCGAGGAGAACGGCCGCCTGGCGTGGTTAATCCACAAGGATGGCTGCATGCACTGCGCCGATCCGGACTGTCTGAAAGCCTGCCCGTCGGCGGGCGCGATCATGCAGTACGCCAACGGCATTGTCGACTTTCAATCTGAGCACTGCATCGGCTGCGGCTACTGCATCGCCGGCTGTCCCTTCAACGTGCCGCGCATTAACCCGCAGGACAACCGCGCCCACAAGTGCACGCTCTGCGTCGCGTCAGCGTCGGCCAGGAGCCGGCCTGCGTCAAAACCTGTCCAACCGGCGCCATCCACTTCGTCAGCAAAGAGGCGATGCAGCAGCGGGCAGCGGAGCGCGTCGCCGAGCTCAAGGCGCGCGGGTTTGACAACGCCGGCCTCTACGATCCTGCCGGCGTCGGCGGCACCCACGTAATGTACGTGCTGCACCATGCCCACAAGCCGCAGCTCTACCACGGTCTGCCGGAAAATCCCGGTATCAGCCCGGCCGTCACCTTCTGGAAAGGGATCTGGAAACCGCTGGCGGCGATAGGCTTTGCCGCCACCTTTGCCGCGTCGGTGTTTCACTACGTCGGCGTCGGTCCGAACCACGTAGAAGAGACGCGACACAAGGAGGAGGAAGAATGAACAACGGCTGAGCGCATCGTGCGCTATCGCGCGACGGAGCGCATCAACCACTGGATCGTCGCCATCTGCTTTATGCTGGTGGCGCTGAGCGGGCTGGGTTTTCTCTTTCCCGCCTTCAACTGGCTGATGAACGTCTTCGGCACGCCGCAGATGGCGCGCATCCTGCATCCCTTTATCAGCGTGGCGATGTTTGTCGCCTTTACGCTGATGTTTTTCCGCCCCTGGCACACAATCTGGTGAACAAAGTGGATCTGCTGTGGGCGCGCAACATCCACAAAATTGCCCTTAATGAAGAGGTGGGCGATACTGGTCGCTATAATTTTGGCCAGAGGTGTTTATTTTGGGCTGCGGTTATCTGCCTGCTGCTGCTGTTCAGTGGTATCGCGATATGGTGTCCCTGGTTCGCCGGCACCTTCAGCATACCGCTTATCCGAGCGGCGCTGGTGCTGCACTCTGTTTCCGCCGTAGGTCTAATCCTCGTCATTATGGGATGGTCGAAGGCTGGTTGAGCGCCGCCTGGGCGGAGAAACATCCCCCTCGCTGGTATCGCGAGCAGCGCAACCGCTCAACACAACAGGAAAAATGCCCCTAATGAGTATTCGCATTATCCCTCAAGACCAGCTGGAGAAGCGCGAAAAGGCAACTGCGGAAACCATTCCGCCGTTGCTCTTTCCACGGCTGAAGAACCTCTATAGCCGTCGCGCGGCGCGCCTGCGCGATCTGGCCGACAAAAACCCGCTGGGCGACTATCTGCGCTTCGCCGCGAAGATCGCGCAGGCGCAGGAGATCGTGCTGTATGACCATCCGCTGCATCGCGATCTGCGCGATCGGCTGGTGCAGAGCGCCGCCGAGGATAAGCCGCCGCTCGATATCCAGACGCTGCCGCGCGAGGCGCACTGGCAGCAACTGCTGCACTCGCTGATAGCCGAGCTAAAGCCGGAGATGAGCGGCCAAGCGCTGGCGGTGCTGGAAAACCTAGAGAAAACCTCCGCCGGAGAGCTGGAGACGCTGGCCGACGCGCTGCTGGCGAGGGAGTTTGCGCTGGCCAGCAGCGATAAGGCGCCCTTTATCTGGGCGGCTCTCTCCGTCTACTGGGCGCAGATGGCGGCACTGATCCCCGGCAAAGCGCGCGCCGAGTATGGCGAGCATCGCCAGTTCTGCCCGGTCTGCGCCAGCATGCCGGTGGCGAGCGTGGTGCATCTCGGCATGCAGCAGGGCCTGCGCTATCTGCACTGCAACCTGTGCGAGAGCGAATGGTATGTGGCGCGCAGCAAGTGCACCAACTGCGAGCAGACCCGCGATCTGCACTACTGGTCGCTGGACAGCGAGCAGGCGTCGGTAAAAGCGGAGAGCTGCGGCGACTGCGGCACCTACCAGAAGATGCTCTATCAGGAGAGAGATCCGGCGCTAGAGCCGGTCGCGGACGATCTCGCCTCACTGGTGCTGGATGTGCGCATGGAACAGGAAGGCTTTTCGCGCAGCAGCCTGAACCCTTTTCTGTTTCCCGATGAGAGCTGATTAATCCTTTGATGACGGAGAAGCGCGATGAAACTGATTGGTAGCTATACCAGTCCCTTTGTACGGAAGATTTCTGTCATCCTGCTGGAAAAGGGCATTGTGTTTGAGTTTATCAACGATGCGCCTTACAGCCCCGACAGCCACGTCTCGCTCCACAATCCGCTGGGCAAGGTGCCGACGCTGGTTGACGACGAGCAGCACGCCTGTTTCGACTCTTCCATCATCGTGCTGCTGCCGCACGACGCCAGACAAGCGCTGCACGTGCGGCAGGTCGAGCGGGGACGGCATCAGCGACTGAGCCAGCATTATCGTACGCGAGAAGCTGCGCGCCCCCGAGCAGCAGTCCGCAGAGGTGCTGACACACCACCGGGAGAAGATTTTGTTTGGGCTGGATAAGCTGGAGGCGCTCACTGCCAAGGGAAAATGGCTGAACAGCGGCACGCTAAATCTGGCCGATATCGCAGCGGGCTGCATGATCGGCCATATCAACTTTCGCCATGTGGTGCCCAACGGGTGTGTCGACCGCCCGGCCCTGGTGAAGCTGGCGGAGACGCTGTTTCAGCAAGAGAATTTTGCCCGCACGGCGCCGCCGTTAACGGCCTAGCGGCCAGTGACATGCGTTTACTTGTAATGATGCTCAGCGCTGAAGAGAGTGACTGCTATCCTGGAGCTGCAGCATAAAGCTAAACGCGCGGCGCGGAATAACCGTGGCGAATAAGCCGTGAGCCGTGAAAAGAAAAGGCATTTTGCTTTAGCAGTAAGGGAATGATTGATGGTTTAACGCGGGCAAAGCGGCCTCAACGCATAAATATTTCCGGCCCATTGTCAGAAATCATATTAATGATGCGCAGCACCGCTTTATTTGGCTTACTTTCTCCGCGCTCCCATTTAGATACGCTCTCAACAGACATACCGGTTGTTCGCGCCAGAACGGACTGAGATAACTTCCAGTGCTGACGGACCGCCTTAATCTCTTCGCCTGTCATCGGACGGACTTCAGGAATATCTGCGGCTTTGATGCGAAACTCAATAGATTGCAGCGTGTCATCTTTTACTACGACGCCATGCTTGTTATAGCGTTTCACCATAGCGTAAATTTTTTTCAAATCTTCACTCATCGCACTCAACCTCGGACAATTGTTTCTTTTCAAGAAGATATTTTATGCACGCATCATCCGTTGCTATAAAATCCGGCGCAATATGACAAAAAACGTCTGTTTCTGCATCTTCAATCTCTTTGCCTTTCTTTTCTTTTTTGCAAGGCTGCTTTTGGCGTAGAGGTAAAAAAAGTAGAGGTGCTTGCCGTCATTAAAGAAAATGATAGAGCGCGCGCCATCTCTTTCGCTTACCTTCGGCAGGGCAATTCTCCTTTTATAGGTAAATTTCCCCAGCTGATTTCCTCTGAGTCCGCTAAAAACCTTGCGCGCTGTTTTACAAATAATCTTATCTGTAATCCCCAGCCGCCTGCGCTCCTTATCGAAATCAGGCGTCAAATAAACGCCCATATCTGCCTCTGCATCCATGCAACTCGTAGCCATTACTATAGTCTTCCTTACTGGTAGGATCAAATCCGCCGCTCGTCTCCCGGCTGATCAATAATCTGTTTAGCAAGAAGCGGAAGTGCGGGAAAAGAGGCAGGCAAATCTGAACGTAAAAAGGCCGACGAGATGTCGGCCTTTTCTTTATGTTACTTGCTGACGGCTGATTGCCCGCTTACTGCAGTAGCGAAATATCCGCCACCTGCAGGAACAGCGCTCGCAGCTGCGCCAGCAGCGTCAGGCGGTTGATACGCACCTCAGCGTCTTCGGCGTTGACCATCACCTTGTCGAAGAAGTTATCTACCGCCGTGCGCAGCTGCGCCAGTTCGATCAGCGCGTCCTGGTAGCGCCCTTCGGCGAAATAGGGCTGCAGCTTGTCGCCCAGCGCGGTCACGAAGGTCGCCAGCTGGATCTCTTCGTTCTCCTTCAGCAGCGACGCCTGCACGCTCTCATTCAGCATTTCGGTCGACTTCGCCAGAATGTTGGAGACGCGCTTGTTGGCCGCTGTCAGCGCCGCCGCTTCGTCGAGCGTGCGGAAGTGCGACACCGCCTTCATGCGCGCATCGAAATCGGCCGGACGGGTTGGACGACGCGTCAGCACCGCCTGCAGCGTATCGACGCTGTGACCCTCTTCCTGATACCAGCTGCGGAAGCGGCCCAGCATAAAGTCGATCACGTCATCAACCACGTTGACGTTGCTCAGCTTGCTGCCGTACAGGCGCACCGCTTCCTCGGTCAGGGTTTGCAGATCGAGCGGCAGATTCTTCTCGACGATAATACGCAGCACGCCCAGCGCGGCGCGACGCAGCGCAAAGGGATCTTTGTCGCCCTTCGGATGCTGGCCGATGCCGAAAATGCCCGCCAGCGTGTCCATTTTGTCGGCGATCGCCAGCGCGCACGCTACCGGGTTAGAGGGCAGATCGTCGCCGGCGTAGCGCGGCTGATACTGCTCGTTAAGCGCCACCGCCACATCTTCGGCTTCGCCGTCGTGGCGCGCGTAGTGCATGCCCATGACGCCCTGGGTGTCGGTAAACTCAAAAACCATGTTGGTCATCAGGTCGCACTTGGACAGCAGGCCGGCACGCGTGGCGTGATTCACATCCGCGCCGATTTGCGCGGCGATCCAGCTCGCCAGCGCCTGAATGCGGTCGGTTTTATCGCGAAGCGAGCCAAGCTCTTTCTGGAACAGCACGGTTTCGAGGCGCGGCAGATGATCTTCCAGGCGCTTTTTGCGGTCGGTGTTGAAGAAGAATTCGGCATCCGCCAGACGCGGGCGCACCACTTTCTCGTTGCCGGAAATAATCTGCTGCGGATCGCTTGACTCGATATTGGTAACGAAGATGAAGTTCGGCAGCAGCTTGCCCGCGTTGTCATAAACCGGGAAATATTTCTGGTCGCCCTTCATGGTGTAGACCAGCGCTTCCGCCGGTACCTTGAGGAACTTCTCTTCAAAGGTCGCCGTCAGCACCACCGGCCACTCCACCAGCGAGGTGACCTCTTCCAGCAGGCTGTCGCTCAGATCGGCGTTGCCGCCCAGCTGGCGCGCCGCCGTTTCGGCGTCGGCCTTGATCTGCGCCTTGCGCCTGGCGTAGTCGGCAATGACCTTGCCGCGCGTTTCCAGAATATCGGGATAGTGATCGGCGCTGTGGATGGTGAACTCCGGCTCGCCGATAAAGCGGTGGCCGCGCAAGATGCGGTCTGACTTGATGCCCAGAATAGTCGCCGGGATCAGCTCGTCGCCCAGCAGCAGCGTCACGGTATGCACCGGACGCACGAACTGTACGTCGCTGGCGCCCCAGCGCATCAGTTTCGGGATCGGCAGCTTGCCGAGCGCGGCGGCGATCATGCCAGGCAGCAGCGCTTGGGCGATTTCGCCCTTGACCTGCGCGCGGTAAACCAGCCATTCGCCTTTATCAGTGCTCAGGCGCTCCGCCTGGTCGACGGTAATGCCGTTGCCGCGCGCCCAGCCTTCTGCCGCTTTGGTCGGCTTGCCGTCGGCGTCAAAGGCAGCGGCAACGGCCGGACCGCGTTTATCGACTTCACGATCGGGCTGCGCGGCGCTCAGACGTGCGATTTTCAGCGCCAGACGGCGCGTCGTGGCGTACCAGCGCACCTCGCCGTGCGCCAGGCCGGTGGCGTCCAGCTCGGCTGTGACGTGCGCAGCGAAGGATTCAGCCAGGCTGCGCAGGGCTTTTGGCGGCAGCTCTTCGGTGCCGATTTCCACCAGAAACGTTTTTTCAGTCATGGCTGCCTCTTCTCTTACTTGTTGCTATTGCACATCGGGAAGCCCAGCGCCTCGCGAGAGGCGTAGTAGGCTTCAGCCACGGCTTTGGTCAGGGTGCGGATGCGCAAGATATAGCGCTGGCGCTCGGTCACGGAGATCACCTTGCGCGCGTCCAGCAGGTTGAAGCTGTGCGCGGCTTTAAGGATGCGCTCATAGGCAGGCAGCGGCAGCGGTTTTTCCAACGCCAGCAGCTTCTGCGCCTCTTTTTCATACTGCTCGAAGCAGGTGAAGAGGAAATCAACGTCGGCGTATTCGAAGTTGTAGGTAGACTGCTCGACTTCGTTCTGGTGGAACACGTCGCCGTAGGTGGTTTTACCCAGCGGGCCGTCGCTCCAGACTAGATCGTAGACACTGTCGACGCTCTGGATATACATCGCCAGACGCTCAAGGCCGTAGGTGATCTCGCCGGTGACCGGCTTGCACTCCAGGCAGCCCACCTGCTGGAAGTAGGTGAACTGCGTCACTTCCATGCCGTTGAGCCACACTTCCCAGCCGAGGCCCCACGCGCCCAGCGTCGGGTTTTCCCAGTTATCTTCAACGAAGCGAATGTCATGCACGGTGGGATCGATACCCAGCGCCTTCAGAGATCCGAGATACAGCTCCTGAATATTGTCCGGCGACGGCTTGATGATCACCTGGAACTGGTAGTAGTGCTGTAAGCGGTTCGGGTTTTCGCCGTAGCGGCCGTCGGTCGGACGGCGCGAAGGCTGTACATAGGCTGCGGCAATCGGCTCAGGTCCGAGTGCGCGTAGACAGGTCATAGGGTGTGAAGTACCAGCGCCCACTTCCATGTCTAGCGGCTGAACGATGGTGCAGCCATGACGCGCCCAGTAATCCTGCAATGTCAGGATCAGGCCCTGAAAGGTTTTGGTATCAAACTTTTGCATGATGATTTCGCACGCGAGTCGGGTGGATGAAAAAATAGTTCGCCAGTATACTCTTTGACCGCGCAATATGCAGCCGGAAATTCTGTGGGGCGTCACTGTAGTGCAGACGGCTCCAAATCGTGCTGACAGAGGTTGTTGCTCGCATCGCGACTGACTCCCCTTCTTCGCACCAACGTGATGCGCGTGAGGGCCAGATGGCGCAAAAGATTTGCTGGATACAATTTACGCGCGGTCTCCTGTCTGATGGTGATCGTAATTCATACCACTACCTGGTATATCACCGGGCCGATGGTGGTGACCGGGCACTGGTGGGATATCGCCAACCTGCTTAATTTGGCGTCGCGCGTCTGCGTGCCGCTGTTTTTTATGATTTCCGGCTACCTGTTCTTCGGCGAGCGCAGCGCGCAGCCGAGCCATCTGGCGCGTCTGGTGCTATGCCTGCTGTTCTACAGCGCGGTGGCGCTGGCCTATATCACCTGGCTGACGCCCATCAGCGAAGAGCGATCGCTGCTGAAAATGCTGCAAAAACCGGTCTTCTATTATGGTTTTTCTTCGCGCTGATCGGCATCTACCTGCTGTCGCCGCTGATCCAGGTCAAGCAGGTGCAGGCGCACTACTTGGCACTGCTGGTGCTGGCGGTGCTGGCGAATCCGAATACGGTGGATCAGGCGGTCGGGCCGTTTCACTGGCTGCCGGTGAATCTCTATGTCAGCGGCGACAGCATCTACTATCTGCTTTACGCCCTGCTGGGTCGCGCCATCGGCACTATGGATACCGCTGGCGGCGGGGCTATTCGCCGCCTGCGTAGTGGGCATTACGCTCGGCACCAGGCAGGCGCTGATCGTTAACAGCGCGTTCAACGACCGCTGGTATCTATACTGCGGCCCGCTGGTGTTTATCGCCGCCATAAGCCTGCTGGTGCTGTTTAAAAACACTTTGAACCGGCGGACGCTACCGGTGCTCGGCACGCTAGCCCGCTATTCGCAGCCGATCTACGGCTTCCACGCGCTGTTTATTCACTTCCTGCGCACGCGCCACTATGACGATATGTCACAGCCGCTACTCGATCTGCCCTAGATATTTGGCGCGACGCTGGCGGGCAGCCTGCTGCTGGCGATGGCCCTCAGACGCCTCGATAAACATCACTGGGTCAGCTGATCGCGCCAGCGATCGCGCGCGCGGCGCAGCTGCCGCGCCGAGGAGAAGCCCGCCGCCAGCGCGGCCTTTTCCGCCCCTTCGCCCTGCTGCTCACGCTGTCGGGCGATGCCCAGCCGCAGCTGCTCATGATATTCGCGCACGCTGATTCCCAGGTGCTGTCGAAACAGGCGCGCCAGATGACGGCCGCTGACGTGCGCGTGCGCGGCGAGCGAGATCGGCGAGCGGCCAGCTGCGTTTGGGATGGGCGATCATCGCGTCCTGCACGCGATGGATCGCCGGATGAAGATGGTTGCGATAGCGCAGCCAAGGCGACAGCTGCGGATCGTCGCCGGAGCGGCGGAACCATACCACCATTTCGCGCGCCACCTCCAGCGCCGTCTGCGCGCCGCACAGCCGACCGATCAGGTGCAGCGAAAGATCGATGCCGGCGGTAATGCCGGCGCTGGTCCAGATATTATCGTCATCGACAAACACGCGGTTCGCTTTTACCAGCGCGGCGGGCGCGGCCGCCTTCAGGCGCGACAGCACGTGGTGATGGGGGGTGCACTGGACGCCGTTGAGCAAGCCCGCCTGCGCCGCCAGCAGAGCGTCGGAGCAGACGCAGATCAGGGTCAGCTGCCGCGTATGCAGCTGCGGCTGCAGCCCGGTCAGCCAGCTCCGCTTGCGGGGTGCTGAACCAGACGGCGGAGTCGCATACGCCCGGCACCACCAGCAGGCTGCCGAGCAGCAGGCTCGCCGGCAGCGGCGCAATGTCGGCGTTAGTCATCTGCGTTGAGCTCATCAACGACGCCTGCAGGCCGATATAACGCAGCGCGAAGCGATCGCCAGCCAGCCACCAGCGCTTCCGCTGGGCCGGTCAGATCCAGCGCCATCACGCCTCCACGCTCAACAGCTCGGCAAACCGGTTAACCAGCACGGTTTCGGTGCGGTGAATCAGCTCTGCACAGCTGAGGGTAATGCCGTCGTGCGTCATCGGGAAGATCCGCGTCGCTTCGCTGACAAACAGTACCTTAAAACCGAGATCGGACGCCACGCTTGCGGTGGTTTCGCAGCACTGTTCGGTGCGGATTCCGCTGATAATCAGCGTATCGATCTCGCGCGCCTGCAGCCAGGGCAGCTGGCCCGATTCGGTCAGGGCGTTGTGCACCCGTTTCTGTACGCTGAAGGTCGCCTGATGCTGCAAAAAATCTATCCGCTTAACCCAGCCGGACGCCAGTGAGAAAGGCCCCTGCGGCGCAACGTGAAACACATCCACTACCGGAATGCCCTTGCCCTCGCAGCCTTCGATCAGCGCGCTGATGCTGCGCTGGAAGGCGGGAAAATCTGTCTCACGCCAGAAATCGCGGTGCAGAAAGGACTGCTGAACGTCAATCACTAACAGGGCCGCCTGTGCCATTATTATGTCTCCTGATAAGGTAAGTTCAGGCCCATAATGACGGGGCCTGAGGCTTTGACAGAAGGCCAGAACGGGACAAGAGAGTGACAGGGCGGGACAGCTTTACTGCATCAGCGGCGCCAGCTGGGTAAAGAGCCGGGCGAAGGCCTCGCGCAGCGGTTGATAGCGCCGGACCGACTTCGCCGCCCCGGCAGTAGTCGAGCATCTGGTCGCTGATATCGGCCAGCATCTGCCGCCACAGCGCGCTGCGAGCGCCGCCGCCGATCAGCATCACGCTGGACAGGGTAACGCCGCACTCATGCACCGCATCCATGCCCTGCACCAGCGCGTAGCCGATGCCCTCCAACACCGCCCGTGCCAGCTTGGGGCGCCGGTGCTGATGCGTCAGGCCGAAGAAAACGCCGCTCGCCCGCGGGTTATTGTGCGGCGTGCGCTCGCCGGAGAGACAGGGCAGAAACCACAGCGGCGGCGCCTGCTCGTCGGCGCGCTCCGCCTCCGCCAGTAGCTGCGGCACGTCCGCGCAGCCGGTCAGCTCGGCGGCCCAGTCGAGACAGGAGGCTGCGCTGAGGATCACCGACATCAGATGCCAGCGCTGCGGCAGCGCATGGCAGAAGCTGTGCAGCGCGCGCTGCGGTTTGCTGAGGTAGCCGTCGCTGACAACAAAGTAGACGCCCGAGGTGCCGAGCGACAGCATCCCCCGGCCCGGCTCGGTCATGCCGGCCCCCGCCGCGCCCGCAGTGTTCACCGCCGCCCTACACCAGCGGCACCGGCGGCATGCCCCAGCGCGCCGCGATGTCAGGCGACAGCGCGCCGGTCACGGCGTCGCCCTCGAACAGCTGCGGCATCTGCGCGCGCGGCAGGCGGCGAGCATAGTGTCGCTCCAGTCGCGCCACGCCACGTCGAGCCACAGGGTGCCGGCTGCGTCGGACATATCGCTGGCGAAGTCGCCGCTCAGCCGCCAGCGCAGGCAATCTTTCGGCAGCAGCACTTTCGCCACCTAGCGAAAAATTGCCGGCTCGTGCTGCTGCACCCACAGCAGCTTGGGCGCGGTAAAGCCGGGCATAATCAGGTTGCCGGTAATCTGGCGCGCGTCGGGCACGCGCCGCTCCAGCTCGCGGCACTGTTCGTAGCTGCGTCCGTCATTCTACAGGATGGCCAGCCGCAGAACGCGATGGGCGCCGTCCAGCAGCGTCGCGCCGTGCATCTGGCCGCTCAGGCCGATGGCTTTCACCTCGCCCAGCGGCGGCTGCTGCGCCAGCGCCTGCATCGCCTGGTCGGTCGCTCGCCACCAGCTTTCAGGGTCCTGCTCGCTCCAGCGCGCACGCGGGCGCGATACCTGCAGCGGCGCGCTCGTCACCGCCGCTACCTCGCCCTGCGCATCCAGCAGCGCGACCTTGACGCCGGAGGTGCCTAAATCGATCCCGATATACATGCCTTGCTCCCGATTGTCTCAGAAATCATAAAGATAGTGGTTCACCAGATTTTCCAGCTGCTCCTGGCGGCCGCTGCGGTGCTGCGGATTGAACTGCTGCTGAGCATACGCCGCCAGCGAGGAGAGTGAAAATCCTCCGTTGAGGATTTGCTGGCCGAACTCACCATTCCAGCCGCTGTAGCGCTGCACCACGCGCCGGTCCAGCTCGCCCTCTTCCACCATGCGCGCCGCCACCTTCAGCGCCAGGGTATCCATCGCGCCGATGTGGCCGTAAAAGAGATCGTACTTGTCGGTGCTCTGGCGACGCACCTTGGCGTCAAAGTTGAGGCCGCCGGTGGTGAAGCCGCCCGCCTTGATAATCTCATACAGCACCAGCGCGTTCTCTTCGGCGCTGACGGGGAACTGATCGGTATCCCAGCAGCACTGGCTGTCGCCGCGGTTGGCGTCCACCGAGCCGAAAATGCCGAGCGCGATGGCGGTAGCAATCTCATGGTGGAACGAGTGGTCCGCCAGCGTGGCGTGGTTCGCCTCGACATTGACCTTGATCTCTTTCTCCAGCCCGAACTGCTTCAGGAAGCCGTAGACCGTCGCCACATCGTAATAATACTGATGTTTGGTCGGCTCCTGCGACTTCGGCTCAATCAGCAGCGTACCCTGTGAGCCGATTTTATGCTTGTGCTCCACCACCATCTGCATAAAGCGGCCAATCTATTCCCGCTCCTGGCGCAGATCGGTATTCAGCAGGGTTTCATAGCCTTCGCGCCCACTCCACAGTACATAATTCTTGCCGCCGAGCGTCTGCGTCGCCTGCATGGCGCTGCACACCTGGCTGGCCGCCCAGGCGAAAATCTCCGGATCGGGGCTGGTCGCCGCGCCGGCGCCGTAGCGCGGATGGGGGAAGTAGTTGGCGGTGCCCCACAGCAGCTTCACGCCGTTCTCCTGCTGCTTTTCCAGCAGCTTGTCGGTCATCACCGAGAGGTTTTGCTGATAGCTTCGCAGTGAGTCCCCTTCCGGCGCCATGTCGACGTCGTGGAAGCAGTAATAGGGCACGTTCAGCTTGTGGAAGAACTCAAACGCCATGTCCGCCTTGAGCGTCGCCGCTCTTTTGCCACGGACGATCGAAGGCACTGACGCCGAACATATCCGCGCCGCTCCAGCAGAACGTATGCCAATAGCAGGCGGCGAAGCGCAGATGTTGCGCCATGGTTTTGCCGAGGAGCACCTCGTCAGGATTGTAGTGACGAAAGGCCAGTGGATTGATGCTCTTTACCCCTTCAAAACGAACGCGTTCGATCTGGTCGAAACAGGCGTGCATGTTTCGCTCCTCAGCGTGAAAACCCAAACAGACAGCAGTGAGCCTTTATATTGCGTGCGGATTTTTCGCCTGCTCAATTACAATATTTCACACCCTGGTTAAGAGAATTATTTTTTGTGTAGCCGCTCGAAAAATATTAATCGTCTTTGCGAAGCGCCTCCGAAAACAGGCTTACAGCACTCTGAAAAGAGTTAAATCTCGATCGCATTCATAAAACGCAAATAAAACAAAAAACGTAATCGCCGGATAAAAATCAGTAATTGATGTTGTCCTAAAGCCAGGTCAACAATTCATCCGCCGAGTCTACTGCGATAACCACGATAGCCTCTACCTACAGGATGAAAACGATGAAAATAAAACTCACGCTGTTAGCTGCCTGCGCCGCGCTGGCGCTGTTCTCTCATACCGGTATGGCGAAAGAAGTGAAAATCGGCATGGCGATCGACGACCTGCGCCTAGAGCGCCGGCAGAAGGATCGCGACATTTTCGTTAAGCAGGCGGGATCGCAGGGTGCGAAAGTGTTCGTACAGTCGGCCAACGGCAATGAAGAGACGCAGATGTCGCAGATTGAAAATATGATCAACTGCGGCGTCAACGTACTGGTAATCATTCCCTATTACGGCCAGGTATTAAGTAACGTGGTCGCCGAAGCTAAACGCGAAGGCATTAAAGTGCTCGCCTATGACCGCATGATTAATAACGCGGATATCGATTTTTATATCTCTTTCGATAATGAAAAAGTAGGCGAACTGCAGGCGGAAAGTATTGTTAAGCAGGTGCCGAAGGGCAACTATTTTCTGATGGGCGGATCGCCGGTGGATAATAACGCCCGCCTGTTCCGCGAAGGCCAGATGAAGGTGTTAAAACCCTATATCTACAAGGGCAGCATCAAGGTGGTCGGCGATCTGTGGGTTGATGCCTAGCTGGCGGGAAACGCGCTGAAAATCATGGAGAACGCCCTGACCGCCAACGGCAACCATATCGACTCGGTCTTCGCCTCCAACGACGCCACCGCC
Source organism: Candidatus Pantoea persica (assembly GCF_013753875.1). GTDB lineage: Bacteria > Pseudomonadota > Gammaproteobacteria > Enterobacterales > Enterobacteriaceae > Pantoea > Pantoea persica. The sequence goes on from NZ_SMDS01000023.1 coordinate 40,349, forward strand.
GGCAGCGTCATCTAGGCGCTGAGCGCGCAGGGGCTGGCGGGCAAAGTCGCCATCTCCGGCCAGGACGCCGATCTCGCCGCTATTAAGCGCATCATCAATGACACGCAGACCATGACCGTCTATAAGCCGATTACCCAGCTCACCACCGAGGCGGCCAACATCGCCATTGAGCTGGGCAACGATAAAGCGCCTGCCGGCAACGGCAAGCTGAACAACGGCCTGAAAGAGGTGCTCTCGCGCCTGCTGACGCCGATTCAGGTCAATAAAGAGAATATCGAGAGCACCTTGGTGAAAGACGGTTTCCATAAACAGAGCGAGCTCTGAACGCGGCTGCCGTGAGGAGGAGAGGTCAATGCTGCTGAAATGAATCATATCACCAAGCGCTTCGGCGCGGTAAAGGTGCTGGATAACGTCAGCCTGCGGCTGGAGAGCGGCGAAGTGCTGTCGCTGTGCGGCGAAAACGGCTCGGGGAAATCGACGCTGATGAAGATCCTGTGCGGGCTTTATCCGCACGGCGAATATGAGGGAAGTATTCATTTCGCCGGCGACGAGATTCAGGCGCAGACCATTCGTGATACGGAACGCAAAGGCATTGTGATTATTCATCAGGAGCTGGCGCTGGTGCGGCAGCTGACGGTAATGGAGAACATCTTTCTCGGCGAGGAGCTGGGTCGCTTCGGCATCGTGGACGATGAAACCATGACACTGCGCTGCTAGCAGCTGCTGGCGCGCGTCAGCCTCGACGTCTCGCCGCACGCCAGAGTGGGCGAACTGGGTCTGGGCCAGCAGCAGCTGGTGGAGATCGCCCGCGCGCTGAACAAGCAGGTGCGGCTACTGATCCTCGATGAGCCGACCTTTTCCCTGACCGAGCGCGAAACCGTGGTGCTGCTGGAGATTATTCAGAATCTGCGCGAGCACGGCATCGCCTGTATCTATATCTCGCACAAGCTAAACGAGGTCAAAGCCATCTCCGACACCATCTGCGTGATCCGCGACGGCTAGCATATCGCCACGCGCCCGGCCGCCGGGCTAAGCGAGTAGGATATCATCACCATGATGGTCGGGCGCGAGCTGACGGCGCTCTATCCCCATCAGCAGCACACCGTCGGCAAGACGATACTGCGGGTAGAGCACCTTACCGCCTGGCATCCGGTTAACCACTACGTGCGCCTCGTCAACGACGTCTCCTTTAGCCTGAAGCGCGGCGAGATCCTCGGCATCGCCGGGCTGGTGGGCACTGGTCGCACCGAAACCGCCTAGTGCCTGTTTGGCGTCTGGCCGGGGCGCTGGCAGGGCGAGATCTGGATCGACGACAAGCAGGTGCAGATTCGCGACTGCCAGCAGGCGATTGCCCACGGTATCGCCATGGTGCCGGAAGATCGTAAAAAGATGGCATCGCGGCACTGGATCAGTTCAGCCACCGCTTCGCGCCGCTGGACGAGACGTGTGAGCAGCAGACCATCAATGCCTCAATCGTGCGGCTGCGGGTAAAGACCTCTTCGCCGGAGCTGGCGATCGGCCGCCTGAGCGGCGGCAATCAGCAGAAGGCGATCCTCGCCAAATGTCTGCTTCTCAATCCACGCATTTTGATCCTCGACGAGCCGGCGCGCGCCAAGAGATCTATCTGCTGATCGAGAGCCTGGTGCAGCAGGGGATCGCGGTGATCGTTATCTCGTCTGAACTCCCGGAAGTGCTGGGCCTGAGCGACCGCATTCTGGTTATGCATGGAGGGCGGATCTGGTTAATAACAACCAGACTCAGGAGCAAGTTATGGAAGCGGCCCTGCGGAGTGAACATTATGCTTAAAATCGAAAGTCGTCAGGGCGCGCTGCCGGGTGCGCCGTCGCCAGGCAAGTTCTCGCTGCCTAACCTGCAGGTGCTAGTGATGCTGGGCGCAATCCTAGCGATCGCTCTGTTCTTTACCTGGACCACCGACGGCGCCTAATTACCGGCATTCTGGCGGTCGGCATAGTGTTCGTAATTATATCGGCGGAGATCGATCTCTCCGTCGGCTCGATGATGGGGCTGCTGGGCGGCGCGGCGGCTATCTTCGACGTCTGGCTCGGCTGACGATAGCGGTGACGCTGGTTATGGGGCTGCTGCTGGGCACCTGGAACGGCTGGTGGGTCGCCTACCGCAAAGTCCCCTCCTTTTATTGTTACCCTAGCCGGGATGCTGGCGTTTCGCGGCATTCTGGTGGGCATGACCAACAGCACCGCGGTGGCGCCGACCACGCCCGCCATGTCGCAAATCGGGCAGAGCTATATCTCCGACGGCGTCGGCTTCGGCATCGCCGGGCTGGCGCTGTTTATGCTGTGGCTGTGGCAGTGGCAGTGGCAGTGGCAGTGGCAGTGGCAGTGGCAGTGGCGGCTGCGACTGCGTCGCCAGCAGCTCTGGCTGACGCAGCCCGCCGCCGGTGGCACGCTGGCTCGCCAGGCGCCATCTGGCTGCTGAACGACTACCGCTGCGTGCCGACGCCGGTGCTGCTGCTGCTGGGCGGCATGTTTATGGCGACGCGCACCGCCTTTTGCCGCCGCATCTACGCCATCGGTGGCAACCTGGACGCCGCGCGGCTGTCGGGCATTAACGTGGCGCGCACCAAGCTGGCGGTATTCGCCATTAACAGCGTGATGGTGGCGATCGCTGGGATGATCCTCAGCTCGCGCCTCGGCGCGGGTTCGCCATCGGCGGGCAATCTCGCCGAACTGGATGCGATTGCCGCCTGCATGATCGGCGGCACCAGCCTGGCGGGCGGCGGCGTCTCGGTGGCGGGCGCGGTGATGGGCGCCTTCATTCATGGCCTCGCCAGATAACGGCATGAGCATGATGGACGTGCCGACTTTCTGGCAGTACATCGTCAAAGGCGCCATCTTGCTGCTGGCGGTGTGGATGGATACCGCTACACGCCGCCGGGTGTAATCGCGTCGGCGATCACAACGTGGCGCAAACAATTTCTGCTGTTCATTCAGCCATGCTATGCATTGCGCTGAGATTCGCGCCACTATGCATGAAAAACGCTATCGCATTACGTTGCTGTTCAATGCCAACAAAGTGTATGACCGTCTGGTCGTTGAGGGTGTCGGCGAATATCTGCAGGCGTCGCAGAGCGACTAGGATATCTTTATCGAAGAGGACTTTCGCTGCCGCATTGAAAATATCGGGGAGTGGCTGGGCGACGGCGTGATCGCCGACTACGACGACAGCTCTATCGCCCAGCTGCTGGCGAACGTCAACGTGCCGATTGTCTGCATCGGCGGCTCCTACCAACGCCAGCAAGACTATCCGCCGGTGCACTATATCGCCACCGATAACGCGGCACTGGTGGAGAGCGCCTTTCTGCATCTGAAGGAGAAAGGGCTGCACCACTTCGCCTTTTACGGCCTGCCCGCCTCTAACGGCAAGCGCTGGGCGCAGGAGCGCGAGTATGCCTTCCGCCAGCTGGTGCAGCGCGAACGCTATCAGGGCGTTATCTATCAGGGCATGGAAACCGCGCTGGCCGACTGGCTGCAAACCCTGCCGCAGCAAACCGGCATTATCGCCGTCACCGACGCGCGCGCGCCACCTGCTGCAGGCCTGCGAGCATCTCAAGATCCCGGTGCCGGAGAAGCTGAGCGTGATCGGTATCGACAACGAGGAGCTGACGCGCTATCTGTCGCGCGTGGCGCTCTCCTCGGTGGCGCAGGGCACCCGACAGATGGGCTATCAGGCCGCCCGGGTGCTGCACCACCTGCTGGACAAGCAGCCGCTGCAGCGTATTCTGGTGCCGTCGGTAAAGGTCATCGCCCGACGCTCAACCGACCTCCGCTCGCTGCGCGATCCCGGCGTGATTCAGGCGATGCACTATATCCGCTTCAACGCCTGTAAAGGCATCAAGGTGGAGCAGGTGCTCGACGCCATCGGCATGTCGCGCTCTAACCTGGAGAAACGTTTCCGCGACGAAACCGGCGACACCATTCACACCATGATCCACCGCGAGAAGCTGGATAAAGCGCGTGAGCTGCTGGCCTCTTCCTCGCTCAATATCAATGAAATTTCGCAGATGTGCGACTATCCCTCGCTGCAATATTTCTACTCGGTGTTTAAAAAACGCTACGCCACCACGCCGAAAGAGTATCGCCAGCACCACGGCGCGGGCATGATGCAATAAACCGGCTCTGCGCGCCGCGTTAATGCCAGTGACTATTTTTCCTTCCCTGCGGTTAATCCGCTCAGCCGCAGGGAAACGACGCGAAAAATAACGTCGCCGCCCAGGCCCCGCCTTTTATTTGACCTCTGCGCTCTTGCTGCTTTCAAAAGTTACAATATTTGTAATTCTTTTTAATGCATGTGTATTGAATGTTATATTCCGTCGCGCTTTTAACTGCTGTTTAACAAGCAGCTGCTTCGCACCAGATGTGAGCTGAATTTAAATGGAGATCGCAGCGCCTCCGCAGAAGGCGCGCGATATCACTTGCCGGTTATCACGAATAGCGGTTGAAGATGTTTTTCATGCGTAAAATTGCACAACTTCTGGCTCTCTGCGCCCCTTTAACTAGCGGCGCAACACTCGGCCTGGGCCGATGAGCAGAAAAATGTCGACGTCATGCTGATTGGCGGCGGTGTAATGAGTGCCACCCTGGGAACCTATTTGCAGGAGCTTGAGCCGCAGTGGAATATTGAGATGGTCGAGCGTCTCGATAAAGTCGCGGAAGAGAGCTCTAATGGCTGGAATAATGCCGGCACCGGCCACTCTGCGCTGGCGGAAATGAACTACACGCCGGAAAAAGATGACGGCAGCATCGACATCAGCAAGGCAGTAGAAATTAACGAATCTTTCCAGATTTCCCGTTAGTTCTGCTCCTATCATGTTCAGCTCGGCGTATTGACCAATCCGAAAAGCTTTATTAACAGCACGCCGCACATGAGCTTTGTCTGGGGCGACGACAACGTGAATTTCCTGCACAAGCGCTACAGCAGAGCACGCTGTTCCGCGGCATGGAATATTCAAAGAAAATGCGCAGATCGAGAAGTGGATCCCGCTGGTGATGGAAGGGCGCGATCCTAAACAGAAAGTGGCGGCCACGCGCATTCCGATCGGCACCGACGTTAATTTCGGCGAAATCACCCGTCAGCTGGTAGCCTCGCTGCAAAAAAGCAATCGCTTCTCGCTGGAGACTGGCCATGAAGTGCGCGACATCAAGCGCGCCGACGGTGGCGGCTGGAACGTGACCATCGCCGATCTGCACAACAACAACGCCGAGCACTTGGTGCACGCGAAGTTCGTGTTTATCGGCGCCGGCGGCGCGGCGCTGCTGCTGCTGCTGCTGCTGCTGCTGCTGCTGCTGCTGCAGAAGTCAGGCATCCCGGAAGAGGACAACTACGCAGGCTTCCCGGTGGACGGCGAGTTCCTCGTCACGGAAAACCCGGACGTGGTGAAGCGTCATCTGGCGAAGATATATGGTGAAGCCTCGGTCGGCGCACCGCCGATGTCGGTGCCGCATCTGGATACCCGCACGCTGGACGGCAAGCAGGTGCTGCTGTTCGGAACTTTCGCTACCTTCTCCACCAAGTACCTGAAGAGTGGTTCGCTATGGGATATGTTCGCCGCGACGACCACCTCCAACTTTATGCCGATGGTGCATGTTGGTCTGGATAACTTCGACTTGGTGAAATACCTGATCGGCCAGCTGATACTATCAGACGATGACCGCTTTGCCGTGCTGAAAGAGTACTTCCCGGAAGCGAAGAAAGAGGACTAGCGTATGGCAATTGCTGGTTAGCGCGTGCAGATCATCAAGAAAGATGCGGAGAAAGGCGGCGTGCTGCGCCTAGGTACCGAAGTTGTGGCGTCGAAAGATGGCTCTATCTCCGCGCTGCTGGGCGCCTCGCCTGGCGCGTCAACCCTGCGCCCATCATGCTGACGCTGATGGAAAAGGTCTTTAAAGAGAAGGTTGCGTACGACGCCTGGCAGAGCAAGTTGAAGGAGATGATCCCCTCCTATGGCTAGAAGCTGAACGGCAACGTGGCGGCGACGGAGAAAGAGCTGTCGGAAACCAGCCGCGTGCTACAGCTCGACTATACGCCGCTGACCCCGGAAGCGAACGACGACCAAGCTGCGACGCCGGTGGCCGTCGCGCAGTAACCGCAACGGCCAGGGCAGCCCTGCCTGAACCTGTCGGTTAACGGCGGGTACAGAGGACGCAGCGCACGCGCGCTGTTCGTCATCCCCATCAGCTCTGATACGCACCTCCGCCCGGAGGTGCGTTCGTTTCAGGGCCAGCGCATTGTCCGATCGCGCTGGCGCTTTCCCAGTCGCGTCCCGCTTTACGCTACGCTCTGCCTTATTCGCCTGTTAGGCTACGCGACCGCTGCATCTCTCCCTCGCCTGTTACTCCTGACGCTTTTCAAACTGTTAGATCACGCCTAGCGACAGCCTCACGGCCGGATCGAGGCGCGTCTGTAAAAAATACAGCGGAGTATGTTGGAAGGTATAGCTCGGCGTGCCGGATTCGACGCGTTTACGCACCGTTTCACAGAACAAGGGGTGCAGATTCCAGGGCGCGTCGACGATCAGGCTGGCGGGATTGAGCAGCAGGATAATCTGGCCTATCGCCTTCGCAAGCAGGCCACCCGCCTGCCGCATCACCTCATCCACCACCGGCGGCGCCTCGTCACTCGTCTGCCAGCTTAAACCGGGACGACGCTGCGCCAGCTGCTGCTGCACCGCCGGCATGCTGATCAACGTCTCGATGCAGCCCTGCCGTCCGCAGTGACAGCGCGGGCCATCCGGCTGCACGATAATGTGCCCCGCTTCACCCCCGCGGTCCAGCTATTGCCGATCACTACCTGGCCCTGCTGCCCCAGCGCGCCGCCCACGCCGTCCGCGATGCACAGATAGAAATGGCTGCTCGCCGCTTCCAGCCCAAGCTGCTGCACCGCCAGCAGCGCAGACGCCTTGACGTTGTTCATGACGCGCAGCGGCAGCGCGACTTTTTTCCGAATCGGCGACAGGAGATCGACATCGCGCCAGCCAAGGTGAACCGACTGATACATATTGATACATCCAGCCGCGCTGCGGATCGACGATGTCGGGAAAGCCCAGCCCGATACCCAGCAGCGTCGGATGCTTCTCCGCCAGTCCGCTGCACACCGCTGCTACCTCCTGCATTACGGTTGCCGGGCTGGCGGTATCGATACGTCTCGTCTATTCCTCCATCACCTGTGAAAAGTAGTCGCAAACGCGCCAGTAAATCGCGTTGCGCTCCACCATCACCCAGGCGCTTTTTAGCTACTCCGGGCGCAGCGCGATCTCGATCTTCGGCCGTCTGTCCGCGGCCACGCTGACCGGCCCCAGCTCCTGCACCAGCTTCTGCTCCAGCAGCTCATCCACAATCAGCGAAACCGTGTTTTTGCTGAGGGGACAATATGTGGGCCAAATCTTGACGGGAGGTGACGCGCAACCGACGCAGCTGCGTCATCACGCGCTTCTGGTTGTTGAGTCTGAGGAGTGCAGGACCTTTACCCATGTTTTTCATGGCGCTTACCTAGTGAACATCAAGATCTTAAGTGTAACAGCACTGCGCCGCCGGTTATCTGACACTTTTGCGCGCTGTTTCACACAAGTCGCCGTTAAGCAAAGAAGGGCGAAAAAAAACCGGGCCAGGCCCGGTTCGCTTGCCGCGCAGCGGCATCAGTATTCGTCGCCGCGCACGCGGTTGCGGTAGCTTTCCCAGTCGAAGCGCACCCACATGCTGTTACCGAGACGCATGCGGTCCATTACGCGTTCTCCCAGCAGCATATTCATGCCGGCGGGATCAAGGTTGGAGAGCATCCCGGTCGGACGCTTAGAGGAAGAGCGGCGGTCAACGATCTGGTTGATGATCACCTTTTCATAGCGCGATTCGCTCTGCATGCCGATTTCATCGATCACCAGCAGATCGACGCTGCTGAGATCCTGCAGCAGGCGCTCTTCCGTGATATCGCTGCCGCCGCTGAAGGTCCCCTTCATACTGGACATCAGATCCGCCACCGTGACGATCAGCACGCTTTTGCCACGCAAAATCAGGTCGTTACCGATGGCGGCCGCCAGATGGTTTTTACCAGTGCCGGGGCGGCCAGAAAAAACGAAGCTGGCGATACTGCCCTCAAACTCCTCCGCATACTGGCGCGCCATCGCCAGCGCCCGGCGCTGGCCTCCGTTCTCAACGCGATAGTTGTCGAACGAGCAGTTCATATGCAGCTCACGGATGCCGGAGCGGCCCATAACACGCTGCATCTTCATGGCGCGGTTTTCACGCACGATAGATTCCGAACGCAGGCGGCCCTGCTCCTGATTCCAGGCCAGCAACTCTTCACCGCTGGTGAATTTCGGCTGGACGTTGGCGGGCATCATTTTCTTCAGACGGCTGAACAGATCGGTCGGCGTTTTCATTACTCACCTCGGAACCCATCGGGAATGTTGTAATCAGTATTGCTGATTTGCGTGCTGTCGCGTTTCGGCTGGCCGCCGCTGGCGGCGCGGTTCATCTGCACGCTACGCGCCAGCTTCTGCTGCCACTGCACATGGTGGAACAGGCGGCCTTCCGCCTGCCAGTAGGCGATAAACGCGGCCAGCTCGGCGGGCGTCACCGGCTCGCTCAGCGCCACGCCCCAGATGGCGGCCTGGCGTTGAAAGTCGGCGTTAGGCTGCCAGCCGGCGTACATGGCGAACTTGCCGACTGGCGCGGATGGCACGGCGGGAGCATCGTTATAGAGGCTGTCATCCAGCGTAACGTCGCTGGACTGCTGGACTGCCGCCTCCAGCGCCAGCAGCTGCGCCAGCCGCTCGGGCGTCACGGCGTAAAGTACCGGCGTATAGTTATCTAGGACCGCCAGCGTGCCGTTTTCCGCCTGATGCAGCGCCTGGCGCGGATCCTGACGGAAAGCTTCCAGGCCGATAAGCGTAGAGGTAAGAATTTTGACTGACATGATGAAACCTGACGTTAACCAGCACGTTGCGCCGGCAGAACACCGGCGTATAAGTAAGTATTGTACCTTTTTTGGCGCGGAGGATCGCCAAAAAAGCGGGCGTTAAGAAGAGAAGGAGGCGAGCTTTATCGCCAGCGGCGAGAGGGCCGGCGCTGCGGCGGCGGTCACGCGCGCCGGGCGGGTATGCTATAGATAGCGCGCCGAGGCGAGCCAGCAGAGGCTGTAGCCCAGCAGTTCGGTCCCCTCTTCCGCCATGTTTTTCACCACGCGGTTGTAGCCCTCCAGCATCAGATGCTGACACAGCTGATGCATGCCGAATAGGCGGGAAAAGACCAGCAAGACCAGCAGGCCAGAAGCAGTCATCAGCCAGCTGCGGTCGGTGACGAAGGCGACCAGCCCGGCGAGCGTGGCGCGTGGCGCGCGCAGCGCCAGGCAGACGAGGGCGCTCGCCAGCGCGAACCATACCCAGCTGCCGTGCTCAACGAGGTCGAACACGAAGTCCAGCTCGCGGATCAGCATGCAGCTTTAGAAACCGCCGATCAGCATCAGCGCGTCGGGACGTTGACGCGCCGACCAGAAAAACAGACCCGCCATTGAGGCGAGCATGATCTCCTGCAGCGTCTCGGTCAGCGAGGTTTCATGCATAGCTTCGTTCATCCAGTTGACGTCGATATAGACGGCCGACATCATCAGCACAAGGAATAATAGTGTTGCAAATAAAAAAGCCGCGCATTCACGGCCGAGGATTAAAACTTGTTCGCGCATATTATTATCAAAATAATAATTAGTGCGCTCATCATGTGACGTCAGCTACCCGCTCTTTCTCATTTTATGCCCCATGTTAAAAACTGGCGCTCACACCCAGGCTATAAATCAGCGGCTCGCCGTTACTGAAGGTGTCGCTTTGCGAAAAGGCGGCGAAAGCGGTCAGCCGATCGTTAAAGGGAAGATGGGCGCCGATGCTGACGTCCAGCGTGCCCTGTTCGCGTGGCGCGCGCCCGCTGGAGCTTTCCTGCCCGTCGCGATGCGCGCCATCGGCTGTCTGGTAGCAGTAGCCCAACTGCGCATAGGGGGGCGATTCAGCCCAGGCGGGAATCAATGCGCCAGCCGAGGGTGGCGACGCCGTCGCGGCTGAAAACGCAGTCCGGACAGCTGAGCGGGCCCGCGGCCGCGGCGAACTGCGCCACCGGCCCGGTGGTGAGCGAGGCGCCCAGCAGCAACGCCCAGTCTGCACGGTAGCGCGTGCCATCCGGTGCAGGCTCGGCGCGCAGCGTCATCATCGCCTGCGTGGGATTGAGCGCGGCGTCAAGAAAATCGGCGCGCGCCTCATCACTGCCCGCTGCCAGCCCGCCCTGGGCGATCTTCTCCGCAAGGATGGCATTGTAATCGGGGCGCGCGCCCGCGCCGCTCTCCTTTGGGGAGAACGTAGTATTGCTCCAGGCGAACAGGGGCGTTGCCACGCAAAAAAGCAAAGCACTTTCCAGCCCCGACGCGGCGGCGCGAAGACGACGACAGTGACTTTATTTGCAACATGAAACACTCCAGGCGATGCTGAGGAAGAGATGCAGGCGTCAATAAAGCAGCCATTTACCGCGCCTGCTGTATAACTATTAACCGACACTATGTAAGATCAAGCACAGCGCTGAAATTTTATCTTTATAAGGATGTCGACGATGCAACGATGCGGCTGGGTAACGCAGGATCCACTCTATATCGCCTATCACGATCGGGATTGGGGCATTGCACAAACCGACAAGCGAGCGCTGTTTGAGATGATCTGTCTTGAGGGCTAGCAGGCGGGGCTGTCGTGGATCACGGTGCTGAAGAAGCGCGACAACTACCGCCGCACCTTCCACGATTTCGATCCGCAGCAGGTAGCGCTGATGAATGAGCAGAATCTGGCGCGGCTGCTGCAGGACAGCGGCCTGATCCGCCATCGCGGCAAGCTGGCCGCCATTATCAGCAACGCGCGCGCCTTGCTGGCGATGGAGGCGCAGGGCGAGGATTTCGCCCGTTTCGTCTGGCATTTTGTCGATAACCAGCCCATTGTGCATTGCTATGCAGATTACAAAGCGGCATCCACCACCATAGAGCAGGCGTTTGCGCTGTCGAAGGCGCTCAGACTACGTGGTTTTAAATTCGTCGGTCCGACAATTTGCTATTCCTTTATGCAGGCCTGCGGGCTGGTCAGCGACCATCAGACCAACTTTTTTTGCCATCCCGACAACCTTTTAAAGCCAGAGACTGAAAAATAGGAGTTTCCCCCACTCATTCTCTCTTTTCAGACGACATAATTTTGCCGCTTGAAAGACTTAGTATCTTTCTTTTTTGATTTAGGAATGAGCACGTATAAAAAAACATTGACGATTTGCCTGTTACTGAGCGGCAGCCTTTCGCTGTCTGGTTGCACCGTTAACCCCTACACCAACGAATCGCAGGCGGGTAAGTCCGGCATCGTCGCGGGCCTTGGCGCGCTGATGGGCGCAAGCGTTGGCGTTCTCTCCTCCTCGAAAAAAGATCGTGGCAAGGGTGCCCTGATCGGAGCAGCGTCAGGCGATGGGCGGGCGGCATCGGCTACTACATGGACGTGCAGGAAACGAAGCTGCGTGAAAAGATGCGCGGCACCAGCGTCAGCGTTACCCGCTAGGGCGATAACATCGTGCTGAATATGCCGAATAACGTCACCTTCGACTCCAGCAGCAGCAGCCTGAAACCGGCCGGCGCCAATACGCAGAGCGGCGTGGCGATGGCGCTGAAAGAGTATCCGAAAACCGCGGTAAACGTGGTGGGCTACACCGACGCTACTCGGTGCCGGACACGCTATTCTGTGATGACGGCACGCTCAATCCGCAGCTGGAGAACTACCTTAAAAAGTCGCAGCAGCTGCAGGCTCAGCGCCTGAAGCTAGCGCTGGGCGCCTTCAACGGCAAGCTGGCGCCGTTGCGCCATTTTTTCTAGGCGGCGGAGCAGGCCAACCTGCCGGTGGTAATGACCTTCGACATGGACAACTGGCTCTGGGCGCAGGAAAATGCGGCGGCAGCGGCGGATCAGCTGGGCCGCTTCGTGCGCTATATCCACGTCAAGGCCGCGGTGCCGCACGGCGACCGCTTCCGCGCCATCGCGCTGGATGAGGCGAATGAAGACTGGCGGCAGCAGGAAGGCGACGATCTGCTGGCAGTCACGCGCTACTACGTGACGCTGCTACGCAATCTGTAAGGAGAGAACATGGCTATTCAGAACAACGGCGCGCTGGACGTCGTGACCATCGGCGAAGCAACGGCGATGTTCGTCGCCCGCGAAACCGGCGATCTCGCTGCCGCCGAAACCTTCGTCAAACGTGCGGCGGGCGCCGAGCTTAACGTCGCTATCGGCCTGGCGCGCCTCGGCCTCAAGGTCGGCTGAGTGAGCCGCGTCGGCGACGACAGCTTTGGCAGCTTTATTTGTCAGGTGCTGGAGAGCGAAGGCGTCGACCACAGCTAGGTGACGCAGGACACGCGCTATCTCACCGGCTCTCAGCTGAAATCCAAAGTTGATGACGGCTCCGATCCGCTGGTGGAGTATTTCCGTAAAGGCTCCGCCGCCAGCCATCTTTCCGTCGACGATTTCAACAGCGGCTATTTCGGCGCCGCGCGCCATCTGCACCTGAGCTGCGTCGCCTCGGCGCTCTCCGAGAGTTCGCTGGCACAGCTGAAGCACAGTGCGAAAGAGATTTGCGCGCGCGGCAAAACCCTCTCTTTCGATCCCAATTTGCGCAGTGCTGTGGCGCAGCGAAGAGGTGATGCGCCAGCAGCTTAACCATCTGGCGGAGTACGCCGACTGGGTGCTGCCGGGCGAAAAAGAGGGCTATATCCTCACCGGCTATCGCCAGCCGGAGGCGATAGCTGACTTTTACCTCGATAAAGGGGTAAAGGCGGTCATCATTAAAACCGGCTGCGACGGCCCTAGTATAAAATCGCTGACGGCGAACAGGGCTAGGTCGAGGCGATGCGCGTGGAGAACGTGGTCGACACCGTCGGCGCGGGCGACGGCTTCGCCGTTGGGGTGATCAGCGCCCTGCTGGAAGGTAAAACGCTGCCTCAGGCCATCCGGCGCGGCAACAGAATTGGTTCGCTGGCGATTCGGGTGATCGGCGACAGCGAAGAGCTGCCGACGCGCAGCGAGCTGGGCGATTATTAATCTGCACCCGAAACCGCATTATCAGAGGAGTACACCATGGAATCGCAGACAATCGCGCCAAAACGCTAGTGGTATATCATGCCCATCGTGTTTATTACCTACAGTCTGGCGTATCTCGATCGCGAAAACTTTAGCTTCGCCTCTGCGGCAGGGATAAACGACGATCTGGGCATTACCAAAGGCATGTCCTCGCTGCTGAGCGCGCTCTTATTTCTCGGCTACTTCTTTTTTCAGATCCCCGGCGCGGTCTATGCCGAACGCCGCAGCGTGAAAAAGCTGATCTTCTGGTGTCTGGTGCTGTGGGGCGTCTGCGCCTAGCTGACCGGCGTGGTGAGCAATATCCCGATGCTGGCGGCGATTCGCTTCGCGCTCGGGGTGGTGGAAGCGGCGGTGATGCCCGCCATGCTGATCTACATCATCAACTGGTTCACCAAATCGGAGCGTTCGCGCGCCAACACCTTTCTCATCCTCGGCAACCCGATGACGGTGCTGTGGATTTTGACGTCGAGGCGCTTAATCAGCGCGAGGTGCTGCTGATCCATACGCCAACGGTGCTCACCGAGACAGTAGCGGATACCATGATGGCGCTGGTGCTGAGCAGCGCGCGCCGTGTCACCGAGCTGGACGCTTGGGTGAAGGCGGGTCACGGGGATCAGAGTATCGGCCCGGACAAATTCGGCATCGACGTGCACCATAAAACCCTCGGCATTCTGGGCATGGGCCGCATCGGCATGGCGCTGGCGCAGCGTGCCCATTTGGGCTTAGGCATGAAGGTGCTCTATAACGCGTGCCGCGAACGTGTAGAGGCGCAGTCGCGCTTCGGCGCGCAGCGCTGCGATCTGGAGACGCTGCTGAAAGAGAGCGACTTCGTCTGCATAAGACTGCCACTGACCGAGCAGACCCACCAATCGGCGCGGCGCAGCTGAAGATGATGAAGCCGAGCGCCATTCTGATCAACGCCGGACGCGGGCCGGTGGTCGATGAAGAGGCGCTGATCGCCGCGCTGAAAGCGGGCACGATCCACGCCGCGGGCCTCGACGTGTTTGAGAAAGAGCCACTGCAGGCGTCGCCGCTCTTCTCGCTGCCCAGCGTGGTGGCGCTGCCGCACATTGGCTCCGCCACTCACGAAACGCCCTACGGCATGGCGCAGGATGCGGTGGAAAACCTGATCGCCGCACTTAGCGGCAAGGTCGAGAAAAACTACGTCCACCCGGACATCCTGAAGTAATCCGCCCTTCCCATTCACGCCCGCCGCTGGCGGGCGTTATCGTTAATCCCCCCCATTCGTCACATATTTTTAACTTTTATATGGCTTTTTCTCAGTTCGGCGACAAGTTTACCCAGCACACCGGCATTTCCCACCTGATGGAAGATATGGGCGCGGGCCTGCGCACCCCCGGCACCATTATGCTCGGTGGCGGCAATCCGGCGCAGATCCCGGCGATAAATAACTATTTTCAGCAGCTGCAGCAGATGCACAACGAGGGCAAGCTGAGCGAAGCGCTCTGCAACTATGACGGCCCGCGCGGCTGGCCCGTGACGGCGCAAAATACCGCCCTGACTAACGGCAGCCAGAGCGCTTTTTTCTATCTGTTTAACCTGTTCGCCGGCCGCCGCGCCGACGGCGGCAAAAAGCGCGTGCTCTTTCCGCTGGCGCCTGAATATCTCGGCGATGCCGACGCCGGACTGGACGAGGGGCTGTTCGTCTCCAGAAGGCCAGTTCAAATACCACATCGATTTTTACCATCTGCCGCTGCATAACGACATCGGCCTGATCTGCGTGTCGCGTCCGACCAACCCTACCGGCAACGTGGTGACCGACGAGGAGCTGATGCAGCTCGACGCGCTGGCGCAGCAGCACGACGTGCCGCTGCTGATAGACAACGCCTACGGCGTGCCTTTCCCTAGCATTATTTTCAGCGACGCGCGTCCGCTGTGGAATCCCAACATCATTCTCTGCATGAGCCTGTCGAAGCTGGGCCTGCCGGGCGCGCGCTGCGGCATTATCGTCGCCGACGAGAAGACCATCAGCGCCCTGAGAAATATGAACGGCATTATCAGCTTGGCGCCAGGCAGCATCGGCCCGGCGATCACCGCCGAGATGATCCAGCGCGGCGATCTGCTGCGTCTGTCGGAAGGAGGTGATTAAGCCCTTCTACCAGGCTAAGGTGGCCCAGACCAGCGCCATCCTGCGCCGCCACCTCTCCGAGGAGCGCTGCCTGATCCACAAGCCCGAAGGGGCGATTTTCCTCTGGCTCTGGTTCCGCGACCTACCGATTACCAACGAAGCGCTCTATCAGCGCCTGAAGGCGCGCGGCGTGCTGATGGTGCCGGACCACGTCTTCTTCCCCGGTCTGGAGCAGGCGTGGCCGAATATCCATCAGTGCATGCGCATGAACTACGTGCCGGATGCAGAAAATATCGAGCGCGCGGTGAATATTCTGGCGGAAGAGATCGAGAAGGCGTTTACGGATCAGGCGGCCTGACGGCGCAAGGCGCGTGGTCAGCCGGAGAAGCGCGGCGTTAACTGCTGTCGGCGGCGGCGCTATGGCGCGCGGCCTTTAGGCACGATGCCGGGCGGTCTGACACAGCATCGCGCCGGAACGTGACGTCCCGCGCGGCGCGGGCACCTACGCCAGCGACTCCCGGCACCACGCCGCCAGCTGACAGATCGCCTGCGCCACCTCCTCATTCCAGCCAAATCCCGCGTTCAGCCGGAAGCAGTGGTCGTAGCGATTATGGCCCGGCGCTATGCCGATGCCGGCGTTGCGCGCCTTCAGAAACAGCGCGTGCACGTTCAGCGCCTACGGCGGCATCTCTCCACCCACAGCACATAGCCCCCTTCCGGATCGGAGACGCACATGCCCGGCGGAAACTCCCGTAGCAGCACCTGCCGCATCCGCTGGATCTGACTTGCCAGCTCGCGCCGCAGCTTGTTCAGGTGCGCGTCGCAGCCACCGCTGCGCATCAGTTCGGCAATCGCCGCCTGCGACAGCGTTGAGGTGCCCATAGTGGAGGTGTACTTCAGCGACGCTGTCTTGCGCATAAAGTTGGTGCTGTGCACCCAGCCGATACGGATGCCGGGCGCGACGGTTTTCGAGAAGCCGCTGCAGAGAATGGCGTCGGGGCTGAACGCACGCATCGGAAACGGGCGACGCTCGCCGAAAGCGGTGTCGCCAAAATATCATCTTCCACAATCACTACGTCGTTTTCGTCCGCCTGACGCGCAATATAGGCCTTCTGCTCGTTGGGGATCTATTTGCCGAGCGGATTGTTGACGTTGCTGATAGTGAGAAACGCCTGCACCGCCCGACGGCGGAACAGCGCGGTCAGTTTCTCTATGTCGACGTAGCCCTATGGCACCGCCTCGACCTTAATCACGCGCAGGTTCAGGTTGTGCAGCATCTGTAACAGTACAAAGTAGCAGGGCGACTCCACCGCTACCACGTCGCCGGGCGTCAGGGTGGCGCGCAGCGACACTGCCTCAATGCAGCCGTTGGTGATCAGGATGTCGTCAGCGTTGATATTACAGCCATACTCCACCGCGCGCCGAGCAATTTCATGCTTCAGCGGCAGGTAGCTGGTGCCTTTACCGTAGTGCCAAGCAGCGCCGGTTTGCTGTAGCCCATCTGGCGCATCAGCAGCCCGATCTTTTTGACCGGATAAAGCGAGCTGTCAGCGTGCGCACCGAAGGCAACCGGCTGTCGGGCGGCAGAGAACCGCTGTGGATAGCCTGCTTAATCTGCTCGGCTATCTGGCGGTAGCGGCTGCTCTGGCTCTCCTGTTCTTCCCTTTCAAGCGGCATCTGTTCCACCCTATATCGTCCAGATCTGTGTATATTCAAGAGAGTACATTCAAAGTAATTTAGGCTGCATCTCTTAATTATTTTATGACGCGCGTTCGCCTCGCTTTTCCCTGCGCGTCGCCCTGGCGAACGCCGCGGCCAGCAGATTCATTACCGTCCCGCTTTATAGCCTGTTTTTCATGGAATCAGCAACTTCCGTCGCATTTAAACGAATTTACCTGCCAAAGGAAAACGCAAAAAATGAATAATCTGTCCACCATGATGAGAGAAATTGAAGGCTACCTGACGCCGACAATCATCGATTCTGCTAAACGGTGCGCGCAGCACCTGCTCGCCTACGGCGGCGGCAAAGATAGCAGCTACATGGTGGCCTACGTCCGCTATATTCAGGGGCTTATCTGGCAAGCGCAGTGACACCTTTCGCCTGCGCATTAGCATCAACCGCCACGCCGCAATGAGCAGCAGCGTGATGGAGAATATCGATCGCGTTTACCGCGCGCTGGCTATTCCCCATGACGCCTTTGTCGAATGTCTGCTGATCGACGGCATGCAGATCCATCCGTTTCAGGCCGATCTGCCATTTCCTGAGGCGGTGCGCCAGCAGAACCGCAACGACGTTCTGATGAACGGCCACCGCTTCCGCGCCGACGCGCGCTCCACCTTCTGCAACGCCTGTAACCTCAGCATGGTGAATTCGTTCGGCCTCGCCGCGTACTACGACGGCGGCGTCGACGTGATTATCACCGGTGACTCGCCGCAGGAGCAGACCGCCTATGTCGCCTGGGCGCGCTACCGTTCTCGCCTGTTCAGCGCCCCTGCCGCCGAGAAGGGCCAGGGCTTTCGCGGCTTTTTGCAGACGCTCGACGGCGTGGCCGAACGCTACTCCACCGCCATTCACGGCGCCAGGCGCGTGACGCCCGCGCACCGCATCATGCACCAGCTGTCGCGCGATCCGCTGTTCTTCAATATCTATCAGGACACCGCCTACGAAGCTGGGGCGCACTGGGCGCTGCTCCACGACTTTATGCGCTTTCGCTTTCGCTTCGATGCACTGATGTTCAGCTTTTCCGAATCGGACTGCGGCAATCCAACGCTGATGGCCCATATCCGCGGCCTGCGCGCGGAAACGCTGCTGCAGCGCAGCTACGGCAAAGGCGTTCGCGAGTACGTGCGCTTTGCGATCGGGCTGATGGCGCAAAAATATTTCCCGGCGCCACTGATCGACAAAATGGCGGCGCGCTATCATGATGAGGCCGCCATCCAGCGGCAGCGCGCGGCGCGCTTCGCACAGGAGGCTTTCGGCCTCAGCGAGGCGCAGCTGGTTTACATGATCTATTCCCTTTATCGCGCACAGGGCAGCGAACTACGCGGCTGGCTGACGCAGCAGCGCATCGCGCTGGAGGAGTCGGCGATCCGCTGTCGCGCATGCTGCGCTTCGACCCGCATAAGGCGGTGATTCAGGTAAACAACGGCGTCCTGCAGGATACCGTGACCGAAGTGATCTCTGGGCGCTGATCCCTGTAAGGCGGATCGATGAGGAAAATTTTTCTGCAAATAGGCGCGACGCGCGACGGCCAGAGCCCTTATTGCGTGGTGGCGAAGCGCAAGGGCTATTTCACCGTGCTGGCGGAGATGAGCGATTTTGTCGACTACCAGTCGCTGAGCCTCGCGCTGCCGTTTGATTTAATCGTGCGCCTCGACCGCCTGGAAAATCCCTGGGAGGTGCTGCAGGCCTGCCTGCGCGCTGGGCTGCTGGAGCATCCGCGCGTGGTGCTGGCGGGCTTCGAAGCCTACAACGTCTGCGCCGGGCGGGTGCGCGAAATACTGGCGGGGCCTGACGCGCCGCACACCTTTATTCCGCTGGATAAATACGCCCAGCGCATGGCGTTGAAAAAGGCCTAGCCGCGCTTTCCGCAGCCGGAGTTCCGCTTCTTCGCCTCGCCGCTCAGCATTCTCGACGCGCATCAGGCGTTAATCTATCCCTGCTTCATCAAGCCGGTGGATGGCGGCGGCGGGCTGGACATCTGGCTGGTAAAGGAGCCGGGGCAGCTAGGCGCCGTAGTGCGCAAGCTGGAGGAGACTATGAACTATGGCGGGCGCGGCTTTAGCGGTTTTATCGTCGAAAGCTTGCTCGACGGCGATAAGTATTCGCTGCAGGGCTTGGTGCATAACGGCCGGCCGCACGCCTTTACCTGCTGCCAGAAGGTGATAGAGCAGCAGCGCGACGCGCAGGGCTGCGTCAACTTTTACGAATCCGGCCACGTCGCGGTCGCCGACGACGCGCTGCCACCAGCGTTCGCCAGGCTGATGGCGTACTGCTGCGACACCTTTGACTACCGCTGCGGCGCGTTTCATATCGATTTTATCGTCGTCGACGGCGTGCCGCACTTTGTGGAGATGGGCTTCCGCCTATCCGGCATGGGGCTGGTGAATCTGATTCAGGAGGTCACCGACATCAAATGGGCTGAGGTGGCGTTCCGGCGCACGGCAATATGCCCGCGCTGCGCTTTCCGGCATCGCCACGCGCGGTGGGCCAGCTGCGCATGCACCAGCCGGCGCAGCTGAAAAGAGGCGGAGAGCTGGATTGCCGAACATCAGCAGGGGGTGCTGCTGCTGCTGAATCCCCCCAGCCTGCAGGTCTCGCGTCTCTCGTCGCTCTACGCCGATCTGACGCGCCATGCGGGCCTGCTCGGTATTCTGCGCCTGAGCGCCGGCGGCCGGGACAATATTCTGGCGATGTTCAACGACATGGTGCGTGCGACGTCGCGTATTTCAGGAGGAAATTTACTATGTGCAGAATGATTCTGGCGCACGGCGACTTTGACGCGGCGCAGGTGCTGAGGCGGCGCGCTGCGGATTTTCAATAAGAAATGGCTGCCGGAGGATGAGCGCCTCAAGACGCCGAGCAAGCTGGGCTACCAGACTGGCGTGGTGGCGCAGAGCGAAATCTGCGAGTTCTCGCCGCGCAGCGGCGACATCTATATGTTTAATCCCGCTTTTTATCATGAAATCGATCGGGTTGAAGGCGATACCCGCATCACCATGGGCTTCTTCTTTGGCCTGACCGACAAAAAAATGAAACACGCGATTGCGTGGAGCTGACGCCTGAGGCGCAGCCTTGCAAGACGAAGAGAACACGATACAACCACCTTTACAGAGATAACCGGGCTGCTCGATCGTCACGGCGCCGATTACCGCGTTGTGGAGCATGAGGCTATTGGCCAGACCAACGTCATCAGCGCCCTGCGCGGCAACGCGCTGAGCCAGGCGGCAAAGGCGATGGTGCTGGAAGTAACGATGCCGGACAGCGCAGCGCTTTCTGCTGGCGATCGTTCCGGGCGACAGCAAAATCAACTTCAAAAGCGAGGCGCGCGCCATCGGCGGGAAAAAATCGAGCTTCGCCTCGCCGGAGATGTCGCTGCGTGATGGGCGCGGTGCCGCCCTTTAGTTTTGATGACCGGCAGGCGCTGCGCGTCGATACGCGCCTGCGCGACGTCGGTACGCTGTGGTTCAACGCCGGGGCGCTAGAAAAATCGATCACCCTCAACGCAGCGGACTATTTCCGCATCGTTGGCGACGCCAGCGGCGCCGATATCGCCACGCCCGTGGCGGTTAACGCCTGACGGCAGGGGAAAAACTATGTCAGTTAAAGATATGCTGCTGGCGCTGTGCGACGTCGTCGCCTGGGGCATCAACTTCGTGGTGATTAAGCTCGGTTTGCAGGGCATGCCGCCCTTTTTGCTAGCGGGTCTGCGCTTTACCCTAATAACCTTTCCGGCGATTTTTTTCGTGCGCTGTCCCGCCATTCCGCTGCGCTGGCTGGTGGTGTACGGCATGACCATCAGCTTTGGGCAGTTCGCCTTTCTCTTTCTCGCCATCAAGCTCGGCATTCCCGCCGAGCTAGCGTCGCTGGTACTGCAGGCGCAGGCGTTTTTTACTCTCTGCTGCTGGCGGAGAAGCTGCGCTGGAACCATATCGCCGGCATTATGATCGCCACGCTCGGCATGTTTATGCTGGCGACGGCGGGCATGGAAGGGCAGTCGGCGACGGGCATTACCCTGACGACCATGATGCTGACGCTGGCGGCGGCGCTCTCCTGGGGAATAAGCAATATCACCAACAAGATTATTCTACGCAACCGCAAGGTGCCAGTGGTGGGGCTGCTCAGCGCGGCGTTAGTGCTGGATGAACACCTCACCGCGCAGCAGATGCTGGGCGCCTCGGTGATTATCGTGAGGCTGATGGTGAACGTCTTCGGCGGTCTGGTCAGCCAGCATCTCACCATGCGCCCCAATCCCTGAGCGCGGTGCTGCAACGGCGCCGTTGTCTGGCGGCGAGCCGCCGAGCGCACGCAAAAAAAACGCCGCTGCTGCGGCGTTTTCTCTTTATTGAACCTGATTAGTTCAGGATTTCAATCCGGCGCGGTTTCGCCTCTTCGGGGACGATGCGTTCGAGATCGATACTTAGCAGGCCATTTTCCAGACGTGCGTCGCGTACGACGATATGGTCGGCCAGCTGGAATTTGCGCTCAAAGTTGCGCTCGGCGATACCCTGATAAAGGTATTTACGCTCGATCTGCTCTTCGGGATGCGCGCCGCGTACGATCAGCACGTTATCCTGAGCGGTGATGTCGAGTTCGTTCTGGGCGAATCCAGCCACCGCGATAGTGATGCGATAGTGGTTTTCGCTGACCAGTTCAACATTGTACGGAGGGTAACCGCCGTTGCTCTGGTTCTGGTTCGATTCAAGCAGGTTAAACAGACGATCAAAACCGATAGCAGAGCGATAAAGTGGAGCAAGATCAAAATTACGCATGGAATGACTCCTGATATTCAGCAAGTTTTGTCAACCTTCCACAATGGACAGGCCGTGCGGCGCTCCGATGTCCCTGTCGGCGACAGCGGGTGCATCCGTAGCTATAAAATGGGTATGCCAGCAACGCTTTCAAGAGGCGAAAACGTAATTTTTTTCGCCAATCTACTGATATGGCATACACTCAGGGGACTTTCTTCTGACATGACGCACCCTGCCGCAGAGCCGGAATGTTATCAGACAAGCCAACTCAGCCGGGGCGGACGCCGCGGCTGAAGGGATGATGAAAATGAAATTATTACAGGCAATTCCTCTGGCTGACGCACTAGCCTGCTGCACTGTGGCGACCTCCGGCTGCTCCAGCATGATGGCGCATACCGGGCCGAATCGTCACCAGCGCCGCGCTTCTGACCGACGACAACAGCAACTGGGCGCTCAAGCCGCTGGTGCTGATCGATCTGCCCTTCTCCGCCGTGCTGGATACACTGCTGGTCCCGTGGGATTATGCGCACAACGACGACGATAAATCTCTCTACTCCCCGCGCGAACGCATTCTGCAAAGCGAAAAGCTGAACCACACGCAGGAAAACCTGGCACAGGCCGCGCCTTGGCCCGCTAAGCCGACACCGTAAACAGCTGCCACCAGCCGTCGACGTCGCGTATAAACGCAATCGGCTCTCCGTCCGACGACCAGACCACCACGTCGCCGCTCGTCGGCAACGAGATCGGTCAGCGGCTGGCAGCCGCCGCTGCACATATCGCAACGCATGATCCGATCGTCGCTGATAAAGGCGATGGCGTCACCCTGTGGATGCCAACTGAATGCCGACTGTACCAACTGCGCCAGCCCGCACGTAAAGGTGAGGCGACGCTGCCGCACGCCCGCCGGCGGGGCGGGCAGCTGCGTTTCCGTGCCCACCAGAGGCGCCTCGCCCGGCCGGGCGTACGCCTCCAGCGCCTCCGGCAGATCGACGATAAAGACCTCCGGCCGCTTTTCGCCGCTGGCGGAGAGCGTATCGCCGATAAAGGCGATGGCCCAGCGCTGCCAGCCTACGTCGGGCCGTTGATAGCCGCGCGTGCCTGTCCATCCCTCTTCAATAGGCGCGGTTGATCTCATCACTGCTCGGCCGCGGCGCGACGTTGGTCTGGCTCACCAGCACGCAAAAATAGCTGCCGTCATATTCGCACGGATGCTGCTTTTCCGGGATAACCGCGCGCAGCGGCACCGCTACGCCAACGTTGCGCAGATCCGCTTTCACCTCACTCTCGTGCATCACATGATCGTTATAAGTAAAGCTAATGCGCGAGCCGTCAGGGCTGAACATATACATATGGGAGCCGCCGCGCAGCGCGCCGGGCGTAAAGGGCAGCGTGATGTCGCAGGCGTCGAGGTTTTGCGCGCGACCGTTTTGCACGATAACGCCGCGGCGATGGTGAAAGTCGTAGCGCCACGTGTCGTCCGGATGTTCCGGTGCGTGGATGCAGAGGTAGCGCGGCGGCAGATCGGGGCTGACGGTGACGACGCCAACGTGCGCGCCTTCGGTCGCCCGATAGAGCACCTCGATCGCGCCAGTCGACACGTTGACGCGCTCGATGGTTTCGCTGGTGAACGAGGCGCCAGAGGGGCGAACGTCAAACACCAGCCACTGGCTGTCGGCGGCCCAGACGTTGCTGTTGGTCAGTTGATGATGGCATGGGCTGAAGTGAGTTGTTTTTCGCGCACAGGGCAACCTGGCTAACAATGTTGCCCCACACGCTACGCCAAAAGCGCTAAAGATGCAGCCGACTTTTTTTTGCTGGCCGCCTGCGCAGCGCCGGTTACAGCACCAGCTTTTCGATCGCGTGCGCGACGCTATCTTCCATATTGGTTTTGGTGACGAACTACGCGATCTGCTTCACGGCGTCGATGGCGTTGCCCATCGCCACGCCTGTGCCCGCGTATTCAATCATCGCCAGGTCGTTTTCCTGATCGCTGATCGCCATCACCTCGTCGCGCGCCAGGCCAAGTTTCTCCGCCAGCATTTTCACGCCCCGGCCTTTGTTGACGCGCTTATCGAGAATCTCGAGATAGTAGGGCGCGCTTTTGAGAATGGTGTAGTTTTGCTGGGCTTTAGCTGGCAGGCGCTGGATAGCGCTGTCCAGCAGCGCGGGCTTGTCGATCATTATCAGCTTGGGAAAACGGGTGGCGCGATCCATCTCCACCACGGCGCGATAGCACACCGGAATGCTGGTCATCATGGATAGTGTATTTGCTCAGGTCTTTGTTCGGCGTATAGAGCGACGATTTGTCTAACGCCTGGAAATGGACGCCTAGCTCGCGCGCCATCTGCTCAACGTAGAGATAGTCGTCGAAGCCAAGGGTGATCTCCGCCACACATTCACCATCTTTCGCCCTGCACCAGCGCGCCGTTGTAGCTGATGCAGATATTGGCCCTCATTGACCAAGTCAAGTTCCATCAGGTAGCGCTGGATCCCGACGTAGGGACGACCGGCCGCCAGCACCACGGCAACGCCTTTTTTATGCGCGCGATCGATGACTGACTTTACGCCAGCGGTAATCTCGTGCTGTGGGTTAAGCAGCGTGCCGCCCATATCAATTGCAACCAGTTTAATCGCCATAGCTTCCTCGTTGATTCAGGGTTTGGCTTAAATGCTAGTGCGATTCAGCTCACATTGACCAGTTTAATGGCGGCTTTTTACCCACCGGCGGCGGCGGGCATAAAAAAACTTCCCGAAGGGAAGGGGCTGAAGCCATCACGCTGACAGCACGCAACGCGGAAAGAGACAAAACACCGGGGCGCTGCCAGATAGCGCGGCCCGGGCGAGCATGGCGGCGTTGCGCGCCATGCCGCCCGCGTCTTGTTTTCTGGCAGCTTAGATATCGATGTTCGCCGCTTTCAGCGCGTTTTCTTCGATAAAGGCGCGGCGCGGCTCTACCGCATCGCCCATCAGCGTGGTAAACAGCTGGTCGGCGGCGATGGCATCCTTGATGGTGACGCGCAGCATGCGGCGGCTGTCTGGATCCATGGTGGTTTCCCACAGCTGCTCGGCGTTCATCTCGCCCAGCCCTTTATAGCGCTGTACCGACAGACCGCGGCGCGACTCTTTCACCAGCCACTCAATCGCCTGCTCGAAGCTGGCGACCGGCTGACGGTGTTCGCCGCGCTCGATATAGGCGTCCTCTTCAATCAGGCCGCGCAGCTTCTCGCCCAGCGCGTTGATTTTGCGGTATTCCGGCCCCTGAATAAACTCCGCGTCCAGCACATAATCGGTATCGACGCCGTGAGTGCGCACGCGCAGCACCGGTTCGAAAATGTTCTGCTCGCGGTTGGCGCGCACCTGCGCCACGTAGGCGCTGCCATGCGTTTCTCGCTCGGTCAGGAAAGCCACCAGCCCGTCGAGCCAGCCTTTGACTTCTGCCTCATCGCTCAGGCTGCTCAGCGTCAGATGGTAAACCAGCCCGCGCAGCAGCGCGACCGGATAGCGGCGCTCCATGCGCTTGATCATCTTCTGCGTGCTGTTGAACTCCGCGACCAAGCTTTCCAGCGGCTCGCCGCCCAGCGCCGGCGCGCTGGCGTTGGTATGCAGCGTCGCGCCATCCAGCGCGATGGCGATCTGATACTGATCCATCGCCTCATCATCTTTGATGTACTGCTCCTGCCTGCCTTTCTTCACCTTGTAGAGCGGCGGCTGCGCGATATAAACGTGGCCACGCTCAATGATTTCCGGCATCTGACGATAGAAGAAGGTCAACAGCAGCGTACGGATGTGCGAGCCGTCGACATCCGCATCGGTCATGATGATGATGCTGTGGTAGCGCAGCTTGTCCGGATTGTACTCGTCGCGGCCGATGCCGCAGCCCAGCGCGGTGATCAGCGTCGCCACTTCCTGCGAAGAGAGCATCTTGTCGAAGCGCGCTTTTTCCACGTTCAGGATTTTGCCCTTCAGCGGCAGAATCGCCTGGTTCTTACGATTGCGGCCCTGCTTCGCCGAGCCGCCTGCGGAGTCACCCTCCACCAGGTAGATTTCAGAGAGCGCCGGATCGCGCTCCTGACAGTCCGCCAGCTTGCCCGGCAGGCCCGCCAGATCGAGCGCGCCTTTACGACGCGTCATTTCACGCGCGCGACGGGCTGCTTCACGGGCGCGTGCCGCGTCGATGATATTGCCGACCACGATTTTAGCGTCGCTCGGGTTTTCCAGCAGGTACTCGCTCAGCAGCTCGTTCATCTGCTGTTCCACCGCCGATTTCACCTCAGAGGAGACCAGCTTGTCTTTGGTCTGCGAGGAGAATTTCGGATCCGGCACCTTGACCGAGACCACGGCCACCAGGCCTTCGCGGGCGTCGTCGCCGGTGGCGCTGACTTTCGCCTTTTTGCTGTAGCCCTCTTTATCCATATAGGCATTCAGCGTGCGCGTCATCGCTGCACGGAAGCCCGCCAGGTGCGTGCCGCCGTCGCGCTGCGGAATGTTGTTAGTGAAGCAGTAGATGTTCTCCTGAAAGCCGTCATTCCACTGCAGCGCCACTTCCACGCCGATACCGTCTTTCTCGGTAGAGAAATAGAACACGTTCGGGTGGATTGGGGTTTTGTTCTTGTTCAGGTACTCGACGAACGCCTTGATCCCTCCTTCGTAATGGAAATGGTCCGCTTTATCATCGCGCTTGTCTTCCAGACGAATAGAGACGCCGGAGTTCAGGAACGACAGTTCACGCAGGCGCTTCGCCAAGATGTCGTATTCGAACTCGGTAACTTTGGTAAAGGTCTCATGGCTCGGCCAGAAGCGCACGCGGGTGCCGGTCAGCTCGGTTTCGCCGGTAATGTGGAGCGGCGCCTCAGGCACGCCGTGCACGTAGGTCTGCTGATGCACTTTGCCTTCGCGGCGAATGGTCAGCTCCAGCTTCTGCGACAGGGCGTTCACCACCGAGACGCCGACGCCGTGCAGGCCGCCCGACACTTTATAGGAGTTGTCGTCGAACTTACCGCCGGCGTGCAGCACGGTCATGATCACTTCCGCAGCGGAAACGCCCTCTTCTTCATGAATACCGGTAGGAATGCCTCGGCCATCGTCCTGTACGGAAACGGAATTGTCGGCATGAATGGTCACGACGATATCACGACAGTGACCGGCGAGCGCTTCGTCGATTGCGTTATCCACGACCTCGAATACCATGTGGTGCAGACCGGTGCCGTCATCCGTATCGCCGATATACATACCCGGACGTTTGCGTACCGCATCCAGTCCTTTCAGAACTTTGATACTTGAGGAGTCATAAGAATTCGACATCAACGTTTCTCGCTCATTTAATCTTCAGGTTGAATCGCTATTTTACCCTGTTCCACGCGGAACATCTTGCCCTTTTCGTCACTCATATCGACGACGTGATCGGCGGTAATAGCGCTGACAAACACCTGAGCCTGCGTGGCTTTCAGCCGCTCCGCCAGCAGGCGTCGACGGCTGTCGTCCAGCTCGGAGGCGAAGTCGTCAATCAGGTAAAGACAGCGGCGTCCGCTCTGGCGCGTCAGGTATTCCCCCTGCGCCAGACGCAATGCACACATCAATAGTTTTAACTGGCCGCGCGACAGTAGATCTTCCACCGGCGTGCCGTCGGCGCGTATGCGGAAATCCGCTTTATGCAGGCCGCTGGCGGTGTAGGTTAAGGCGCGATCGCGCTCGAAATTGCGCTCCAGCAGCTCGGCGTAGGCGCTCTCTTTGTCCCAGCCGCGCTGGAAAGAGAAGGTAAGCGCAAACTCCGGCAGAAACTGGCCGCAGGTGGCGACGATCTCAGCCGCGGTGGGCTCACTGTATTCGGCGCGCCACTGGCTGATCTGCCCGGCCAGCGGCACCAGCTCCTGATCCCAGGCGCGGATCTGGCTGTAGCGCGTGACCTGGCGCAGCGCGGCGTTGCGCTGCTTCAGCAGCCGCCGCAAATTGCTCCAGGCGTTAAAGAAGCCGGGCGTGTTATGGAAGCAGCCCCAGTCGACATAGGCTCTACGGTATTTGGGGCCGCCGTTGAGCAAAGTAAACCCTTCAGGCGTAATTAATTGCATCGGCAGCAGCCGCGCCAGCTCGGCGACCTTATGGCCGTCGCTGCCGTCGATGCGCACCTTGCTGTCGCCGGCGCGGTTTTTGGTCAGGCCGACCGAGATTTCGCGCTCGCCGCTCTCGATACGCCCATGCAGCACAAAGGCGGCCTCATCGTGACGGATAACGCGCCCGGCCTGCAAACTGCGAAACGCGCGACCGTGGCTCAGCATATAGATCGCCTCCAGCAGGCTGGTTTTGCCGCTGCCGTTCGCCCCGACCTGGAAATCGAATCCCGGCGCCAGCGCCAGATCGGCCTGTTTGATATTACGAAAGTCTTTGATAAGGAGGCGGGTTAAAGCCATGAATCAGTCCAGCGTGAAGGGCCAAAAGAGGCATCGCCTTTTAGCGATCCCAGGCATCAACGGCGAAGCGAGCTAGCCCAATATAACCATAACCAGGCCATCGGCGTCGCCGCTACTTTGCGTCCCGGCAGTGCTCGCCATCCTCACGTACTTCAGTATGCTCCGGTGGCTGTGCGATGGCGAGACGCAAAGTAGCAAGTAAGCCAAGCCGATATTTTCTACAACTATAAGCGCATGGGCATCACAACATAGGCAGCCGCCGGGCTGGCAAGATCTTCGATCCGCACGCTCGACACCGAGTCGGTCAGCAGCAGCCGCACGTTCTCGCACTTCAGCGCGTTCAGCACGTCCAGCACGTAGCTGACGTTAAAACCGATCTCCAGCTCGCTGCCGCCGTAGGTCACGTCCAGCATTTCTTCCGCCTCCTCCTGCTCGGGGTTATTGGCGATGATCTTCAGCTGATTTTCAGTGATATAAAGGCGAACGCCGCGGAACTTCTCATTCGACAGAATGGCGGCGCGAGCAAAGGCCTGTTTGAGAATATCGCAGCTCGCTTCCAGCACCTTATCCGGGTTTTTCGGCAGCACGCGACGGTAATCCGGGAAGCGGCCATCTACCAGCTTCGAGGTAAAGATAAAGTCGCCGACGTGCGCGCGGATATTGCTGCTGCCGATTTGCACCTGCAGCGGCGTTTCGCCGCCGTCCAGCAGGCGCACCAGCTCAATAACCCCTTTACGCGGCACGATCACCGAATGGTTCGGCAGCGCCTGACCAATCGGCATCGAGCAGACCGCCAGGCGGTGGCCATCGGTAGCCACGGTGCGCAGCTCTTCACCTTCGGTTTCAAACAGCATGCCGTTCAGGTAGTAACGCACATCCTGATGCGCCATAGAGAACTGCGTCGCCTCGATTAGACGCTTTAGCGTCGCCTGCGGCAGCTTGAATTCCACTTCGCTCTGCCAGTCATCGAGATTCGGGAAGTCGCTTGCCGGCAGAGTGGAGAGCGAGAAGCGGCTGCGCCCGGAGCGCACCAGCATACGTTCGCCTTCTAGCGTTACGTTGATCTCCGCCCCTTCCGGCAGCCCGCGACAGATGTCGAGGAACTTGCGCGCCGGCACGGTAGTGGCGCCCGGCTCGTACGGCTGGCTCAGCGCCACGCGCGCCACCATCTCCATTTCCAGATCGGTGCCGGTCAGCAACAGCGTGCCGTCGTTGACCTGCATCAGCAGATTTCCCAGGATCGGCAGCGTCGGACGCCCGCCTAACGGGCCGCTGACTTGCTGCAGCGGCTTTAGCAACTGCTCACGTTCAACAATAAATTTCATAGTGTCAGGAAGATAAAGTTCGGATGAGATTAGAGAAATCTTCTTTTATGTCGTGGCTCTCTTCACGCAGCTGCTCGATTTTGCGGCAGGCGTGAAGCACAGTGGTGTGGTCGCGGCCGCCGAAAGCGTCGCCGATCTCCGGCAGGCTATGGTTAGTCAGCTCTTTCGCCATCGCCATCGCCATCTGGCGCGGACGCGCCACCGAACGCGAACGGCGTTTGGAGAGCAGATCCGCGACCTTGATTTTGTAATATTCGGCCACCGTCTTCTGGATGTTATCGATGGTGACCAGCTTTTCCTGCAGCGCCAGCAGATCGCGCAGCGCCTCGCGCACAAAGTCGATGGTAATGGCGCGGCCGGTAAAGTTGGCATTGGCGATGACGCGGTTCAGCGCCCCTTCCAGCTCGCGCACGTTAGAGCGCAGCCGCTTGGCGATAAAGAAGGCGACTTCGCCCGGCAGACGGATATCTTTCTCATCCGCCTTTTTCATCAGGATCGCCACGCGCGTCTCCAGCTCTGGCGGCTCAATGGCCACCGTCAGCCCCCAGCCGAAGCGAGACTTCAAACGATCTTCCACGCCGTTGATCTCTTTCGGGTAACGGTCGGAAGTCAGAATGATTTGCTGATTGCCTTCCAGCAGAGCGTTGAAGGTATGGAAAAACTCCTCCTGCGAGCGTTCTTTGTTGGCGAAGAACTGGATGTCATCGATCAGCAGCGCGTCAACCGAACGGTAGTAGCGCTTGAACTCTTCGATGGCGTTGTTCTGCAGCGCCTTCACCATGTCCTGCACAAAACGCTCGGAGTGCATGTAAACCACTTTGGCATTCGGCTTGCGCGCGATAATGCCGTTGCCCACTGCGTGCAGCAGGTGCGTTTTGCCGAGGCCGGTGCCGCCATAAAGGAAAAGCGGGTTGTAGGCGCCGCCCGGATTATCAGCCACCTGACGCGCCGCCGCGCGCGCCAGCTGGTTGGATTTACCTTCGACGAAGTTATCAAAGTTGTGGCGATTATTGACGTTGGAGCAATAGGTCACGTCGGCCGGCGCCGGGACGTTGTCCCAGCTGGGTCGCATCGGCTGCGCGGGCGCGGGACGGCTTTCGATCGGCGCGGGCGCGCTGACGCTCGCCATCACCGGCTGGCTCATCGCCGCCGGCTGCTGCACCGGACGCGTGCCGACTTCAAAACGCAGCAACGGCACATCCACGCCGCAAAATTCGTTCAGTAGACCGTTAATGTTGTTGATGTACTTATCCCGTACCCAGTCGAGCACAAACCGATTTGGTGCATACAAGGCCAGCGTATTGTCGTTTAACTCTGCCTGCAGCGGTCGAATCCACATGCTGAATTCGGTGGCAGGAAGCTCATCCTGCAAACGGGCAAGACACTGTTGCCAGAGCGTAAGTGACACGGCGGACTCCACTTGTACATAATCGATAAGAAATAGTAGGCGCTAATAAAGAAACGTTCATTTTTGACACAGACGGTAGAAAGCGCCTGCGACCGCTATCAACGGTTTCCGTCCCTGCGATCGCAACCGAATCGCCAGCGGAAAGGCGGATCATAGCGCAAAGCGAGGCAGAGATCTTCACTTTCTACACAGTTTTGATCCCTTTTATCCACAGGCCGTGGACAGGTAAATCGGTTTACGCTCGCTGGCGAAAAAAGCTGCCGGGATCGTCAGGAAAAAGCGCGCTTTTTCAGGCCGCCCGCCGCAGGGCGATTGCAAGAAGATCCCGCCAGATCCTTGCGCTTTAAAGCGGAGACCGTATAATTCTCCCCCAGCGTTGCCGCGCTATGCCCAATGCCCGGACTCAGCGGGCTGTATCCGGGTTTCCAGGTACCGCGACCAGCGAAGTAAATTGACTCCGGACTGTACAATTATTACAATCCCGCCTCTTTATTAAAGACACATTGAGGCGTCGGTCGTTTTACTGGCCCAAAAACGCGTCACACCCAGTGAAGTTTTTCAAGTTTAGGTAGAAATCGCCATGAAACGCACTTTTCAACCGTCCGTACTGAAGCGCAACCGTTCTCACGGCTTCCGTGCTCGTATGGCTACTAAAAATGGTCGTCAGGTTCTGGCACGTCGTCGTGCTAAAGGCCGTGCTCGTTTGGCCGTTTCTAAGTAATAAAAGCTACCCCTCGTGGTTAAGCTCGCATTTCCTAGGGAGTTACGTTTGTTAACTCCCACTAACTTCACCTTCGTCTTCCAGCAGCCACAACGGGCTGGCACGCCGCAAATCACCATTCTCGGCCGCCTTAATTCGCAGGGGCATCCCCGCATCGGTCTTACCGTCGCCAAAAAGCACGTCAAGCGCGCGCGCGAACGCAACCGGATCAAACGTCTGACCCGGGAAAGCTTTCGTCTGTGCCAGCATGAACTGCCGGCGATGGATTTTGTCGTTGTGGCGAAAAAGGGGATTGCCGATCTCGACAACCGTACGTTGACGGAAGCGTTGGAGAAATTATGGCGTCGTCACTGTCGCCTGGCACGCGGCTCCTGATCGTCCTGATCTGCGTTTATCAACGCGGCATCAGCCCATTGCTGGGACCACACTGTCGGTTTCAGCCAACCTGTTCTCATTATGGAATTGAGGCGTTACGCAGGTTTGGCCTGATAAAAGGCAGTTGGTTGACATTCAAACGCGTATTAAAATGCCACCCTTTGAACCTGGGTGGTGACGATCCTGTGCCGCCAAAAAACCATTGATACCAGAGAACATAAACGATGGATTCGCAACGCAATCTTTTTCTCATCGCTTTTCTGTTCGTGTCTTTCATGATCTGGCAAACTTGGCAGACGGACCACGCTCCGCAGCCGCAGCAGACCCAGACCACGCAGAACACCAACAGCGCAGTAGGTGATGCCGCCAGCCAGGGCGTACCGGCCAGCAGCCAGGGCAAAACGATCACCGTTAAGACTGATGTCCTGTCATTGAATATCAACACCCGCGGTGGCGATGTCGAGCAAGCGCAGCTGCTGACCTACCCAGACAAGCTGGGTTCCGACCAGCCGTTCCAGCTGTTGGAAACCACGCCGTCCTTCGTTTACCAAGCACAGAGCGGGCTGACCGGCCGCAATGGTCCGGATAACCCGAACAATGGCGCGCGTCCGCTGTTCACCACCACACAGGATCGCTTTGAAATGGCCGACGGCCAGACTGAACTGCGCGTGCCGATGACCTATACCTCTGAAAACGGCGTGGTCTACACCAAAACCTTTATCTTCAAGCGCGGCGAGTTCGCGGTTGACGTAGAGTACAGCGTCAACAACACCACCCAGCAGCCGCTGGAAGTGGCGCTGTTCGGCCAACTGAAGCAGACCATCGATCTGCCGAAGCATCGCGACACCGGCAGCAACAACTTTGCGTTGCATACCTTCCGCGGCGCGGCCTACTCCACCAGCGAAGAGAAGTACGAAAGGTACAAATTCGACACCATCGCGGATAACGAAAACCTGAGCGCGACCACCAGCAACGGCTGGGTGGCTATGCTGCAGCAATACTTCGCGACCGCTTGGGTACCGCGCACCACCGCCGGCACCAATACGCTCTATACCAGCAACCTGGGCAACGGCGTAGCGGCGATCGGCTACAAGTCCGCGCCGGTGACCATCGGCGCAGGCCAGCAGCAGAACCTGAGCGCCACGCTGTGGGTCGGCCCGGAAATTCAGGACAAGATGGCCGCCGTCGCGCCGCATCTCGACCTGACCGTAGACTACGGCTGGCTGTGGTTTATCTCTCAGCCGCTGTTTAAGCTGCTGAAGTTCCTGCACAGCTTTATCGGTAACTGGGGATTCTCCATTATCGTGATCACCTTCATCGTGCGCGGCATCATGTACCCGCTGACCAAAGCGCAGTACACCTCGATGGCGAAAATGCGCATGCTGCAGCCGAAAATCCAAGCGATGCGTGAGCGCATGGGTGACGACAAGCAGAAGATGAGCCAAGAGATGATGGCGCTCTATAAGGCGGAGAAGGTCGCCCCGCTGGGCGGCTGTCTGCCGCTGATTATTCAGATGCCGATCTTCCTTGCGCTTTACTACATGCTGTCTGGTTCGGTGGAGCTGCGCCATGCGCCATTTATCCTCTGGATCCATGACCTGTCGGCGCAGGACCCCTACTACATCCTGCCGATTCTGATGGGCATCACCATGTTCTTCATTCAGAAGATGTCACCGACCACCGTGACCGATCCGATGCAACAGAAGATCATGACCTTTATGCCGGTTATCTTTACCGTCTTCTTCCTGTGGTTCCCATCAGGTCTGGTGCTGTACTACATTGTCAGCAACTTGGTAACCATCCAGCAGCAGCAGCTGATCTATCGCGGGCTGGAAAAACTCGGTCTGCACAGCCGCGACAAGAAAAAGGTGTAACGCGCTTACGCCCGTCTGACAATCTGGTTTACCCTGAGGCGGTCATTAGACCGCCTTATTTTTTAGAGAGAGAGAGAGAGAGAGAGAGAGAGAAACCCATGAGCCACAGCGATACTATCGTCGCCCAGGCGACGCCTCCCGGACGCGGCGGCGTCGGTATTTTGCGTATTTCCGGCGCGCGCGCCGCCGAGGTGGCGCAGCAGGTGCTCGGCAAACTGCCGAAGGCGCGCTACGCCGACTATCTGCCGTTCAAAGACGTTGACGGCAGCGTGCTGGATCAGGGCATCGCGCTGTGGTTTCCCGGCCCCAACTCCTTTACCGGGGAAGATGTGCTGGAGCTGCAGGGTCACGGCGGCCCGGTGATTCTGGATCTGCTGCTGAAGCGCATCGTGGCGCTACCGGGCTTACGCATCGCCCAGCCGGGCGAGTTCTCCGAACGCGCCTTTCTCAACGACAAGCTCGATCTAGCGCAGGCCGAGGCGATTGCCGATCTGATTGACGCCAGCTCCGAGCAGGCGGCGCGTTCGGCGGTTAATTCACTGCAGGGCGCCTTCTCGACACGCATCAACCAGCTGGTAGAAACGCTGACTCACCTGCGCATCTATGTGGAAGCGGCGATCGACTTTCCGGACGAAGAGATCGATTTTCTCTCCGACGGCAAAATCGAAGCGCAGCTTGACGAGGTGATCGCCGATCTCGACGGCGTGCGCGCCGAGACGCGTCAGGGCAGTCTGCTGCGCGAAGGGATGAAGGTGGTGATTGCGGGTCGTCCGAACGCGGGTAAATCGAGCCTACTCAACGCACTGGCCGGACGCGAGGCGGCGATCGTTACCGATATCGCCGGCACCACGCGCGACGTGCTGCGCGAGCATATCCATATCGACGGCATGCCGCTGTACATTATCGATACCGCCGGGCTGCGCGAGACGAGCGACGAGGTGGAGCGCATCGGCATCGAGCGCGCCTGGCAGGAGATCGAACAGGCGGACCGCGTGCTGTTTATGGTGGATGGTACCACCACCGACGCCACGGAAGCGGCGCAGATCTGGCCCGATTTCGTCTCGCGCCTGCCGGCGGCGCTGCCAATTACCGTGGTGCGCAATAAGGCGGACGTCACCGGCGAAACCCTGGGACTGACGGGAGTGAACGGTCACTCGCTGATTAGCCTCTCGGCAAGCACCGGCGCGGGCGTCGAGGCGCTGCGCGATCACCTGAAACAGTCGATGGGCTTTGCCGGCAATATGGAAAGCGGCTTCCTGGCGCGCCGTCGTCATCTGCAGGCGCTGGAGCTGGCGGCGACGCACTTACAGCAGGGCAAGGTGCAGCTGCTGGGTGCCTGGGCGGGCGAGCTGCTGGCGGAAGAGCTGCGGCTGGCGCAGCAGGCGCTGAGCGAAATCACCGGCGAGTTTACCTCTGACGATCTGCTGGGACAGATATTTTCCAGCTTCTGTATCGGAAAGTGACGATCGTATAGCGCGGCAAATCATTTGATACCGAAAGGCAAAATATTTGATACGCTATACCCGCCTCTGCTATTTATTCGCATTTACATCCAGGCTGTTGAGCTACAACGGTAATTCAGGCATAACAAGCACTGATCGGAAAGTTGGCGGGATGGATGCAATGAAATTTCTTGGAAAAATTTTTCTTACGGTACTGCTGCTGGCGCTGAGCCTGGTGTTTGTGTACGTCCTGCTGCAGACGCAGTGGGGCGCGGGCTGGTTCAGCCGCAACTTCAGCGACAAGACCGCCTGGCATCTCTCGCTCAGCAAAATAGAGCATAACTTCTCTTCGCCTTCGCACCTGATTCTCGACGACTTCAGCTTCGGTCATGACGGCCAGCCCGCCATGGTGGTGGCGAAACACGTCGATCTGGGCCTCGCGCTGCTGCAGTTCAGCGATCCGCTGCATTTCGCCAGCATTGAGCTGCGCGACGGCGAAATCAACCTGGCGAACCTGACGCCGGCGGATGAGCTACCCTTCCAGGCGGGCCGCCTGCAGCTGAATAATATGCGCGTCGACAGCCCGGCGACGCCGCTGCCGATTGCGGCGCAACAGGTCAACGGCGGCATCGTGCCGTGGAAACCGGTGCCGGAAAATGTGCTGGGTAGCGATGCGCAGTTTCAGATGAGCGCCAGCGCAATGACGCTGAACAACGTAGCGGGCGCTAACGTGTTGATTCAGGGCAGCGTAGCGCAGGGCCGCATGCTGTTCAGCAACGTCGGCGCCGATCTGGCACGCGGCTCCATAACCGGCAGCGCCGAGCGCGACGCACAGGGCAACTGGCTGATTCGCCAGTTGCTCCTTAACGATATTCGCCTGCAAACCAGCCAGACGCTGGAGGATTTTCTGCAGCCGATTCAGGCGTTGCCGTCCGTTACCGTTAATCGCCTAGATATGACCGATGCGCGCCTGCAGGGCCCTGACTGGGCAGTGACCGATCTCGATTTAACGCTGAAGAACCTCAGCTGGAAGGGCGATGACTGGCGCAGCAGCGACGGTTCGCTTTCAATGAACGCCAGCAATTTCATCAATGGCCGCTTCGAGTTGAACGATCCCATCGTCAATCTCGACTTTTCGCCACAGGGCATCGACCTGAAGCAGTTCAGCTCGCGCTGGGCCAACGGCGTCATCCGCGCCGACGGCCGCTGGAGCCGTAGCGACAAGCGCCTGATCCTGAACAATCTGGCGGTCGCCGGGCTGGAGTATGCCCTGCCGCAGACGTGGCGCGATCGCTGGCAGGATGCGCTGCCGGCGTGGCTCGATAGCCTGGCGGTGACGCACTTCACCTCCAATCGCAACCTGATTATCGATATCAACCCGGCATTTCCGTTCCAGATGACGTCGCTGGACGGCAGCGGCGAAAACCTGCTGCTGGCGCGTCAGCATCAGTGGGGGATTTGGGCGGGCAAGCTGAACCTGAACGCGGCGGAAGCGACCTTCAACCGCACCGACTTGCGTCATCCGTCGCTGGCGCTGAGCGCCGACGAACAGCAGATTCAAATCACGGAGCTCAGCGCCTTTAGCGGCGACGGCCTGCTGGAAGGCAGCGCCAGCATCGGCCAGCAGCCGGATCGCCCGGTGGCGCTGACGCTGAAAGGCCAGGCCGTGCCGGCCAGCGTGCTGCAAAACTGGGGCTGGCCGCCGCTCTCGGCCAGCGGCGCAAGTAATTTCCAGCTGCGACTGGAGGCGTCGCTCAAGGCGAATGCGCCGCTGAAACCCTCCGCAAACGGCACGCTGTCGCTGCGTACCGATATGCAGCAGATCGAGCAGCGGATGCAGGCGGGCGAGGTAAAGTGACCTCTGACGGCGCGCTATGCGCGACTGGCAACGGCGAGAGGCGGAGTTGATACGTGCTCTGGCTGGCGAGGCCCAGCGAACAGCACGTCAGACAGTAACATTCAGGGCCGGATTATCGGCCCTGACGTTCAGTTGATGCGCGCGCCGGAACCACCCTCTTCCAGCGGCTCGTCGGGATCGGCGGGCAGCACGATATAAACACCCTCAAACACCGCGCCCAGCTCTTCGTTGCCGTACAGCTCTACCTCAAGGTGCACGCGCGCCTTGCGGCCGCGCGCCAAGCGATCTAGATCGCCGCTTATAGAGCCAATATCGGCAATCGCGCCCGGACGTCCGGTAATGGGTTTGCTGTAGCGAATATGCGCATCCGCCAGAATAATGGTACCGCCAAGGTGGCGTTCGCGCAGCAGCAACCAGATCAACCCCCAGCCGGTCAGGGTCGCCAGCGAAAAGAGGCTGCCGGCGAACAGCGTATGGTGTGGGTTCTGGTTGCCGGTTTCCGGCATAGTGGTGACGAATTTCTGGCCGGTAAACTGCAGAATGCGCACGCCCATCTTTTCGCTGAGCGGAATATTGTCGTACCAGGCCTGCTGAATCTGGCCGCACCAGTCGGCGCGATGCAGAATATCGTCCAGCGTCACCACAGGCTTGATCATCAGGAAATGGCGCACCGGCGTGGTCTGCGGCGCGGTGATTTCGCCTTGATTGACGTAGCCCAGCTTGGCGAAGAACTCGACCGCATCTTCGCGTGCGGCGCAGGTGACGCGCTTGACCCCTTCCTGACGCGCCACCGACTCCAGCGTCATCGCCACCAGCGTGCCCAGCCCTTTGCCCTGCACCGAAGGATGCACGGCGAGAAAGCGAATCGACGCTTCGTTGTCGGCATTGATGTAGAGTCGCCCCGCCGCCACCGGCTGGTCATGCTCGTCCACCACCATCTGATGGTGCGCCAGCGCGTCCCAGCCGTCGCGTTCTGAACCCTGCGGTTGGCGCAGCGGCTTGCGTAACATTTCCCAGCGGAACTGGTAGTACATATCCAGCTCTTCCGCGGTTTGCGGTACCCGAAGATGATACATAAAGTGGTTCTCTCGTTCTGAGCTTGCGTGGCCGATCCCGTGTCGCTCGGCTGTCAGCCTCAAACCTGCAACCAGAAGGTGACAGGCCCATCATTGACCAGCGCAACCTGCATGTTGGCGGCGAAGCGTCCGTTAGCCGTCGTCACACCCTGGCGTCGGCAGTAGTCGCTGAACCAGGTATACAGCCGGTTCGCCTTATCGGGCGCGGCGCCGCCGGAAAACGACGGGAGCATCCCCTTTTGCGTATCCGCCGCCAGCGTAAACTGCGACACCACCAGCACGCTGCCGCCCGCCTGGCGGACGTTGAGATTCATTTTGCCCTGCTCATCGCTGAAAATACGGTAGCCCAGCACCTTTTCCACCAGGCGCTCGGCGCGCTTTTGATTGTCCCCTTTCTCTACGCCCAACAGCACCAGCAGCCCCAGGCCAATCTCGCCCACAACGCTGTTTTCTACGCTGACGCTGGCGTTGAGCACTCGTTGAATCAACGCAATCATGCCACCTCTCGTTTTTTCATCTTCATGCCGCCTGAGCTGGCGATAATCGTCCAGCGTGACGGTGATTTCCGCGCCCAGCAGCACAATACAACAAGTCCAGTAGACCCAGAGAAACAGTATCGGGATCACCGCCAGTACGCCATAAATCAGCTGGTACGAGGGAAACATCGTAACATAGAGGGCGAAGCTTTTTTACCCAGCTCAAACAGCGCGCCAACCAGCGCATCGCGCGGAGCCACGCTGCGCGGCGGCACAATGCTGTAAAGTAGCCAGAAGGCGAACCAAGAGAGCAGCAGCGGAAAGACGCGTAGGAGCTGATCGCCAGGCTGGCGCCTGCCAGCAGCGGCCTCAGCGTCAGGATCATCCAGTAGACGGCGAACGAATATACCAGCGGCCGCTTTTTATGGCTGCGCCAGATGGTATTGAGCGCTGTGTCGACCGAGTGCATCAACAGCAGCGCGGTGACGATCAGGCCCACCGCGCCCAGCGCGGTCATGCGGTGCATGTTCGCCACGAACTGATCTAGATAGCGCTGCACCACGTTGCCTGTCGCCGGAACGAAGTTGGTGAAGATGAAGTTTTTCAGCTGGACGCTGACTTCGAAAAAGACCAGGAAGGCGGCAAACAGCGCGAAGACCACGGCGATAAGCGGCACCAGCACCAGCAGCTAGACATAGGCGAGGTTGCCCGACTGCGTGGTCATATTGTCATCGTCGATGCGGCGCCACAGCAGCTTCAGCCACATCCAGAGCGCGTGGCAAGACGATTCAAAAGGGCGTAACGTCATGGTCTAGCGGTGGCTTGCCAGCCAAGCGGGCACGGTTTTGCTGTCGGTGACCAGCACGCTCTGAATGCCCAGCGCGTTTGCCGCCGCGATGTTAGCCGCGTTGTCGTCAAATAAGATCGCCTGATCGGCGCGATAGCCCTCCTGCTGTAGCACATGCTCAAAGATACGCGCCTCGGGCTTGCGTATCCCCAGCTCCTGCGATAGGTAGACGGTGTCCGCCGCGGCCCGCACTTCGGGGTACTGCGTTGGCCAGAACTCCGTGTGCAGCTTGTTGCTATTGGAGAGGATCACCACACGATGGCCGTCGGCGCGCAGCTGGTTCATCAGCGCCAGCGTGTCGGCGCGCGCGCCCATAAAGACCGCCTGCCAGCCCGCCACGAACTGTTCGTAGCTCAGCGCGATATCCAGCTGCTCGCACAGCATCGCCGCAAAGTGCTCGTCGCTGATTTCGCCACGCTCGTGCTGCTCAAACGCCTCATCCATCTGAAAGCGGCTTTGCAGCAGCGCCAGCGGCACGCGACCAAGGTCACTCCAGACGCCCAGCACGCGGTTAAAGTCGATATCAACGATCACATTGCCTAAGTCAAATATGTACAACATGGCGTTACTCCTCTGGTTCCTTGGATCATTCACTCTAGCGGCAAAGATAGGGGCTGAACAGATAACAGGCCGGAGAAAAATGCGTTATGGAAGCTGGCGCATGCGAGGCTACAGCTGGCAGACGGCGGGTCGGACGACGCGATAGCAGGCGTCAGAGAGAGAACGGCGGCGGGAATAAAAAAGCCCCGCTCAGCGGGGCTTTTTCAGAGGGGAAACGTCTTACTTTTTCGGACCGCGCGACGCGCGCTTACGGTCGTTTTCATTCAGGTGACGTTTACGGATACGCACCGACTGCGGTGTAACTTCCACCAGCTCGTCGTCATCGATGAATTCGATGGCCTGTTCCAGAGTCATCTTAACCGGCGGCACCAGGGTGGTCGCTTCATCAGTACCGGACGCACGCATGTTGGTCAGCTTCTTACCGGTCAGGCAGTTCACGGTCAGGTCGTTAGAGCGGCTGTGAATACCGATGATCTGGCCTTCATACACTTCAGCACCGTGGCCCAGGAACAGCTTGCCGCGATCCTGCAGACCGAACAGGGCGAAGGCTACCACTTTACCCTGGCCGTTAGAGATCAGCACGCCGTTCTGACGCTGGCCCACTTCGCCCGGACGGATGTCGTCGTAGTGGCTGAAGGTGGAGTAAAGCAGACCGGTACCAGACGTCATGGTCATGAATTCGTTACGGAAGCCGATCAGACCACGGCTTGGGATAACGTAGTCAAGACGCACGCGGCCTTTGCCATCCGGATCCATGTTTTTCAGATCGCCCTTACGCTCGGCCATGGTTTGCATAACCGCGCCCTGATTGTTCTCTTCGATATCCAGCGTCACGTTTTCGAACGGCTCTTGTTTGCGGCCGTCGATTTCGCGGAAGATAACTTTCGGACGGGATACCGCCAGTTCGAAACCTTCACGCCGCATGTTTTCGATCAGCACCGACAGGTGCAGTTCGCCACGGCCTGAAACGCGGAACGCGTCGGCGTCTTCGGTCTCTTCCACGCGCAGCGCCACGTTGTGCACCAGCTCCTTGTTCAGGCGCTCAAGGATCTGACGCGAGGTCACATACTTGCCTTCCTGACCGCAGAACGGCGAGGTGTTGACGTTGAAGAACATGGTAACAGTCGGCTCGTCGACGCTCAGCACCGGCAGCGCCTGCACATTTTGCGGATCGCAGATGGTGTCAGAGATGTTCAGCTCGCCCAGACCGATGATGGCGACGATATCGCCCGCTTCCGCCAGATCGGTATCGATACGCTCCAGACCCAGGTGGCCCAGCACTTTGCCGACTTTACCATTGCGGGTTTTGCCTTCGCTGTCGATAACCGTAACCTGCTGGTTCGGCTTGATTTTACCGCGCTTGATGCGGCCGATGCCGATCACGCCCAGGTAGTTGTTGTAGTCCAGCTGCGAGATCTGCATCTGCAGCGGCGCCTCGACTTCCACCTGCGGCGGAGAGACGTGATCAACGATCGCCTGGTACAGCGGGGTCATATCTTCAGCCATGTCGGTGTGATAAAGACCGGCGATGCCCTGCAGCGCAGATGCGTAAATGATCGGGAAGTCGAGCTGCTCGTCAGTCGCGTCCAGGTTAACGAACAGGTCGAAGACCTGGTCTACCACCCAGTCAGGACGTGCGCCCGGACGGTCGATTTTATTGATGACGACGATCGGCTTCAAACCGTGGGCAAAGGCTTTCTTGGTCACGAAGCGGGTTTGCGGCATAGGGCCATCCATCGCATCGACAACCAACAGCACCGAATCCACCATGGACATGACGCGCTCTACCTCACCACTGAAGTCAGCGTGTCCCGGGGTATCAACGATGTTGATACGGTAGTCATTCCATTTGATGGCGGTGTTTTTCGCGAGGATGGTAATTCCACGCTCTTTCTCCAAATCATTGGAATCCATCACACGCTCAGTCGCTTCGGTACGCGCGTCAAAGGTACCGGACTGTTGCAGCAGTTTATCAACCAAGGTGGTCTTACCATGGTCAACGTGCGCGATGATGGCGATGTTACGCAAATTTTCGATCACAACTTTGCCTCAGGCATTAGAAAATAGCGCGCTATTGTACACGGATTAAGCGGGATACTGAACACGATCACACTTTTCCACTCAAGTTTATTTATTGCACTGCCGGAAATTTGCGCGAGACGCGGTGCAGCTTATGCACTGAGTTAGTAATATGCACCATTATGATACTTAACAAGAGTGCTAAAGCATCTGTTTGGTGCGTTATCGCCAGACTGATGCAGCCGGCAGGCGTTAAAAGCGTGCACGCAAGGGCGATTTAACCACGTTGAAAAAAGTTGGCACAGAATTCGCCTTATACTTACTCAAGTCAAGCAAAAACAGCAGTTGCACGACGGTTGAAGCGCTTGCCGAGATAGGTTGGTTGGGGATGACGGTCGGACACGACACAACGATGCCAGACGACGCAGCCTCTCACCACGACCATAATGACCATATCCAGGAGAGTTGAGTATGTCCGCTGAACACGTTCTCTTGATGATGAACGAGCACGAAGTTAAGTTTGTGGACCTGCGTTTTACCGATACCAAAGGTAAAGAACAGCACGTTACTATCCCTGCTCACCAAGTTAACGCTGACTTCTTCGAAGAAGGCAAAATGTTTGATGGCTCCTCTATCGGCGGCTGGAAAGGCATTAATGAATCAGACATGGTGCTGATGCCGGACGCCACCACGGCGGTACTGGATCCGTTCTTCGAAGACCTGACGCTGATCATCCGTTGTGACATCCTCGAGCCAGGCACCATGCAGGGCTACGACCGCGACCCGCGTTCCATCGCCAAGCGCGCGGAAGAGTATCTGCGTTCTTCAGGCATCGCGGATACCGTCCTGTTCGGACCGGAGCCGGAATTCTTCCTGTTCGACGACATCCGTTTCGGTTCCTCTACCTCTGGCTCGCACGTCGCGATTGACGACATCGAAGCGGCGTGGAACACCGGTAAAGAGTACGAAAGCGGCAACAAAGGCCACCGTCCTGGCCTGAAAGGCGGCTACTTCCCGGTTCCGCCGGTTGACTCCTCACAGGACATCCGCTCCGCCATGTGTCTGACCATGGAGCAAATGGGCCTGGTTGTTGAAGCGCATCACCACGAAGTGGCGACCGCCGGTCAGAACGAAGTGGCCACCCGCTTCAACACTATGACAAAAAAAGCGGACGAAATTCAGATCTACAAATATGTTGTGCATAACGTCGCGCACGCCTACGGCAAAACTGCGACCTTTATGCCGAAGCCGATGTTCGGCGACAACGGTTCAGGCATGCACTGCCACATGTCGCTCTCTAAAGGCGGCGTTAACCTGTTCGCCGGCGACAAATACTGCGGCCTGTCTGATACCGCACTGTTCTACATCGGCGGCATCATCAAGCGCGCAAAAGCGATCAACGCCCTTACGAACCCGACCACAAACTCTTACAAGCGTCTGGTGCCTGGCTACGAAGCGCCGGTTATGCTGGCTTACTCTGCCCGTAACCGCTCCGCCTCTATCCGTATCCCGGTTGTTGCCAGCCCGAAAGCGCGTCGTATCGAAGCGCGCTTCCCGGACCCGGCTGCGAACCCGTACCTGGCGTTCACCGCCCTGCTGATGGCTGGCCTTGACGGTGTCATCAACAAGATCCACCCGGGCGATGCAATGGATAAGAACCTGTACGATCTGCCGCCGGAAGAAGAAGCGGAGATTCCCAAAGTGGCCGGTTCGCTGGAAGAAGCGCTGAACGCGCTGAACGAAGACCGCGAGTTCCTGACCCGCGGCGGCGTGTTCGCTGACGACGCTATCGACGCCTACATTGAACTGCGCAAAGAGGAAAGCGACCGCGTTCGCATGACGCCGCACCCGGTTGAGTTCGAACTTTACTACAGCGTTTAATC
This sequence comes from Candidatus Pantoea persica, assembly GCF_013753875.1. Taxonomy (GTDB): domain Bacteria; phylum Pseudomonadota; class Gammaproteobacteria; order Enterobacterales; family Enterobacteriaceae; genus Pantoea; species Pantoea persica. The sequence goes on from NZ_SMDS01000023.1 coordinate 84,339, forward strand.
TTTATTCTGCACAGTTCGCGTTGCCGCGCAGAGCGGTAACCGGAGACATCCCTGCCGGGATGAATAAAGGGCTGCTGACGCAGCGGCGACGCGCAAGACGCAGAAGATTTTTTTTGGCGTGGAAACTTTAGCCCATCTACGGATGGGCTTTTTTCGCCGCGAATTCATCGTTCAGCCGCCTGAAATTGGGCGTGGAAGAGTATAATACACTGAATTAGTGCAGAGGAACGCTGTATGGCAACTGGCACCCTGCCCGATGCGGGGCAAATTCTCAACTCCCTGATTAACAGCATTCTGTTGGTGGATGACGAGCTGGTTATTCACTGTGCCAATCCGGCGGCGCAGCAACTGCTGGCGCAAAGCTCACGCAAACTGTTCGGTACGCCGCTGCCCGATTTAACTGGCTATTTTTCGCTGAATATCGACGTGATGCGCGAGAGTCTTGCCGCGGGCCAGGGCTTTACCGACAGCGAGGTAACGCTGGTGGTGGACGGCCGTGCGCACGTGATGGCGCTGACGGCGCAGCGTCTGCCAGACGGCTTTATTCTGCTGGAGATGGCGCCGATGGATAATCAGCGCCGCCTGAGCCAGGAGCAGCTTCAGCATGCGCAGCAGGTTGCGGCGCGCGATCTGGTGCGCGGACTCGCCCACGAAATCAAAAACCCGCTCGGCGGACTACGCGGCGCGGCGCAGCTGCTTTCGCGCGCGCTGCCCGATCCTTCGCTGAACGAATATACCAAAGTGATCATTGAGCAGGCGGACCGCCTGCGTAATTTGTTGGATCGCCTGCTCGGCCCGCAGCAGCCCGGCATGCATATCACGCAAAGCATTCATCAGGTCGCAGAACGCGTGGTGAATCTGGTGTCGATGGAGCTGCCGGAGAACGTCGCGCTGGTGCGCGATTACGATCCCAGCCTACCGGAACTGCCGCTCGACCCCGATCAGATTGAGCAGGTGCTGCTTAACGTGGTGCGTAATGCGCTCCAGGCGCTGGGCGAAGATGGCGGCACCATTGTGCTGCGCACCCGCACCGCCTTTCAGCTGACGCTGCACGGCACGCGCTACCGGCTGGTGGCGCGCATCGACGTTGAAGATGACGGTCCGGGCATCCCGGCCCATCTGCAGGACACGCTGTTCTATCCAATGGTCAGCGGGCGCGAAGGCGGCACCGGACTGGGCCTCTCTATCGCCCGCAGCCTGATCGATCAGCATTCAGGAAAAATTGAGTTTAACAGTTGGCCTGGATACACCGAATTCTCGGTTTATCTGCCTATTCGCCAGTGAGATTTCTATGCAACGAGGGATAGTCTGGATCGTCGATGACGATAGCTCCATCCGCTGGGTGCTTGAACGCGCGCTCACTGGAGCCGGTTTAAGCTGTGCCACCTTTGACAGCGCCAGCGAGGTGCTGGATGCGCTCTCGTCCAAAACCCCAGACGTTTTATTGTCAGATATTCGCATGCCGGGCATGGACGGGCTGGCGCTGCTGAAACAGATTAAACAGTGTCATCCGATGCTCCCGGTCATCATAATGACGGCGCACTCCGATCTGGACGCGGCGGTGAGCGCCTATCAGCAAGGGGCGTTCGACTACCTGCCGAAGCCTTTCGATATTGATGAGGCGGTGGCGTTGGTTGAACGCGCCATCAGCCACTATCAGGAGCAGCAGCAGCCGCGCAATCAGCCGGTCAGCGGGCCGACCACCGATATCATCGGCGAAGCGCCGGCGATGCAGGATGTTTTCCGCATTATCGGCCGCCTGTCGCGCTCGTCGATCAGCGTGTTGATCAACGGCGAGTCGGGCACCGGAAAAGAGCTGGTGGCGCATGCGCTGCATCGCCATAGCCCGCGCGCCAAGGCGCCGTTTATCGCGCTGAATATGGCGGCGATACCGAAAGATTTGATTGAGTCAGAGCTGTTCGGCCACGAGAAAGGCGCGTTTACCGGCGCCAATCAGATTCGCCAGGGCCGCTTCGAGCAGGCGGACGGCGGCACCCTGTTTCTGGATGAGATTGGCGATATGCCGCTAGACGTGCAGACGCGCCTGCTGCGCGTGCTGGCCGACGGCCAATTCTACCGCGTTGGCGGCTATGCGCCGGTGAAAGTGGACGTGCGTATTATCGCCGCCACCCACCAGAACCTGGAGCTGCGGGTGCAGGAGGGCAAGTTCCGTGAGGATCTGTTCCATCGCCTGAACGTGATCCGCGTCCATCTGCCGCCGCTGCGCGAGCGCCGCGAGGATATTCCGCGCCTAGCGCGCTATTTCCTGCAGGTGGCAGCGCGCGAGCTGGGCGTCGAGGCGAAGATCCTGCATCCGGAAACCGAGGCGGCGCTGACGCGTCTGCACTGGTCCGGCAACGTTCGCCAGCTGGAGAACACCTGCCGCTGGCTGACGGTGATGGCGGCCGGTCAGGAGGTGCTGATCCAGGATCTGCCGCCCGAGCTGTTTGAGTCCAGCACGCCGGAGAACCCGGTGCAGTCGCTGCCGGACAGCTGGGCGACGCTGCTGGCGCAGTGGGCCGACCGCGCGCTGCGTTCCGGTCATCAAAACCTGTTGTCCGAAGCGCAGCCGGAAATGGAGCGCACCCTGCTGACCACGGCGCTGCGCCATACGCAGGGACACAAGCAGGAAGCGGCCAGGCTGCTGGGCTGGGGGCGCAATACCCTCACCCGCAAGCTGAAAGAGTTAGGCATGGAGTAGCGCCACGCAGAGTAAGGCGACGGTTGTCCCGTTTTTTCGCCTTGCCCCGCTTTACACACCGAAGCCGTTCAGTATCATACCGGCGGCTGTGGGGAAATGAAGCAATGTTTGAATCCTTCCTTCACATGATGTCGCACAACGTCGCCGCCATTGGCAGCGCCGCCGGCCATTCGCCGCAGGCACTCTTCGCCGCCGCGCTGTGCGCCATTATAGTCAATCTGTTTAACTAATTGCTGTGCCGGCAAGCGGATAATGGCGCGCTGTTGTCGCATCTGCCTTAAATCACGCGGGAAAACTGCTGCTGGCGCGCCTTTTTCCGCAGGTAGATATCAAAGCACATGCAGATGTTGCGGATCAGCAACCGGCCCGCGCCGGTGACCTGTAATCCTTCAGCACGCCGCACCACCAACCTATCCTCAATAATCAGCGGCTGCAACAGCGCCAGATCCTCGGCAAAGTAGTCGCTGAAGCGTATCGCGTACTGCGCTTCGACGGCGCGAAAATCGAGCGCGAAGTTGCAGATTAACGTCTTGATCACATCGCGGCGCAGGCAATCGTCGTCGGTTAACGCCACGCCACAGCGCCTCTCCGCGCGTCGCCACCGCGTCATACCAGCGGTTTAGAGCCTTTTCATTCTGCGCGTAGCTGTCGGCAATCATGCTGATGGCGGAGACGCCCAGCCCCAGCAGATCGCTATCGCCCTGCGTAGTATAGCCCTGAAAGTTGCGGTGCAGCAGACCGGCGCGTTTCGCCTGCGCCAGCTTATCCTGCGGCTTCGCAAAGTGGTCCATGCCGATAAAGTCATAGCCCTGCTGCGTCAGCGTGGCGATGGTCTGCTGCTGGAGCGTCAGCTTTTGCTGCGCCAAGGGCAGCTCCTGCTCTTTAATTTTGCGCTGCGCCGCAAACCGCGTGGGCAGATGCGCGTAGTTGAAGACGCTCAGGCGGTCCGGATTCAGAATCACGCGCTGAAGCGTCCAGGCGAAGCTCTCCGGCGTTTACAGCGGCAGACCGTAAATCAGATCGATGCTGGTGGAGTGAAAACCCTGCTCGCGCGCCCGCGCCATCAGCGTAAAGATCGCTTCTTCATCCTGCACGCGGTTAACGCGCTCCTGCGCCGCCTTGCTGAAGTCCTGCACACCCATGCTCAGCCGGTTGAAGCCGAGCTGGCGCAGATGGGTGATGGTATCGGACGCGATTTCGCGCGGATCGACCTCAATCGACATTTCCAGATCGTCCGCCAAGCTGAAGTGCTCTCTCAGCAGCGCCACCAGCCGGGAGAGCTGATCGTGGTTGAGAAAGGTCGACGTGCCGCCGCCCCAGTTCAGCTGCGTGACGCGGCGCTGACGAAACAGCGGCGCGCGGTAGTGTATCTCCTGCGCCAGCGCGTCTAGGTAGTGATCGGCTTTATGCAGCTGGCACTTCACTACCTTGTTTCAGCCGCAGAAGTAGCAGAGCTATGGCAGAACGGGATATACACGTAGAGCGACAGCGGACGATCGGGATAGCGCGCAACGGCGCGCTAAAAGTCCGCCTCGCCGTAAGCCTCGCTAAACTCCAGCGCGGTAGGATAAAGAGGTATAGCACGGACCGGCGTAGTTATACTTTTCAATGAGCCGCTGGTCCCAAGAGACGGGTTGCAAAGACATGCTTACTCCTTCCGGTGACGTCTGAGAGAAAGTCGCGATGCAGAAGAGAGGAGAGGTGAACGGGACTGAACCCGACGTAAACGTGACTTCAGACGCGACAGGCGGCGTAGTTTAGCCAATAACCAGAGGAGATAACATGTCAGCAGCAGCGCTAAAATTGATCCAGGCCAAAACATAACGATTTACCTGTCTGGCGTGACATGCGCCGTCGCGCATGCCGATCGAAGACTCAGTTGCCTTTCAGCAGGCGATACATATCTTCTTCCGCTTGCTCATCGTCCGCCTCGTCATCCATGTCGATGCCAAGCTGCTCCATCAGTTCGTCGATGCGATCCAGGGTTTCATCCAGCTAGGCCTGCTCTTCCGCCGACAGCGTTTCGCCGCTCTCTATAGCGATCCAGCAGCGCATCCAGCCGCTCGCTGTTTTCCAGCTGCGCCAGCTCCTCTTCCGGGCTGAAGCGCACCTTTTCCACCGCAGGCTTCGCCGCTTTTTTCTCCGGCTTGCTGACCGGTGCGCTCTCGGCCACCAGCGGAATCGGTTTTTTACTGCCGATACGCGAATCTTTGGCCAGTTTGCCCTAGCCCGACTTTGCCGTCTGCGTCTCCGGATTGGCGTAGTTGCCGGCCGCGTTGCCGCGATGCTTTTTATCGCGCGCGGCCTGTTTAAGATCTTCGCGCAATTGACGTTTTGCTTTGGCTACGGGTTTACCCTGCGCGCCGCGTACAGGTTGCTTAATTACAGTCGGTCTGGATGTTTTTTAATCAGTATATACCCGTAACCTTTGACGCTGCTTTTTTGTCGGCGATGCGCACCTGCCAGCAAGTCTCGCGTTGACAGGGGCGCCGGATAACAAAGGGTACAGAATTGCGGCGAAATCTAGCAGAAAGCGAGCAAAGAAAAAAGGCGACAGCTTAATGCTGTCGCCTTTTTTCGCACCTTCCTAGGAAGGAATCATCTTTTTAATCCGTTTTGGCTCACAACGTCCCGGTCAATCCCGCGCCTGCTCAACTCCTGAGCGAATCCTTGTCCTTTTCCGGCCGCTTCCCCTGGCCATTTCCTCTCCACTGCTCGCGATTATCCCAAAGCTCCTGAGCACATCATCCTGATGGGTGCTGCCCTACACTGCCCAATATTATAGACCAATAGACGAAAGCCACAACCTGACCGCAGCCTCTTTTGCACACTTTCGCGCCTTAATTTTATTAAATATTTTAATTTTAGTGATTTTATTTTTTTTGGTTTTGCTATAAAAACTATGATAATTGGCAGAATTTATGGTCAATCTCTTACAAAATAACGGCGATCGACGCGGCCGGGCACTTTTGCGCCATAACGCGTATAATCAGCGCCAATGCCCGCCTTTGTTTCTGGAGTTTAACTTTGTCTGCACTGAACTATCACGCTACCCATTTTATTCTAAGCGCCCCGGATATTCGCCATCTGCTTGCGGATACCGGTATTGAAGTCGCCTTTGCCGGACGTTCTAACGCGGGCAAATCGAGCGCGCTGAACACGCTGACCAACCAAAAAAGCCTAGCGCGCACCAGTAAAACGCCAGGGCGCACGCAGCTTATCAACCTGTTTGAAGTGACTGACGGCAAGCGCCTGGTCGATTTGCCCGGCTACGGCTATGCCGAAGTGCCGGAAGAGATTAAGCGTAAATGGCAGCGCGCGCTGGGCGAATACCTGCAAAAGCGCGAAGCACTGAAAGGGCTAGTGGTATTGATGGATATTCGCCATCCGCTTAAAGATCTCGATCAGCAGATGATCCAGTGGGCGGTAGAGAGCCAGATCCAGGTGATGGTGCTGCTGACCAAAGCGGATAAGCTCGCTTCTGGTGCGCGCAAGGCGCAGCTCAATATGGTGCGCGAAGCCTCGCTGGCCTTTATGGGGGATGTGCAGGTAGAGATCTTCTCATCTCTGAAAAAGATGGGCGTCGATAAGCTGCGTCAAAAACTGGATCTCTGGTTCGACGAGCTGGAGCCTGCTCAAGCGGCTGCGCCCGAGGCGTAAAAGGCGCCAGTTTGTCGGCAAAAATCCAATAAAAAACGCCCCAGTCATATAATGACTTGGGCGGCTAATATTCAGCCAAATCCGATTACGTGAAGTAAAAGGTCTAAAAGATAGAACATCTTACCTCTGTACACTACGCCTCGAACTTTACCTGATTTTTTCTGACGCACAGAGGGTTTTTTGTGGTTAATTTTCAGAAAACTGCACGATTTTTCATGTATTCATCACAAAAAATGCCTTTGCCTGTAGTTTAATTACTAAAAAATGCTTAGCCGAGAGGCAGTTAGAAACTGCCACAAATTTGTTGTTCAGCTGAATCGGTTAAACAGACCGTTTTCTTATGTCGCACGCCAGGCCGACAGCGTTAATCGCCTGTCGACCTGCGCAGCGGCTATCAGTGCGCCTGATCCCAGTTATCACCAACGCCGACCTCAACCTGCAGCGGCACGTCCAGCTTCATGCTGCCCTCCATTAGTGCGCGGATCTGCTGGCTGGCGGCTTCGACGGCGTCGCCCGCCACCTCAAACACCAGTTCATCGTGCACCTGCATGATCATTCTGACCTGCGGCGTTGGCTGCTGTTGCAGCCACTCATCCACCGCGATCATGGCGCGCTTGATAATGTCCGCCGCCGTTCCCTGCATCGGCGCATTGATCGCCGCACGCTCGGCGGCCTTGCGGCGCATGGCGTTGCTGGATTTGATGTCCGGCAGCCACAGGCGGCGTCCGTCGAGAGTTTCGACATAGCCTTTGCTGGCCGCCAGCTGACGCGTGTTTTCCATATAGCGCAGCACGCCAGGATAGCGCTCAAAGTAGAGACCCATATACTTTTTCGCTTCGCCGGCGCCGATATTGAGCTGGCGCGACAGGCCAAACGCGCTCATGCCGTAAATCAGACCGAAGTTGATCGCCTTCGCGCTGCGGCGCTGCTCGCTGCTCACTTTGCTCAGCGCAACGCCGAAGACTTCCGCAGCGGTGGCGCGGTGAATATCCTCACCGTGGGCAAAAGCGTCCAGCAGCCCCTTGTCCTGCGACAGGTGCGCCATAATGCGCAGCTCAATCTGCGAGTAGTCCGCCGCCACGATGCGGTTGCCTTCGCCCGCAATAAACGCCTGACGTATGCGGCGCCCCTCTTCGTTGCGCACCGGAATGTTTTGCAGGTTCGGATCGGTTGATGAGAGTCGCCCGGTCGCGGTGACTGCCTGGTGATAGGAGGTATGTACGCGCCCCGTCAGCGGGTTAATCATCTGTGGCAGTTTATCGGTATAGGTAGTCTTTAGCTTCAACAGGCCACGATGCTCCAGAATGACCTTGGGCAGCGAATAGTCGAGCGCCAGCTCCGCCAGCACCTCTTCGCTGGTCGAAGGCGCGCCGCCCTGCGTTTTTTTGGTGGGCTTGATGCCCTGCTTTTCAAACAGGATGATTTGCAGCTGTTTGGGAGAGGAGAGGTTAAAGGGTTCGCCCGCTAGCTCGTGCGCTTGCTGTTCCAGCTCTGCCAGTCGCAGCGTCAGCTCCTTCGAGTGCTGCGCCAGAATGCCCTGATCGATCAGCACGCCGTTGCGCTCGACGCGAGAAATTACCGTCAGCAGTGACATCTCGATTTCTTCAAAGACCTTCTTCGGTCCGACCTCGTTTTCCAGCTCTGCCCACATTTTCAGATGCAGCTGAAGCGTAACGTCGGCGTCTTCCGCCGCATAGTGCGCCGCCTGCTCCAGCGCAATCTGGTTAAAGGTCAGCTGATTTTTGCCCTTGCCGGCAATCTCTTCAAAGGTCACCGTCTTGTGATTCAGCCAGCGCGCTGCCAGGCTGTCCATATCATGCTTGCCGACCACGCTGTTCAGCATATAGGACTCCAGCATGGTGTCGAACTGGATGCCGCCCAGCTCGATGTCGTAGTTTTTCAGAACGCCGCGGTCGTACTTCAGGTTTTGCCCCACCTTCTTCGCGCTGTGGTCCTCAAGGAGCGGCTTGAGCTGCGCCAGCACCGCGCTGCGACCCAGCTGTGGCGGCGCATCCAGGTAATCATGGGCGACCGGCAAATAGGCCGCTTCGCCCGGCGCGACGGCAAAGGCGATGCCGATGATATTGGCGCTGAGCGTATCGAGCGAATCCGTTTCCAGATCGAAGGCGAACAGGCCGCTTTTTTTCAACTTCTCCAGCCACGTCTCAAACGTGGCCTGATCGAGGATAGTGACATAGCCGTCTGAGGCGAGAATGCTGGTCGCTTCCGGCTGCGGTGGCGCCTCTTCCGTCAGCGGCGCCTGCTGCGCTTTCAGATTACTCTTTTTGCCCTGCAGCCATTTACCGTCCTGCAGATCGCTCAGCCAGTGTTTGAATTCATAGCGGCCGAGAAGTGTCTGGAGCGCTGCGAAATCCGGCTCGGCGACCGTCAGCTCGCTGCAGGTCAGCTTCAGCTCGACGTCGGTTTTGATGGTGGCGAGCTTATAGGAGAGAAAGGCGACGTCGCGGTTCTGCTCCAGCTTCGCCGCCATGGTTTTCGCGCCGCGGAAGGAGAGATCCGCCACCTTATCCAGGTTGTAATAGATCGCCTGCATGCCGCCAAGGCCCTGCAACAGCGCCTGCGCGGTCTTTTCGCCTACTCCCGGTACGCCTGGAATGTTGTCTGAGCTGTCGCCCATCATCGCCAGAAAATCGATGATCAGCGCGGGCGGCACGCCAAATTTTTGCTCGACCTCTTCCGGGCCGAGGATGGTATTGGTCATGGTGTTGATCAGGGTGATATTAGGCGTGACCAGCTGCGCCATATCTTTGTCGCCGGTGCTAATAAGCACGGCGCGCCCCTCTTTTTCCGCTTGCAGCGCCAGCGTACCGATAACGTCGTCCGCCTCGACGCCGCTTATCGCCAGCAGCGGCAGTCCCATCGCCTTGACTATCTCATGCAAAGGTGCGGTCTGCGCGCGCAGATCGTCAGGCATAGGCGGACGGTGCGATTTGTAATCTTCGAACAGCTCGTCCCTGAAGGTTTTGCCTTTGGCATCAAACACCACGGCAACATGGCTTGGGTTATATTGCGCCAACTGACTTTTCAGCATATTGAGCACGCCATACATGGCGCCGGTAGGCTCTCCCGCGCTGTTGGTGAGCGGCGGAAACGCATGATAAGCACGGTAAAGGTAGGATGAGCCATCAACCAGAATCAGGGGATTTTCTGCAATTTGCGCCATAAGTCTATGTAATCTTCGTTTCCAGGGATTGAACTATAAGGATGCCACAGCTTGAGCAGAATGTTGAATGCGGGTGGGTGGAACGGCCATTATTTGCTGCGGACGCGGCGCGGATCGTAAGGATCTTTCTGTGGATAACTTTGTGCGCAAAATTCATAACGCCTTACGTCTTTCACCATAAAATGCCGAAGAAAAATATAAAAATTATCTAATTCATTAAGTTATATTATTACCGCAACTGGGAAGGGCTTTCTGCACAGGCAGAGGCTTATGTGGATATTAAATCAAACGCGCAGCAAACAGGCTGTTTTGGGGAATAATAAAGAGTAAAAAAAAACGCCGGCATCGCCGGCGCTCACAGAAGATCTGACGCGCTTATTTCTGGCTTACCAGAAATTTTACGATGTTCGCGTATTCCGCAACGAAGTTGTCCATCGAGCTGGTGTCGAGACCGCCGTTGTTGATCATATATTTGCCGTTAACGAACATCGCCGGCACGCCGCGCAGATCGACATCTGACGCTGCTTTTTCCTGCTGCACCACCATCGCTTTCACTGCAAAGCTTTTCCAGGCCGCGTCATACTCCGCCGGGGAGATACCGGCCGCCGCGGTAAATGCCGATTTCAGGCTGGCGGCATCCGTAATGGTCTGGGTTTTCTGAATGCCGTCGAAAAGCGGCGCAGTGATTTTGTCTTCAACGCCCAGCGCCATCGCGACAGCCCAGGCGTGCGTTAACACTGGACCAAAATCGCCGCCGAGGAAATCAACGTGGTATTTGGTGAATCTGGTATCCGCAGGCAGATTTTTCTTCACAGTCTCGCTGACGTGATAAATACGTTCAAACTGGTAGCAGTGCGGGCAAAAGAAGGAGAAGAACTCCAGCACTTGCGGTTCGCCGGCAACCGGCTTTGGCAGGCTGACATATTGCTGACCATCGGTAAACTGGGCAGCAGAGGCGCTGAAAGCCAGCACTAAACCAACCAGTGCAAACCAAATCTTTTTCATTGTGAAAAATGATCCTGACTTCTCTATTTAAAATAGCGGGGCCAGCTGCAGCGGAGGTTCCTGCAATAGCTTCTCCTGCTCGGTAAATTGCGAAATCTGCCTGCGCCAGAAATCTTCATCAGTCATCTAGGGGAATGCGCCAGGAAATGCCGGATCCTGCCAGCGGCGCGCCACCCAGGCGAGATAATAAACCATGCGCATCGCGCGTAAAGGCTCAATCAGTGACAATTCATTAATATCTAAGTCGCTGAACTCGCTGTACGCCTCCAGCAAAATATCTCACTGGATGCGCTGCTCCTGCCGATCGCCGTTGATCAACATCCAGAGATCCTGCACCGCGGGTCCGTTACGCGCATAGTCGAATCGACAAATAGCGGACCGTCGCGCCACAGGATATTACCAGGATGGCAGTCGCGATGCCAGCGCTGCAGCAGCTCGGCGCCCAGTTTATCCAGCGACTGCATCAGCGCGGCGGGCACCAGATCGTTGCTGGCCAGCTCAGCGCACGGCTGGTGCAGATACTCCTCAAGATCGATTGTCGGGCGATGCTGAAAGCGCTGCTTACGCCCGGTCTGGTGTACGCTTCCCAGGAAACGGCCCACGCCTTCCAGCTACTCGTCGCTGTCTGTCTCATATTGACGATCGCCGAGGCTGGGAAAGACGGTGAACAGGAAGCCCGCATGGCTATGCAGCGTTGTTCCCTGTAGGGCAAGCGGCGCGGAAACCGGCACTTCATCAGCCTGCAAATCGAGCGTGAACTGATGTTCCTCTTCGATTTGCGCCGCGTCCCAGCGTTGTGGGCGACAAAACTTCACCACGTAACGGCACCGTTCATCATAGCTGAACTGGTAGACGCGGTTTTCATAGCTGTTAAGCGCGGTTAATCCAGACTCAACCTGAATTCCGGTCTCCCACAGCGCATCAAGGATGGCGTCAGGATTGAGCATCCGGAAGTTAAAAGCGGCATCCATGGAGTTACCTGTTTTGTCTTTTACTGAGAGCCGGCAAGCATAACATCACTCCTCATCCCGAATCACACCATGCGCACGTAGCAACGCCGTTTTAAAATCCGTTTCATAATCTTTTTGGTGACCGGGGATTTCCGCATGCTTGTCGGCGTCGCGCATTTTCAGATGGTAAATCAAGACGTCATCGGTTAATTCACTTAATGGGCCACCGAAACCAGATTCCTGCGCCAGTTTCTGTAAGAGAGGATACGCTGCTTGACTATCCTGGCCCGATGGAGGGCATGCTGAGCGCCCTGCTCGTCGCCGAAAAGGAATGGGTGGCCTTTTGCTCTTGTGATATGCCGTTAATCCCTGAGGACTATATTCAGCAGCTGTGGCAGCAAAAGAAGCGCGCGCCTGCGGTCTGGGCGCGTTCAAGCGAGCACGACCATCCGGCGCCGGCTTTGGTGAACCGTCAGCTCGCTGAACCACTTGCGGCTTATCTGGCGCAGGGAGAGCGGCGTTTGATGCAGTTTTTACGGGAACAGGGTGGCCATGCGATTACGCTGACGCAGGATGAGGCGGCTTTTCGCAATATGAATACGCTGGACGATTTACAGGAGGCGCGCTAAATGACTCGGCTTTTACTGGCTATCGCGGCATGGAGCGGAACAGGAAAAACGACGCTGCTGCAGCAAATAATCCCGCGACTGAAAGCGGCGGGCGTTCATCCGGGCCTGATTAAACATACGCATCACCAGATGGAGATCGACACACCGGGAAAAGACAGCGATCTGCTGCGCAAAGCGGGCGCCGATCAGGTTATCGTCGCCAGCACGCAGCGTTGGGCGCTGATGTGCAAAACGCCGCAAAGCGACGAGCTAAATTTGCACTATCTGGTTAGCCGGATGGATCCCGCTTCGCTGGATATCGTGTTGGTTGAGGGGTTCAAACATGAGCCTGTGCCAAAAATTATCCTGTGGCGCGCAGGCATGAAAGATGATGTTTTGCCGCTGCTGGATGAACATGTGGTGTCGGTGGCCAGCGATTTCAGAGTGGATGTTGCCCAGTCTTGGCTCGATCTGAATCAGCCTGACATGATTGTTTCTTTTATTACTGCATGGCTGGAAAAGCAGGGTAAAGAGTGAAGGATAGTGTGGGAGAGTCGGGCCTTACCGGCAGAGTAGTAGTAGTTATAAGCTGGAGAGGTTAGCGCCTGAAGGCTCTGGGGACTGGGCTTCTTTAGCAGAACGATCGTACGCCGGCGGGATCGCCAGCGTTTTTGCCAGAACGCGGACGTAAAAAAGCCCCTGCGTCAGCAGGGGGCTTTTTCGGGTTGGATGCCTGACAGTTTCCTACTCTCGCATGGGGAGGCCCCGCACTACCATCGGCGCTACGGCGTTTCACTTCTGAGTTCGGCATAGGGTCAAGTGGGACCGCCGCGCTAAGGCCGCCAGGCAAATCCTTTTGCTCCGCGCCGCCCGCCGGGCCGCGCAGATCTGTCCGTCACAAGCTGAAAATATCGCGTCTCGCAAAACGCCTCTGGCGTTGTAAGGTTAAGCCTCACGGGTCATTGTACGCTTAGTCGCTTAACCTCACAACCCACAGGCGTCTTGCGACGCTGCGGATGTGAAAATTTGAAAGACTCAAACACATCGCTATCTCAATCCTGTTGCGGGGAATGAACGCGACGTGTCGTTTCAGTTTTCAGCTTGTTCCGGATTGTTAAAGAGCAATATCTCAAACGTGCCCCTGAGGCCAGTTTTGAGATACTTCGTGGAGACACCTTTCACCTGTCACCAAGCAAGTGGCGTCCCCTAGGGGATTCGAACCCCTGTTACCGCCGTGAAAGGGCGGTGTCCTCCTCTCTAGACGAAGGGGACACGTAAACGCGTCGCGGCTTCGCAAGCCGTTTTGCTCATTACTTTCTATCAGACAATCTGTGTGAGCACTTCGAAGGCAGAATCCAGGTTAAGGAGGTGATCCAACCACAGGTTC
>NZ_SMDS01000003.1 GCF_013753875.1 Candidatus Pantoea persica
GGTCTGCACTTCGCAATCCGCGAAGGCGGCCGTACCGTTGGCGCGGGCGTTGTTGCTGAAATTATCGCTTAATTGCGTTATCGAGGTGGGCCTTCGGGCCACCAGAGCAGAAAAAGAGCACTTCGGTGCTCTTTTTTTTGCCCTCGCTCAGAGCGCTGACGCACTTAACCTCACAAAGCCTGGGTTTGAAATAAAAACAATTCTCATTTAAACTTCGTTCATGAATTGATCGAGGTGAGCGGTAAATGTACGTTTGTTTGTGTAAAGCCTTAAGTGACAAAACGCTTCGCGAAGTGGTTCGCCGCTACCAACCCAAGTCCATACAGCAGCTGCGCCAGCTGGTTCCAGTGGGGAAACAGTGTGGAAAGTGTATTCGCTTTGCGCGGGAAATCATGGAAGACGAACTGCAGCACGTGCCGCTTTATAAAGAGATAGCTTGACGCTCCGCCTGGAAACGTCAAAATAACCACAGAATTTGTCGCGTCTCTTTGACTTCCTCACAATCGCTGTCCACGATTTAATCAATTGGAAGCGGAGGAAGCAAAATGAAAGGCGATATTAAAATCATAAGCCATCTTAATGAACTGCTCGGAAATGAACTGGTTGCCATCAATCAGTATTTTCTTCACGCCCGTATGTTTAAAAACTGGGGCCTGAAACGGCTTAACGATACGGAATACCACGAATCGATCGACGAGATGAAACACGCCGATAAGTACATAGAGCGTATTCTATTTCTCGAAGGCATTCCTAATCTGCAGGATTTGGGGAGGCTGAGAATCGGTGAAGATGTTGAAGAGATGCTGTGTGCCGATCTTCAGCTAGAGCTGGAAGGGGCCAAAAACCTGCGTGAAGCCATTGCATACGCCGACAAGGTTTATGACTATGTCAGCCGCGATATGATGATCGAAATCCTGGCGGATGAGGAGAATCATATCGACTGGATTGAAACCGAGCTGGATCTGATTAGCAAACTGGGTATTCAAAACTACCTGCAGGCGCAGATCAGAGAAGAGGAGTGACGCTTTCATCGCGACTTTGCTGTCTGCGCTCGGCTGGATGTGGGCGCGGGCAGCTTCGAGTAAGGGGCGCAATCAGCTCGACCTGACGTTCTCCGCTTTATCCCTTCACTGCACCTTCCAGCCCGATAGCGCCGTTTCACTGCCAGGAAAAAATCAGGTCAAAAACACAACACGGGTTCCTTCCTGAGCAGAATTACGTATAATGTGGGGGCTTTGCCGATATTGGCAGGCGCGATTCGAGCAGAATCGCAGGCGATAGCATGATGGGTCGCCTGACAATACTCCCAATTAGGGAGTTATATGCTGAACGATTACACCCCCCTCCATCAATCTTAATGGGTGCGGGTAGTAGTTTTTTCGTCTATAAAAAGTTTGGAGCTCTGGTCTCATGCAGAACCAAAGAATCCGTATCCGTCTTAAAGCGTTTGATCATCGTCTGATCGATCAATCAACCGCGGAAATCGTAGAGACTGCCAAGCGCACTGGTGCGCAGGTTCGCGGTCCGATCCCGCTTCCGACTCGCAAAGAGCGCTTCACCGTTCTGATCTCTCCGCACGTTAACAAAGATGCGCGCGATCAGTACGAAATCCGCACTCACAAGCGTCTGGTAGACATCGTTGAGCCAACTGAAAAAACCGTTGATGCTCTGATGCGTCTGGATCTGGCTGCCGGTGTAGACGTGCAGATCAGCCTGGGTTAATCAGGTCATCGAGCGATTGAGAGGTTGATACAATGATTGGTTTAGTCGGTAAAAAAGTGGGCATGACCCGGGTCTTCACTGAAGACGGCGTTTCGATCCCAGTAACCGTAATCGAAGTTGAAGCAAACCGCGTTACTCAGGTCAAAAGCCTGAAAAACGACGGTTACCAGGCAATCCAGGTTACCACCGGTGCGAAAAAAGCGAACCGTGTGACTAAACCTGAAGCTGGTCATTTTGCTAAAGCTGGCGTTGAAGCTGGCCGTGGCCTATGGGAATTCCGCACCGTTGAAGGTGAAGAGTACTCTGTTGGTCAGAGCATCAGTGTTGAAATTTTCTCTGACGTTAAAAAAGTAGACGTAACCGGTACCTCTAAAGGTAAAGGTTTCGCAGGTACCGTTAAGCGCTGGAACTTCCGTACCCAGGACGCGACTCACGGTAACTCTCTTTCTCACCGCGTTCCGGGTTCTATCGGTCAGAACCAGACTCCAGGCAAAGTGTTTAAAGGCAAGAAAATGGCAGGTCAGCTGGGTAATGAGCGCGTAACCGTTCAGAGCCTGGATGTGGTACGTGTTGACGCTGAGCGCAACCTGCTGCTGGTGAAAGGTGCTGTCCCGGGTGCGACCGGTAGCGACCTGAGCATTAAACCAGCGGTGAAGGCGTAAGGGGATAGCAATGGAATTAGTACTGAAAGATGCGCAGAGCGCGCTGACTGTTTCCGAAACTACCTTTGGTCGTGATTTCAACGAAGCGCTGGTTCACCAGGTTGTTGTTGCATACGCTGCAGGCGCCCGTCAGGGTACCCGCGTGCAGAAAACGCGTGCTGAAGTAACTGGTTCAGGTAAAAAGCCGTGGCGTCAGAAAGGTACCGGCCGTGCGCGTTCAGGTTCTGTTAAGAGCCCGATCTGGCGTTCAGGTGGCGTGACCTTTGCTGCGCGTCCGCAGGACCACAGTCAAAAAGTTAACAAAAAAATGTACCGCGGCGCGCTGAAAAGCATCCTGTCCGAGCTGGTACGTCAAGATCGTCTGATTGTTGTCGAGAAGTTCTCTGTAGAAGCACCGAAAACCAAGCTGCTGGCACAGAAACTGAAAGACATGGCGCTGGAAGACGTGCTGATCATCACTGGTGAACTGGATGAGAATCTGTTCCTGGCTGCGCGTAACCTGTACAAGGTTGACGTGCGCGATGCAGCGGGTATCGACCCAGTTAGCCTGATCGCCTTTGACAAAGTCGTTATGACTGCTGACGCAGTTAAGCAAGTTGAGGAGATGCTGGCATGATCCGTGAAGAACGTCTGCTGAAAGTACTGCGCGCGCCGCACGTATCTGAAAAAGCGTCTGCTGCGATGGAAAAAACTAACACCATCGTTCTCAACGTTGCGAAAGACGCGACTAAAGCAGAGATCGTTGCTGCTGTTGAAAAACTGTTCGAAGTAGAAGTTAAAGATGTGAACACCCTGGTTGTTAAAGGGAAAACTAAGCGTCACGGACAGCGTATCGGTCGCCGCAGCGACTGTAAAAAAGCTTACGTCACCCTAAAGGAAGGCCAGAACTTGGACTTCGTCGGCGGCGCTGAGTAAGTCGGAGGAGAAAGACAATGGCAGTTGTTAAATGTAAACCGACATCTCCGGGTCGTCGCCACGTCGTTAAAGTGGTAAACCCTGAGCTGCACAAGGGCAAACCTTTTGCCCCGCTGATCGAAAAGAACAGCAAATCCGGTGGTCGTAACAACAATGGTCGTATCACTACCCGTCATATCGGTGGTGGTCACAAACAGGCTTACCGTATTGTTGACTTCAAACGCAACAAAGACGGTATCCCGGCAGTTGTTGAGCGTCTTGAGTACGATCCGAACCGCTCTGCGAACATCGCACTGGTTCTGTACAACGATGGCGAGCGCCGTTACATCCTGGCCCCTAAAGGCCTGAAAGACGGCGACCAGATTCAGTCTGGCGTTGATGCTGCGATTAAAGCAGGCAACACCCTGCCGATGCGTAACATTCCGGTGGGTTCTACCGTGCATAATGTAGAAATGAAGCCGGGCAAAGGCGGTCAGATCGCTCGATCTGCTGGCGCTTACGTGCAGATCGTTGCGCGTGAAGGCTCCTACGTTACCCTGCGTCTGCGTTCAGGCGAAATGCGCAAAGTTGAATCTGACTGCCGCGCAACCCTGGGCGAAGTCGGCAACGCTGAGCACATGCTGCGCGTTCTGGGTAAAGCCGGTGCAACTCGTTGGCGTGGTGTTCGTCCTACCGTTCGCGGTACTGCGATGAACCCAGTCGATCACCCGCACGGTGGTGGTGAAGGTCGTAACTTTGGTAAGCACCCGGTTACTCCGTGGGGCGTTCAGACCAAAGGTAAGAAGACCCGTAGCAACAAGCGTACTGATAAATTTATCGTACGTCGCCGTAGCAAATAATTTTAGAGGATAAGCCATGCCACGTTCTCTCAAGAAAGGTCCATTTATTGACCTGCACTTGCTGAAGAAGGTAGAGAAAGCGGTGGAAAGCGGAGACAAGAAGCCCCTGCGCACCTGGTCCCGTCGTTCAACGATCTTCCCTAACATGATCGGTTTGACCATCGCTGTCCATAATGGTCGTCAGCACGTTCCTGTCTTTGTTTCCGACGAAATGGTCGGCCACAAGCTGGGTGAATTTGCACTGACACGTACTTATCGCGGCCACGCTGCAGATAAGAAAGCCAAGAAGAAATAAGTAGGAGGAAGAGATGGAAACTTTAGCTCAACATCGCCACGCTCGTTCTTCTGCTCAGAAGGTTCGCTTGGTTGCTGACCTGATTCGTGGTAAGAAAGTGTCGCAGGCTCTGGATATTCTGACCTACACCAACAAGAAAGCGGCTGTACTGGTTAAGAAGGTCCTGGAGTCTGCCATTGCTAACGCCGAACACAACGATGGCGCTGATATCGACGATCTGAAAGTCGCGAAAATTTTCGTAGACGAAGGCCCGAGCATGAAGCGCATTATGTCGCGTGCTAAAGGTCGTGCAGATCGCATCCTGAAGCGCACCAGCCACATTACTGTGGTTGTTTCCGATCGCTGAGACTCTGGAGACTAGCAATGGGTCAGAAAGTACATCCTAATGGTATTCGCTTGGGTATTGTAAAACCATGGAACTCTACCTGGTTTGCGAACACCAAAGAATTCGCTGACAACTTGGACAGCGATTTTAAAGTTCGTCAGTTCCTGACAAAAGAACTGGCAAAAGCGTCTGTATCTCGCATCGTTATCGAGCGTCCGGCTAAGAGCATCCGTGTGACCATTCACACCGCTCGCCCGGGTATCGTTATCGGTAAAAAAGGTGAAGACATAGAAAAACTGCGCACGGTCGTCGCGAACATCGCTGGCGTCCCTGCACAGATCAATATCGCCGAAGTCCGTAAGCCGGAACTGGACGCGAAACTGGTTGCTGACAGCATCACTTCACAGCTGGAGCGTCGCGTGATGTTCCGTCGTGCGATGAAGCGTGCGGTTCAGAACGCCATGCGTCTGGGCGCGAAAGGTATCAAACTTGAAGTTAGCGGCCGTCTGGGCGGCGCGGAAATCGCACGTACCGAATGGTACCGCGAAGGTCGCGTACCGTTGCACACTCTGCGTGCTGACATCGACTACAACACCTCAGAAGCGCACACCACTTATGGTGTAATCGGTGTTAAGGTATGGATCTTCAAAGGCGAGATATTGGGTGGTATGGCTGCTGTTGAACAACCGGAACCGTCTGCTCAACCTAAAAAGCAGCAGCGTAAAGGCCGTAAGTAAGGAGAGTCGCTGATGTTACAACCAAAGCGTACAAAATTCCGTAAAGTGCACAAAGGCCGTAACCGCGGTCTGGCGCAGGGTACGGATGTTAGCTTCGGTAATTTCGGTCTGAAAGCTGTTGGCCGTGGTCGTCTGACTGCTCGTCAGATCGAAGCAGCACGTCGTGCTATGACCCGTGCAGTTAAGCGTCAAGGTAAGATTTGGATCCGTGTATTCCCGGACAAACCGATCACCGAGAAGCCGCTGGAAGTGCGTATGGGTAAAGGTAAGGGTAACGTGGAGTATTGGGTTGCCCTGATTCAGCCGGGTAAAGTCCTGTATGAAATGGACGGCGTACCAGAAGAGCTGGCCCGTGAAGCATTTAAGCTGGCAGCAGCAAAACTGCCTATAAAAACCACCTTTGTTACTAAGACGGTGATGTAATGAAAGCAACTGAGCTGCGCGAAAAAAGCGTTGAAGAGCTGAACACTGAGCTGCTTAATCTGCTGCGTGAGCAGTTTAACCTGCGCATGCAGGCAGCATTTGGCCAACTGCAGCAGACCCATCTGCTGAAGCAGGTTCGCCGTGATGTTGCGCGCGTTAAGACTTTACTGACTGAGAAGGCGGGTGCGTAATGACCGATAAAATCCGTACTCTGCAAGGTCGTGTTGTTAGTGACAAAATGCAGAAATCTGCAGTTGTCGCTATCGAGCGTTTCGTGAAGCACCCGATCTACGGTAAATTCATTAAGCGTACGACTAAGCTGCACATCCATGACGAGAACAACGAATGCAGTATTGGTGACGTGGTTGAAATCCGCGAAACTCGTCCGCTGTCCAAGACCAAGTCCTGGACGCTGGTTAGCGTTATCGAGAAAGCGGTTCTGTAATAAGAACAGCTTTGCGTGAGAAAACCCCTCTGCCGAAGCAGAGGGTTTTTTTTGGGTGCAGTTTGGCACTCCTCCGCATATTGGTCGGAATTTCATCGCCGGACTTGTTCATACTATCTGCGATTGCGCTGCAGCAAAGGTGCTGCGGACGTGCTTGATATGAATAAGGAGAAGTATATGAACAGGGAAACGCCTGACCGTCTTCGTCGCGCTTTGCTGACCGTACCGCTGCTGGCGGCCGTCCCTTCCGTTAGCATGGCGAAAAAAGAGGCGATATAATCGACCCTTCCTTATACCTGAGCAGAAGGGCAATGCCATGCCAAAAACGTTATTGCTTAAAAACGCGGACGTTGTAGCCTGTATGGACGACGCGCAGCGCGATATTCGTTACGGCAGCATCTTTATCCTCGGCGACAAATATAGAAGCGGTAGGCGCGGCGGAGACGCTGCCACAAAGCGCGAATGAGGTGATCGATCTCGTAGTGCCCGGGCTCGTCAATACCCACCATCATATGTACCAAAGCCTTACTCGAGTGGTGCCGTCGGTACAAAACGGCGAATTGTTCAACTGGCTGACGCACCTCTATCCCATCTGGCAAAAGCTGACGCCGGAGATGATCCATGTATCAACGCAGACCGCGATGGCCGAGCTGATCCTCTCAGGCTGCACCGCGACCAGCGATCACCTCTATGTCTATCCCAACGGCTGCCGGCTCGACGACAGCATAGAGGCGGCGGCGACTATGGGCATGCACTTCCATGCCGGCCGCGGTAGCATGAGCGTTGGGCAGAGGCAGGGCGGTTTGCCGCCGGATAGCCTGGTCGAGCAAGAAAGCGCCATTCTGGAAGAGACGCAGCGGGCTATCATGACAGCAGACGCGGCGCCATGCTGCGAATAGTCGTGGCGCCCTGTTCGCCCTTCTCGGTTAGCCTTGAGCTGATGAAGGCGTCCGCCGCGCTGGCCCGCCACTTAAGGTCTCAATACATACCCATCTGGCCGAGAACGACAACGATGTCCGCTACAGCCGGGAGAAATTCAATATGACGCCGGCGCAGTATGCGGAAGATCTCGGCTGGGTAGGGCATGACGTCTGGCATGCGCACTGCGTCAAGCTCGACGACCACGGCATCGACCTGTTTGCGCACACCGGCGCCGGCGTCGCGCACTGTCCCTGCTCCAACATGCGTCTCGCCTCGGGCATCGCGCCGGTGCGGGAGATGTGCGATGCCGGCGTGCATGTCGGACTGGGCGTCGACGGCCCCGCCTCCAATGACAGCGCCAGTATTATTGGCGAAGTGCGCCAGGCGATGCTGCTGCAGCGCGTCGGTTTCGGTCCGGATGCGATGAGCGCGCGTCAGGCGCTGGAGCTGGCGATATTCAGCCTCGATCGTCTACGCCTGGCCGGCGCCGGCCATGACCCTATTGCCGCGCTGGTCTTCTGCAATCCGGGCGCGGTCGCCTACAGCATCATCAACGGAAACGTGGTGGTGCGGGGTCGACCTGCCTACACTGCTCTATCGCCACAACCGACTGGCTGCGCAGCTGCTAAGTTGATCCGGCAAAAACAGGGAGAATGTCGAGTGTTGAAAAATAAAGCAGATTACGTTTGCTACTGTTGACACTATTCCCTAGAATACGCCCTCCCTGTAATTGGGGAAATAAGCGGCTCCATTGCTGAGCCGCTTATTTTTTCTACCCATCTGAGATGGGCCGGTGTTATAATGCCGCGCCCTCAAATATGGGGCTTTCTAACGACCTGAGTTTTGGGTCCCGAAGTAGTAGTTGACATTAGCGGAGCACTAAAATGATCCAAGAACAGACTATGCTGAACGTCGCCGACAACTCCGGTGCACGTCGCGTAATGTGTATCAAGGTTCTGGGTGGTTCGCACCGTCGCTACGCAGGCGTCGGCGACATCATCAAAGTTACCATCAAGGAAGCAATTCCACGTGGTAAAGTGAAAAAAGGTGATGTCCTGAAGGCGGTAGTGGTGCGCACCAGGAAGGGTGTTCGTCGCCCGGACGGTTCTGTCATTCGCTTCGATGGCAACGCATGTGTTATTTTGAACAATAACAGCGAGCAGCCAATAGGAACGCGTATTTTTGGGCCGGTAACTCGTGAACTTCGTACTGAAAAGTTCATGAAAATTATCTCTCTGGCACCAGAAGTACTCTAAGGAGCGAATCATGGCAGCGAAAATCCGTCGTAATGACGAAGTTATCGTGCTGACCGGCAAAGATAAAGGTAAGCGTGGTAAAGTTAAGAATGTCCTGTCTTCTGGTAAGGTCATTGTTGAAGGTATCAACCTGGTTAAGAAACACCAGAAGCCGGTTCCGGCTCTGAACCGGCCAGGTGGCATCGTTGAAAAAGAGGCCGCTATTCAGGTTTCTAACGTTGCACTCTTCAATGCGGCAACCGGCAAGGCTGACCGTGTAGGCTTTAGATTCGAAGACGGCAAAAAAGTCCGTTTCTTCAAGTCTAGTAGCGAAACTATCAAGTAATTTGGAGTAGTACGATGGCGAAACTGCATGATTACTACAAAGACGAAGTAGTCCAGAAACTCATGACAGAGTTTGGCTACACATCTGTCATGCAAGTCCCTCGGGTCGAGAAGATCACCCTGAACATGGGTGTTGGTGAAGCGATCGCTGACAAGAAAATGCTGGAAAACGCAGCAGCTGACTTGGCAGCAATCTCCGGTCAAAAACCGCTAGTCACCAAAGCACGCAAATCAGTTGCAGGCTTCAAAATCCGTCAGGGCTATCCGATCGGCTGTAAAGTAACTCTGCGCGGCGAGCGCATGTGGGAGTTCTTTGAGCGTCTGATCACCATTGCTGTACCGCGTATCCGCGACTTTCGTGGTCTGTCCGCGAAGTCATTTGACGGTCGTGGCAACTACAGCATGGGCGTTCGTGAGCAGATCATCTTCCCTGAAATCGACTACGACAAAGTCGATCGCGTTCGTGGTTTGGATATCACCATTACCACTACTGCGAAATCTGATGATGAAGGCCGTGCTCTGCTGACTGCCTTTGACTTCCCGTTCCGCAAGTAAGGTAGGGTTACTTAATGGCTAAGCAATCAATGAAGGCACGCGAAGTCAAGCGTGCGAAATTAGCAGACAAATTCTTCGCAAAACGCTCTGAACTGAAAGCGAGCATTTCTGATGTGAACGCAACCGACGAAGATCGTTGGAATGCTGTTCTCAAGCTGCAGACTCTGCCGCGTGATTCCAGCCCATCTCGTCAGCGTAACCGCTGCCGTCAAACTGGTCGTCCGCATGGTTTCCTGCGGAAGTTCGGATTGAGCCGTATTAAGGTCCGTGAAGCCGCAATGCGCGGTGAAATTCCGGGTCTGAAAAAGGCTAGCTGGTAATTGTCACCAATTGAATCACGGGAGTAAAGACAGATGAGCATGCAAGATCCGATCGCGGATATGCTGACCCGTATCCGTAACGGTCAGGCCGCGAACAAAGCTGCGGTCACCATGCCTTCCTCCAAGCTGAAAGTGGCAATTGCCAACGTGCTGAAGGAAGAAGGTTATATTGAAGATTTAAAAATCGAAGGCGACATCAAGCCGGAACTGGAACTGACTCTTAAGTATTTCCAGGGTAAAGCTGTTGTAGAAAGCATTCAGCGTGTCAGCCGCCCAGGTCTGCGCATCTATAAGAAAAAAGATGAGCTTCCGAAAGTTATGGCGGGATTAGGTATTGCTGTTATTTCTACCTCTAAAGGTGTCATGACTGATCGTGCAGCGCGCCAGGCTGGTCTTGGTGGCGAAATTATCTGCTACGTAGCATAATCGGAGGAAACTATGTCTCGTGTTGCTAAAGCACCTGTCGTTGTTCCTGCCGGCGTAGAGGTAAAACTCAACGGTCAGGTAATTTCGATCAAAGGTAAAAACGGCGAGCTGACTCGTACTATCAATAATGCCGTAGAAGTTAAACATGCTGATAATGCACTGACCTTCGCTCCGCGCGACGGTTTTGCAAACGGCTGGGCGCAGGCGGGTACTGCTCGTGCGCTGCTGAACGGCATGGTTATCGGTGTTACCGAAGGCTTCACTAAGAAGCTGCAGCTGGTTGGTGTTGGTTATCGTGCGGCCGTTAAAGGCAATGTCGTTAACCTGTCACTGGGTTTTTCTCACCCGGTTGATCATCAGCTGCCCGCGGGTATCACTGCAGAATGTCCGACTCAGACTGAAATCGTGCTGAAAGGCGCTGATAAACAACTGATCGGCCAGGTTGCAGCTGACTTGCGCGCCTACCGTCGTCCTGAGCCGTATAAAGGCAAGGGTGTCCGTTACGCTGACGAAGTCGTATGTATCAAAGAGGCTAAGAAGAAGTAAGGTAACACTATGGATAAGAAATCTGCTCGTATCCGTCGTGCGACCCGTGCACGTCGCAAGCTCAAAGAGCTGGGTGCTACTCGCCTGGTGGTACATCGTACCCTGCGTCACATTTACGCACAGGTGATCGCCCCGAACGGTTCCGAAGTTCTGGTTGCTGCTTCTACTGTAGAAAAAGCTATCTCTGAACAACTGAAGTACACCGGCAACAAAGATGCAGCTGCGGCAGTAGGTAAAGCTATTGCTGAGCGCGCAATCGAAAAAGGCATCAAAGATATTTCTTTCGACCGTTCCGGTTTCCAATATCATGGTCGCGTCCAGGCACTGGCAGATGCTGCTCGTGAAGCTGGCCTTCAGTTCTAAGGTAGAGGTCTAAGATGTCACACATCGAGAAACAAGCTGGCGAACTGCAGGAAAAACTTATTGCGGTAAACCGTGTTTCTAAAACTGTGAAAGGTGGTCGTATCTTCTCCTTCACCGCACTGACTGTAGTGGGAGATGGTAATGGCCGCGTCGGTTTTGGTTACGGCAAAGCGCGTGAAGTTCCGGCAGCGATCCAGAAAGCGATGGAAAAAGCCCGTCGTAACATGATTAACGTCGCGCTGACCGACGGTACCTTGCAGCACCCGGTTAAAGGTGCGCACACGGGTTCCCGCGTGTTCATGCAGCCGGCTTCTCAGGGTACCGGTATCATCGCCGGTGGTGCAATGCGCGCCGTCCTAGAAGTCGCTGGAGTTCATAACGTTCTGGCTAAAGCCTATGGTTCCACCAACCCGATCAACGTGGTGCGTGCAACTATCGACGGCCTGGAAAATATGAAGTCTCCTGAAATGGTCGCTGCCAAGCGTGGTAAATCCATTGAAGAAATTCTGGGGTAATCACGATGGCTAAGACTATTAAAATCACTCAAACCCGTAGCTCAATCGGCCGCCTGCCTAAGCACAAAGCCACTCTGGTTGGTCTGGGTCTGCGTCGCATTGGCCACACTGTTGAGCGTGAAGACACGCCGGCAGTACGTGGTATGGTCAACGCGATTTCCTACATGCTTAAAGTGGAGGAGTAACAGATGCGTTTAAATACTCTGTCTCCGGCCGAAGGCTCTAAGCACGCAGCTAAGCGTCTGGGTCGTGGTATCGGTTCTGGCCTCGGTAAAACCGGTGGTCGTGGTCACAAAGGTCAGAAGTCTCGTTCTGGCGGTGGTGTACGTCGCGGTTTCGAGGGGGGGCAGATGCCTCTGTACCGTCGTCTGCCGAAATTCGGCTTTACCTCGCGTAAATCATTCGTGACTGTAGAAGTGCGTCTGTCTGATCTGGCGAAAGTGGAAGGCGGTATCGTTGACCTGACTACGCTGAAAGCGGCCAACATTATCGGTGTTCAGATCGAATTCGCGAAAGTGATTCTGTCTGGTGAAGTTTCTGCACCGGTAACGGTTCGCGGCCTGCGTGTCACCAAAGGTGCTCGTACTGCAATCGAAGCTGCTGGTGGTAAAATCGAGGAATAAGTAGCAGATGGCTAAACAACCGGGATTAGATTTTCAAAGTGCCAAAGGTGGATTTGGTGAACTGAAACGCAGACTGCTGTTTGTAATCGGTGCACTGATTGTCTTCCGAATTGGCTCTTTTATTCCAATCCCTGGTATTGATACCGCTGTACTTGCCAAACTGCTTGAGCAACAGCGTGGCACCATCATTGAAATGTTCAACATGTTCTCTGGTGGTGCTCTGAGCCGTGCTTCTATCTTTGCGCTGGGTATTATGCCGTATATTTCGGCGTCTATTATTATCCAGCTGATGACGGTGGTTCATCCAGCGTTAGCGGAGATCAAGAAGGAAGGGGAGGCTGGCCGTCGCAAGATTAGCCAGTACACCCGTTACTGTACGTTGGTATTAGGTATATTCCAGTCGATCGGTATTGCCACCGGTCTGCCAAATATGCCTGGTATGCAGGGCTTGGTGCTTAATTCAGGCTTTGCCTTCTACTTTACCGCTGTTGTCAGCCTGGTGACCGGGACGATGTTCCTGATGTGGCTGGGTGAACAGATTACTGAACGTGGTATCGGCAACGGTATTTCGATCATTATCTTCGCGGGTATTGTTGCGGGACTTCCGCCGGCCATTGTCCATACCATCGAGCAAGCGCGGCAAGGCGACCTGCACTTCCTCTTGTTGCTGTTGGTTGCAGTCCTTGTATTTGCAGTGACCTTCTTCGTTGTTTTCGTTGAGCGTGGTCAGCGCCGCATTGTGGTGAACTATGCGAAACGTCAGCAAGGTCGTCGCGTATACGCTGCACAAAGCACACATTTACCGTTGAAAGTGAACATGGCGGGTGTTATTCCGGCTATTTTCGCTTCCAGCATTATCCTGTTCCCCGCGACGATAGCATCCTGGTTCGGGGGCGGTACCGGTTGGAACTGGCTGACAACAATTTCGCTGTATTTGCAGCCAGGACAGCCGTTATATGTGCTACTGTATGCGACTGCAATCATCTTCTTCTGCTTTTTCTATACGCCGTTGGTTTTCAACCCGCGCGAAACGGCAGATAACCTGAAGAAGTCTGGTGCATTCGTACCGGGGATTCGTCCGGGAGAGCAAACGGCGAAGTATATCGATAAAGTAATGACGCGTCTGACCTTAATCGGTGCGCTGTACATTACTTTTATTTGCCTGATCCCGGAGTTCATGCGTGATGCGATGAAAGTTCCCTTCTACTTTGGCGGTACGTCTCTGCTCATCGTAGTAGTCGTCATCATGGACTTTATGGCTCAAGTGCAAACTCTAATGATGTCTAGTCAGTACGAGTCTGCATTGAAGAAAGCAAACCTGAAAGGCTACGGTCGTTAATTCAGGCGCTTGATAAGTTACGGAGAGTAAAAATGAAAGTTCGTGCTTCCGTCAAGAAATTATGTCGTAACTGCAAAATCATCCGTCGCGACGGCGTCGTACGTGTGATTTGCAGCGCCGAGCCTAAGCATAAACAGCGCCAAGGTTGATTTTTTTACATATTTTTCTTGCAAAGTCGGGGTGAGCTGGCTAGATTGGCCAGCCAATCTTTTGTATGTCAATGCGTTTCCATTTGAGTATCCTGAAAACGGTCTTTTCAGCATAGGGCGCATTTATTTAATTATAGGAGTGCATAGTGGCCCGTATAGCAGGCATTAACATTCCTGATCATAAACACACCGTTATCGCATTAACGTCGATTTTCGGTATCGGCAAGACCCGTTCTAAAGCCATCTGTACTGCAACGGGTATCGCTGAAGATATTAAGATCAGTGAGCTGTCTGAAGAACAAATTGATCAGCTGCGTGATGCAGTTGGTAAATTCGTTGTTGAAGGTGATCTGCGCCGTGAAATAACCCTGAGCATCAAGCGTCTGATGGACCTTGGTTGCTACCGTGGTTTGCGCCATCGTCGTGGTCTGCCAGTACGCGGTCAGCGTACTAAGACCAATGCACGTACCCGTAAGGGGCCGCGCAAACCGATCAAGAAATAATCGGGGTGAGTAAATAATGGCAAAGGCACCAGTTCCTGCACGTAAGCGTGTAAGAAAACAAGTCTCAGATGGCGTGGCTCATGTTCATGCTTCTTTTAACAACACCATCGTTACCATTACCGATCGTCACGGTAACGCTTTGGGTTGGGCAACAGCCGGTGGTTCCGGTTTCCGCGGTTCACGTAAATCTACGCCGTTTGCTGCTCAGTTCGCTGCAGAGCGCTGTGCAGAAGCCGTTAAAGATTACGGTATTAAGAACCTGGAAGTTATGGTAAAGGGTCCGGGTCCGGGTCGCGAATCTACTATTCGTGCTCTGAACGCCGCAGGTTTCCGCGTCACTAACATTACTGATGTGACGCCGATCCCTCACAACGGTTGTCGTCCGCCGAAAAAACGTCGCGTATAACGCCGCGTTTTTAGGATAGTTGGAGAAAGAAAATGGCAAGATATTTGGGTCCTAAGCTCAAGCTGAGCCGTCGTGAGGGCACAGACCTTTTCCTGAAGTCTGGCGTTCGCGCGATTGATTCCAAGTGTAAAATTGAACAAGCCCCTGGCCAGCACGGTGCGCGTAAACCGCGTCTGTCTGACTACGGCGGTCAGTTGCGTGAAAAGCAGAAAGTTCGTCGTATCTACGGCGTTCTGGAGCGTCAGTTCCGTAACTACTACAAAGAAGCAGCACGTCTGAAAGGCAACACCGGTGAAAACCTGTTAGCTCTGCTGGAAGGTCGTCTGGATAACGTCGTTTACCGTATGGGCTTCGGTGCTACTCGTGCAGAAGCACGTCAGCTGGTCAGCCACAAATCTGTAATGGTTAGCGGTCGCGTTGTTAACATCGCTTCTTATCAGGTATCTCCGAATGATGTCGTCAGCATCCGTGAGAAAGCCAAAAAGCAATCTCGCGTGAAGGCCGCTCTGGAGCTGGCTAAGCAGCGTGAAAAGCCAACTTGGCTTGAAGTTGATGCGACTAAGATGGAAGGTGTGTTCAAGCGTATTCCTGAGCGTACCGATCTGTCTACGGACATTAACGAACACCTGATCGTCGAGCTTTACTCTAAGTAAAGCTTAGTACCAAAGAGAGGACACAATGCAGGGTTCTGTGACAGAGTTTCTAAAACCGCGCCTGGTAGATATCGAGCAAGTGAGTTCGACGCACGCCAAGGTGACCCTTGAGCCTTTAGAGCGTGGCTTTGGCCATACTCTTGGTAACGCACTGCGCCGTATTCTGCTTTCTTCCATGCCGGGTTGCGCGGTGACCGAGGTTGAAATTGATGGTGTACTGCATGAGTACAGCACCAAAGAGGGCGTACAGGAAGATATCCTGGAAATCCTACTCAACCTGAAAGGGCTGGCGGTAAGAGTTCGGGGTAAAGATGAAGTCATTCTGACCCTGAATAAATCTGGCATTGGCCCTGTGACTGCAGCCGACATTACCCACGACGGTGATGTCGAAATCGTCAAGCCGCAGCACGTGATCTGTCACCTGACCGATGAAAACGCCGCTATCAGCATACGTATCAAAGTTCAGCGTGGTCGTGGTTATGTGCCGGCTTCTGCCCGAATTCATTCGGAAGAAGATGAGCGCCCAATCGGCCGCCTGCTGGTCGACGCTTGCTACAGCCCTGTAGACCGTATCGCCTACAATGTTGAAGCAGCGCGTGTAGAACAGCGCACCGACTTGGACAAGCTGGTCATCGAAATGGAAACCAACGGCACAATCGATCCTGAAGAGGCGATTCGTCGTGCGGCGACCATCCTGGCAGAACAACTGGAAGCTTTCGTTGACTTACGTGATGTACGTCAGCCGGAAGTGAAAGAAGAGAAACCAGAATTCGATCCGATCCTGCTGCGCCCTGTTGACGATCTGGAATTGACCGTCCGCTCTGCTAACTGCCTTAAGGCAGAAGCTATCCACTACATCGGTGATCTGGTACAGCGTACCGAGGTTGAGCTGCTAAAAACGCCTAACCTGGGTAAAAAATCTCTTACCGAGATTAAAGACGTGCTCGCCTCACGTGGTCTCTCTCTAGGCATGCGCCTTGAGAACTGGCCGCCGGCAAGCATCGCTGATGAATAACCGGATCGCAGGTTAAGGTTTCACTGAGAAGGATAAGGTCATGCGCCATCGTAAGAGTGGTCGTCAATTGAACCGCAACAGCAGCTATCGTCAGGCTATGTTCCGCAACATGGCCGGTTCTCTGGTTCGTCACGAGATCATCAAAACGACTCTGCCGAAAGCCAAAGAGCTGCGCCGCGTAGTTGAGCCGCTGATTACTCTTGCCAAGACCGACAGCGTAGCTAATCGTCGTCTGGCATTCGCCCGTACTCGTGATAACGAGATCGTGGCAAAACTGTTTAACGAGCTGGGCCCGCGTTTCGCGAGCCGTGCCGGTGGTTACACTCGCATTCTGAAGTGTAGATTCCGTGCTGGTGACAACGCTCCGATGGCTTACATCGAGCTGGTTGATCGTCCAGAAGCTGCTGCAGAGTAATCTGCAGCATCGTAAAAAACCCGCCGAAGCGGGTTTTTTTATTGCCTGCGATTTGCCCAGTCCACTAAGCTCATCCAGATAGACATCAGTAGGCGAAGATGTGGCTCATCGATCAGCTGGTTGAACAGCATATAAAAGCCGCTCAGGAAAAAGGCGAACTGAGCAATTTGCTGGCGAAGGCCAGCCGCTTCAGCTTGAAGATGACAGCAATGTGCCGGAAGCGTTACGCAGCGGATACCGTCTGCTGAAAAACGCTGGTTTTCTGCCGCCCGAACTCGAAACACGGCGTGAAGCGCTGGCGTTCGACGAACTGCTGCGCAATATGGATCCTGACGATCCGCGCTTTGGCGAGCAGGGTAAACGTCTGCTGGAACTGGAACTGGCGCTGCGTCAGGCGGGTATGAATACGGATTTTCTGCAGGGTGCTTACGGCGAAGCCGTCCGCAGCCGACTCTTCAAGGAGCACTGATGTATCGCATCGGTCAACTGGCAAATCTGGCAAACGTGACACCCGATACGATTCGCTTTTATGAAAAGTAGCAGATGATGGGGCATGAAATTCGCACCGAAGGCGGTTTTCGTCTCTATAGCGACAACGATCTGCAACGCCTTAAGTTTATCCGTTTTGCACGCCAGCTTGGCTTTGGGCTGGAGGCTATTCGCGATCTCCTGACGATCCGCGTCGATCCCGCCCATCACAGCTGCCAGGAATCCCGGGCCATCGTGCAGAAACGCCTCGAGGAGGTGACTGGCATGATTAAGGAGCTGCAGCATATCGAGCGCTTGCTGTAGCGTTTGTCTGATACCTGCTGCGGCGAGGCGCACAGCAGCAACTGCTGTTCCATACTCGAGGCGCTGGAGTATGGCCGCGAACCGCAACCGGAAAATTTGCACGGGCAGGATTGAAATTTACCGCAGAGGGAATATGTTTATGCGACCGCAACTGGGAGATAAAAATGAGTAAATATCAGTATACCAAAGGGTAGATTCGCGATAGCGCGATTCACGCTCTGTTACACGATCCGCTGTTTCGCCAGCGTGTCGAGCAGAAGCAAAAAGGCAAAGGCAGCTTCCGGCGTAAAGACAAACATGCGAAGCGGGGCGGCTGAAAGTCAGATTTTGGTATTTTGCTGTTTCAGCAAGTCGCGGATTTCTGTCAGCAGTACCTCTTCGTTAGAAGGCTTAGGCGCCGGCTTCTTCACTTCTTTTTTCTTGTGCAGCTTGTTCATCAGCTTAACGGCAACGAAAATCGCAAACGCGACGATGATGAAGTCAAATAAGGTTTGAATAAAAACGCCGTATTCCATCACTACGGGCGGCGTTGCGCCTTCGGCTGTCTTCAGTACCCATTTAAACTGTTTGAAGTCCACCCCGCCAATAAGCAGCCCCAGCAGCGGCATAATAATAATGTTCGCGACGAGTGAGAGACGATTTTGCCAAACGCAGCACCAATGATAACATATACAGCAAGATCGACTATGTTGCCGCGCATTGCAAAATTACGAAACTCTTTGAAAAAACTCGTACTTATCTCCTTGCCTTGGCCAAGGCCCAAAGTCTAACAAACCTTGCGTCAATTGCCATGCAAGCGGCAATATTTGTCGGAATAGTCTGTCAGCGCTGCGCTTACAGGAAGAAGGGACTCGGCTGGAACAGGTGCTCCACGTTGGGTACGAACTTTTTGTCGGTCAGGAACATAATCACGTGATCGCCCTGTTCGATGCGAAGATTGTCTTTGGCAATCATCACGTCTTCACCGCGCACCACGCGCCGATAAGCGTGCCGGGCGGCAGTTTGATGTTATTGATCAGCCGGCCTACTACGCGAGGGGGGGGGGTCTCGTCGCTGTGCGCGATCGCCTCGGTGGCTTCGGCAATGCTAATGCTGCGGCGCGGCGCGCGTTACGCTCGATAAGTTTGACGCTGTAGTTTTTCTCCAGCCGCTGGGCGAGGCCGAAACCGATGTTGCCGCCGCCGACCAGCATAATGCGCTTGTAGGGGCGTTCCAGCTGCTGCATCTCGCTCATCGCCGCGCGAATATTCTGGATGGCGGCGATAAAGAAGACCTCGTCGACAATGGTGGAGCCCTGAGGACGAATAGGGCGATCCTGACGGAAGATTGCCGCCACGCGCGTATCAATGTGCGGCATATGCTCGCGCAGGATAGAGAGCGGATTACCGACCAGCGGGCCGCCGTGGTAGGCTTTAACAACGGCCATGCTGACCAGCCCTTTCGCGAAGTTCACCACCTGCAGCGCGCCCGGATACTGGACCAGGCGGTAGATATTGTCGATCACCAGCTGCTCCAGAGAAATCAAATGATCAATCGGCACCGCTGCAGGAATAAAAAGCTTATCCGCATCGCGCAGGTAGTCCGCCGCGCGAATGCGGGCGATACGATTAGGCGTGTTAAACAGCAAATAGGCGATTTGGCACGCCACCATATTGGTTTCACCAGAGTTCGTGACGGCAACCAGCATATCGGCATCTTCCGCGCCGGCTTCGCGCAAAATACGCGGATGGGAGCCATGACCCTGCACGACGCGCAAATCAAATTTATCCTGCAGTTGACGCAGGCGACCGGGATCGGTGTCGACAACCGTGATGTCATTGTTCTCGCCGACCAGATTTTCGCTAGCGTACCGCCTATCTGTCCGGCGCCCAAAATGATGATTTTCATTGCGTATCGTGCTCTTCCGTTATTACGCTTTTACTAGCTTAGCGTAGAAAAATCCGTCGCCGCCCCCAACCGTCGGGAAGAGCATACGATCGAACTGACGATCGCCGCACCACTCCTGCGGATTACGGCTATCACCCTGTTTGACTTCTGCCTGCATATTGAGGCGCTGCAGATTCTCTTTCACCCGCGCCAGACGCTGCGCGTCGATATCCCTCGCCATCACCTGAGCCTCGGGTGCAATTTCTAGAGTATGCGTCGTTTTTCCGCCCGGTGCGGCGCAAAGGTCGAGGATCTGTTCGCTACTTTCAGGCAACAGCAGCAGGGCATAGCGTTGAGCGGACATATCCTGCACCGTGACTCAGCTATCAGCGAAGCCCGGCAGCTGGCCAACCGGCGCCGGCGTTTCCAGACGCAGCGCGTCGGGCGCGCTTTCGGCCGCGACGGCCGATTTGCCGCTGTCAGTCAGCAGCGCCAGCCAGGAATCGCGGCTGTGATGCTGACGATTGACACGCAGCCACATCGGCAGGTGCTGATTGTTCGCCTCAACAATCTGCTGCCAGTTTTCCGGCCAAGCCGCTTGCAGACGTTGCAGTAGCCACGAAGGATGCAGATAGCGCTGCGGACCCTGATCGACCTCTTCCATCAGCGACGCCTGCTGACGCTGAAACTGGCGCAGCACGCCGTTAAGCAAGCCTTTCCGACAGGGGCGCTTCAGCACGTCGGCACCGGCGACGGTTTCCGCCAGCGCGGCGTGCGCAGGCACGCGGATATAAAGCAGCTGATAAAGGCCGACCATGATGAGGTAGTGCAGAACGCGTTGTTTACCGGTTAACGGGCGCGCCATCAGTTTACCGATTACGGCTTCCAGCTGCGGCAGGGTACGCAATACGCCGAAGCAAAGCTCCTGCAGCAGCGCGCCATCTTTATCGGACAGCTTCTTCTGCGCTCCGGGCAGGAGATGGCGCTGAGCGATTCGCCTTTATCAATAACGTGCTCAATCAGTTGAGCGGAGAGGCTTCGCAGGTTGGTTTGTTTGGTCATTGGGTTTTGTCATTCAACAAAAAGCCCGGACAGAGCCGGGCTGGAGTCAGGCTAAGACGCGGCCTGACGTGAACCACTCGCGTCGCGAGTTAAGCAGGTCTTGCGCCGACATCGGTTTTTTACCGGCGGGCTGCAACAGCTGGAGATTCAGAACGCCATCAGCCGTCGCGATCTGAATGCCCTGTTTATCCGCAGCGATAATTTCGCCCGGCTGTTTCTCTATGTGCGACAATACGCTTGCCTGCCACACCTTTACCGGCTGCTCATCAATCAGAAAATAGCTTACCGGCCAGGGATTGAAGGCGCGAATGCAGCGTTCAAGCTGCGCGGCGGAGAGCTGCCAGTCCAGGCGAGCCTCTTCTTTGCTCAGCTTGTCAGCGTAGTTGGCCTGGGCATCATCCTGCTTTTCCGCGCGCGCGCGGCCGTCGGAGAGCTGAGAGAGCGTCTCCAGCAGCCCCTGAGGCCCAAGCTGCGCCAGCTTGTCATACAGCGTGGCGCTGGTGTCTTGCGCGGTAATCGGGCAGCTGAGCTTATAAAGCATATCGCCGGTATCGAGGCCGACATCCATCTGCATAATGGTCACGCCGGTTTCGCTGTCGCCGGCCCAGAGCGAACGCTGGATAGGTGCGGCGCCGCGCCAGCGCGGCAGCAGCGAACCGTGCACGTTGACGCAGCCGAGGCGTGGCATCGACAGCACCGCCTGCGGCAGAATCAGGCCATAGGCGACCACCACCATGATGTCCGCCTGTAAGTCGGCAACCAGCTGCTGGTTTTCCGCGGGACGCAGCGATGTTGGCTGAAATACCGGAATGGCGTGTGACTGCGCCAGGGTTTTCACCGGGCTGGGCGTCAGCTTGTTGCCGCGGCCGGCGGGACGATCGGGTTGAGTAAAGACGCTGACGACCTGATGCTCAAAAGCGAGCAGCGCGTCCAGATGACGCGCTGCAAAATCAGGTGTGCCGGCAAAAATGATGTTTAACGGAGCAGACACGGTTATCCCTTTTCTGGTCGTCAGGACGCGCGCGTATTGAGGCGCGCCAGTTTTTCCAGCTTTTGCTTAATGCGCTGGCACTTCAGCGGCGACAAATAGTCGATAAACAGCTTGCCGTCGAGGTGATCGATCTCATGCTGAATGCAGATCGCTAGCAAGCCGTCGGTTTCCAGTTCAAAGCTTTTGCCGTCGCTATCCAGCGCGCGCACCTTTACGCGCTCGGCGCGTGGAACAAACGCACGCTGCTTGGGAATGGAAAGGCAGCCCTCTTCAATGCCGGTTTCGCCGCTCTTTTCCAGCAGCTCCGGATTAATCAGAACCAGACGTTCGTCGCGATTTTCTGAAACGTCGATAACGATGATGCGCTGATGAATATCAACCTGTGTTGCAGCCAGACCAATGCCTTCTTCGGCATACATAGTTTCAAACATATCGTCGACAATGCGCAGAACATCAGCGTTAACTTCTTTCACGGGCGCCGCGATTTTGCGAAGGCGGTCGTCAGGGAAATGTAATACCTGCAAAACTGACATAAATATCCAGATTTGTATGCGTTTAAGAAAAGATTATTGCCTCAATTGTAGACTTTTTAATGCCTGATTGACAGCATTCACCCGCAGGACGCGCTGCGTAGAGCAGGAAGCCAGAATGGAAAAATTGAGCGTTATTTGCGGCCGTCAGCCGTCAGCGGTATTACCGCAACACGCTGGGTTGAGATAGCCAACAGGCTGCGTGAAGCAGACGAGATCGCTATCGCGCTGCAGCATTCGGGCCTGAGCGACCAGCAAATTGAGCAGTTTTATGCCTTGTCGCCGCGGCAGATTGGGTTGACGCAGGCGTGGTTCGACAGCCATGACCGACATCATCTGCTGACAGCCTTGGACGAGAGCTATCCCGCCGCGCTGCGCGAGATCCATCGCTTTCCGCCTTTGTTGTATATCAAGGGCGATCCCGCCGTGCTTTCCACTATGCAACTGGCGGTGGTAGGCAGCCGCCACTGTTCCCCTTACGGGCGACAGTGGGGCGCATGGTTCGCGCAACAGCTGGCGCTGAGCGATCTGGCCATTACCAGCGGACTGGTGCGCGGCATTGACGGCATTGCCCATCGCGCGGCGCTGGCTGAGGAGATCGTGGAGAAGGGCGGCGCGCTCGTGTCTGAATTTCCGCTGATGACGCTGCCGTTCGCCGCAAATTTCCCGCGCCGCAATCGTATTATCAGCGGCCTGAGCCGAGGCGTGCTGGTAGTGGAGGCGACAATCAAAAGCGGTTCTCTGGTCACCGCGCGCTGCGCGTTGGAGCAAAACCGCAACGTCTACGCTTTGCCGGGTGCGCTGCTGGTAGCGTATCCTGGCGATATTGTAGAAGATCTTCGCGCCTCGCTTAACTGGCTCCCTTTTACACAGCCTGAAGCAATATATTCCGAGGTCGGTGACGATGTGCCATTGCCATTTGCTGAGGTGTTGGCTAACGTAGGTGATGAGGTTACACCTGTTGACGTCGTCGCTGAACGTGCCGGCCAACCTGTGCCAGTGATTGCAGGCCAACTGCTGGAGCTGGAGTTAGCAGGATGGATCGCAGCTGTACCCGGCGGCTATGTCCGATTTAGGAGGGCATGCCATGTTCGACGTACTAATGTACTTGTTTGAGACATATATCCACAACGAGGCAGAAATGCAGGTTGATCAGGATACATTGACTGATGAATTAACCGATGCCGGTTTTCATCGTGAAGATATCTACAATGCGTTGAACTGGTTAGAAAAGCTGGCAGATTATCAGGATGGGGTGGTCGATCCGATTTTGTTAGCCAACGATCCGCTTTCAATGCGCATCTACACGGAAGAAGAAGGCCAGCGTTTAGATGCCGAATGCCGCGGTTTTCTGTTGTTCCTGGAGCAGATTCAGGTGCTGAATATGGAAACGCGCGAGATGGTTATCGAACGAGTCATGGCGCTCGACACGCTCGAGTTCGATCTGGAAGATCTCAAATGGGTGGCGCTGATGGTGTTGTTTAATCTTCCGGGATGCGAGAACGCCTATCAGCAAATGGAAGAACTGTTATTCGACGTCAATAAAGGCATGCTGCATTAATTATCGATTATGCAGCCATCGTTATGAGCAAATCAGCACTCTTCACCGTGCGCAAACAGGATCCCTGCCCCGCCTGCGGGGCAGATTTAGTTATCCGCAGCGGTAAACACGGCGCCTTTTTAGGCTGCACAAATTATCCCGGTTGTGACTACATACGTCCGCTGAAAAGCCAGGCTGACGGACACATTTTCAAGGTGCTTGAAGGTCACGCCTGCCCGCAATGCGGCGCAGATAAGGCGTTGCGTCAGGGACGATACGGGATGTTTATCGGCTGTAGTCACTATCCCGAATGCGACTACAGCGAAGCGATTGATAAACCCGATGAAACCTTGATCGCCTGCTCGCAGTGTCTGGAAGGCAAACTGGTGCAGCGCCGATCGCGTTACGGCAAAACCTTTCACGCCTGTAATCGCTATCCCGCCTGCCAGTTCGCCGTCAATGCCACGCCGGTGGCAGGAGAATGCGCCTTTTGCCATTTGCCGCTGCTGGTAAAGAAGAAAACCGCGCAGGGCGTAAAACGCTTTTGCGCCAGTAAAAGTTGCGACAAGGCCGCCGCATCGGACGAATAAGATTACATCATGCAAAATCACCTCTTTTCCGGTTCTCTGGGTGCCTGCGTTGAGCAACTGAGTCAGCAGGCCGTTATCGCCTATCCTACTGAGGCCGTATTTGGTCTGGGCTGTGACCCCGACAGCGAAATCGCCATGATGGCGCTGATGGCGTTGAAGCAGCGTCCCGTTGAGAAAGGATTAATCCTCATTGCGGCGGATTATGGGCAGCTGGAGCGCTATATCTCCGACCGCGAACTGACCGTCGAGCAGCGCGAGCGCATGTTTGCGCACTGGCCCGGCCCCGTAACCTTCGTCGTGCCCGCTACGCCGCAGACGCCGCGCTGGTTAACCGGACAATTTGATTCGCTGGCGATCCGCGTCAGCGATCATCCCGATGTCCAGGCGCTGTGCCGCGCTTTCGGCAAGCCGCTGGTTTCGACCAGCGCGAATCTGACGGGCGAGGCGCCATGTCGAACCGTTGAGGCGGTCAGAGCACAGTTTGGCGACGCCTTTCCTGTGCTGGTGGGCGAAACCGGCGGACGGCAGAACCCCTCAGAAATTCGGGACGTTCTTACCGGCAACCTTATTCGTCAGGGCTAATTCATGGAGCAGTTTGCGGTATTCGGTAATCCCATTAGCCACAGTAAATCTCCTGCCATTCACCAGGCCTTTGCCTTGCAAACCGGTATCGAGCACCGCTATGGTCGTATCTGTGCGCCGCTGGACGACTTTCCCGCGACCATCGCTGCGTTTTTCGCGCAGGGCGGGCGCGGTGCCAATGTCACTTTGCCATTCAAACAGCAGGCCTGCGCATTCGCCGATGAGCTAAGCGAGCGCGCGGCGCTGTCAGGCGCGGTGAACACGCTGAAAAAACTCAGTGACGGGCGTATCCTGGGCGACAACACCGACGGCATCGGCTTGCTGAGCGATCTGGAGCGGCTGAATCTGATCCAGCCCGGCGACCGTATTTTGCTGATGGGCGCAGGGGGCGCGGCGCGCGGCGTGATTTTGCCGCTGCTTTCTGCAGGCTGTTCGATCACGGTAGTTAATCGCACGCCTGCGCGTGCAGAAGAGCTGGCGCAGTTGTTCAGCCAGAGCCGGGCGATTGCAGCCTGTGCATTTGAGCAGCTGCCGGGACGTGCATTCGATCTGATTATCAATGCGACATCAAGCGGCGTCAGTGGTGATGTGCCGCCTCTGCCCGCTGCACTGATCTACGCTCAGACGCGCTGCTATGACATGTTCTATCAGGCTGGCGCCACGCCTTTTCTGGCATGGTGCGGCGCGCAGGGCGCGCAGCGGCTGGCGGATGGCTTGGGAATGCTGGTGGGGCAGGCTGCTCACGCCTTTCAGCTGTGGCATGGCGTTATGCCGGAAATTGCGCCCGTAATTGCCCAGTTGAAGCAGGCGATGCAGCCATGAATCAGGCCATTCAGTTTCCGGATCGCGAAGAGTGAGACGCTGAGCAACAGGCGGTGCGCTTTCCGGCGCTGGTCAACGGCATCATTCTGACCTGCGCTATCTCTGCCGAAGCGTTGTATCAGCGCTTCGGCAAGGGCGATGCTGTTACCTGTTCAAGATGCATCGCTGGGATCTGGAGGAGGAAGCGGAAAGTGCTATTCTGAGCGAGGCATTTGGCGATCAGGACTGGGTATGGCTCGCTTCCTCCAGATAGTCGTTTTTCCAGCTGACATAGTTATTAGCCGATTAGAGTAAGCCGGCAATCTCCTGCTCAGTCAGCGGGCGTACCTGTCTGACCGGGCTGCCGAGATAAAGGTAGCTGCTCTCCAGGCGTTTACCGGGCCGAACCAAACTGCCCGAGCCAAGCATGACGTCATCTTCAATAATCGCACCATCCAGCACGATCGATCCCATGCCGACTAATATGCGGTTGCCGATCGAGCAGGTGTGCAGCATTGCTTTATACCCTACCGTCACATCCTCGCCAATCGTCAGCGGAAAGCCCTGTGGGTTGCTGGCTGATTTATGCGTTACATGAAGTATGCTGCCATCCTGAATATTGGTGCGTGCCCCCAATGCGCACCTGATTTACATTACCGCGGATGGCAACCAGCGGCCAGATGTTGGCGTCATCGGCTATTATGACGTCGCCAACGACGACGCTGGAGGCATCGACCATGATGCGTTTTCCACATTGCGGATGGCTTTCTTTACTTTATAAGAACGTAAGGCTGACATCGGTTTCTCCTTCTTGCTTGTGTTTTAAGCCGACTCGGATGGATCAAGGCGTCAGGAAAGGGAATTTAGCTCGGGATCGTTGAAGATCTCCTCAATAAGCGCATTTTCTCGCCATATGAAAAAAGATCGAAATAAGGGGGTGTGCAATTAAATCGGATCCCTATAACACGCCTCCACTGACACGGCACAACGGCTTACGGAATGCGGTGTTCAGGAGGTGCAGGCAGCTGAGTCG
>NZ_SMDS01000004.1 GCF_013753875.1 Candidatus Pantoea persica
GGTCTGCACTTCGCAATCCGCGAAGGCGGCCGTACCGTTGGCGCGGGCGTTGTTGCTGAAATTATCGCTTAATTGCGATAACATTTGACGCAATGCATACGAAGAGGGCATCATTTGATGTCCTTTTTGCACGCTGTTATATAGAACCTGGCTCATTAGTGATTTTCGATCATAATCATTGCTGAGACAGGCTCTGTTGCGCGGCGTTGGATACCGAGTTACGCCCAAAAGTTCATTCGGTTTGGATGCCTCGCCTTGCGGGGAAAAATAGTTTCTGAATTATTGTGGCAGGTTGGTTTATGAGTGCGAATACCGAAGCTCAAGGGAGCGGGCGGGGCCTGGAAGCGATAAAGTGGCTGGTTGTTGTCGCGTTGCTGCTGGTAGTAATTGTAGGCAATTACATCTATCGCGACGTGACGCTGTCGCTGCGCGCGCTGGTGGTCGTGGTGCTGATCGCGGCTGCAGGCGGCATTGCGCTGCTGACAACTAAGGGCAAAGCAACCGTGGCTTTTGCACGTGAAGCACGCACCGAAATGCGTAAGGTCATTTGGCCGACTCGCCAGGAAACGCTGCATACCACGTTAATCGTTGCCGCGGTTACTGCCGTGATGTCGCTGATTTTGTGGGGGCTGAATGGTATTCTGGTCCGTCTGGTATCGTTTATCACTGGCCTGAGGTTTTGAGATGTCTGAAGCCCCCAAAAAACGCTGGTACGTCGTGCAGGCGTTTTCCGGTTTTGAAGGCCGCGTAGCACAGTCGCTGCGCGAGCATATCAAACTGCACAACATGGAAGAGCTTTTCGGCGACGTCATGGTTCCTACTGAAGAAGTAGTGGAGATCCGCGGCGGCCAGCGTCGTAAAAGTGAACGCAAATTCTTCCCTGGCTACGTGCTGGTCCAGATGGTCATGAACGACGCCAGCTGGCACCTCGTTCGCAGCGTGCCGCGCGTAATGGGCTTCATCGGCGGCACCTCCGATCGTCCTGCGCCGATTAGCGATAAAGAAGTTGATGCGATTATGAACCGCCTGCAGCAGGTGGGTGACAAGCCGCGTCCGAAAACGCTGTTCGAACCGGGCGAAATAGTGCGCGTCAACGACGGCCCCTTCGCCGACTTCAACGGTATGGTGGAAGAGGTGGATTACGAGAAGAGCCGCCTGAAGGTATCGGTTTCTATCTTTGGCCGTGCAACACCGGTCGAACTGGACTTCGGGCAGGTGGAGAAAGGTTAATCCTTTTGCTCACATTTTAGCTCTTGCAGCAGGTGCGAAATTTAAATACAATTTCGCGCCTTTTGTTTTTATGCGCTGGCAACAGCGTGTAAACTGTTATCATATCACGGGGAGCCTGTTTTCAGGCGCTATACCCAACTGAGGAAATATCATGGCCAAGAAAGTACAAGCCTACGTTAAGCTGCAGGTAGCCGCTGGTATGGCTAACCCCAGCCCACCGGTAGGTCCGGCTCTGGGTCAGCAGGGCGTTAACATCATAGAATTCTGTAAAGCTTTCAACGCCAAAACGGAATCCCTAGAGAAGGGTCTGCCGACTCCGGTTGTTATCACCGTATACAGCGACCGTTCTTTCACCTTCGTTACCAAAACTCCGCCGGCGGCCGTTCTGCTGAAAAAAGCAGCGGGCATCAAGTCTGGTTCTGGTAAGCCGAATAAAGATAAAGTCGGTAAAGTAACCCGTTCTCAGGTACGTGAAATCGCAGAAACCAAAGCTGCGGACATGACTGGTGCTGACGTAGAAGCGATGACTCGCTCTATCAAAGGTACTGCTCGTTCTATGGGCCTGGCAGTGGAGGACTAAGAAATGGCTAAGCTGACCAAGCGCATGCGCGTGATCCGTGACAAAGTTGATGCGACTAAACAGTATGACATCATTGAAGCTGTTGCTCTGCTGAAAGAACTGGCTACCGCTAAGTTTGTAGAGAGCGTGGACGTCGCCGTAAACCTCGGCATCGACGCACGTAAATCTGACCAGAACGTTCGTGGTGCGACCGTTCTGCCGCACGGTACTGGCCGTTCAGTACGCGTTGCTGTCTTTACCCAAGGCGCAAACGCTGAAGCTGCTAAAGCAGCTGGCGCTGAGCTGGTAGGTATGGAAGATCTGGCTGACCAGATCAAAAAAGGCGAAATGAACTTTGACGTTGTTATCGCTTCTCCGGATGCGATGCGCGTTGCAGGCCAGCTGGGCCAGGTTCTGGGTCCGCGCGGCCTGATGCCAAACCCGAAAGTGGGTACCGTAATGCCGAACGTTGCTGAAGCGGTTAAAAATGCTAAAGCCGGTCAGATTCGTTATTGTAACGACAAAAACGGCATCATCCACACTACCATCGGTAAAGTAGACTTTGACGCTGAAAAGCTGAAAGAAAACCTAGAATCTCTGTTGGTTGCGCTGAAAAAAGCGAAACCTGCTCAGGCGAAAGGCGTTTACATCAAGAAAATCAGCCTGTCTACCACCATGGGCGCCTGCGTTGCCGTTGACCAGGCGGGTCTGAACGCAGCAGTAAACTAATTGCTGCTTAAAACGGGCGAAAAATTCCCCTGGAATCTTACGCCCGTTGTTCTGGTAAAACAGTGTCTTCCCCGCTTCGATGAGGCGGCAGAGACGGCGGGGTAGGTTGGAGCTAGGCCTCCGTCCAAGACCGCAGGTGCGGCCCGTCTTCGGATGTGACGCTTAATCCCCTGCGTAGACGGTGACAGAGCCAAAAAGAATTTTTTCTGAAACTGGATTCTGCTCACCGTGTTTTAGCGCTTACCTTCTTTTGGGTCGGTAAGTGAAGTGAGTTCCGGAGAAATCCTCTCCGGCTAAATCCAGGAGCAAAAGCTAATGGCATTAAATCTTCAAGACAAACAAGCGATTGTTGCTGAAGTCAGCGAAGTAGCCAAAGGCGCGCTGTCTGCGGTTGTTGCGGATTCTCGCGGCGTGACCGTTGATAAAATGACCGAACTGCGTAAAGCAGGTCGTGAAGCTGGCGTTTACATGCGTGTTGTTCGTAACACCCTGCTGCGCCGCGTCGTTGAAGGTACTCAGTTCGAGTGCCTGAAAGACACGTTTGTTGGTCCGACCCTGATTGCATACTCTATGGAACACCCGGGCGCTGCTGCTCGTCTGTTCAAAGAGTTCGCGAAAGCGAATGCAAAATTTGAGGTCAAAGCTGCAGCCTTTGAAGGTGAGCTGATCCCGGCGGCACAAATTGACCGTCTGGCAATGCTGCCGACTTACGAAGAAGCACTGGCACGTCTGATGTCGACCATGAAAGAAGCCGCTGCAGGCAAACTGGTTCGTACTCTGGCTGCTGTAAGCGATGTAAAAGAAGCGGCTTAGGGCCTGCTCTTTTCCTTCGTACTTTAACGCATAAATTTATTCTGATTCTTAGGAACAATCGTCATGTCTATCACTAAAGATCAAATCCTGGAAGCCGTTGCCGCAATGTCCGTAATGGAAGTAGTTGAGCTGGTTTCTGCAATGGAAGAAAAATTCGGCGTTTCTGCTGCTGCTGCTGTAGCTGTTGCTGCTGGCCCGGCTGAAGCTGTTGAAGAGAAAACTGAATTCGACATAGTTCTGAAATCTGCTGGCGCGAACAAAGTTGCTGTCATTAAAGCAGTACGTAGCGCAACTGGCCTGGGTCTGAAAGAAGCTAAAGACCTGGTTGAAGCGACCGGCGTTATCAAAGAAGGCATCAGCAAAGACAACGCAGCTGCTCTGGAAGCTGCTCTGAAAGAAGCTGGCGCAGAAGTTGAAGTTAAGTAAGACAACCTTTTGGCTGCAGCCTGAGTAAAATCAGGCTGATGGCTGGTGACTTTTGGGTCACCAGCCTTTTTGCGCTCAGGAGCCTTGATGGGGTTTCGCACTGTTTGTCCATCACTGCTCTTCAATATCTTTTTCTATCGACGACTTAATATACTGCTTTCCCGCGCAGGTTCCCTGCCCATGCCACAGCAATGAAATGATTTAAGAGTGATAGAAAGATGTATTGCATGTGGTCGCCGCGCCGCATGAATCAAACAAAATAGTGTTGCATGAACTGTCCTTCAGGACGGACAGCGTGGGTCGACTTGTCAGCTAGCTGAGGAACCCTATGGTTTACTCCTATACCGAGAAAAAACGTATTCGTAAGGATTTTGGTAAACGCCCGCAGGTGCTGGACATACCTTATCTCCTTTCTATCCAGCTTGACTCGTTCCAGAAGTTTATCGAGCAAGATCCGGAAGGTCAGTACGGTCTGGAAGCAGCCTTCCGTTCCGTATTCCCTATCCAGAGTTACAGCGGCAACTCTGAGCTGCAGTATGTCAGCTATCGTCTGGGCGAACCCGTCTTTGACGTGAAAGAGTGTCAGATTCGTGGCGTGACGTTCTCTGCACCGCTGCGCGTTAAGCTGCGTCTGGTGATCTACGAGCGCGAAGCGCCAGAAGGCACCGTAAAAGATATTAAAGAACAAGAAGTCTACATGGGCGAAATTCCGCTCATGACTGAAAACGGCACCTTTGTTATCAACGGTACTGAGCGTGTTATCGTTTCTCAGCTGCATCGTAGTCCTGGCGTCTTCTTTGACAGCGATAAAGGTAAAACCCACTCATCGGGTAAAGTGCTCTATAACGCACGCATCATCCCTTATCGCGGTTCATGGCTCGACTTCGAGTTCGACCCGAAAGACAACCTGTTTGTACGTATCGACCGTCGTCGTAAGCTGCCGGCCAGTATCATCCTGCGCGCGCTGAACTTCACCTCTGAGCAGATCCTCGACCTGTTCTTTGAAAAAGTGGTGTTCGAGATCCGCGACAACAAGCTGCAGATGGAGCTGGTGCCTGAGCGCCTGCGCGGCGAAACCGCCTCGTTCGACATCGAAGCCAACGGCAACGTCTACGTTGAGAAAGGCCGTCGCATCACTGCGCGCCACATCCGTCAGCTGGAAAAAGATGGCATTCAGCACATCGAAGTGCCGGTCGAGTACATCGCGGG
This sequence comes from Candidatus Pantoea persica, assembly GCF_013753875.1. Lineage (GTDB taxonomy): Bacteria > Pseudomonadota > Gammaproteobacteria > Enterobacterales > Enterobacteriaceae > Pantoea > Pantoea persica. Next base: position 4,967 of record NZ_SMDS01000004.1, read on the forward strand.
CAAAGTGGTCGCGAAGGATTACATCGACGAGAGCACCGGCGAACTGATCGTTCCGGCGAACATGGAACTCTCCATGGACCTGCTGGCGAAACTGAGCCAGGTAGGCCACAAGTGCATCGAAACGCTGTTCACCAACGACCTGGATCACGGCCCTTACATCTCCGAGACCCTGCGCGTCGACCCAACCAACGATCGCCTGAGCGCGCTGGTTGAGATCTACCGTATGATGCGTCCGGGCGAGCCGCCGACGCGTGAAGCCGCTGAAAATCTGTTCGAGAACCTGTTCTTCTCTGAAGATCGTTACGATCTTTCGGCCGTTGGCCGCATGAAGTTCAACCGTTCTCTGCTGCGCGATGAGATCGAAGGTTCAGGCATTCTGAGCAAAGAAGACATCATCGACGTGATGAAGAAGCTTATCGACATCCGTAACGGTAAAGGCGAAGTGGACGATATCGACCATCTCGGCAACCGTCGTATTCGTTCAGTGGGCGAAATGGCGGAAAACCAGTTCCGCGTTGGCCTGGTGCGCGTAGAGCGTGCGGTGAAAGAGCGTCTGTCGCTAGGCGACCTCGACACGCTGATGCCACAGGACATGATCAACGCCAAGCCGATTTCGGCGGCGGTGAAAGAGTTCTTTGGCTCCAGCCAGCTCTCTCAGTTTATGGACCAGAACAACCCGCTCTCTGAGATCACGCACAAACGTCGTATCTCTGCGCTCGGCCCAGGCGGCCTGACGCGCGAGCGCGCCGGCTTTGAAGTTCGAGACGTACACCCGACTCACTACGGTCGCGTCTGTCCGATCGAAACGCCGGAAGGTCCGAACATCGGTCTGATCAACTCGCTCTCTGTGTATGCGCAGACCAACGAGTACGGCTTCCTGGAAACTCCGTATCGTCGCGTGATCGACGGCGTGGTCTCCGACGAAATTCATTACCTCTCTGCGATAGAAGAGGGTAACTACGTTATCGCTCAGGCGAACGCCCAGCTGGATGACGAAGGTCACTTTGTTGATGACCTCATTACCTGCCGTAGCAAAGGCGAATCGAGCCTGTTCAGCCGCGATCAGGTTGACTACATGGACGTTTCCACCCAGCAGGTGGTTTCCGTCGGTGCGTCGTTGATCCCGTTCTTGGAGCACGATGATGCTAACCGCGCCCTGATGGGTGCGAACATGCAACGTCAGGCTGTACCGACCCTGCGCGCTGACAAGCCGCTAGTAGGTACAGGCATGGAGCGCGCAGTTGCGGTGGACTCCGGCGTAACCGCCGTAGCGAAACGTGGCGGTACCGTGCAGTACGTGGACGCCTCTCGTATCGTTATCAAAGTTAACGAAGATGAGATGTATCCGGGCGAAGCGGGTATCGACATCTACAACCTGACTAAGTACACCCGTTCCAACCAGAACACCTGCATCAACCAGATGCCGTGTGTGTCGCTGAGCGAGCCGGTCGAGCGCGGCGACGTGCTGGCAGACGGTCCGTCAACCGACCTGGGCGAACTGGCGCTTGGCCAGAACATGCGCGTCGCGTTCATGCCGTGGAACGGTTACAACTTTGAAGACTCCATCCTCGTTTCCGAGCGTGTGGTTCAGGAAGACCGTTTAACCACCATCCACATTCAGGAACTGGCGTGCGTCTCTCGTGACACCAAGCTGGGGCCAGAAGAGATTACTGCTGATATCCCGAACGTGGGTGAAGCTGCGCTCTCTAAACTGGATGAGTCTGGCATCGTCTACATCGGAGCGGAAGTGACCGGTGGCGACATTCTGGTCGGTAAAGTGACGCCGAAAGGCGAAACTCAGCTGACGCCGGAAGAGAAACTGCTGCGTGCGATCTTCGGCGAAAAAGCGTCTGACGTGAAAGATTCGTCGCTGCGCGTGCCGAACGGCGTTTCCGGTACGGTTATCGACGTACAGGTCTTCACCCGCGATGGCGTGGAAAAAGACAAGCGTGCGCTGGAAATTGAAGAGATGCAGCTGAAGCAGGCGAAGAAAGACCTGTCTGAAGAACTGCAGATTCTCGAAGCAGGCCTGTTCGGCCGTATTCAGGCGGTGCTGTTCTCTGGCGGTGTCGAAGCCGAGAAGCTGGACAAGCTGCCGCGCGAGCGCTGGCTGGAGCTGGGCCTGACTGACGAAGAGAAGCAAAACGCGCTGGAGCAGCTGGCTGAGCAGTACGACGAACTGAAGTACGAGTTTGAGAAAAAGCTCGAAGCCAAGCGTCGTAAGATCACCCAGGGCGACGACCTCGCGCCGGGCGTGCTGAAAATCGTTAAGGTTTACCTGGCCGTTAAGCGTCAGATTCAGCCGGGCGACAAGATGGCGGGCCGTCACGGTAACAAAGGTGTTATCTCCGAGATCAACCCGATCGAAGATATGCCTTACGACGAAAACGGTACGCCGGTCGACATCGTACTGAACCCGCTGGGCGTACCGTCACGTATGAACATCGGTCAGATCCTGGAAACCCATCTGGGTATGGCGGCGAAAGGCATCGGCGAGAAGATCAATGCCATGCTGAAGCGTCAGGAAGAGGTTGCCAAGCTGCGTGAGTTTATCCAGCGCGCTTACGATCTCGGCACCGACGTGCGTCAGAAAGTTGACCTGAACACCTTCAGCGATGACGAAGTGCTGCGTCTGGCAGAGAACCTGAAAAAAGGTATGCCGATCGCAACGCCGGTGTTCGATGGTGCGAAAGAGAGCGAAATCAAAGAGCTGCTGCAGCTCGGCGGTCTGCCTTCTTCCGGTCAGATCACGCTGTTTGATGGCCGTACCGGCGAGCAGTTCGAGCGTCAGGTTACCGTTGGCTATATGTACATGCTGAAGCTGAACCACCTGGTTGACGACAAGATGCATGCGCGTTCCACCGGCTCCTACAGCCTGGTTACTCAGCAGCCGTTGGGTGGTAAAGCGCAGTTCGGTGGTCAGCGCTTCGGTGAGATGGAAGTGTGGGCGCTGGAAGCATACGGTGCGGCATACACCCTGCAGGAAATGCTTACCGTTAAGTCTGATGACGTGAACGGTCGTACGAAGATGTATAAAAACATCGTCGACGGCAACCATCAGATGGAACCGGGCATGCCGGAATCCTTCAACGTACTGTTGAAAGAGATTCGCTCGCTGGGTATCAACATCGAGCTGGAAGACGAGTAAGCACTCGCAAGTACTGGTTATGGGGCGCGCGGTTTCGGCTGCGCGCCCCTGAGAGTTCCACTCCGACGGGAGCTAATCCGTGAAAGACTTACTTAAGTTTCTGAAAGCGCAAACTAAAACCGAAGAGTTTGATGCGATCAAAATTGCTCTGGCTTCGCCAGACATGATCCGTTCCTGGTCTTTCGGTGAAGTTAAAAAGCCGGAAACCATCAACTACCGTACCTTCAAACCGGAGCGCGACGGTCTTTTCTGCGCCCGTATTTTCGGACCGGTAAAAGATTATGAATGCCTGTGCGGTAAGTACAAGCGCCTGAAACACCGCGGTGTGATCTGTGAGAAGTGCGGCGTTGAAGTGACCCAGACCAAAGTGCGTCGTGAGCGCATGGGCCACATCGAGCTGGCTTCTCCGACCGCGCACATCTGGTTCCTGAAGTCGCTGCCGTCCCGTATCGGCCTGCTGCTGGATATGCCGCTGCGCGATATCGAACGCGTGCTCTACTTTGAATCCTACGTTGTTGTCGAGGGTGGCATGACCAACCTCGAAAAACGTCAGATTCTGACTGAAGAGCAGTACCTCGACGCGCTGGAAGAGTTCGGTGACGAATTCGACGCCAAAATGGGCGCCGAAGCGATCCAGGCTCTGCTGAAAAACATGGATCTGGAGCAAGAGTGCGAGCAGCTGCGTGAAGAGCTGAACGAAACTAACTCCGAGACCAAGCGTAAAAAGCTGACCAAGCGCATCAAGCTGCTGGAAGCGTTTGTTCAGTCTGGCAACAAGCCGGAGTGGATGATCCTGACCGTACTGCCGGTGCTGCCGCCGGACCTGCGTCCGCTGGTTCCGCTGGACGGCGGTCGTTTCGCGACCTCAGATCTGAACGATCTCTATCGTCGTGTTATTAACCGTAACAACCGTCTAAAGCGTCTGCTGGATCTGGCTGCGCCGGACATCATCGTACGCAACGAAAAACGTATGCTGCAGGAAGCGGTCGACGCCCTGCTGGATAACGGTCGTCGCGGTCGTGCGATCACCGGTTCTAACAAGCGTCCGCTGAAATCTTTGGCCGATATGATCAAAGGTAAGCAGGGTCGTTTCCGTCAGAACCTGCTCGGTAAGCGCGTTGACTACTCCGGTCGTTCTGTTATCACCGTAGGTCCATACCTGCGTCTGCATCAGTGCGGCCTGCCGAAGAAAATGGCGCTGGAGCTGTTCAAACCGTTCATCTACGGCAAGTTGGAGCTGCGTGGCCTGGCCACCACCATCAAAGCCGCGAAGAAAATGGTTGAGCGCGAAGAAGCGGTCGTCTGGGATATCCTGGATGAAGTGATCCGCGAGCACCCGGTTCTGCTGAACCGTGCGCCGACGCTGCACCGTCTGGGTATCCAGGCGTTTGAACCGGTTCTGATCGAAGGTAAAGCGATCCAGCTGCACCCGCTGGTGTGTTCGGCCTATAACGCCGACTTCGATGGTGACCAGATGGCTGTTCACGTACCGCTGACGCTGGAAGCCCAGCTGGAAGCGCGTGCGCTGATGATGTCTACCAACAACATTCTGTCTCCGGCGAACGGCGAGCCAATCATCGTTCCGTCGCAGGACGTTGTTCTGGGTCTCTATTACATGACTCGTGACAAGGTGAATGCACGCGGTGAAGGCATGGTCTTGACCGGCCCGAAAGAAGCTGAGCGTGTATACCGCTCTGGCCTGGCCGAGCTGCATGCGCGCGTCAAAGTGCATATCACCGAGTACAGCAAAAATGAGCAGGACGAGTTTGTTGCGACCACCAGCCTGATCTACACCACCATTGGTCGTGCGATTCTGTGGATGATCGTGCCGAAAGGTCTGCCTTACTCCATCGTCAACCAGGCGCTGGGTAAGAAAGCGATCTCCAAAATGCTGAACACCTGTTACCGCATTCTGGGCCTGAAGCCGACCGTTATCTTTGCTGACCAGACCATGTATACCGGTTTCGCCTACGCTGCCCGTTCAGGCGCGTCAGTCGGCATCGACGACATGGTGATCCCGGCGAAGAAAGTCGAAATTATCACCGAAGCGGAAGCGGAAGTGGCCGAAATCCAGGAGCAGTTCCAGTCTGGTCTGGTTACCGCGGGCGAGCGTTACAACAAAGTCATCGATATCTGGGCTGCGGCGAACGAGCGCGTAGCGAAGGCGATGATGGAAAACCTCTCGACCGAAACCGTGATCAACCGTGACGGCGAAGAAGAGAAACAGGTTTCCTTTAACAGCATCTTTATGATGGCCGACTCCGGTGCGCGTGGTTCTGCAGCGCAAATTCGTCAGCTGGCCGGTATGCGTGGTCTAATGGCGAAGCCAGATGGCTCCATCATCGAGACGCCGATTACGGCGAACTTCCGTGAAGGTCTGAACGTACTCCAGTACTTCATCTCGACCCACGGTGCACGTAAAGGTCTGGCGGATACCGCACTGAAAACCGCGAACTCCGGTTATCTGACGCGTCGTCTGGTTGACGTTGCGCAGGATCTGGTCGTGACCGAAGATGACTGCGGCACCTTCGAAGGTATTATGATGACGCCGGTTATCGAAGGCGGCGACGTTAAAGAGCCGCTGCGCGAGCGCGTGCTTGGTCGTGTGACCGCGGAAGACGTGCTGAAGCCAGGTGCCGCTGACATCCTGGTTCCGCGTAATACGCTGCTGGATGAGCACTGGTGTGATGTGGTTGAACAGAACTCTGTCGATACCATCAAAGTGCGCTCCGTTGTAAGCTGTGAAACCGATTTTGGTGTGTGCGCCCACTGCTACGGTCGAGACCTGGCACGTGGTCACATCATCAACAAAGGTGAAGCGATCGGTGTTATCGCAGCACAGTCCATCGGTGAGCCGGGTACACAGCTGACCATGCGTACCTTCCACATTGGTGGTGCGGCATCGCGTGCGGCAGCTGAATCCTGCATTCAGGTGAAGAACAAAGGTATCATCAAGCTGACCAACGCGAAGTCGGTAACCAACTCCGCTGGTAAACTGGTTATTACCTCGCGTAATGTCGAATTGAAAATGATCGACGAGTTTGGCCGTACCAAAGAGAGCTATAAAGTCCCTTACGGCGCGATCATGGCGAAAGGCGACGGTGAGCAGGTCGCAGCGGGCGAAACCGTGGCGAACTGGGATCCGCACACCATGCCGGTTATCACCGAAGTAAGCGGCTTCATTCGCTTTACTGACATGATTGATGGCCAGACCATCACGCGTCAGACTGACGAACTGACCGGTCTCTCTTCGCTGGTGGTGCTGGATACCGCTGAGCGTACTTCAGGCGGTAAAGACCTGCGTCCGGCGCTGAAAATCGTCGACGCCAACGGTGAAGACGTACTGATCTCGGGCACCGACATGCCGGCGCAGTACTTCTTGCCGGGCAAAGCGATCGTTCAGCTGGAAGACGGCAAGAAGATCAGCTCTGGTGACACCCTAGCGCGTGTGCCGCAGGAATCTGGCGGTACCAAGGATATTACCGGTGGTCTGCCGCGCGTCGCCGACCTGTTCGAAGCGCGTCGTCCGAAAGAGCCAGCAATTCTGGCGGAGATCAGCGGTATCATCTCCTTCGGTAAAGAGACCAAAGGTAAACGTCGTCTGGTGATTACGCCGGTTGATGGTAGCGAGCCGTACGAAGAAATGATTCCGAAATGGCGTCAGCTCAACGTGTTCGAAGGTGAGCGTGTAGAACGTGGTGACGTAGTTTCCGACGGTCCGGAATCTCCGCACGACATTCTGCGTCTGCGTGGCGTCCATGCTATGACCCGTTACATCACTAATGAAGTGCAGGAAGTTTACCGCCTGCAGGGCGTTAAGATTAACGATAAGCACATCGAAGTTATCGTTCGTCAGATGCTGCGTAAAGCGACCATCATGAGCGCGGGAAGCACCGACTTCTTGGAAGGTGAGCAGGCTGAAGTCTCTCGCATCAAGATATCTAACCGCGATCTGGAAGCGAACGGCAAAATTGGCGCCACCTACATGCGCGACCTGCTGGGTATCACCAAAGCGTCGCTGGCAACCGAATCGTTCATCTCGGCAGCCTCGTTCCAGGAGACCACGCGTGTCCTGACCGAAGCCGCAGTAGCAGGCAAGCGCGACGAACTGCGCGGCCTGAAAGAAAACGTGATCGTGGGTCGTCTGATCCCGGCCGGTACCGGTTACGCCTACCACCAGGATCGTATGCGTCGCCGTCAGGCGGGCGAAGCGCCGGTTGCACCGCAGGTTACTGCGGATGAAGCCTCTGCAAGCTTGGCTGAACTGCTGAACGCCGGTTTCGGCGGCAGCGACGACGAGTAATCGCTCTTCGCGTCATAAAAAACCCTGCCGAGGCAGGGTTTTTTATGACGCGTGCTAGCGCTATCGGCTGATGCAAAAGGCAGGGGCGGCGCGCTAGCGCCAGTCGCGCTCAATATCGCTGCGCGACAGGCCGATATCTTTGAGCTATTCGTCGCTTAACCGGCTCAGCATCAGCGGCGTGCGGTGTCGCTCGAGTAACCGCCTGAAGCCTTTGCCTGCGGCGCGCAGTAGCTGCCATGGCGTCACAGAGAAGGGTTTTGCCGCACATTTTTCTTCGTATCCCATCTTCGCATCCTCATTAGCTTAACTGAGGATATTCTCTGCCGCGTCACCTGCAGGATACCGACGCAAAAATCACTTTTAATTAATATACAGATTGCGCTTTTCTGCATCTGAATGATAAAAATTAACCTGATTCTGTACTGCTTTTTCTTCTACAGCTAAGGCGAATCCCGTTATGACCCGTTATCAGCAGTTTGCCAACCATCTGGCGCAGCGTATCGAGCAGGGGCTTTACCACAGCGGCGAAAGGCTGCCCTCAGTGCGCAGCCTGAGTCTTGAGAACGGCGTCAGTATCAGCACCGTGCAGTAGGTGTATCACGTGCTGGAGGAGAAGCAGATGATTATGCCGCAGCCGCGCTCCGGCTATTTCGTTACGCCGCGCAAAGCCGCACCGCCGGTACCGGCGCTGACGCGTCCGGTGGAGATCACGCAGTGGGAGTCGGTGCTGGATCTGCTCGACAGCCGACAGAAAGCCAATGTGCTGCAGCTCGGCAGCGGCCTGCCGAATCTCACGCAGCCGATCATCAAGCCGCTGTGGAAAATACTTGGCCGCTAGGCGCAGAAGCAGGAAATGCAGCTTCTCAGCTATCAGGTGGCGCGGCTGGCTATCGATAGCGGCTGTCAGCTGTCGGCGGATGACATCGTGATGACCACCAGCAGCCATGAAGCGCTGTCGGTATAGATTCGCGCGGTATGCGAGCCCGGCGACATCATTGCGGTCGAGTCTCCTTCGTTCCTCGGCATTATACAGACGCTGCGCGGCTTCGGTATCCGGGCAATTGAAATTCCCACCGACTTGGTAACCGGTATCAATCTGGAAGCGCTTGAGCTCGCCTTTGAACAGTGGCCGATCAAGGCGGGTAATGGTGGTGCCCAACTACAATAATCCGCTGGGCTTTATTATGCCGGAGAGCCGCAGGCGCGCGCTGCTGACGCTGGCGCAGTGTTTCGACGTGGCGGTGATTGAGGATGATGTGTATGGCGAACTCGCCTAGGACTATCCGCGGCCGGTGACGCTGAAATCGCTGGACGCAGATGGCCGCGTGCTGCTCTGCAACTCGTTTTAGAAAACTGTGGCGCTAGGCCTGCACACCGGCTGGGTAGCGCCGGGACGCTACCGCGATCGCGTGTTGCATATGAAATATATCGCCACCGGCTCGAGCAACACGCTGGCGCAGCACGCCCTGGCGAAATTTATCCGCCAGGGGCATTATCAGCCGCACCTGCGGCATCTGCGTATCGCGGGCCGCAGGGCGGATTTATGATGTGGGTCGAGCTGCTGGAGGCGTTTGACGCCGTCAGGCTTAACCGCGACCTGCGCGACTCGCATATGACCCGGCGAACGCTACTTTACCGCCATGCCAAAACGGCGCGAGTGACAAAGGTTGCCGCTGCGCGCCGGCTTCCAGCTTTTTCAGCGCGGTAACAGAACGTTGCAGCGCATTGCGCGGCAGATTCCAGATCGGGCCGGCGGCGGCACTGCCACCTTGAGCAGCTGCAAGCTGCACGGCCGATTTCAGAACCAGGCTGCGCTGCCGATTCGAGCAGCCGCGCGCAGCGCAGCCGATTTCAGGTCAGAGCGGCGGCTTCGGCTCGGCCAGCTCAAGCAGACGCCGGGTAGCGGCGCGCCAGTCGGGAGCCTGAGTGATAGCGCTGACCACGGCGATGCTGCCGACGCCGGTCGCCAGTACGTCCGGCGCGCGATCGATACTGATGCCGCCGATCGCCACGGTAGGAATACCGTCAAGCCGCGCAAGGTGCCGTTGCAGCTCAATCAGCCCCTGCGGCGCGGAAGGCATCGCTTTGGTCTGGGTGGGAAAGATATGGCCCAGCGCGATGTAGGAGGGGCGTATCGCCAGCGCGCGCTCCAGTTCCGCGTCATCGTGCGTCGACACTCCCAGACGCAGGCCCGCCTCGTGAATGGCGTTCAGGTTGGCAACATCTAGATCCTCCTGTCCCAGGTGCACGCCATAGGCGTGATGCTTAATCGCCAGCTGCCAGTAATCATTAATAAACAGGCGCGCGCGATAGCGTTTGCCGAGCGCAATCGCCTCTTTGACCGCAGGCTCTACCGCCGCGTCGGGCCGATCTTTGATGCGCAGCTGGATAGTGCGCACGCCAGCCTCCAGCAGCCGTGCGATCCACTCGACGCTGTCGACAACCGGATAGAGGCCTAAACGCGGCGCGGTAGCGGGAAAAGGGCTGTTCATGGTTTCTCCTCGTTCAGCGCATCGGCTGATTGATGAAGCTCGCCGCCGCGGCGGCGAAACGTCTCGGACATATGCCTCATGCTGATGTCGATCGGCTACGGCTACGGCTACGGCTACGGCTGCGCTTCCTGACGCGCCGCATAGTCGCGCACCTCTTGCGTAATCTTCATGGAGCAAAATTTCGGGCCGCACATGGAGCAGAAGTGGGCGACCTTGCCCGACTCCTGCGGCAGCGTTTCATCGTGATAGGCGCGGGCGGTATGGGGATCGAGCGCCAGATTGAACTGATCCTCCCAGCGGAATTCAAAACGCGCTTTGGACATGGCGTTGTCGCGGATCTGCGCACCGGGATGGCCTTTCGCCAGATCGGCCGCGTGCGCGGCGATTTTGTAGGTTATAAGCCCTTGCTTCACATCTTCCTTGTTCGGCAGGCCGAGATGCTCTTTCGGCGTGACGTAGCAGAGCATGGCGCAGCCAAACCAGCCGATCATCGCGGCGCCGATGCCTGAGGTAAAGTGGTCGTAGCCTGGCGCGATGTCGGTGGTCAGCGGCCCAAGCGTATAGAAAGGGGCTTCATGGCAGTGCTCCAGCTGCTCGGTCATATTGCGGCGGATCATCTGCATGGGAATATGGCCCGGCCCCTCAATCATCACCTGCACGTCGTACTCCCAGGCGATTTTCGTCAGCTCCCCCAGCGTATGCAGTTCGGCAAACTGCGCTTTGTCGTTGGCGTCCTGAATCGAGCCGGGCCGCAGCCCGTCGCCCAGCGACAGGGTGACGTCATAGGCGGCGCAGATTTCGCAGATATCGCGAAAATGCTCATAGAGAAAGCTTTCGCGGTGGTGCGACAGACACCACTTCGCCATGATGGAGCCGCCGCGCGAGACGATGCCGGTCAGGCGCTTTGCCGTCATCGGCACATAGCGCAACAGGACGCCGGCGTGAATGGTGAAATAGTCGACGCCTTGCTCAGCCTGTTCCAGCAGCGTATCGCGGAACACCACCCAGTCGAGGTTTTCCGCCACGCCGTTCACCTTCTCCAGCGCCTGATAAATTGGCACGGTGCCGATGGGTAACGGGCTGTTGCGCAGGATCCAGGCGCGCGTTTCGTGAATATAGCGGCCGGTAGAGAGATCCATTAAGGTATCCGCGCCCCAGCGCGTTGCCCACACCAGCTTTTCTACCTCTTCCTCGATGGATGAGGTCACCGCCGAATTGCCGATATTGGCGTTCACCTTCACCAGGAAGTTGCGGCCGATAATCATCGGCTCCGATTCCGGATGGTTGATATTGGCTGGAATAATGGCGCGTCCGGCAGCCACTTCTTGGCGCACGAACTCAGGCGTAATGTTTTCCGGCAGCTGCGCGCCGAAGCTGTGGCCAGGATGCTGCTGCCGCAAGACCTCGCTGCGAATGCGCTCGCGGCCCATGTTTTCACGCAGGGCGATAAACTCCATTTCCGGCGTAATGATGCCCTGACGCGCATAGTGCAGCTGCGTCACGCGGCGGCCCGCTCTGGCGCGACGCGGCAGCGGCAGCGGGTCGAAGCGCAGATGATCCAGACCCTCGTCGGCCAGGCGCTGCTGCGTATAGTGCGAACTGATTTGCGTCAGCGTTTCGCTGTCATTGCGCGCGGCGATCCAGCCGGCGCGCAGCGGCGCTAGGCCGCGACGCACATCGATAACCGCATCCGGATCGCCATAGGCGCCAGCGGTATCGTAGACCGGCACTGCCTCGTTTTCTTCAAAGCGCGGATTTTCTTTACTGCCGCCGACCAGCGTCGGACTGAGCTGGATCTCCCGCATCGGCACGCGAATATCGTCGCGGCTGCCGCGGATCCAGATGCGTTTTGAATGAGGGAAGGCGACACCGCCCTGCAGTGAGTCGATAAAGGCCTGCGCCTGAGCGCGCTGTTCGCGTCGTTGGCTTTTGTTGACAGACATAGCAATTTTCCTATTTCAAAGGGAATGTTGCTTGTCCGGAGCTCGGAAGGAGTAACAGCAGCGCAGGCGGCAAAGCCCGCGCGCTGACGATATTTACTCTTGTTCCCTTCGCAGGTACTAACCTGATCAGGTTCCGCGGATCCCGAATAAACGGTCTCAGCCCAGTGGGCACTCCGACAAGATATGTAAACGATTTTCTGGCTATTAAGCTTGCCATTTCACGTTCACGCCTGGGCAGTGCTCGTGACGGTCACATACTTCAAGTATGCTCCCGTCCCTACGCGCTGTCCGAGCGTAAACTGGCTGCGCTCACTACGCCAGAAATTTCGTTTACTTCAGCTACGTTGCAAAAATAAATAAGTAGCACAAAACAAAACGGATTTTCAACGCTACCGTCGAAAACCCGTTCAGCATAAAAGGACTGGTGCAGAATGACAAGCGATTTACAACTGGTAAACCTTAAGCCGGGCGAAAGAGCTGGCTGCTGTCACTGGCGACTGGTGCGCGCACCAGACGGTTGTCCCAGGCCAGCTGGATCAGCTTGTCTTCCAGCGTGAAGCGCGCTTCAAGCACTTCGCCGACTTCTGACAACGCCAGCTGGAAATCCACACAGTTGTCGTCGTCAATGGACTGCTGCAGGTGGCCATCATAGAGCTGCATCAGACGTTCGGTATTGCCTTCCAGCGGCGGGTAGATCTGCGCGGCGGCAATCATCGGGCTGTCGCCATCCATCTCATTGATGATGCGTTCGTAGATGCTGAAGTGACCGGCGGAAAGGTAATCGACCAGGCCATGACAAAAATTGTCGAGCGCCTGCTCGTTTAAAGTGGTGAGCGCTTCTTTGTTAGGCTTCAGCCCAACCAGGTGGTAATAGGACACAAGTAGCTGGCGACGGGCGTCCAGCCACGAATCTACCAGTTCGTTGCTGCCACATACGCGCTCGCTCAGGACATTTAACTGGTTAAGCATTTCTGACTCCATGTAAATGGATTCCCTAATCTTTCGCATCGCGGCTGGCGGGAGCCTGCCTGCAAGCTGAACGATTTGGGGGTATAGTTGTTAGTCTACACACTTTACATACATCAGGGCTTCAGCGTATCAATACCACGCGAAGGGTGACGATTTTATGCAACATGAGATCTCAAGCGTAGACGCTGGATGGTGGATTGTCAGCCATGAACAGAAACTTTGGTTGCCGCAGGGTGACCTGCCGCACGGCAGCGCCGCTGCGTTTAAGCTGGTTGGAAGCAAGGCGCAGTCTGTCGGCGAGTGGCAAGGCGAAACGGTGTGGCTGGTGTGTGAAAATCGCGATCGCGATATGTTCTCGGTACGCCAGCTGATCGATGAAGAGGCGGGGCTGTTTCAGCTGGCAGGGCGCGGCGTACAGCTGGCTGAGTTTTACCGCTCGCACCGCTACTGCGGCTACTGCGGCCATGAGATGCACCTGAGCAAACAGGAGAACGCTTGCCTGTGCGGTCACTGCCGCGAACGTTACTATCCGCAAATCGCGCCCTGCATCATCGTCGCCATACGCCGCGGCGACGAAATTTTGCTGGCGAACCATACGCGCCATCGCAACAGCATCTACACCGTACTGGCGGGCTTCGTCGAGGTGGGGGAGACGCTGGAGCAGGCGGTGGCGCGCGAGGTAATGGAAGAGAGCAACGTGCGCATTAAAAATCTGCGTTACGTTACCTCCCAGTCGTGGCCCTTTCCCCACTCGCTGATGATGGCCTTTATGGCGGAATATGATGGCGGCGAGCTGCAGATCGACAACAAAGAGCTGCTGGACGCTGGCTGGTATCGCTATGACGCGCTGCCGCTGTTGCCGCCGCCGGGTACCGTGGCGCGCCGTCTGATAGAAGATACCGTCGCCATCTGCCGCGCCGGGGCGTAAGAAGTGCTACACTACGCGCCTGAAATTGATAGAGCCTTGACATGAGTGAACTGAAGAACGATCGTTATCTGCGCGCCCTGCTACGCCAGCCGGTAGATATCACCCCGGTATGGATGATGCGACAAGCGGGCCGTTATTTACCGGAATATAAAGCGACGCGCGCCCAGGCCGGCGATTTTATGTCGCTGTGCAAAAACGCCGAACTGGCGTGTGAAGTGACACTACAGCCGCTGCGCCGCTATCCGCTGGATGCGGCGATCCTCTTCAGCGATATCCTGACCATTCCCGACGCGATGGGCCTGGGGCTCTACTTCGAAACAGGCGAAGGCCCGCGTTTCTCCAGCCCCATTACCTGCCGCGCCGACGTCGACAAGTTGCTGGTGCCCGATCCGGAGCAGGAACTCGGCTATGTGATGAACGCGGTGCGCACCATTCGCAAAAACCTCAATGGCGAGGTGCCGCTGATCGGTTTTTCTGGCAGCCCGTGGACGCTGGCGACCTATATGGTGGAGGGCGGTAGCAGCAAAGCCTTCACGAAAATCAAAAAAATGATGTATGCCGATCCGACTACGCTGCATGCAATGCTCGATAAGCTGGCGGACAGCGTCATTCTCTATCTCAACGCGCAGATCCGCGCGGGCGCGCAGTCGGTAATGGTGTTCGATACCTGGGGCGGAGTGCTGACGGGACGCGACTACCGCGAATTCTCGCTCTACTACATGCATAAAATCGTCGACAGCGTGCCGCATGAAAACGAAGGCCGCCGCGTGCCGATCACCCTGTTCACCAAAGGCGGCGGACAGTGGCTGGAGGCGCTGGCGGCGACGGGCTGCGATGCGCTGGGACTCGACTGGACCACCGATATTGGCGATGCGCGTCGTCGCGTCGGCGATAAGGTCGCGCTGCAAGGTAATATGGAGCCGTCTATGCTTTATGCGCCAGCTGCGCGTATCGAGCAGGAAGTCGCGGGTATTCTCGAGGGCTTCGGCGCGGGCAGCGGCCACGTCTTCAATCTAGGTCATGGCATTCATCAGGATGTGCCGCCAGAGCATGCGGGCGTGTTTGTTAAGGCGGTGCATCGCCTCTCTGGCCAATACCATCAGGAGTAATTATGGACATTGATGCACTGCGCGCGGAGCAGCTTCAGCGCGCTGCAGAAGTGGTGCGGCAGGATGATTTCGACGTTCTGCCGCCGCGTTTTATCGGCGGCGCCGACGTCGGATTCGAACAGGAAGGGGCGGTCACCCGTGCCGCCCTAGTAATTCTCGAATATCCTTCCCTGAAGCTGGTGGAACATCGTGTTGCGCGTATTGCCACTACCATGCCCTACATTCCCGGCTTTCTCTCCTTCCGCGAATATCCGGCGCTGCTGGCGGCGTGGAACATGCTTGAGCAAAAACCGGATCTCCTTTTCGTCGACGGACACGGTATCTCTCATCCGCGTCAGCTGGGCGTCGCGTCGCACTTCGGTTTGCTGGTGGACGTGCCGACTATCGGCGTAGCGAAAAAGCGGCTGTGCGGCCGCTTTGCCGATCTGGACGCCGAGCCGGGTTCGCGCCAGCCTTTAATGGATAAAGGCGAGCAGATTGGCTGGGTCTGGCGCAGTAAAGCGCGCTGCAACCCGCTTTTTGTGGCGACCGGCCACCGCGTCAGCCTCGACAGCGTGCTGCACTGGGTGGAAAACTGCATGGGCGGCTATCGCCTGCCGGAACCGACGCGCTGGGCCGATGCCGTCGCCTCCAACCGCACCGTCTTCCAGCGCTGGCAAAACGCGCTTTAACGCTGTGCGCGCGGCGCTTTTGCGGTACACTGCCGCCAGCTAAACGATGAAGAGCCCTGTTCATGTTACAAAACCCCGTTCACCTGCGCCTGGCGAAGCTAGAAAGCTGGCAGCATATGACCTTTATGGCTTGCCTGTGCGAGCGCATGTTCCCCAACTACTGGGCATTCTGCCAGCAAACAGAATTCGCCGATCCGGCGCTGTATCGCCGCATTCTCGATCTGGTCTGGGAAAGACTGACGGTCAAAGATGCTAAAATCAACTTCGATAGCCAGCTGGATAAGCTTGAAGCGGCGATCCCAGACGGCGACGCGTTCGAGGTCTACGGCGTTTATCCGGCAATCGACGCCTGCGTCGCGTTAAGCGAAGCGCTGCACGCCATGCTCAGCGGCGAAACGCTAGAGCATGCCATCGAGGTGAGCAGAACCTCTATCACCACCGTTGCGATGCTGGAAATGACCCAAGCAGGTCGCGAAATGAGCGATGAAGAACTGCGTGAAAACCCGGCCGTCATTGACGAGTGGGATATGCAATGGGTGATTTTTCGCCTGCTAGCCGACTGCGAGGAGCGAGACATTGAATTAATCAAGGGATTGCGTTTAGACCTACGTGAAGCGGGAATCAGTAACATCGGTATAAACTATTCAGCAATAAGGCGGGAAAACGTGACTTCAGGCCCGAATTAGCGCGCCTGGAGGCTTCACATCGGCCCCCTGTCTGGTCTACATTTGGGGGGCTGAAAATTGTGGCTATCGGTGCGTGCAGGCTGAAGAGTGCCAGAATATGGCTTTTCCCTCGCACTCGTTGCTTAGCAAGCGATAAATACACTTTAAGGATAACTTATGAACAAGACTCAACTGATTGATGTGATCGCGGAAAAAGCGGACCTGTCAAAATCCCAGGCTAAAGCGGCTCTGGAATCTACACTAGCTGCGATCACTGAGTCTCTGAAAAAAGGTGATGCTGTACAACTGGTTGGTTTTGGTACTTTCAAAGTGAACCACCGCGCTGAGCGTACCGGTCGCAACCCGCAAACTGGCAAAGAGATCAAAATCGCTGCGGCAAACGTACCGGCATTCGTGTCTGGTAAAGTGCTGAAAGACTCTGTTAAATAAGACGTCGCACTGCGGTAAGAATTGAGAAGAAGGGGCGGATTCGCCCTTTTGTATCAGGGGCCAGCTATGCCGAACCTGCGTTCCTACTCCTGTTTCGCCCTGCTTTGTCTCGTATTGCTTTCCGGGTGCAGCTCAACGCCCGACATTCTTCCCTTTACCGCCAGCGGCTATCTTGCCGACCGCGGCGCAGTGCGTATCTGGCGCAAGAACGGCCCTGCCAGAGTCCATCTGCAGACGCGCTACACCCCCTTTAACGGCGAAGCCGCCGAAACAACCGACTATTTCTGGCAAGACGATAAGCTAATCAGCGCGGCGCGGCGCGGCGCAGCAGCGGCAGCCAGCCAGCCAGATGACATGACGCTGCGCTTCGACCAGGATGGCAGCCTAAGCTTTATGCAGCGTCAGCTTGCCGGCCGGCGCGAAGCCGTCGATCCCGATACCATCGAGCTCTATAAGTTCGATGCGCAACGTATGCTGGCGCAGAGCAATGCGCTGCTCAGCGGCCGCGTGGTCCTGAAACAGGGCCAGTGGCTGGGAGGTCAAAGGGTGAAGACCTGTGAAGGTGTGCAGCTGTCACCCGCCTTCGACGACTACGCCTGGCGCATGCTGATGCAACAGCGCAGCGGCGCGCCGCTGCTGGTTTCGTGGCTAGAGGGGCCGCAAGGAACGCAGCTGTTGCGTGCGGCGCCTGGGGAGACCTGTGATACGCAGCCGAAAGAGGCCGATTTTTAGCGTAAAAAAAGGGTACGCATTATGCCCTTCAGATATCTGGCTGCTGGCCCCGTCGTGGAGAGAGCGAAACGCGGCCCTGGCTCACTGGGCGGTTCCCGCTTACCGCCCGCTGACAGGCTGAAGCAGCCGCTATCGACGGTTAATGGCGCGGTAGCCGATATCACGACGGCAGAAGCTGCCGTTCCAGGAGATGGGCTGAGCCAGCGCGTAGGCGCGCTTCTGCGCCGCCGCCATGTCGTCGCCCAGCGCCGTCACGCACAGCACGCGGCCGCCGTTGGTGAGCACCAGATCGTTCTCCAGACGCGTGCCGGCATGAAATACCTTGCCGTCTTCCACCTCTTCCAGTGGCAGGCCGTGGATCTGCTCGCCGTTAACGTAATCGCCGGGATAGCCGCCCGCTGCCAGCACCACGCCCAACGCCGGGCGCGGATCCCAGCGCGAATCTTTTTGATCCAGCGCGCCGTCGCAGGCCGCGAGGCAAAGATCGACCAGATCCGACTGCAGGCGCAGCATGATCGGCTGCGTTTCCGGATCGCCGAAGCGGCAGTTGAATTCGATCACTTTCGGCTGGCCTGCTTGGTCGATCATCAGACCGGCATAGAGGAAACCGGTGTAGACGTTACCTTCCACCGCCATGCCGCGCACCGTTGGCCAGATCACCTGCTCCATTACGCGCTGGTGGATCTCGTCGGTCACGACCGGCGCCGGGGAGTAGGCGCCCATACCGCCGGTATTCGGACCGGTGTCGCCGTCGCCGACGCGCTTGTGATCCTGGCTGGTGGCAATCGGCAGCACGTTTTCGCCGTCGACCATGACGATAAAGCTCGCCTCTTCGCCATCGAGGAATTCTTCAATAACGATACGGTGGCCCGCGTCGCCGAAGGCATTGCCAGCCAGCATATCTTTAACCGCGGCTTCGGCTTCTTCCAGAGTCATGGCGACGATAACGCCTTTACCGGCGGCCAGGCCGTCGGCTTTGATGACGATAGGTGCGCCTTTCTCGCGCAGGTAAGCCAGCGCCACTTCGACATCGGTAAAGTTGCGGTACTCTGCCGTCGGGATATGGTGACGGGCCAGAAAGTCTTTGGTGAACGCTTTGGAGCCTTCCAGCTGCGCGGCATTTTTGGTTGGGCCGAAGATTTTCAGGCCCGCGGCGCGGAAGGCGTCGACCACGCCGATGACCAGCGGCGCTTCCGGGCCGACGATGGTTAAGTTGATCTGCTCGCGCTGGGCGAAAGCCAGCAGGGCAGGGATATCGGTAGCGCTGATATCGACATTCTGCAGGGCTGGATCAAGCGCGGTGCCGGCATTGCCGGGCGCGACGAAAACCGTTTCCGCCAGCGGTGACTGCGCCGCTTTCCAGGCCAGCGCATGCTCACGGCCGCCGTTGCCAATGACTAAAATTTTCATAGTGCTCTCCAGAGAATTAGTGGCGGAAGTGACGCATGTCGGTGAAGATCATCGCTAGGCCGTGTTCGTCCGCAGCGGCGATGACCTCGTCGTCACGAATGGAGCCGCTCGGCTGAATCACGCAGGTTACGCCAACGGCCGCCGCGGCGTCGATGCCGTCGCGGAATGGGAAGAAGGCGTCAGACGCCATCGCTGAACCTTTAACTTCCAGACCTTCGTCGGCCGCTTTGATACCGGCGATTTTTGCGGAGTAGACGCGGCTCATCTGGCCGGCGCCGATGCCGACCGTCATGCTATCGCGCGCATAGACGATGGCATTCGATTTCACGAACTTGACGACCTTCCAACAGAACAGCGCGTCGCGCAGCTCCTGTTCGCTCGGCTGACGTTTGCTGACGACGCGCAGCTGGCTGGCGTCCACCATGCCTAGATCGCGATCCTGAACCAGCAGACCGCCGATTACGCGCTTGAAATCGAGCCCGGCGACGCGTTCCTGCCACTGGCCGCAGACTAGCACGCGAACGTTCTGTTTGGTTGCCGTCACCTTCAGCGCCGCTTCGCTGGCGGAAGGGGCGATAATGACCTCAACAAACTGACGGCTGATAATGGCCTGCGCGGTCGCTTCGTCCAGTTCGCGGTTAAAAGCAATAATGCCGCCAAAAGCAGAGGTCGGATCGGTTTTATAGGCGCGCTCATAGGCATCGAGAAGCGAAGCGCCGACAGCGACGCCGCAGGGGTTGGCATGCTTAACGATAACGCAGGCCGCTTCGCTGAAGGCTTTAACGCACTCCAGCGCCGCGTCGGTGTCGGCGATGTTGTTATAGGAGAGCGCTTTACCCTGAACCTGCTGCGCGGTGGCGACAGACGCCTCCTGCACATTCTCTTCTATATAGAAGGCGGCATCTTGATGGCTGTTTTCGCCATAGCGCATATCCTGCTTCTTAATGAAGTTGAGGTTAAGCGTGCGCGGGAAGCGTCCGGCAGGCTTATCGCGTTCGCAGTGATAGGCAGGAACGCGCGAGCCGAAGTAGTTGGCGATCATGCTGTCGTAGGCGGCGGTATGCTCGAACGCTTTAATGGCTAGGTCGAAGCGCGTTTCCAGCGTCAGAGAATTTTCATTGGCATCCAGCTCCGCCACGATCGCGTCGTAGTCGCTGCTCTTGACCACGATGGCCACATCTTTGTGGTTCTTGGCCGCCGAGCGCACCATGGTAGGGCCGCCGATATCGATATTCTCAACCGCGTCTTCCAGCGAGCAGCCTTCACGCGCCACGGTTTGGGCGAAGGGGTAAAGGTTTACCACCACCATATCGATAGGCGCGATGTCGTGCTGCGCCATAATGGCGTCATCCTGTCCGCGGCGACCTAAAATGCCGCCGTGCACTTTCGGGTGCAGCGTTTTAACGCGTCCATCCATCATTTCCGGGAAGCCGGTATAGTCAGAGACTTCAGTGACGGCGAGACCCACGTTGGCCAGCAGGCGAGCAGTGCCGCCGGTGGAGAGCAGTTCGACACCGCGACTGGCGAGCGCCTGAGCAAATTCGAGGATGCCCGCTTTGTCTGAGACACTCAGCAGAGCTCGGCGTACAGGAAGACGTTGTTGCATGGTGGTTTTATCCCTTGGCTTTGTTTCGCGTAAATAAATAAGAGCGTTACATCAAGTCTGGCAATCTCCTTACTCTATATAAGAAGACGCAAAACTTCAGGTAACGCCCCTAAAAGGGGCATCCGTAACGTCGAGGGGCATTGTAGCGAAAACGTTTGCGTGCTGCTCGCAAAAATTCGCTCAACGCGTCCTTGTGGATAACTTTGTGAGTAAACGCGTATAAGGCCGGGTTTTGCTGTGGAATGCAGCGAACAGTTATTTTTCTGCAATTTAGCTGTTGCGCTTGCCGAACGACGCCCTATAATGCGCTTCCACTGACACGGCACAACGGCTTACGGAATGCGGTGTTCAGGAGGTGCAGGCAGCTGAGTCGCCGGAGAAAATCGC
>NZ_SMDS01000005.1 GCF_013753875.1 Candidatus Pantoea persica
CGTAGTACAGGTCGTCCAGATGCGAAAAAGGTCGCCCATCGGGCGGCCTTTTCCGGCACTTCCATATGCGATCAACCACTGCAGGCGGCCTCTGAACTGCTGTCCTGCCTGTCCACCTGTACCGTTGCCGCGCCCGCCCAGCATCTGCATGGTGCCGCCGACGTTCACCACCACTTCGGTGGTATAGCGATCCTGGCCGCCCTGGTCCTGCCACTTGCGCGTGCGTAGCTGGCCCTCGATGTAGACCTGCGAGCCCTTATGCAGGTACTCCCCCGCCACCTCTGCGAGCTTTCCGAACAGCACCACGCGGTGCCACTCCGTCACCTCTTTGTTCTCACCGGTCTGCTTGTCCCGCCACGTTTCTGACGTGGCCAGCGTGATATTCGCGACCGCTCCGCCGTTCGGCATGTAGCGCACCTCCGGGTCCAGCCCCAGATTGCCGACCAGGATGGCCTTGTTGACGCCTCGTGAAGCCATGTTCGTTCTCCTCGTGCAGTTGGGTTTTAAACCACGTCACCCGTTGAGTTTCGGGAGCAGCGGTGTTGACGTTTTGTGGAGATCGGCTGGTTTTTTCCTCCGGTATTCACTTCACCCGTTTGAGATCCTTCGCCGCAAGGGCGTAAACCAGCGCAGGTGACGGCAGGCGTCCAGGGTTAAATGAACACAGGGAAAATTTATTTCCGGTCCAACGCAGTGGCCGGAAATAAATTTTCCCTGTGTTCATTTAACCCTGGACGACCACGGCGCCTGTGCTTGTCTCAGCCCCAGCAAAGGACTTAAACCGGTGAAGCCCGGCGGAAAAGCCGAGCACGATGCAGCGACAGCGAAACATCGTTGCGCCTCAGAGCTGCGGCGGATTCAGGCCGTCGCGGTTCGCGCCAGCCCGCTGTCTGGTTTTGTTTTATGAGGTTTATCTGCGGCAGGATACCGGTCGCTGGATGCGTCAGTGCAGGCCCGTGCGCCGCAAGCGGAAGGTAGTTCCGGGCTGATGTGAGGAAATAGTGATTTTCATAACGTGCTCCCTGTTTATGCAATTCCTTAAACGAACACTAATCATACACATCAGACCAGAGATAAAAGGCTGCAGACAGGATTTCAGAGGAGCGCCAGCACGTAATGCTTTGTTTTTCTGGACATCAGACCCTAGCCGTCAGACCCGGTACGCTTTGCGGTCCGGCGAAGCTTGCCGGCTTTTCCGGGTAGCTGAGTGGGGCTGACGATCCCGTCAGGGTGAGCCAGAGGTGGCTCTTATCCACATATTTACTGCACATTCGGCGCAAAAAGCTGTTGATAAACTTCTGCAGGCCGCGCCAGACGGAACCCGAATGAAAAAGGTTGATTTTTACGCTATCGGTTCGCTGCAACTCCGTATAAATCAATGGTCCCGATTAAGCAGCACGTCACTGCTGTTCCTGCCATCTTGCACCTTCCTAAAAGCCAGTTAATACAACTGTGAATACACACAGCATTTTGACAGGAGTTTTTGCTATGTTTATCGCCTTTTAGTTGATGCACCCGGTGGACAATCCGCCGCCCAGCTTCAGGCCTCTTTTCCTGGAACGTGTGCCCTGCGGGTTTCCCTCCCCCTGCCAGGATTACGCTGAGCAGAAACTTGATTTGAACGAACATCTTATAGCCCACAGGGCAAGCACCTTTTTCCTGCGCGCGCAGGGCAACAGCATGCAGGACATCGGCCTCTATGAAGGCGACCTGCTTATCGTCGATCGCTCCCTCACGCCGGCGCATAACGACGTAGTTATCGCTGAGCTTTACGGTGAATTCACGGTAAAGCGCCTTTTGCTGACGCCGAAGGGACCCGTGCTGCAGCCCATGAATCCGGCCTGTCCCGTCATCATTCCCGATCCGGATACGCTGGTCATCTTCGGGGTGGTGGCGCATTTCGTTCATACGCCTAGCAGGAGGAACTGACATGTTCGGGCTGATTGACGTAAACAGCTTTTACGCCAGCGCCGAGAAGGTGTTCCGCCCTGAACTGAGAAATGCACCAGTAGCCATCCTGTCAAACAACGACAACTGCGTTACCACGCACAGTAATGAAGCTAAAATGTACGTAAAATGGGCAATCCGTGGTTCAAGATAAAAAACCAACACTTCCCTGAGAAAATACATTTTTTCAAGCAATTATGCTCTGTATCATTCTATGAGCACGCGCGTAATATCCTGCATCGAGGAGATTGTGCCGCGTCTGGAGATGTATTCGGTTGACGAAGGGTTCTGTGACTGCACGGGTATGGAAATGACTATGCCGTATGAGGATTTCGGGCGCACGTCCGGGCCTGCACAGGCCTGACGGTCAGGGTCGGGCTTTGGCCGACGAAGACCCTAGCGAAATCGGCACAGTGGGCAGGAAAGGAGTGGCCACAGTTTGGTGGGGTGCTGGCGCTCACACCGGGCAATCCGAGGCGAACCGAACCCCTGCTGTCGCGTCAGCCCGTGAGCGAACTCTGGGACGTAGGGTCCCGGCTCGAAAAGCGCCTGCAGCTGCTCGGCGTGACAACGGCACTCGATCTGGCACGCACCTCCCCTTCCTTCATCCGTAAGGATTTTGGCGTGGTGCTGGAGCGTACCGTACGCGAGCTTAACGTTGAATCCTGCATTCCGATGGAGGATACGCTCCCGCCGAAACAGCAGATTGTCGTGAGCCGTAGCTTTGGCGAGCGCATAACAGAATACGACGCTATGCGACAGTCAGTCTGCGCGTATGATGAACGCGTGGCGGAGAAGCTTCGCGAGGACTGGCAGTTCTGCCACCATATCTCCGTTTTTATCCACACGTCGCCTTTTGACATCAGACAGCCGGGCTACGGTAACACGGCGTTCGTAAAGCTGCGCGTCGGCACGCAGGACACGCGCAACATACTTGAGGCGGCGGTTAAATCTTTGGATGCAATCTGGCGCCCGGGTTTTTGCTATGTGTAAAGCCGGCATCATGCTGAGCGAGTTACGGCCGAACTGCGTGGCTCAGTTCAACCTGTTTGATTATGAGGTGCCGCACGTCGGCAGCGAGGCTCTTATGAGTTTGATGGACACGATGAATCGCTCCGGGCCCTACAGCATAGGTTTCGCGCGCGGGCAAAGGAATCGATCCGGACTGGAAGATGAAACGAAAGATGCTGAGTCACGCATGGACGATAAACAGGAAAGAACGGCCTGTAGCTAAAGTGCGCTGACCTAGATGTTTACAGGACATCTGTAAACAAAAGCTCCTTAAACTCATTTGTGTTTATGGGTTTGTACTCAAAAACTCAATCCAGTAATTACTAACAAAAAGATTTGCTTTTGTACTAAACCGTACCTGGTTTTAACCAGCTCTAAAGGTCGCAGTAACTGAGTATGCCGTTACGGTAAAGAAAGCCAGAACACTTTGACTCATTTAAGTAGATAAGTACTCCACCTCCCGTGCACTCTTTTACATATTTACTCAATGCAAAACTATGTGCTTATTGTAAGTATTTTCGTTACAGACCAGCCCAGACAAAGATCACTCAAAGACTCAACTTAATACTTACTTAATTACTTATATAAGTTTTTATATTAACGAGTAAAACCTCCGTTTGGTTGCAGTGGTCATGATTGTTACGGGTTTAAATAACCGTAACCCCACAAAAATACATTGACTCAAATAAGTAATTACTCATTTTTACGTAACCATTCATCAACTAGTTCATTAATAACATCTGTGATGCTGATTCCACGTTTAGCACAAGCAACCTTGAAGCGGGCGTGCTTATCTTCGCTGAAATTCACGTTCACGCGTTTCTGCTTTTCTGACGGAGCTTTTACCTCAGGAGCCTGAACAATTTTCTCCAGATCACGATGCGCGCCGAACGTCATCATTGATGACGAATGTTTTTTCTCAAGAGCCATAACCCCCCCAAATGAGTATATAAGTTTTCACTCAAAAATTAACAGTATTTCTTTAGTCAGGATTTGGATTTCTCCTCGAGCGGCTCTGTCAGAGGTATTAAACACACTCTCTCCTTTAAGAACCGATCTCACATAGCTTTGGCGCTGAGTAATGGCGGTTTTGAACGCTTTGATTCCCGTCTGAGCAATGCTGCTTTTCAAGACACTGAGCATCGTCGCCTGTTCAATCTTTCGGGTGATCAGGAATCGAGCCTCGACAGGGCGGTTATAAGCCTGGGCCTCAAGAACGGTCACCACGGAACCTGCCGCTGAGAAATCGAGCGGACTAGGTGTAACAGGAATGATAATGAGATCACTCACCATCACGGCTGCAGAAGTGATGACAGAAAGTGAGCCAGCGCCATCAATTATAATGTAGTCATAATTGCCAAGTTCTTTACGAACCTGATAGACGTCCTTTTCAGATGAGGCGGTATAAACATCAAATCCGGCCTTACCGGCGCTGTTCCAGTTTGTAAGACTCATTTGTGGGTCAGTATCAACCACTGCGACTTTTTTACCGCTACTGGCAATGGAGGAGCTGACGTTGATTGTTGCAGTGGTTTTGCCAGAGCCACCTTTAGGATTCAGAAACGAAATGATCTTCACGCTCAAAGCCTCATTTGCTTATTTGAGTGATAGTGTAAAGGAGTAAAACACAAATGATCAAAGGTGTAAAGATTCGAAAACACACAAAATCATACACTCAAATGAGTAAAAATACGTTTGTTTGACTTACTTTTTTATGAATTTTGAATTGAGTGCTTTTTGCTATAGAGCCAAGAATTCGTCATTAATAAGGCAGGGGAGGGGGTCCAATCCTGTTTAATGCCACTTCACTTCTGAGCTTGTTGACCTCAATCGTTTGAATTTTCATGTATGGATAACGATGAACTTATCCACTTTTACACTGTTTGTGATTGCCGCTTTTATACTAATTAAAATTCTAAGTAAAACGAGATCCGAACGCCCGCACGAAAAGAAAAGTGGACCGGGGCGCAGCTCTCCTCATTAGCAAAACGAGCGTAGTGATGGTAGCTTCAAGACCCACGAAGAAGTAAGAGAAGAGAATATAGTCGAACGTCAGCCGGCCACATTCAGATGTAACAGAGTTTCACAAGCGCCCGCTGATGAACAAAGGTGAATATTCAGTTTACTGCAGACTTAAGACATTATTAATGTTAGTAGCCTAGATAAAGGCTTTTTGTACGGTATCGCTCGTTGAGATCCCTGGCTCAGACAGCAAACCGGCATACGGGACAATCAACAGTAAGCGGGCTGATTTTGTGATTATCGATCGCAGCGGCCAGTCGGTTGCAGTGGTAGAGTATCAATATCATGGAGCCAGCCCTTATGAGGGAGATGCCAGCGCGCGTGACGCGATTAAGCGCGAAGTCTGTTCAAGTATGGCGATGGTTTTTATCGAACTACCTGCGCGCTACTCAGACGCAGATATCACTGCTATTATTAAGCACCTGACCGCTACAGTCGTCTGAATTTTCAGTGGCACCACCAGAAAAGCCGCCTCTTTTTTTCTTCAAGAACGCGCTGAAGCTCTCTGCTGTGGCGTTTCAATTCCTCATGCATCATTCGCTGTTTCATACTGTGAAAAACCTCATTTCTTACTTCTGAAAAACAGCTGTCTGCTTCTGCTTCGCAGCGGTTGATTGCCCTCGAATAGCCAATCCATATAGAGGCTGAGTTGTACATCCTCCACGTTTTGCAACTGACTTTTAGAAAACATACCATTTGCCTCCCAGTGTTCATGGCAGTGAGCAGGTCGATTGACCACCATAAAGTATTTAATCGGCAATAGAGGGCACATATTTAGGTTTAGGCTACAGGCAGCGGTGCTGAATTCAGGATAAAAGTTGTTGGGTACTATGTGGAAGGCGTAAGCTCAAAAAAAACGGGGTGAAAATCTCAAATTTTAAGAAATTTCCAGTAATTACGGACGTTTCGGACAATCTGGTCTCGTAGCATATACTGCATGGATAAGAAAGAAGCATAATGTTGGCTTGGGCGGCACCTACGTTCCCCGGATTTTGGAGGAGTGCCTGTAGCAGGGAAGGATACAGCCAGAAACATGTATGTTTCTCATAGCAATTTTACTACCGTGGTATCATATTTCGTATCATTTTAAGAGTCAGCATGGATGAAGAAAAAAAGCGGTACTCCTACGCCCCATGACGCCACTTTCCGGCAATTCCTCACGCAGCCGGACATTGACCGGGACTTTATGGAGCTTCATCTTCCGGCAGGGCTGCGCGCACTTTGCGACCTTAACACCCTGAAGCTGGAATCCGGCTCATTCGTCGAGGACGCTCTGCGGCAGTACTTCAGCGACATTCTTTACAGCCTGAAGACCACTGCCGGAGACGGCTACGTTCACGAACTCATCGAGCACCAGTCTTCCCCGGACCGGCATATGGCTTTTCGCCTGTTGCGCTACGCCGTGGCGGCCATGCAGCGCCACCTCGAGGCAGGTCATAAGAAGCTGCCGCTGGTAATACCTGTGTTGTTCTATACTGGAGAATGCAGCCCATACTCGTACTCCATCCGCTGGCTGGATGAGTTTGACAACCCGACAGTGGCTGAGAAGCTGTATGGAAGCGTCTCCCTCTGACATACATCACTGTCATCCCTGACAATGACATCATGAACCATCGCAGCATGGCGGCGCTCACCCTGTTACAGAAGCACATCTATCAGCGTGACATGGCTACCCTGACCGATCGGCTGGCTATGCTGCTGATGGAGGACTATCTTTCTTCACCCCAGGTAACGGCGCTGATACACTATTTACTGCAGGCGGGGGAGTCGGCCGATTCCGAAGCCTTTGTACGAAAGCTGGTACAGCGTGTGCCGCAACACGGAGACGCACTCATGACCATTGCACAGCAGCTGGAACAAAAAGGCATTGAGAAAGGACGTATGGAAGGGCTAGTGGAAGGACGTAATGAAGGAGAACGTGAAGCAACCCTGAAAATCGCGTGTACAATGCTGCAGAACGGCCTCGACCGTGACACCATTATGAAAATGACTGGCCTTTCTGCTGGCGATCTGGCTCAGATCCGGCACTAATCTGTTCAACCGCCTCCCGGATGCGGCCTGAGCATCTGTAGTCGTGCTTTCCTGTCTATTTTTTCCACCTGTCAGAACATCCATTGTAGTCAGTAACTAATGAATTACTGGACTGTTGCAGACATCTTCGGCAAAGCTGACTTTTTCTTATTTCCTTTTTTATTGGTTTTCTGCGATGAGACTGTAAGTATCAGACGTGGTGTCGCTAGACTGTGGGGTCATATGTTCCCCACAGTTGATACACATCTGCCCAAGGCCTGCCAGCAGCGAACTTACCTGTTTTCCATCTTTATCAAAGGCCACGGCTAGGTTAATCCGGTAAAGATATACAGGGTTCACTGCCGAATTCAGGCTCACCGCGTTGTGCTCGGACCACTTCCCGTCACTGAGCACCCGGTACGCCCCCAGCCCTGAGATATCGGTCAGCACATAGGCCACAACGCTCCATACAGGTAGAGCCTGATCCTTGTGGAGCTGGGTGGTGGTTTCTCTTCCCTGAGTTCCTAAAGTGCCGGAACAGGTTTATGAGCATTCTGCGAAGCACAAGTGCTCCGTTAGTCTCCTCCGCAATGATATATCGGTGCTGAGGTGTGAGTGAGCGCGCGATCTAATGCTAAGTATGGCGCCTGCGTAATGCCAGCCTCGGGGTAATTTCTGTCGCTACGAACAAGAAATGTTGAATGAGGAGACAACGTAACCAAATTTCCCAAGTGCGACGCTGCTCTGTGAAATTATGTACAGGGTTTTGAAAAGCCATTAACCGCTTCGAAGATGGTAAGAATGTAAGAGTAAATCTGGTTCACTAGAAAACTGTCTGGTGAGCAACAAATTCTTTGTAGCTCACCAGACAGTTAAAAGCCTTGGGCGCGTTATCAGCTAAAAAATACA
This sequence comes from Candidatus Pantoea persica, assembly GCF_013753875.1. Lineage (GTDB taxonomy): Bacteria > Pseudomonadota > Gammaproteobacteria > Enterobacterales > Enterobacteriaceae > Pantoea > Pantoea persica. The sequence continues at coordinate 7,900 of NZ_SMDS01000005.1, forward strand.
GACAAAGCTTCAGAAAGAGTTTATCAGATGGGCAGGTACTTTCACTCTTAGCCTCTACTTAGTCTAGTGGCACACTGGATTTAACTATGACTACAGGTAATTGCAGTTGTAGTTATCCACTTATCCACCGCTTAGATCATTGATTTTAAGACCATTGTAAGATCATATGAGATCATAAAAGATCACAAAGCTAGTAATCCATTGATATCTCATGTAAAAACATCACTTTGGGTATCTACTTTCATGAAAAAGGCATTTACTTTCATGAAATTAGTATTTACTTTCATGGGAAAGGTCTCTATTTTCATGTGTAAAGGGTATTTACTTTCATGGAGAAGGATCCTTTTTGATCCGGGGTTCGAGGTTTATGGAAAACAAAAATGAAATCATAGATATAAGTCATCCATTCTCGATCGTAAAAAAAGATTTAGACACAGTTTATCTACTGGAACCTAACAGCCATAAAACTGTTCAGCCAGTTGCCTTGCTCAGGCTCAGCGTCTTTACGCCTGTGGCCCCAAAGGAAAAAGGCAAGCGCGACTTCATGATCGATGCGTCTGATGAGCTTTCTAGTCTTGAGGTAGCACGGCGTGAGGGCTACACAGATATAAAGATCCAAGGGGCTAAGCTCAGCATGTCTACGGATTTTAAAACGTGGCTGGGTATCATAATGGCCTTCTCTACCTATGGTTATAGTAGTGAAACCATAAATTTACCCTTTACCGAGTTTGCAAAAATGTGCGGTATCAAATCAGCTGATCTTAACGCCCGCTCTCGTAAACGCCTTCACGACTCCCTTTTTAGCATTTCCAGCGTCACACTCGCATTCAGTAGTAAAGACGGTAAGAAATCGATGTTTTCGCATCTGGTGCAACGTGCTGTTCTTAACATGAATACAGATACCGTTGAAATTACAGCTGACAGTAATCTGTGGGAACTGTACCGATACGATCACAAGGTGTTGCTTGGTCTTAAAGCCTTGTCTGAGCTATCCCGTAAAGAAGCGGCTCAGTCGCTCTACATTTACTTTGAGAGTATGCCTGCCGGCACGCTTTATATCTCTATGAAACGCCTACGTGAAAGGCTGGCTATGGGTTCGCCGGTTAAGCTGCAAAACTCCATCATACGCCGTGCTATGGCTGATCTGTACAGAATTGGCTATATCAATTTTATTGAACTGAAGAAGGGCAGAGAGATTCAGTTTGTCATCAACAGCCGTTCCCCAAAGCTTCAAGTGCTTTCCCCCTGATTGAAAAATTGAGTGAAAACATTTTTTCCTGAATGCGATTATAGGTATGCATTTTCATGAACGTATATTGAAAAGGTATCTAGTTTCATGAAGGTGCCATGGACGGTATCTACTTACATGTATGGTATGTATTCACAAAAAAGTATCTGTTTTCATGCTGGAACTCACTTTTCCAACATTTTTACATGAAATGTAGATACCTCATGACACCGTAAATCATGCAAGTAAAGACACTGCTACTGGGATTCCATGAAAGTAGAGACTATTGAACTTTTCTGCATAAACTGATGTTGACGGTATCATGCAAGTAGATACCCTATTATGAAAGCAAAGACCCTGTTGCATGTAACTAGATACCTGTTAAAAGCATGAGGCCGCAGCGGTCTTCATCATCATATGAAATGAACTGAAGATTTTTCTGATTCTTCAGCGGGTTCTGGAACTCAAGGTTTCTGTAGCTGTTAGTTTGTCTCGCTCATCTTGGATATTATTTTCAGCCGCACAGGAAGAGCTCGCTCGATTTCTTTACGATGATAGGGTAAAAGCTTACGCCACTCCCTCGCTTCCTTAAGAGGTCGACCACACCCTTTACACCAGCCTTTTGAATTATCGAAGTTGCAAACATCAGTACAGGGAGACTTAACAGCAATTTCGGCTCCTTAACAGAATTGGCTCAAGCGCTTATGTCTTGCTGGCCAGAAATTATCGATGCAGAAAGATGGCTATAAAATATCGCATTATTTTTAATTTATTGATTTAGATGATAAATTATAAATAGTGGACGCTAATTATTCCATGTGCCGGATGGTCCACAGATGCGTGTATCTCCCATGTTGAATGAATAAGCGCCGGGGTTAGAACCGCTTGTGGTGACCCTATGGCAGTAACCTGGCCTTGTTGCAGAACGAGCACGTGCTCAAAGCCTCTGGCGACCAGATTAAGATCGTGCAGAGCAATGACTACAGTTATAGGCAGGCAGCGCAGCGCTAAACCGCATTAACTCTAGCTGAAACTGGATATCAGGATGATTTACTGGCTCATTATCTTTCACGGACTGAGCACCGTGACGGACGATGCTGGTTATACTGCTGATGACCGGCTTCATATGGATGCCGTGGCTCATGCTGACGCTGGTTCCCCTGCCGGGCATGACGCGCAGAATGGAAATGCAGCTTGCGTCTTTTAACCGAATGCTGCAGGCAGAAACGGGTGCAGACAGGGACAAGAAGCCAGTGTCACCCATGATTACATGTTTTACGTCGGGCATCGCTGATGCCCGGTATGATACCTATCTGTCGAAGGGTGTGATGCCGTCACTCTTTGCCATTGATACACGTATTGCAGCCTACGTATCTAACCTTTACTTATACCCTACCTGAACTTTCTATGTCATGGGCATAAGTATGCTTTGTTATAAAAGGACTTTCTGAAGTATACGGAACCATACTCATGGATATTCGTAAAATTAAAAAAACTGATCGAACTGGTTGAAGAATCCGGCATCGCTGAGCTGGAAATTTCTGAGGGCTAAGAGTCCGTTCGTATCAGCCGTGCACCTGCCAATGTCGGTTATCCAGTCATGCAGCAGGCTTTCGCTGCACCGGCTCCGCAGCCTGCATTAGCCGCAGCCGTCGCGCCAGTAGCAGCGCCGGCCGAGGAAGCGGCCAAGCCTGCTAAAATCAGCGGCCACATCGTGCGTTCGCCGATGGTCGGCACCTTCTGTCGCACCCCGAGCCCGGATGCGAAAGCCTTTATTGAAATCGGTCAGAAAGTTAACGCTGGCGATACCCTCAGCATCGTTGAAGCGATGAAGATGATGAACCAGATCGAAGCCGATAAATCTGGCGTCGTGAAAGCCATTCTGGTCGAAAGCGGCTAGCCGGTTGAATTTGACGAGCCGCTGGCCGTCATCGAATAACGAGGCGAACCATGCTGGATCAAATTGTCATTGCTAACCGCGGAGAGATCGCGCTGCGTATTCTCCGCGCCTGTAAAGAGCTGGGCATCAAGACCGTTGCGGTGCACTCCACTGCCGATCGCGATCTGAAGCACGTGCTGCTGGCAGACGAAACCGTCTGCATCGGCCCGGCGCTGATTTCCGCTGCCGAAATCACCGGCGCGGTTGCTATTCACCCTGGCTACGGCTTCCTCTCTGAGAACGCCGATTTCGCCGAGCAGGTTGAACGTTCTGCTTATCTTCATCGGTCCAAAAGCAGATACCATCTGCCTGATAGGTGACAAAGTCTCTGCAATTACCTCGATGAAGAAAGCGGGCGTGCCGACCGTACCGGGTTCTGACGGTTCGCTGGGCGACGACATGGAGAAAAACCGTGCGATTGCCAAGCGCATCGGTTATCCGGTTATCATCAAGGCGTCTGTCGGCGGTCGCGGCATGCGCGTCGTGCGCAGCGATAAGGATATTGAGCAGTCCATTAACATGACGTAAAGCGTAAGCCAAAGCTGCTTTCAACAACGACATGGTTTACATGGATAAGTATCTCGAGAACCCGCGCCATATCGAGATTCAGGTGCTGGCCGACGGCCAGGGCAACTCCATCTATCTGGCCGAGCGCGACTGCTCTATGCAGCGTCGTCACCAGAAAGTGGTCGAAGAAGCGCCAGCGCCAGGCATTAGGCTAGAGCTGCGTCGCTATATCGGCGAGCGCTGCTCTAACGCCTGTATCTAAATCGGCTAACGTGGTGCAGGCACCTTCGAGCTCCTGTATGAAAACGGTGAGTTCTACTTCATTGAGATGAACACCCGTATTCAGGTTGAGCATCCGGTGACCGAGATGATCACTGACGTAGACCTGATCAAAGAGCAGCTGCGTATCGCTGCCGGTCAGCCGCTCTCTATCAAGCAGGATGACGTGGTCATTCGCGGTCATGCGGTCGAGTGCCGTATCAACGCCGAAGACCCGAACGCCTTCCTAACCGAGCCCAGGCAAAATCACGCGCTTCCACGCGCCAGGTGGTTTTGTCATGCTTTGGGAAGCATACATTTACGCCGGCTACAGCGTGCCGCCGTATTACGATTCCACGATCGGCAAGCTGAGCTGCTATGGCGAAACGCGTGACGTGGCGATTGCCCGCATGAAGAACGCTCTGGCAGAACTTATCATTGACGGCATCAAGACCAACATTGAGCTGCAGATGCGCATTATGTCCGACGAATATTTCCAGCAGGGTGGCACCAACATCCACTATCTGGAAAAGAAACTGGGTTTAAACGACTAGTAACGTCACTTGTTGCCGCTGATTAGCGGGTACATCTGCACACTACAAACCGGAGCTTATTTTGTCAGCACTCTCATATGTGACGGGCGACCCGCATTCAGCATGGCAAACCTATCTGACCTAGGTCGAGCGTGTATTGTCGTTGCTTGGCGATATGAGCCGCTGGGCCGATACGCTATGCCATCCCAAGCGTGCGCTCATTGTCGATATCCCTCTGGAAATAGATGACGGCAGCGTACGCTATTTTGACGGTTACCGCGTCCGGCACAACTTGTCGCGAGGACCGGGCAAAGGCGGCGTACGCTATCATCCTGACGTAACGCTGGAAGAGGTGGTGGCGCTTTCGGCGTGGATGACCATCAAATGCGCCGCCTTAAACCTGCCGTTCGGCGGGGCGAAAGGGGCATTCGCGTCGATCCTTCATCATTGTCCGTGAAAGAGCTGGAGCGGCTGACGCGGCGGTATACCAGCGAGATTGGGTCTCTCATTGGTCCCCAGCAGGACATTCCCGCGCCGGATGTTGGCACCAACGCGCAGGTTATGGCATGGATTATGGATACTTGGTTGACGAATGTCGGCGCCATTTCCACAGGCGTTGTGACCGGTAAGCCAGTACATCTGGGCGGATCGCTCGGGCGAGTGAAAGCGACCGGGCGTTGTGTATTTGTTACCGCCCGTCGCGCAGCCGATAAACTGGGAATTGACGTCGCACAGAGCCGTATCTCCGTACAGGGCTTAGGTAATGCCGGCAACGTCAGCGCTAAACTGTTTTATGCGCAAGGCGCTCGCGTGGTAGCCGTTCAGGATCACACCGCCACCTTATTCTCCTCGGTGTTGCAGTGCGCCAGCCCCGCGCTCTGCCACCATCCGCCGCTTTTGCGGCAGGCCATCGCTTTGCCCGTAAACGCCGTCACGAAGTTCGGGTCTATGCCCGCGAAGTCCTTGCCCGCCGCCGCGAGCGCAGCCAGCTGTGACACCGCCATCTCAGAGCTCTGGTTCTGGCCCGCCTGCATTGCCGAGCAGCTGCCGTCCGAGCCGAAGACGTAGCCGGTGCTTTTCACGGTGTGCGCAACACTGGTAAGTAAGCCTGCTGTAAACGCAGAGGCTGCCGATTTTCTGCGTGCAGGTGCGGGTGCCTTCGCTGCAGTTCGGATTGTCGATGTAGGCCTGACAGGTGTTGGTGTCGTCTTCGAACACGTTCCACTGCGTGGTGTAGCCCCAGCAGTCGCTGTAGACGCTGTAGGCCTGTCCGCCCACCGTGACTGACCGGGTGCCGCCAGGATCGCTGCAGACCTCGCTCATCTTCACCGCGTCGCCCATGTCGGCCGGGCAGCTGTTGGTCCACAAGATGTCAGCCTTTACCGTGTCGTGCACGGCCTGCATTGGAAAGGTCATGCGGAAAACGTTTGTGCCGTTCGCAATATTGCGCATGATCCCGTCACGCGACTGTTCGTAATAACTATCCGTGTCGTAGTGCAGCTGGAGGGTAATAACCTGCCCCTGCATCACCTGCTGCGTGGGAATACTCATGACCCCAGCAAAGCGCGGCAAGAAGCGTAAGCTGCATAGTCAACGGGGTAATATCTGCCGTGCCGTCGCTGCCCATCCCAACCAGACACATCCCCATCCCGGCAATAGTGAAGCCTAGGAAATGATAAAGCGCAGCTTTTCGCCAAAAAAAATTCCGAGAAGGGCTGTAAAGAAGGCCTGAGACTGAATAACCAGTGAGGCAATTCCGGCAGGCATTCCCAGCCGCATCGCTAAAAAAAGCAGCGCAAACTGTCCGAAACTGATGGTCATGCCATAAAAAATCAGTAGAGCGATCTTTGTCTCGGGCGGCTTAATAAAAAATATTGCGGGCAGTGCAATGAGCGTAAAGCGCATGGCGGCGAATAAAAAAGGCGGCATCCCCGCTACGTCAATTTTGATAACGACAAAATTTATCCCCCAGATGAGTATCACGGAGGCAGTCGCCTGAATTCATGGTTAGTTCCTTTCTGGTTTTTTATCCACTGCAGCTGTTAATTGCCCGCTCAGCAGTAGACAGAGAGGATATCGATACGCATCCGCAATGAGTAACGACAGCTGTTCTTCCGGACAATCCAGCATGATGCTGTGCCCACAGGCAAATTCATGAACGCGCCACTCTGGATTTTCTTTCAGGCGGCTATAGGTTGACTCAAACCAGTTTCCACCGTTTCTGGCGGCATATAAAAAAGATCGTTTAATGGTGGATAATGCCGCTGACTCTCCTCCCTCACGTACGGCCTGAACAAATTTTGAATTAAAACCCAAGGCAAGCATGTTGAAATAGTCATTTTATGTAGAATACATTGTTTATATTAGGAATTACTCAGAATAAACAAGATTACCTGACTCGTTATCTTCTAACTTAAAAATGTTCAATTTATTATCCTAAGTGACCCAGTTACTGGGTCTAAACATCCCTTCCATTTAATTGTACAATCAATTCATTTAAAAGTGTCTGCGACGAGGCAGTGAGTAGGCTGCCTCCATATAACAAATTAGTAACGCTACCATTCATATCTGAGCAAACTACGCCCGCTTCACGCAGGCAAGGTATTAATGCTGCAATATCCCAGGGCTTCATAATCGTATCGATTGCTGCGTCAATACGTCCCAAGGCCACCATAATATGTTGATAGCTATCATTGATAAAAATAACGTCTCTCGCTAAATCGAATATCTTTGATAAATTATAGGCTTTGCTGCCTTCTCGTCTATCAAATGTCGTGCTATGAATACCAGAGGCAGATACTACTGCCTTTGCAAGTTTGACCTTATTAGCCGAGCTAATCCATATTTTAACTGGCTGATCATTTCCGTTTTGAAACCAACATCCGCTATCTTTGGATGCATAAATTAACTGGTTTAACGCAGGAAATGATATTACACCTACAATTGGCTCATTGTCTTCGACATATGAAATTAGAGTACTAAAAAGGGGAACGCCATACAAAAATGCTCTTGTCCCATCGATAGGATCAATGATCCATCCTGTTGACACCTGTTCACCGTTTTTTGAACCAAATTCTTCACCCAAGATCTCACTATCTGGCTTTCTAGAAATGAGAAGATTTCTAATTTCTTTCTCGATGGTCAGGTCAGCTTGGGTCACTATAGATTTATCAGCTTTAGTAGTAAATTTTTTGGTTCTCTCAAACTCTTTTACGGTGTAAGGGCGTATCATTTTGACAGCTTCTAAAGCAATATTTAACATTTTAGCTCCGAAGAAGCTGGGTCAATGATATTGACCCAGTAAGAAATCATGCAGCCTGAAGTACTTTCATCATAAAATTGTCTAAATTATATACGAAGTCATCTATTTTAGAAAGTGCATAATCTGAATGTTCTTCACTTAGTTTTATTTTTCCATTACAAAAAACAGTAAAGCTAAGTTGCAAACATTTTTTATTATTAGCTATGTATTCAACAGCGCTAACAAAATTTCTAACATCAGAAACCTCTAAGCTAGTTTCTTCTTTTATTTCGCGTTTAAGCGCTTGCAACATAGATTCGCCATCTTTTATCCCACCTGAAGGTATTTCCCATGAGTTAGGCATAAACTCATGTGGAGAACGTTTTAAAAAAAGAAATGCACTTTCTTTTCCAACGATGCTAATGATGCCTCCAACAACAATCCGATCGTACTTATCCAGACTATCAATAATTTCATGCGGAACTAAACGCTCAATCATTTTCTATACAGCTCCGCAACTTTATTGATTATAGTCAGATAGTTATCAATGAAACCATGACGTTCTTCACCGTACCAAACATCTAACTTAAACATACTATTCTGAAAGTTAATTGCATTTTCAAAGTGACGCTTTTCGACACGAATTTTTTCAGAGTAGTCTTGTGAAATCTTATGCGGCGAGTGGAATAAGAAATATCCATTAAGGGGGCAAGTTGATCCTGGAATGTCGGCTTCAACAGCACCAAGTTCATTTAGCTTTGTTACAAACTCGCGTAGACCTATAGTAAACTTTGTTTTATCGAAAAGAACAGGTAGGGCGTACCATGCTGGATCAGCCTTTTCTGGAATACGAGCAACTTTCAAGCCATCAATCAATTCAATGCCTTTTTTCATTAACATTGCAGTTTCTCGCTTTTCTATCATCATTTGTTCAAAGTGAGACATCTGTGGCATTACTACGGCAGCCCCTAATGGATGCATACGCAAATTCAAACCTGTGCCAGTAATTGCAAAATCTTTTAGATCTTCATTACGAACTTCTTTTTTTGCACGCTTGTTGAAATGGCCTACTAAAACGGCTCTTTCATACATCCTACGGTGTTTAGTAGCAAAAAATCCGCCCTCGCCAGAGGTGAGGATTTTTTTACCCTGAAAACTCCATGCAGAGCCATCGCTGAAGCTTCCAATCATTTTGCCATCCCAAGTTGCACCATGAGCATGTGAGCTGTCTTCAAGAAGCAATAAGTTATGGCGCTTACAAATATCCATAAGCTCGTCCATATCACAAGGAATGCCCCACATGTGCGTAACTACAACAGCCTTGGTTTTGCTAGTAACTAAGGCTTCTACGGTCTTAGGATCAACATTACCATTATCTCCGCAATCAGCAAACTTGAGCTCAGCTCCAAGCTGATGAAGGGGCGCACAGGTTGCAAAAAAAGTGTAGCTTGGGACAATTACTTCATCTCCACGTGCAATTCCTGCACCGTAGAACATAGAGAATAGGGCTGTCGTTCCTGAGTTAACTGCAATTGCGTTTTCAACATTAAACTTCTTTTTGAATTCCCCTTCAAGGCGCTCATAAATGCCACTATTATCATATATGGAGATATCTTCAAAAAGCTGATTTTGAACGCTATTTTTTATTTCATCAGAAAATTTAGGGTGTGAAAATTTTGAGTACTGATTAGTCATAGTGTTATCTCCTATTATGCAGCCACGTTAAACTTACTATTCATTACTGCCTTTTCCAGAATACGCATCAAAGATGTCGAGCTACTTAGATTTCTTTCAAAACCCGCCTCACCACTATCAAATAGGAAGTCTTTGTACATCCTAACAAACGGTGAATCGTCTTCAGCTTCAATCCTCTTAACAAGTTGCTGTTTTTTATTTTTGACTGTTAATCCTTTCTTGTCTGTATAGAATATCTTGCTCTTACCATAAGCAGTAATATCTTCATGTTTTTCAATTTCTACGCACGAAATATAGGCAAATATAATTACACCGGCACACTCCATTTCCACAAAAGCCATATCTTCTACGTTATAATTTTCTTCTGAAGAATTTAATAATCTTGCATGATTAACAGTTACTTCTTTACCATCGAATAAATAATTTATGATGTCTATAACGTGATAACCCATATCTAGCCAAACACCACCACCTGATGTGGAAAATTGGCTTCTCCAGTTCGCGTTAGGATTTTCACTTGGAATAGTATATCTAATTGTTAGGTGAGAAATTTTTTCGCCAGTATCATTTATTTCTTGCTTAAGTAATTCATATGCAGGCGTATATCTCTTTTGACAGACTGTAAAAATTTTGAGGTTTTTACCGCGAGATAAGTCACTGAATTTTTTTGCTTCAGCCAAGTTCAAAGCAAAAGGTTTCTCTTTAATAATTTTCAAAGGGAAATCGCTGCAAAATATTAGTACGTCATAATACAAATTATGAGGCAAAGCAACTACCAACGTGTCAGGTCGCTCTTTTTTAATTAGCTGTTTATAGCAGGTATAAGTTGGAACTTCATAATCCAGCAATTTTTTCGCACTATCTATATTTCCTTGAGATATATCACACAAAGCATGGATTTTAATATCAAGAGAAATAATGGCAGGGATGTGTTCTTTAACCACTATATTTCCACATCCGATTACAGCAATCTTCATTTTAGCCTCCCTGTCCCATTTAGAATGAGACTTACGTAAGAAAAATGTACCTTTAGATTAGATATTTGAACTACATGAACTGTGAAGATAATCCCTTATCATCTTGTTTTTTAAGTTATATTTCATGCGCTTATGATAAAGAACTACATACAAAACCTCTATCCTTTTGAGAATATCGTTTTTTAGAGGCAGCTGGAGCCTAACCATTTTATCAAAATTGCTTTTTATATAAGGCCAGCAGTATGTGGGAGCTATAGCGAGTCGATGCTCCTCAGGATTTGAAGCCAGCTGAACAGCATGTATAAAATTGTTGACCACTAGAGTTATTTTTCTTTTATAACCTATTTGATTCAAACATGTATCGAGAACCCATTCCTTTTTGTTTTCCCAAGAAACACCTATATGCTCATGCCGAATAAAAGATTCGAATGACCAGTCTTCAATTAAGACCGGGTGATCTTTATGAATATATACTGACGGAATGTCTCGAAATAAAATCTCATGACAAATATTAATAGGTAATTTATCAGGGTGATATTTTGAATCTGTACATGATTCCAATCCGCATACACCAACATCAACTTCACCATGTATTATTTTGGACGTGGATTTATAATTCCAATTTGATATGTTAATATCAAGATCTTTAGCACCCATTATTTTATGTAGATCTGACGAAATATTTCTCAAGGATACTGTGAGAAAATGTTCTTCAAGTGTTAAATTGATGTTTTGCCCATTCCAATTTGTTTTTATTTTAAATTGGCTTATAAATTTTGCCTTTGAAAGCAAATCTTCTATCATTGGGTATAACTGTTCTGAGAGCGGGCTTGGAATAAGCTCATTAGGCGTTTGAATAAACATTTCGTCATCATACCAACTTCTTAATTTAGCCAGGTTTTTTGAAATAGTTGATGGATTAACGTCTAGTCTTTTAGCCGCTCCCCTGACCGAACGCTCAGCATATATAACAGAAAATGTTTCAAGTATCTTTAAATCAAATCCCTTCAAAAAATAGTCCATAAAGTCACCGTTATTTATTAATTTATTACCGATATTGTGTGATTATAATAAACATTATAACCACTAATTTTCAGCAAGCATATTGAAATTTTTCTAGCGTTACCGTTAAGCCAAGATAAAAATGAAATGCATAAACCTGTAATGGGCGCTATTATAGGAACTGCACATGGAACTCCATGTAATTGAGAATATTTTTAATATATAACTTTCTGTTCTGTAGCGTTCCTTTACTCTAATTTTCGTCGTCAAATAGCAAATGCCACTACCGGCTCCTTGTGAGAATCTTGTAATAAGGAAGTTTGTCCCTTTATCGTAAGATAATATTAACATAGCATGAGGATAACTAAACTATGTTAGGCAACCGGCTAAGCAAATACATTTATTACCTTAACTCTCCGAAGCTTTACCTGCAATGATTAAACCATCAGCCACACCAATCAAATAAATAGTAAAGAACCATCCTGAACAGCTCTCCCTTATTGATAGAAAATCATCGATTTCAGGAGTATCTACTAAATGCAAGCCTAATTCTAGTAGATAAAACACAACAAGAAATAATAGCAGAATAAATTCTTTTTTTTCATATTAAATCATACTCTTCGAGTGCTGGAGTAGGTTAATTGATGGATTTTACGATTTCAACATATCATTAAGGCATTCATACATTTCCATTTTAGCAACACCGAACTAAACTTTGTGCACTACATAAGTTTTATCTGCTTCTGTTAAATATTTGTTTTTCAAAGATGGATAAGCATCGAATACTTTTGTCTCATGTTTTTTATAAAGCTTTCATATGAGGTTTTATCTGTAAAATTTTTAATTTGGCATCATGCATCGTCTTGTTTGATTGCCAAATCAAGACTGCTAGATATAAAAGCTTTTAAGTTATTAGAGCAGAATATTCAAACATGCTGATTGAAAAAGGCCAGTATGATCAGTGTGGGGTTGTTGTACTGCTGCATCGGTTTCGACATAAAAAACCTAACTCGCAATCAATAAAAGAATATTTTAATATTTCATTGGGGTTTTGCCACCGCTGTGGAATTTTTTCACAAAGATACTATATAATGCTATTTATAACTAACATCCCTAACGCCAAGTAATTTGTATTTTTAGTGTTGTACAGAGGACAGAATTAAAATCTGGCACTCAAAGCAAGGGATTTAATTGTCAACTTTGTAAGTTTTGCAAGGCTCGCTTTGTGTCCATCATTATTCAATTCGCAAAATACGAAAATCCCCTCAGAAAAAATAATCTTGTGTAAAATTTGATGGTATATACATATCTCTTCAGTCGTTTACTTAATGATAAACGCATCAAAAATTATGATTGTATCAAGATTGAGTTTAGTTAGATGACCTGTTTCTTATTTTAAGATACACTAAATGTTAGCAATCCCCCCAACTTATGTGGGAAACCAGCAAGGTTTTCCTTTTTGCTCACAGCTGGCCGTTATGTGGTACGCAATCCCGTGACAGATGTCTCTAATCCTTTCCTTTATGTTGTTTACAACTTCACAATCGAACCCTGCCCGCGTATACGGCCAGGACACTCCTGATCTGCTCCTCGACGATTATCACATGTTAATGTTAGTCCTGCATCCCAGCAGTAATGACAAATGAGAACGTCCGCTTTTCGCTCATAGCAGACTTTAAACACGCCCTGTCCGTTGCCATCAGACCCTAGCCGTCAGGCCCGAACCCCGAAGGGATTCGGCGGAGCTTACCGGCTCTGCCGGTTAGCGCAGTAGGGCTTGACGACCCGGTAACGCCGGGGAGCCGGAGGGAGCTATCAGGATATAGACATGAATGTCTCCTGTGTGCCAGAAGCCAATATTGCAGACACAGTTTTCAGATTATCGGTTACTGGAGTCAGTTCAGCTTGAAACGTATATAAACGATTTGCCGGAAAGAAAAAATATTTGGTCTAATTCGGAACTGACGATAAGCCATGAGCCGTCCTGTCATCAGGTTTGGTAACCGCCTTAGCGATCACCTATATAAACTTATTAGCCACAAAGAATAATCTACAGACTTTTAGCGATGAAAGTCATGAATAATTTATCCTGATAGTAGAATTCAATTCTTATCCCACTAGGTTCATAACACATCATGTGCATTAATGTCCCCTCGCCTCTGAGCGTCGGCTCGAACTCGATTTCTATCAACACGTCAAGAAGCTGAAACAGAACCTTTTTACTGTCAACCCGCAAAGCTAGGTGGTGAAAGACGACATTTTTTTACGGTCATATTTAATAGGCCCTTCTGTTTGCGTTTTCCAGAGCGTGATTGTAAGTGCATAATCTTTAACGAAAATAGCAGGATAATCATCCCGTCGCTTAACTTCCTGCCAGCCTAGTAATTTAGTAAAGAATGCAGCACTTTCTTCAAGATTTGATACGGCCAGACCAATATGATGCACACCAGTAGTCACTGATATTATTATTAATCTCCACTAGAACGTTGTTTGAGCCAGCGTTTGGATCGCTAATCGGTAAGTGAGTTTGTGGGATGCGATATCAGTAAATTCGGCTCGGATAATTATGCCTTCCATAAAGGCCATGATAGCTTATGCTTTCTTTCCCGTTTGCCTTTCATTGAAATTCTGATAATCAGAAATAACCTTTATAATTAAATCCTTAATCCATTCCTTATGTATTGTGGTCGCAACCACAATTTCATCATCATATTCTTAAAATTCCGACATCGCATGCATAAACATACAACCGTAAAAATCCTCAGCACCAAACCATTCAAAGTGCCAGTCAATTAATGCATCCAGTTTCTCTTCCATACTCATTTCATGAGTGACCACACTTCCCAGCAGATCTTCAAAACGCAGATGCCTGCGAGCCAGGACTGCCAGTATCAATTTATTTTTGAACCAAAATGTCGGTACATTGAAGTCTTTGATACACCGGCGGTATTTCGGATCAGGTCAACGCCGACAGCTGTATACCCATTGGCATTAAATAATGATTCAGCAGTATTAAGACCATAAAACTTCCAAAGTTTAAAATGAGTATACGCATGAAATAAGCACATCTGAATCATCTGGCGAGACGGATACAGATCTGTACTATATCCAATGTAACACATTTCGTGTTGAGATTACTCTTTTTAAGAAATGGCCCTGCACCTTGCTTCCATTATTTTCCTGGAAGCGCGTCGAACATACTGTAGACAGGTCTTTCCAGCATAGGCTAGTTTACTGCATAAGATTATCTGATCCACTTGATAATAAATGAGACATTTACCTTATGCGCCGGATTGCTTAATCTTTGTCTCACACCGAGAGCAAATATGCTTTCAACCACACAAACTAAGGATTAAGACAATGAAAACTATCAAAGCAAAGCTATGTCAATCGCCGCTGTTGACGCTCTTTCACTGATGTCAGCCTCAGGCTCCGCGCAGACCGTTACCGCAACTGCCTCAACGCTGGACGGTGCCGAAGCTAAAATCGCAGCGCAGGCTCAGCAGCAGGGCTGCTCAATATAAAATCACTGAGGCCAGCACCAGTAACGTTATTCACATGACCGCTGAGCTGCATAAATAACGGTTGATCGCATATGGAAGTGCCGGAAAAGGCCGCCCGATGGGCGACCTTTTTCGCATCTGGACGACCTGTACTACG
>NZ_SMDS01000006.1 GCF_013753875.1 Candidatus Pantoea persica
GCGCTGGCGGCGCTGGTGTTTTTGCCCTTTTTGCGCTGGCGCGGCCATCGGCCGTCGACGCTGCTGCTCTATATGCTGGTGGGTATGCTGCAGCTCGGCATTATGTATCTCATCAGCTTCGAGGCGTATCTCTACCTTAGCATGTCGGAGTTCCTGCTGTTTACCGTGATGACGCCGCTGTACGTGACGCTGATTTATGACCTGCTCAGCCGCCGGCCGCTGCGCATCGGCTACCTCTTCAGCACGCTGTTGGCGGTCGCGGGTGCCGCGATTATCCGCTACGACAAGGTCAGCGACCATTTCTGGTTCGGTCTGCTGATGGTGCAGCTGGCGAATATTTGCTTTGCGGTGGGAATAGTCGGCTACAAGCGCCTGCAGGAGGTGCGGCCGATGCCGCAGCACACCGCCTTCTCTTGGTTTTACCTTGGCGCGGTGCTAATCGCCGTGATCGCTTGGGCGCTCTGGGGCAACCCGCACAAGCTGCCGACCACCTCGCTGCAGTGGGGCATTCTAGTCTGGCTGGGCGTGGCGGCGTCAGGGCTGGGCTATTTCATGTGGAACTATGGCGCGACGCAGGTCGATGCGGGAACGCTGGGCATTATGAACAATATGCATGTGCCGTCGGGGCTGCTGGTTAACCTGGCGATTTGGCAGCAGAAGCCGCACTGGCCCAGCTTTATCGCCGGTGCGCTGGTAATTTTCGCCTCGCTCTACGTGCACAAGCGTTGGGTCGTGGGAAACAGCCGAAAGTAGCCATCAGGCATCGCTGAGCGATGCCTTTTTTGTCAGGCGGGTTTGCCTGCGGTGGGGCGCTGCATCATGGTCAGCCCCTTCAGGAAGTTACGCATAATTTGGTCGCCGCACTCGCGGTAGTTCTTGTGGTCCGGCTTGCGAAAGATGGCACCGATCTCCGCCTGAGAAACGGTAAAGTTGGCTTTGGCCAGCACCGCCGGAGTATCGCTGGTTTTCAGATCGAAGGCGATACGCAGTTTTTTCATGAATATATTGTTGTTCATGCGGCGCTCAATTGAAGGTGCTGGCGCTTCGTCGTTTTTGCCGCGACGGAAGAAGATCAGGCCGTTCAGGAAGTAGCCCATCAGTACATCTGGCAGCGGTTTAAAGGCCGCGTCGTCCTCTTTTTTCATCCACGCCTGGACGTCGGCCAGCGGCACTTCGCTGTCGGCCAGCGCAAAAATCTCCACCACTCTGGCGTCGCTGAGGTCCAGCATAAAGCGCAGGCTGCGCATTTATAGGGGAAATTGTCCCTTAACGTTGCAAAATCGCGCCGGGCTGCGCTGCATCGCGGACGAAAGGTAGATGTTCGCAGGCGTGCTGGCGGGCGAAGCGGGTAAAGGCTTCCAGCACCGGCTGGCGCTGCTCGCCGTCGCGCACCGCGGCGTACAGGCGGCTCCACAAGCCTTCTCCCAGCGTTCGGGTAACGATGAGCCCCTGTTTTTCAACGCTTTCTACTACCCAGTGCGGCAGCGCGGCGATGCCCATGCGCGCCGACACCATCTGAATCAACAGCAGCGTATTATCGACGCTTTTCAGCGCCGGACTGACGCCGGCCGGCTGTAAAAAATGGCGCCAGATATCGAGTCGCTGGCGCTGTACCGGATAGATTAGCAAAATCTCTTCCGCTAACTGTTCCGGCGAAATGCGCTCAACCTGCGCCAGCGGGTGATCGGGCGCCAGCACCAGCCGCACCTCAAAATCAAACATCGGCGTGTAGTGCAGGCCGCTGCGCGGCAGGATATCGGAGGTCAGCACCACGTCCAGATCGCCCTGCTGTAGCGCAGGCTGCGGATCGAACGTCACGCCCGACTTGAAGTCCATCACCACTTGCGGCCAGCTCTGGCGGAAGTTATTCAGCGCGGGCGTCAGCCACTGAATGCAGCTGTGGCACTCGATAGCGATGCGCAGCGTCGCCTGATGCGGCTCGTGACATGCCAGCAGCGCCTGCTGGATCTGCGGCAGCACCTGCTCCGCCAGCTGCAGCAGAATTTCGCCCTGCGGGGTAAAGCGCAGCGGCTGGCTTTTGCGCACGAACAGGCGAAATCCCAGCCGCTGTTCGAGATCGCTGAACTGGTGGGACAACGCGGATTGTGTCTGATGAAGCTGTGCGGAGGCGGCGGCCAGCGAGCCGGTATGACGCAGGGCCTGGAGCGTCCGCAGATGCTTGAGTTCGATCATGAGAGTCCTTCACATCGAGATTGAACAATTTGCGCTTGAAGAACATACAGTACCCACAGAATATGGCGGTGTAAACATCTGGACGGCTAAGCATCTCTTGCTGGCCGGACGACGCCCAAAAGAAAGAGTATCAGGAGAACAGCGAATGACCATTTTGAACCATACCCTCGGCTTCCCCCGCGTTGGTCTACGTCGCGAGCTGAAAAAAGCGCAGGAACGCTACTGGGCGGGCAACGCCACACAGGAAGAGCTGCTGGCGGTCGGCCGCGAACTGCGTGCCCGCCACTGGCAACAGCAGAAAGAGGCCGGCGTGGATCTGCTGCCGGTCGGCGATTTCGCCTGGTACGATCACGTACTGACCACCAGCCTGCTGCTGGGTAACGTGCCGGCGCGCCATCAGAATCCGCAAGGCGAGGTCGATCTCGATACGCTGTTTCGCATTGGCCGCGGCCGCGCACCCAGCGGCGAACCGGCGGCGGCAGCGGAGATGACCAAGTGGTTCAACACCAACTATCACTACATCGTGCCGGAGTTCACACAGGAGCAGCAATTCAAACTGAGTTGGACGCAGCTGCTGGACGAGGTGGACGAGGCGCTGGCGCTGGGCCACAAGATAAAGCCGGTGCTGCTCGGTCCGGTGACCTATTTGTGGCTGGGCAAGGTCAAAGGCGAACAGTTTGACCGCCTGTCGCTGCTGGAGGGGATAGTGCCGGTCTACCGACAGTTGCTGGACGAGCTGCGGCAGCGCGGCATCGAATGGGTGCAGATCGACGAGCCGGCGCTGGCGCTGGAGCTGTCGCAGGCGTGGCGCGACGCCTTCCGGCCCGCTTACGCTGCGCTGCAGGGCGAGGTGAAGCTGCTGCTGACCACCTATTTCGACAGCATCGGCCAGAACCTCGACGTCATCCGCGCGCTGCCGGTGCAGGGCCTGCACGTCGATCTGGTGCATGGCAGTGATGACCCTTTGCAGCTGCACCAGCAGCTGCCGGCGGAATGGCTGCTCTCTCTCGGCGTCATTAACGGCCGCAACGTCTGGCGCGCCGACCTCAGCCGCTGGTTCGAGCGCCTGCAGCTGCTTACCGGGCAGTGTCGGCAGCTGTGGATCGGCTCCTCCTGTTCGCTGCTGCACAGCCCAATCGATTTAAGCGTAGAGACCCGCCTCGACGACGAGGTGAAAAGCTGGTTCGCCTTCGCGCTGCAAAAATGCGCCGAGCTGAAGCTGCTGAGCCGCGCGCTGAACGAAAACGACGCCGCCTTGCTGGCGGCGTGGAGCGCGCCGATCCGCACCCGCACCCGCTCGCCGCGCGTGCACAACGCCGCGGTGGCGCAGCGTCTCGCCGCCGTTCAGCCCCAGGACGTCGAACGTCAGAGCGCCTATCCCGAGCGCGCCAAAGCCCAGCGCCGTCGCTTCAGTCTGCCCGCCTGGCCGACCACTACCATCGGCTCTTTCCCGCAAACCCCGGAGATCCGTGGTCTGCGTCTCGACTTTAAAAAAGGCGCTATTGACGGCGATCGCTATCGCGCCGGTATCGTCGAACAGATCAGGCAGGCGATCGCCGAGCAGGAGCGTCTGGGGCTTGACGTGCTGGTGCACGGCGAGGCAGAGCGCAACGACATGGTGGAATATTTCGGTGAGAACCTTGACGGCTTCGTCTTTACCCAGAACGGCTGGGTGCAGAGCTACGGCTCGCGCTGCGTGAAGCCGCCGGTGATTATCGGCGACGTCAGCCGCCCACGGCCGATCACCGTCGAGTGGGCGAAGTATGCGCAGTCGCTGACCAACAAGCCGGTAAAAGGGATGCTGACCGGCCCGGTCACCATACTCTGCTGGTCCTTCCCACGCGAAGACGTGCCGCGTGAAACCATCGCGAAGCAAATCGCGCTGGCGCTGCGCGACGAGGTGGCGGATCTGGAGGCGGCCGGCATCGGCATTATCCAGATTGACGAGCCGGCGCTGCGCGAGGGGCTGCCGCTGCACCAGTCCGACTGGGCCGCCTATCTGAAGTGGGCGGTGGATGCTTTCCGCCTGAACGCCGCGGTGGCGAAGGACGAAACTCAGATCCACACCCATATGTGCTACTGCGAATTCAACGACATTATGGATGCCATTGCGGCGCTGGACGCGGACGTGATCACTATCGAAACCTCGCGCTCCGATATGGATCTGCTGGACGCCTTTAAGGCGTTTGAATACCCGAATGAAATCGGCCCGGGCGTCTACGATATTCATTCGCCAAATGTGCCGAACGTAGCGTGGATAGAGAATCTGCTGCGCAAGGCGGCGCAGAGCGTGCCGGCAGCGCGCCTGTGGGTCAACCCGGACTGCGGCCTGAAAACGCGCGGCTGGACGGAAACCCGTCAGGCTCTGGCGAATATGGTAGAGGCGGCGCGCAAGCTGCGCAGCGAGACGGTTTAATGCTGAGAAAACGTTGAGAGAGGGGCGCGTGGCGCCCCCTTTTTTTATGGCGAGATCAGACGACGCCGAACTGCTTAAACCAGGCCATCCTGCGCGGATTGCGCGTGGTAGCTAGGGCGATAGTCGGCGTTGAAGGCGTGGCACGCATCGGGATAGACCACGATTTCCGCCTTGGCGTTGGCGGCGTGCAGCGCTTGACGCATCTGCTCCACGCTCTCCAGCGGAATGCCCTCATCCTGTCCGCCGTACAGGCCCAGCACCGGCTCGCCGAGATCGACCGTGATATCGATCGGGTGCTTCTGCTGCTTCATGGTTTTCTCGCCGAGCAGGCGGCCATACCAGGCGACCGCGGCACGCAGTTGCGGATTGTGCGCGGCATACAGCCAGCTGATGCGCCCGCCCCAGCAGAAGCCGGTAATGCCCATGAGCGAATAGCGCCGCCGTTGCGCGCCGCCCAGTTGGCGGCGTGGTCGAGATCGGCAAGCACCTGGGTATCCGGCACTTTGCTGACCAGCTCGCTGAACAGGATAGGGATGTCGTGATAATCGTTGGGATCGTCTTCGCGGAAGTAAGGCTCTGGCGCGATCGCCTGGTAGCCCTCCAGCGCCAGGCGGCGGCAGATATCGCGGATATGCTCATGCATGCCAAAGATCTCCCGCACCACCAGCACTACCGGCAGCGGACCGCTGGCCTCTTTGGGGCGGGCGTACCAGGCGGGCATGTTTTCGCCCTGGCTCGGTACGGACGTTTCGCCGCTTTGAATATCGGGACTGTCCGTATGGATGGTGGTCGAGGCTGTCGGCTGGACGGCAGTGCAAAGCCACCCGTAGAGGATTTCTGTGCCATATTGTCTTCGGTTTTCATTTTTTTCTCCGTGCTGGCGGTAGCGTAATCACGTAACTATAGCTTGGCCAGATCGCGTCTGGTCCAGAGACCGGGAACAGGGTCGGGAACGAATAAAATAACCTTCCTCTTTAACATTGCTGCGTGTGATGGCGCATTCAGCTTGTAGCAAAGCGATTCTGAAGTAGTCAATAATGTGATCAATATTACATTATTGTGTAACGCAGATTTTTTCTGGTGATGAAAATCATAAAAAGTTGCAGCGTGGTCGCGTAAAGTGGCGTGCTTCACCTACCTGTGCAGGAGTTTGCTATGTCTGACGTTTTTCACCTTGGCCTGACCAAAGCCGACCTTCAGGGCGCCACCTTGGCCATCGTTCCCGGCGACCCGGAGCGCGTTAAGAAAATCGCCGGGCTGATGTCAGATGCGCAGTCGCTGGCATCGCACCGTGAATTCACCTCCTGGCTGGCGAAGTTAGACGGCAAGCCGGTAGTGGTCTGCTCGACTGGCATCGGCGGTCCGTCAACCTCGATCGCGGTGGAAGAGCTGGCACAGCTTGGCGTGCGCACCTTCCTACGCGTCGGCACCACCGGTGCGATTCAGCCGTACATCAACGTCGGCGACGTACTGGTCACGACCGGCGCGGTGCGTCTCGACGGCGCCAGCCTGCACTTCGCGCCGATGGAGTTCCCGGCAGTTGCGGATTTCGCCTGCACCACCGCGCTGGTCGCGGCGGCGGAAGCGTGCGGCGCGACCACGCATATCGGCGTGACCGCCTCGTCGGATACCTTCTATCCCGGCCAGGAACGCTATGACACCTTCTCCGGCCGCGTCGTCAGCCGCTTCCAGGGGGCGATAAAAGAGTGGCAGCAAATGGGCGTGCTCAATTACGAGATGGAATCCGCCACGCTGCTAACCATGTGCGCCAGCCAAGGGCTGCGCGCGGGCATGGTTGCGAGCGTGATCGTCAACCGCACGCAGAAAGAGATCCCGGATGCGGCGACCATGAAGCAAACCGAAAGCGATGCGGTGAAAATCGTGGTCGAAGCGGCGCAACGTTTGTTATAATGCTTTCAGGCGGGCGCGGCTGGCAGAGGCGCCCCGCTCGTAGCTGTTCTTTACAGCAAAAGCCAGGATTGTCCTATGCGCCAGACACCGCCCCGACAAAGACCTGCTGTAACCCCGCCTTCTGCCGCCCTGCAGGCACGCCTTGAGAATGCTGCCGCGCGTTTCCACCAGCATATGGCGCAGTAGCGCTATGACGCCGCCGCACAGATCAGGCGCCGCCTACGCTGCGCGTTGCCGCGTCGGAAAACTGGCTCGACGGGCTGGCGGAGCTGTGCGGCTGGATGAACAAGCATGACGAGCTGGCGAAATATGGCCTGGAGGCGTTGAATGGCGCGGATGCGCGCTTCCGCTAGGGCGCGCGCGTCCCCTTTCCGGCGGAGCGGCCAGAGTCGATCGATCTCAGCAAGCCCGAACAGAACGTTATCCGATCAGTACTTCCTCAAAGCGATGCTGTGCCCGATGGTGCGGGAAAGCCTGCTCAGCCACGATGAGATATTCCACTTCCACCAGGCGCAGCCTTGGCTGCCGCACGCGCCGGTGCGCGCTGGCGCACCGACCGCTTTCACGTTGGCAGCAACGCTGGCTTCGCCAGCATGGTGGGCAAGGTGACGGTGAACGCGGGCGAGACGCAGCCCGTGGAGCTGACCTGGGGCGGCAGCGCCGTTGTCTATCTGGCGCAGGTGAAGGGCGACGCGTGGATTTTGTTGCCGATGCCCTTTTTCCTGACGGACGCCTAGAAAGCGGGCGAGCTGCAGGTGAGGGCACTGTAACGGCTGCGGCGGGCCTAAATTAGTCTGGACATTGCTACAGTACGGCTCTACTTTCTCCTCCAGCAACGCGCGTCGCGAGGGGAATTATGGATCAGCAGATCTTAATCAACGCCGCTCTGGCGCTGGCCGGAGTGGGCATCGGCTGGATGCTGGCGCAGCTGCGTGCCAGCCAGCAGGCCGCCAGCTTTACCATCGAGCGCCGCCTGCAGCAGGAGGCGCAGCAGCGCCAGCAGCAGCAGCTTGAACAGCAGCAACAGCTTCTGCAGCAGCGCGAGAACGAGCTACGCCAGCTGCACGGCACGCTGAGTGGCGCGCAGGAGCGGCTACAGCAGCTCAACTACTGGCGCGGCGAGTGCGAACAGCTTAACTGCGAGCTGCGCAATCAGCTGGAGGTCAACAGCGCGCAGGAAGCCGAGCTGCGCGAAGTCACTATCCGCCTCGAAGAGACGCGCTTCGCCGCCGAAGAGAAGCAGCGTCTGCTCACCAACAGCGAACAGCGCCTCAGCGCCCAGTTCGAAAACCTCGCCAACCGTATTTTCGAAAACAGCGGCCGCCGCGTCGATGAACAGAACCGCCAGAGCCTCAACGGCCTGATCGCGCCGCTGCGCGAGCAGCTGGAGGGCTTTCGCCGCCAAGTGCACGAAAGCTTCGGCCAGGAGGCGCGCGAGCGGCATACGCTGGCGCATGAGATCCGCCAGCTGCAGCAGCTGAACGCGCAGATAGTGCAGGAAGCGATCAACCTTACCAAAGCGCTCAAGGGCGACAACAAGATCCAGGGCAATTGGGGCGAAGTGGTGCTGAGCCGCGTGCTGGAGGCCTCCGGCCTGCGCGAGGGGCACGAGTATCAGACGCAGGTCAGCCTGCAGTCGGAGCAGCAGGGGCGAATGCAACCGGATGTGATCGTGCGGCTGCCGCAGGGCAAAGATGTAGTGGTGGACGCCAAAATGACGCTGGTGGCCTACGAGCGCTACTTCAATGCTGAAGACGAGGTGACGCGCGAGCAGGCGCTGCAGGAGCACGTCGCCGCGGTGCGCAGCCATATCCGTCTGCTGAGCCGTAAAGATTATCAACAACTTGCCGGTTTACGCTCGCTCGATTATGTGTTGATGTTTATTCCGGTTGAGCCGGCGTTTTTGCTGGCTATCGACCGCCAGCCAGAGCTGATCAGCGAGGCGCTGCAGCAAAATATCATGCTGGTCAGCCCCACAACGCTGCTGGTGGCGCTGCGCACCATCAACAACCTCTGGCGCTACGAGCACCAGAGCCGCAATGCGCAGCGCATCGCCGACCGCGCGGCGCGCCTGTACGACAAGATGCGGCTGTTTGTTGATGATATGAGCGGCATAGGCCACAGTCTCGATAAGGCGCATCACAGCTACCGCGAGGCGATGAAAAAGCTGGCGGAAGGGCGTGGCAACCTTATTGCCCAGAGCGAGGCGTTTAAATCGCTGGGCGTGGAGGTTAAGCGCTCGATTAATCCTCAGCTGGTCGAGCAGGCGATGCCGGAGAAGGCGTGGGATGAAGAGGAGCGGCCAGAGACTTTTACCAACGGGATGGAGGCGCGTGTGAGACGGCTCCACGAATAAGCTGGTCGCAACGTGCCTGACTACCTTGACTCTGATACACTTCGGGGAGTATTGTTTGTGGAACAGGTAAAAACGATGGTAGATGAATCACAGCAGGAAACTACCCATTTTGGCTTTCAGACCGTCGCCAAAAGTGAGAAAGCGGACAAAGTCGCAGACGTTTTTAACTCCGTAGCGGCGAAATATGACCTGATGAACGATCTGATGTCCTTCGGCATCCATCGCATCTGGAAGCGTTTTACCATCGACAGCAGCGGCGTGCGCCGCGGACAGCGCGTGCTCGACCTGGCGGGCGGCACCGGCGATTTAACGGCGAAGTTTTCGCGCCTAGTGGGCGATACTGGCCAGGTGGTGCTGGCGGACATCAACAGCTCGATGCTGAAGATGGGTCGCGAGAAACTGCGCAATCTCGGCGTGGTCGGCAACGTTAGCTACGTGCAGGCCAACGCGGAAGCGCTGCCTTTCCCGGATAACTATTTCGATTGCATCACCATCTCCTTCGGCCTGCGCAACGTGACCGACAAAGAAAAGGCGCTGGCTTCGATGTACCGCGTGCTTGAGCCCGGCGGACGCCTGCTGGTGCTGGAGTTCTCCCGACCGCTGATTGAACCGCTCAGCAAAGCCTACGACGCCTACTCGTTCCACATTCTGCCGCGCGTCGGTCAGCTGGTGGCGCAGGACGCCGAAAGCTACCGCTACCTAGCGGAGTCGATCCGCATGCATCCCGATCAGGAAACCCTGAAGGCGATGATGAACGACGCCGGATTCGAGAACACCACCTATTCTAACATGACCGGCGGCATCGTCGCGCTGCATCGCGGATTTAAGTTTTAATCGGATATGTTGATGCGCCTAACGCTCTTAATTAATGCGGCTCTCGAAACCGCCCTGAACCGCATGCTGTATCGCGAGCCAGGCCTGAAGGCCGCGCGCCAGCGTCTGGCGGGACAGGTGCTGACGATCCGCCTTGCGGAGCTGTCACATCCGCTGGTGCTGGTGTTTAGCGAGCAGCAGCTGGATGTGCTGAGCGACTGGCAGGACAGCAGCGACTGCACGGTGATCCCCCAGCTGAAAACCCTGCCGAAACTGCGCGACCGCCAGCAGCTCACCAGCCTGATCCGTAGCGGTGAACTACAGGTCGAAGGCGACTTTCAGGTCGTACAGCGCTTTTCCGCGCTTATCGATCTAGCGGAGCTGGATCCGGCGGAATATCTGGCGCCCTGGATCGGCGATATCGCCGCGCAGGGCGTGAGTCAGGCGGGGCAGCGCGCGCTGAAGCGGCTACGCTGCGAGGTGGCGCGTCGTCAGGATTATCTGGGGCAGGCGCTAACCGAAGAATGGCGTGTCGCGCCAGGCGCGCTGGAACTGGCGTGGTTTTCTGAGGAGGTGGACGCGATGGAACGTTCGCTTGATGCGCTGACTGCGCGTTTAGCGCAGCTGGAGGCGAAATGACGTTTGGTGAGATTCGCCGTTTGTATTTCATCATCAGGATCTTTTTGACCTACGGTCTTGATGAACTGATTCCCCGCATGCGCCTGACTATCCCGCTGCGCCTCTGGCGCCGCACTGTTTTCTGGATCCCTAACAGGCATAAAGACGAAGAGATTGGTGTTCGCCTGCGGCTGGCGATGGAGCAGCTGGGCCCGGTGTGGATCAAGTTCGGGCAGATGCTCTCTACCCGCCGCGACCTCTTTCCGCCGATTATCGCTGACCAGCTGGCGATCCTGCAGGATCGCGTCGCGCCTTTCGACGGCGTAAAGGCCAAGGCGCAGATCGAAAAATCGATCGGCGGCCCGATTGAGACCTGGTTTGACGATTTTGATATCAAGCCGCTGGCCTCGGCGTCGATTGCCCAGGTGCACACCGCTACCCTGAAAAGCACCGGCAAAAAGGTGGTGATCAAGGTGATTCGCCCCGATATCCTGCCGGTGATCAAAGCGGACATGAAGCTGATTTACCGCCTGGCGCGCTGGGTGCCGCGTCTGCTGCCGGACGGCCGTCGTCTGCGTCCGATGGAAGTGGTGTGCGACTATGAAAAAAACCTGATCGACGAGCTGAACCTGCTGCGCGAAGCGGCCAACGCCATCCAGCTGCGGCGTAACTTCGAGGACAGCCGCATGCTCTACGTGCCGGAGGTCTATTCGGACTACTGCAGCGAAACGATGCTGGTGATGGAGCGCATCTACGGCATTCCCATCTCCGACGTGGTGACGCTGGAGCAGCACGGCGTCAACATGAAGCTGCTGGCGGAGCGCGGCGTGCAGATCTTCTTTACCCAAGTCTTCCGCGACAGCTTTTTCCATGCTGATATGCATCCGGGCAATATCTTCGTCAGCTACGACCATCCAGAAGATCCGCAATATATCGGCATAGACTGCGGCATCGTCGGCTCGCTGAACAAAGAGGACAAGCGCTATCTGGCGGAAAACTTTATCGCCTTCTTCAACCGCGACTACCGCAAGGTGGCGGAGCTGCACGTCGATTCGGGCTGGGTGCCGCCGGATACCAACGTTGAAGATTTCGAATTCGCCATCCGCACCGTCTGCGAGCCGATTTTCGAGAAGCCGCTGGCGGAGATCTCTTTCGGCCACGTGCTGCTGAATCTGTTCAACACCGCGCGTCGCTTCAACATGGAAGTGCAGCCGCAGCTGGTGCTGCTGCAAAAAACGCTGCTCTATATCGAAGGCATCGGCCGCCAGCTCTATCCGCAGCTCGACCTGTGGAAAACCGCCAAGCCGTTCCTCGAAGAGTGGATCAAAGATCAGATCGGCCTTCCGGCCATCTGGCGCGCAGTGAAAGACAAGGCGCCTTTCTGGGCGGAGAAGCTGCCGGAGCTGCCGGAGCTATTCTACGAAAGCATGCGGTACCATAAAATTTTGCAGCACAGCGTCGATAAGCTCACCAGCGATATGCGCGCCCAGCAGACGCGCCACCACAAGGCGCACTACCTGTTTGGCGTCGGCGCGACCCTGCTGTTAAGCGGCACGGCCATGCTGCTGAGCCGTCCGGACTGGGATTTCTTTCCGGCGGTGCTGATGGCGGCGGGGCTCGTCGCCTGGCTGATCGGCTGGCGTAAAACAAACTAATTGTCAGCCACGGCTGAATCGCGGTAATGTCGCAGCCTTAGGCCCGGTGTCATCAGGGCTTTTGGCTGACATTACACATCTCACTCTTTCGCAATATCAGAGGCTATATCTCATGGGCGGTATCAGTATCTGGCAATTGTTAATTATTGCCGTCATCGTTGTACTTCTGTTTGGCACCAATAAGTTAAAAAACCTTGGCTCTGATCTCGGCTCCTCTATCAAGGGATTTAAAAAAGCCATGGGCGACGACGAAGAGAAGAAGCAGGACCCTACCCAGCATGACGCTGACTTCAGCGCTAAAACGCTGGCGGATAAACAACAGCAAACTTCGGCTAACAAAGAAGAAGCTAAAAACGACAAGCAGGTGTAAGCCGTGTTCGACATTGGTTTTAGTGAACTGGTATTGGTGTTCGTGATTGGGCTGATTGTGCTCGGCCCGCAGCGATTACCAGTTGCGATAAAAACCGTAGTAGGCTGGATTCGGGCGATGCGGTCACTGGCTGCCAATGTGCAGCACGAACTGGCGCAGGAACTGAAACTGCAGGAGCTGCAGGACAGCCTGAAAAAAGTGGAAGAGGCGAGCCGCGGCTCGATGTCGCCTGAGCTGAAAGAGTCGATAGAGGAGCTGCGCAAAACCGCCGACTCCATGAAGCGCTCGGTACAGCAAAGCATCGACATCGAAAAAGCGGAAGATGAGGCCAACACCATCCATACGCCGCCGCCGCGCCCGGCTGAATCCGTGATGCCAGCCAGCGCCGAAACCCTGGCCAGCGCGCAGGCGCCGGAGACGGCCGCCCGCGCCGCTGATATCGCTAAAGCCGATGCGGCCAAAGACGCGCCGGTTGCCTGGCCTGAACCGGCTGCGCCGCGCAGTCCGGCAACCCCCTCTTCGGTAAGTGGCGAACGATAACCATGGCCATTGAAGAGACCCAACCACTTATCAGCCATCTGATTGAGCTGCGCAAGCGCCTACTGTATTGCATTATTGCGGTCTTGGCGATTTTTATGATGCTGATCTATTTCGCCAACGATATCTATCATATGGTCGCCGCGCCGCTGATTAGCCAGATGCCGGCGGGCGCCAGCATGATCGCCACCGACGTCGCCTCGCCGTTTTTCACCCCGATCAAGCTCACCATTATCGTGTCGATCTTCCTCGCGGTGCCGGTGATCCTCTATCAGGTGTGGGCGTTTGTCGCCCCGGCGCTCTACCGTCATGAACGCAGGCTGGTGATGCCGCTGCTCTTCTCCAGCACGCTGCTGTTCTACATCGGCGTCGCCTTCGCCTATTTCATCGTCTTTCCGCTGGCGTTCGGCTTCTTTGCGAAAACCGCGCCGCAGGGCGTCACCATCGCCACCGATATCACCAACTATCTCGACTTCGTGATGACGCTGTTTATGGTGTTCGGCGTGGCGTTCGAGGTGCCGGTGGCGATTGTGCTGATTTGCTGGACCGGCATCACCACGCCGGAAGAGCTGAAAAAGAAACGTCCCTATATTCTGGTCGGCGCCTTCGTGGTTGGGATGCTGCTCACACCGCCGGACGTTTTCTCGCAAACTTTGCTCGCTATTCCGATGTACTGCCTGTTTGAAGTCGGCGTATTCTTTTCGCGTTACTACGTCGGGAAGGGACGTCAGGCGCAGGAAGTGGAGCAGCATACTGATTCCTGACGCGTTTTGTGCGCTTCCCGTTTCCGGCGGGCAGAATCTGTTACCGAACCGCCCGCATGGGCGGTTTTTGTTTAATTAGTCTTGAGTCTTGGGAAAAATTATGTTTGATATCGGTGTAAACCTGACCAGCACACAATTCGCTACCGACCGCGACAAGGTGGTCAAACGCGCGCGCGAAGCGGGCGTCACCGGCATGTTACTCACCGGAACCAACGTGCTGGAGAGTCAGCAGGCGCAGCGGCTGGCGGAGCGTTAGCCCGACTTTTGCTGGTCGATGGCGGGTGTGCATCCCCATCACGCCAGCGAGTGGTCGCAGGAGACGGCGAATACGCTGTGTCGTCTAGCGGAGCGGCCGCAGGTGGTGGCGATTGGCGAATGCGGACTCGACTTCAACCGCAACCTCTCCGCGCACGAGCAGCAGGAGTACGCCTTTGACGCCCAGCTGGCGCTGGCCGCCGAACTGAATATGCCGGTGTTTCTGCACTGTCGCAAGGCGCACGCGCGTTTTGCCGCGCGTGCTGTCGCCCTGGCTGCCGAAGCTGCCGGGCGCGGTGGTGCACTGCTTTACCGGCACGCGTGAGGAGCTGGAGGCCTGTCTGGCGCTCGGGCTGTCGATCGGGATTACCGGCTGGGTATGCGATGAACGTCGCGGGCTGGCGCTGCGTGAAATGCTGCCGCTGATTCCGGCGGATCGCCTGCTGCTGGAGACTGACGCGCCCTATCTGCTGCCGCGCGATATGCATCCGCGGCCGACGTCGCGCCGCAATGAGCCCTGTTTTCTGCCACATATCGTGCAGCAGGTGGCGAAATGGCGTGGGGAAGAGCAGGAGGCGCTGGCGGCGCAGGTGGATCGCAACGCGCGCGCGCTGTTTCGTCTGGCTTAGAGCTTGCGGAAGCGCTTGTTATCGACGCTGCGCATCACCTGTTTGTTCAGCAGGTTAAGCAGCAGCATAGAGCGGGTTTCGCCATCGGGCTCGGCGAAGATGGCGCGCAGGACCTCAAAGGTGCCTTCGGTGATAATGACCTTATCGCCGACCTGCGGCGTTTCAGGGGCAATCAGGGTTTGCGGCGCGTCGGTCTGCAGCGCTTCAATCACCGCCGAGGGCACCGTGGCGGGCAGGATGCCGAAGCGCACGAAATGGCTGACGCCGCGCGTGCTGATGGTGGTGGCGTGAATCGCTTCCGGATCGAATTCGATAAACAGATAGTTGGGAAACAGCGGCTCACTCACGGTGGTTCGTTTGCTACGCACCACTTTTTCCAGAGCGATCATCGGGCTGAGGCAATGCACCTCCTGCCGCTCAAGATGCTCTTTCGCGCGCAGCAGCTGTCCACGTTTGCACACAATAGAGTAAGTACCAGAATTCCATAAATGCCCCCACTGAATTGACGCTAAGGATAGCAAACCTGCTGCCAGAGTTATAGCGCATCGCAGCCTGGAAAGCGGCGGTTGCCGGTAAAGAGGCCGCGCGCTGCGTCCGTCGGGCGGCGCAGAAAGGAGAATTGACGAGCGGCGGTGCGCTGTATCAGACTCATTATCCTCAACCTTTGCAGGAAAGGATGTGCTGATGGAACTGTTTTTATTGAGTAACGGCGAGCTGGCTGACGATGCGCCGCTGCTATGCGCAGCCGCAGCCGCAGCTGCACGCGATGATCGCCCAGCGCGGCATCGCCTCGGCGGTGCTGGTACCTTACGCCATCATTCGCGGCGACCACCAGCAGCGCGCTGCCGAACTGGGCGCGTCGCTGGGCGTGACGGTGCGCTGTGTACAGATTTCGCCTTGCCGGTGGCGGCGATCGAGCAGGCCTAGTTGATTCTGGTCAGCGGCGGTAATACCTGGCTGCTCAACCAGATGCTGCACGAAACCGGCCTGATCGTGGCGATTCAGCGCGCGGTGCGCGAACGCAACGTACCCTACGTCGGCTGCAACGTGGCGACGCCCTCTATCCGCACCACCAACGATATGCCGGTGCGCAGCAGCGTGCTCTTGCCCGCGCGGGGCCTGTTTCCGGTGCAGATCAATCCTCACTATCTCGCTCGACGCGCAGGCCAGCGGACACATGGGCGAAACGCGCGACGAGCGGCTGGCGGAATTTTGCGCCGTCAATCCCGACGAGTCGGTCATCGCGCTGCACGAGGGGAGTTTTCTGCACGTGCATGAAAACCAGCTCACCTATTTCAGCGCGCGGGACGAAGATTTTTAATTGTTACGACATGGCCAACCGATCCAGTCCCTGCGCCATGCGGCGGCGCTGCAGTCGCTGATTCCCTTTCGCTGCTACTAAGGTTGCCGCACAAAACCCAACACGCCTTAACAATCGGCCCTATAATGGCCGATTCACTTTGGCAGGAAGCGAAGGCCGCATGAAATATCACGATTTACGAGACTTCCTCACGCTGCTGGAACAGCGCGGCGAGTTGAAGCGTATTAGCCAGTCTATCAATCCTGAACTGGAAATGACCGAAATCGCCGACCGCACGCTGCGCGCCGGCGGTCCGGCGCTGCTGTTTGAAAACCCCAAAGGCTACGACATGCCGGTGCTGTGTAACCTGTTCGGCACGTCGAAACGGGTGGCGATGGGCATGGGCCAAGAAGAGGTCAGCGCCCTGCGCGAGGTCGGCAAGCTGCTGGCGTTCCTGAAAGAGCCGGAGCCGCCGAAAGGCTTCCGCGATCTGTACGACAAGATGCCGCAGTTCAAACAGGTGCTGAACATGCCG
This sequence comes from Candidatus Pantoea persica, assembly GCF_013753875.1. GTDB lineage: Bacteria > Pseudomonadota > Gammaproteobacteria > Enterobacterales > Enterobacteriaceae > Pantoea > Pantoea persica. The sequence continues at coordinate 16,353 of NZ_SMDS01000006.1, forward strand.
ACCAAACGGCTGCGCAACGCGCCCTGTCAGCAGGTGGTGTACAGCGGCGATGAGGTCGACCTGTCGCGCATTCCGGTAATGAAGTGTTGGCCGGACGACGCCGCGCCGCTGATTACCTGGGGACTGACCGTGACGCGCGGGCCGCACAAAGAGCGGCAGAACCTCGGCATCTACCGCCAGCAGGTGATCGTCAAAAACCGCCTGATTATGCGCTGGCTCTCTCATCGCGGCGGCGCGCTCGATTTTCAGGAATGGTGCCAGGCGCATCCCGGCGAGCGTTTTCCAGTGTCAGTGGCGCTCGGCGCCGATCCGGCGACCATCCTTGGCGCGGTGACGCCGGTGCCGGACACGCTGTCGGAGTACGCCTTTGCTGGTCTGCTGCGCGGCAACAAAACCGAAGTGGTGAAGTGCCTCTCTAACGATCTGGAAGTGCCCGCCAGCGCAGAAATCGTGCTGGAAGGCTACATCGAGCCGGGCGATATGGCGCCGGAAGGGCCGTATGGCGATCACACGGGCTACTACAATGAGGTGGATAACTTCCCGGTTTTCACCGTAACGCACGTGACGCAGCGCCAGGACGCCATCTATCACTCCACCTATACTGGCCGTCCGCCGGACGAGACGGCGGTGCTGGGCGTGGCGCTGAACGAAGTGCTGGTGCCGATCCTGATCAAGCAGTTCCCGGAGATCGTCGACTTCTACCTGCCGCCGGAAGGCTGCTCCTACCGCCTGGCGGTAGTGACGATGAAAAAACAGTACGCCGGCCACGCCAAGCGCGTCATGTTCGGCGTCTGGTCGTTTTTACGGCAGTTCATGTACACCAAATTTGTTATTGTGTGTGACGACGATGTAAACGCGCGCGACTGGAACGACGTTATCTGGGCCATTACCACGCGTATGGAGCCGGCGCGCGATACGGTCCTGGTAGAAAACACGCCTATCGACTATCTGGATTTCGCCTCGCCGGTCTCCGGATTGGGCTCGAAGATGGGACTGGATGCCACCAATAAGTGGTCGGGCGAAACCCAGCGCGAATGGGGACGTCCGATCGTGAAAGATCCCACTGTGACGGCGCGTATCGACGCGATCTGGGATGATTTAGGCATTTTTAATCAGCCGTCGCAGCGCAGACGACGCGCACAACCATAATGACGACCCTACAGAGGGAACGCATGACGACCTTAAGCTGTAAAGTAACCTCGGTTGAAGCGATTACCGACACAGTATATCGCGTTCGACTGATCCCCGAAGCGGATTTCACATTTCGCGCCGGGCAATATCTGATGGTGGTGATGGACGAGCACGATAAACGTCCGTTTTCACTCGCCTCGACACCGATGGAGAAAGAGATTATCGAGCTGCATATCGGCGCTTCCGATCTCAATCTCTACGCCGTGGCGGTCATGGACCGCATTCGCGACGATCGCCAGATCACCGTCGATATTCCGCACGGCGACGCCTGGCTGCGGGAAAACAGCACCCGTCCGATCGTGCTGATTGCGGGCGGCACCGGCTTCTCTTACGCGCGCTCGATTCTGCTGACCGCGCTGGCGCAGCAGCCGAACCGCGATATCGCCATCTACTGGGGCGGCCGCGAGCTGCAGTATCTGTACGATCTGGAGGAACTGAACGCGCTGGCGGTGAGGCATACCAACCTAAAGGTGATCCCGGTTGTCGAGCAGCCGGAAGCGGGCTGGCAGGGACGTTCTGGCACGGTGCTGACTGCCGTGATGCAGGACTTTTCCACGCTGGCTGAGCACGACATCTACATCGCCGGCCGTTTCGAGATGGCGAAGATCGCGCGTGACCGTTTTTGCGCCGAGCGCGGCGCGAAAGAAGGGCAGATGTTTGGCGACGCGTTCGCCTTTATCTAGCTCGCTCAGGCGGTACAACCCGCCCTAACGGGTAGGAAAAGCACTTAGCGCAATGAAGCGGTTACAGACGTTCGAATACGGTCGCGATGCCCTGGCCTAAGCCGATGCACATGCTGGCAAGGCCGAACTGGGCGTTGCGCTGCTCCATAAGATTCAGCAGCGTGGTGCTGATGCGCGCGCCGGAACAGCCGAGCGCAATCGCGCCGCCGTTCAGGTTCACCTTGTTGTCCAGCCGGCCGAGATCCTTGATGCAGGGCAGCGTCTGCGCGGCAAACGCCTCGTTCAGCTCGAAGATCTCAATATCCTCTACTCTCCAATCCGGTGCGCTTCAGTGACAGTTTGCTGGACGGCCTCGGCCCGTAGCCCATGATCGACGGATCGCAGCCGACAACCGCCATGCTTCTTACGCGCGCGCGGCTTTCGCTCATAACTAGCAGCGCGGCGGCGCCGTCGGAGAACGCCGATGAGCTGCCCGCCGTCACCGTGCTGTTCGCCGGCTCGAACTCCGGCCTCAGTGCCGCCAGCCCTTCCAGGCTGGTCTCCTTGAGGATCACCTCATCGTAGTCGTAGCGTTTCAGCACGCCGTCGGCGTCATGGCCGTAGGTCGGCACGATTTAGCGCCGGAAGTCGCCGCGCTGCGTGGCCGCCCAGGCGCGCTGATGCGAGCGCAGCGCAAAGGCGTCCTGCTGCTCGCGGCTGATGGCTGATATAGTGCATGCGCGCCGGCATCTCTGCGGTCAGGCCCATAATGCCCGCTGCCTTCGCCACCGTGCGGCCTAGCCCCGGATGAAAGTCGACGCCGTGATTCATCGGCACATGACCCATATGCTCCACGCCGCCCACCAGGCAGGCGTGCGCGTCGCCCACAATAATGGCGCGCGCCGCATCGTGAAGCGCCTGCATCGACGAGCCGCACAGTCGGTTAACGGTGGTCGCCGGCACGCGGTGAGGAATTTCCGCCAGCAGAGCCGCGTTGCGCGCGATATTGAAACCCTGCTCCAGCGTCTACTGCACGCAGCCCCAGACTACATCGTCCAGGCTTGCCGCCGCCAGCGCCGGATGGCGGCTGAGCAGTTCGCGCATCAGGTGTGCCGAGAGATCTTCCGCCCGCACCTGACGAAAGGCGCCGCCTTTAGAGCGGCCCATCGGCGTGCGAACCGCATTAATAATCACCACATTTTCCATGTTTCGTCCTTCAGGCGCTTTGCCGCGCCGCTTCGTCGATAGGTTGGGCCGCGGGATACCAGCGCTCATGCTGATGCGCCTTATGCAGCAGCAGCAGCGCGGGCCGAGAGCCTGATAGCGTTTCGCCTGATCCACCATGTTGCTGTTGCCGAGCATGTCGAGATAGCGCAGCGCGCCGCCGCGGAACGGCGGGAAGCCGAGGCCGTACACCAGCGCCATATCGGCTTCGGCCGGCGAGGCGACGGTCTTCTCTTCGAGGCAGCGCACCACTTCGTTAAGCATCGGGATCATCATGCGGTTGAGGATCTCTTGATCATTGAACACGCGTGACGAGGCGCAGGCAGGGTTGATCAGGGCATCCACCTCGGCGTCGGTTACTTTCTTCGCCTTGCCTTTGCTGTCGTTCTCCTAGAGATAGAAGCCCTTGCCGTTTTTCTGGCCGTAGCGTCCCGCCTCGAACAGCGCGTCGATAGCGTCGCGGTAATCTTTCTGCATGCGCGCCGAACGATTCGCAGCAGCTGAGCTTCTCCGATTATGGCGAACCCTCCAGCACGGCGGGCAAGCCGATGCTGGCGCAGCTGATGGGCGCGAACATCGGCGAAATCACCGCTGTGGTGGTGCGCTACTACGGCGGTATTATGCTTGGCACCGGTGGGCTGGTAAAAGCCTACGGCGGCGGCGTGCAGCAGGGGCTGAAACAGCTGGCGCGCCGACGGAAAGTGCCGATGAAGCGGTTTATGCTGATGTGCAACTATGCTCAGCTCAGCGGTATCGAGCGACTGCTGGCGAGGTTCGACAGCCAGCTCGACGAGGTGGTGTATCTCGACCGTATCACTCTGACGCTGCCTTATGCGCACATTGAGGCTTTCAGGCAGACGCTTTCTGACTTTAGCCGGGGCGCGCTGAGCCTCGATCCGTTAACACCCTGACAACTCTTCTCTAAGGAACGGCTGAATGCACTTTCGCGCTATTACCCGCATTGTCGGTCTGCTGGTGATCCTCTTTTCCGTCACGATGATCGTGCTGGGGCCGGTGGCCTTAATTTATCGCGATGGCGCCGGACACACGTTCAGCCAGATTTTTTTGATGTCGCTGGCGATTGGCTCGCTGCTGTGGTGGTCAAACCGCAAACAGCGTACCGAGCTAAAGCCGCGCGAGGGCTTTTTGATCGTGGTGCTGTTCTGGAAGGTGCTGGGCAGCGTCGGGGCGATGCCTTTCATCTTCGCCGAGCAGCCGCATCTCTCCGTGACCGATGCCTCCTTTGAATCGTTCTCTGGCCGAACCACCACCGGCGCGACGACGCTAGTGGGACTCGACACCATGCCGAAGGCAATTCTGTTCTTCCGGCAGATGCTGCAATGGCTGGGCGGCATGGGGATCATTGTGCTGGCGGTAGCGATTCTGCTGATTCTCGGCGTCGGCGGTATGCAGCTCTACCGCGCGGAAATGCCCGGCCCGCTGAAGGACAATAAGATGCGGCCTCGCATCGCCGAGACCGCCAAAACGCTCTGGCTAATTTATGTCTTGCTGACGGTGGCCTGCGCGGTGGCGCTCTGGCTGGCGGGCATGCTGCTGTTCGATGCGATAGGGCACAGCTTTTCAACCATTGCCATTGGCAGCTTCTCGACCCATGACGCCAGCGTCGGCTATTTCAACAGCGGCACGATCAATACCATCATCGCCATCTTTTAGCTGATCTCCGGCTGTAACTACGGCCTGCACTTTTCGCTGCTCAGCAACCGCAACCTGCGCTTTTACTGGCGCGACCCGGAGTTCCGCACCTTTATCGGCGTACAGCTGACGCTGGTGGTTATCTGCACGCTGGTGCTCTGGTTCCATAACGTTTACGCCAGCGGCTGGCAGACGTTGAATCAGGCCTTTTTCTAGGTGTTATCGATGGCCACCACGGCGGGCTTCACCACCGACAGCATTTCGCGCTGGCCGCTGTTCCTGCCGGTATTGCTGCTCTGCTCCGCGTTTATCGGCGGCATGGCCAGCTCTACCGGCGGCGGGCTGAAGGTGATCCGCATCCTGCTGCTCTGCAAGCAGGGCTCGCGCGAGTTGAAGCGTCTGGTGCACCCGAACGCGATCTATACCATCAAGCAGGGCAACCGCGCGCTGCCGGAACGTATTCTGGAAGCGGTATAGGGGGTTCTTTTCCGCCTATGATCTGGTGTTTCTGGTCAGCATGTTGGCGATTATCGCCACCGGCGTGGATAACTTTTCCGCGTTTGCGGCGGTAGCAGCGACGCTGAATAATCTGAGGCCCGTCCTGGGCGTGGTAGCGGATAATTTCACCTCAATGAATGACGTGGCGAAATGGATCCTGATCTCCACCATGCTGTTTGGTCGTCTCGAAGTGTTTACCTTACTGGTTCTCTTTACGCCGACCTTCTGGCGTGAATAAGCAAAACAGGATGTGAAGATGAAAGCGTTGATCCTTTTCTCCAGCCGCGACGGGCAAACGCGCGAAATTGCCTCCTATATTGCCAATGAGATAAAGGCGCAGCAGACGTGTGACGTACTCAATATTCTGCACGCCAGGTCGGTTGACTGGGCGCAGTACGATCGCGTGCTAATCGGCGCCTCGATCCGCTATGGCAAGTTTCATCCGGCGGTGGCGAAATTCATCAAAACCCATTTGCAGACGCTACAGCAACGGCCGAACGGTTTTTTCTGCGTAAACCTGACCGCGCGTAAGCCAGAAAAGCGTTCACCGCAAACCAATGCCTATACGCGTAAGTTCTTACAGCAGTCGCCCTGGGCGCCGGAGTGCTGCGCGGTGTTTGCCGGCGCGCTGCGTTATCCGCGCTATCGCTGGTTTGACCGGGTCATGATTCAGCTGATCATGCGTATGACCGGCGGAGAAACGGATAAAACGAAAGAGGTCGAGTATACCGACTGGCAGCAGGTGGCGCGTTTCGCGCGAGAATTTGTGCGTTTACCCGCCAAATCGCTGTGAATGCCAGCGATTTGATGAAATTTGCTGCGGACGATAATTTTTTTGCAATTAACGCTTATCAGCCGGAAAGAACTCCCTATAACGCGCCTCCACTGACACGGCACAACGGCTTACGGAATGCGGTGTTCAGGAGGTGCAGGCAGCTGAGTCG
>NZ_SMDS01000007.1 GCF_013753875.1 Candidatus Pantoea persica
AACTGATTGACGCAACCCTGGAGACCATCAACGAAGTGGGGATCAACGACGCTACCATCGCGCAGATTGCGCGGCGCGCGGGAGTCTCAACTGGCATCATCAGCCACTACTTCAAAGACAAAAATGGTCTGCTGGAAGCTACCATGCGCGACGCGGTAGCGGCTAGACTGAAGCCGCTGGCGCAGGCGAGCACCGAGGCCCGACTGTGCGCCATCGTCGAGGGCAACTTCGATGAGAGCTAGGTGCACAAGGCGGCGATGAAGGCGTGGCTCGACTTCTGGTCAAGCAGCATGCATCAGCCCCAGTTCAACTGGCTGGAGCGCGTCAGCAGCTGGCTGACAAGACGCATTCCTGATGACGCATTCCTGGATAAGGAGGAACCATATCCCGATTCGCAGAGCAACACCTCTATTATTGATGGCGCCTATCTCCCGTCAGCCGCAAGTGACACCTTTGAAACCATCAACCCCACCAACGGCGAAGTGCTGGCGCGCGTGCATGAAGCCGGACGCGAAGACGTCGACCGTGCAGCAGCGGCTGCGCGCAAAGGACAGAAAGTCTGGGCGGCGATGACCGCCATGCAACGCTCGCGCATTCTGCGCCGCGCTGTGGATATTCTGCGCGAGCGCAACGACGAACTGGCCGCGCTGGAAACGCTCGACACCGGCAAACCGCTGAGCGAAACCGCCAGCGTAGATATCGTCACCGGCGCGGACGTGCTGGAGTACTACGCCGGACTGATCCCGTCGCTGGAAGGCCAGCAGATCCCGCTGCGCGACACCGCTTTCGTCTATACGCGCCGCGAGCTGCTCGACGTAGTGGCGGGCATCTGGGCATGGAACTACCCCATTCAGATCGCCCTGTGGAAATCGGCGCCGGCGCTGGCGGCGGGCAACGCCATGATCTTCAAGCCGAGCGAAGTCACCCCACTCATCGCCCTGAAGCTGGCGGAGATCTACAGCGAGGCGGGCGTGCCGGACGGCGTGTTCAACGTGCAGCCGGGCCGCGGCGCGGTCACCGGCCAGCTGCTCACCGAGCATCCCGGCATCGATAAAGTCTCTTTCACCGGCGGCGTCGCCAGCGGCAAAAAGGTGATAGCCAACGCGGCCGGTTTCACGCTGAAAAGGGTCACCATGGCGCTGATCGTCTTTGACGACGCCGATCTCGACCTAGCGACGGATATCGCCATGATGGCCAATTTCTACAGCTCCGGTCAGGTCTGCACCAACGGCACGCGCGTGTTCGTGCCGGCGTCGCTGCAGGCGGATTTTGAAGAGAAGATTGCCGCGCGCGTGACGCGCATTCGCGCCGGCGACCTTGAACGGTGCGGCCACCAACTTCGGCCCGTTGGTGAGCTTCGCGCACCGCGATAACGTGATGCGCTATATCGAAAGCGGCATCGTCGAGGGTGCGCGCCTGCTGTGCGGCGGCAAGCGCATGCAGGGCGACGGCTTTGACAACGGCGCCTGGGTGGAGCCGACCGTGTTTACCGACTGCCGCGACGAGATGACCATCGTGCGCGAAGAGATCTTCGGTCTGGTGATGGCAATCCTGAGCTACGAGAGCGAAGAGGAAGTGGTGCGCCGCGCCAACGCCACAGAATATGGGCTGGCAGCAGGTGTAGTGACGCAGGATCTCAACCGCGCGCACCACGTGATTCACCAGATTGAGGCGGGCATCTGCTGGATCAACACCTGGGTCGAATCCGCAGCGGAGATGCCGGTCGGCGGCTACAAGCGCTCCGGCATCGGCCGCGAGAACAGCCTGATGACGCAACTATACCCAGCTGAAGTCAGTGCAGATCGAGCTGGACCGTTTTCAGTCGGTATTTTGATTGTTAAACCAACCTGAGGAGCGACTAATGGAATTTGATCACATCATTATTGGAGCCGGATCCGCAAGAAACGTGTTGGCTACCCGACTGACCGAGTACAGCGACGTCAACGTCTTGCTGCTGGAAGCGGGCGGGCCGGATTACCGGATGGACTTCCACACGCATATGCCTTCGGCGCTGGCCTATCCGCTGCAGGGAAAACGCTACAACTGGGCCTACGAGACCGAGCCTGAGCCGCACATGAGCAACCGCCGCATGGAGTGCGGACGCGTCAAGGGGCTGGGCGGCTCCTCGCCGATTAACGGCATGTGCTACATCCGCGCCAACGCGATGGACCTTGACGGCTGAGCGCAGACGCCGGGCACGGAGAGCTGGAGCTACCTGAACTGTCTGCCCTACTACCGCAAGGCGGAAACGCGCGATATCGGGCCGAACGACTATCACGGCGGAGACGGCCCGGTCAGTGTGACCACGCCGAAGGCGGGCGTGCAGGCGGGCTATCCGCGCACCGAGGATCTGAACGGCTATCAGCAGGAGGGCTTCGGCCCGATAGACCGCACCGTGACGCCGCAGGGGCGCCGCGCGCGGCTATCTGGACCAGGCGAAAAGCCGTCCTAACCTGAAAATTGTCACCCATGCGGTTACCGACCGGATTCTGTTCGACGCCAAGCGCGCCGTGGGCGTGCAGTATCTGCTGGGCGCCATCGCCTCGCCGCAGATTTTGCAGCGCTCCGGCGTCGGCGCGGCCAGCCTGCTGAAGTCGTTCGAGCTACATCATCTGCGGCTCGCGTATCGCGTTACCCCTGGCGCCAGACGGTACGGCGCGAGGTCGGTAAAGGGCTGCTGCCCGGTGATCAGCTGGGCGCAGAGCAGTCCCGCGCCAAGGCCGATGCTAAACCGTGGCCGCTGAAGCCGGAGGCGATAACCAGTCCGGGCAGGCTCGCCATCTCGTCGATCACCGGCACCAAGTCCGGCGTGGTGTCAATCTAGGCGCCGCCGCAGCAGATCACCCGACTCGCCTTCACCAGCCCTCGCACGGCGCAGCGCTGATGCACAAAGGCGCCCAGCTTTTGCGCGCCGACGGCGATAGCGGGCGCGGCCAGCGACGGCTCCACGCGTCCGTCGGTCGGTGACCAGATGCCGCCGACCTAGGCCGCTGCTCCCCCAGCCGCGCCTGCGCCTCGCTGGCAGAGAGCAGATGGCTGACGAAACCGAGCTGCTTCGCCTGTTTGCCCCATTTTCCCCAGCGCGCCACGTCAGCCTCGTTCTGCGTGCCGTAGAGAATGCCGCTGCGGCGAAAGCCGAGATCGAGGCCAATTTCCTCGCTCAATGCCTCCCAGCGCTGCAGGCTGCGCATCGCCAGCGGCAGCTCATAGAGATCGCGATTTTGCTGCCTCACCCAGCCCTAGTTGCGTCCCGACTGCTCGTCGCCGATCGCCCCTTTTTCAAACAGCGCCACGGCGATGCCCTGCTTCGCCAGTTCATAGGTGACGGCGGTGTCGATAGTGCCGCCGCCGATAACGACAACGTCAACCTGGTCGGGAAACGCGGGGCTGTCGGTGACCGCTTTGATAGTGATGCGCATAGTAAAACCTTATAAAAGGGGCGATCAGAGATGCTGTTCAAGCAGAATAGGCATAATCCACACCACTCTGGCGTCGCGTTCCGCGCGTTCCGTATGGTTGAAAATAGTGTGCGGCAGATGGCTTTTGAACTGAAAGCTGTCGCCGGTTGCCAGGCGCGCGCTGTCGCCGTCGATCTCCAGCGTCAGCTCGCCCTCTACCATGATCCCCGCCTTCTTGCCCTGGCCGATCAGTATTTCGTTGGAGCGCACGCCGGGGGGATACGGATGCAGGGCAGAGCGGGCACGGCCCCTCCGGAGAAATACCGTACCTGCGCAGGCAGGAGAACGCGCCCCTTTTGCCGCGCTTCGCTGCGCTGCGGCTTGCCGCTGTGCTTTTTTTGTTTTTCTTCAATTAGTTGTGAGAAACCTAGTCAGGGTTATACTCTGATAACGGTGATTGCTCACCGAAACCAATAATTAACGGCTCTCCTTTCCTTGCGTGCGGGATAACGCACTTATTGCGACCGGGTATTATGACTTCACTTTGCTTTCCGGACACGGAATTCACTACAGCAACGCTGATCATGTTCAGCTCTCGCCATTCTGATTGCCATACCGGGGCGCTCTCGGTCTGCGCGCCAGCATGGGACTTTTCTTTTTTCCTGAATTTATAGGAGGATGTGATTTTGCCTTTTGCTAGCTTCTGGCAGGCGGGGTACGAAGGTGCCGACCATATTAATACGGCAGGCCAGCCGCTGATTATGGATGCCCTGACCGACCATCAACGGCAGTTCCCCAGCGACTACCTGGCGCTGCAGGAGTTTGGCATTCGCACGGTGCGCGAAAGCGTCGGCTGGCGGCAGATGGAGGCGGATCCGGAAGGCACCTTCGCCACGCTGCGCGGAAAAATGGAGGCGGCCCATCAGCTGGGCATTCAGATCAACTGGACCTTCTGCCACTACGGCTGGCCTGAGGATCTCGAGCTGTTTTCCGACGCCTTCATTACGCGCTTTGCCGCCTTTTGCCGCCGCGTCGCCGCCTTCCTCGCCCCCTTGTACAGCCGCGCTCCGGTTTACTCGCCGATGAACGAGATCTCGTTTCTCAGCTGGGGACTCTCTGTCGGGCTGTTTGGCCACCATCGCGACGCCGATCCCGACGCGATCAAGCGTCAACTGGTGCGCGCCACCCTCGCCGGGTGCGACGCCATCTGGATGGCCGATCCGCGTGCGCGCTTTCTTCATTGCGATCCCATCATCCACCTGGTTCCCGATGAAGAGAGCGACGCCAGCCGTCAGCACACCACCAACCTGATCGCCGCGCAGTTTCAGGCCTGGGATATGCTGGTCGGCACGCGCGAGCCCGAACTGGGCGGCGCACCGCGCTATCTCGATATCGTCGGCGCCAACTACTATCACGCCAATCAGTGGGAAGCCAACACCAACCGGCGGCTCGACTGGCACCTGGGCGATGCACGGCGCATGCCGCTGCACAGCATGCTCACCGGACTGGCGCAGCGCTACCGGCGCCCGATTCTGCTGGCGGAAACCAGCCACGTCGGCAGCGGCCGCCCCGCCTGGCTGAGTTATATCACCGCGCAGCTCGCGCAGGCGCAGTTGGACGGCTGCGATATCCAGGGCGTCTGCATTTATCCGATTATCGAAAGTCCTCTCTGGGAAGATCCCAGCTACTGGCCGCGCAGCGGACTCTGGGACGTCGCCCCCGATTTTTCCCGTTTGCTTCACCTGCCCACCGCCGCAGCTTTGCGGCAATCACAACGATCCCTACACCGTTTTCACTCTTTTCTATCACCGGCCAGCGGGCCACAGGAGTCCTGTATGAAACATGCCGTTTTGGTGGTATTCAGCCATCTTCGCTGGGGTTTTGTCTATCAACGTCCACAGCATCTGCTGTCGCGCCTTGCTCAACACTACAGCATTCTGTTTATTGAGGAGCCGGTATACCAGCAAGGCGAGGCGGGATTACGACAGCACTCGCCCGCGCCGAACGTGACCGTGATCGAACCCCATACCGATGTTGACGCCCCTGGCTTTCACGACAGCCAGATCGCAGTGCTGCAACCCCTACTCGCCGACCTGCTGGAGAAAGATGAGCAGCCGCTGGTGTGGTTCTATACGCCAATGGCCCTGCCGCTGCTGACCTGCTTCCAGCCTAGCGCCATTATCTACGACTGCATGGATGAGCTTTCCGCCTTCCAGATGGCGCCGCGTCAGCTGCAGCAGCGCGAATCGGCGCTGCTGAGCCGCGCCGACGTGGTCTTCACCGGCGGCACCAGCCTGTATGAAGCGAAAAAGCATCGCCACCCTAACGTCTTTTGTTTCCCTAGCAGCGTCGACGCCGGCCACTTCGAGCAGGCGCTAGATCGCAGCAACGGGCATCCGCTGCAGGACAACCTACCCAGGCCGCGCCTCGGCTATTACGGCGTGATCGACGAGCGTATGGATGTGGATCTGATCGCGGCGCTGGCCGATACCCACCCGGAATGGCAGATCGTGATGGTGGGACCAGTGGTGAAGATCGACGTCAACAGTCTGCCGCAGCGCAGCAACCTGCACTGGTTAGGCCAGCAGCCCTATGAGGCGCTACCCCATTTCCTTTCCGGTTGGGACGTCTGCCTGGTGCCTTTCGCGCTTAACGCCTCCACTCGCTTTATCAGCCCGACCAAGGTACTGGAGTATATGGCAGCGCAGCTGCCAGTGGTAAGTACCGCCGTGCCTGACGTGGTGCGCCACTTCACCGGCGTGGTCAGTATCGCCGATACCACGCAGGGCTTTGTGCAGGCGTGCGAAGCGGCGCTGGCGATGGACGAGTCACAGCGCCGCGCGCAGGCCGCGCAGATGGCGGAGATCATTGCCGAAACCTCTTGGGACCGCACGGCGGAGCAGATGCAGGCGCAGATCGTGGGACTGCGCGACAGCGTGGTGGTGCCGGTACCTGCGGCCGGCGTGCCGGAGAGCAGTGAGCGCGTGCATGCCGTTTCGCTGCGTCCCGTGGAGTGTTTGATCCTCGGCGCTGGCCCGACCGGGCTGAGCGCCGGTTATCACTATGGCGAAGGCGCGGTGGTGCTGGAGAAAAACAGCACGCCGGGCGGCTGGTGCCGTTCCATCGAAGACAAAGGCTTCACCTTCGACTACGCGGGCCACATCATGTTTTCCAACGATCCCTACGTGTTGCAGCTGTATGACAAACTGCTGGGAGACAATCTGCACTGGCAGACGCGCGAGGCGTGGGTTTACAGCCACAACGTCTTTACCCGCTATCCCTTCCAGTCGGCGCTGCATGGCCTGCCGGCAGAGGTGATCGGCGAGTGCGTGCTGGGCGCTATCGAAGCGCGTTACGGTGTCACGGGTGAGCAGGAGGCGGCGCCACTGAGCGCGGTACGCGACGCGGCAAACACCGACTGCCGCGACTGCTGCGCGGACGGCGTGCTGGGCAGCGAGGCGACAGAACCGGCGGGCGCGGATGATGCGGGTGAGAACTTCGAAAACTTTATTTTCCGCACCTGGGGCCGAGGCATCGCGCGCCACTTCGCCGTGCCCTATAACCGCAAGCTGTGGAAAACGCCGCTTGCCGATATGGAAACCTCCTGGCTCGATGGACGCGTGCCGCTGCCGGATCTGCAACAGATTATCTCCGGCGCGCTGGAGCCGCTGGATAAGCCGGTCGGCCCCAACGCGCGTTTCGGCTATCCGCGACGCGGCGGTTTTCAGGCGCTGATGAATGGCTTTCTGCCGCACCTCACCTGCGCGCTGGAGACCCATTCGGAGATCAGCAAAATCCAGCCGCAGACACGCAGCGTTATCCTCAGGGATGGACGACACTACCACTACGATCAGCTGATCAGCACCCTGCCGCTGCCAGAGCTGGTGCGGCTGATGGGCAACCGCGTACCGGAAGCGGTGCAGAAAGCCGCCTCGATGCTGCGTCATGTCTCGGTACGCTGCGTCAATATCGGCGTCGGCCGCGAAGCGCTGAGCGACAAGCACTGGATCTACTATCCAGGCGATACCCTGTTCCACCGCATTTTTCTGCAGGGCAACGCCAGCCCTGAATGCAACCCGGAAGGCGGCTTCGGCCTGACCTGCGAAATCACCTACTGCGCCGATCAGCCGCTGCCGGTTGAAGGCGACGCGCTGATCCAGCGCTGCATTGACGATTGTATCCGCGTCGGTATTATCCGCGAGGATGATGTCATCTTGACCGCGCATGAGGTGGATATGCCGTACGCCTATGTGGTGTACGATCATCAGCGCAAGGCGAACGTCGAGCTGATTCGCAGCTGGCTGGCGACACAGGGCGTCCATCTTTCCGGACGCTACAGCGAGTGGGAGTACTACAACTCGGATCATGCCTTCTTGGCGGGCAAGCGCGCCGCTGAATCAGTCAAAGCCTTTTTGAACAATCGCAAAACCACGGCGTAAGCCGCCGCTGCGTCCGGTGATGCAGCCGGGCGCTTCTCTCTTTCCTCTTTTCCTGCCGCTCGCTGCATTTTTCCCCACGCCTTACCCTGCGCCGCTTTCCCATCTGGAGCGTCATTGTTTGCAGCCTTCTGACTTGCGCTGCAATTTTCCCTGCTTTGCTGCTGGGCGTGGCTTTTGTCACGGTCCCCCCGCCCCTCACTTCTGGCTTTCTATAATGGGCATTATATAAAAGTACAACGCCGCGCAAACGCGTAAATCGCGACCAGTGGATCGCGAACAAGCGAAACGAAAATGGACCAAGAAGTTATAGCCGGAAAACGTGGGCAAAAAATCGGCAGCGTTACGTGAATTCTGTAACGCTGCGCGGGTGAATTTTACCTTGCAGAATTCGCGTAGCGTCGCCATTTTTTCTTCTAAAAAAAGCGCTGCGGACGGGAAGCAAGCGAGTTCAGCGGGGTTAGCCAGAGCGTGACAGAAAATACTCCGCCGTGAGATTGTGGGGTTGGGAGGCTGTGAAGCAGCGAGGACAGCCGCGATTATCCTGACGCGACGCCTCACGCTTGCCAGCCTCATTCACCCTTTCAGGCCGCAAAGCCAGCAGAGCGCGATCCTTAGGGATCATCCAGTCGGATCTAGCGGCGTCCGACCAGCACTGTCAGTAGCACTGATCGTCGCCTTGGCCGCGAGATACATCGAAAAATCAAGCAGATGAAGTCGCGTATCGTGACACAGCGACAGCAGCAGCGATGACATAAAGGTAATGCCGCACCCCCGCCAGCGCCAGACTTTTTACCGGCGCTAGCGAGCGCGTGTGATACAGGCTAAACACCGAGATCAGGATCATCGGCAGGCTGGCCGACAGCATAAACAGACAGCAGTGAACGCCTTCGCCCAGGCGATCGCCGCCTGCATGCGGCGGTGCGAAGGAGAGGTTGCTCAGATTCAGCACAGCCAGCCCAGCGCCAGTAAAAAAAGGCGTTTCAGCCGCAGCGGCGTCAGGTCGGCGATGCTGGGGGTAAATGCGGCCGCGATGGTGCCGGCGCCCAGCAGGAAAGCGAGAAGCAGCGCCGCCATCGCGGATAGCGCGCCAGGCTGCGTCCAGTCGGTATAGCGACGGTGAAAGGCCCAGCTGCTGAGCGCGCCGCAAGGGCAGCACGGCGGCGATCCAGCCCGCCATGCGCCAGCCGGTGGGCCAGAGGCGTTTGACCGGCCGCGCCGATTCGCTGAGTCGATCGATAAGAGCGTCATAATTTCTCATACTTGCCGCTTCCATTTTACGAAGGTAAAGCACCGTGCGATACAACAGGGACTTCAAGGCGGCGAGAGAGATTGCTCTCCGCCGCCGCCTGCGCCAGGCTCTGCTCGCGCAGGTGAACAAATTCAACGATGTGGCGCTGGCACGCCGTCAGCCTGTCGCCGTCGCTCTCCACCTCTTCCGCTGCGAGCTGCTGCTCCAGCGCCGCCTCATCCTGAACCTCCTGACGGTGACCACGCTGGCGCAGCGCATCAATTGCCCGCGCCGAGGCGATCGCGGCCAGCCAGGGCAGCGATGGACTACGCGGATCGTAGGTATGCCGCACACGATGCACCGCCAGCAGAGTCTCCTGAATCACGTCCTCCATTTTTTGCGCACTAGCGCGCGAATGGCGGGCACCATCGCTTTCAGCAGCTGGTTGTAGGCGTTCTTGTCGCCCGCCTGCGCCCGCGCGTCGGTTTCAGGCATCGTCTGCCTGACAAAGCAGCACTGCGTGATATATCAACATGTCGATCAGGCCTTATGGGGTTTCTTACTGCTGTCGTCGGCCGCCTGCTCCAGTGCGGAAATCACAATGTGCGGCGTCAGCAGCTGCGGCACGATCAGCAACGTGAACAGCGCAGTCGCCAGAGGCAGCACCACGTGATGGCGGCCCGTCATACGGCGCTATTGCGCCAGGCTATAGAGAGCCAGGCAGCGACGGCTCAGCAGCAGGCAGCAGGCGAGGATCGCCGCCAGCGCGGCCGATCCCGCCTGGTGCTCCAGCACCCATATCAGCCACAGCAGACCGCGCCCAGCATCGGGAAGGCCAGCGCATGCTTCAGGGTGACCATCCAGGCACCGGGGGCGGGCAGCACCCGCGCCAGCAGCGGAAAAAAGGCGATCAGCGTAAAGGGCGCGGCGAAACCAAGCGCCAGCGCCGGGAAGATCAGCAGGCTGACGGCGGGCGGCTGCGTCAGCGCATAGCCAACGGCGCTGGCCATAAAGGGGGCGCTGCAGGGCGTGGCGACGACAATCGCCAGTGCGCCGGTCAACGCCGCGCCCGTGATGCAGCCGATCTCGCCCGCGCGCTGCAATGAGAGGCCCACCTCAAACAGGTCGAACAGATTCAGCGCCGAAGCGAGCATCACCAGCGCCAGCAGCGCGATCACCAACGGCGACTGTGGCTGGAATCCCCAGCCCACCGACGTGCCGCCAGCAGCAGCATGGTGACCACCACGCCCGCTAAAAACGCGATCCCTTCGGACCGGGCTTGGGCTGGCCGATCGTGGTGGCGGATCAGACTAAGCGCCTTCAGCGAGATCACCGGAAAGACACAGGGCATCAGATTGAGAATCAGGCCGCCGAGAAAGGCGGCGGCGATAGCGGTCAGCATACTTTTTTCTTAGCTAAGGATCAGGCGGGGTTGGCCTGACGATATTTTTTCACCGCGTCCATGGCCTTCTGGATATGCGCGTCCGGGTTTTTATCGGTGTAGCTCAGCACGATTTTGCCGTCTGGCGCGATAACGTAGGAGGTGCCGTCGGAGAGGGTTTTGCCCTTGTACTCCATGGTGCTCTGGTATTCGGCCGCCACTTTCGCGCCCGGATCGGCGGCGACGGTAAATTTATCGCGGCACTCCAGCTGCGAGAATTTGGCAATCTGATCGGTGTTGCCCGCAGTGACGCCGATGACGGTGGCGCCCTGCTGCTTAAACGCATCCGTCGCTTCGGCAAAGTCGTGCGCTTCCAGCGTACAGCCGGTGCTGAAGGCGGCGGGGGAAAAGTAGAGTACGACCGGCCCTTTCTGCAGTGCCTGCTGCAGGGGAGAAGGTAGTCGACTTGCCGGCCAGCGTGGTCAGAGTCTTTTTCATCGGCATGGTGGTCTTCTCCGTTTGTCATCAGGCCGCATGCCTGATGCATATCTTCTGAGGTTCGTCTGGCCTGTCGCAAAAGTTTCGCCGCATGAGAAAATAGTTTAGCCGATGGCGGCGCGCCGGCTTGTCGCAACGCACACCCAGCCCACGATGGCAGGCAGCAGTGCGCTTACTGCGCGATTCTTGCGCGTTTGCTGCGCATTCCGCCGCCCTGGCGGCCGCTTTTCGCCACATCGGTGAATTTTACGCCCTGCGCTTCATGCTATTTTTTGCGTTAAGCCAATGTGCTGCCTATGGTCGATTACACTTTTTGTTTTGAGGCAGCCATTATAATGAAAACGAGGTATTCATGAGTCAACTCTTTAGCGCAACACACCTTGGCAAGCTGGCACTGGAAAACCGTATCATGATTGCGCCGATGTGTCAGTATTCTGCTGATGAGGGCAAAGCCACCTCCTGGCACCGCATTCATCTGGGGCAGCTGGCGCTTTCCGGCGCAGGATTGTTAATTATCGAGGCGACCGCCGTCGAAGCGATTGGCCCGCATCACCCCAGGAGATCTCGGCCTGTGGAATGATGAAACCGAAGCGGCGCTGCGCAGCGTACTGGAGGATATTCACGTCTGGTCACCGATGCCGCTCGGCATTCAGCTGGGACACGAGGGCCGCAAAGCCTCCTGCGCCGCACCATGGCTGGGAGGCGAGCAGCTGGAACAAGATGCTGGCGGCTGGCAAACCGTTGCCCCTTCCGCCGTGGCGTTCAACGAGGGCGAGCGCCCGCCGGTCGTCCTGAGCCGCGACGATCTGGCACGCATCAAACAGGCGTTTGTCGACAGCGCACGCCGCGCCGAAAAGCTGGGCATTGAGCTGATCGAGCTGCATGCCGCGCACGGCTATCTGCTGCATCAGTTCCTTTCGCCGTTCAGTAACCACCGCGAAGATGAGTATGGTGGCTCGCTGGAGAACCGGATGCGCTTCCCGCTGGAAATTTTCCATGCGGTGCGCGAGGCCGTGAGCGAGAAAATTACGGTTGGCGTGCGTATTTCCGCGACCGACTGGGTTGAGGGCAGCTGGGATAACGCGCAGTCGATCGCAGCAGCTGGAGGCAAGCGGGCTACCACTATATTCACGTTTCCAGCCGTGGCCTTGCGCCTCAGCAGTCAATCACCGTCGGACCGGGCTACCAGCTGCGGTTTGCGCGCGATATTCGCAAGGCCGTCTCGATTCCGGTCATTGCGGTCGGCTTGATCCCCGAACCGAGCACGCCGAAGCGGTGCTGCAGGAAGGCACCGCCGACCTAGTGGCGCTGGCGCGCGCGGTGCTTTACGATCATATCGTCACTATATGGACGGGCCTGGAGCTGGTGGATTCCGTTACGCTGGACTTCCACAAGCAGTATTTCCAGACCATCAGCTGCGGCGCCTTCCTGCTGAAGGATGCGGCGAACTACGAGCTGATGCGTTACCAGGCGGCCTATCTGAACTCCGAGTTCGACGAAGAGGCGGGCGTGCCGAACCTGGTTTCCAAATCGCTGCAGACCATGCGCCGCTTCGACGCGCTGAAGCTGTGGATGGGTCTGGAAGCGCTGGGCCAGAAGCAGTACGCGGCGATCATCGATCACAGCGTGACGCTGGCGCAGCAGGTAGCGAAGTACGTTACCGCGCATCCGCTGCTGGAGCTGGTGATGAAGCCGCAGCTGGCAAGCATGCTGTTCCGCTTCCATCCGGAAACCGGCTGCCGCGATCTGGCGGAAACCACGCTGCTTAACCAGCGCATCGGCGACGCGCCGCTGGAGTCGGGCCGCGCCAACGTCGGCGTGACCTGCCTGAAGTTGACACTGCTCAACCCTACCGTGACGCTGGACGATATCAAAGTCCTGCTGGCGCTGGTGGGCTAATTCCCCGCCGGGAAAGAAAAAAAGCCGATAACCTGAGTTATCGGCTTTTTTGTTGGCGCAAACTACACCTTTTTCTCCGGGAACAGCTCCGGTGCCCACAGGCTGGGATCGACATCCTGGAACTGCGCGCGCACAAAGTGCTCTTTCAGATGATAAGGCACGGTGCAGTCAAAGATGGTTTTGCTGGTGGTGCCCTTGGCCGTCTGGCGCGGATCGTAGAAGGGCTGCTGCGTCGGGTCCAGCACATGACCAGCGACGCCCGGCACGAACAGGGTATCGAGATCGCCGACGTAGCGCGTCTGCATTGCCCAAAGCACATCATCGGTATCGAACAGATCGACATCCTCATCCACCAGAATCACGTTTTTCAGCTCGCGGTAGACCGCCAGCGCGATCAGCGCCGCCTGGCGCGTCATGCCGTCGTCGCCGGCGTTGCGCTTCTGCACCTGCAATACCGCGAGGAATTTGCCGCCGCCCGCGCTGTGGGCATAGACGTTCTTCACCAGCCCCGGTAGCGCGTCTTCACACTCGATATGAATGCTGGCCTCAGTGGGAATGCCCGCTAGGCTGACGTGCTCCTCGCCCGGTCCGACCAGGGTCTGCAGGATCGGTTTTTTCCGCGTGGTGATCGCCTTGACCTTGATCACCGGCAGCGACCGGTTAGCCTCGCCGGTGTAGCCGGGAAACTCCGGCATCGCCTTGCCGGTATGGCTGTTCTGATCCTCCTCGACGCGCACGTTGGGCAGGATCTCCCCTTCGATAACAATCTCGGCGTGGGCGATGGCGCGCTGCCTGACGCTGAGGCACTCCACCAGCTCTACCGGCTGCCCGCGCAGGCCGCCCGCGACGCACAGCTCATTAAAGCCGAACGGCGTGGTCGGCGCCTCGAACTCCGCGCCGATATAGATGGCGGGATCCAGCCCCATATTGATGGAGACGGCCAGCGGCTTGCCGGCGGCCTCCGCTTTTTGCCGGAAGGCGTCAATATGGCGGCCCGGCGCGAAGAAGATAGAGAGCTCGTCTTTGCTCTGCACGCAGAGTCGATGAATGGTCACGTCCACGTTGTCGCGGTCGTCGGGATCGCTGCCGAGCACTAGTCCAAGGCAGAAGTAGGGGCCGGCGTCTTCACTGGTGTTAGTCGGCGCAGGCAGGATTTTGCTCAGATCGAATCCCTCATCCTCGGCGCGGTAGACTACCTCCTGACAGGGCGCCTGCGCCTGGTCCACGATAACCGGCGGCGTGACGTTTTTGCGCGCCTCCGCCATCTGGATCCCCAGCTCGCGCACCGGTGCGCCCAGCAGCGCGCTGACCCGCTCGCGGCTTGCCATCAGCCCCACCAACACGCGCGCGTCCGGGAAGCCTTTGATCTTGTTGAAGGTCATCGCCGGACCGATGCGCGTCGGACGCATTACCGTGCCGCCCGCGCCGACATGGCGATAGACGCCCGCCAGCTCAGCTTTGGGATCGATCTCGCGGTCGGTTTCGATATAGTGGCCCGGTAGGGTTTTCAGCAGCTCAATGGCGGAGCGCAGGTCGTTGATCGGCGGCACATCCCAGCCCTGCGGATGCGAATCGCCCGGTTTAACGACGCGATAGCTATGCGGTTTTTTCTGCGGCATCCTGCTTCTCCTTATTCAGTTTCCATATAAGGTTTTCAGCTGGAACAGCACTTCGCCCCAGTAGGTGTTGCAGAACGGCAGGTGGGCGTCGTCCGACGCCCACTCGCCGTGCGACAGCGCCACCAGCGTGCGGCCATCATCCAGATCGGCGAGGGTAAAGGTCAGGGTTTTGCCTGCCTGACTGTCGGTTTCCAGTAGTGAGGTCTGCACGATGCGCGCGTTGGCCTCCAGCGTTTCGATGCGCCAGCTAAAGTGGGTGTCGCTTTTCGGGCGCAGGGTCAGCACCGCGCCTTCGGCGATCTCTCCTTCGACTTTACCGGCGTGCCAGTCGGCCATCTGGGCGATATCGGTCAGCGCGTCGTACACTGCAGGGCGCGGCGCGGCGATTTTAATAGCGTGGTGAAAAGTGATCATAATTAGCCTCATGCAAGAAGGCCCTTGCGGGCCTGTGTGAATGGAAAGTCGTCATGAGGACAAGTATAGGAAGGTTCTGAACGCCGACCGCTGCGCTTGCGCAGGCAATTGTTACAAAGTGCGGAAATGTCTCTAAATGATCATTTCGCCGCTTTGCCCGGCGCGGCTGCGCACCTTCATCAGGGTCAGCGCCAGCCCCAGCATCGCCATCGCCTGAAAGCCGAACAGGCGGAAGAGCCAGAGACCGGCGATGCCGCCGCCGAGAAAGGAGAAGATGGTGGTCAGATGGGTTTTCAGCTGCTTTTTCTGGCCGTGAACGTTTTTCGAGGGATCACGGCACAGCAGCGCGCTCAGCACCGAGGCGAGGGAGATGCCGGCGTCGGAGAGCTGCGTCGAGGTAGAGTTATGCACCCCCATAAGAAAGCCGAGCAGCACTAGCACTTCGCGGTTGTTGCCGGCAGAGTAGAAAAAGATTTCTAACAGTGACAGGAAGAACAGCGCTACCCCCTCCGCCGCTAGCACCATGCAGAAGATAGTGCACAGGCCGTTTTTCATCCCGGAAATCACCGCCAGGCGCGCAGTGACCGCACCCGCCACAAAGGCCAGCAGCAAACCGCCGAGAAAGGTCAGGTCGCGCAGGTCGCTGTTGCTGACTTCGCTCGACAGCTGCAAAGTGTTGCCCGACATATGCGACGGGAAGAATCCGAACGCCCCCAGCGCCATAGCATTCAGCAGCCCGGCCGCCGTTGCCAGCCAGACGTCAAGATAACGGTCTTCGGTATGGGATCGCTCTCGCTTCATTTTGATTAACATGCATGCCTCAGCTATTAGTAGCACCAGTGATAAGCGTAGGGAGGAATCGCTGTGCTGTCCGCGCCGTTAACTAAAAGGAGTTAATAAAAATGTTAATTAAGTTAAAAAATTCCTAGCTAACACAGGAAATGTAAAGCGACGTTCGCTGTCAATCAGTGTCGGGCGCAATTTCGCGCCAGCCGTCAGCAGGCTGGCGCGCGGCTCAGCGCCGCGCTCTGACCACCTGATAGCTGCGGGTAAAATACTCAACCGGCGCGCTCCAGACGTGGACCAGTCGGGTGAAGGGAAAAACGAGGAAAATTGTCATGCCGAGGATCAGATGCACGCGGTAGATCCACTCTACCCCGTCCAGCCACGCCGAGGCGCTGCCCTGGAAGGTAACGATCGCCTGCGCCCATGGCGATTTTCTGCTTGGTGGCGATGGCGAGGAACGGCTCATACATCCAGTACGGCGTCAGCAGACCGAACAGGTGGCCGAAGAAGATGCCGATAATGCCGATGTGAAACACGTTCGAGACGAAGCGCATGCCCTTTTTATCCGTCATCTGGCTGGAGGCAGCGCGCCAAGTGTACTGACCGTAGTCGTAGCGCAGCCAGCTTCCCACCAAGAAGACCGTGCCGCACAAGGTAGGGATAGATATCTAAAGAACAACACGTTCAGGTAGTGTATCAGGCTGTTCCTCTAGCGGAGATCAAGGTATTGTGGCACGGGCGCCGCTGATGGTTCTGCGCCGTGCTGTCGCAGGCGTTGTCGTCGATAAACTTCACCTGCTCCTCTTCCCACACCGCGTCCATCGCGGCCGGGGTATCGTCGCGCGCCTCGGCGGTGACCTGCGCCGCCACGCTTTCGCTACTGAGCGGGCTTTCCGCCACGCTGAGCAGCGCATCGAGCAGCATGCTGACGTCGCTGTCGCGCTCCTTCAGGCGGCCGCCGAGCAGCGCCAGAATCGGCGCGATATCGCGCAGGCCCTGCCGCGCCTCGTCGGCGGGCTGCAGGCTGAGGTACTCCACACAGGTAAAGCGGCAAATAGTCCGGCAGTTCGCGACAGTTCAGCTCCAGGCCGGCGCGTTCGTACTGCGCCAGCAGATCGACCATCGCCTGGGCGCGATCGCGCGACTCGGCGTGCACGTGCTCGAACAGCGCGCACCACTCCGCCTGTATATCGAGCGGCGGCGAAGCGAAGTAATGCTCGATAAAGGGCAGCAGCGCAGGATGCTGCTCCGTAATCAGCGCGCGTAGCTCCGCCTGATGCTGCCACAGCGCCTCGTCGGGGTACTCCAGCAGCAGTCCTGCGACTTTTATCAGCTTCATTATTCGCCTCCCGCTTTGTCGCCGATGTTGATGGCATCGATGCAGTGACTGTTGAACAGGTTGAATTTGGTGTCGCTACCGTTGCAGCCGTCGCCGAAGGTGAAGCCTCAGCCGTTGTGCTCCGGGAAGACTTCGCCCGCCATTTCGCGGTGGCTGGTGGGAATAACGAAGCGGTCTTCGTAGTTGGCGATCGCCAGATAGCGGTACATATCCTCAACCTGCGCCTCGCTTAGCCCCACCTCGTCGATGATGCGCGTATCGGTCACGCCCTCGACGCTCTGGGCGCGTTTAAGTGGCGTATCGCCATCATGCGCTTCAGCGCGCGCAGCACAGGCCCTGTGTCGCCGGCGCTCAGCAGGTTGGCGAGATAATGCACCGGGATGCGCAGGCTTTCGACGTCCGGCAGCACGCTGGTCTGCGTTACCAGCCCGCCCGCATCGGCCACCGACTGAATCGGCGACAAAGGCGGCACATACCACACAATCGGCAACGTGCGGTATTCCGGGTGCAGCGGCAGCGCCAGCTTCCACACCGGCGACACCTGCGCCGCGTCGATGACGTTTTGCGGAATGCCCTGCTTCAGCGCCTCCTCAATCACCTGCGGATCGTGGGGATCGAGGAAGACGTCGCACTGGCGCGCATAGAGGTCGGTTTCCTGTTCGGTGCTGGTCGCCTCGGCGATCTTATCGTCGTAGTAGAGCAGCACTCCGAGTTAGCGGATGCGGCCAACGCAGGTTTCCGTGCAGACGTCGGCATGCCCGACTCGATGCGCGGATAGCAGAAGATGCACTTCTCCGACTTGCCGCTTTTCCAGTTGAAATAGATTTTCTTATAGGGGCAGCCGCTGATGCAGGGGCGCCAGCCGAGGCATTTGTCCTAATCGGATCAGCACAATGCCATCCTCTTCGCGCTTGTAGATGACGCCGCTGGGACAGGTCGCCGCACAGCTCGGACTAAGGCAGTGTTCGCACAGGCGCGGCAGATACATCATGAAGGTGTTTTCAAACTGGCCGTAATCTCCTTCTGCATTGCCTCGAAGTTTTATCCTGCGAGCGCTTGCTGAACTCCCCGCCGAGGATCTCTTCCCCATTGGGGTCGCCGTTGACTTTGTCCATGCACTGGCCGCTGATCAGCGGGCGCGGGCGCGCCGTTGGCTGATGTTTGCCCGCCTTCGCGGTGTGCAGATGCTGATAGTTGTAGGTGAACGGCTCGTAGTAGTCGTCGATGCCCGGCACCACCGGGTTGGCGAAGATCTTCATCATCACCGACGAGCGGCTGCCGAGGCGCGGCACCAGCCACCCTTTGATGTTGCGGATCCAGCCGCCGCGCCACTTCTGCTGGTTTTCCCAGTCGTGGGGATAGCTGACGCTCGGCTTGGTCTCCACGTTTTTGAACCAAGCGTACTCCATCCCCTCGCGGCTGGTCCAGACGTTTTCACAGGTGACGGAACAGGTGTGACAGCCGATGCACTTGTCCAGATTCAATACTATGTCGACCTGAGAGTGGATTTTCATTGTTTCTCCTCCTTGTACACCCTGCTCGCGGCCTTCGTCGTCCAGCCAGTCCACGCAGTTCATTTTACGTACCATAATGAATTTCATCGCGGTTGGAACCCACGGTGCCGTACTAGTTAAAGCCGTACGCCAGCTGCGCATAGCCGCCAATCATATGGGTCGGTTTCGGGCAGACGCACGTCGCCGAGTTGTGGATGCCGCCGCGCTGGCCGGTGATCTCCGAGCCGGGAATGTTCATCAGACGCTCCTGCGCGTGGTACATCATGGTCATGCCCGCCGGCACGCGCTGGCTTACCACCGTGCGCGCCGTTGGCGTTGAACGCCTCGATCTAGTTCTAGTAGTTGAGGCGGCGCAGCAGGTCGACCTCTTTATCAGTATTCCAGCTGATGCCTTTGACGCCGTTGTCCAGCGTCTCCAGCCGCGGACCAACCTAAGTAAAGCGTTCGATAATTGCGCTGCACGCTGACGATCTGTGGCGCGGTTTGGGTAGGGATCAGATCGCATTCCTCTTTTTTTCCAGTCGCGCACGTCGCCCGCCGCCAGTTCGTCCGGCGAGTCGTGCTGCAGGGGTTGCAACACCACATCGGTCTCCTAGCCGAGGTGGCCGACGTAGAGTTCGGAGAAGGTCTTGACGATGCCTTTGTAGATCTCCCAGTCGCTTTTCGACTCGCACGCGGGATCAACCGCCGCCGACAGCGGATGAATAAACTGATGCATATCCGAGGTATTCATATCGTCTTTTTCATACAAGGTGGCGGTCGGCAGCACGATGTTGGAGAAGAGGCAGGTGCTGGACATACGAAAATCGAGCGTTACCAGCAGATCGAGCTTGCCCTCCAGCGCCTCGCCGCGCCATACCAGCTCTTCCGGGCGGTCAGCCTCCGCGCTCAGCGGTTCGCCCTGAATGCCGCTTTCGGTGCAGAGCAGATTCGAGCGCCAGATAAACATGTTGCGCGGGTGGTTGCTGCCGCTGTCGGGATCCTCGCACGTCATGCGCAGCCGGCCCGACCTCAGCTCCTCAACGGTTCACGCCCGCTCTGACTGGCCGGCGCGCTTCGCCTCTTCAGCGATACCCAGCGGGTTGATGCCTAGCTGCGGCGATGAGGGCAGCCAGCCCATGCGCTCGGCGCGCACGTTGAAGTCGATCAGCTTGCCGCTGTAGCGGCTGGCGTAGGCGAGCGGCGACAGCAGTTCGCTGAACTGCAGCTTCTCGTAGCGCCACTGGCTGGCGTGGTTATATTATAGAAGAACGAGGTGCTGTTTATCTGGCGCGGTGGCCGGTTCCAGTCGAGGGCGAACGCCAGCGGCGTCCAGCCGGTTTGCGGCCGTAGCTTCTCCTGACCGACGTAGTGCGCCCAGCCGCCGCCGGTCTGACCGACGCAGTCGCAGAACACCAGCATATTGATCAGGCCACGGTAGTTCATGTCCATGTGATACCAGTGGTTCATCCCCGCGCCGACGATGATCATCGCGCGACCGTGGGTTTTGTGCGCCGTCTCGCCGAACTCGCGCGCGATTTTTTCAATCTGGCTGCGCGGCACGCCGCAAATCTGTTCCGCCCAGGCGGGGGAATAGGTGCGCACGTCGCCGTAAGTCGCGCGCACAGTTGGCGTCGTCAAGACCGCGATCGAGGCCGTAATGGTCCAGCGTCAGGTCGTAGACCGTGGCGACCGGCAGCGTGAGGGTTTTTACCGGCACCTTGTGCAGCAGCACCGCCTCCTGCTCTACGTGGCGGAAGTGGGGGTGCTCAACGCCACCAAAGTAGGGAAAGGCGACGTCGGCTACCGCGTCATAGGCCTCCAGCAGCGAGAGCTGCAGCTGTGTCGGCGCGCCCGCCTAGCTCAGCGCCACGGTTTTCCACTGTGGGGTGTTCTCCTCGCCCCGGCTGCCGTCGAGATCCGCCGCGCGCAGCTGGCGTCCCGGCATGAAGCTGCCATCCTCGCGCGGCTCCAGCAGCACCAGCATCGGCATATCGGTGTAGTGGAGCGCGTAGTTGAGGAAGTAGTCGCTGTGATTTTTCAAGTGGAACTCATTGAGGATGACGTGGCCCATCGCCAGCGCGCTGTCGGTGCCCTGCTTCGGCGCCAGCTACTGGTTGCTCAGCTTGGCGACCTCAGAGTGGTTCGGCGTGATGGCGACGGTTTTGGTGCCTTTGTTGCGCACCTCGGTAAAGAAGTGGGCGTCGGGGGTGTGCGTCTGCGGCACGTTGGAACCCCAGGCGATGGGGTAGCTGGCGTTGTACCAGTCGGCGGACTCCGGCACGTCGGTCTGCTCGCCCCAGGTCATTGGCGACGCGGGTGGTAGATCGCAGTACCAGTCGTAAAAGCTCAGGCAGGTGCCGCCGATCAGCGACAGATAGCGCGTGCCCGCCGCATAGGAGACCATCGACATGGTGGGAATCGGCGAAAAGCCGGCGATGCGATCGGGACCGTAGTGCTTGATGGTCCAGATATTGGCGGCGGCGATAAGCGGATTCAGCTCCTGCCAGCTGGCGCGCACGAAGCCGCTGCGGCCGCGCTGCGACTTGTAGAGTCGTGCTCTTTTCGCTGTCGGTGACAATAGGGGGGTGTATTGTGCACATTTCCCCGAAAAGTGCCATCTGACGCCTAAAAACTCATAAATTGTCGGACAACATAAAACACCTCGCCTGAGCTGTCTATTAAATCGTTTTTTTGTCATAATGGACACGACGT
>NZ_SMDS01000008.1 GCF_013753875.1 Candidatus Pantoea persica
AGCATATAGAGCAGCAGCGTCGACGGCCGATGGCCGCGCCAGCGCAAAAAGGGCAAAAACACCAGCGCCGCCAGCGCCGCCAGCGCAAGGCGCATTAACACGGAGAACCAGGTATCCACCTGACCCGCCAGATATTCTCCAATCAGGCTGAATGAGAAAGCCCAGAGAATGGTCGTAACGATTAGTAACAGCACAGCTTTGATCCTGAAAAAGAGAGAGCGGCTAGTGTAATCAATGCGCTGCGCGCATGCGGCGCTTTTTGGTTGACAAGCGATTATTATCTGGACAGATGGCGCAGCAGGTAACCTGCGCTGCACGGCCTTCACTCTGATGTGACCTCCCCACACTTTTGTCATAAAACTGTAACAAATGTGTCAACTAT
This sequence comes from Candidatus Pantoea persica, assembly GCF_013753875.1. Taxonomy (GTDB): domain Bacteria; phylum Pseudomonadota; class Gammaproteobacteria; order Enterobacterales; family Enterobacteriaceae; genus Pantoea; species Pantoea persica. The sequence continues at coordinate 383 of NZ_SMDS01000008.1, forward strand.
CACAGCCCGCAGCGGTTAACTACGCCAGAATAGCGCCGCACCATAACGGGCGATATCGTCCGTTCCGGCAATAACAATGCGCCTGGGAGGGCCGCTATGCTGACGCTGTTTAAACTTGCCCCGCACCGGCCACCGCTGGCGGACGAGAAGGTCGATCCCCTGTATCGTCGCCTGCGCTGGTAGATCTTTATCTGGATTTTCTTCGGCTATACCGCCTACAACCTGGTGTGCAAGAACTTTGCGCTGGCGATGCCCTATCTAGTGGAGCAGGGTTTTCGCGCGGCGATCTCGGCTTTGCGCTCTTCGACATCTTGCTAGCTTACGGCTTTTCGAAATTCATTATAGGCTCGGTGTTGGATCGCGCGAATCCGCGCGCCTTCCTACTTGCCGGGCTGATCCTTGCCGCCGCGGTGATGCTGTTTATGGGTTTTGTGCCCTGGGCGGCCTCCAGCATTATGGTGATGTTCGCTCTGCTGTTTCTCTGAGGCTGGTTTCAGGGAATGGGCTAGCCGCCGTGCGGCCGCACCATGGTGCACTGGTGGTCGCAAAAAGAGCGTGGCGGCATTGTCTCGGTGTGGAACTGCGCCCATAACGTCGGCGGCGGCCTTCCGCCGCTGCTGTTTCTGCTCGGCATGGCCTGGTTCAACGACTGGAAAGCGGCGTTCTATATACCCGCCATCGCCGCCATCGCGGTGGCGCTGGTTGCTTTCGCGCTGATGCGTGATACGCCGCAGTCCTGCGGATTGCCGCCCATTGAGGCGTACAAGCATGATTACCCGCCCGACTACAGCACCGCGCACGAAGAGGAGCTGACGGCGAAACAGATCTTCACCCAGTATGTGCTGCATAACAAACTGCTGTGGTATATCGCGCTGTGGTTTACAGGCTCAACCCGGCGGGCAATGCCGGCGTGGATATGGCCTGCATGATCGCGATAGGCTTTTTGATTTACGGGCCGGTGATGTTAATCGGCCTGCATGCGCTGGAGCTGGCGCCGAAGAAAGCGGCAGGCACCGCCGCAGGCTTTACCGGCTTGTTCGGCTATCTCAGCGGCTCCGTCGCGGCCAGCACCATCGTCGGCTATACCGTCGACTTCTTCGGCTGGACGGCGGCTTTCTGGTAATGGTCGCAGGTGGCGTGCTGGCGATGGTGTGACCATGATTAGCGAGCGCCAGCACAGGCAGCGGCTAGCGTCATAACCAGACGGGGCCGATGGCGATCGGCCCCTTTCGTCAGGCAAGAAACAGGGTGCGCAGCATGTGTGGCACCGCGTCATCGGCGTTGCTGCCGATCACTTCCAGCTCCGGCAGCCTATCCTTCAGGCGCTGATGGGCATTGCGCATAATGCAGCCCTTGCCCGCCATGCTCAGCATCTCAATGTCATTCATGCCGTCGCCAAAGGCGATGCACGCCTTCAGCGAGTGGCCCAGCTGTTTCGCCACCGCTTCCAGCGCGTGCCCCTTCGACACGCCGCCCGCCATCACTTCCAGACAGGTCGGCAGCGAGAAGCTGACGTTGACGCGGTCGCCCCAGCGAGCCTGCAGCGCCAGCTCGAGAGGGATGAGCTCCTCGGGATCGTCACTGGTGAAGAAGACTTTGCTGATGCCGTCGGTGGGCAGCATGCCCGGCTCATACACCTGGTAGTGAAACACCGACTCGCGGAAGTAATCCTGCTCCGCCGGATGGGTGCGGCTCATAAACCACTCGTCGTCGCGGTAGACGTGCGTCAGGATCGCCGGGTTGGCGTAATGCAACCCGTAAAGCTCCAGCGCAATATCTTCGTCAAGGTTGTGGCTGAACACCAGTTCGCCCTCGGCGTTGTGCACGCGAGCGCCGTTGGCGGTGATCATATAGGCGGGAATGCCGAGCTTGTCTCGCATCTGGCCCACGTCGATATGGTGGCGTCCGGTGGCAAAGACGAAGTGAATATCGCGCGCCACCAGCTGTTGCAGAATATCGTGGGCATAGGGCGTCAGCCTATGTTCGGGAGAGAGCAGCGTGCCATCCAGATCGGATGCGACGATTTGAAACATGAAAACCTCAGGTATTGTTTTAGGCCGAAGCCGGTAAGGTAAGTAAGCGAATTAAGGGTGCGCCGCAAAAAAATCCACCAGCGCATTCAGCGTCTCGGCGAGCATGGCTTCCTTTTCAAACAGGCTCTTATGGCGCGCCTCTTTGATCATCCGCACCTCGCACGGATGATCCGCCTGCGCCATTGCCGCGCAAAAGAGATCCTGCGAACGGTTGTCCACCAAGCGAGTCCCCTGCCTGCAGCAGCAGAATCGGCGTGGTGATGGTGCTGGCCAGGCTCAAGATGCTGCGCCCGGCATGAATGCCTTCACGCACCCAGTGGTAGGTCGGGCCGCCCACGAGTATTGCCGGATCGTCAGCGTGAAAGCGCAGGCTGCGTCGGTAGCGTTCCGCGCTGTGCGTCAGCCGGTTGATACCAAACGGATGGGCGCGCCAGCGGCCGGTGCCGAGGGCGTAGCCGTCGCGAATTGCCGGACGCTTTTCCGCCCGGTCGAGAATGCGGTGCGTCAGGAAAGAGGGCATCGGCAGGGCGATGCCGAACATCGGCGCCACCAGCGTGACAGGCGTGAAACGCCTGCGGCTGGCGCGCCAGAGAATAGTGCCGCCCATCGAGTGGGCCAGCGCATAGCGCTGCTAGTAATGGCCGCCGACAATCTCTTTCAGGTAGAGCGTCTCCAGGTCGTCCACGTAGTGGGTAAATTCCACCACGTGGCCGCGATGGTCGAGGATCACCACGTCATAGCCGCATTAGAACAGATCATAGGCCAGCTCAGGATATTTAACGTAGCTTTCAATGCGGCCAGGCACGATAAGAATAACGCGCTTATGTTGCGGTGAGGTGAAACGCACATAGCGCAGCGTGATGTTTTCCACGCCGACGAATTCGCGCTCTTCACGACGGTGCCAAAAGTCGAGTAGCGAGCTGTGCGCAAAGGCGGCAAAGGCTTTTCCCCGATTGAGCCAGCTCGCTTTATGTCGTCTCATCCATCCCCCTGCGGACGCGCGACCGCTGCGTTTCAGGCCGCACATGCGGCCCGTAGCGTCGCGCTTGTTTCTGGCGTATTGTGTCATATTTTCGCCCGGTTCCGGCGCGATTAACACTATGAGCACCGGCATCAGCTACGGCTATCGCGGCGCGGCGGCCTCTATCAGCGGGCTGCAGCTCGGCCTAGCGGTGCATATCCTGCTGGTGGGTATTGGGCTGGGGGCGCTCTTCTCGCAGTCGCTGCTGGCGTTTGAAATTCTGAAGTGGGCGGGCGCGGCCTATCTGGTGTGGCTCGGCATTCAGCAGTGGCGCGCTGCCGGCGCGATCGACGCGATCGATCTGGACGCCGTCTCGAAAGCGATGCCGCGTAGCCGTTTGTTCAAGCGCGCGGTGCTGGTCAATCTCACGACCCGAAAAGCATCGTGTTTCTCGCCGCGCTGTTTCCGCAGTTTATCCTGCCGCATCAGCCGCAGGCGATGCAGTATCTGGTGCTCGGCGCCACCACCATTGTGGTCGATATTATCGTGATGATTGGCTACGCCACCTTAGCCACGCGCATCGCGGGGTGGATCAAGGGACCGAAGCAGATGAAGCTGCTGAACCGTATTTTTGGCGGGCTGTTTATGGCGGTCGGCGCACTGTTAGCCAGCGCGCGTAAAATCGCCTGAAAAGGTGCGCCGCTGGTCAAGGCCGTCGGCGGCGCAGTCAGATTGCGGGCGGCCAGCGCGCAGTCACCGCAGCGTACATTGAGTACGTGAGGATGGCGAGCACTGCCCAACCGCAAGCTGGCAAGCAAGCCAAGCCTTAGCGCGAAATGATCAGGTGGGTGCCGAAACCGGCGAACATCACTCCCGCTACGCCATCCACCCATTTCGCCGTGCGCTGATACTTATCTCGTATCCACGGTAGCGCAAAGATCGCAGCCACCAGCGTAAACCACGCAAAGGTCTCGCCGACAATCAGCAGAAACAGGCCCTCGCGCTCCAGCTCGCCGACGTCGTTGCCGACAAACAGCGAAAAGACGCTGCCGAAACAGATAATCGCCTTCGGGTTCGACAGGTTGGTAAGAAAGCCTTTGAGAAAGCTTCTTCCCTTTTTCGGCAGCTCGACCACCGGCGCATCCTGCACCGGCTGCTTATGGCGCTGACGCGCTGAGCCGAACAGCTCCAGCCCATCCACAGCAGATAGAGCCCACCGCCGACCATAATAATCTGATGCAGCCACGCCATCTTCTCTAGAATCAGGTGCAGCCCCATCAGCACCACGCCCGCCCAAATCACGATGCCGAGCGTAATGCCCAGCACACCCATCATCGCCTCTTTGCGCGAGCGGCTGTCGGCGGTTTGCGACACAAAGAAGAAGTCCGGGCCGGGGCTCATCAGCGCGACCAGATGCACCAGCGCGACCGTGGCGAATAACATCAGCATGGGTATAGTATCCTTTACTCTTCATCATCGAAGTGCTCTTTGATCATCACCAGGAAAGGCTTGCCAAAGCGCTCCAGTTTGCGGTGACCGACGCCGTTGACGCTCAGCATCTCCGACGCCGTGACCGGCATCTGCTCCGCCATCTCAATCAGCGTGGCGTCGTTAAACACCACGTAGGGCGGAATATTCTCTTCGTCGGCAATCGCTTTACGCAGCTTGCGCAGCTTGGCGAAAAGCTTACGATCGTAATTGCCGCCGTAAATTTTCGGCGAGCTGCTGCTTTTCGGCTTCGCCGCGTTAAGGCGCGGCACCGCCAGCATCAGCGGCACTTCGCCACGCAGCACCGGGCGCGCCGCTTCCGTCAGCTGCAGCGCGAAGTGCATGGCGATATTCTGCGTCACCAGCCCAAGGTGGATCAGCTGGCGCAGCACGCTGACCCAGTGCTCGTGGCTCTGCTCGCGGCCTATACCGTAAACCGGTAGTTTGTCATGACCCTGATCGCGGATGCGCTGGTTGTTGGCACCGCGCAGCACCTCGACCACGTAGCCCATACCAAAGCGCTGTCCAACGCGATAGATGCAGGAGAGCGCCTTCTGCGCTTCCTCCAGCCCGTTATAGCGCTTCGGCGGATCGAGGCAGATATCGCAGTTATCGCACGGCTGCTGGCGTCCTTCGCCGAAGTAGTTCAGCAGCACCAGTCGGCGGCAGGTCTGCGCCTCGGCGAACGCGCCCATGGCGTTGAGCTTGTGACGCTCAATATCCTGCAGCGGGCCTGGCGTCTTCTCTTCCAGGCATTTGCGCAGCCACGCCATATCCGCCGGATCGTAAAGCATCATCGCTTCGGCCGGCAGGCCGTCGCGTCCGGCGCGGCCGGTTTCCTGATAGTAGGATTCGATATTGCGCGGAATGTCGAAGTGCACCACGAAGCGCACGTTGGGCTTGTTGATGCCCATGCCGAACGCCACCGTCGCCACCACGATCTGCAGATCGTCGCGCTGAAATGCCTCTTGCACCCGGGCGCGCTGGGCGCTGTCGATGCCGGCATGATAGGCGACGATGCTCAGCCTGCGGCTCTGCAGACGCGCTGCGGTGTCTTCCACCTTGGCGCGGCTGTTGCAGTAGATAATGCCGCTTTTGCCGCGCTGATCCTGCACGTAGCGCAGCAACTGCTCGGTCGGCTTGAACTTCTCCACCAGCGTATAGCGGATGTTCGGTCGGTCGAAGCTGCTGATCTGGATCAGCGGATCCTGCATATGCAGCAGATGGGCTATATCGTTGCGCGTGGTTTCGTCGGCGGTGGCGGTGAGCGCCATTACCGGCAGCTGCGGGAAGCGCTGACGCAGCTTCCCCAGCGCGCCATATTCGGGACGGAAATCGTGGCCCCACTGCGAGATGCAGTGCGCCTCGTCGACCGCCAGCATCGCGGGCTGCCAGTGCGCCAGGCTGTCGAGGAAGTTATCCATCATTAGCCGTTCCGGTGCGATATAGAGCAGCTTCACGCGGCCGGTGCGGCAGTCCGCCATCACCTGCTGCTGCTGCTCGCGCGTCATTGTGGAGTTGAGGCACGCCGCCGCCACACCGTTGGCCAGCAGTTGATCCACCTGATCTTTCATCAGTGAAATCAGCGGCGACACCACCAGCGTCAGCCCCTCTTGCACCAGCGCCGGGATCTGATAACAGAGCGATTTACCGCCGCCGGTGGGCATGACGACCAGACAGTCGCGTCCGCTCAGCGCCGCATCGATGATGGTTTGCTGACCGGGACGAAACTGCTGATAGCCGAAGGTATCCTGCAATACCTGCTGCGCCAGCGTTTCCTGATTGTGTACTGCCGAGATTGCCACGCTATTCCTGCTTTTTTTCGGGGGATCAGAAGAGGTCGTTTAGCATCACGCCGACGCGCGTCTGCCGATGGTTGTAGTTGATAAGCGACTCGCCGTAACCGCTAAACACCTGCGTATAGAAGCGAACGTGCTCGCTGACCGGATAGCTCCAGCCCAGTGTCGCGCCGCCAAAACCGGTATTCCCGTTGTAGTTGCCTTAGATGCTTTCACCCGCCATATAGCCCAGCTTCAGGCGATAGTAGCCCATATATTTAGTGATATCCGGGTTATCGTCTTCGCTGTCGGGGATGCGATACCAGGGTTTCACTTCGGCGAGGAAGTTGCCGTTCTGCGCCGTCAGGCGCGCATAGACGCGGTTCCAGCTGCGCGAGGTCGGATCGCTGCGGCCGTTGGACTGATGGTTAAAGCCCACTTCCACGTCGCGCAGCATCCAGCCGGCAAAATCGTAATCCATTGCCCAGCCGAGCAACAGCTGCGGCTCGTAGTTGGTCTTGCGGAAAGGCGATGACTCGCCGCGGTTCGACAGCTGCCACCAAGAGCGCTGCGTACAGGAAACCGTCAGGACGGATTTGTCTCCCAGAATACCGCGCCACAGCGAAAATGCCAGACTCAGCTGAAATTTCACCTTATTTTTGCGCGCGTTGTCCGCCCAGTTGTAGGAGGAGATTGCCTCTTTATTGCTGTCGCTGGTGTAGGTATAGAACAGGTAGTTGCTCTCATACGGGTAGAGCACGAACGGATTGTCATGCTTCTCCAGCAGGTTGGCGATAATGCTGCCGCGAACCTGAGGCGTACCATGGACATCTTTTACGGTGTCTTCCTCTGCCTGTGCCAGAGCAGGAAATAACAGGGCGGCTGCGAACAAGGCGCGGTGCTTGCGCATAACATTCTCCGATGAAGGCTGCATATCGAATTAAGGGGAGTCATAAAAAGGAGGCCATTCTACACGCAAAATGCGGTGAAGATGAGCGCTGATTTCCGAAACTGGAAAGCGTCTCGCGCGCGGCTTAGAATACCCAACTTCTTAACATTTGACGCCGTCAGGCGCCTGTTTTCAGGATTGTGATCATGTCTTCAGCACTGCTCTCTCAGCAGGAGGCTCGCCGTCTGGTGGGTGAAATCTTTATATATGCCATGCCCTTTAATCAGGCGCTCGGTCTTGGGCTGGAGCGGCTGGAAAGCGACTATGCCGAAATCGGCTTCGCCAACAAAACCATGCTGGTGGGCAACGCCGCGCAGCAGATCCTGCACGGCGGCGTCATCGCTTCGGTGCTGGACGTCGCCGCCGGCATGGTGTGTGTCAGCCACGGGCGGACGCCATCAGCGAAGAGGAGCTGCGTCAGCGCCTGTCGCGCATGGGCACCATCGATATGCGCGTCGACTATCTGCGCCCCGGCCGCGGCGAGCGCTTCGTCGCCACCAGCAGCCTGCTGCGCGCCGGCAATAAGGTGGCGGTGGCGTGCGTCGAGCTGCACAACCAGCAGGGCGACTATATTGCCACGGCGACGGCGACCTATTTGATTGGTTAATCGCGGTAGCCGTGCGAAAATCGACTTTTTTCCGGACGCTTTTTATGGATACGCAACAAACTCGCCAGGGTATTGGCTTCGCGCTTGGCGCCTACTTTATCTGGGGCATCGCTCCGGCCTACTTCAAGCTGGTCAAGACCGTTCCGCCAACAGAAATTATGACCCATCGCGTGATCTGGTCAGCGCTCTTTATGCTACTGATCAGCCTGAGCCGCAGCTGGGCGCAGGTGGGCAGCGTGCTGGCGCAGCCGAAAAAGGTGCTGCTGCTGGCGCTGACCGCCGTGACGATCGGCGGCAACTGGCTGCTGTTTGTCTGGGCGGTGAACAACCAGCATATGCTGGAAGCGAGCCTCGGCTACTTTATTAACCCGCTGATCAACGTGGTGTTCGGCATGCTGTTTCTGCGCGAGCGCTTTCGGTGGATGCATTGGCTGGCGGTGCTGCTGGCGGCGTTCGGCGTGCTGGTGCAGCTGTGGCAGTTTGGCTCTATCCCGATGATCGCGCTGGGTCTGGCGCTGAGCTTCGCCTTCTACGGGTTGGTGCGTAAAAAGATTCAGGTAGATGCACAGAGCGGCATGCTGATTGAGACGCTGTGGCTGTTTCCGCTGTCGGCGATCTATCTGTTCGGCGTCGCCGATACCCCCACCAGCCACCTAAACGCCAATCCGCTGAGTCTTAACCTCAAGCTGGTGGCGGCGGGCATCGTGACGACCATTCCGCTGATGCTGTTCGCAGCCGCCTGCACGCGGCTGCGTCTCTCTGCCGTCGGCTTTTTCTAGTATCTCGGCCCGACGCTGATGTTCCTGCTGGCAGTGCTGTTTTACGGCGAGACCATTACGCCTGACGAGATAGTGATCTCTGCCTTTATCTGGCTGGCGCTGGCGGTGTTTATTTTCGATGCGGTGGTAGCGACGCTGCGTAGTCGACGCGCGATAAAGCAGCAGGCTATTTAATCCAACAGCGCGCAAAAATGTCAAAACGCGAATGACATGGACCGAAAAGCAAAGCGTCGCATGCTGAGAACAAAAACGCCGGGAGCGTTTTTGGACAACGCAGCGCGTTGGCCCGATAACGGGCGCACCTCACAGATGAGATGCGCATCTGCGCGGGCCGAGCTGGCAGGGATGCCGTTTTTGCTTCTTTGCGATCGGTCCTTGTCATTCGCGTAGGCTCTGAACTCCCCATCCGCTGATGAACAATTATAGCCAGTTTTTCCGCTTAAAGTAGAGATAAGGCGCCAAGCCGGCGAGGAGCATCAGACTAATCGCCGCCGGATAGCCAAAACTCCACTTCAGCTCCGGCATAAACTCAAAGTTCATGCCGTAGCTGGATGCTACCAGCGTTGGCGGCAGAAAAACCACCGACACTACCGAGAAGATTTTGATAATGCGGTTCTGCTCGATGTTGATAAAGCCCATCGCTGCCTGCATCAGGAAGTTGACCTTCTGGAACAGCGATTCGTTGTGTGGCAGCAGCGACTCGATATCGCGCAGGATCTCGCGCGCCTGCTCCAGCTGATTGTTCGGCAGACGCGCCCGACGCATCAGGAAATTGAGCGCGCGCTGGGTATCCATCAGGCAGAGGCGTACCTTCCAGCCGATATCTTCCAACTCGGCGAGACGCGACAGCGCTTGGTCGTACTCTTCGCCCTGCTGCCCTTCCATAATCACGCGGCTGAGCTTCTCCAGCGCACTGTAGATGTTCTCTATCTCATCTGCCAGCTGCTCGATTTTGGTCTCGAACAGATCGAGCAGCAGCTCGAAGGCGTTGCCGTCGATCAGCGTCTGATTACGGGCGCGCATGCGGTAGAGGCGGAACGCCGGCAGCTCCCGCTCGCGCAGCGTGTAGAGACGCCCTTCGCGGATGGTGAAGGCCACGGTGGAGTTGCCGGCGTGATCTTCCGCATCTTCATAAAAGAAGAAAGAGTGAATATGCAGCCCGTCTTCGTCTTCGAAGAAGCGCGCTGAGGCTTCGATATCCTCCAGCTCGGGACGCGTCGCCAGGCACTGCCCTAGCTCGCTCTGCACGCGGTCGCGCTCACCCTCTTCCGGCTCGATCAGATCGACCCAGACCGAGGTGGTTAGTTTGTCGTTTTCGTCTTCCAGCTCGAGACGCGTCAGGCGGCTGCGATCCAGTTTAAATGCGCTCAGCATAGCAATACTCCCCATTGCAGACTAAATGGGACAAGGCCGCTGGCCGATCAGGCTACGGCAAACGCCTGAACACGGAAACGCTCGTTCAAAAGGTGAATCAGTGCTGACTCATGCGACGGGATAAAAAGGGAGGTCGCTGATAACCGCTAAGGCTACCAGCTAAAAGAGGTAGCCTTAGATATTATTCCTGGTAACCAGGTCATTGAGCCAGCATCGACTGGGCGTGTCCAAGGCATTGTCCTCTCTTGATAATGGTGCGCGCATGTTACGCTGAGACGAAAAAGTCGTCAACCGGTGGCTAAGCGGTTTCCAGCTTCTTATAGGCGGCCACCAGCCACTTGATACCCTGCCCCTGAAACGCCACCTGCACACGGCTGTGTTCGCCACTGCCTTCCAGATTGATGATGGTGCCCTCGCCGAATTTAGCGTGCTTGACACGCTGGCCCAGCGAGAAACCGCTGTCGTTTTTCGTCACCGGCGCGCCCATGCGCTGATGGTTGACCGGACGGCTGACGCTGGCGCGCAGGCGCACCTCTTCGATGCACTCTTCCGGCAGCTCACCGATAAAGCGCGACGGCCGGTGATAAACCTCTTTGCCGTACAGGCGGCGCGTTTCGGCATAGGTCAGCGTCAGCTTCAGCATGGCGCGCGTTACGCCGACATAGGCGAGACGGCGCTCCTCTTCCAGCCTTCCGCCCTCATTCAGCGACATCTGGCTCGGGAACATGCCCTCTTCCATACCGACGATAAAGACCTGGCTGAACTCCAGCCCCTTCGCCGAGTGCAGCGTCATCAGCTGCACCGCGTCCTGCCACTTATCGGCCTGGCCTTCGCCCGCCTCCAGCGCGGCGTGCGACAGAAACGCCTGCAGCGGCATCAGATCTTCATCTTCGTCCTGATAGCTGAACTGGCGCGTCGCCGTCACCAGCTCTTCAAGGTTTTCGATGCGCGCCTGGCCCTTCTCGCCCTTCTCCTGCTCGTACATCACCCACAGGCCGGAGTCTTTGATCACCCGGTCGGTTTGCACGTGCAGCGGCATCTCGGCGGTTTCGCTCGCCAGCGAATCGACCAGCTCGCAGAAACGCTGCAGCGCCGAAGCGGCGCGGCCCGCCAGCGCGTGGGTTTGCAGCAGTTCGCGCGTCGCCTGCCACAGCGTCATCTGCCGTTCGCGCGCGGTCTGGCGCACCACGTCGAGCGTGCGGTCGCCGACGCCGCGCGTCGGCGTGTTGACCATGCGCTCGAAGGCAGCATCGTCATTGCGGTTGGCGATCAGGCGCAGATAGGCAAGCGCATCCTTGATCTCCTGGCGTTCGAAGAAGCGCATGCCGCCATAGATGCGGTACGGCATGCTGCTCTGCAGCAGCGCCTCTTCCAGCACGCGCGACTGGGCGTTGCTCCGGTAGAGAATGGCGCAGTCCTGCAGGGCGTTGCCGTTTTCGTGCCAGGTTTTGATGCGGTTGACCACAAAGCGCGCTTCGTCCAGCTCGTTAAAGGCGCAGTAGATGGAAATCGGATCGCCGTCGCTGCCTTCGGTCCACAGCTCTTTGCCGAGGCGGCCGTTGTTGTTGGCGATCAGGGCGTTGGCCGATTTCAGAATATTGTTGGTGGAGCGGTAGTTTTGCTCAAGGCGAATGGTTTCCGCCGCCGGGAAATCCTGCAGGAAGCGCTGGATATTCTCGACCTGCGCGCCGCGCCAGCCGTAGATAGACTGATCGTCGTCGCCGACGATAATGACGCGGCCGCTGTCGCCCGCCAGCATGCGGATCCAAGCGTATTGGATGTTGTTGGTGTCCTGGAACTCATCCACCAGGATATTGCTGAAGCGCTCGCGGTAGTGGTTGAGGATGTGCGGCTTGTGCAGCCACAGCTCGTGGGCGCGCAGCAGCAGCTCGGCGAAATCCACCAGCCCGGCGCGGTCGCACGCTTCCTGATACGCCTGATAGATGCGCAGCCAGATTTGCTCGACGGGGTTGCCGTAGCTCTCAATATGCTTCGGACGCAGCCCCTCATCTTTTTTACCGTTGATGTACCACATGCCCTGACGCGCGGGCCACTGCTTTTCGTCGAGATTCATCGCCTTGATCAGGCGCTTGAGTAGGCGCAGCTGATCCTCGCTGTCGAGGATCTGGAAATCCTGCGGCAGGCCCGCGTCGAGATGGTGCGCGCGCAGCAGACGGTGCGCGAGGCCGTGGAAGGTGCCGATCCACATGCCGCCCTGGCTGGTACCGATCAGCTGCTCGATGCGGTGGCGCATCTCCGCCGCCGCTTTGTTGGTAAAGGTCACCGCCATAATGGAGTAAGGCGAGCAGTTCTCCACCGACAGCAGCCAGGCGATACGGTGCACCAGAACGCGTGTTTTGCCACTGCCCGCGCCTGCCAGCACCAGCAGGTTGCCGCGCGGCGCCGCCACGGCTTTGCGCTGTTTGTCATTCAAACCGTTGAGCAGATCAAAAACGTCCATAAGCACCGTTCACTAAAGAAAACAAAAAGCGAACCCTGAATTATCCGGCCTGTCGCAAGGCGCATGATTCAGGGTACGACTGGATAAATCCACAGCCATTATAACAGGGAGGTCAGGGATGCCAATCGCGAAATTTCTACGTGCGGCAGCAAACGCGCATCAGCTATCTGCATCAGGTTGCCGCCGCGCAGGTTGATCCAGCACGCCTGCATACCGCAGCGCAGCGCGCCGGCCACGTCAGTGGTGAGGTCGTCACCCACGTGCAGGATGTGCTCCGGCGCGAGGCCGAGCCGCTGCGCGGCGAGATGGTACATATCCTGATAGGGCTTGGCGCGGCCATCCGGCCCGGCACGCAGCGCGAACTGAAAATAGTCGGCGATGCCGAGCTGCTCCGGGCGCGCGTTGCCATTGGTGATCGCCACCAGCGGCACCTTTTCCCCGAGCGCCTCCAGCGTCTGATGCGTCTCTTCCGGCATCTCCACTTGGCTGCGCCAATGGTGAAACACGCCCATGATCTCTTCTGCGCCTGCCGTCGCCTCCTGCGCCGAGAGACCGGCGTTCAGCAGCGCCAGCTCGACGGAACGGCGACGCCATTCTGTCACGTCGTGGTAAATCTCTGGCTCGCGCTTCAGCAGCTCGTCGCGCAGCGCCTGATAGGCCAGCGGCGTGAACTCGCGCAGCGAGGGATGATACGCCTGCAGCGCCGCGTGCGATTCCGCGGTGGTTTTGCAGATCACCGGATAGTTGTCGTAGAGCGTATCGTCGAGATCGAAAGTGATCGCTTTGATAGCGCCTAAGGGGCGATAAAACTTCATTCGTTCTTTCCTCGTTTGGCGCGGGGATGCGCCGCATCATACACCGTGGCCAGATGCTGGAAGTCGAGATGGGTATAAATTTGCGTGGTGGAGAGATTGGCGTGACCCAGCAGCTCCTGCACCGCGCGCAGATCGCCGCTCGACTCCAGCAAATGGGTGGCGAACGAGTGGCGCAGCTTGTGCGGATGAATATGGCTGGCGACGCCCTGCTTAATGCCCCATTCGGCGAAGCGTTTTTGCACGTTGCGCGCCGAAATGCGGCGGCCGCGGCTGGAGAGAAACAGCGCGTCATCCTCGCTGCCGAAGCTGGCGCGCAGCGGCAGCCAGTGCGCCAGCCAAGCGACGGCGGTGCGGCCGATCGGTACGCGGCGCTCTTTGCTGCCTTTCCCCGTCACCCAGACTTCGCTCGCCTCGAGATCGAGGTGGCGGCAGTCCAGATTCACCAGCTCCGACAAACGCAGCCCGGAGCCGTACATCACCTCCAGCATCGCGCGGTCGCGCATCGCCAGCGGATCGTTAAGATCGATCTCCAGCAGCTGATTCACCTCGTCGACGTCGATGTTTTTCGGCAGATGGCGGCTGTTGCGCGGCGTGGTGATGCCTCTGGCGGGATTGGCGTCCAGCTTGCCCTGGCTGACCTGCCAGTAGAGAAAGCTGCGCAGCGCCGAGAGGCGCAGCGCGAGGCTGCTGGCGCCGAGACCGCCGCGGCGGCTGCGCGAAGCCATGCTGCGCACCTTCGCAGGCTCCAGCTTCGCCCATTCATCCAGCTTCATCTCTTGCGCCATCTCCGTCAGAACCTGCAGCTGGCGCGCATAGTTTTCCTGCGTCAGCGGGCTGAGCTGGCGCTCGACCTTCAGATAGCTCAGGAAGTCGTCAACCGCAGCCTGCAGCCCGCTCATGCGCGTTCCACCCAGCGCGCCAGCAGCGCCAGCATCATCTGCGCCAGATGCTGCAGCAGCAGCGTGCCCATACCGGCCTGATAGTGCTGGCTGTCGCGGCTGCTAAAGATCAGCACGCCCAACTCGCCGCGCTCGCCCATCAGGGACATCGCCACCGAGCCGACCGCCTTAGTCTGCGGCGGCAGAAGCAGCAGCAGTTCCGGGCCGTTCAGGCTGCCGAGAAAATGGTGCTGCTGGCCGAAACGCTGAATGCGCAGCGGCTCGAACGCCTGACGCGACAGGCCTAGCTGCACTAACTCCGAGGGCGCACCCAGCCGCCAGCAGTCGGAGAAGAGGCGCAGATTCGCGCCCGCCAGCCCGAGATCGCGCGCCCAGCGGTGCAGTCGGTTAAGCATATCCTGCAGCGACGCAGCCGCCCCCAAGCGTCCCTGCAGCGCCAGCAGCCGGTCAAAAAGTTCGTGATTGGCGCTCGCCTGCTCCATCAGCAGAGTGATCTCTTCTTCCAGCCGCTGAATGTGGTTGCGCTGCCGCGCCATGTGCCACTCCACCAGTGACACGCTGCCGCGCACCGGATGCGGCACCGCAATCTGTTCGACCTGGCGCGCGTTGCGGATAAAAAAATCGGGATTTTGCTGCAGATAGTCGCTTACAGCCTGATCGTCCAGCAGAAGCGTGTTGTCCGCCTGCTCTTCGATATTTTTCATAGATGAATAACCCCATCGTAGACGTGTGTAGCCGGTCCGGTCATAAACAGCGGCTGGCCCGCGCCTTTCCAGGCGATATGCAGGGTGCCGCCAGGCAGATCGACGCGCACCTTCGGCTCCAGAATGCTCTGCTGCACGCCGCAGGCGACCGCAGCGCAGGCGCCGCTGCCGCACGCCTGGGTTTCGCCCACGCCGCGCTCGTAGACGCGTAGGCGGATATGCTCCGGCGAGACCACTTCCATAAAGCCGACGTTGACGCGCTCCGGAAAGCGCTCATGGCTCTCCAGCGCCAGCCCCAAGGTTTCCACCGCGGCGCTCTTCACGCTTTCTACCTGAATCACGCAGTGCGGGTTGCCCATCGAGACCGCGCCGAACATAACCGTCTGTTCGGCGACGCGCAGCAGATAGAGATTTTCCGCTTTGTTGACGCGAAACGGCACCTGCTGCGGTTCAAAATTCGGTTCGCCCATATTGACGCGCACCAGCTCGTCCGGCGTCACGCTGAGCACCATCCGTCCAGTCCGCGTGCTGACGCGGATCTCGTTCTTGTTGGTCAGCCCTTTCAGCCGCACGAAACGGGCGAAACAGCGCGCGCCGTTGCCGCACTGCGCCACTTCACTGCCGTCGGCATTGAAGATGCGATAGCGAAAGTCGAGATCGGGATCGTAGGGCGGCTCGACGATCAGCAGCTGATCGAAGCCGATCCCCAGATGGCGGTCAGCCAGCCGGCGAATCAGCTCTGGCGAAAAAAAAATGTTTTGCGTCACGGCGTCTACAACCATGAAATCGTTGCCGAGACCGTGCATTTTGGAGAACTGCATTTTTAGCTCCGCCGGGTGCGCCATAAGAATTAGTCTGCTGACATGCTGGCGTTGCCGCCGCTCACCAGTCCACGTGTATCCGCCTGCGCCGTACGCTGCTGCTGCTCTTTCTGCTGCTCACTTTGCTGTGGCGTTTGCGTTTTCGGCTGGTCAGCGGGTAGGAAGTAAAGCGGTCCTTTTAGTCCACAGCCTGTCAGGCTCGTCAGCGCCATTGCCATTGCCATTGCCAACAGGCTTTTTGCTCTCTTCATTTCTTCTGCTCTTCTGCTCTTCTGCTCTTCTGCTCTTCTGCTCTTAACCTAGTTGCTTATCATCGCAGTTGAAGATGGAAAAGCAACAGGAAATCCCTGCAATTTACGTGCGCGCGTTGGCAATTCAGCAGGGAAATTGCCGCGCGGCAGGCGCGGCGTCAGTGCATCTGATAGCGTGGCTGGTAGTCGCCGTTGTCGTTATCCGGCTGTGTCGCACAGAGCTGGGCCAGCGTCTGGCTGCGGAACGGGATTACCTGAAAGCGATCGCCGGTCTTCACGATCTGACAGAACTGCGGCAGGTTGAAGTTAATAAAGCTGGAGCCGTAGGTAAAGCGATCGTGCGAGGAGGAGTAGAAGCAGCTGACGTCGCGCACCAGCTCCTCTTTGCTGCCCTCGCAGTGGTGATAGACCTCGACGCGGTTGGTTTCATCCAAGATGTAGATGTTGAAACCCTGCTCGCTGGTGGTGTCCTCAAAGAAGAACTGAATGATGCCTTCGCTGGCATAGCCGTTCACTACCGGCGGCAGCAGCGTCTGGTTCGACTCGACCTTGATCGACAGGCCGTGCAGCTTGTTGTTGGAGATGGCGCCGTAGAACTCCACCGCATTTTCCAGCTTCTGCACCGAGACACTCATGCGTTCGAAGAAGAGTCCCCACGTCTGGCCCGCCATGCGCAGCGCTTTAAAGCGGCCCGGCTCCTGACGCGTGCTGGAGAGGCGCAGCTCAATGCACTCGGAAACCAGCTGCTGCACGCGCGTGCGAATCAGCCCACGCAGGTGGTGGCTGTAGCAGAAGACCTCCACCGTATCCGGCGGCGCGGCGTCCTGATGCATTTTGCCCAGAATGGTTTTCAGCGCTTCGATCATCGCCTGCTCGCCGCTGAAGTGCAGCGTACGTACCTCATTCCATGAGTTGCGATAGAGTAGGTCGATGCTGCCGATCAGGCACTGCTGCTGCTGGCCGAAGCTGAAGACGTCCAGCTTGCGAAAGTCGAAGTGCACCACCTGATTGCGAAACGCCGAGGTTGGATCGTGTTCAAGGTTGACGATAATCGCCAGATGGCGGATTTCGCACGGGCTGTAGAGCGCTTTCGGCGTCGGCGCGGGCAGACGCAGCGGGAAGTGGGACGAGACGTCGTTCACCAACTCCTGCAGGCGCGCCAGATCGCAGATCTCGTTGCCTTTGATATACAGCCGCGTCCTGCTGGTCAACAGGCCGTTGAACCAAGCCCAGGCCACCAGCTTGTTGAGATAGCGGTTATATTCCAGCGGCTGATGGCTGATGATCGAGCTCATGTCCGGCGCCTGGTTGTAGAGATACCAGCCTGCGCGGTTGGCGCGGCCCGCCGGGACGTGAATAAAGGTCAGATTCTCTTCCGACAGGTCGGGCGAGATTTGCGGGTTCACCAGCGTGACCTTGCCCGGCAGCGCTTCAAACGCGGCGTACAGTTTACGCGTCAGCACGCCTATATCCTGAGGACTCGCGCTGACGCTTAAATTGTTGCTGCGTGCAAAACGGATCAGGTTGCGATAGCTCTGCATCATCGCGTCCAGCAGCTCGTTGTGCGCTTCGCGCACGCGTTCGATCTTCCAGCCGCCGCGGTTGTCGAGGATCGCCAGCTTTTCGTCGTCCCAGCCCCACTCTTTTACCAGCTGCAGCAGTATCTCGCGCCGCCAGCCTGAGCTGCTGCCGCTGTCATCGGCGCTCAGCTTTTCGCACACTTTAAGGTAGAAGCAGCGGCGCACCAGATCGAGACGCGCCTGTTCGTCGACGCTGGTCAGGTAGTGCGTCACACGCTCCAGCATCATGCAGTAGGGATCGAGGCCGAAGCTGACGATTTCGCCGTCGTGCAGTCGCTGTTTGATATCCATCGCCAGCAGCTGGGTATTGGGATACTCCCAGCTGTAGGCCTCCAGCAGCAGGGTTTTCAGCACCGCCTTATAGGGCGAGTCGATGCTTTTATAGAGCTGCCACAGGCTGGCGCCAAAATACTCTTCCGCCGACAGCGTGCCCAGCCCGCCGAGATCGAGCCACTCGTTCGGCGTCAGCACGCCTTGCGCATAGAGCGACATCACGTAGTCGTCGTAGTGATGCTCCTCTTCGCACGGCACCATATTCCACAGAATGCGTTTGCCCGCCATACGCACCGCGGTGCGGTAGAATTCGTCGAGCAGCAAAATGTGTTGGGTCGAGCCGCAATCTTCCGCGCCGAGGCTGCCGCTCTCGTTATGGCGGAAACGGTTCTCGTCAATCAGGAAGAAGCTGACCTCGACGCCCATAGAGACGCACCACTTCTGCAGCAGGGTGCATTTACGCTGTAGGTTGAGGCGCTCTTCGTTATCCAGCCAGGACTGATGGCATACCCAGATGTCAAGATCGGAGATGTTGTTTTGGCCGACCGACGAGGTGCTGCCCATCGAATAGATGCCGGTGATCGGCATCTCGCCGCTGCGCGACACGTCCAGTTTCAGCTCGTGGCTGCCCGCCAGCTCGCGCAACAGCTGCAGCTGATTTTCTTCAGGCGTGAAGAAGCTGATGCCACGTGGAACATTACCTTCAAAGTAACCTGGCATCAGCGGGTGATGATAATGTAATAGGGTTGGCAGCAGACTGTAGACGTGCTGGAAAGCAGGTCCCATCGCAGCCAGCGCGCGATCGACGCGCAGCTGATTGATGGCATCCAGTCTCTGTTTCAGTGTCTCAATGTAGAGGTACAAGACGTTTCGCCTGATTGTCCCAGTGTTTAAGCAACCTGTTTTCTGAACCCGCCACTTTATAATGAAAAAAGTTGGGCGAATTATTGCTAGAAACGTGATCAATCTAACACCTGCCAGATTGACCGTTAAAGAAAGTTGCGCTACTTAACAGCTTAGCACGTTCCCACTCGCTTCCTGCCTTTTCGGACGCTGGCGCCCATTTCCTCTTACGTTAACAGGGGGATCTTCCTAACCGCGCGGCCAAATAATCCGTTGAAACTGTCAGCCATCAGCCGACAATGATAGGATATTCGGCGAACGATCAAAACGGTTAACAGCATGTTAGACAAAATTTTCAGAATTGCTACAAGACAAAGTCCCCTCGCGCTCTGGC
>NZ_SMDS01000009.1 GCF_013753875.1 Candidatus Pantoea persica
CGGAATTGGTAGACGCGCTAGCTTCAGGTGTTAGTGTCTTAACGGACGTGAGGGTTCAAGTCCCTCTCTTCGCACCAGGCAAATGAAACAATAAAAATTATCGGCGAGTAGCGCAGCTTGGTAGCGCAACTGGTTTGGGACCAGTGGGTCGGAGGTTCGAATCCTCTCTCGCCGACCAGGTTTTATAAACCTGCCTGAAAAAGCAGTTTTTTTTCGTCTGGAGAAAATGCACGCTGTGGGTTGGGTGCTGACGCGCTGCGTTGTTTAATACGCTCCCGGCATTTTTGTTCCCGTCTCGGGGCGCTTTGCGGCTCCATCCCTATCATTCGGATTTCAAGCGCTGTTGCGGCTTAGGGAAGAAAGCGGTTGGAGACTGATAGCATATTGATTATAAGTGGCTTTATCAGATTGATCTTTCCTTATCTCTAAAAAGAGACAGCCAACCCAATATTTGTCGTCTGATACAGACAATATTAAGTCACCTGTAAATATCGATGTTTTATCTATTTGAAAAATAATTATTTATTTGCTACCCGGCAGATTGGCACGCTTTGTGTGAGTGGATGTTCATTCCACATCTTATGTCTGCTGATGCTGCATAAACTTAGGAATGACGCAGAGCCAATTTTGGGTACCTGTTGTCTGCCTGCATCGCTAACGCCTTACAGGGTCAACAGACACACCGTTGGGTCGGTGTACCATATGGTTGTCTTACCGACCTGATCTTATACCTGCCCCTGGCCGGTATTTTTTTGTCTTTAAAAAGGGCAAAAAAGCCGGGCAAGCCCGGCGTAAACAAGTAACAACAACATTAAGCGTTCGGGGTGTTTTTCAGAGTCAGCAGCAGGCCCTCGCGACGCATTTTTGCGGCCTCTTCCGGGCGGTGCATTCGGTCATAGGCATCGGCCAGCCACGCGTAGTCGTAGGCGTCAGGATACTGCGCCAGTGCCTGCTGGAACGCCTCGGCTGCCTGCTGCCACTCGCCGTGATGCATCAGCATCTGTCCCAGCGTGCTGTGCAGTAACGGCGTGGCGCCATGCTGTTTAATCTGCTGATGCAGCGCTTTCTCCAGCGCTTCGGGATGCGCACTTTTAATGCGCGGCATCAGCCGCACCAGACGGTCGTCATAGTGGCGCTTTAACCCGTCCAGCACGATCTCCTGCGCGGTATGATGATCGTCGCACTCAATCAGATGGTCAGCCATCGCCACCTGCAGCGCTGTTTGCTGGCGCGTTTTGCGGCTCAGATTTGACCACCAGCGCTTCAGGCCATCGCTGCCCTGATCGGCCATCGCCTGATTCATCAGGCCCAGCCAGGCCTGCTGTTGCAGATCGGTGCGGTGCTGCTCGTCGCCCACCTGCGCTTTTTCCATGGCGGGCAGAATATCCGTCAGCGCGCCCCATGCCCCGGTGCGCACGTAAGCCTGCTCCGCTAGGCGCAGCACTTCCGGATGACGCGGCGCGACCTCCAGCAGGCGGTCAATGCAGTGGCGCGCGGCGTGATCTTCGTTGCGCGCCAGCTGAATGCGTGCGCGCGTGATCTCGACCGGAATCACATCGTTGTCCGACAGTTCCGCGGCGCGATCAAGGTGCTGATTCGCACGGATTTCGTCGCCGCGCTGCTGGGCCGCCTCGGCCGCCAGCAGATAGTTGGCTACCGGCACTTCAGCGTGGTCGGCGTCTTTCGACAGCAGTTTTTCCACCTGACGGTGATCGCCTTCCGCCAGCTTCATCAGCGCGGTCTGGGTATGGCGCTGTGCGCGGCGGCGCTTACGTCCGGTAAACCAGCCGCGCGTGCGGGCGCCTGTACGGAACAGACGACGCAGAAGCCACTCGACGCCGAGAATAATTAGCAGGCTGACAATCAGGATAATCGCCAGCCCGGTGACGCTGGTTTCGATATTCCAGTTATCCGTCTGGATCAGCACGTAGCCCTGATGCCCGGCGATCATTGGTCCGACCACGATGCCGGCGATCAGCAGAACAAAGAGGATAAATACCTTAAGCATGGGCTCAGCCTCCTTGCTGGTCAGCGGCAACGGAAGGCTGCGCAATCAGGTTCCGTACGCGCGTCTGCATCAGCTTATCTAGCAGCGGCTGGCTTTCCAGACTGTCGGGCAGATTCATATTGATGCTCTGCTGACTCAACTCATCCAGCTGCGCTAGGAAGGCTTTGGTGGCGAGATCGTTTGTGTCGTACCAGGCGCGCACCCAGCTGAAAACGGTATCGATAGACTGCTTATAGATTTCGTTCTGATGGCGCGGCACCGCCTGAGCGGCAATCAGCAGGCGCGAACGGATGTTTTCGCGCAGATAGACATCCTGATTCGGTGCTAACAGCGGCTGCGCCGTATTGTCCCGACGACGGATGGTAATAAAGTCATCCATAAAGTTGTGCCAGCTTTTCACTAGGTTCTGGCGCCATTCGCGCAGTGACGAGGTGAGTTCGCCGCCGTCGCTGTCCATCGGCGCGTCATCGCTGTCATTGTCCGCCAAGCGCAGGTTGTCGACGCCGTTCGACAGCTGGTTCAGCTTGAGGATAATGCCGTCATAGTCGATCTGGTCGATGGCGGCGAGGGTGCTGATATCCTGCGTCAGTGCGCGGCGCACGCTGATCACGCTCGGATCGTTCATATCTGCCAGGCTGGCATCGGCGCTTTTCAACAGCGCCGCCGTCGTGATGGCGTCTTGATCGCTCCAAAGCTTGCGGCCCGCCAGTTTGACCAGGTAATCGGCCTGCGACATCAACCAGGCGTTCACGTCATTGCCGGAAATAGTGGCGACCTTGTCGCGCAGTGTCTCCAGCTCTTTCGCCATGGCGGCCTGCTGTGCGCGCGCGTCGTCCAGCGCACTCTGCGTGCTGCTCAGCTGCTGTTTATCGCTGCCCGCTTGCTGCTGCAAGGAGTTCAGCCTGTCGCTCAGGCTCTGATTCGCCTGCATTTGACGTTCAGCCTGATGTTTCCCGTTAAGGTAAAGGCCCGCGCCGATCGCTAGGGCGACGACAATCGCCACTGCGCCCAGCACCATGCCACCGCTCTTTTTGCCGTGCGGCGAGGTCTGGCGAGGAGAAAGCGACGTATCTGCCGCTGGCGTTGTCTCTTCAACCGTGGCGGAGGTCGTTTTTTGTTCCGTCATCTGTGGCACATCCCATGATTAAGTTCAGCGTAACGCGCGAAGCAGCGCATCGTTATCGGCACCATCGGCTACCTGAATATCCTGCCAGCCTAGTTCACTGGCCAGCGTAGCCAAACGTTCGCTGACGACGATCAGTCGACAGCCCAATAACCATTCCTCGCGATCCACCGCGGGGAACAGAGAAAACAGCTGTTGTAACATTTCACCGCTGGTGACAACCAGCGTTGTAATGTTGCGGTTGCGCCAGCGCCGACCTTCAATGGCGCCGTCATAGTGCTTCTGACAGCACTGATAGCACTGGCTGAACGCGACCTCCGCGCCGCGCGCGGTGAGGGTATCAGCCAGCAGCTCGCGTCCCGGATCGCCTCGCAAAATCAGCGCCTTCTTACCCGAGACTCGCTGCAGGGCGGTCAGGCGGATCAGCTCTTCGCTGGTTTCATGCGCCCGCGGGTAGTCGATATGGCGGCCGCTGGCGGTGTGAAACGCCAGCGCAGTGCTGCGACCAATTGCATAATAGTCTACCTCGGCGGGCCACGCCGCGTTGTGACGCGCCAGCGCAGGCTGCGCATAATGGATAACCTGTTGGGAAAGCAGGAAAACCAAATCGCCCTTGCGCAGTGTGGCAAGCTGCTGCGGCAGACGAGCAAGGTCATCACCCGGCGCAAACTCAATCAGCGGCAGGCTCCACGCCGTGCGGCCAAGCGCGCGCAGGCGGGTCACCAGCGCGCTGGCTGCGGGTTCCGGACGCATGACCAGGATGGTCATGCAGGCGGCTGTCCCAGGTAGACGTCGCGCAGAATATCGCGCGCGCCCTTGCTGAGCAGTTCTTCCGCAAGGGAGATGCCCATCGCTTCCGCGTCCGCCCGCGGGCCTCGACGCTCGCCGCGTACCATCATGCTGCCGTCCGGCGCGCCCACCAGCCCGTGCAGCCAGAGCTTGTCGCCCTCCAGCAGGGCGAAGCTGCCGATCGGCACCTGGCATCCGCCTTCCAAGCGGGTGTTCATGGCGCGCTCGGCCCTGACGCAGACAGCAGTCTCTTCGTGGTTCAGCGCGCTGAGCAGGTCGATAAGCACGCTGTCGTCGAGACGGCACTCAATGCCGACCGCGCCCTGGCCGACGGCGGGCAGCGAGATTTCCGCCGGCAGCGGCTGGCGGATGCGCGACTCCAGCTCCAGGCGCTTCAGGCCGGCCGTCGCCAGAATAATGGCGTCATATTCGCCGGCGTCGAGTTTCGACAGGCGGGTGCCGACGTTGCCGCGCAGCGAGCGAATCACCAGATCCGATCGACGCTCGCTGATCTGGCTCTGGCGACGCAGGCTGGAGGTGCCAACTATCGCGCCCTTCGGCAGTTCATCGAGCGAGCCGTAGCGGTTCGACACAAAGGCGTCGCGCGGATCTTCGCGCTCGCAGATGGTGACCAGCCCTAATCCTTCGGGAAACGCGACCGGCACATCTTTCATAGAGTGGACAGCGAGATCAGCGCGATTTTCCAGCATCGCCAGCTCAAGCTCTTTGACAAACAGCCCTTTGCCGCCCACTTTCGCCAGCGGCGTATCGAGGATAATGTCACCCTTAGTGACCATCGGCACTAGTTCGACGCGCAGGTCCGGATGCGCGGCCATCAGGCGCTGCTGGACATAATGTGCCTGCCAGAGCGCGAGGGGACTTTGTCTTGTAGCAATTCTGAAAATTTTGTCTAACATGCTGTTAACCGTTTTGATCGTT